>NZ_LT635801.1:1967323-2692589 GCF_900128495.1 Bacteroides ilei
GATGATTGCTCGGCGGCATAACGGGATTTGCTGTCATAAAACCGCCATACAGGGATATTGAGCTCCTCTAATCTTGACTTATAAGTCACTTTGTGCTCTTTGCAGTAGTTCATTATCTCTACTACTTCTTCTCGTGTCATCATAACTTTGCTTTTTGGACGTAAAGTTAATGATGGAAGTTGGAGACAAAAATACGTGGTTTACCGAATGCTTACTATTATCAAACAAATTGTCGATGTCACAGTTGAGAAATAAGGTAATTTTTGACGGATTTGAGGATGTAAATTATCCGTGCGGCAGTGCTTTTTTCTGTATTATCTCGATTAAGATTTTTACGGTTTTATTGATTCCGTAAAGATCTGAATTAATAGTGATGTCGTAGTTCGTTGCATCCTTCCATTGAGTATGCGTAAAATGTTCACAATGGGCAGCGCGTTCATTGTTGATTCGTTTCACTTTTTCCAAAGCCTCATCCATGCTTAACTTATCGCGTACCGATACCCTTGCTGCCTCACTTTCCTTTGAAGCATAAACGAAGATACGGATAACGTTCGTACGGTCTTTCAGTATTCTATTGGCCAAACGGCCGATGATGACACACGAGCTTTTTTGTGCAAAACGGTTAATTATCCGACAATCCAAATCAAACAATTGTTCTGCGATAGAGGCGTTGCCGGGAAGCGAATAAGCATACCAGGCATACAACCGGTAGAGTTCCGTTGGCGAGATTCGCTGTTCCTCGTCTGAAACGAGCGAAGAACTGAGGTTACTTTCGGATACGATTTTTTCGATGATCTGCTGGTCGTAGCAGGGGATGTCAAGCTGTGCGGCAATCTGTTTCCCAATTTCCCGTCCGCCGCATCCATATTCCCGGGCGATGGTTATTACAAGCCCAGAGGATGTAGGCTGTGCAGATTTGGATGTGGCAAGAGGTACACTGTGTGATGTACGTTTCAGTTTCCGTCCTGTCGTTATCAGGTACAGGCCTGCGCATATAAACTGGATGACGGCAAGTGCGATATAAAGGCCACTGAAACCGATTGAGGGGATGAAGAGTCCCATCAATGACGGACCGAATCCGACACCCAGGTCCATGAAGGTGAAAAAGGTAGAGGTGCCTACGCCCATTCGGTTTTGGGGTGAAACCATGATGGCTATAGCCTGTGCGCACGACATGTAGGTTCCAAATCCCAAACCCATACACGCAGCGACAAGCAGAAGTTCCCATCCGGTTGACGTTACGCTGAGCAACAGTAACCCAAGACCGAAAATGACAAATGCCGGATACATCACCACATTGGCTCCCCGTTTGTCGAACAGTCTTCCTGTGAAAGGACGGCTTATCAGTGTAAACGCAGCATAGACGATGAAGAAATATTTTCCGGATTCAGTCAGTCCGATTTCCTTTTCATAAGATGAAACAAAACCGAGAATACCGGCAAAGCCCAGGCTGACCAACAGGGTGATAATGGCAATAGGTACGGCTTTCGGTTCTATGAATTTCGACAGCCAGCCTTCGGAATCGTTTCGGCCTGTTTCGTCGTTCTTGTCGGCGGGTAGTTCGGGAACTGAGATGTAGCGGATGCATACGAGGGATAAAACGAGCAGCAGGGTACTTATTATCAGGTCGGTAAAAAGGCAGCCGTTATAAAAGGCACCTCCGGCATACGGACCTATGGCTGTGGCCAGGGTGACGAACATCGCATAATAGCTGGTTCCTTCACCGCGTCGGGCAGCCGGTACCATATGTGCCATTATTGCGCCGGTGGTTGTTGAACCGATGCCGAAGCCGATACCTTGTATTATTCTTACCGTTGAAAGCAGCCAGATGTTCGAAATGAAGAAATTAAGGATAAGGCCGAGAATAAAAATTGCCAACCCTAAATAGGCCGACCGTTTCAATCCGATTCGCTCGATTTGTCCGCCCATGAAAATTCTTGCCAACAGTGCGCCGACAATGAAGGAACCGGTGGCGAATCCGGCCATGCTCAATGTTGCCCCAAGTCTGCTGACTGCATAATCGGTCATGATGACCATCAGCATATAGTATGACACGTTGAGGATGAAACATGTCATGTTGTTCAATATGTAGCTTCTTGTCCAAAGCTTGTTATACTCATTGCTCATATTTCAAATTTCCTTTCTTAAAACGGATGCAAAGTTACGGCAGTTTCAATTCACCACTATATCGATAAAATGTACAAAACAGATAAAATAGCGAACTACTGTATGGAATATGAGAGGAAAAAGGTTACTTTTACAGACAAATGGCGAACGATACTATATTTTCTACTCCTGCCCGAATGATTGCCAATGGAGAACTTGTCTCCTTGATGGGCAATGAAGTGGCGACAAGCCGACGTTTCAGTTTTGAAGGTGACGGAACCGTAGGTTTTGAAGCCTATGTGTTTGTGCTTGTGGAAAGCGGTGAAGCGGAAGTGGAGATTAATTATATTCCTTTCAAGCTGAAACAAAATTCCATACTGATGCTCAAGCCTTATATGGTAGTCACCGCTTTCAGGGCCGGATCCTTATTTCATGCACGGTATTTGTTTCTTGACAGGGCATTTTTCGCCTCCATTCCGGAAAGCATACAATTCCACGCTTTGCAGAACAAAGTGGTGAACTCGACCGGAGTGCCTGAAATAAGACTGGATGGTACTGAATTTAACGAGGTGTCCACCATCTTCCACTCGATATGCGAATTTGTCCCCCATCATCCGTCGGCCAAGCCGATGATGCTCGCCCAGTTGTCGTATATGCTGTTGATTGTTACAGAGGCTATGCGGAAGAATCTGGAAATGATGACGCTGACGGCCAGTCACAAGGATGTCCTGTTCCAGAACTTTCTCCAGCAGCTATGCCTTCATTATGCTGAACGGCACGACATTGGCTTTTATGCCCAAAGCTTGCGGGTGTCTGTCCGCTATCTTCAAAAGGTGGTAAAGGATATTACCGGGCGGACGGTTTATTCCTATATCAGTGAACGCTTGAGGATACACGCCCGTCGGTTGCTGGCCAGTTCTGATATGACCATCGAGCAGATAGCCTTTGCCCTGCATTTTTCCAGTCCGTCGGCCTTTGGCAAGTTTTTCAGGATGAACTGCGGCATGTCGCCCAAGCAGTTCAGGGAGCGGGCAAAAGGAAAGCCCAAGGATGATATGTGAAAAGATATAGTTCGTTCCGAGCAATACATCAATAGTTCGTTAAAAATTAGCCCAGCCTAAGCGGCTCTGGCAGTAAATAAAATGAGTTCTTTGAAAAGTTTGTCAATTAATTGCGTGTTTGGTTCAATCCCAGACACGCAAATAAATCGTTCAAGCATGTAAGCATTGTGTATGACTGACTTGCATGATGATATGGAATATTTTATTCCCATCTTCTTACAGGCAGCCTTGGCGAGGTTTATAGCTGCAAGTGATGCATTAAAGTGGAATGCCAGTTTCCTGAAGTCTGTAGACTGATAGTTTGTTATTCCGGCATGTTGCTTGGCATCCCGAAAGCAGAATTCGAGTTGGAAACGTGTTCTGTAAAAGTCCAGGACATCCTGTGCGTTCTGTATTTCGTTTGTAGAGAAATACAGCTGCCATTTGTCCGTTCTTCCATCCATGGGGTACCATACAGCCAGGCTCACAAAGCGTTTGAGTGCTTTGGAGTATGCTTTCAGTCCGTAAAGTTTACCCTTGTTTACTTTGTATTCGGTACATCTTGTAATGTCCAGATTTTCAAAATCAATCTTTCCGTCATACAATTTTGGATGTCCGCGTTTTCCTGTCCTATTTTCTAAGGTGGGATAAAACAATACGGCATCATTTCTGAAGCGGCTTATAACATGGAATCCGTTCTCACACAATGGTTTGATGAAAGTTGCCTTTGAAAAGAACGCATCACATACGACAGTGCCAGAAATACGTTTCAGATGTTCCTGTATGCTGATAAGGTAAGAACTGTACCAGTCCACAAGATTCTTCCCGCAGCTTTCCAACGTTGTGTTGTCAGGTGTCTGTACAGAGCCCAAAGTCATACATTCATGGTTGTCAACGTCTATAACTCCAATACCGGTTATTTCCAGTCCACGTTTGTATTCACCGGCACAACCGGACCAGAAATAGCCAATCCACGGCGTTTTGCTGCCTGATTTTGGAATGAAAGACGGATCAACGGCTATCGCCTTGCGACCATCTTTAAGGTGTTCCCTGATGATGGCTTCATTGAAGGAAAACCAGTCAAAGCCGTCGTTCTCAAAATTGTTGCGGTATGTCTGTTCCGAGAAACATCCATACCGTCCCATTTGCAGGAAATTGATGCGGTCAGGTATAGCCATGAATAATTTCATTGCATCCATGAATACTTTCTGAAAAGATTTGCTTATATTTACAGCTGATTCGAGAGCGTTTCTGCACTCGGATTGGTATTGCATAAGGAGTGATTCTTTAGTCATAATTAAAAGTGGTGAAGTACTTCTAATTTACTAAAAATCAGTGAATTATGCAATACTTTTCTGTTAATTTTCAGCTGTTTAGCATATCTTTTTCATCCCTTTTCTTACTCCTTGACGATTTATTCTTGACAGTATTTCAATGATCTCTTGAATATAATTTTGAACCGGATTATGCCGATTCTATGTTTAATTTTAATTTATCGGTAAAAATTTACCGAAGTATTGATACATATAATAAGTAATGATTGATGCCTGTCAAAAATAATTAGGGTGGAAAAGATCTGTTCTTTCCACCCCAGCAGTTTATCAGATTATTCAGCTCGTTTTAAATGACAGTTTATGTGCCGGTCATTTTTTACGATAGCCGCATTTCGGGCATACCCCTTCCTCGTTCAGCGCCACGCCGCACAGAGGGCAGCGGTCGATGTTGTTTTTGGTGACAAATTCGGCCGAGCCGGCATTTACACCGCTGGTAAAGGTAATTTTGGCAATGTTCAGCTTGTCTTTCAGCAACTCGTAAACAATCTTGATCATGCCTTCTACCGTCATGGTTTCTTTTGTAACCACCAGGCGGGCATCGGGGTAGGCGGTAGCCAGCTCTGTCTTGAAGGCTTCTCCTTTCATCTTGTTCTGGGGATGTCCGTTCTTGATGCCTTGCTTCTCATATACGTCGAGTATGGCAGGCAGCAGAGGGTCGTCTTCACGGAGAACAAGGGCATGATCGAAGTTCTTCAGCACATCCCATGCCACTTTCTGGATTTCATTACACGGGTAAACCATGTTTACACCTTTTTCAATGGTATCTTCCACCTCTATGGTCAGTGTGCCTGTATGGCCGTGAAGATACTGTGCTTCGCCCTGGAAACCATAAAACCGATGTGCGTACTGCAAATCGAAAGTTGTGATACTTCTCATTCTTCTTACTTTTTAGAGTTTGACATTGGGTTGTTTATTGTTATCTGCACCTGTACCTTGTCTATGTCTACCGATGCAAAATCATGTTCCTTCAAGTATTTCCTTATCAATTCGGTAAGGCCTGAATCCATATAGTCTGAAATCTGTTTTCCTTCGAACACATGGTGGTGTTCTGCCACCGTTATGTCATAATAACATTTCTCGGTGTCCGGATGAAAAACGAGCGACAACAGGTTGGCCTTACAGAATGAGTCGAGTATCCGGTAAATGGTGGATACTGTGATTCCGCCGTCTTTGGATTGCACGTGATTTATTATGTCTTCCACTGTTGCATGGCGCAGTTCCATCATTGCTTCATACACGGCCTTGCGTTGAGGCGTGATTTTTAATCCGGCATTTTTGATATTGTCTGTAGTTTCCATCATTCTTTTGTTTGCATCGTAAAGATATTGCAAATAATTTGTAAATGCAAATAATTCGCAATAACAAAATAAAAAAGATGTATCATTTAATGAAATTCCCAGATGTGCACGGTGAGTATGGCAGTATTACATTACATGCAACAGGATTTCGCGGGCTACACTTCCTGTAACCAGTCCGTCTTCGCCGTAGTGTACGTTACGTTCATTGAACCTGCGTTCGATTTCGTCGATAACCTCTATGCCGATGTTTTCTTCGCTCAACCGGGTGGTAAGGCCCAGGGAGCGGAAAAATGCTTCGGTCTTGCGGATGGTTTCGTCTATACGCATTTCGTCCGTGCCCGATACCACGCCGAAAATCCGTTCGCCAAACTGCAGCAGTTTGGCCTTTTTTTGTTGGCGCAATACATACATGGTACCGGGCATGACAATGGCCAGGGTGTGTCCATGTGTCAGTCCGCAGAGGGCTGTGAGTTCATGGCCGATCATGTGGGTAGACCAGTCTTCTGTTACTCCCATGGCGATAAATCCGTTCAGTGCCATAGTGGCCGACATCATGAAGTCTGCCATCAGCTGGTAATCGGTATGGTTTTCCTTGATGAGGGGGGCTATTTCGACGATGGTGTGCAGCAGTCCTTCGGCCCAGCGGTCCATGACCCGTGATTCGCCGGTTTTCGTCAGGTATTGTTCCAGTACATGGACGAAGGTGTCGGCCAGTCCGCACGCTATCTGATGGGGTGGAAGTGAGAAGGTTACTTCGGGATCAAGTATGGAGAATAAAGGGAAATCGGCGAAGAAGCTCAGTTTTTCCTTGGTTTCACGGCGTGAGATCACAGCTCCGTTGTTCATTTCCGAGCCGGTTGCAGGCAGGGTGAGTACGGTGGCCATCGGTACGGTCTTTCCGGATGAACCTTTTACAACCAGATCCCAGGCATCGCCTTCATACAGCAGACCGGCCGAAATCAGTTTTGTGCCGTCAATGACGGAACCTCCTCCCACAGCCAGCAGGAAGTCTACCTTTTCCTTCTTGCCGAGTTCAATGGCCTTGCGCAGGGTTTCGATGGCCGGATTCGGCTCTATTCCCCAAAACTCGATAGTGTCATGATTGGCCAGGGCTTTCTTTACCTGTTCATAGACACCGTTTTTCTTTACGCTTCCTCCACCGAAGGTGATCATTATCTTTTTGTCGGCCGGTATTTCTTTTTCCAGTTCGGAAATCATGCCTTTCCCCATAATCAGTCTGGTGGGGTTATGGAAAATAAAGTTATGCATACTTTCTTGATTTTAGTTCCTTGTTATCTATACTCTTTTTGTTTATATTCTGCAGACAAATGTAATGATTCTGTGTCATATTTTCCGGGACGGGAGATTAAAAAAGTTGGAGGGAAAACTTCTTTCCACTATCTTTGTTATATAAGGGAGCAGTTCTGAATATACCTATAAATAGGTATTGTGTGCTTTCTGTAAAACAAGTTAATTTGCCGCTGAAAACAATTATGAGTACGATTATAGCTATGTGTGGGACCAAGACATATAAGCCTACCGACAAGATGAGCGACCTTATCTGTGAGAACTATGCGCTGCTGCAGGTGTTGAGCCGTTTCGGAGTTCCTTTGGGATTCGGCGACAAGTCGGTCCGTGAAGTGTGTGAGATGAACGGTGTGGACTGTACCACTTTCCTTGCCGTGGTGAATTTCCTGACGGAAGACAGTAACCGTATACAGGATCATGTGACCGCACTGTCGGTTCCGGCCCTGATGAGCTATTTGCAGCAGGCCCATTCCTATTTCCTTGATTTTCAGTTGCCTGCCATACGGAAGAAGCTGATAGAAGCGATAGACTGCTCTACCCGTAACGAGGTGGCGTTTCTGATTCTCCAGTTCTATGACGATTATGTGGCCGAAGTGCGCAAGCATATGGAGTATGAGAATGAAAAGGTCTTTACCTATGTGGCCGATCTGCTTGAAGGGAAGAAATCGGGTGAGTATAATATCGGTGTGTTTGCACGTCATCACGATAAGGTGAACGCCAAGCTTACCGAACTGAAGAATATCATTATCAAATATTATCCGGCCAACGGCGACAACCAGCTGCTGAACGCGACATTGTTCGATATATTCAGCTGTGAGGAGGACCTGGCTTCGCATAACCGGGTAGAAGATTACCTGTTTGTACCTGCCATAATGGAACTGGAAAAAGGCATAAAGTAAGATGAAACAGCAGAATGTTATATTGATAGCTGTCGCCGAGACCTCTACGATAGTGAGGAGCGGATTGGTGACGGTGCTGAAACGTATGCCCGACCTGAATATTCAGACCGTGGAAGTCACTTCAAAGGAGGGGCTCCAGCACTGCGTGGAGTCGCATGTACCCGATGTGCTGATTGTCAATCCTCAGTTTGAAGGATGGTTTGACGTGGACGCTTTCAAGGCTCAGTATCCGCATGAAGAGATGAAGATTGTTTCGCTGATATGCAGTTTTGTGGACTCCAGTCAACTGAAAGGCTATGATGAAAGTGTGAATCTTTTTGATGATGTGGAGTCGTTGGAAAAGAAACTTTCACAACTGATGAATCTCGGTGAAGAGGAAGACAGCGAGCTTGATGCTCTCAGCCAGCGTGAAAAGGAAATTATCGGCTGTGTGGTACGGGGGATGACCAACAAGGAAATAGCAGAGAAACTCTTCATTTCCGTGCATACAGTCATTACGCACCGGCGTAACATTACGCGCAAGCTGCAGATACACTCGGCGGCCGGACTTACTATCTATGCGATAGTCAACAAGTTGGTTGAACTAGGAGAAGTGAAGATGAAACTGTAACTGTAACATAAACCTTGCTATTTAGAATATATCTAAAATACCGACATTTAGGTATTGCGGGTGCAGACTGGAACCCGTATCTTTGCAGTGTTAGTCATATGAAATTACGTAAACCACAAAAGTTAGTTATTAGTTGGCGCACCCTTCGAAGAGATTCGCGGGGTGTACGCGCTTTATAGAGGTAGTGGTATGCGGGAAGTTTGTATTAAAAAATACTATTTTTGGAGCTTTTTTTCTTTTATTCACCAATTAATTCTACTTTTGCCGCCATTAAGACTAAATAAAGGACAAACATGAAGGTAGGATTGTTTATTCCCTGTTATATCAACGCTGTATATCCTCAGGTGGGAGTAGCTTCTTATAAACTCCTCAAGAGCTTGGGAGTGGATGTTGATTATCCGGTAGACCAGACTTGTTGTGGCCAGCCGATGGCGAATGCAGGGTTTGAAAATGAGTCAAAGGAATTGGCGAAACGCTTTGACCGTCTTTTTGAGAAATATGATTATATAGTAGGCCCTTCGGCCAGTTGTGTTGTTTTTGTACGTGACAATTACGGCAATCTGCTGAAAGAAGAGAAGCACCGCTGTGCCAGTGAAGGGAAAATTTATGACATCTGTGAATTTATCCATGATGTAGTCAAGCCTACTTCCTTGCAGGCTTCTTTCCCTCATAAGGTAAGTATCCAGAACAGTTGTCACGGAGTCCGGCTGATGCATCTTTCCGCTCCGAGCGAACTGAATATTCCTTATTATAACAAACTGCGTGACCTGCTTTCTCTGGTAAAGGATATTGAGGTAGTTGAGCCCGAACGCCCGGACGAATGTTGCGGGTTCGGAGGTATGTTCGCCGTAGAAGAACATGATGTTTCCGGACAGATGGGGCGTGATAAGGTAAAGCGTCACATGGATACCGGTGCCGAATATATTGTAGGAGCCGACAGTTCCTGCCTGATGCATCAGAGCGGTATCATCGCACGCGAAAAACTTCCAATAAAAACTATTCATATCGTTGAAATTCTAGCTGCAGGCTTATGAGTACAAAACATTCCATAGCTGCCGGAAAGTTTCTGGAGAATAAGGAACAGGCAGCCTGGCACGACCAGACACTGTGGATGGTACGTGCCAAGCGTGACAAGATGAGTAAAGAAGTTCCCGAATGGGAAAAACTCCGTGATATGGCTTGTGCCATCAAGATGTACAGCAACAGCCATCTGGACCAGTTGCTGCAGGAGTTTGAGAAAAATGCAGTAGCCAACGGGGCTCATGTGTATTGGGCGAAAGACGCTGCCGAGTATTGTTCTATTGTACATAATATCCTTCAGAATCACCGGGTGAAGCATTTCATCAAAAGCAAATCCATGCTTGCCGAAGAATGTGGACTGAATGAATACCTGGAAGAGAAAGGGATAGAGGTAGTGGAAAGTGATTTGGGTGAACGTATCCTGCAGCTGATGCATCTGCATCCGAGCCATATCGTCATGCCTGCCATCCACATCAAGAAGGAACAGATAGGAGAGCTGTTCGTGAAGGAAATGGGTACCGAGCCGGGTAACAATGACCAGACTTATCTGACGCACGCAGCCCGTAAGAATCTGCGTAACAAGTTCATACAGGCCGAAGCTGCCATGACGGGTGCAAACTTTGCCGTAGCCTCTACCGGCGAATGTGTAGTATGTACCAACGAAGGAAATGCCGATATGGGTACATCGCAGCCAAAACTCCAGATTACGGCTTTCGGTATGGAGAAAATTGTGCCCGACCGTGACGCACTGGGGGTATTTACCCGTTTGTTGGCACGTTCAGGTACAGGACAGCCTATCACGACCTATACGTCGCATTACCGTAAGCCCCGTCACGGAGGTGAACTCCATATCATTATCGTAGACAACGGACGTAGCAAGATTCTGGCCGATGCCGAGCATATCAAGACGTTGAACTGCCTGCGTTGCGGTGCCTGCATGAATACCTGCCCTGTGTACCGTCGGAGCGGAGGCTATTCATATACCTATTTTATACCGGGACCTATCGGAATCAACTTGGGTATGCTGAAGGCTCCGTTGCATTATTATGACAATGTATCGGCCTGTTCACTCTGTCATTCATGCCAGAACGTGTGTCCGGCCAAAGTGGATCTGGCCGACCAGATTTACCGTTGGCGCCAGCGCCTGAAAGATTATGGAGTAGCCAGTCCGAGCAAGAAACACATGTCGGGCGGCATGAAGTTCCTGATGGAACATCCGGGGCTGTTCAATTTCGCATTGGAGTGTGCGCCTATAGCCAATAACCTGCCTCACTTTATGGTGTATAACGGACTGAATGAATGGGGTAAGGAGCATGATATGCCGCAGTTCGCGAAGGAAAGCTTTAATGATATGTGGAAGAAAAACAAAGTGAAGTAATTATGAAGTAATGATTATGAGCAGCAGAGAAGATATATTACAAAGTATCCGCCGGAATACAGGGGTAAGATATGAAAAGCCGGATTATACGTCGCTCGAACAGGAGGCTCTGACCTATAGTGACAAGCTGGAACAGTTCGGGAAAATTATGGAGATGATGGGCGGACGCGCTATTGTCCTCAAAGACGGAGAAGACGTGAATGATGTGATCCGCAAACAGTATCCTGATGCCAGACGTATAGCTACCTGTATAGATTCGATGACTTGCGGCGGGAAGAAGTATGAGATAACTTGTGCGACCTTCCATCCGGATGATGTGGAAAAACCGGGTGACTTGGATGGTACCGACCTGGCCATACTGCATGGCAGGGTAGGGGTCTGTGAAAACGGAGCCGTATGGATACAGCAGGATGTGGAACAGCGTGCCGTCTATTTCATATCGGAAGCTCTGGTTATTCTGCTTGACCGGAACAATCTGGTGAATAATATGCACGAGGCATACAAGAAGATAGATACGGGCGATTTCGGTTATGGCGTATTCATTTCCGGACCTTCCAAGACTGCCGATATCGAGCAGGCCTTAGTTATGGGGGCTCACGGTGCGTGCGATGTGACGGTTATCGTGTTATAAGAATATACAAATCAAAATAAAGACCGGTACCGGTTGGGATTTTTTCCCCGCCGGTACCGGTCTTTTTATGCTTTTTACATAGTTACTGTATCAGATGATACGGCCGCTTAGACGGAACTTCAGTACCGGATAGAGGGTCAGCTTGTCGATGATATCGGAAAAATCATTGTCGGCTTCTTCCATCAGGTTGCCCAGATCACCGTTGTCGGAATATACTTTAGGAGTCTTGTGAAACTGTACACCCAGTTCGAACATGAAGTTCACTCTTTTTTTCGGTACTATACGGCCGAATCCCAGACCCAGATACGGACGGAAAGCCGCTACTTTCAAGCCTCCGGAGATGTTACCGTTCTTGTCGACAGGAATCGTATAGTCGCCTATTTCGATGCCATATTCACCTCCCTGTGCTATAAGTTCCTGCAGTTCGTCACTGTGGCCGGTAATCTGCACCAGCTTGTCACCGCCGAAATAGGCACCTGCTGCAACGAAGAAGCCGGCTGATTTGAACGGATAGACGTTCAGCAAGACATTGCCGGATGTTCTTTTCAGTGTACCTTCTACGTTTACGTTTCCATTATAGGGTTCTCCGTTTGATTCGGCGCTGACGTCTACATTGGTATTCATGGAGAAATTCGGCATGAAGTCAACCCCGGCTCTCAATGCCAGATAATTGCCTATGGGAGTCGCTACATCGAAACCGATACCGGTGGTACCTACGTTTACACCTACGGCTACCGAGTTGAAATACCCGTAATTGTGTTCTTCCTGTGCATGCAGTTTGCTGCTACCCATTGCGACTAACAGCAGCAAACAACTGAAAATAACTTTTTTCATAATCTTCTCAATTTAAATAGATAATGCAAATTTATTGTTTTTTGCCTTGTACTCAATTCTAATCTGACCGGTATTAGAGCTATGCTGTCGTATATGCCGGCTATCATTTCATTTTTAGTTACTAAGCTGTATGGAATTTATCAGTTCACATAAACGTTCCTGAAGAATCTGGAGAATATTTCTTTTGCTTCCTCCAGCTGTTCGGGAGTGTTCAGTTTCACGTCCTTCAGCTTATATTCCATATTCATCGCTTCGTATTTATGTACGCCCAATGTGTGGTAAGGAAGAATTTCTACGCGTTCTATCATCTTATAATCCTTGAAATGTGTGCCGAGCGCTTCGATGTCCTCTTTGAAGAAACTGTATCCTTGTACCAGAACATAGCGGAGCCAGAACGGTTTGCCATGTTCTTCCAGCCATGCGGCTGTTTTCAGTGTCTGTCCGTTGCTGCGCATAGTCAACACTTTATGGCGTTCATCGTTGAATTCCTTGATGTCGAGCAGTACCAGGTCTGTCAGTGAGAACAATTCTTCCACGTCCTTGTTCCAGATGCCCCCGTTCGAGTCTACACAGATATGTATTCCCGCTTCTTTGAGCTGCCTGAAGAGTGGAATCAGGTTTCTGGCCTGGAATGTAGGTTCACCGCCGCTGAAGGTAATCCCTCCCTTTTTTCCGAAGAAAGGTTTTTGGCTTACTGCCATCCGGAGGATCTCTTCCGGTGCGGTTTCCTTGCTTTCTCCCTTGGCATCGATGGTATCCGGATTGGCGCAGTACAGGCAACGGAAATTACATCCCTGAAGGAACACCACCAGACGGATACCTGGTCCGTCGTATGTTCCTAAAGATTCATATGAATGGACTCTTATCATTGTTGTAGAAGTGAATGTAAAATATAAATGCCATCCGGAGGATACTGGAACAGGCCTCCGGATGACAAAATAGGATGAAAGAATATATTTGAAAATTACATGCGCTCGTGGAAGCTGCGTGAAATGACTTCAAGCTGGTGTTCACGGCTCAGCTTGATGAAATTCACGGCATATCCTGAAACACGGATGGTGAGCTGCGGATATTTTTCCGGATGTTCCATTGCGTCTTCCAGCATTTCACGGTTCAGTACGTTGACGTTGAGGTGATGTGCACCTTTCACGAAATATCCGTCCATCATGGTAACCAGGTTCTCGATACGGTTTTCCATATCTACACCCAAGGATTTCGGAACGATGGAGAATGTATTGCTGATACCATCTTGTGAATCGCGGTAGCGCAGTTTGGCTACGGAACTCAATGATGCAATGGCTCCGTTCTTGTCACGTCCGTGCATCGGGTTTGCTCCGGGAGCGAAAGGAACACCTTTGGCACGTCCGTCGGGAGTGGCGCCGGTCTTTTTTCCGTACATCACGTTCGAAGTGATGGTCAGGATGGAAAGTGTCGGTTTTGCGTTCTTGTAGACTGGCAGTTTCTTCAACTCTTCGTCGAAATAGTAGATCAGGTCTACTGCCAGATGGTCTACACGGTCATCATCATTTCCGAAGCAAGGATATTCTCCTTCAATGTCAAAGCCTTCGGTCAGTCCGATGTCGTTACGTCTGGCTGTTACCTTGGCATATTTGATGGCGGAAAGAGAATCGACGGCAATCGACATACCTGCTACACCATAGGCCAGGTTAATGGCCGGATCTGTGTCGACGAAAGCCATCTGGGCCTTTTCGTAGTAATACTTGTCGTGCATGTAGTGGATGATGTTCATCGCTTCATTGTATACACGGGCCATTTCCTTCAGCACTTTCTTATAATTGGCCAGTACTTCCTCGAAATTCAGCACGTCACTGTTCAATACCGGGATATCCTTTACCATAACGGTTCCTGTATTTTCACAGCGTCCGCCGTTGATGGCCAGAAGCAACGCTTTGGCAAGGTTACAGCGGGCCCCGAAGAACTGGATATGGCGGCCTATGTCCTGATAGGATACACAGCAGGCTATTCCGTAATCGTCTGAGTTGCGGACTTCACGCATCAGGTCGTCATTTTCATACTGGATGGAAGATGTATCGATAGAAACCTGTGCGCAGAAGTTCTTGAAGCCTTCAGGCAGCTGAGGGCTCCACAATACGGTAAGGTTCGGCTCGGGTGAAGGACCCAGGTTGTACAGTGTCTGCAGGAAACGGAATGATGTCTTGGTCACTTTGGTACGTCCGTCATTGAAGCGTCCGCCGATAGATTCGGTCACCCATGTAGGGTCGCCTGCAAAGATATCTGTATAGGCCTGCATACGCAGATGACGGACCATACGCAGCTTGATTACGAACTGGTCAATAAGTTCCTGTGCGTGTGCTTCATCCAGACCGTTGTGGGCCATATCGTATTCAATGTAGATGTCGAGGAACGAAGATACGTTACCTAATGACATGGCTGCACCGTCCTGTTCCTTGACGGCAGCCAGGTAAGCCATGTATACCCATTGTACCGCTTCCTGTGCACTGGTAGCCGGATGACTCAGGTCCAATCCGTACTGTTCACCCATGATCTTGATTTCTTTCAGAGCCTTAATCTGTTCGGCCACCTCTTCACGCAAGCGGATACGGGCGTCCGTCATCGGGCCTGTGAGGTGACGCAGGTCATTCTGTTTTGCTTCAATCAGACGGTCAATACCATAAAGCGCCAAACGACGGTAGTCGCCTATGATACGGCCGCGTGCATAATTGTCTGGCAGTCCGGTAAGGAATCCCAAAGAACGGTATGATCTGATTTCTTCGGTGTATGCGTCGAATACGCCGTCATTATGAGTTTTCCGGTAATGGGTGAATATGTCTTTGACTTTCGGGTCGACTTCAACTCCGTTTTCACGGCATGCTTTTTCTACCACCTTGATGCCTCCGAAAGGTTTGATGGCACGGCGAAGGAGCTCATCGGTCTGTAAACCGACAATGACTTCGTTTTCCTTGTCTATATATCCGGGAGCAAAAGAAGTGATGGTAGATACTGTAGAAGGATCCAGTGAGCGTACACCGTTATTTGCGCGTTCTTCTGCCAAGGCTTCCAGACATTTGTTCCAGATAGCTTTTGTACGTTCGGTAGGTCCTACCAGAAAAGATGCATCGCCTTCATAGGGAGAAATGTTCAGTTTTACGAAATCGGTAACGTTGATTTCATGGTTCCAACGACCTTCTTTGAAATTCATTGCCATAATAAAATAAAAAATTAGTGTGAATTGATAGTTTAGTTTTAAACCGTGCGCAAAGATACGGAATGCTGGAATTCTATACAAGGGTTATTATTAATAATATTGTTAAATTGTAATGATTACAATAGACGTAGGCCTGTATTAGATTTTTCCGGCATGATTTCTTGATCTGCCGATAGCCTAAAAATATTTGTCTTAATAAGTTTAATATCAGAATACTATTTCCAAGCATGCTGTAGCGTGGTGAAAAAAGTATTGTAAAAGTTTGCACAAGTCAAAAACTCCCTCTATATTTGCACCGCGTTTGAGAGAAAACGTCTCCTGAAACAGGTATTTTGGAAGTTTGGGTGAGTGGCTGAAACCAGCAGTTTGCTAAACTGCCGTACGGGTTACCGTACCGGGGGTTCGAATCCCCCAGCTTCCGCATGTTTCCATGGAGAACAGGAATATGGCGCTTTCGTCTAGTGGCCTAGGACGCGGCCCTCTCACGGCTGAAACACGGGTTCGATTCCCGTATGCGCTACTTCCGGAAGTTTGGGTGAGTGGCTGAAACCAGCAGTTTGCTAAACTGCCGTACGGGTTACCGTACCGGGGGTTCGAATCCCCCAGCTTCCGCAACAATTTAATAATTTAGAAGAAAAGAAACAGAAAAGTCCCGTAAAATTAATGTTTTACGGGACTTTTCTGTTTAGCTGACTTTCATAAATCCATGGTGAAATGAACAATCGCTACGAAGAGAGATTAAGTACGGACAGGATGCTGCCTCTTGTCTTCAAAATGGCGTTGCCTGCTGTTGCCGCACAGTTTGTCAATCTGCTATACAATATTGTTGACCGTATCTACATCGGACATATCCCCGGAATAGGCACGGATGCATTGGCCGGAGTAGGTGTCACGACTTCGATAGTGATATTGATATCTGCATTTTCGTCAATAGTAGGGGCAGGAGGTGCACCGCTTGCAGCCACGGCACTCGGACAAAGCGACCGCGAACGTGCAGGTAAGATTCTTGGTAACGGTTTCATTCTGTTGATATTCTTTACGCTCTTTACTTCTGCTGTGGCATATCTGTTTATGGAACCTATACTGCTTCTTATCGGTGCATCAGAGAATACCCTGCAATACGCAGTTGACTATCTGTCTGTATATCTGCTTGGTACACTGTTCGTCGAGATATCGACAGGGCTGAATACATTTATCAATGCACAGGGGCGTCCTGCCATAGCCATGTGGTCTGTAGTGATAGGAGCCTTGCTCAATATAGTCCTGGACCCGCTTTTCATTTTTGTTTTCGATATGGGAGTCAAAGGTGCAGCGGTAGCCACAGTATTATCACAGGCCTGCAGTGCCATATGGATAGTACATTTCCTGATTTCGGACAAAGCCTCATTGCGGTTGGAAAAACGTTATCTGAAACTGCACCGCAATATCGTATCCGCAATAGTGGCACTTGGAATATCGCCGTTTATTATGGCGAGTACGGAGAGTCTGGTAGGATTCGTTCTCAACGGCAGTTTGAAACATTTCGGTGACATATACGTCAGTGCACTTGCCATCATGCAGAGCGCCATGCAGTTCGCCAGTGTACCGCTTACGGGTTTTGCGCAGGGTTTCATACCGATAGTGAGTTACAATTACGGGCACCGTGACAATGCCCGTGTGAAGGAGTGTTTCCGCATCGTGGTCATATTCATGTTTTCGTTCAACATGCTGCTTATGCTCTTCATGATACTGTTTCCTGATATAATAGCTTCTGCATTCACCAGCGACAGACATCTGACTGATACCGTTGATGAAATGATGCCACTCTTTCTGGCAGGAATGACAATCTTCGGACTGCAGAGAGCATGTCAGAATATGTTCGTGGCATTGGGGCAGGCCAAAATATCCATATTCATTGCATTGCTGCGCAAAGTGATTCTGCTTGTTCCGCTTGCTCTGATTTTACCGCGCTTTATGGGCGTGGAAGGTATATTTGCTGCTGAGGCTATATCCGATGCCACAGCTGCTATATGCTGTACATTGCTGTTCGTCTATTTCTTCCCCCACATATTGAAACAGAATGGTTTTGTCAGGAAAAATTAAATAGCTGGATCTTGATACGATTCCTATTTTTGGGGCAGGACTTGTGTATGGTTTTAAGAAGAAAAGAGGGTGCATCAACACCCTCTTTTTGATTATTTACGGCTAGGTTTCATTTTCAGCCATTTTTCATATTGTTCATCAGAAAGGATCTTTTTCATCTGTTTCTGTTCTTTCTCAATCCTTTCCTGCATCGGAGATTTTTCTCCATCTTTCATTTTGGGGCCACCAGGTCTACCGTCTCCAGCCTCCATGTCCGGTCTTCCACCACGTGGGGGTCTGTTCCCGTCTTGAGGCGGCATCGGAGGTCTATTCCCATTCTTCGGATTGTTGCGTGAAGACATTTCCTCTACAATTTCCTTCTGTTGTTTCAGATAAAACTTGTATACTTTCTTGTATTGTTTATCCGAAAGATCAAGTGTCTTCTTCATTTCTGTGGCGATACGTTCCGCATCCTTTTCCGGATTGGGCAGCTCATGTCTTGCCACACGTTTTTCTTGCTGCTGTGTTGCATTGTACGCATTGGCAGTGGCCGATAATGTCAGACAAATTCCCAGGCATAGGAATGCATTTCTCATTACATGTTTCATATAAATCTGAGTTAATTGGTTGATTATGCCATAAAGCTAACCGGTGTAATTGAAAAATGAAAAGAATATCGACCAATGCGGCTAATTTGTCGACTTTTTCATTATTCTATAAAAAGATAGTATCTTTATAGCGGTTTTTTCCATCGGCTTTGGTGTTGCGGTGTCGGATTATAATAAGGAAGACAAGTATGCAATGGGTGTCCGGGATGGAATTAATGGTTTATATATGGAAATCATTCTGATTATTTTAGGTATTATTTGCCTGGTGGTAGGTTTGTTGGGATGCGTACTCCCCATGCTGCCTGGACCACCTGTCGCTTATGCGGCCATGCTTCTGCTACATTTTACTGAACGTGTGCAATTCTCTACAGCACAACTTCTGATCTGGCTGGCGATTGTCATTGTAGTCCAAGTGCTTGATTACTTTATCCCTCTTATAGGAAGCCGGTATGCCGGAGGTTCCAGATGGGGAAGCTGGGGATGTCTGGTAGGGACGGTTATCGGTCTGTTCTTTTCCCCGTGGGGGATTATTATAGGACCGTTCCTAGGTGCTGTAATCGGAGAACTTTTAGGTGACAAGGATTTGAAATACGCCTTGAAATCGGGACTGGGATCGTTGCTCGGATTTCTGTTCGGAATTTTCATTAAACTGGCCGTATGCGGATATTTCATCTGGGAATTCTTTACCGCCCTTATATGAAGTTATAATGAAGAGGATGTAGACAGGTTTTAGCCATTGTATTGATAACTTTAAAATTTAGAGGATTATGAAAAGATATTGTCAGACGCTGGAACTATATGATGATCCGGAACTGATAGCTGCTTATGTAGAGGAACATAAACACGTATGGGAAGAAGTCAAGGCCGGTATCCGTGAGGTAGGTATTCTGGATATGCAGATTTATATCTATGGAACACATCTGTTCATGATAGCCGATACGGTAGATGACTTTGACTGGGAGAAAGATAACGGGCGGTTGGCTACATTGCCCCGGCAGGCGGAATGGGAAGCCCATATGGCAAAATACCAGAAGGCTTTGCCGGGACAGGCGTCTCATGAAAAATGGAAATTGATGGAACAGATCTTCAAGTTGTGATGAT
Organism: Bacteroides ilei; assembly: GCF_900128495.1. Taxonomy (GTDB): domain Bacteria; phylum Bacteroidota; class Bacteroidia; order Bacteroidales; family Bacteroidaceae; genus Phocaeicola; species Phocaeicola ilei. Next base: position 1,986,739 of record NZ_LT635801.1, read on the forward strand.
GGAAGATATTTGTTTTTGGAAAAAATATAAACCTATTAGAATTATGAGGAAAAGTATTTGGATTATGGCTGTCCTGTTGGCTGGAAACGCCTTCGGACTGTCGGCAGCGTCAGAAAAGTCTGGTGAAAACAGGCAGGAGAGTATGAAAGTGGAAATTTCGGAAGGACAGATTGATGTGATAAGTGGAGTAATCTATTCGCAAATTCTTTCAACCCGAAGTAACCGGCCTTTGAAGATGACTCTTCTGGTTCCACGTACCAAGACTCCGAAGCCGGCTATTGTATATTTTCCTGGAGGAGGTTTTACTTCTGCCGATTATGAAAAATTCATCGAGATGCGTATGGCACTGGCAAAAGCGGGTTTTGTAGTGGCAGCGGCGGAATATAGGACGGTTCCCGACAAGTTTCCGGCACTGGTTGTAGACGGTAAAGCGGCTGTGCGTTACCTGAGGGCACATGCATCCCAATTAGGAATTGATCCCGGTCGTATCGGAGTGATTGGGGATTCGGCTGGCGGTTATCTGTCACAGATGGTAGGAACGACCAATGGTGAAAAAGAATTTGACAAGGGAGACTACCTGGACCAGTCGTCTGACGTGCAGGCTGCCGTTACGATATACGGTATCAGTAACTTGTTGAATATAGGCGAAGGGTATTCCGAACGTATACAACAGGTACATGCTTCGCCTGCCGTTACGGAAGCGTTGCTGGTACACGGTGCGGCTTTCGCCGATTTTCCTGGTGCTAGCATCCTGTCGGATCCGGAAAAGGCTTTGTCGGCCAGTCCGCTTAGTCATGTGAAGGAACATATGCCTCCGTTTCTGATCATGCACGGTGATAACGATAAACTTGTATCGCCGGTACAGAGTGAACAATTGTTCAAGGCGCTGACTGAAAAGGGGAATGATGCAACGTATATAGTTGTGGAAGGTGCCGGACATGGTGACTTGTACTGGTTCCAGCAGCCGGTAATTGAGAAAGTTGTCAGCTGGTTCCAGGACACTTTCCAATATCATACAAAATGACAGTTTTTCCTGACAGAGTGATACGTTTGCCGTTGTAGCGGCTTCATGTATATTACTCTGTCAGGTTTCACTTACTTTGCTTCCTACTGCCGTGAAGCAAGAAGCTTCCTGTAGATTTCTGCATCTGCTTCGGAAAAACAGCAGAGGATGACGTCACCTTTATAATCTCCGCTGTCCAGATGTCTGGATATCGTGTCCAAAGCAATACGGGCAGCTTCTTTCTTGGGATAATTGTAAACTCCCGTGCTGATACACGGAAAAGCAATGCTCTTCAGGTTGTAAGACTCCGCTAATTTCATAGCGGTATCGTAGCAGGAGGCCAACAGTTCCGGTTCATTGTATTTCCCTCCATGCCATACCGGTCCGACGGTATGGATCACCTTTTTGCAAGGTAATCTGTAGGCTTCGGTAATTTTACTTTCTCCCGTCTTGCATCCGCCGAGTTTTCTACATTCTTCAAGCAGTTCCCTGCCTGCAGCCCTGTGTATCGCTCCGTCTACACCTCCACCTCCGAGCAGTGTATTATTTGCTGCGTTTACGATGGCATCTACCTGCAACCTGGTAATGTCGGCTACGGTTATCTGTATGTGGTTGTTCTTTTCTTGCATGGTTATATTGTTTTTTCGATAATGAACTTGAACATGGTGTGGCTCTTGAAGGTTTCACCCGGACGGAGAGCTGTGGACGGGAACTGTGGATTGTTCGGGCTGTCCTGGAAATGGCAGGTCTCGAAGCATACGGCGGCACGGAACGGATAATAGATTCCGTCCTTTCCTTTTACTTTACCCTTCAGTCCGTTTCCGGTGTAGATATGGATACCAGGTTCTGTGGTGTATACCTCCATTTTGCGTCCGCTTTCTTTGTCGTATACCCACATGGCGGGTTTACTGTCATCGCCCGGGTGGTTGAGTACCCATGCATGGTCATATCCGTTGGTGACTTTTAGTTGCCCGTAGTTGTCGTTTATATGCTCACCTATAGAATGGGGTGTCTTGAAGTTCAGTGGTGTGGATTCGACCGGCCACATCTCTCCGGTTACACATTTGTTCTTATCGTATGGTGTGAAGTAATCGCCGTCTACCCACATGATCTGGTCCTCAACGCTTTTGTTCAGGTTGCCCGAAATGTTGAAGAAGGAATGGTTACAGAGGTTCAGAACCGTTGGCTTGTCGGTTACCGCTTCAAACTGCAGGTCGAGTGCATTGTCGTCTGTAATGGTGTAGGTAAGTGTGATATCAAGGTTTCCCGGGAATCCGTTTTCACCGTCGGGGGAAACATAGTTCAGGGTAATGGAGGATGGTGTGGTATGTTTCACTTTCCACATACGGGCTCCGAAGTTGGGGTTTCCTCCGTGAGCTGTATGTCCCAGACTGTGATTGGCCTGGAGTTGATATTCTGTTCCGTCAAGGGTGTAACGGGCACCCAGGATCCGTCCGATATACCGGCCTACGATAGCCCCGTAATTCTGCGACTGGCTGGTGTATTCTCCAATGGTGGGGAAACCGCAGACGACATCCTGTAGCCTGCCGTTTTTATCGGGGACCATCAGTGAAACTATACGTGCTCCATAATTGGTTATGCAGGCTTCCATGCCGTTCTTGTTGGCTATTTTGTAAAGGTTTGTCTTTTTGCCTTCCACCTTTTGCCGGAAGTCTCTACGGTCGAGTCCTGAAGAAGTGGTGAAGCGGTTGCTGGAGCAGGAAATCATGAGGGCGGCCAAGCCTATTCCTATGAGCGGATATAGTTTTCTGTAGATCATAATAATAAATAATTGGTCATTAGTGTCCACTAAAAAATCATAGAAGTTCCTTGAAATTATTGAAATTCAATTTGTTATAGGGGATTTTGGAGAGAACGGATTTGAATTTACTTTTGTGGTAATTTTCAGACCGTTATGCATAAAGACCCATATATTTTTGCCCAATTAGTTAAGTTCCTTGACCGAAGTAAATTCAATCGTATCGTTACAAAGTATGAAGGCGATAAATATATCAAAAGCTATACCTGTTGGAATCAACTACTTACGATGATGTTCGGTCAGCTATCTAATCGAGAGAGTCTCAGAGATTTGATTGTGGCTATGGAAGCTCATGCTGGAAAACTTTACCATCTAGGAATCGGGAAGTCTGTAACTCGGAGCAATCTTAGTAAGGCTAATGAGCAACGTAACTACCGCATCTTCGAAGAATACGCAACATTCATGATTGCCGAGGCTCGCAAGCGTAGAATCAATAAAATATTCGAACTTGACGGTCATGTTTATGCATTTGACTCTACAACGATTGATCTGTGCCTGTCAGTGTTTGAGTGGGCTAAATTTCGCAAACATAAAGGCGGAATAAAGTTGCATACGCTCTACGATGTTGAGGCGGAAGTACCTGCATTTGTGCATATTACATCTGCCAATATTCACGATTCAAAGGCTATGTCTGAGATTCCATACGAATCAGGAGCGCATTACATATTCGACCGAGGGTATAACGATTTCAGCAACCTTAATACAATAAATCGTATAGGCGCTTTCTTCGTTGTACGAGCCAAAACAAATGTACGGATCAAGCCTAAAACCTGGAAACGAAGATTGCCGGAAGGTGTAGTTTCGGATGTAATCGGATGCTTTACGGTTTATAAAAGTTCTAAGGAGTACCCCGAAGAACTTAAAAAACTCATCGTTGAGAATCCTGAAGACGGTACACGATACATCTTTCTGACGAATAATCTTAATGCATCTGCGGAGTTAATATCATCGCTTTATCGAAACAGATGGAGTGTTGAACTGTTCTTCAAATGGATAAAACAACACCTCAGAATTAAGAAGTTTTGGGGAACATCGGAAAACGCTGTACGCATACAAATCTATTGTGCGATAATCACTTACTGCCTAGTAGCAATAGTCCAACACGATATGAAATTAGAACGCAGCATCTATGAAGTTCTCCAAATTCTCGGAATTTCTCTAACTGACAAAACACATCTCAGTGACTTGTTTGACAAATCGAATTTCAAAAATGTCAAAGACCGATATGATTCAAGTGAATCGAATTTATTTAATTTTTAACCTTGTCCATTTTTAGTGGACAGTAGTGATAATTGGTAATAGATTATAGATTCTTTACAAAGGTAGTTTTTTTATTGGATTTTGTATCTTTGTATCGATGAAATCTAGATATATCGCAAAATGAAAAAGGAATTGTTGATGTTATGTTCTTTATGCTGGGGAATGTTGCTCCATGCCGGACATACGGATGTTACGCTGTTCAAGTATATGGGGCCGTATCCTGTCCAGAAGCCTTTTGAGGTGGACAGTGTGAATGTTGATTCAAAGGAATGGTCGGAGGAAGATTTGCTGAAGACACCGTTGTCGTGGACGGGGATTGACAGGGCTGCAGAAATCTCGGCCGGGTCATTGCCTGTTTCCGGTGGAGGATATGCCCTGCATCTGATAAGCTTTACTTTGGAAAACCACCGTTACGGGAAGGTGAAGCTGTCGGTAGACAGTGTCAAGTCTTATCAGGTTTATGTGGACGGGGAGTTGAAGGAGAATCTGGATCTGAGCCTTGAACCGGGAACTCATCCGGTTGTGGTCAAGTTTCTTTCTGTACCCGGACGTCCGGAACACCCGAAAGTAAGTCTGGAAAGTGATAGGGATGAAGTGTTTAGTATCCGTAAGGACGGTAAACGTATGTATACTCTGACCGATGTATTGAATGGTAAGCGTTTTTCGGGTGTGGAAGTTTCGGCCGACGGGAAATACTTGATATCGGCATATACAACGACTTTTACGGGAGGAAAAACGGTTGCTTCATCACGTGTAACGGAGTTGTCAACCGGGAAAATAGTGGCCGAACGTGCGGAAACCTTGCATTGGATGCCACGTTCCTGCAAATATTACTATACCCGTAAAGGCATTGCCGGCAATGAACTGGTAGTCGTCAGTCCGTTGGATGGTACTGAAGAAGTTATTGTAAGGGATTTGCCGGACGGACGTTTTGAATTTGCCCCGACCGAGGATTATCTGCTTTTTACAATGGTGCAGGAGGGTCCTAAGGAGAAAAAGGAAATATATGAGATTGTTGAGCCTGATGACCGGCAGCCCGGGTGGAGGAACCGTACTTATCTGGCGAAGCTTGATTTGAAGTCGGGTCTGATACAGCAGCTTACATTCGGTTACCGGAATGTGACTGCAACCGATATATCGGCCGACGGGAAATCGTTGCTGGTTATGGTGACTTCACAGCGTATGGGAGCCCGTCCTACCACGCTGTTCTCTTTGTATAAATTGGATGTAAATTCACTGCATGCCGAGCTGTTGGTAGATAAGGATGGTTTCATTGCAAATGCCTCTTTTTCGCCGGATGCTGAAAAAATCCTGATAACAGGCAGTCCGGAGGCGTTGGGAGGTATCGGTAAGAATGTGCGTGAGGGGCAGACTCCGAGCATGTTCGATTACCAGCTTTTCATGATGAATCTGGATGATAGGAAAGTGACACCGCTTACCTGTGATTTCAATCCGAGTGTACAGCGTGCGGTATGGAGCAGAAGTGATGACCGGATTTATTTTACGGCAGAAAACAGAGACTATTATTCGTTATATCGGATGAATCCGGAAAACGGGAAGATAACCCGGATTGAAGTTCCTGAGGATCTGGTGATGGATTATTCGGTAGCTACCCAGTCGCCGTATATGGCTTTTTATGGTGTGAGCGCTTCGAACTCCCACCGGATGTATACCGTAAACCTGAAGAACAATAAGGTGAGCTTACAGGAAGATTTGAGCAAGGATATACTGGAGAATGTGGAACTGGGCAGATGTGAAGCCTGGAATTTTGTCAATTCAAGGGGAGATACGATTTACGGACGTTATTATCTGCCGCCTCATTTCGATCCGGAAAAGAAATACCCGATGATTGTGAACTATTATGGAGGATGCAGTCCGACCAGTCGTACATTTGAAAGCCGTTATCCGCATCATGCCTATGCTGCTTTGGGGTACGTAGTTTATGTGGTCGAACCGAGCGGAGCTACCGGTTTCGGACAGGAGTTTTCGGCACGTCATGTCAATACCTTCGGAGATTATGTGGCCGATGATATCATAGAAGGGACCAAAAAATTCGTGTTGGAGCATCCGTTCGTGAATGAAAAGAAGATAGGTTGTATAGGTGCTTCCTACGGTGGTTTCATGACCCAGTATCTGCAGACCAAAACGGATATCTTTGCAGCAGCTATTTCACATGCGGGAATCAGTGATCATACCAGCTATTGGGGGGAAGGTTATTGGGGATATTCCTATAGTGAGGTTTCGGCTGCCAACAGTTATCCATGGAAAAACAAGGAACTGTTTGTTGACCATAGCCCGCTGTTCAATGCCGATAAGATCCATACACCGTTATTGTTCCTTCATGGATCTGTAGACCATAATGTGCCGATTGGTGAAAGTATCCAGATGTACACGGCTTTGAAGCTGTTGAACCGGGAGACTGCATTTGTTGTGGTAGAGGGACAGGATCACCATATTGTGGATTACAACAAACGTGTGCAGTGGCAGAATACCATTTTTGCGTGGTTTGCCAAATGGCTGCAGGACGATCCTCAATGGTGGGAGACTCTCTATAAGAAAAAGGCTTTATAAACTTTATGTATAATACTATAAATCAATGCGTATGAAAGGAAAGACAAGTTGGGCGCTGGCCGGGCTGTTCCTGTTAGCCTTGTCGGCGTGTAGTGGAAATGCAGGGAAACAGGCAAAATCTGACAAGATGAGTGACAGTGTACAGGTGACAGACAGCGGAATCAAGACCATTCAGTTGGGTGATGTGGAAGCGACATGGATACAGGATAATGCTGAAGATCGTCTGATGCCGAGAACGTTGTTTGCCGACGCTTCAGACCAGTTGATTGACAGTCTGGGACTCCAGAACGGAATACCTTCTTCTATAAGCACGTTTCTGGTGAAGGCCGGAGGTGTCAGGATTCTGTTCGATACGGGAATGGGAGCCGGGGACAGCCGTTTGTTGGGACGACTGAAATCCCTGGGTATATCTCCTGCCGATATCAAGTATATCTATCTGACCCATTTCCATGGAGACCATATCGGTGGTATGATGAAGGGAGACAGCGTAGTGTTCCCTAATGCCGAAGTATATGCAGCCAAAGCTGAATATGACGGATGGATGAAGATGCCCGCCGACCAGAAAGAACAGGTGGTGCATACCATGGAAGCTTATAAGGAACGTTTGCATCTGTTTGAGTTCGGTGATACATTGCCAGGTAAAGTGGTAGCCTTGAAGGCTGTGGGGCATACACCGGGACATACGGTCTTTCAAACCGGTAAACTGCTGGTAACGGGTGATTTGATGCACGGTGCGGCTTTACAGATGGTACATCCGGAAATCTGTGCGGCTTTTGATATGGATAAGCAGGAAGCTGTGGAATCACGCAAATATTTTTTGCAGTATGCAAAGGATAATGGCCTGACTATGGCAGGAATGCATTTGCCAGTTCCTGCATTTTACCGATACTAGGTTTTCTTCTGGCGGAAATTTCTGACACGGAAAAAGCTGCTCTTGCCATAAAAGACAGGAACAGCTTTTTTTATTTTTAATCTGTATCGGGAATAGTTTTATTCCAGATTCCAGCCTTGCTCGCCCAGTGCCTCTTTCAGCTGTATAAAAGCTTCGGCAGCTATATTATGACGGATGAGGTCATCGAAATCGGCTGCATTGGCCATTTCCCAAGTCATGTTTTCTGACACATGAGTTTTCGGGTCGATAGACATATACAGTTCCATCGCTTCTTCATAGTCGCCCGTTATCACTTTATAATGGGCCCGGTTGGCGACTACGGCAGGAAGTTTCCTGAATTTCTCGGGCAGGCATTGATAGATCAGTTCGGCCGCTTCGGATTGGGATGCCAGCAGAGCACTGCATAATCCGTCAATCAGGGCATTGATTCCTCTTTGGTCGGTCACAAAGGCATCGAAAATGCGTATGGACTGTATCTGGTTGATGATGAAGATCTTCGGGTCCGGATAATGGGAGCACATGGCTATGATATGGTCGGCATCAATGTTGTCATTGAACATATCATGGAAGAGACCTTCATACGGCAGACGGATCTTGTTCCCGTTTTCTGGAAGGAAACTGACCCAATATAAGTTGCGGTTATAGATCCGTCCGTTTTTGTCGTGGTAACTTATCTGGATAGGGCGGTAACTGCAGATGCTCATCAACAATGTTTCGGCTACTTCCGTTCCATTCCCTTCATCAGAAAAGTTACAGTCCAGGGTTTCTGTAGAAAAAGGTGTTTCAAGTCCTTCAATATCGGCTATTTCATTATAAGGTATGAAATGGACATCGTCCAGAACCACTTCCTTGCCTTCAACTCCCCAGATAAAGAGCTCGGCCTTGAGTTGCAGGGTTTTTGATTCGAAAATGAACTGCGATCCGTCGGGCTCTGTCGTTATCCGGGTATAAGGATGATGCAGCGTACTTTCTTCCAGTTTGGCTTTCATTTTCTGGTAGTCCTCCAGGATATTGCCTGTGGTTTCCGGCTCTTTTTCCTTTTGTGCCTCTTGAGGTACAGTGGAAGGTTCCGGTTTCTGTACGTTGGGGGAAGGTTCCTGGTTTTCAGTCGCCTGTTGCTGCATTTCAGAAATCTGTTTCTGGAGCATTGCGTTCTGTTCCATCAGTCCGGCCTTTTCGTTTTCCCATTCTGTATGTTTCTTTTGCAGGTTCTGGAGTTCCTTTAAGGCATTCTCCTTGTCGGCACTGATTTCTTCGATTGAAGCCTGTTGTGCAGACAATGTTTCCTGCAGTTGTCTGTTATCTTCCTGCAGTTGCCGGTAATTCTCTTCCAGTTGCTTGCTGTTTTCGGCCTGTTTCTGTTTTTCAGCTTCCAGATTATCATAGCTGGTCTGCAGGTCCTTTATTTGGCCTTTCAGGTTGTCAAGGTCGGCCTGTAACTGTTCATTGGCCTGTTTTTGCTGCTGTAATTCTGTTTGCGACTGCTGGTTATCCTTTTGTTGTGCCGCATATGAATCGCTCAGTTCCTGAAGTTTGGAGTCGGATTCCTCGATTTTGTGTATTAAATCGGTTCTTTCTTTTTCAAGTGTTTCACAATTTTGTTTCAATGAAGCTGTTTCTTCCGTAAGCTGCTGTTTCTCTTGTAACAGATTCTGAATTTTCTGTCTGTTTTCTTCGAGTTGCTGTTGGAGATCCTGTATCTGTTTTTCCAGTCCGCTTTTATCTGTTGTCAGTCCACTGATTTTCTGTTCCGTTTCCTGTAACTGCCCGGTAAGACGATTGACGGTAGTTTCCAGTGAAGCCGTTTCTTCCGTGCTGTGCTGCAGTTTGGTCAGGCTTTCTTCTTTATCCGACTGAAGACTGGATATTTCATTCTGGAGGCGGGAAATTTCCTGTTGGAATCCGGATACAGATGTCTGCAGACGGGTAATTTCGCTTTGGGCTTTTGCCAGTTCTTCTTGAGTTTCGGAAAGATGTGTCTTGTTATAGGAAACATCTTTGTTGGCATCTCTGATGTCTGTTGCAAGTTGTTGGTTCTTGATCAGCAGATTCTCATTGTCATTCTGCAATTGTTCAACATCAATACCAGTGAGTGCTTTGATCAGGTTCAGTTTGAGTTTACTCATAGTATATAAGTCTATCCAAGTAAATAAATGAAATTTTACAAATCTCCTGCAAATTACATAAAATTTCGGAATGTACCGCATCTTGGACGGTTGAAATGGATATTTGTCGGTAAAAAGGCTTCCAAGTCCTATCTTTTGATTAGTTTTGCATAAACTATTAGTGAAAAGATGGAAACGGATATAAATATAAATAAGAATGTCTATTTAGGGGGGAACAGGGAAAACAGTCTGCTGAACCGTAGGATGATTTTCCGTATTCTGGGTATTCTGCTTTTTATTGAATGTATTATGTTTCTGATTTGTGCAGGTGTATCCTTATGCTATCGGGAACTGGAATATATTTATTTTATCTATACGACTTTAATTACGGCAGCAGTGGGTTGCGGGTTCCTTGTTTTGGGACGAAATGCCGAAAATCGTCTGGGAAGGCGCGACGGCTACTGTATCGTGGCTTTCACCTGGTTGCTTTTTACCGTATTCGGAATGTTGCCTTTTTACCTCAGCGGGGATATTCCTTCTGTGAGCAATGCCTTTTTTGAAACCATGTCGGGATTTACGACTACGGGAGCCACTATATTGGATAATATTGAGGCGTTACCTTATGGAATGTTATTCTGGCGATGTTTTTCCCAATGGATAGGCGGACTCGGCATCGTGTTCTTTACCATTGCGGTGCTTCCGATTTTCGGAGTGGGAAACCAGGTCTTGTTTTCAGCTGAGGCTACGGGAGTACAGCATAATAAGATTCATCCGAAAATCAGTACAATGGCCCAGTTGATATGGTCGGTTTATCTGATTTTGACCGTGGCCGAAACAATCTTGCTGATGTTGGGGGGAATGAATCTTTTTGATGCTGTGTGTCATGCATTTGCAACAACCGCTACCGGCGGTTATTCTACCAAACAGGCGAGTGTGGCCTATTGGAATTCTGCGTATATAGAATATGTCATTTCGATTTTCATGATTCTTTCGGGCGCTAACTTTACGCTTTATTTCATGTGTCTGAAAGGGAAATTCGGTCATCTGTTCAAGGACGGTGAATTGAAATGGTACCTTGGATCTTTAGGTATCGTTACTTTGCTGATAACTGTTGCATTGGTTTTCAGAAATGATTATGGAGTCGAACTGGCTTTCCGTAGGGCCTTGTTTCAGGTTTCGTCCATCCATACCTCATGTGGCTTCGCCACAGACGATTATAATATGTGGCCTCAGTTTACCTGGCTGCTGCTGATTTATACGATGATAGCCGGTGGCTGTACCGGTTCGACAGGCGGGGGCATGAAAAATTTGCGTATACTGATTGTCTTTAAGAATGTAAAGAACGAATTCAACCGGCTGATCCATCCGAGGGCCGTGTTACCGATTAAAGTGAACAAACAGACATTGTCACAACATACCATTTCCACCGTGACTACATTTGCCTTATTTTATTTGATGTGTATTTTTGTGGGGTGGCTGATCCTGATGTTTATAGGTCTTGATATGGGGAATGCTTTCGGTATAGCGGTATCGAGTATCGGAAACGTAGGGCCCGGACTGAATGATTTCGGACCGGCTTTTTCATGGAATGCTCTTCCTGACGCTGCCAAATGGGTCTCTTCGTTCCTCATGCTGATAGGGCGTCTGGAACTGTTCGGCATTTTGCTGATGTTTGCTCCGAGTTTCTGGAGAAGCCGGTAACAATGTGAAAAGGAAAGAATAAGAATCCCCTTACTTCTGCATAGGGACAATGATTGCAGAAGTGAGGGGATTTTCCATATTCATACGATGATATCAGTCGATGAAACGTTTGGTCAGATTACTGAATTCATCGATACGGCGGTCGCGCAGGAAAGGCCACCAGCGGCGGACATTCTCACAACGGTCCATATCTATATCTACCACCATGTTCTCTTCTTTCAGGTTGCCGGCCTGGGCCAGAATCTCTCCCTGAGGGCCGGCTACGAAGCTGTTTCCCCAGAACTGGATGCCGTTGGTCTGTCCGGAAGGATCCGGTTCCAGTCCTACACGGTTGACAGCAATGACCGGCAGTCCGTTGGCTACGGCATGTCCGCGTTGTACGGTCACCCATGCTCCCAGCTGACGCATTTTCTCATCTTGTGTATCTGTGCTTTCCCATCCGATAGCGGTCGGATAGATAAGAAGTTCGGCTCCTTTCAGTGCCATCAGACGTGCTCCTTCCGGATACCATTGGTCCCAGCAGACCTGTACACCCAGTTTTCCGAGAGATGTCTCGATCGGTTCGAAGCCAAGATCGCCGGGGGTGAAATAGAATTTTTCATAATAGGCAGGATCATCCGGAATATGCATCTTCCGGTATTTTCCGGCTATGCTTCCGTCTGTATCGAACACTACAGCGGTATTGTGATAAAGTCCCGGAGCGCGGCGTTCGAAAAGTGAAGTTACCAGTACAATATGGTAGGCAGCCGCTATTTCGCTATAGAATCCGGTTGAAGGGCCGGGGATAGGTTCTGCCAGATCGAAAAGGTTGGTGTCTTCTGTCTGACAGAAATAAGGGGTATTGTGAAGTTCCTGCAGTACGACCAGCTGTGCACCGGCCTGTGCTACGGATGCTATGTTTCGGTGAAGTTTTTCCAGGTTCATTTTCAGGTCATTCGTACATGATTGCTGTACGATGCCTGTGCGAATTACTCTTTTCATATTATTTTTTATTTACGGTTTTACAGTTTTAGGGTATTGCATTGTGACGCAATGGAGTGAACCATGCTGTTTGATAAGGGCACAACAGTCTATTCCGACAATTTCCCGGTCAGGGAAAGCAATGGCAAGTATGCGGGCGGCTTCTTTGTCTTTTCCCGGTTGTCTGTAGGTAGGGTAGAGCACCGCATTGTTCATGATGAGGAAATTGGCATATGTGGCCGGTAGGCGTTTCCCTTCTTCATCATATATGGCATCTGTCATCGGAAGTGGAAGAAGTCTGTATGGTTTTCCTTCGGGAGTCTTGAATGTCTGCAGTTGTTCTTCCATTGCATGAAGTTCCCGGTAATGTTCGTCATTCTTGTCTTTACATTGGACATAGACAATTGTATTGTCTGGACAAAGGCGGGCAAGTGTGTCGACATGACTGTCGGTGTCGTCTCCGGCCAGATAGCCATGTTCGATCCAAAGTACCTGCTTTAAATTGAATCGCTCTTTCAGGTATTGTTCTATTGATTCCCTGTCCATGGTGTCGTTACGGTTGGGAGCAAGCAGACAGGGTGCCGTGGTGAGAAGTGTCCCTTCGCCGTCACTTTCAATGGATCCGCCTTCAAGTACGAAATTACGGCAGTTAATGTATTCACCCTTTACTTGTCCGCTCTGATAGAGGTTCGTATTGATGAGATTGTCCTTGCAGGCAGCAAATTTCATTCCCCATCCGTTGAAGCAGAAATCGAGCAGGAGAGGTTTTTCCGTATCTTTCTCAAGTAGCGTGATGAATCCATGGTCCCGGGCCCAGGTGTCATTGGTGGGGCAACTTACGAAATGTATATTCTCTTTATACTCCACATTTTCCAGAGCTTTGGGAAAAGCCGGTGCAACCAGCAACAATGGTTGTCGTGACGCTATCTCACGGGCTAACTGCAGAAAGCATGTTTCTACTTCTTCAAGCATATAGGCCCAGTCGGTTTCTGCATGTGGCCAGGTTAGCTGTATGTAGCTTTGGGCATGCCATTCGGCCGGTAAAAAGTAATTTTTCATTTTCTGATTATTTGTTCTTGTCTTTTTCTCTTTTTTGTTGGGCTGCGGGCTGGTCATCCTGCTCTTCTGTCGGTCTGTTTTTCCGTCGGTTCAACAGAAGCCAGTCGAACAGTTCACGCCAGCTGGTAAAGTCTTTACTGTACATCAGGCCGATACCTTGGGTAGTAAGGGTTGATTTGGTAAAGTAACGGTCGTTGGTCTGGTTATATCCTTTCAGACGGAGGTCACCGTTTTTGGTCAGCAGCCACATTGCCTCGAAATCTCCTACAAAGTTAGTATTTCTCATCGGATTATCCCGGTAACCGAAATTTCCGTTGATGATCAGTCGGTTATTGAGCAGTCTTCCCGACAGGATAGCTTCGGCTTCCACATCGGTCCATCCTTTTTCTCCTGTGCTCAGATTGGTTCCGATATTCCAGTTCTGGCTGTTGATTACCTGCGACAACATGTTGTTGAGCTGTCCGGAAAGGGTACTGAAGGCAAGTGAGCTGGTTGCGTCGGACTGGGTACTGTTATTGGCATAGTCGTAAGTATAGAATTTGCCTATACTTAACAGATAGATGAATTGGGTATTCATCTGTTCTTCTGTACTTGTCAGGCTTTGTACCAGCTCCCGGTCTTCATCGCTTACAGTCGGTAATTCCAGGCCGAAGGAGAGGCTAGGGGCCGTCAGGTTTCCGGACATGTTGATCAGGCAGTTGACTTTGACCGTCCCTTTGCTGTTGGATGCATCGGCCACCAGGTCATTCAGAGAAGCTGAATTGACGGTATAGACTGCCTGGACATTCAGGTTGGCCTGTTTCGGGTTTCCGTTGAAGGATACGATACCTCCCGGCTGCAGTATGAAGTCTTTACGTATCACATTCTGTATACTCATTTTGTAAATCCCCTCGTTGATGTTGTAGTTACCGAACATCTGGAATTCACCTTTATTGTAGAAATTCATCTGTAGGTTTCCGGTTCCTTTGGCCGAGATATTATCGCCGGCAACCGGATCCATAATGATACGCATGGTTGCTTCGGGGGTGGTTTCTATCTGCAGGTTGAGATACATGTCGATTGGAGTATCGTCTTCATCTTCCTGTTCCTGTCTGTTCAGGTGGTGATAAAGTTCGGTATGCAGCAGATCCTGTTTGCGGCGTGGAGTCTTGTCGACAAAGGTGATGAACTGGTTGCTGGTAGCTTCCGCAGCCGTTGCCGTTACGTATGTAAACGTGGTGCCTCTGTCGGTACGGACGTTTCCGTCAACGCTTAATGTATTGTTCCCTCCTCTCAGTCGGATGTTCCCTGTTGTATAGATCTGTCCGTAGAACGGGAAATCGGGTGTTTCTTTTTCTGTATGGTAAACCAGCATGTTACGGGTATCGAACTGGAACTGGTACATCAGGTTCTTGAGTTTGGTGTGTCGGATATTTCCGTTGACATATCCGGTATGTCCTTCCGGATCTGTCAGCCTGACATTGTTGAATCCGAAATAGCCGGAAGTGATATGGACTGAGTCCGTCTGTGCCCTGAAGGACGTATTCAGGATATTTATCTTCATGCTGGCATCTGCCCGTACATCTCCTTCCAGATCCATAGCGGCAAATGGTCCGTGAAGCCGGACATTTCCATATGTACGTCCTTTCATGTCACTGAAAATTCCGCTGATGAACGGTTGGAGGAAAGCCAATTGTGTCCCTCCCGCCTGGATATGCAGATCCAGTCCCTTCATTTTGGGGGATACGAAGCCATCAACTTTGGTAGTATACCCTCCGTTTTCATGCATGTCGGCTGATAACCGGACTCCACCTATCTCTTCGTCCCATCGGGCATGGATATCTGCCTGGCCCAGCAATGCATCGTTGAGGCGGAAATCCTTCACGTCCAGTCGTGTATACATGACCGGTTTATCAAGAATATGCCGCAGATGTACGCGTCCGGTAGCCAGCCCGTTGAATTTGACTGTATGGAAGTTCACTATGTCGAGTACATACTGGAGGTCGATATTATTCAGGTCTACCATACAGGAATCGTTTTCTTCCTTACCGATTCTGCCGTCGGCCCTCAGGAATTGGTTGCCATGCTCGAAATGAAAGTCCTGAATGTCGATGATGTTTTTATCGATATGGATTTCCGATGGGTGGATTTTCCATATGCTGTCATTCAGGATGATTTCACTTGGCTGAACGGTTATATTGGTGGCAATCTTTCCGTGTGATTCGGATTTCAGGAAGCGGGCAACGGTTTTCAGTTCACCGCTGAATGTCGATTCTGTATTGTTTCCCCAGTTTACAGTTGTCTGTAGTTTGTCATCCTTGGCTATAGCGTTTATTGCCAGGGTCAGCATAGCCCCCTTTGCCAGTTTCTTATTTGTACGGATCTGGCATTGCATCTCCGTTCCATTATTGTCACAAAGCAGATTTCCTCCTTCATAGTAAGAGCCGTTATAGGTGAATTGGGGGGCATATGCCCTGATATGCACCTTGTTTTGGCTATCGTTGAAAAATCCTGCCAATGTTGCAGGCATTTCTATGTCAAGGGGTATATCCAACACTTTGGAGAACAGTTGGGAATCATCAAGCTGGAACTGGAAATCAAAATTGTTTTTTGTTTCGGGAAGTTTCTTGTCGTAGTCCAACAGTGACGGTATATATATCTGCATTGTCTTGAATATGCTGGCCGGTAAGGTCTTGTATGAATAGTTTCCTTTTATGGAACCGTTCATGAACGAAGAGTGTATGTCTACCTGTTTCTGACCATTCGGATCAATGTCGGCAGTAATGTTCAGGTTCTTGAGGAAATATGATTTTGTTGAATCGGGTGCAGCAAGTGTAAGGCTGTCGATGTCTATAGCTCCTTCCATATCATCGATGGAATGGCCTTGAAAATTTGCGTTCAGTTTGAGTGATATGGTTGTATTTTCATATTTATTACTGATGTTCAGGGCATGTGGGCGTAAATGACGGACTATAGCTGTCAGATTGTAGTCGGGTACAGCCTGGCGGGTAGCGAATGATCCGTTGATGTCAATACTGGCATTTTCGTCATTCAGTGTAAGTTTTCCGTTGAATCCTCCGGGGGTGTATTTCCCGTCGAGTCGGATGTTTTTATATTCATATTGCTTGTAGGTAATGGATGGTATACTTCCTTTTACATACGATTCTGCCATTCCGTTTTTATATTGGAAACCTTCCAGTTCCAGATCGAAGTTGGCGTTTCCGAATGTATTGTCTTTATCCAACAGGGTTCCCAAGTCCAGTTCAGGACTTGAAATTTTTCCGGAATAGGAACGGCGGGAAGTGGCCGGGTCGGCATACATGGTTACGTTGGCGTAAAGGTCACCTACACCCGATTCCAGAGTACCGTGTGTAGTAAGTTGGTGCAGGTAGCCCGATATATCCCCTTTGAAGCGGATATATTGTACCCGTTCCAGAATGTCTGGAATATCATTGTTTCCTGTCAGGTTTTTCAATAGCCAGGAAAGTCCGTCGGTATTGGCATGCATCTCGGTTATTTTGCCGAACAGATACATTTCATCGGTTTTATTCCAATGGTTGGCCATCCCTTCGCCTTGAACCAGCATTGAGCGGTCGGAATTGGAAAGGTAGAATTCCGTACATTCGGTCCGGTTCCCTTGTCCTTCGATGGAAACCTTGATATCGATAGGTTTGGTAAAGTCCTTCAGGGCAGGAACGAAACATGACAGGTCGCTCGGAGTGATGCGGGCTTGGAGCTGGGTTGCATACCGGATATTCCGGTCCAGTCGGATCGATGTAGGGATACTGTCATAGGTTGCCTGTAACGTATCGATGGAAAGCTGGGTGTCAGGAAGCTGGAGTTCCATGTTCGTCAGTTTCATGCCTTTTTTGTTTGCCGTAAAGCGTAACGCCAGTTTTTTCAGCCTGAATCCGCTTTCTTCGTTGAAGCTCATTCTCCTCACTTGGGCATTGATGGAATCTGCGGTCAAGGCCTTCAACGAAAGGGTCATTGATATGTTGTTGAAATTCAGATGGTCCTTATTGAATTTTCCAGGCGTTTTGGCAGAGGAGAGCAAATTATAATGGATCTGGCCGCGGCGGACCAGTATGGTATTGATACGCAGGTCTATATCCGATTCTTTCTTTACAGTGTCTTTCGAAGCGAATGTGTCGATGATAAACTGGAAGTTGCTTTCTTTTCCCGGGGCAGGCCGGTTCAGCTGGGCGTTGAGGCCGAACAGCTGGATGCTGTTGATGCGTATCTTGCCATGCAGGAGGGATGATATTTCGAACTTGGCGGATAGGCGTGAAATCTTCAGCATATCCTTATTTTGTCTGTCCTTTATGTTGACGTTCTGTATAATGATACGGTTGAGGAGACCCAAGTCAATATTGCCGATGCTGACCTCCGTCTGTAACAGATTTCCGAGTTCTTTGGCAGTCAGCCGTGTTATTCTGTTTTGGATGAAAGGCATGTTCAATATGGCAATTATCCCGAAATAGAAAACCAGCATCAGGATAATTGCAAACCGGGTAATATGTTTTATGCGGTTGAACTTGCTCATGTATTTTCTCCAAAAATTAATCAAAATTACAAATATCGCCGGAAGTATCAGATATTTGGACAAGGAATTTCATTATTTTTAATTAAGGGAGGGTATCTATGCTGGGATATGTTGAAAAAATGAATCTGATTTCGTATTTTTGACGCAATATTTTTTAAAAGGACAGAAAATGATGAAGAAAAGTGTGACATTGATGTGCCTGATGGCTATGGCTTTTTCGGCACAGGCCCAGCAGGGAGGTATTTCGCAAGATATGCTGAGTCAGATAAAAAGCAGTTATAAACATACCGCCGCCGATAAAGCCATTTATAATGCGATGGCGGGGACAAGTATTGCCGTATTGGCCAAGAATCATGAAAACCTGGCTAACTTCGATACTCATTTTTCGGATAAAGTAGTTTCTCATGGTATTACCGACCAGCAACAGTCGGGCAGATGCTGGCTGTTTACCGGTCTGAATGTGCTACGTGCCCAGATGATGGCGAAGTATGGCATTGACGATATGGAATTCTCACAGAACTATTGTTTCTTTTATGACCAGCTTGAAAAGGCAAATCTGTTCTTGCAGGGAATCATCGATACCCGTGAGAAACCGATGGATGACAAGATGGTAGAATGGCTGTTCCGTAATCCGATCAATGACGGCGGACAGTTTACTGGAATTTCGGATATCATTGAAAAATACGGGGTTGTGCCGGCTGCAGTCATGCCTGAAACATATTCCAGTGAAAATACTTCCCAGATCAGCCGTCTGGTTGGTTTGAAGTTGAAAGAGTTCGGCCTGAAGTTGCGTGACGACGCAGCCAAAGGTGCAAAGGAAAACGCATTGGCCAAGACAAAGACCGATATGTTATGTACTGTTTATCATATGCTTGCTCTGGCTTTCGGTGAGCCTGTAGAACATTTTACATGGACAGTCAAGGGAGTGACGAAAGAATATACTCCACAGTCTTTCTATAAGGAATTCCTAGGAAATGATTTGAAGAACGGTTATGTGATGCTGATGAATGATCCCAGCCGTGAATTCTATAAATGTTATGAAATAGATTTTGACCGTCATGTCTATGACGGAAAGAACTGGACATATGTGAATCTGCCGATCGAAGAAATCAAGGAGATGGCCATAAAGTCGATCAAGGACAGTACGATGATGTACTTTTCCTGTGATGTGGCGAAATTTATGGACAGTAAGCGCGGTACGCTGGATCTGAATAATTTCGATTATGATTCTTTGCTCGGTACTACTTTCGGAATGGACAAGAAGCAGCGTATACAGACTTTTGCCAGCGGATCAAGTCATGCCATGACCTTGATGGCCGTCGATCTGGACAAGGATGGAAAGCCTAAAAAATGGATGGTAGAGAACAGTTGGGGAGCCGAGGCCGGTTATAAGGGCCATCTTATTATGACCGACGAGTGGTTCAATGAATACATGTTCCGTCTGGTAGTGGAAAAGAAATATGTTTCGGATAAGGTCTTGGATATCCTGAAGCAGAAACCGATCCGTCTGCCGGCATGGGATCCGATGTTCGCTTCCGAAGAATAGGACTTAAATCATAGATAATACGATAAGGTGATGGAAGTTTATTGTCAGACAATAATACTTCTGTCACCTTGTCTGTTTATATAATTAAGGTGATGAAACGAAATCTGAAGTTTAAAAAACGGTTTGTCTCTATTGTGTATTGTGCTTAATTTAATGGAAAATCGCTTTTTAAGGTCATGGATAAAGGCTTTTTGCTTACTATACTTTACAAAAGTAATACAAAATCAAGACAGGTGAATATATCTTTCGGCTGTTTAAAGAATTATTTCCGTAATTAGCCGGAAAGTGTTGCATTTATCACTTATTTTTTCTTTAATTTTGCAGTCAAATTATAAAACCATTTTTTATAACCCGATATGGCTAATTTAATAAAATTACGTAAAGGTCTTGACATAAACCTGAAAGGTAAGGCCGCCGCAGAAGTGGTTGCTGTGAAAGAGCCCGGATTCTATGCATTGGTTCCGGATGATTTTACAGGAGTTACTCCGAAAGTGGTCGTTAAGGAACAGGAATATGTTATGGCTGGAGGACCCTTGTTTATAGACAAGAATCATCCTGAAGTGAAATTTGTTTCGCCCGTAAGCGGCGTAGTGACAAGTGTAGAGCGCGGAGCTCGCCGTAAGGTAATGAGCATTACCGTCCAGGCGGCAGAAGAACAGGATTACCAGGAATTCGGCAAGAAGAATGTAGCTGGAATGGATGGAGCGGCTGTCAAGGCTGCTTTGTTGGATTCAGGTATGTTTGCGTTCATGCGTCAGCGTCCGTATGATGTGATTGCCGATCCGACGGTTGCCCCGAGGGCAATCTTTGTTTCTGCCTTTGACTCGAATCCGCTGGCCCCCGATTTTGAATTTGTATTGAAGGGGGAGGAAGCAAATTTCCAGACAGGTCTGGATGCTTTGGCTAAAATGGCCAAGACTTACCTGAGTATTAGTGTCAATCAGAAATCTGCAGCCCTGACACAGGCTAAGAATGTAACCGTTACAGTATTTGACGGACCTCATCCTGCAGGTAATGTGGGTGTGCAGATCAATCATATTGCGCCGGTAAATAAAGGTGAAACTGTGTGGACTATCGATCCACAGGCTGTAATCTTCATCGGCCGTCTGTTCAATACGGGACGTGTAGACCTGACCCGTACCGTAGCGGTTACAGGTTCGGAAGTAAAGAAGCCTGCCTATTGCAAGCTGAAAGTCGGTGCCATGCTGACCGATGTATTTGCAGGTAACGTTACGGAAGGCAAGGAGTTGCGCTATATCAGCGGTAATGTGTTGACTGGCAAGAAGATCCCTGCCAATGGTTTCCTGGGAGCTTTCCACAGTCAGGTGACCGTTATTCCGGAAGGAAACGATGTCCATGAAATGTTGGGTTGGATTATGCCTCGTTTCAACGAATTCAGTACCAGCCATTCCTATTTCAGCTGGCTGATGGGCAAGAAGAAAGAATATGTACTTGACGCCCGCGTCAAGGGTGGAGAACGTCACATGATCATGTCGAACGAATATGATAAGGTGTTGCCGATGGATATTCTTCCGGAATATCTGATCAAGGCAATCATCGCAGGCGATATCGACCGCATGGAACAGCTGGGTATCTATGAAGTTGCTCCGGAAGATTTCGCTATCTGTGAGTTTGTCTGCTCTTCAAAAATGGAATTGCAGCGCATCGTTCGTGAAGGACTGGATATGCTCCGTCGTGAAATGTGCTAATACTAATCAATAGAATTATCAATTAAATGAAAGCATTAAGAAATTATCTTGACAAGATAAAGCCGAACTTTGAAGAGGGAGGCAAATATCATGCTCTTCGTTCTGTATTCGACGGATTTGAAACATTCCTGTTTGTCCCGAATACGACTTCGAAGACAGGTACGCATATCCACGATGCCATTGATAGCAAACGTATCATGTCGCTCGTGGTGATTGCATTGATACCGGCATTGCTGTTCGGTATGTATAATGTAGGTTACCAGCATTACACACATGTAGGACTCGAAGGCAGTTTCATTGAAATGTTTGTGTATGGTTTCCTGGCTGTGTTACCTAAAATCATTGTTTCTTATGTAGTGGGTCTGGGTATCGAATTTGTTGTCGCTCAGTGGAAGAAAGAGGAAATTCAGGAAGGTTTCCTGGTTTCCGGTATCCTGATCCCGATGATTGTTCCGGTAGACTGTCCGTTGTGGATGCTGGCCGTAGCGACTGCTTTCTCTGTAATTTTTGCAAAGGAAGTGTTCGGTGGTACAGGTATGAATATCTTCAACCCGGCATTGATTACCCGTGCGTTCCTGTTCTTCGCATATCCGACCAAAATGTCAGGTGATGCAGTATGGGTATCGGGCGACAGTATCTTCGGTTTGGGAAAAACGGTCGATGGCCTGACATCAGCTACAGCGTTGGGTGTAGCTTCTACAGCTACCGATGCTACCGCTTATCCTCCATTCTCATGGGACATGGTAACTGGTCTGATTCCGGGTTCTATCGGTGAAACCAGCGTAATAGCCATTGCAATTGGTGCGGTAATTCTGTTGTGGAGTGGCGTAGCTAGCTGGAAAACAATGCTGTCTGTATTTGTAGGTGGTATTGTAATGGGATGGATCTTCAATGAATTCGGTCCTGATACAGCAATGGCCAAGATGCCTTGGTATGAACATTTGTGTGTAGGTGGTTTCTGCTTCGGAGCAGTATTTATGGCTACCGATCCTGTAACTTCATCACGTACAGAAAACGGAAAATTCGTTTACGGATTCCTGATCGGTGCAATGGCAATCATTATCCGTGTATTGAATCCTGGTTATCCGGAGGGTATGATGCTGGCTATTCTGCTGATGAACATCTTTGCACCGCTGATTGACTACATTGTAGTTCAGAATAATATTTCCCGTCGTGAAAAACGTGCTATGTCTAACAAATAAAACCGAAATACAATGAATACTAATAGTAACTCATATACTATCATTTATGCTTCGGTAATGGTTGTTATCGTAGCATTCCTGCTGGCGTTCGTGAACTCTTCTTTGCGCGACCTCCAGGGTAAGAATGTAGAACTCGACACCAAGAAACAGATTCTTTCTTCACTCGGTATTACAGATGTAGCCGATGCTGAGGCCGAGTTCGCCAAAGTGGTAAAAGCTGACATGATTGTGGCTGCCGACGGTTCTCTGACTGAATACGACGGCAAATTCGTTACAGCTTATGAAAAGGAATTCAAGGAAAACGGCCGTGCCCATGTATTCGTATGTGAAATCGACGGCAAGACCAAGTATGTAGTTCCTGTGTTCGGTGCCGGTTTGTGGGGCGCTATCTGGGGATATGTTTCACTGGATGACGACAAGAATACCGTATACGGCACTTATTTCTCTCATGCTTCAGAGACTCCGGGTCTGGGTGCTGAAATCGCCACTCCTCATTTCCAGAGCCTGTTTGCCGGCAAGCACGTTATGGACGGCGGAAATGTAGCCTTGACTGTAGTGAAAAACGGTAAAGTTGCAAATCCGGAGTTCGAAGTCGACGGTATTTCCGGCGGTACCATCACTTCAAACGGTGTGGCTGCCATGCTTAAGAACTGCATGAGCCAGTACACTAATTTTTTAATGTCAAAATAATAAGGAGGAAAACGAACAATGGGAAAATTATTTTCAGCTAAGAATAAAGAAGTATTTTCTACTCCGTTAAGCCTGAACAACCCGGTTACCGTGCAGGTGTTGGGTATCTGTTCGGCATTGGCCGTTACCTCTAAGCTGGAACCGGCTATTGTAATGGGTCTTTCTGTGACTATCATTACTGCTTTCTCTAACGTAGTGATTTCATTGATCCGTAAAACAATTCCTAACCGTATCCGTATCATTGTACAGTTGGTAGTTGTTGCGGCTCTGGTAACTATCGTGAGTGAACTGTTGAAGGCATTTGCCTACGATGTAAGTGTACAGTTGTCCGTTTATGTGGGACTGATTATTACGAACTGTATCCTGATGGGACGTCTGGAAGCGTTCGCTATGGCAAACGGTCCTTGGGAATCTTGTCTGGACGGTATCGGTAACGGTCTGGGATATGCCAAGATTCTGGTTATTGTAGCTTTCTTCCGCGAATTGCTGGGCTCTGGAACACTGCTTGGTTTCAATATCCTGAATTATGATGCGGTGAAGAATATCGGTTATGTAAACAACGGTCTGATGCTGATGCCTCCTATGGCACTTATCATCGTTGCTTGTCTTATCTGGTATCAGCGCGCCAAAAATAAAGATTTGCAGGAAAAGTAATCACTAATTAAACAGAAAGAAAATGGAACATTTTATAAGTTTGTTGGTCCGCTCAATTTTTGTGGACAATATGATTTTCGCATTCTTCTTGGGTATGTGTTCATACCTGGCTGTTTCGAAGAATGTGAAGACTGCGCTCGGACTGGGTATTGCCGTAACTTTCGTGTTGGTGGTTACGCTTCCGGTAAACTACCTGTTGCAGACTAAGGTTTTGGCTGCCGACGGTATTCTGGGCATTGATTTGAGCTTCTTGAGCTTTATTCTCTTTATTGCCGTTATCGCGGCTATCGTTCAGCTGGTGGAAATGATTGTGGAGCGTTTCAGTCCTTCGCTGTATGCTTCATTGGGTATTTTCCTTCCGTTGATTGCCGTTAACTGTGCCATCATGGGTGCTTCTCTGTTCATGCAGCAGCGTATTACTCTGGCTCCGTCCGATCCTAAGTACATCGGTGGTATCGGCGATGCCATTTCTTATGCTTTGGGTTCCGGTCTCGGCTGGTTGCTGGCTATTGTCGGTCTGGCCGCCATCCGTGAAAAAATGGCTTACTCTGACGTGCCTGCTCCGTTGAAAGGTCTGGGCATCACATTCATCACTGTAGGTCTGATGGCAATGGCATTTATGTGTTTCTCTGGTTTGAATATCTAATAAGGAAAGGAATAAGACAATGGATATGAATTTTATTTTAGCAAGCATTGGAGTATTCCTTGTGACTATTCTTGTGCTGGTGGTCATCCTGTTGGTTGCCAAGAAGTTTTTGGTACCTTCAGGTAAAGTGAAACTGACTATCAACGGTGAAAACCAGTTGGAAGTTGAATCAGGTTCAACCTTGTTGAACACGTTGGCTGTAAACAATGTATTCCTGCCGTCGGCTTGTGGTGGTAAGGGCTCTTGTGGCCAGTGTAAGTGTCAGGTTGTTGAAGGTGGAGGTGAAATCCTTCCTTCCGAAGTCTCTCATTTCAGCCGTAAGCAGCAGAAAGACCATTGGCGTCTGGGCTGTCAGGTTAAGGTGAAAGGCGATATGTCTATCAAGGTTCCCGAATCTGTAATGGGTGTAAGAGAGTACGAATGTACCGTTATCTCAAACAAGAACGTGGCAACCTTTATCAAGGAGTTCAAGGTTCAGCTGCCTAAGGGGGCTCATATGGACTTTATCCCGGGTTCTTATGCCCAGATCAAGATTCCTGCATTTACAATGGATTATGACAAGGATATCGATAAGTCATTGATCGGCGATGAATACCTGCCGTCATGGAAGAAGTTCGGTCTGTTCTCATTGAAGTGTGTAAATCCTGAACCTACCATCCGTGCATATTCAATGGCTAACTATCCGGCTGAAGGAGATGTGTTCATGCTGACTGTACGTATTGCTACTCCTCCGTTTAAACCAGACCGCAGCGGTTTCATGGATGTAAATCCGGGTATCGCTTCTTCTTATATCTTTACCCTGAAACCGGGTGACAAGGTATTGATGAGTGGTCCTTACGGTGACTTCCATCCGATCTTCAATTCCAAGAAGGAAATGATCTGGGTAGGTGGTGGTGCCGGTATGGCTCCGCTTCGTGCACAGATTATGCATATGACCCGTACACTGAATACAAGAGACCGTGAACTGCATTACTTCTACGGTGCCCGTGCATTAAATGAAGTGTTCTATCTGCAGGATTTCCTGAATCTGGAAAAAGATTTCTCAAATTTCCATTTCCATCTGGCTTTGGACCGTCCGGATCCGGCAGCCGATGCTGCAGGTGTGAAGTATACTCCGGGATTTGTGCATAAGGTAATGTATGAAACTTACTTGCAGTATCACGAAGCTCCCGAAGATATTGAATACTACATGTGTGGTCCTGGACCGATGTCGAAGTCTGTTATCGCTATGTTGGACAGCCTTGGCGTTGATGAATCTTCCATCATGTATGATAACTTCGGCGGATAATAGAGATCATTTTTCGATCATAATAATGAAAACAGGTTCCCGATTGGTTCGGGAACCTGTTTTTGTTTATAAATATCATTTATTGAGGGTGAAACTTGTCTTGTGGAAGTTAATTGAGAGAATGGGGAAGATTATCATGTTAAAAAATGTCTGTGATTCTTGAAAAATGTTTCAAATAGTCATATAATATCAAAATAATATGCCTAAATATTGCGTTTTTATTACAAATCGGTTCAAGAAGGAAGCTTAATATTGATTTAAATCAATAAATGATACCTTTAAAGAAAGATTTTTATGATTTTGTTTTTGTGTTATAGAACATATATTTATATTTGCATCGGTAAAAAGATAAAGGATATACGAAGTCGACCTTGAGGTTGACAGAGTTTTTGAGGTAAAAAAAGTTTTTAAGGTAACAATTAATTTTAGGTATTATGAAAAAGTTAGGATTGACATTAGTAGTTGCATTAGTGTTTTCTGCATCAGTATTTGCTAGCGATGGTGAAGGTAAGACTACAAAGTGGAATGGTTCAATTAACAAGGAAAAATTGACCAAGTATCTGAAATTGAATGCGACTCAGAATGATGAAGTTGCTGATATTTGCGACTATTTTGAAGAGCAAATGAAGATTGCCAACAGTTCAAAGAAGGATAACAATGAAAAAGTCCGTACCGCTGTTTACGGTAACTTGAAATTGATGAAGAAGGCTTTGAATGACGAACAGTATGCTAGTTATGTGCGTTTGATGGCTTTGACTTTGCATAACAAAGGAATAGAAGTTAAATGATTAAATTAGCCGGATATTCGGAAAAGATAGGAGACGGGAAGTCGTGGTACTTCCCGTCTTTTTTGTTTACAGGGGTTATGGGTTGCTTAGTTTCTTTTTGATGATGGCGGGGTTTCCTACTGCCATGCAATCCGAAGGGATATCTTTGGTCACCACGCTTCCGGCACCTATGATGCAGCGGTCACCGATGGTGATTCCCGGTAAGATTATCGCTCCCCCGCCGATCCAGCAGTCTTCTCCGATTGTTACAGGGTAAGCATATTCCTTGTTCTCCCTGCGTTCCAAAAATGGGATAGGGTGTTGAGGAGTATAGATTTGGACGTTCGGTCCTATCAGTGTATGGTTCCCGATAGTTATATAGGCTCCGTCCAGGAATGTGCAGTTTGCGTTAATGAAGACATGTTCTCCCAGGCGTATTCCGTTACCGTGGTCACAGTAGAAAGGTGGCATGATGACAGAAGTGGCAGGAATTCCCGGTATCAGATCTTCCAATATTTTGCGGAAACAGGAATCATAATTGGATATGGTCCGGAATTTGGCAAGTAAAGTCTTGCAGTGACGGAAACTTTCATTGATTTCCGGATCAGAACAGTCTGCCAGTTGTTGATTACGCATTTTTTCAAATTCGGTCATGGTTGTTTATCTAATATATTAATTAAGGTGTAATATAAGTTACTTTTGTCGTTTATCACTCATTTTTTTTCATTGAACTGCTGTTCCAGACGGATCAGTTCGTCACGGTATTGTGCCGCTTCAATAAAATCTAGATTCTTGGCGGCTTCCTGCATCAGCTTGCGTGTACGGTCCATACTTTTTTTGAGCTGTTCTTTCGACATGTATTGGACAATCGGATCGGCGGCAGCCAGGATCTTTTCTGGGGCGTCTGTATAAGCTTTGGGTTCTGCGGTAGGAATCTCTTCTGTATTGCCAAGCAATACGTTGTTCCGTGCTTTTTTGATCTGTTGGGGAGTTATGCCGTGTGCTTCGTTGTATGCCAGCTGTTTTTCCCTGCGGCGGTTTGTTTCGTCAATTGTCTGTTTCATGCTGTCGGTTATTTTGTCGGCATACATAATTACTTTTCCGTTGACGTTGCGGGCTGCTCGTCCGGCTGTCTGTGTCAGGGAGCGATGGGAGCGGAGGAAACCTTCCTTGTCGGCATCCAGGATAGCCACAAGTGAGACTTCCGGAAGATCCAGTCCCTCACGTAACAGGTTTACGCCTACCAGTACATCGTAAATTCCTTGACGCAGCTCATCCATAATCTTGACACGTTCCAATGTGTCTACGTCACTGTGTATGTATGTACAGCGGATTCCATGGTTAAGCAGATATTCGGTAAGTTCCTCGGCCATCCGTTTTGTCAGTGTTGTTACCAGTACGCGCTCCTGCATTTCGATGCGTTGCTGTATTTCTTCCATCAAGTCATCAATCTGGTTCATGCTCGGGCGTACTTCTATAATGGGGTCCAGTAGTCCGGTAGGCCGGATAACCTGTTCCACTACTACACCTTCGCTTTGCATCAGCTCATAATCAGCGGGGGTGGCACTTACATAAATTACCTGTTTGGCCAGTTCCTGAAATTCCTCAAATTTCAGCGGACGGTTATCCATGGCAGCCGGCAGTCGGAATCCGTATTCTACCAGATTCTCTTTCCGGGCACGGTCTCCGCCGTACATGGCACGTATCTGTGGAACACTGACATGACTTTCATCAATCACGATGAGGAAGTCTTCAGGGAAAAAGTCGAGTAGGCAGTAAGGCCGTGTTCCGGCTGCACGTCCGTCAAAGTAGCGGGAATAGTTTTCGATACCCGAACAATGCCCCAGTTCACGTAACATTTCCATATCGTAAGTGACGCGTTCATAAAGCCGTTTGGCTTCGTAAGGTTTTCCTATTTCTTCAAAGTACGCCACCTGTTTGGTCAGGTCGTCCTCTATCTGGTGGATTGCTCTTAGGGTACTTTCCTTGGTTGTCATGAACAGATTGGCCGGATAGATCTTGTATTCGTCGAATGTGCTGATGCGATGTCCCGAAACCGGATCAATCTCTTCGATTCCGTCTATTTCATCATCCCAGAACATGACTCTCAGCACGTTGTCACTGTATGCCAGGTAAATGTCTACGGTATCACCTTTTACGCGGAAATTCCCGCGGTTCAGTTCAATGTCGTTCCTTACATAAAGGCTGTCTACCAGCTTGCGGAGGAATACGTTCCGGTCAAGTAATTTCCCTTTCTTGATATCGATGACATTGTTATAGAAATCGGCCGGATTACCCATACCGTATATACAGGAAACGGATGATACGACTATTACATCCTTTCTTCCCGAGAGGAGGGCGGAAGTGGCTGCTAGGCGGAGCTTGTCTATTTCTTCGTTGATGGCCAGATCCTTTTCTATGTAGGTGTCGGTCGACGGCAGATAGGCTTCCGGTTGGTAGTAGTCATAATATGACACATAATATTCCACCGCATTGTTCGGGAAAAAGCTTTTGAATTCACTGTATAATTGGGCTGCCAAGGTCTTGTTGTGGCTCAGAATCAGTGTCGGTTTGTTGACGTTCTTGATGACGTTGGCAATGGTAAAGGTTTTTCCGGAACCCGTCACACCCAATAAGGTTTGTGCCGGTACACCTTGAAGGACACCTTCCGTCAGTTGGGCGATAGCTTCCGGTTGGTCGCCTGTCGGTTTATAGTCAGATATCAGTTCGAATTTCATAAATAATAATGAATGGTTTTTGGATATAGGGAGTAAATTTACGGAATATTTCTTATCCTTTTTCCCGAAGCTATAAATTTTATTTAAAAAACATGGATGTATTGCATTATTCACTGGAAAAGAGTACTTTTGCACATCTATATTGAATAACATGAAAAAGTACGCTGTTATGGTTCTCCTTTCTGCAGGATTTTTATCGTCTTGTGGAGAGTACAATAAGGTGCTGAAAAGCACAGATTACGAGTATAAATATGAGGCTGCGAAAAGTTATTTTGCCAAAGGGCAGAACAGTAGGGCCGCTACCATACTTGAAGAGCTGATTCCAATCATGAAGGGAACATCCAATGCCGAGGAATCTCTTTATATGTTGGCTATGACCTACTATAATCAGGGCGACTATATAACGGCTTCCCATTATTTCAATACATATTATACTACATATCCGAGAGGAACCTATACGGAGCTGGCCCGTTTCTTCAGCGGCAAGTCTTTATATATGGACACTCCCGAACCCCGTTTGGACCAGAGCAGTACGTACAAAGCTATTCAGGAATTGCAGATGTTCATCGAATATTTTCCGCAAAGTCCTCGTAAATCAGTTGCACAGGATATGATTTTCGAACTGCAGGATAAGTTGGTCGAGAAAGAATATCTGTCGGCTAAACTGTATTATGACTTGGGTTCGTATACCGGAAACAGTTCTTATAGCAGTACCGGAAACAATTATCTGGCGTGTGTGGTTACCGCTCAGAATGTTCTTCGTGAATATCCTTATACAAAGTTGCGTGAAGATCTGTCCATGCTGGTGTTGCGTGCCAAATATGATATGGCAAGACAGAGTGTAGAAGAGAAAAAGGAAGAACGTATGCGTGATACCATTGATGAATATTATGCCTTTAAGAATGAATTTCCCGACAGCAAATACAACAAAGAAGTCGAGGAAATCTTTAAAGACGCCAATAAATATGTAAATAATTGATTGTCAAATTTTATAGTTATAATTTAAACAGGAATTATGGATTACAAGAAAACAAACGCTCCTACCAATACCGTTACCCGCGATTTGATGGAATTGTGTGAAGATACCGGTAATATCTACGAAACTGTAGCAATCATCGGTAAGCGTGCCAATCAGATTGCCGTAGAAATGAAGAACGATCTGTCCAAGAAGTTACAGGAGTTTGCTTCATATAACGACAACCTGGAGGAAGTTTTTGAAAACAGAGAGCAGATAGAAATCTCTCGTTATTATGAAAAATTACCGAAACCTACTCTGATCGCTACTCAGGAGTACATTGAAGGTAAGGTATATTACAGAAATCCGGCTAAGGAAAAAGAAAAATTGCAGTAAGACCATATCGTTGGAACACAGAGACGCAATGTATGTGTTTTCTCTTTGGATGATGAGAAGATGATTGCGCTTCTGTGTTCTTTTTTTGTTCCTTTGAAAATTAATTTATTATGATACAACGCATTCAGACTGTCTATTTGCTTATTGTCGCCATTCTTATGGTGCTCATGATGTCTTTCCCTGTAGGGGCTTTTTATACGGATACGGCTATTTATGAAATGACAAACCTGGCATTGGTTGACGCCGGGGGTGTTTCCAATTATGCACCATGGGCATTGTTTGCCATCCTTATGGTTGTAGCCATCTTGTCGCTTGTCACTATATTTGCCTATAGAAAACGTATGTTTCAGATCCGCTTGACTTTATTCAATATTATTCTGCTGATCGGTTATTATGTGACGGCTGCCGTGTTTATTCTGTATTCATTCGATGAAGTGGGAAGCTTTACTCCGTCGTGGACCTTGTGCCTGCCGGCTATCAGCATCATTCTTGACTGGTTGGCAATCCGTGCCATCGGTAAAGACGAAATGTTGGTCAAGGCCTACGAGCGGTTGCGGTAAATCTTGTTGCAAGAGAAAGTGAGGATATAAAAATGTCCCGGACTTTGATAAACATTTTCAGAAGTCCGGGACATTTTATTTTTACCGTTTTTATCGTATTTTAAAGATATAGTTCACATTCTTTCCGTACAGTACATGCCTTCTTGAGCATCATATTTACGATGGCAAGGAGCAATCCGTTGACTTTTCTCGCATTATGGGGGCATACAGAGACACAGCGCATACATGAAATGCAAGCTTTCTTGTTCACTTTTGCCGGGTTGCTTTTGTCGATGGCTCCAACAGGACATCTGGAAGCACAGAGACCGCATTTAGTACACGCTCTTGTTGGTTTGGGAACAATTCCTGCATTTGCTGCTTTTCTGTATGGCCTGTTGCCAGGTATAACAGGAGTAGTAAAATCATTTTTCTTCAGTTTTCCACTGATCTTATCGGCAAACTCTTTCAAATGTGCGTAATCATCCTTGTCCGGTCTGTTTGTGGCATATCGATGTGCTATCGAGTGTTCTGCAATGGCTGCTACTGCAGAGATGACTGAGAACCCGGCCTGCTGTACAAGGTCCTGAAGTTCTACTAAGGTATCCTCATAGGCACGGTTCCCGTACACGCAGACTATGATTGCTTTTGCACTATTGCCCTGAATCTTTAAAATGCGTTCTGCAGCTGTAGAAGGTACGCGTCCGCTATACGATGGGACGGCAACTATGGCTATGTCCTTATTTGTCAATGAGAATTTATGAAAATCTTCGTTATTATTTGACAAATCAATATTTGTAATTTCCCGACTCAATTCATTTGCCAGAAAATCGGCTACTTTCTTCGTTCCACCTGTCGGACTGAAATTTATTTCATAAATGTTCATATTTTGCTTTTCTTTTATTGTTCTTTTTATTCTGCTTATTCTGTATACCAGGAAGTAATATAATTAGTGTTCTTAGGAAGCCCGACATTTCCTGGTTCCGTTTGTTTAAAGTATCCCTTCAGACCAAGTTCCAGGACTGTCTGATGGAAATGTGACAAGGCGATGCCGGCATCAACCCTCTTGATGATTTCTTCCTCTCTTGAGATTCCGGATTTGTATGTTACATAAAAATGGTAGCAATTACCCGATTTCAGCACACGCCATGGTTGCGTGTTCTTGTCAGAAGGGGCAAGTCTGAGCATTTCCAGCGGTTCTGTATAATCGCCGGCATCATTTTTAGTGAGAGGAGTCTGAAAATTATCCAGATAGAATAATGCCTTCCATTCTTTCCGTGTTGAAGACCGCATGGCAGTCCTCATAAGAGATTCTGTCATACTGCGTTTGGTAGCCGGATACCCGACAGGAGAAATGGCAGGGAACAATTCATCTTTGGGAATTCCCATGGCGGAGGCAAACCCCTCTCTGTTGAATGTCGCAGCCAGCCATACAGTTCCCAGTCCCAATGCCGTTGCCTCCAGAATCAGATTCTCAAATTCGTATCCGGCAGCTACATGAGCAAGGTCTATATCAGGAACAGAAATACCAAGAAAAGTACTTGCTCCTTTAATTATTCCGTATGTACCAAGTTTTTCTCCTCCGGAAGCCAGTTCTTTATCAATCATGTATTTCTTTACAGGCATGCCGAATGGATTTTCAAGACTGTCCATGTAATCTTGAAGTGTTTCTTTGATATTGGGTTCAAGAGCCTTGTCCTGATAGGTACGGACACTATGGCGTTCCTTGATTGACTTTATGATTTGTATGGGTAATTTCTTGCACATTTCTATTCCTCCTTACATTTGAATGATAATTTTACCGTTTAATTTTCCATTGGCCATCAGCGTAAGTGCTTCATTTGCCTGAGATAGAGAGAATGTTCTTGAATCAATATCAGGTATTATATGATATTTTTCCACTATTTCTGTAACTAGTTTAAGCTGCTCTCCATTGGAACGGACAAACATGAAACGGTATTCTTTTCCTTGTTTGCGGGCTGCCGAATCAAATTTGCTGCCTGCAAGTGTAAACAAACTTCTCTTTAGCCATGAAAAATCATTTCGTTTCGCAAACATCCTGTTGGGGGCTGTTCTTAAACTGAGTAACCGCCCGCCTCTTCTAAGGACAGACAGCTCATGTTCAAACTCATCTGCGCCCAGGGTGTCAATGACATAATCGATATTGGTCAGGATTTCCCAGTAGTTCTCTTTCTTATAGTCTAGATATTGGTCGACTCCCATTTTTATCAGTTTTTCTTTGGAACGTATGTTCCCGGTCACGATCACCCGAAGTCCCATTGATTTTGCTATAGGCACAGCTATCTGTCCGAAACTCCCAGAAGCACCTGTAATTAACAATGTCTTTCCGGGTTGGACTTCAAGTTCTTCTACAAGTCCCTGATAAGCAGTAAGACCGGCCAATGGTATCGCTGCAGCAGTCATAAAGTCATAACCTGACGGCATTTTGGATAGAGCTTTATGGTCAACTGCGACGTATTCGGCGAAAGCCCCAATTTTCTTTATAGGAAGTCGTGTATAAACCCGGTCGCCCACACGGAAGTCTTTGATGTCCTTTCCTACCTTTTCTACTATACCGGAACATTCATTTCCCAATGTAAGAGGCATTTTGTAATCTTGTATCAACCTTACACTTCCGGTCAGTTGAAGAATATCCAAAGGATTTACAGCGGCAGATATAATCTTTATAAGAGCCTCATTCTCATTTGGTGTCGGAATAGGAATGTCATTTATGGAAATTTTGATTTCCTTTGAATATTTCTTGATTTGTGCTGCTTTCATTATATGTTATTACTGAATGTAAGAATTGTTAATCATTAATGGGCGTAGCTTTTTTACGGTCACGCATAATATCATCCATATGATCGACAGACCATTGGAGTAGTAAATCAAGGATTGGTTTTAATGATTTTGTCCTTTCAGTAAGAGCGTATTCTACTCTTGGTGGTACTTCCGAAAATATGGTTCTTGAAATATATCCATCTTCTTCCAATGTACGAAGTGTCATTGTCAGCATTCTCTGTGATATATCTGGCATTTGTTGTTTCAGTTCCATAAAACGCATGTTTTTTTTGCCTGACCTGTCCAGAATGTAAATAACAAGTAATGCCCATTTGTCACATAATCTTGCCATAATATTTCTCACCGGGCAACCGGGAAACATGGCATCCTGTATTGTTGATCTTTTCATGAATGATAGAATCTGTTTGTTTCTAATAAAATACCGGGTTTTATATTTCTGTGCACAAAGATATGTAATATACTTTAATAACCAAGTATATTTTTTATACTATTGCTTGTGTAATGATTGATAAGTGTATTATATGATTGGATTTATTGATTATTTATCTGATTGTGATTAACAGAGATTAACGCTAGTTGAAAAACCGTTGAACAAGATTGTAAAGCAGATTGAGGATATTTGCGTCATAAAAATACAACAGACATGAAAAAGACTTTCATTATTCTACTTATGTGGCTGCCCCTGCTTATTTTAAATGCGCAGGAAAAAGCAACCTACCGCATCACTTATGATTGCCATGCATTGTATGACAAGACTCCCCAAACTTACAGGTGGAATCTTGACATAGGAAGTTCAACAGCCGTATTCTACAATCCGAATCACAGGAAGCACGAGGAAGCCTTCCAGTCCATGCAAAAGACCGATGATATTACCGCCCTCATGAATTCTATCAAGCAGCTCGGATCCAAGTATCCGAATAGGAGCAATCTGGAAATACTTATCGGAGCACCTGAAAAGGAGTCATATACCTACATCAATAAACTGGGACTGGATGATCTTTTTATGTATGAGGAGCATTTGCCCGACATACACTGGGAACTGACTGACAGTACCAAAACGGTTTGCAGCTACCAGTGCTACCAGGCCATCGCATCGGTCTATGGCAGAACGTGGAACGTATGGTACTCCACGGAACTTCCCATGCCATACGGGCCCTATATTCTTGGTGGACTCCCCGGTCTGATCCTGGAAGCGTCTGATACGGAGGAGATATTCCACTTCACATGCGTCGGAATAGAAACCGTTCATGATGACGCTACAATAGCGTTAAACGGAGAAAAGGAGGCGGTCAAATGTACCCGGAAAAAATACCTTGAGCTACGTAAATCAATTGCCACACAGACCTACTCCGAAATTGCGGCAAATGCGGTCTCCGGCGTAGGTAAAATCGTTAAAATCACCGATGCCAGCGGCAAAGATATCACCCACCAAACACAGTCTACTAAAAATTATCTGGACATAAACTGAATGCCTTATGCGTTTCATTGTATTCATTCTGTTTATATTGCTATACACCGTTCCATCCCTTGCCCAGACCGTATTATCCGGACAAGTGCAAGGAAACAACGGAGAAACTCTTGCCGGCGCAAATCTCGTGGCCTATTCTAAAGAAGGGAAAATATTGACTTATGCCACCACAGACAAGAAAGGGCTTTTCAAATTGAATGTCCCGTCTGCCGCAGACCATATCACAGTCACTTACTTAGGATTTGATCCACTGACAATCCACCCGAAAGAACTTACAAATTCTCCCATTTTCACTCTTCATGAAAAGGCATTCAAACTCAGGGAGGTGGCCGTCACCGCAGAGAGCATCTCAGAAAGAGGAGATACACTGCTTAATTCTGTATATCCCATAGTCTGGATGGATGCCATCCATTACAAGGTAACGGATGAACGTGGTTGTGCGGTTACACGTGCAATCTATAATGTGCTGGGTATTGACAAGGAAGGCCATAAGGAGCTGTATATATCAAGGAATGAGGGAGCAAACTTCTGGCTCAGTGTGCTGACAGACCTTCAGAACCGTGGAGTCGAAGATATTCTTATTGCCTGTATAGACGGCTTGAAAGGTTTTCCTGACGCCATCCAAAGCGTTTATCCCAATACAGCTGTACAGCTTTGTGTCGTACATCAGATACGTAATTCCATCAAGTATGTTGGCTCCAAAAATCAAAAGGAGTTTCTGAAGGATTTGAAATGTGTCTATCAGGCTGTAAATAAAGAATCCGCAGAAAATGAACTCCTCAAGCTGGAAGAGAAATGGGGAGAACAGTATCCTATCGTCATCAGGTCATGGCAGGACAACTGGGATAAACTCTCCGAATACTTCCAGTACACTCCGGCTATCCGTAAGCTTATATATACTACAAATACCGTTGAAGGATATCACCGCCAGATCCGTAAGGTAACGAAGAACAAGGGCGTGTTCCCATCGGATACAGCCCTTGAGAAACTGGTTTATCTTGCATACCGTAATATACGGAAGAAGTGGACCATGCCACTTGCCAATTGGGCTACAATCTCACAGCAACTGGCCATAAAGTTTGGAGACCGGTTTAAATTATTGTAATTTTACGCTCGTCGGGACGGGTGGTCCCGCCCCTTGGCGCTGGCCGTTCCCCGACCGATGAGTTTCCTAATAGGAAATAATGCGTGACACAGTTTATTTTACACTACCTAAAAAGCGTAGAAACCGTATTTGGTTATGCTTCTCTGTACAAATCTTTTTGTCCAATTTATATAGATAAAGAATTATGCTGACCATTACAGCACCTATTACTCCATAGTGCACTATTCTTGAACGGTGGACAACACGAATGTACACTGGATAAAATCCGTCAGCTCTCTTTTTTCTTACGACTACTTTAAATGTTGCCATATCAGATTGATTTATAAGTTATTAAATGGTGTATGTGTGGTGTATGTAAGTTCCGTTTATTTGGCTCATTTTTTGCAGACAAATGCACGAACCGCCTAAAAACAAATTAGGCTGTAATGTCTGAAAAACAGTCCATTACAGCCTAAATCAATGATTATCTTATACTATTTATGCTTCCTCTATTGCAGCCTGCGCCACTTTCAGATAGAATTGATAATCAGAATCTTATGCAACTTTAGCAAGTGATTTGTAAGTCTGTGATTATCATTCTTGGCAATAGTACATAAAAAGTAGTCTTATTCCTCTATCGCAGCTTGCGCCTCTTTAATTCATATCTGAATATCAGTAGCTTTCCTTTGCTTTGTAAGTAGTTTGTAAGTTTCAGGACTCTTCCTTTTTATGGATTACTTAAAAAAGGTAAGCTGCAAAATGGTTTTAATCATTGAATTATCTGTATGGGTACTACAGATGAAATAATTAATATCTTATTCCTTTCTCCTTTCTTTTAATAGTTCAATAATCATATCTTTATCCTTCAGGTTTGAATCAAGACGTAAAATTTGTGAGTTCAGACTCTCTATCTGTTCTTTCAGAAGCTTGATTGTTTCCCTCAGGTTCTCCGTTTCTTTCTTTTCGTTGGATAATTGTACAGCAAGTTCCGCGTCACCTATCAGGTTATTCGCATTTCCCTCCAAGGCAACGGCTGCAAGATGTGCCGATATATTATGTTGTTTCGGACAGAAAAGGGAAAAGAAATTGAAGTCCAATGCTTCGCTGACTTTAATAAGCCTGCTTGTCTCCATTGTCTCCCTTTCCAGTATGCGGTTTATGTGCTGCTGCGGTACACCTATTTTACGTCCCAGCTCAGATTTGCTCAATCCAAGCTCGTTACGTCTTTTGTCGATAGCCTGACCTACATGCACGTGTTTTATGTCATTATCCATGCGATTCCTTCAATAAATACATCTTAAACAATAAATCATCAAACAAATATTTGGTTATATAAACCATTTTACGTTACTTTGTGACGTAACCTATTCATTTGGTGAATACAAAGTTAAACATTAAATATTAAACATCCAACAATTATGTCTGAAAACTTAGAAAAAATCCGTCCGGCACTTGTTGCCCTTGAAGTAGGTGAATCCGTTTCATTCCCCATTTCACGTTTGAAAAGCGTCCGTACACAGGCTTCAGAGCTTGGTGCCATTTATAACCGTCAGTTCAAGACCAGGACTGACAGGGAAAACCACACCATTACGGTCAAACGAATAGTATAGAAATCAAATCAGGTTCATATGAAGATATTACAGTTTCTGGACCATCTTATACCATACGAAACATTTCTGAATGACCTTTCCTCCAGAATTGTCAGGCAATTGAAAGCCGACAAGGATGATCCTGAATTCATCAGCCAGAGGAAGGCATACGAGCTGTTTGGCCGCAGGAATGTAGAACGGTGGAAACGTCAGGGAAAGGTGGTTTCCTACAAAAGACCCGGTAAGGTGGAATACCGCACGGCAGACCTCAGGCTCTTGCAGCGTACCACCCAGGACTATTTTGATGGAAGTCTGCCAAAACAGGCCGAAAGACCAGTCAAAAGAGATAAATGATAAACATATTATGGCTAATAT
Organism: Bacteroides ilei; assembly: GCF_900128495.1. GTDB lineage: Bacteria > Bacteroidota > Bacteroidia > Bacteroidales > Bacteroidaceae > Phocaeicola > Phocaeicola ilei. Next base: position 2,025,079 of record NZ_LT635801.1, read on the forward strand.
TTTAATAGTGACAAACTATGCATGTTTAGTTTAGCCGTGATACTCTATGAAATATAAAGAAAGCAATTATAGTAGGTACAGGAATGTGCGTCAGTAACCTTTGTTCACCAGCTTATAGCTTTACCACCTAACGATAAAGCCGGACAGGTCTTTTGTATCGCACATTCATAATGATTTTATAATAATGAAAGAAATCAGACCAGCGTGCGATCCAAACGGTGTCTATTCAGTCAAGCGCACCTGTGCTGAACTCGGTATCAGCAACAAGACACTCAAAAAATACAGAGAAAACGGGTATATCCAACCGCTTAATCCTAATAATGTCAGCCGCCCGAAATACTCCGGCCAGTCAATAATCGATTGTTGGAACCTGCTCAGTACGTTATGATAAGCGAAACAACCATACGGAAAGTAAGGGAACTTGCCATAGAAGACGTACTCAGTCCTTATGTCAGACTGTCCCGAAAAGGCTTAACCCTGATGGGACTTTGTCCTTTCCATACTGAGAAGACCGGTTCCTTTGCTGTCACTCCCAGCAAGAATCTCTTCCACTGCTTCAGCTGTAACCGTGGCGGTGATTCCATTACGTTTATAATGGAAAAGGAAAACCTTTCCTTCAGTGCCGCCGTGGAATTTATTGCCAGGAACCATAATATTCCGGTAGAATACATCAGTGAAGAGCGCAGTGAGGAACAGATGGCTAAAGCCAGGCACCGGGAATCACTTCTGACAGTTCTCGATACAGTCCAGACCTTTTTCCTTCAATGTCTCAGGGCAACAGACAAGGAAGAGAGCCTTGATGCCAGGGCCTACGCATACAGCCGGTGGCATGAGGAGTTCTGTGCCTTTGCCGGAATAGGCTATGCACCGAAGGACGGTCAGGCCTTTATGGATTTCTGCAGAAGCAAGGCTCTGAACGAAGAACTGCTGTACGAACTCGGCATGTTCAAGCGTGGCGAGGACGGCAACACATACGCCATGTTCCGACAGCGTATCATGATTCCCGTGAGAAACAGATGGGGACGCATCATTGCCTATACAGCCAGATACATCGGAGACAACAGGAAAGCTCCCAAGTATATCAACTCGGCAACAAGCATGATTTACTCCAAGGGAGAAACAGTATTCGGTATTGACCGTGCCGCCAGACTGCGTGATGCCGACTATTATATCATTGTGGAAGGTGCTCCTGATGTCCTGAGAATGCAGTCGATTGGATACGACAATACAGTAGCGTCACTTGGAACAGCCTGGAGTGACAGCCAGTTCGAGCAGCTGAAGAAGTATGTATCCTCACTCTGTTTCATTCCAGATTCAGATATTGCGGAAGGCAAGCCATACGGACCTGGATTTGAGGCGGTGATGACCAACGGGGCTGCAGCAATAAGAAAAGGATTCCATGTAACAGTCAGGGAACTTCCTTTCGCAGAAATACCATCCGAGGCAGATGGAGAAGTACAATATGCCAAGAATGATGCCGACAGCTATATCCGCAGCAGGGAGGATTACACTTCACTCCCGGAAAAGCATTTTATCATCTGGTTGGCACAGAAACGTTTTCTGGTAGCCGGTTCCATGGTAGAGGAAAGAAAGTGTGTTGCGGAAATCGCTGACCTGTTGCGCTATATAAAAGACCAGCTTGTGTATGACCAGTGCATAGAACAGCTCTCCAGACTGCACGGCAAGGTAAAGCTATGGCGTGATGCCGTTACCCAGGCACGTGGCGAAGCCAGGAAAAGGAACGACAAACCTGCGGCCATGAACGAGATGCAGCGTGAAGCGGAGCTGCTGCGCCAGTTCGGGCTGTTTGTCAGGGAAAACTGTTACTACTCCATCGGTGAAGATGATGATGAACCGTCAAGAATCTCCAACTTCATCATGGAACCACTGTTCCATATCGAGGATGAGATAAACGGAACCAGAATCTTCCGTATGAGGAATATGTACAATGTATGTAGGGTGATAGAACTGAAGGAGTCAGAACTCTGCTCACTGAGCAACTTTCAGCAGAAGGTCGGCTCGCTGGGCAACTATGTATGGCTGGCCAAGATAGACAAACTCAACCGTGTAAAGGAATACCTGTACTCAAAGACCGATACGGCAGAACGTATCAGAAAGCTCGGCTGGAATGCGGCTGAAGGATTCTTCGCTTTCGGTAACGGAATATTTTTTGCAGGCACATTCAATGCCGTTGATGATTTGGGTATTGTCCGTGGAATCAACGGCAAGGCCTTCTATATACCGGCCACTTCAAAAATCTATCTCAACAATCCGGAGATATTCCAGTTTGAAAGACTCATGGTACATGAGAACCGTAACGGAATAAAGCTGCATGACTATGTAGGCAGACTGATGGAAGTATTCGGTGAGAATGCAAGCGTAGCCTTCTGTTACCTTCTTGCCACCCTCTTCCGTGACATCATATTCAGACGCACCCGTCACTTTCCCATTCTGAACCTTTTCGGTGAGAAAGGAACCGGTAAGACAACCCTGGCCACTTCCCTCCAGTCCTTCTTTCTGCACGGAGTTGATCCGCCCAATCTCGGTGTAACTTCCGTACCGGCCATGAACGACCGTGTATCACAGGCCGTCAATACACTTGCCGTTCTGGATGAATACAAAAACGACCTCGACATCCGCAAGATAGCCTATCTGAAAGGGCTCTGGGGCGGTGGCGGCCAGACCAAGAAGAATACGAATACGGACGGGATGGCAGCACAGACCATTGTCACAACAGGTGTAGCCCTTTGCGGCCAGGACAAGCCGACACAGGATATGGCACTCTATACCCGTGTCATCTTCCTTGCCTTTTCAAAGACATCATTCAACCAGAATGAAAAAAGGGCTTATGAAGACCTTGTATCAGTCTGTAACATGGGACTTACCCATCTCACCCTGGAGATATTGGGACACCGGGAACTGTTTGAAAAGAACTTTCCGGAAATATACTCCATTACCAAGCGTGAGCTGGCTGCGAAATTGGATAATGAAACCATCCATGACCGTATTTTCGGGAACTGGGTTATTCCACTGGCTACATTCAGAACACTGGAGACTGTCATTGACGTGCCTTTCAGCTATGCGGAGCTTTTTGAAACAGCAGTCAAAGGAATACGCAACCAGAATGAGCTGGCTCAGGAAAGTTCAGAGATAGCGGACTTCTGGAGTATGCTTCAGGGATTCCAGACTTCAGGGAAATGTATTGAGAAGGCACATTACCGTATAAGGTATATGAAATCCTTCCACCCATTGTCTGTAAAAGAAGATATAGAATTTAAGGAGGCACGTCCGATTCTCTATCTGAACACAGCAGCCGTGGCATCACTGTTCAACAGCCGGAATGCAGGTTCCACCTCCAACCGCTCGAACTGGTCCACCATCATGTCGTACCTGAAATCCCATGCTTCATATCTGGGCCTGAAACAGGACAGATTCACCATACTTCTGCCAAGCGGACTTCCTGACTATACCATCGACATTGTAAATGGCGAGCAGGTTAAGAAGGTAAAGGTAAACCGACCGAAGGCTTTATGCTTTGATTATCTCCAGCTGAAAGAGACTTTCGGACTGGATCTTGAAACTGAAGTGGTATCTGAGGTACAGGAGGAAATACCTGTTGGGCAACAACATCCAGTCAAACAGGAGGAATTACATTTTGGCTGATTATTATGCTGTATCAAGAGAGCCATTATATTAATATACTGATTAACAAGTTATGTTATGTGTCTAAAAATATGCTTTTTAATTCATTATTATAGTGAAATTTCCGTATCTTTGTACTTATATGTACGACCTGATATGGAATTAGGTGCTTTTTGTAAAACAGACAATATGATAGAAACTATAACTGTAAAAAATTTCAAGTCAATAACAGATATGACATTGTCTTTAGGTAATGTCAATGTTTTTATCGGTGCTAACGGTTCCGGTAAATCAAATATTCTTGAAGCTATAGCAATGGTTGCAGCTGAGCGTTCTGCCCAAATAGAGGTAAATTCCATGATACAGAAAGGTATTAGAATAGCGAAACCAGACTTGATGATAAGTTCATTTTATGGTCAGCCATCCAACAGCACCATTAATGTAAATATATCTGGGACTGAAGGAGAACGTATAAAATATGCAATTACCAATTTAACTCCAGAGGATATTTATTCTACTTGGAAAGCTACTTACTCAACAGGAGAAAGACGTGGAAATATTAAGGAAGCAGTAGAAAAAACAGACAAGTTAAGGGAATATTTGTCCAAGTATCTTATTTATTCACTGTCAATCAACGCACTTCGTGGATTGACTTCAGAAAGCTTGCAATATCCTCTTGGTTTGAATGGAGAAGGTCTTGATGTGCTTCTTAACAACATATCCAAAGAAGAAATCATACAGATAAAAGAATCAGCTAAAGACTATATATCCTGGATTGAAGATATATTCTTTGACAGTGAGGAAATATACAAGATGCAGGGATATAAATTGGGAAGAAGTAAATCCAACCTTTATTTCAGGGATAAGTTTATGCAGAAAAAGAACAATCTTTTCTCTGCAGAGAATGCCAATGAAGGCGCTTTGGAGCTCTTGTTTTATCTGACATTATTTATCAGCAGGAAGACTCCTGACTTTTTTGGCATTGACAACATTGAAAATGGGTTGAATCCCCGTTTGTGCAGATTTCTCATGAAGAAAATCTGTGAATTGGCTGTCAAGAATGGTAAGCAGGTGCTTATAACAACGCATAATCCGGCTATATTGGATGGTTTGAATCTTAATGACGGCAGTCAGAGATTATACGTTGTGACCCGTAATGATGAAGGAAAAACGCAGGCTAAACGTATCCAGACTAAAGAACAGACAGGTGAACAGCGCATGATGCTTTCAGAAATGTGGATGAAGGGGCTTATTGGCGGTGTACCTTATAATTTCTGACGATATGAGATTGGGTATTATAGCAGAAGGTAAAGCTGACATAGCTGTAATAAAGGCAGTTCTGAAGGCCTTGAAGGGTATTGATGGTAGTGATGTCGTTCAATTGCGTCCCAGTGAACAGTTTGACGAAACAGATTTGAATGAAATGAATTTCAGCAACTGGAATCTGGTCCTGAAATCATGTGAGGACAATAGCCTGCTCCAGTCTTTTTTTGATGTATTGGCAGATGATGCTTTGCTTGTTGTTCAGATTGATACTGCAGAACGAGGTGAAGCTGGGTATGATATAAATGAACCATTACGTACAAAAGATACAGATTGGAAAGAATATTGTGATTATCTGTATAAAGCAGTAGAATATAAAATTTCGAACATTATTCCGGAGACTTATCGTGATAAGGTTGCATATGCAATAGCAATTGAAGAGACTGACGCATGGCTTATACCTTTATTCGATAATTCCTGTAAAGAAACTGCACAGTATGCAAATCCAAAAGAACGGTTACATTATCTTATTGGCAGGATTGACGGTAAAAAAAGAGTCAGATACATCAACACCGACAAAAAGAACTTGGACTATGACAATATATCAAAAGATATGAGAAAAGGACTTAGGACATGCCGCCAGAAAAGCCGGAGCCTTGATTTGTTCTGTTTGGACTTGGAGAACAAATGCAATATATAATATTATGCCAATAAAAGATAGATTTTCTCTCTTTTGTTGGCATATAAATTTTATAAGATTCTCATGGTGGTGAATGGGAAGATGTAAGTTTGGGAAAGCATGTTAAATCTCAACTATAGCAGGAATTTCGGATAAACAGTAATATTGTAAAGCTGAAATTCGCAAATAATTTCTTACGGGTTTAGTATTAAATTTCTGATTTTTCAGAATATTTCTGTATATTAGTATAGTAAAAAGACTATAAACAAAGGTATAACAAATAAATCCTATGATTGTGGCAAAAACATTTACTATTACCAGTTATGGTAAGAGTAAGGAATATCCGGAGAGCCAGCGTAAGAAAATGATTAAGGAGTTTGAGACGGCTATGCTTTGCTGTGATGGCAGTGAAGCTGAACGCTACAGGAATATATATGATGACCTGGTTGCCGGTGAGAAGGAGTGTATGGACACAGAACGTCCATTGAATCCTGAGCTTGAAGCAATGATTGAGCGAATGCTTACTACTCAAAAGTAATATTCTACAATTGCGGCACTATAAAATATTTTGTGTAAATGGAAATACGGGATTCAAATTAGAGTCTCGTATTTTTTATTTTATACATTTGCAAAATGAAGAAGATTATGAAAGAAAAGAATCAAGTAGTGCCCGATGAGGTGTTAAGCAAGGAATTCCTTAGCCAGTTCAAGACAGAAGCCGATGTAAGCAAGTTTCTGAAGCAGTTGCATGCCCAGGTATTGGAGAAGATGCTTGAAGGTGAAATGGATGCCCATTTGGGCTATGAGAAGAATTCTGTGGCCGGTAATAACAGTGGTAATTCACGCAATGGCAGTTATCCGAAGAAAATCCAGACTGAACATGGGGAAGCGGTCATTTCCATTCCCCGTGATCGTAATGGCCAGTTTGAGCCGATAGCAGTGCCCAAACATGAAAGCCGTGGACTTTCTATAGAAAAGCTCGTTATCTCCCTATATGCCAAAGGAATGAGTGTTTCTGATATAGAGGAAGAAATGCGTGAGATTTATGAAATAGAACTTTCTACATCAGCCATTTCCATCATTACAAACAAGGTAAATCAAGCCGCTCAGGAATGGCAGAACCGCCCTTTGGATCCTGTTTATCTGATAGTCTGGATGGACGGTATTGTCTTCAAGGTTCGGGATAACGGCAAGATCATAAACAAGACGGTCTATCTTTGCGTCGGACTGAGGCAGAACGGCCTGAAGGAAGTTCTTGGTATGTGGGTAGGCAAATCAGAAAGTGCTTCTTTCTGGATGGGTGTACTGACCGATTTAAAAGCCCGTGGAGTACAGGATATACTGATTACCTGTACCGACAATCTGAATGGATTTACGGATACCATCCGCACCGTATTCCCCCAGTCATCCACTCAAATCTGTGTGGTACATCAGATCAGAAACTCCTGTAAATATGTCGTTTATAAGGATAAGAAAGAGTTTACGGCAGATATGAAGAATATCTATAATGCGCCCAATAAAGAGGCCGCAGCCACGGAACTCGACAATCTGGAGAAGAAATGGGGAGGAAAGTATCCTTATGCCATACTTTCATGGAGAAACAACTGGGATGATCTTACTGTTTTCTTCCAATTCCCGCTGGAAATCAGAAAAATAATCTATACTACAAATCTCATTGAAAACCTGAACGGAAAAATCAGAAAGTACACAAAATCAAAGCTCTCATTCCCTTCGGATGATGCTGTCAAAAAGACCGTCTATCTTTCACTTATGGAGATTGAAAAGAAATGGACACAGCCTATTCATAGCTGGGGATTGATTATGAACCAATTTATGCTTATATTTGAAAACAGAATCCAGATATAAGAAGATACTTACAGCTGAATCCTGTTTCCATTTACACAACTTTTGGACAGTGTCACAATTGCAGATTTTTATGTTGCATACCTGTTTCTGATACGTCCAATTTTCTGAAGCAACTTCATTCTCAACTTTTCCGGAAAAGTAATCTCCACCTTATCACCAAGAGCCAGTATTTCATCAACTAGTTCGTCAGTCACAAGAAGCATGTAATCAAAAGACGTGAAAGTCCCCATATCATTCCTTTCCACCTGCGAATGGTGGAAAGGATGTTTTCTCAGATAATCAGCAAATGGACCGTAAGCCCTTAGAGTAACCTCTTCCGGCTGCTGTCCGGTCGGAGCCACAACACCAATGGTGTCAGAAAGACGAGTCGCCAGCGAAAATCTGCAGTCAGTCTGAAACCTGTTTCCGCTGAGATAGATTCTTGTCAGTGCATCAAGAGGAACAGCACAGAACTCTGATCCGTTCCTGTACCCAAGCAGATACCAGCGGTTATGAAACAGCTTCAAACCTTCCGGTCGGAAACGGCCTTCCACTTCATTACCCTTGTCATTGGTGTAGAATATGTACAGCTCATGCCCATCGCTGATACACTCCGATATATCCGGCAGGTATTCAATACCACTTGACATGTCAGGCAGTACGACACGATGGAACAGACACGGACTGCTCTTAAGAGCTACATCAATGATACGGCTGTTGAACAGCCAGTTACGGCAGCTGTCACCGAGTATTTCATCCAGATTCTGGATATAGTATGTATAGTCCTTTCTGTTGCACGCAATGACTATATCAAAATTTTCCTCAATCATTTTCCGGTGATGATGGAATGTGCGCAGACTCAGCGGCTTTCCATTGTACAGGAAATGGTGCTTCCAAATATCACAAAGCCTTTCAAAAGTAACCTTTCTTTCCTGATAGACTGTATGCAGCAACCAAATGTAGCGGTTGTAGATATTATTCATAAAATCACCTCTTGTAACTTATTTAACTATCTAAATATAAGCATTATAAATGAGATATGCAAGAAAATTGCACATCTGTTTTCTGTAAATTTTCAGTACAGATTGACTATATCCATACCTCTCTTCCCTGCCTCCCTGCAGGTATAGAATGTCCCACCATAAGGTTTGCCGTCATAAAAGGCTATCACGCCACATGAATGCTCCAGCATGAAGTCATTGCGCCTTAGAAGACATCCTTTGAAATAGTATTCACTTAATACGATAACCCGGTCTGCCTGGGAAATTATTTTCTGATAACGTTCCTTTTCAATTGAAGGCCACCGGCAGCTCTGTCTTCTGAAAGGTACAACGGCAATGAGCCGTATATTCGGATACCTTCCCTTCAGTGACAATACAGCTTCAGCGGCCATCAGGTCGAATCCCATGGCCATGCCTGAATAGAAGCAGGTTATACCCGATTTGCAGGCGACGGACACGGCTTCAACAAGCCGTGCCCTTATTTCATTCTGTCTTTCTACGGGAACAGTTCTGTGTCCCGTGAAAGCCAGTGACTTTGATTTTTCTGATAATATTCCGTTCATAGTTCTATACTTTATAATGAGTTCTTGCAAGGAAGATGCCTTCAATGACATTCGCTCCGAAACTCTCCAGCTGATTCGCATACATACCGAAACTGATTCCGCGTGTGATTACATCGTCAAAAACAATGACATCTTTCTCTTTGAACCACTCTTCATCAAACTCAATTATGCTTACCTTTCTGATTTCCTTTTCAGCCTTACGGTTTTCATGAACTGCCAGCCTTTCTCCGCATACCCTTACATGGTCATATCCGTTTATTGCTCCTGTGAGTTCACATACCCTTTTGCAGAAGTCCATATACCGGATTTCATTCTTTCTTACCGATGATGCCGGAACCGGAATGAATACCAACTGAGAACATCCGTCTCCGTGTTCCTCAATCATTCTTGCTGCCGTCATCTGTGCCACCGCTTCATGAGACCTTCCATCCTTAAAGTCATAAACCAACTGTCTGTCGGCGATTTCCTTTTCGCCCACATTCTGAATACGTTTGGGAAAATACTTGCAGAACCATGTCTGTGGTTTTTCTAACTGCTTTCTGATGCTTTCGTCCATCTGTACCATACGCTCTGATTTTTTCCCTTCTGTCAGCAAGTTTTTCAGCTTGCCCGAAGGATATTTTTTGCAGTTCTCAGAAGCGCAGGCATTCAATAAGGCAAACTACAAGGGAAACTGAAAATACGCTCAACCCCGTTTGAGGAAGATTTTCAGCCCTGTGTTTGACGTTTGCAATGCCGGAGATACCTTTGCAAAAAAATATCTGCAGAGGCATGCTGAACAAACCTGTGGCTGTAATGGTACATTAGGATAACCATGTATCCCTTTCGCATCAGATGTTTTCAGATAATAAAATGCACCCGTTTCAAGGGTGACAGTGTTGACAGAGAGTATCTGTCAGTGTATCAGATACTTCACATAGAAATCATGCGTTGACAAACGTTGACAACTGTAGCCACAATTTTCAGTCCGCTAAAAATCCATAGCCAAACGTTGACACATTATAATACTCTATTCTTTATAAGAAATATCAGAAAGAATATAATATGTTGTATTACAGCAATTTCCAAGACTGATTTTATGCCGGATTTTCATTGGATTTGCTGTCAACGCTGTCAACCATCAAATATATGCCTTCCTGATTTCCGTAAAACAGATTCGTTATCAACCGCCTTAGCCTTGCTGTATTGGATATGACAGGTAACACATAATCCATACAAATCCCACAATCTCCGGAATAATCCCATATTTGACGTATTGACAGCTAATAATCAGTTGTTTACCTTTACGGCATCCAATAAACGAAAAGATTAACCAGCATGAGAAATAATGAAAGTTGTTCCGGAAAAGACATATTCAGTAAAGGAGGCAGCACGCTACCTGGGTGTTCACCGCTGCACCATCTATGCCTATATCCGTTATCTGGAAAAGCCGCTGGCTTTCCTGAAGATACCTGATAAGGCAAAAAGGGTGTTCAGAGGAACTGACCTGATAGCCTACAAGGAAACCGGCCTGCCCAAACGTGGCCGCAAGCGTAAGAAACACCTTTAGTTCAGTCTGTCCCATGGAATGGTATCCAGAACATTATATTTGGCATTCATAGCAGCAAGTTCAAGAGCCAGCAGCCTTGCCCTTAGCCTGACATCCTCCATGTCGGATACGGCTTGAAGGAACTCGGACGGCTCCATTGCTCCTGACTGAATCATCCATTCCCTTGCACATTTCTCAGGAACAACGGCACTGACGAAAGAGAGTATTTCTTTTGCTATGCAGCCGGCTGTACCGTTACCGGCTTCAATGGTAAAACAGAACGGCACACCGCTCGAAGTCTTCCTCCTGAAATTGAGAAACCGGATTCCATCCATGTTTTCCATTGAAACGCTCCACCCATGCCGGGCAGAGAGATTAAAAATATTACGACAATTTTCCATTTACCATACAATTATAGTTTTGTTTTCATTTACCTGCTATAATAAGCAGCCGGTCTTGTCCGTGACGGATAGGACCGGCCACTTCTGTTTACCTACAGCCTATTCAAACCTTTCAAGAAATTCCTGAAGCCTGCTGTCCTGAATCTGTTTCAGCGGAACCGGATTAAAGTCTTGCTGCTGTCTTACCTGAAGCTTGCCAAGCCCCTGAGCACTCAGGTCAAGCTCCACATCCGAAAGCTCATTGAGGGAAATATACCCGTATTCATCCTCCATGAGTCCGATTACGATACCGAATAGAATCACATCGTCATCCTCCCTGTTTCCTTCAAGGATAAACCACCTTACAGAACCAAGGGCAAAAACCGCACGGCAAACAGCCTCTTTTCCCTTGCCGTCCTGGGAGTAGAGCGGATAACCCTCCAGAGCTTCCGCCAGTTGTGTTGTCATCAATCTGCACATATCAGTAAAAAATTAAAAGATTGTTTGATACCCATTCTTCTTGCTCGCATAACACTTGAATTTTGAAGTTCCAGTTCTTTTCCCTTTGGTAAAGCTCATTGAGCTTCATGGCCGGGATAAACCGTTTTATGTGCATTTGTGACTGCGGACCAAAGGGAGAAAAAGACAAGTGTGAAGTCAGAGAATGCAGACGGAATACCCAAATTTTTGAGGCATGAGAAAATTTGCGGAAGGCTGCCGTCAAGTCCTCCGACTGAAAGCGTAAGCGTCACTTGGCGTTTCTCCAGTCCGAAGTACCTTTGCACATAAGAAACGGTTCCGGCTATGATGCTCCAATGATTTCCTGATATTCAGTATTCAAAGATTTCTGAGGAGCATAGTATCCGTTTTCAGACAAACCACCGGTAACCGGTTGCCAATGTCAGAGCCTTTGAAGTGAAGAGCAGCGTAACCTTAAAGGCTCTGTCTTTGACAACTGTCCTGATTTATCTGCATGACTGTATGAACCTGTCGGCTGAAACTTGCTTGGTATCGGGATACGAAGCAAGTCAGCCGATAAGTTTCCGCTGTATAAGGCAATTTGTTCCGGCATCTCATGAAATACGAACAGTCGGAACAGCTTGCCTGTATTTTAAGATAGGTATTCAAGGATATAGGACGTTCCGTCAGTGCAAGCTATAGCCTGCATCATCGGGACGGCCTTCTTGTTTTCGTTTTCAGACGAGCCACCGGTAACCGGTTGCCAATGTCAGAGCCTTTGAAGTGAAGAGTAGCGTAACCTTAAAGGCTCTGTCTTTGGCAACTGTCCTGATTTATCTGCATGATTGTATGAACCTGTCGGGTGAAACTTGCCTGGTATCGGGATACGAAGCAAGTCAGCCGATAAGTTTCCGCTGTATAAGGCAATTTGTTCTGGCATCGCATGAAATACGAACAGTCGGAACAGCTTGCCTGTATTTTAAGACGGGTATTCAAGGATATAGGACGTTCCGTCAGTGCAAGCTTTAGCCTGCATCATCGGGACGGCCTGCTTGTTTGCGTTTTCAGACGAGCCACCGGTAACCAGTTGCCAATGTCAGAGCCTTTGAAGTGAAGAGTAGTGTAACCTTAAAGGCTCTGTCTTTGGCAACTGTCCTGGTTTATCTGCATGATTGTATGAACCTGTCGGCTGAAACTTGCCTGGTGTCACAGATACGAGGCATATCTGCCGGTCTGTTTTATATATCTATAGTTTATTTGTGGATACCTGGCTTCTATTCCGTAAACTGATAAGTAGAAAATTGAGTTAATATAGCTACAATACAACTCATTGGTTGTAATTTATCAAATAATTGCATTATCTTTGCATGTAGACGTGCGATAAAGTAATCTTTTTAATGAATATAGCAGCAGACAAAATTTCCTGTAAAGCTTTGGACGTTACAGGAGCAGAAATCAGAATTGAGCAAGATAAAAAGAATTGGGTAGAGTATTCACAGTTAATAGCCGGGGTTATGTCTAAGCGGATGGCGGAACTTGGGTAAGCATACTATTTTCCGCCTTGACGCACATTATTCACAACCCTACCTTTGCGCCGTAACCTTTAACAATAATGATTATGGCAAAAGAAAAAGTAAACTATCAGGAGGTATATGACCTCTACCAGTTGTGCAGCGAGACCAAGGATCTTCGGGAGTTCTGTGCTGATTATGGAGTAAACTACGACAAGTTCATGAACTGGCAGCGTCACCAGCTGTGGAGCGAGAAGTTGGGTAAGACAGTCCAGGCTGAACAACCTAAGGTTGCCAAAGTCCAGATAACCGGTAAGCCTTGCAACAGTCCAACCGTGAAGTTGGAAGTGAAACATCCTGAAGGCGAATCTCCGATTAAGTGGGTGAAACTGCAACTGACATCCGGCGCGACACTGTTCCTGAGAAACACCACAGTTCTTGATTTGAGCTTGTTGCTTAATAAAATGATAGGATGATATGCTTGGACTGAGTGCTAACCTGAACTATTACCTGTTCAACGGTAATGTGGATTTGCGGAAAGGCATTTTCCGTCTGTGTGAGAGTATAAGGGAAGAGATGTCACTTGACCCGAGCGATGCATCCAATGTATATATGTTCATGTCCCGTAACCGGAAGGTCGTTAAGATACTTCATTATGAACGCGGATTTTATGTGCTTTACGAGAAACGTCCTGTTATGGGAAAATTCAAGAAACCTGTGTTTGATGAAGTCTCCAGGTGCTACCGTATTCAGTGGTCTGACATGGCTTACCTGACGGAAAGCATCGTAGTGGACAGAATGTATGTAACCCCTAAAGAATGAACAATAAGACGTTGACTTTCAATGAAATAATATAAAAACAAACGGTGAAAAGTTTGCGTAACTGCCTGATTTTTCGTACCTTTATATCATGATTGATGAAAGAGCATACGAGTTACTTTGCTGCCAGCTGGGTCTGGCAAATGAGGAAAAGGCAGGGCTTCGCAAACAGGTAAACGAACTGATTGCGAGGCTTAAGGCTATTGAAGAATCAAACAAAGAGAACTCCAAGGCTCTGGTTGATACAATCAATGACCTCAAAGAATCCCTCGAAAAGCAATCAACCACGGTTGAACATTACAGGAAAGAAATGNGAACTTATGAGAAAGCAGCTTGAGGCAAAAGACGAGGTGAACATGATGCTGGCAAATGAGATATCCAATCTCAGGCTTCAGCTTGAGGACAGCAGGAAACATCGTTTCGGCCGTACCTCCGAGCAAAGAAGGCTGCTGAACAACCGTAACATTGACAAGTCTGCGATGGAGAAGTCCGAGTATGACGGCTCTGATAAGAAAGATGATAATAATAAGGCAGATGGTAACGGTACTGGCAGCAATACCTCTTCCGGTAACGTACCTGCACAGAACTGCAGGCCTTCAAGGAAAAAGGAAACAGCTCCCCGTGCAGAAAAGACCAGGCTGAAGGTGGATAAGGTAGTTGTTCATGAAATAGAAGATTATTACCAACTCCCGGATGGTGCAAGGCTTATGAACCGTAACGGAATGGCTGATGTGTGGGAATACAGGGTCATAGAACATGTAAGGGCTCATAATGTGGAGCATGTGTACAAGGTGGCGAGGGTAAAGCTTGCCGACGGCACTTTCACAAGCACGATGGAGCATCCCTTGAAAAACCTTGGAGGTATCTTCTCCCCTGAACTGCTTGCCCGCCTGCTTTGCCTGAAATATGACTTCAGCATGCCTGAGAACAGGCAGATAAGACTGCTTGCAAGAGAAGGCATCCACATAAGCAACACCACGCTGAACAGCTATATCCATAACGGAATCTCCAGACTAAGGGAGTTTATGGAAGATGTCTTCAAGGAGTTTGTACAACAGGCAAAATACCTTATGGTTGATGAGACTACCGAACTTGTCGGAGTTGAAACACCGGAAGGTAAGGCTTACAGGAGAAAGTATTTATGGGCTTTCTTTGCAAAACATGTCAAGCTGGTTTATTATCATTACAATAACGGTAGTAGAGCCTCTGATGTAGCAAAGACCTTCCTTGAGCATTTTATGGGATCTATATCTACAGACGGATATACGGTTTACAGGATGTTTGACGGAGAAGAATCAAAGGTGCTTCATATAGGATGCTGGACGCACTGCAGAAGGCTGTGGGTTGATGCCTTGCCTTCAGACAGGAGGGCAATGGACATAATAAATCCTATCGGTGATATGTTCAGAAATGAAGATCTGTTCCGTATGATGAAACTCAGCAGCGGGCAGATTAAGGAAAAAAGACTTAAACTTACAGGACCTATTCTTGAACGTATCCATCATAAGGTGGTCATGATGATGCAGGATGCGAAGATTATGGCTAACGAACTGATAAGAAAGGCTGCGAACTATACGTTAAACCAGTGGAAATCCCTGAAAAATATCCTAAAGGACGGTGCAGCGGAAATCTCGAACAACCTCTGTGAGCAAAGGATGAAACCTGTAAAGCTGCTGCTCAAGAACTGCATGAATATAGGTAGTGAATATGCGGCAGAAAACTCGGCATTCATCTTCTCCCTGATAGAAAGCTGCAAACTTAATGATATAGACCCTCAGGATTACCTGAAGCACTTGTTTGAATGTATTCTTCATGGTAAGGACTGCGACAAGAAGGCTCTTCTGCCATGTTTTTATAAATCGGAATGTTAAAACAAAAATATTTTCTTACGAACTTTTTTATTTTATCGGCTGAAAAACAGCCGATAAAATCGTCGTGGCGGAAAATAGAATGGTTACGGAACTTGGCTTTACGCAGTTAATGCTTGCTGAGAAGATGAATTGTACCCAACAATATATTTCAAAAATATTGAAAGGGAAAAAGAATATGTCACTGGAGACTATATGCAAAATAGAGAATGCATTAGGCATCGAGATTATCAAAAGTCTAAATAGAAATGAATAACGAATAAAGCAGATTTATGTCAATACAAAGTGAAGCGGCATTAGAAGCCGGACTTATCGCTGCCCTTCAACAAATGGACTATGAATATGTCCAGATTGCAGAGGAAGATAATCTTCAAGCCAATTTCAAACGGCAGTTGGAGAAGCATAATCATAAGCGGTTGTCAGAGCATGGTCGTACTGAATTTACCGATGAGGAATTTGAAAAGATACTTATCTACCTGGAAGGTGGTACGCGCTTTGAAAAAGCAAAAAAACTCCGGGACCTCTATCCGCTTGACACGTCAGATGGCAAGCGCATTTGGGTGGAGTTTCTCAATCGTCAGCAATGGTGTCAGAATGAGTTTCAGGTGTCGAACCAAATTACGGTGGAAGGACGTAAGAAATGCCGTTATGATGTAACCATTCTTATAAATGGTTTGCCTTTGGTTCAGATTGAATTGAAACGCCGTGGCGTGGAACTGAAACAAGCATACAATCAAATACAGCGTTACCACAAGACTTCATTCCACGGACTATTTGACTATATCCAGTTGTTTGTCATATCAAACGGAGTAAATACACGTTATTTCGCCAATAATCCGAATAGTGGTTATAAATTCACATTCAACTGGACTGATGCTGCCAATCATCCGTTCAATGAGTTGGATAAGTTTGCCGTATTTTTCTTAGAGAAGTGTACGCTCGGTAAAATTATAGGAAAATATATTGTACTGCATGAGGGCGACAAGTGCCTGATGGTGCTTCGCCCTTATCAATTTTATGCGGTAGAGAAGATTTTGGACAGGGTACAAAACTCTAACGACAATGGCTATATCTGGCATACAACAGGGGCTGGAAAAACATTAACTTCATTCAAGGCGGCACAGCTTGTATCGGAATTGGATGATGTAGATAAGGTGATGTTTGTAGTTGACCGTCATGACCTCGACACTCAGACACAATCGGAATACGAGGCATTTGAGCCGGGTGCGGTGGATAGTACCGACAATACGGATGAACTTGTGAAGCGACTGCAAAGCAATTCAAAGATTATTATCACTACCATTCAGAAACTCAACTCCGCAGTCAGCAAGACTTGGTATAGCAACAAGATTGAATCTGTCCGTCACTCACGTATCGTAATGATATTTGATGAGTGTCATCGCAGTCATTTCGGGGACAGCCACAAGAAGATTATGAAGTTCTTTGACAATGCCCGGATATTCGGCTTTACCGGAACGCCTATTTTTACTGAGAATGCGGTGGACGGACATACCACTAAAGAAATATTCGGCAATTGCCTCCATAAATATCTGATTAAGGATGCCATTGCGGATGAAAACGTGCTTGGTTTCCTTGTGGAATACTATCACGGCAATGAAGTCGTTGATAATGACAATCAAGCCCGGATGGAAGAAATTGCAAAATTCATCCTTAACAATTTCAACAAATCCACATTTGATGGAGAATTTGATGCCTTGTTTGCCGTGCAGTCCGTTCCGGTGCTTATACGCTATTACAAGATTTTCAAATCTTTGAATCCTAAAATCCGAATCGGTGCAGTGTTTACATACGCAGCCAATAGTAGCCAGGATGATGACCAGACAGGTATGGGTACAGGTCAATATACAAGTCAAAGTGTAGGTGAAGCTGACGAACTGCAAGCCATCATGGATGATTACAATAAAATGTACGGAACAGCTTTCACGACTGAGAATTTCCGAGCATACTATGATGACATCAACCTGCGCATGAAAAAGAAGAAAACGGACATGAAACCGCTTGACCTTTGCCTTGTCGTGGGTATGTTCTTAACCGGCTTTGACAGCAAGAAACTGAATACGCTCTATGTGGATAAAAACATGGAGTATCATGGCTTGCTGCAAGCGTTCAGTCGTACCAACCGAGTACTGAACGAGAAGAAGCGTTTTGGTAAAATCGTTTGTTTTCGTGACTTGAAAAGTAATGTTGATACGTCTATCAGGTTATTTAGTAACTCTGACAATCCTGAGGATATAGTGCGCCCTCCGTTTGAGGAAGTAAAACAGGAATACAGAACTTTAGCAACAGAGTTTCTTCAAAAATATCCTACGCCCGGCAGCATAGACTTTCTGCAAAGTGAAAACGACAAAAAGAATTTTGTGCTAGCTTTTCGTGATATAATCCGCAAACACGCAGAAATCCAGATATACGAAGATTATAGCGAAGATGCGGACGATCTTGGACTGACAGAACAACAATTCAACGACTATAAGAGTAAATACCTCGACATAACAGTTGGCTTTATCAATCCTCCAGTTACACCACCAGTTGTTGCGGAAGATCCTGTGCCATACGGCAGTAATCAAGGCTTGGAAGATATAGATTTCTGTCTTGAACTTCTGCACAGTGACATTATCAATGTGGCTTATATCCTTGAGCTCATTGCCGACCTTGACCCATATAGCGATGATTATTCTGCCAAACGCCAGCATATCATTGATACTATGATTAAGGATGCTGGAATGAGAGGCAAAGCCAAACTCATAGACGGCTTTATCAAAAAGAATGTGGATGAAGACAAGGAAAACTTCATGACTGGGCGTAATAAGGCTGACGGTACAAATGAATTGGAGGAACGCCTGAACCAGTATATTGTATCTGAACGAAATAAAGCTATATGTGATTTGGCTGATGAAGAACAAATTTCTTCCGAGGTGCTTAATCTCTATATAAAAGAGTATGACTATTTGCAGAAGGAACAGCCGGAAATTATACAAAAGGCTTTGAGAGAGAAACATCTTGGCCTGATAAAGACAAGAAAAGCATTGACACGCATTCTTGACCGTCTGCGTTGTATCATTAGAACTTTTAGTTGGGATTAAAGAGTATGGATAAGATAAAAGAACCAGGATATGTTTATATTTTAACCAATCCAAGTTTTCGTGAGGATTGGGTAAAGATTGGTAAAAGTTCCAGACCTGTTGATGTACGCTCAAAGGAACTTGATAATACGGCTGTACCTTTGCCTTTTGAGATATTTGCCACAATTAAAACGGCAAAATATAATGAGGTCGAAAAACTTGTACACAATATAATTGACAATTTGACGAACTTTCGTATTCGTCAGAACCGAGAGTTTTTTAATGTTGCACCACAAAAAGCACTGGAAATTCTTAAAGAAATAGCATTAACCATTGATGATGCTGTCGTAACAGAGTATGATAATAATCAACCTGTGTGTAGTGATAACCCAATATCTATGCCTATTCAAAAATGCACCAATCACGGAAAAGATTATACAAAGTATTCACTTAACGGAGTTGGTTCTTATGGAAAAGGTAGGCTGGCATTAGAGGTTATTCGTGTTTATGTCGGTTCTAACCATGTTAATTATAATGAATTAGTTGAATTATTGCCTAATCGTTTAATTAAAACAGTTGATGAAGTAAACCGTTGGAAAAGTCAAACATCTGACACTCATAAAAGATGGTTTGAAAAAGACATCCTTATTTCTAATGATGGTGTTAAATTTGTTGTTTCATCACAGCATGGAAAAGGAAATATAGGTAAGATTTTTGAGCTTGCCGATAAATTGGGTTATGAAATTAAAGAATTGAAATAAAATTATGAGCGAAGAATTACAACAGAAACTCCGTGACCAACTTTGGGAGGTCGCAAACCGTTTGCGTGGCAATATGTCGGCAAGCGACTTTATGTATTTTACCTTGGGGTTCATCTTTTATAAATATTTGTCAGAAAAAATTGAAAAATACGCTAATAGTGCGCTTGAAGACGATGAAGTGACCTTTAAGGAATTATGGAATATGACCGATGCTGATGCTGCGGAATTGCAGGAAGAGGTCAAAAACCAGTGTCTGGAAAATATCGGTTATTTTATAGAACCACAATTCCTGTTTTCATCAGTGATAGATACCATCAAGCGGAAAGAAAATATACTGCCTATGCTGGAACGTTCTTTGAAACGCATAGAGGACAGTACACTTGGACAGGACAGTGAAGAGGATTTCGGAGGACTGTTCTCTGATATTGATTTGGCTTCTCCTAAGTTGGGTAAGACTGCTGACGATAAGAATACATTGGTCAGCAATGTGCTTCTTGCTTTGGATGATATAGATTTTGGTGTGGAAGCCTCACAGGAAATTGATATTCTCGGTGATGCCTACGAATACATGATTTCCCAATTTGCTGCTGGAGCCGGAAAGAAAGCAGGAGAGTTCTATACACCTCAGGAAGTCAGTCGCATATTGGCGGAAATTGTTTCTATTGGCCACCAACGTCTGCGCAATGTGTATGATCCTACTTGTGGCAGCGGCTCGTTATTGTTACGTGCAGCAAGTATAGGAAAGGCTGTTGATATATTTGGACAGGAAAAGAATCCGACTACCTATAACCTTGCCCGTATGAATATGCTTCTTCACGGAATCAAGTTCAGCAACTTCAAGATAGAAAACGGTGATACGCTCGAATGGGACGCATTCGGTGATACCCAGTTTGATGCGGTAGTCGCAAATCCGCCGTTCTCAGCCGAATGGAGTGCCGCCGACAAGTTCAACAATGATGATCGTTTCAGCAAGGCCGGACGGCTCGCACCGAAGAAAACAGCCGATTACGCCTTTATCCTGCACATGATTTATCACTTGAATGAGGGCGGTACAATGGCTTGCGTAGCTCCTCACGGCGTGTTGTTCCGTGGAAATGCCGAAGGTGTTATCCGCCGTTTCCTCATAGAAAAAAAGAACTACATAGATGCCATTATCGGATTACCAGCCAACATATTCTATGGTACAAGTATTCCGACCTGTATTCTTGTCTTCAAGAAATGCCGTAAGGAAGATGACAATATCCTGTTCATTGACGCAAGCAAGGAGTTTGAAAAAGTAAAGACTCAAAACAAGCTTCGTCCACAGCATATACAGAAGATTGTTGAAACCTACCGTGACCGTAAGGAAATAGAAAAGTACAGTCATCTTGCCACCTTACAAGAAGTGGCCGACAATGACTACAACCTGAATATCCCCCGGTATGTTGATACCTTTGAGGAAGAAGAACCTATCGACATCAAGGCCGTAATGGCAGAAATCAAAGAACTTGAAACCAAACGTGCCGAACTGGACAAAGAGATTGAGGTGTATTTGAAAGAATTGGGACTAGTTGAATAAATGAAGGTATAATGGCAAAACGGTTTGAGATAAGAAACAGTACGGCAGAATTCCTAATCTTCGCTATTGAGGGCAAGGAAGATGGCATACAGGTGATGTATCAGAATGATACCATCTGGTGTACGCAGAAAGCTATGGCAACCTTATTTGATTGTTCGACAGATAACATAGGCTTGCATCTTAAGAATATATATGCCAGTCAGGAGTTACAGAAAGAAGCAACTACCGAGTTTTTCTCGGTAGTTCAAACAGAGGGTGAACGTCAAGTCAACAGAAAGACCCTGTTCTACAATTTGGATGCCATTATATCTGTAGGGTATCGGGTAAACAGTATCAGAGCCACACAATTCCGCCAATGGTGTACCTCAGTCATCCGTCAATTCTCTATACGTGGTTATGTGATAGACAAGAAACGTATGGAAAATGGATCATTTATCGGTGAGGACTATTTTGAGCACTTACTGGCAGAGATTCGTGAGATCCGTCTCAGTGAACGCCGGTTTTATCAAAAACTTACTGACATTTACGCCACAGCTATTGATTATAATCGTGATGCTCCAACCACAAAGTTATTTTTCAAGAAGGTTCAGAACAAAATGCATTATGCGGTACACGGCCAGACAGCAGCAGAACTGATTGTGAACAGAGCCGATGCTGAAAAAGAACACATGGGACTGACAACCTGGGAGAATGCCCCAGACGGGAAAATAGTCAAGACTGATGTAAGTATTGCCAAGAACTACCTGAAAGGTATAGAACTGGAAGATATGGGACGTTTGGTCAATGCAGTTCTGGACATGGCAGAGCGTATGGCAAAGCGTCATATACCTATGACAATGGAAGATTGGGCAAAACGTATCGACATCATTCTGGAAGCAGGTGGTGATGCAATCCTTACTGATGCAGGCAAAGTTACGGCTGAGTTTGCCAAGAAATTTGCTGAAGCCGAATTTGAAAAATACCGAATCATTCAAGACCGCTTGTTTAGTTCGGATTTTGATCGCTTTAATACCGGTGAAAACTTTCTACCGTTTGATATTAATCCTGATAAAGAATAATG
Organism: Bacteroides ilei; assembly: GCF_900128495.1. Lineage (GTDB taxonomy): Bacteria > Bacteroidota > Bacteroidia > Bacteroidales > Bacteroidaceae > Phocaeicola > Phocaeicola ilei. The sequence continues at coordinate 2,047,096 of NZ_LT635801.1, forward strand.
ATTATGACAAATAATAAAGATAAAAAAGTCCTTAATGTTCCAAATCTGAGATTTCCAGAATTTACTGAGGAATGGAAAAAAGTAAGAGTTTCAAACCTTTTAGATTTTTATCCGACTAATTCTCTATCATGGGAACAGTTAGACTACAGTAATGGACAAATCAAGAATTTGCATTATGGATTAATTCATAAAGGTTTGCCTACAATGGTTGATGCCTCTTCCGATTTACTTCCTTATATAAAGGAAGAGATTGTGCCGAAATCATATACACTATTCAAAGAGGGAGATGTTTCTTTTGCTGATGCTTCTGAGGATACGAACGATGTAGCCAAAGCTATTGAAATTCTTAATTGTAATGGTCAACAAATTGTTTCAGGATTACATACCATACATGGACGAGATAATACAGATCAAACCGTTATTGGTTATAAAGGTTATGCTTTTGCTTCCGAATCTTTTCATAAACAAATCAGGAGAATTGCTCAGGGTACAAAGGTGTTCTCAGTAAGTGTTCGTAATTTTGATGAAACTTACATTGGTGTTCCTTCAAAAGACGAGCAGGCTAAAATTGCAAAATTGTTAATAGCGATAGATAAGCGTATTGCTACCCAAAACAAAATCATTGAGAAATATGAATCCTTAATTCAGGCAATTATTTATCAGAAAAAGATGGATGGAATACGCGATGGGAATTGGCAGAAAACGGAATTAAGCAAAGTTCTACAAGAGAGAACAGAAAAGAATATAAATGGCTATACTGTTTGTTCTGTATCTGTAAGTCAAGGTGTCATTAATCAGATAGAATATCTTGGACGCTCTTTTGCTGCCAAAGAAACATCGCATTACAATATTGTTAAATATGGTGACATTGTTTATACAAAAAGCCCAACAGGTGATTTTCCTTATGGAATAGTAAAACGCTGTTATATTAAAAACGCTGTTGCGGTATCACCTCTGTATGGTGTATATAAGCCGATTAATGATAACATCGGAGTTTTTCTGCACTTCTATTTCATGCAGTCCAACAATGCGTTCAATTATTTGCATCCACTTATACAGAAAGGAGCGAAGAACACAATCAACATTACTAACGCCCGTTTCTTGGAAAACTCCATTCCTCTTCCAAAAACAGAGGATGAAGTAGTCTATATTGCTAACGCCCTGACAAGCATTCAAACAAAGATTGATGTAGAGAAAAGTTTGTTATGTTCGTATGAGAAAGAAAAACAATACCTACTTCGTCAGATGTTTATATAAACAACTGACGTAAAAGGTAACTTTTCTGTTCACAAAGTAAATTGGCTATATTCTTTTCGATAGAAAGCTTATCCGAATAGGCTTTGAGAACGGAGTATATTTTGTTCTGTTTTTCTACCGTTGGAAAAAGAAACTTTTTTTTCATGAAATCGCTCTTTTGCAAATTGAAACGTGTACTGCCTTGTGCCAATGGGAAAACTGCATATTCCGGCGGATACCCGTTCAGCATTTCCGGTGATATCCGTTCAGTCCCCAGTTAGTATTCAGTGTTGTTGGCAAAGTTAATACTTCTTTCTTAGGCTCTCTCCTTTAAGGTCAAATTTTATTGCCTTATGCACGATTCTGTCCAGACAGGCTTCTGCAATGAGTTCGCTTTGGAACACATCATACCAGTCTGCAACGGGAAGTTGGCTGGCCAGGATGAGTGCCTTCCGGTTGTACCGGTCATCTATGATCTGTTCAAAGTCATGCTGTATCTGGCCGTCAAGCTTGACCATCCCAAAGTCATCGATAATCAGCAGGTCATGTGCGTTCAGTTTCCGGAAGAAGTTTGTCTCCCGTCCTTCCAGATGTACAAGCTTCAGGTTCTCAATGAGCATGTTCATCGTGAAGTACAGTACCTTCCGGCCGTTCCTGCATGCCCTGTCACCCAAGGCGCAGGCGAAGTAGGATTTCCCGGTTCCTGCCGGTCCGGTAATGATGACCGTCATTCCGCCCGTGATGTAATTCCCGGTTGCAAGGTCGGCTGCAGAGCAGGCCTGTATTCCCCTTGCCGTGTCCGTTTCAAGTTCTTCCATCGAGGCTCTCAGACGGAAGCCGGCATTCTTTATAAGACGCTGGATGCGGTTGTTCCCTCTCGTGTCACGTTCGTACTGGAGCATGATCTGCATGCCTTCACGCAGGGTAAGCTTGTCCAACTGATGTGTTTCTTCCAGGGAGCTCCAGCAGCTTGCCATTCCCGGAAGCTTCAGCTCGTGCAGTGTTCTTTCTGTTTCGTTGCTCATAATCATTTATTGTTGTTGGTTCATGTCATTTCCTGTAAAATAGTCTTTTCCACGCATGTTCCCGTGATTTGACGGTGTAGGCGCATGGAAGATTACCGTCTCGTCGGCAGATGCATTCATGCCGTTACGTCTGAGTATGGCTTCAAACTTGCTGTAGGAGTAAATACCGTACTCCATGCACTGACGGCAGGTAAGGTCAAACGTGGCAAGGTCATACTTCCTTCTGAGACTGACTATGGAGTTGCACAGCTTGTAATACACCTCTTCAGGCTGTGCGGTACGTTTGGGGTCAAAGATGCTCTTTACGTATTCATGGCAGTCCGGCGATATGTCCTTCGCCTTTTCCACATAATAGGCTGCCGAACGCTCCATGATTACCCTGCAACTGGATGCGAGATGTTCCCTGACTGTGGTATAGCCGTATGTATGGCTGCGGATATGTGAAGCTACCAGTTTCTGCTCCACATAGACCTTAACCCATGAACGGGTAAAGACTACTCTTGCCTGTTTCCCTACATGGATATAGGGCACGGAGTAAAAATGGGTCACCTTGTCCTGTCTCAGCTCCACATGACAGTTTGCCTGTACTTTCAGATCGGCATACAGACGCATCTCATAGGGTTCCGGTTTCAAGGGCTTGAGCAGTTCCTTCTCCATGGCATGAAAACGCTCTTCACGGCTGTAGGGACGCTTCTGCATACGGGTCTGGTTGTGCCTTTCCATCAGCTCCCATACGGCACGGTTCAGTTCCAGGAGTGAATGGAAGGTGCGGTTACGCAATCTGGCATAGATACGGTTATATGTAATCCTTACGGAGTCCTCTACCAGGGCCTTCTGTGTAGGTGATGCCGGGTCGCATGGCAGCACTACAAAATGGTAGTAGTTGCCCATGTCCTCAAGAGCCTTGTTCAGCTTCGGCTCATGCCGGTCATTGCTGATTACAGCCGATTTGAGATTGTCAGGAGTCAGTATGGGAGGAACACCGCCCAGATGTTCCAGGCACATTCTTATGGCATACAGGAAGTCCTCCGTCTTCTGCGAAGGTACACATATCACATAGGTATAGTCGCTGTAAGGCATGCAGGCGACAAACACCTCCACCTTGATAATTTCTCCGGTTTCGGCATCCACATAGCTGAGCTTGTCACCGGCAAAGTCCACCATGAGCTTTTCACCCGGTTTGTAGGTGTTGGCAAGTACGGCTGTAACATCCTTCTTCGCAACGAGATTCTGCTTCAGATGGTAATAGAACTGTGATTTTCCGTAACCGTCGGGATGAGTCGCACGGTATTCATCGAACAGGACCTGACGGCTTACATGGGATTTGGAATCCGTCAGCAGTTCCTTGTATCTGGGGAGCAGGATCAGGAACTCTTCCATTCTCCTGTCCGTATATGCCGGTGAACCGGCATGGAACATCCGTTCCAACTCGGGATCGTCAATCTCAAGGAGGTCGCTGATGTTCCATCCGTTGGCTTTTACTGTATTCACATAACCGTTGACGGTTTCCTTGTCTATCGGTAACTTGCGGCTTACACCGCGATTGGATTCTCCGGCCTGCTTGAGCTGGAGTACTTGTTTTATCAGACTCATATCCTTTGTTGTTCCTGCCATGACTGTGCTGTTTCTTGTTAGCTTACCAGCACAAAGGAAACTGAAACCGGGGAAAGAATGAACGGATATGCTCCGGAAACGAAGATATACGCTCACAATTCCATGCACGGCTGAACGGATATACTCCGGAAAATCTGAAAGCATACGTCTAAAGTGAACGGGTATGCTCCGGAAAAAAGGTGCTACAACGTGCAATTCTCGGAGGTGAACGGATATGCTCCGGAAAAATTGAGATTTTAATGTCTGGTTATCCATTTTTTCATCCTTTTAGGGGATGAACGGATATAAGATTGTGCTTTTAAAGGCTATTTTTATGCTTTATAAGCTGCTGGAAAGTGAACGGGTATGCTCCGGAATATGTAGGAAAACAGCCTTTCTAAATGATTTGGTTGAAATATAGTATGCTAAAAATGGAGGGAAAATCTTACTTTCATCTGTGATATGGACACCAAAACAAAAACTATTCAGGTATAAAGGATAAGCATCTCCCAAATACACTGCACCCATTCCAACTTCATCCGGTGTTTCAGATGACAAGGTGAAAAGAATGTCGCCATAGCGGACAACCGATTGTTGCTCTGTCTCATTGATTTTGACTAAACCAACATCGGTTATATCAATGATTTGATTCTGATAGACATTCATATATGTTATGTAGGGCCACCCATTACCAAAATCTTCTGCACTTTTACCTGATAAACCTGAATATGGTTTACCAAAATCATTAAATGACAATTCGACTTTATGCTGTTCTGATTCTATTAAGGTTTCGCATATTGCCTGAATTAAGGATGAAATTTCTGAAATGTCCGCAATCTGTGAAAAACTTTTTTCTAGTCCCAAAGATAAGCAACCACAAATAAGATTATATGGTTTTTTCGGTGATTGGCACTTTGTACGGCTTTCTGATATTTGCCATAGAATCTGCAGAAAAAATACGGGAGAGCAATGTAAGCAAGTTTTAACGATAGCAGCTCAATATGGTCTTGTTAGTCAAGAAGAATTTTTCAACAAGAATGTTGCTAGTGAAAATTTGTCAGGATATTACCTTCTACAAAAGGGAGATTTTGCATATAATAAAAGTTATTCGGGAGATTATGTTTGGGGGACAGTAAAACGTTTAGACAATTATGAGCAGGGTGTACTATCCCCATTATATATTTGTTTTCGTCCAGACCCAGCTAGAGTGGATTCTGATTTTCTCATCTATTATTTTGAATCAAAAAAATGGCATAAAACTGTCGCAAATATAGCTGGTGAAGGTGCAAGAAATCATGGTTTACTTAATATCTCTGTTGTAGATTACTTTAATACTATTCATTGTATTCCATCTATGGATGAACAGAAACAAATAGCTCAGATTATAGGTACATTGTTATCAAAGATAGCACGAGAACAACGCATGTTGAATTGTTACGCTGCACAACGGCAATACCTACTTCGTCAGATGTTTATATAAACATTTGGCGAAGTAAATATTGTTTTTCTGACTGTACAGCAATTAAGATGTCAGTTTCTACTTGGACTTTTCTTTCAAGTAAAGAAAGAAAAGCAGAAATTGTTTTTTGTTGTTCTATTATCGGTACTATTACCCTGAATTTAGCTAAATCTTTCTTCTGAATATTAGGTAATCCTGAGCCAATGCGAAGTTTCATAATAGTATCCTCATTACATTTAAGGTAATGATACAGATATAGTTTCTCTACATTATTTGTGATATTTTGAATTGTATAGCAATGTCCTCCACTCCAAAATGGAGTGGTATTGAATTGTACATAACCACAAGAATTTCCGCCTTCACTTATAGATATGGTGTTGGCTTCAGTATTATAATCATCATAATAACCTGATGGTTCTATGCCTCCATTCATCACATAGTAATTGCCACTATCTGTAAGAAATTCTCCATTGACTTGTTTACCTTTAACTATATCACATATATCAGCTAATGTAACAACATCACCATTTATAGACGTAAAGAATCTTTCTGAAATTGCGGACTTTAGTTTTTTCAAATCCTCAATGATTTTGTTTTGGGTAGCGATACGATCATCTAGCAAATGCAACAAGCGACTGATTTTGTACTGTTCTTCTATTCTAGGGATTGAAAAAACATATTTCAGCATCTGCTCCTTATCCCCACGTGGCATTTTCACGCCCTTAGCTCCAGACATAACATAATTGATAAAAGTGTCATTTGCCATTATATAATGTAGGAATGAAGGAGAAATAGATTTAGCTCTAAAAACAAACACATCAGTACTACAACCTCCATCACTATTTGCTGCCCACACTTTACGCAAGTAAGGACGGATATTAGATAATAACACATCACCCTTCTTATAGTGTATTACGTTGGTGTTGTTAGGAATAGATATAGCCGGGTTAATGCCACCAAAATCAGACTTCATATTTTCTGTTGATACATAATTAGCCAAAGTAAGCTTGTCTGTACTAATCCGTTCTTTTACAAAATCAGTTACATGCCCCAAGGAGCATCTTTCCCATTCTTCCGTAAATTCAGGGAATCTCAGATTTGGAACATCTCTTATTATATTTCTTTAATTATGAGAATTAATTATCAGAATTTTATGAATAACAAGACAATTAGAGAAATTGCGGTTGCTTGGAAAGAGTACAAGCGACCTTACGTGAAGCAGTCCACAATGGCTGCATATTTATTGATTTTGGAAAACCACCTCCTTCCTGCTTTTGGAGAGAATGACTCACTTCCAGAACAGAGTGTACAGAGTTTCGTATTAGAAAAGATTGAATGTGGATTGAGTGTCAAATCAATTAAAGACATTCTGATCGTTCTGAAAATGGTGATGAAGTTTGGAGTAAAGAATGAATGGATGAACTACTATGAGTGGGACATCAAATATCCTACAAATTCAGCGAACAAGGAACTGGAAGTATTGTCTGTTTCTAATCATAGGAAAATACTTGATCATATTCAGAGTCATTTTACGTTTACAGGGCTTGGCATTTATATAAGTCTTAGTACAGGTTTACGTATCGGTGAAATATGTGCCTTGAAATGGAATGACATCAATATAACAGAAGGTACTATAACTGTTAGCCGTACCATTGAACGTATATATATGATTGAAGGAGAAAAGAAACATACAGAACTTGTTATCAGTTCCCCAAAAACAAAAAACTCATGCAGAGAAATCCCCATGAGCAAGGAATTGCTTGCTATAGTTAAACCACTAAAGAAGATTGTCAATGATAATTTCTATGTACTTACCAATGATGAACATCCCACAGAACCACGTACGTACCGTAACTATTATAACGGACTGATGGAAAAGCTCGGTATTCCCAGATTGAAATATCACGGTTTACGTCATAGCTTTGCAACACGCTGTATTGAGGCCGGATGCGATTATAAAACAGTGAGTGTTTTATTAGGTCACTCTAACATTTCTACCACACTTAATCTTTATGTTCATCCTAATATGGAACAGAAGAAACGTTGCATTACAAAAATGTTCAAATCATTAGGAAAGTAAGAGTATATTTACCTTTTATATAAGATTACAAAAAATCAGTAGATTATAAATACAAAGCCAAATGCCTTTTTCACATAGAGGCGTTTGGCTGTATTAGTAGGGGTGTATATAGATTATACTTGTTACATAAGTTAACATTTCTTATATGCTATGGTAGGAAGTGAGCATCAGCTCACTCCATGCCAGTAAAGGTAATAAAATTCTTTTCAGTTTCATAACAGAGGGATTTCAAATCAAAATGCACAAAAATAAATGTCTGTTAAGAAGAAAGTCTAAATATAGTATCTGAAATTCTACAGATGACTATATTTAGACTTTTATTTATTTGGTCGTATATATAGAAATTACCGGCCTGGATTTATGAGGTTGATCTTTCGGTGTCTCCTGAATAGTTCCTGACTGCATAGAGTAAAGCCAAGCCTTATTCTCCTTTTGCCCTTCCACTTCAGTAGAAGACCATAACCAGCATTCACCCGGATTCAGATTAATCGGAGTTCCCCCGACTTCAGTTATACATTCATTAATCTGATGCCGGATAGAAAACAAATAATAGAGTTGCCGGACAGAAGGAATATAGGCCGATTGTCCATAACTCCACAAATCAAAAGATTTGATAGCCATTGGTGATTGGACTTCATCATTGTTGAACAAAGAATAGGTATTCTCATTTCCGTCCTCATCAGTCAATGATGCAGAAGTACCCTGATCAATACCAAGACTGTCGGCAAAAGCCAGAGGTTCCATATCATGAATGTAAACTGCATAACCAAGATTGTCAGTTTCAGCACTACGGTTTACATGGAAAACTATGGCAACAGCTTCCTTGTCAGATTGCTTGAATTTGTCCATGGACAATATATTCCCGTCTGAACAAACCACATTGCCGACTTGAAGGGAAGATAAAAGACCGTCATCTTCTTCATGTTCACAATGGCAGGAAGTGAGTATCAGCCCACTCCATACCAATATCGGTAATAAAATTCTTTTCAGTTTCATAACAGTGGAATTTCAAATGACCTGATTACACATTGCGCTTCCTTGTCCATAATAAACCAGTATTCAGAGCGGTACGGTTGCCCGTCAGAATCAGTAGCTTCATACTCTATCTTTACCTTCCAGCCGCTGAACGGCTTGCGTTCCTGCCCGGCTTCATCACCAGCAGGCTTCAGTTCCCCCGTAACCATCAGAGAGCGGAGTGCCGTCATGGCATCCATCTGACGTTTCATCTGTCCGGACATCCCGTGACATTCTGAATCCGGATTATCAAAATCCGTATCCTCCATAAACCTGCGGCTGATTTTCATCATGGCCACAGAAAGAGCCATCTTCTCCTTCATGGTAACATACTCACGGCCAAATACAGAATCCGGTTTGCTGATGCCGACAATCTTTACTGATTCCGGATTGTCCACTGAAGCCATCAGTGCCTTTTTGGCCATATCCTGTGCCTTATTCTCGCTGTTGTCGGAACAGCCGGTTCCCATTCCGAGCAGAACTGCCACTGCAGGCAGTATCAGTAGTTTCTTTCCCTGTTTCATATCTTTACGATTTGAAGTTTGTCCGGAGCAAGACCGAGGCGTTTGCGGTAAATGGAACCGTCCTCCCGGTACATCTCCAGCTCGGATGAAGTAATGTTTTTCTCACAAAGCTCTTTCACCTCTTCCAGTGTCAGCTGATGGCCTCCTATATTCCTCCATATGGCGAATGAGCACGGTGTTTCCTGATTGCTGTAGTTGGAACAGTTGAAAGCCCTTGTTCCCACACGTACCTCGCCGCCGCAGTGCGGACACCTGCCGATAACAGACTGCATATTGACCGCACCGTCATCAGCAAGTTCCAGCATTGTCGGGAAAGTCTTTCCTTCCTTGGTGGAGAATCCGTCCAGAAGGATACGGCGTTTCTCCAGAAACTCGGCAATCTCCCCGTCATTCATTTTCCGGTTGCCGATGATGGCATTGATGTTGAGCACACAAGAAGGATGCTCACTTGTGTTGTTTTCGCAGCGATACCCCTTGCAGGTCTTCACCACGTTGCCGCCGCAGAACGGGCAGCGTCCTATAATCTTCTTTTCTGAATCCATATTCCTGATAAATTACAATGTTTGAATTAATTGAATGAGAACCACCGGTTCCAGTCCGCAACGATTCCGCCTATGATGTTCTTGCCGGACATCACGTTTGCCCAACCTTCCGGGTCAAGAGAGAACCAGAGGTCATTCCATGAGAGTGTGCGTACCTGCCATGCCAGGATAAAGAGGTCGGTATTAACAGCCTCCAGTCTGGTCAGTACCTCGTTTGCTATGTAGTACCGCTCGGAAGAACTGAGCAGGTTTACCTTGTGCTTCTCCTTGCCTCCGTCAGAACCGCCTGTATCATAGCTTCCGGAAGTCACCAGCTGCTTCATGAACGGATAAAGCGCAGCCATCTGGGTTGCGGCATCAGCCAGCTCGTCCGAGACGATTGCAGCAATGGCCGTTCCCTTCAGGTTACTGCCGACCGATTTGAGCAGCAGGCTGCAGTTCTGAGGTATCTCCGTGGCCACCAGTTCCCCGGCACGCTTAATCTGATAGAGATTCTGCATGGCACCCTGTGCATTGGAAAGATATTCCAGCATCTTGTTCTCCACACTGTGTACCCTGTCGAGAGCGACCGTTACGGCAGTCTCGGCAGCAATGATTTTCTCATGAGCCTTCTGACGTTTGTCATAGATATTCTTCAGAGTGGAAGTCTGTGCAAAGACAGCCCCCGTCAGAGTCGGGTCTGTCTGTTGTGCAAAAGTGTCTGTACCTTTCAGCAGAAAAACAGCAAGGGCAGCCACTACCGTTATTCTTATCTTGATTTTGTCCATATCATTCAGATTTTACGTCCTTTATTCCTTTGTTCGCTCAGATTCTGTTCACGTTCCTCTTTGTGTGGTGAAATCATCGGCTCCATCGGCCTGTTCAGCAGACAGTCGTTCCAGTCCTTGAAAGCCTTCGGCGGAAGCCACTGTCCCATACGGTACCGGATGTTCAGCTGCCTGGCAACCTGGGCCAGCAGGGGACGGTTCATGTCAGGGTCGAATACCTTTCCCTTCGCTTCAATCCGGATGCCGCCGTCAGTCCTGCTTATCTTCATCTGAATACCTTCCTGCAGAGCCATCATGCGCAGTCCGTATATCCTTCCGGCCAGGTCGTTGTCAAAACAGTCGAAGGCACGTGCATTGGGAAAGCGTTCCATAACTCCGGTTATCTGCCTGTCGGAAAATGTGCCGCCCAATGAAACCAGAGCCGCACTGTCCCCAATCTGTATCCGATTCATCTGGTAGAAGGCCATGGCATCAAAAGCTGATTCACAGAAAAACACGCTTCTTACATTGTCCGGACTGATACCCGAAGGAACAGCCACCCATGCCGAAGATGACGAATCCGTACCGGCAGCCTTTGACTTGTAGCCGCCATGTCCTCTGATTTCATACCCTCTGACTTCATTTCCCTTTCCGTCAGTATATGGGAATCCGATATTGTAGCCTTCAAACTTCCCGTTGTTCCTGTCCCTTATAAGGGAAATAAAGGGTGAAAGAACCGTAACTGTCGCTTTGGACAGTCCGCGCCGGAAGAACAGTCCCGGTATTTCACCTGTATCAACCGGCTTCACCTCATATCTGGAAGCGTCAAACACACCGCATGATTTTCCCGCCGATTTAACATACTCCCTGTCCTCCCTGTATTCCGGTTCCGGCATGTTGGCAAAGCGTGCCATGACCTTGGCTATCTTCTGCCATTCATCCTTTCCCGAAACGGTAAAGGAAGACAGATTCTCACGTATGAGTGTCACCACATCGCCCTTGGAACCGTCACGGCGGAAGAAGGTCTGTGCCGCCTTGTCGTTCGGATGGCTGACAATCAGCGTATCCCTTCTGTTACCGCCCTCACCGAGCACCAGCTCGATGTAACGTCCGACACCGGCCTTCCTGTCCAGACGGTATCCCAGAGCATATGCAATGTCATCAATCCCCACACGGGATTTCATTTCCCTGAAATTAACCTTGTAGTCACTCATGCTTTCCGATTTAAGATGTTATACAGAATTTCATATACCAAGTCCTGTACCGGCATTCCGGTTCCTGCCCATCATGGTAATCTCCGGTTCGTATGTCTTCCGTGCCGTCATGTTCAGAAAAGCCTCCTTGTCCTTCCAGTCCGTAAGCTGGAAGAATGTTTTGGCCGTTTCTCTGGAAACCTTCTTCAGCCCCAGTTCCACACCATCGTATGATGCACGGATGGCATAGTCACCAGAACGTGTCTTGACGATGGCCGCATTCCTGAAAGGCATCTCCTCGTCCGCACTGACAGGAGCCAGCGTGTCATTCTTTGCCAGATAAGGCTGCTCGCCGAGTGCAAGACGCTGTTTGTCCACATGGTCAAGAATCAGGTCGGAAGCCTTGTTCACGTCAGCCATGACCGATACGATAAACTTCGGTTCCTGTTTCAGTACACCAATCCACGAGTCCAGATAGGCAGCTGAGTTATCCGTTATCCTGGAATCAAAGCCCATGGAATGGCTGATCATGGCAGCCGTAAGTTCCGCCACCAGCTCCTCCTTGGCATATTTCGGGTCACCGAACCTGCCACCCATCTCCCTGTTCAGACGCTCCGGTGTCATGGTGGAGTGAGTCATTTCATGCAGCATGGTAGAATAATACTCCATTCCGCCACGGTAGGTTTCTTCCGGAGAATCACCGATATTGAACTGCGCCTTCATGGGCAGCACCACAATATCCTTTGAGGGAGAATAATAGGCACCGTTCTCACGTTTGTCGGCACGTATCGGACAAAGCCACTGCTGCGTCTCCACCATACGGTCGAGTGCGGCATGGGTGTACATACCTTCCGTATCCCTAAGTTCCGGAACCTTAAACTTGTCCATGAGTTTCTGCATCCTCTCCGGCTGTACTTCGGCCAGATTGGTCTGTGCCACATTGTATACCGGGAATGACTTGATGAAAGGAATGACATCCATATCCTTCTTCTCTTCCTTGCTCATTGCACGGTAATCCTCCGTGCTTATCCTCTTGCCGTGACTGTCCTTTATCATCATATCCCAGTACACCACCGGGAAGGCCTTTTCACCCTTCAGGACATGAGCCTTCAGGTTATGAGCCTGCTTGAAGGTCAGATATACAGGAAGCTGGTAGTTCATGGCTGCAGTATGCATCTGAAGGAAGAAGGAATTGGAACCGGAATAGTTGCGGCCACCCACATTCTGCGGCAGTCCGGCATAACCCGATGCACCTCCAATCCATCCCTGTTTCCATCCGGTATCCTTCATCTGCTGCATACGCTCAATCATCATTGCAGCGAAACGGTCTATGGCCACCTGTCCGCTGTTTCCCTGAGAGTCAGTTCCAGATGCCATAGCTGTCGTCATCCATTACCTGACGGTCCATCTGCTCGATGTCCGTCTGTTCCACATAGAACTCGGCCGATTCATCCGAAGAGTCCGTACCGTGTGACCGGCACCACTCCAGATAATCATCTGCATTCTCACTGTCCATAACAAAGCGGAGGAAACCTATCTTGCCCTCCTGCAGAAGCTCCACAAGCTCCTCATGATTCATTTTAGCTGACATATAACTTGTATTTTAGTTTTCTGATTATGTTACATTTTCATAGAAGCCGTTTTCTCCACCTTTGCGGTATTGGCGGCAAGCATACCGGTTATTTCCGTATTCAGATATTTGGCCGCAATCTGTTCCCTTGTGGCCGTCTTGGTCTTGAAAAGCGAATAGCCGTCATCGAAGGAGATTTCATGCCGGGAAGTCTGTCCCTTTTCTCCGAGGTCAACCGACACCTTCCATTTGTTGTCGTTCCTGTCCTTGGCCACACGCACACCCTTGGGGTCAACACCTTCAGGAAGCTGATACTTCTCGTATGCGGATTTCAGATGCAGACGTTCCCCGAAGTTCTTCTCAATAAGCTGGTTTGGAGTGGCCACCCTGTCGAAGTAGGCATTCAGGTCCTGGCGTGAAGCCACGGCAGACATGTTCGTATCCCCAACCTGAACATAGAACTTGTATTTCCCAAAGTCAGGACGCTGCTCGTTTTTCTCCTTATAGACATTGAACTTGTTAACGGTTATGGAACCGTCCGGTCCTGCAATCTCCATTGGCATACGGAAGGCTTCCTCAGAAACCTTTGGCATCAGCTTTGTCGGATAGTAGCGTTCCATGAGTTGCGGTACAGTCATTTCCTTGTTCTGATAGGCAGCAAGGTCTGCTGCATCCATCTTCTGCGGCTTGAGCTGCTGTCCGTCAATCTTTGCGGTAAAGTACCATTCGGCAGGATTCGTGGTACTCTGGTAGGCATGGCCGTGAGTAACCTTCTCACCGTTGGCAGTCACCATCTGCGGCTCACGGGGCTTGCGTTCCTGGGCTGTCTCCGTTTTCTGTTCGTTCTTCTTTTCGGTCTTTACCTCATTATCCGTCCCGGTTTCAGCTTTAGTTTCGGCTTTGGCCTTCGACTTCTTTTCCCTTACAGGTTTTACATCAACAGTGTTCTCCACTGTTCTGTCAGGAGCTTCCTGCATACCCTGTTCCTTTTTCTTATTTCCCATATCTGTATTGTTTTGAATGGTTCTGTCATTAATTTCAGTTTTATCCTGTCCGGCCTTCTTCTTCAAAGGACTGTCCAAGGCATCACAGATTGCCACCCTGATTCCGGAACGTATCAGTCTGGGCAGATAAACGTCAAGTGCTGATTGAGGGAATGATGCAACCTTTACAGGTCTCTTGTAGTCAGGCAGCATCCTGTCTGTAATCTCGATGGCAATCACTGCGGCAGCCTTGACGGCATCCTGCTTATAGAGTTCATAGAAACTGTTCCGTCTGAACAGCAGCATGGCATCCGGATGCTTCTTCTTCAGTTCGTTGAACTGCCTGATGATACCGTTATCATTATCTGAATCTGTTTTTTTAGTCATAGGAATCAGTATTAGAGTTTAAGGCTGTTTGCTTTTGTTTCCTTTCGGGATGGAGAGAGTGAAATGGCACGTTCCACGGACTTTTTGTCCACCACCTTCTGATACTCCCAACGGTTCTTGTCAGTCATGACAAGGCCGAGGTATTCAGGATGAATCTCGTCATAGCGGAGCTTCTGCTGCCTTTCCCATTCCTTCATGTCACCCTTGATAAGCTTGAATCCCTGCTGCTCCTTCAGGTCAATGCCGACTGAAACCTTCTCACCGCCCACATTCAGCTCAACCGGTTTTCCCTCCCGTACCTGCTGCTTCTGCTGCATACCCAGTTCAATGTCGTTTACCTTCTCCATGTCCTTCAGACGCTGCTCCAGCTTGATGTCTGTAACACGTCTGTGAATGACGGATTTCGTTTCCGGATCAAGCTGGAGATACTGCTGAGTCTTTTCACCGTTTACGTTGACCGCCTTCTGTATTACCTCACCTCTGGCCAGGCGTTCAGCCTCCTGCTGAGTGAGATTGAGAACCTTGTTGCGTTCCCGGTCCAGTTCGGCACGTACCGGATAAGCTATAAGAGCCGGAGCACCGTTCTTGTCTGTAGTCATCTGTAGCTTCATCGGCATGGTAATGATGCTGCCGTTCCTTGCGTTGATGGATACCAGCATGATGGGAGTCACTTCACCTGCCATCAGCTTCTCCTTCACTTCCATGGGTAAGCTGTCCGCTTTTTCACGGTCGATACCCAGTATTGCCAGTTTCTCGTATGGCAATAAATCGGACTGATTTCTGTTGTGCATTTCCATATTACTGTAATTAAGCTGTTATATTTGCGGTTCTAACCGCCTGAATGCCACAAATGTATTTACGGCAATCCCCTGAAAAAGAAATGCGCAACACTATTCTGATTTCACTGCTTCTGATGCTACTGCCGGTAAGCGTATCGGCACAGTTCTATACGATAACCAGAGATTCGGAAATTCTGCCTACAGAAAGACGAAAAGAGTCTTATAACCGTGCAGCAAAGGATGTTACAGAAGGGAAAAAGAATAAGATGATGGTAAAAGATACCCTGATTGTCGGGCCGGACAATCAGAAAAAATTGGAAAATATCAGCCGGAATAGTGACAGGAATGCATCCCTAAAAACAGAACTGCAAAAGAAAACAGATGATATTACTAAATCAGAAAATCATCTTCCTGAACTTACCATCCCCAACCTTTATAAAGAAATCATTAGAAACGGAATCCTATATCCCAAAATCGTATTGGCTCAGGCTATACTGGAAACCGGATGGTTCCGTTCATCGGTATGTCGAAATAAGCATAATCTTTTCGGACTTACCAATCCACGTACAGGGAAATACTATGAATTCAATCATTGGACGGAAAGTGTTCGGGCTTATTATACAAAAGTTCAATACAAATATAAAAGTGGTAACTATTTGCTTTGGCTTGATGAGATCGGTTATGCGGAAGATAAGGATTACATTACTACTCTTACAGATGTAATAATGATATTATAGATTAAAACTCAGCATTATCTATTTACTCTTGTTGAAAGTAAGGCAAAGTATAAAGTATACGGAGAAACCTTGTATTTTCAAATAGTTTTTGCTATTTTAGAGGGGAATATCATACATATGAGTAAATAAGCTATGCGTATAAAATTTTTTATTGTTGCGATATTACTTTCACTTATCGTCACCTTTGCAAAGGCTACAGGACAATCGGGTGATGTGATTCGTCTGGAAGGAGAAGAATGGGTTTTGATGGCAAAGCCGATAGGATACGACTCCCTGCTATGCAGGCGGATGGGAGATTTTCTTCCGGAAAATGTCAGTCGGTCCACGGGCAATTATAGCGGATATACCGCTTTCTGGGAGGTGCGTGACGGGTATCTTTGCCTGCAACGGGTAGAGGCGGATGTCTATGAAGAGGTCGGCAAGAAGAAATCTACACGGGTGTATGAGGTGAAGGACTTGCAGCCGATTTTTGCGGCCTATTGTCGGGCGGGGACGATTCAAGCCCGCTGGTTCAGTGGGGAACTTCGGGCCGGAAAAGGTGATTTGGTGAGATACGTGCATGACGGTTTCGACCGTAACATGGAAACGGAGCAGGTACTGACCGTCCGGAACGGTAAAGTGCTGGAAACGCAGACTTATCATAATTACCGGAGAGCCGGACTGAATCTGACAAAGGCATATGGGGAGATTGTGCGTCGGTTTCCTTGGGAGCGGTTTCCTGAATACCGTGGAGAACGGTTCCTTTTTTCGCTAAGTGATTTTCAGACGACGGAGGACGGTCACTTCGTAGACTGTGACGTACGTTTCATTTTTCTGCGTACTTCGCGAAAAATGATAAACGACGGAAATCACCCGCTGGCTCTTGCCCTCAAAGAAACACTGGAATCCATTTATCCATGGGAGGTGCTTTTTATCAATGGGAAGTACACAATGGAATATCGGAATTTTGTTATGCCTTTGCAGGAGGATATAACGCATGATAAGGGTGATTCTGCAAAATACACGATTGTGGGTCGGGTGTATGGTGAGTTTGTCCGTCAACGTCCTCCTTATGATGTGGTACATGATGTGCTGGTTGGCTCCAATTTGAGCATGGTTGAACAACCGTTTCAAGGATGGCTGACAGATTCCACCGGCTGCTTCCGGATAAAAGGATTGGAGGTTGGAACTTATCATCTGAAAGCGGAGTATGTGGGACTCGCTCCTTGTGATACGGTAGTAACCCTCCCTTCGCAGCATAATGACACGCTGCGGATGGTGCTTCCTTTATGGTATGATTATATTTTGAAATATGACTGTTCGCCGGAGTTGTCGAAAGAAAACATCCTCAAGGGACATCCTAAACTGCGCCGGGTAATACCGGAAGGGCAGGAACAGAAAATCCGCACACACTTTTTCTGGGAGAAGTATGGTGTGAGTTGTGACGTTTCTTATCCATTGAAGAAGGATGGAACACTGGACTGTTATCTGGGTGTTCCCAATCATCTGCTGACAGCTTATAATCAGGTGGTTTTTGATTATCTGGATAAGAAGTTTGGCACTTCATGGCGCAAGGAGGCTCCGAAAGGAATATTTGGCCTGGATAAATCTTTAGATGAATTTCGTGACTATAAATGGTTTATCAAGACTTTACATAAGGAAAGCAAGTATCCGGTAAAATTGCTGAGCAAAGGAAAAGAGTGTCTGCTTCGCATTGAATATGTAGTGGACAGTAACGGATATGTAGTGCAACCGAAAATCATTTCTTGCAGCAACCGGTCGTTTCGGAAAACAGCATTGGACACTTTTAAAAAGGTGATGAATGTCCCTACTTTATTGAAGGCAGGTAAAGATACACTTGTAGTTCAATATAAACTGGATTCTTCTGCTACTGTTAATCCGGATACTGATGTGCTGGTTATCGGCTATACACCGTGTGATAAAACGATACTGATGAAATAGATAAAAGGAATAATTGTTTTCATTAAAATGGAATGAATATGAGAAAAGAGATTGCATGTGTCATATTGATTTTGCTGGCGGCCTGTGTAAATAAGCCCGGACAGCCTGTGCAGGAGGCTATCTCTACAGCTGTTATTGGAGGTGCGGACAGCATGACATCTATCGTGGTTGCCGATACTTGTGCTTCATTTCAAGATACAGTAACATACGAATTACGTCAGTGTCAACTTTGGTATACAAAAGATTTACCTGAAGCATATGACGGAGAAACCCGTATGTGGACAGAACATGAAGTATATACAGAAAATGTGCCCGTGATTAATGTGTTTGTAAGCAATCCGAAGGACATTCCGTTGGAGTTCGGACGGGATATACGTTTCTATTTGTGGAAAAATGATAAATGGTGTCCACCGAAACAAAGGGATACCTCCTATACGCTTGTATGGAATAGTGATGCGTTTATGATAGAGAAGGCTCCTTTGCTGTATTGCTTCCGTTGTAAACTGAATGAATATTACATTCCAAAAGGGAAATACCGGGTTCAGAAATCATTTAGCAGAGGTGATGAGGATATTCTTTTGACAGACAGTTTTGAGGTTAAATAAAAAATGTGTGGAGTATGAAAAACTGGTATATTTATTTCGTGGCGATGATGGCAATATGCGGACTGGGATGCAATCGCACGGCATCAAAAAAGCAGGTTATGCAGATTGGACCTGCCGATGCACAATGTCTGAACTGTGATACGTTAGGGAATACTATGCGGATGAATATGATACAGAACCATTATCCGCTTGATACGAAGAATGTGTATGCTATCCTATTGAATCCTAAGCGTAAGTCGCTGATTTTTGGTGGTGACTGGATATTGCAGAAATGGGAAAACGGCTCGTGGATAGGTGCAAAGATGAATGGAATGTATGGCTTTGGAGATGTAGGTATGCAGTTAAACTTTGCTCCTGATTATTATTGTTTTAGTTATCCTGTCAGTTGCTATGGAATTACATCCGGAAAATATCGGATTATTCAATCATTTCATGACGGGAGGGAAGAAATTACAGTAAGTGCCGAGTTCTGGATAGACAAATAACGGAAAATTGTTTCACGGAAAAATCGATAATACAATGAGAAGAAAAGGACTATATTTACCGGCTTGCGTTTTCTTGCTGATGGTAGGCTGCATCAGTAATGCGGAACAAAAGAAAGCGGAAGCCTCAGAAGTCGTACCTTATGTGCCTGTTCCTAACCAGGCTGAAGGTCATAAAGTTATTGATGCCTTGAGTAAGGCTTACGGTGATGATCCGAACAGCATCGGAGATTTTATCGGGAGTCCCCGTTGTCCGGATTTTCTAGAGGGACATTATTTTGACGGAAACACACTGGTCCTTCAGGTACGGGGTGATACGCTGCGGGCACGGAAGATACTGGAAGAGGTGTCGAGAAGCAAGGCTTTCCGTATCGAAATGATGACCGACAGTATTTTCTCAGAAAAACAGCTTAAAGATTTATTGGATGAACTGAACAGACGGTATAATGCTTTGCCGGAAGGTAAATTGAAAGCTAATATGATGATGTGGGGAAGTACGCTCCATTTCATTGAAGTGACCTTTATCCGTAACACTCCGGAAGCCCGTGCGGAATTCCGCAGGTTGCTGATGGATTCGCCTGCCATTCGTTTTTCTGGTCCGGAAGAGCCCGTTCGGAATAATGTCACTGGTGTGTCCGAAGCGCACGGTATTTGCCTGTATCCGGAATACACTGTTTATGCTGATACGGCTTCCACTGCTTCATTCATTCTCATGAACGGAAGTAATGAGGCGATTACTTGTGGAGAGCATTATTTCATTACTTACGAAGGGAAAGATGGTCAATGGTATGAACTGCCTATTAATACATTTGCAGTGGATATTGCCTATTATGTTACTCCTGGTTCATCACGTCAGTTTGTTGCGAGATTGTATCCAGAAGTCAATGGGAATGCATCGGGACGCTACCGATTCTTCTATGAGGTGTCTTTGGAGTCAAGAGAAAATATCCGGATGATGGCAGAATTTCGTCTGACGGACAATTACGAGAAAGCCAAACGGGCTGAAAAAACTCCGATACCAAAAACGACAGTAAAGAATTATGTGGAGGCTCCAAAGGAAGATGAGCAAACAGTTTATCAGGTAGTGGAGGAGATGCCAGAGTTTCCCGGTGGTATGCCTGCTTTAATGGAGTTTATCCGGAAAAACCTGCGGCATGACAAGGCTGAAAAGAATGAGCGTGTCATCATTCAAATAGTAGTAGATAAGAAGGGAAATGCCACTAACCCTGTGGTGTTGCGGAGTACAAATCCGGCGTTGGATGAAGAAGCCTTACGCATCGTTAGTCTGATGCCGAAATGGAAACCGGGCAGACAGGCCGGGAAGAACCGAAATGTAAAGTTTGCTTTTCCTGTTGCGTTTAAACCTTCTGTGCAGAACACGAATTAAATTGAGTGTGAATAATGAACAGAAACAGATTTTTAGCTTGTTTTTTCTTATGGGGCATTCTGGTAGCAAATGGATTGCTGGCAGGTTGTATGGAAACCCATCATCAGTCGAATACATCAACTGATAAGAATACACATTTGGCGTCAGACGATTTGATTGATATATCGGCAGAATATGATTATTATCCGTTGAAGACGACGAAAGTGGTGCTTCAAGTGACTAACCATTCTAAGGATATTTGTGAAGGCCGGCAAGCATATACTTTGGAATATTATGATGAGGACCAGAATATGTGGGAAGCCTTGCCGGTAGATACGGTTCCGGATACTCCCTTGCTCATTCCATCTGGATATAAAGGCGTGTGCCAGCTTGTTCCTTTGGATATTACTGGTTTAAAAAAACGGGTGGGTAAATACCGTATTGGTAAATGTTTTGTTAATAGTGTGAAGAAGCATTATGCGTTTTTTGAATTGGTAGATTCCAAGGGAGTGTTGGAGTTACGCAGACGAATCGATGACTATAATAGAAAAGGTGCAAACGATAAGACTGATACAGTAGCACAAAATATTCTTATGACTTATACTCAGGGCGATACTATTTTTGTAATGTTGATGAATAACGACCTCCGGTTTCAGGAAATGTTTCGTCGTAAAGTATTAAGTTATTCGTCTGTAAGTCACGGTGCTTTTCGAGGAGATATACCGTTGATTCAAGCTACTTATAGCGATACGTTGCAGATACGGATGAGGACAGAGCATCAATCTTATCCGGTTGGGACGGAAACAGTATCGGTGACGTTGACCAATCATAGTAAGAGGACTCTTTTTTTCGGCGAGGATTATGGAGTGGTCCGTAAAGAGGGCAACCAATGGATTCTTTTGAATGGTAACAATTCTTGGTTAGATATTGGAATTGGGGTTCCCTCGTGTAAGGATTACCATTTTGATGCGTGTCTTTACCCTATCTTTAATGAAAATTGTCCGGGTATTTATAAGGTATTTAAGGAGATTTCTTTTATTGGCGGGCAAAAGAAATGGTTGATGTCGGCAGAATTTGAGATTAAATAATGCGTTAAATACCCTTTTATTCTTATTAGGTGAACAGGGAAATAGAATTTTATTGTATAGCGTATGAAAACAAATGCACTTTTTCAATTGTTTGTGGCGGTGGCTTGCATGATGTGTGCCGGCTGTACGGGCAAGCGAAAAGCACAATCGGATGTTGCTTTGGTAAAGGAGACTCCTCCGGCAGTACAGAGTCCGGAAGTAACGGATGACACACTTGCAGTAGAGGAACCGGATACGGAAACTTCGACAGACAATCTGCCTCGACCGGTGGCGATGGTGCTGGAACCGGTGGCACGGGATATTCCTGTTGGCCGTCCTCTTTCTGCAGATTCGCTTTCCATGCGTACGGAATATGATTATTATCCTGTAGCGACTTCCAAGGTCAAGGTCTTCATTACCAATCGTGCAAATCAGAAATATGACAGTGGGGAAAGGTATAGTCTGGTATATTACAACGAAGCACTAAAGCAATGGGAACCTCAGCCGACCAATCCGATAATCAACGATGTATTGTGGGTGTTTACGCCCGATTACCCTACGCACCGGCAGACCATTCAGTTTTATACGGACAAGAACCGTCCCGGCAGGTATCGCATTTACAAATCATTCAACCGGAATACACGTACGGCATACGCTGAGTTTGAACTCGTATCAAAGGCCCAGCATCAGAAATTGCTTGACAAAATTAACTGGTATGGAGAGAAGCATCCCAAGGACCGTGTCATAGAAAACCTGAATACTTGGGGATTCCAGGACAATGACACATTGTATATGTCGTGTATGGTGAACTCGGAGGCATTGCAGAAAGAGTTCCGGCAGAAGGTGCTGAATTATGCGGCAATCGTGGTGAACGATGGAAAAGAGGATGTGGTTACTTATTTCACCCAACCGATGTGTACGGATACTTTCGGCATCAAGATGTACACGGAGAAAGCGGTGTATCCGCTGAATACAGAATCCGTAGCGGTGAGAATCGTGAACCGGAGCGGACGGAGTATCTCAATGGGGTCGCCGTACCAGGTACTTCGGAAAGAAGGTGAAAAATGGCTGTCTTTGCCTGGAGCAACGGTTTGGACACTTGAAGAACGTTTTCTTCCATCCAATAAAATCTATCCCTTTTCAGCCAGTTTGTATCCGTCACTTCATGTGCTTACGCCCGGCATCTATCGTGTGGTGAAGGAAATGGATATTGGGGATAATTATCGCGACTGGTATTTTGCTGCGGAGTTTCGGATTGGCAACGAGGTGGAAGAGCGGGACGCAGCGGACAAGGAGCCTTCTTCAAAGCCTTTGCAGGAAGTTGTAGAGGAAAAGGATATGGATATTGCGTATGACGTGGTAGAGGAGATGCCGGAGTTTCCTGGAGGTATGTCGGCTTTGATGGATTTTATTCGGAAGAACCTGAACTATGACAAGTCGCTTGTGCCTGAAACAGTTGTAATTCCTCGGGTCATCGTGCAGTTTGTGATAGATGAAGAAGGAAACATTATTCATCCAGTGGTGCTGCGGGGACTTAATCTGGAGTTGGACGAAGAAGCCCTTCGTGTAGTGAGACTGATGCCGAAATGGAAACCGGGTCGGCAGAGTGGAAAACCTCAGAAAGTGAGGTATGCCATTCCTGTTTATTTTTCCTCGTACACAACAAACTGAAAGTTATTAAATATATGTTATTAGTATTTCATATAGAGATTGATTAGCAAAATATGAATTGGGTAAAAAGCATAGAAACCATATTTGGCTATGCTTCCCTGTACAAACCCTCTTGTACCATTATACAGATATAGAATCATGCAGGCCATTATAGCACCAATTATCCCGTAGTGCATCATCAAAACAAATGTGCAAAAAAATTGCATACCTCTACTATATGGGAAAGAGTGACCATATACATTAAAAAGATAAAATATAACGATAACAATAATCCCTCTCCATTCATAATCCACTCCAAGCCAAGAAGCGAGTCCGGCCATGCCAATTGTCCAAAAGAATCCCAGTACCAGACTACGTTGCAGAAGATTTTCAAGAACCATAAGCGTGGCCACACCCAAAGCCAGTGTAAACATCACATTATGTGTCCTGTCAGCACCATTCAGCAGATACCAGGGTATTTCACTGATTACGGCAAAGCCCAGCAGGGTAAAGAAATACCTGTACCTGCTTCTGGTATGAATAAACCCTTCCGCTATCAGGAAGGCAAATACAGGAAAAGCGATGCGCCCTACACAGCGCATCGTTTCGTATAATACGGTACCATGCTCCATCAGATAGAGAGCAATATGGTCTATCACCATGGAAATCAAAGCAATGACTTTCAGCGCACTGCCGCTAAGTCCGAATGCCGGTTTTAAGGTCAGATTCATAGGCTATATGTTTAGCTGATACCGAGAAGTTCCTTTACCATATCCTCCACTTCCTGATTCACACGCTTGAAGTTACGGTTCAGCAGGATTTCCTTCTCTTTGTCATTCTTGAACTCATAGATTTTAGGAAGAGGAACATAGTGTTTTTCCTCGTCCTTAATCTTCTTCATGTCAAAATGCGTCTTGCAGAAATACTTTGTGGTCTTGAATTCTTCCGACTGTTCGATGTCAAAATGGTCAAGCATACTGTCATCGGTAGCCGTAAAGTCACGTGCAGCCTGTCCGGCCAGCCAGCCTGTTGCCATATCCGCAATCTTGGCTGCAGGAACCAGAAAGTCCATCTTCTCAGATATTGTGGTTGATACCTTGTGGTCATTGATGGAAATGGAGCGTGAAGTCTGCTTGGCCTTTCCGAACACATCATTCTGTGCCCACTCCAGCGTTTCCTTGTTACGTGCCGCACCCATGAAGATATTACCGCAGGTGGTGATAATCTTCTGCATACCTACCTTGCCGTAGTCAGCTTCCAGCTGAGGAAGCTCCTGGAAACCTAAAGTCACGGCAACCTTGTTGGAACGAGCCGTACCGATAAGACGGTCTATCTTGTGAAAGTACAGTGTCGGAAGCTCATCCACGATGATGCTCACCGGGATGTTACCCTTTGAGTTCACCCTTGTAATCAGGCGGTTCAGTACCAGGGCATTGAGCGAGCCGATAACTTGTTCCTTTTCCGGGTCATTGGCAATCACCAGATAGCTCGGATTAGCCTTGTCAGAAATCTTCAGGTCGAAATCATCCCCGGTGAATACCCAGTACGCTTCCGGAGACACAAGACGTGCGGCATTCACACGAAGCGTACCGACCATACCTTCAAGCTGGTCATTCGCCTTATTCTCGTATGCACTCTTGAAAGGAGCCATCAGCGAAGCAATCCTGTCATCCTGCATCAGGATATTGAATACCTGGTCGTATGGTCTCCCAAGAAATGAAAGCACATGCGGCATATCCGAAAACTCTCCGGTTACGGTATCCGGTTCCACCTCATTGCCATGTTCGTCCTCATACCAGCACCTCTGAATCAGAATCTTCCTGCCGGTCCTGTCCTTATAACTGTATCCGTTCAGGTCCACAAACATACGGTCCTCGTCAGTCGATACGTCATTGCCGTTCTCATCCACGAAATCAAGGACCACATTGCCGTCCTTGTCTATGGCATTGAAGTCATCCCAGTTGCGTATGACAATCTCCAGCTTCTTTCCCTCCAGTGATATGAAACGCTTCAGTTTCCTGCCGTTCCTGAATCCTACCGGATGGAAGTTTACAAAGAAATAGATGATGGCAGCCAGGAAGTTTTCCGCAGAATTAGTGAAGAATGCTTCCGATCCGCCCTTCTTCTCTCCACCTCCCTTGTTGAGCGAGGCCAAAAGAGTAGCCGCCGTTTCAGAAGCGGCAGCCAAATCGGGGATATATTTCCGCTGAATCGGATTGATACGGTTGGAGTATTCCACATCGGTAAAATTTACTATACGGAATCCGCAGTTCTGAGGCAGTTTACCAGCTTTCCTGTTCTTACAGTACTGATAGAAAAGCGTCTGTGCAAGTGTCGGAAACTTGAAGTCATATACCATCATGGCAAATCCCTTTGCTGAATGCTGCCTGATGAACGGGTCAATGATACCGAAAGACTTACCCGAACCCGGCGTACCCAGTACAATCGTGCCACGGAACGGATTGATGATATTGATCCATCCTTTGTGCATTTTCTTTTTCCAGTAGTATATCATTGGAATGTTCACCGAATAATCATTGCTGACCAGCGTTTCAGACTGTTGGAACGATTCGTTCTCAAAGTTGAAACGGTCCTCACCAACCTTGTAGTTGTAATACTTGGCAATGCCGTCCAGTCCCTGATGTACCAGCATGGTACCGACTACCGAACAGACCGCATACATAAGCCTGTTGGCCGGAAATCCCAGCCAGCTGAACCCGAAACTCATGCCGTGGAATACAAAACAAAGCCCTACAAGTGTCAGACCGGCCAGTACCGGATAGATGACCATAGTCCTTACATTGAACTTCAGCGACTTTTCAGCTTTTGTGCCGATACAGACAATACAGATGCATATCAGTTCGGCCACCTTGCATCCCGATACGGAATTGAATACCCTGAACCGTGCCAGCAGGTCGAGTACGAACTGTGTAACTCTGTTGTCTGCCGTAACAGGCAGATTCATGATGATTTCAATAATCAGAAAGATATAGATGCAACTCCTGAAGTAGTTGTACATCTGCTGCTGTTCCCTTGTCTCTTCAAATGCCATACGCTCTAAATGTATATGAATTTGCTAAAATGGAACCTTTATACCCAACAGCAGACCGTTGCGGAAGGTATCCCCATGCAGGAAGTTCACATTGTTCTTCTGTATGACAGAGAACTCCAGTCCGCTGCGGAACACATAGCTGTATTCAAATCCGGCCTCCAGTCCGAAGAAGAACTTCTTCTGTACCGCACCGAACTGAGGCCCCAGACGAAGGCGCATCATGCCGTTCTTGTACCGTGCCAGACGGTGCTTGTAAACCATACTGCCATCCCAGAAATATCCTTTCCAGTAATTGTGACATACCGGCTTCTGCCAGTGATTCCCGACCTCACCGTATACTTCGACCGCATTTCCGTATGAAAGCGGAAACTCATAACCCAAAGTGGCATTCAGCGTACTTGGAAAAAGGAATCCGGCATTGACGGAAACCTTTCCGGTCTGTGCCGATGTACCGATGAATGCAACCGAGCACAACAGAATGAACAGAATCTTTTTCATGGCCTATCTTTTTATGGAATGATCAATATAATAGTAGGGGTAATAGTCGGCACCGTCCAGAATATCCGAGTCGAAGCCGTCTGCATTGAGAATGTCCTCATACTCGATGGTGAGTACCACTACACGTCCGCTTATCTGGTTCTCGGAAATCTCCAGACGGAGCACCTTCTCTTCAGGGAAAGTCAGCTTCGGAATCACAAGCACGTTCCTGTAGTCCTTTTTGAACTTACGGGTGTTGTTCATGGAGAATACCGGAGTAAGCTCTATGGTCTGTGAGTTGGTTGCCTTTGTCTCCTTTTTGTCAGTAAGTTTTACCCTTATTTCCTCAATGTCGTATGCAATCCTAGTCCTGTTCTTCAGCGTATAGTCCAGAAAGAAATAGTCACCGATGGAATAGATGTTGTTGATGTATGCCCTTATTCCGTTTTTGTCTGATACAATCTGGTTGAACTTTCTTCTGCTTCCATAGACAGCCCAGGCATATCGTGCAATCTCGGCCATAGGCATGGAAACCTCCGGATTGATATAGGACTGCGTCTCATTGTAGGATACATTGTAGATGGTAGAAGCACAATCCGGTGATTCGGTATAGAGAATGTCATACTGGGCAATATGACGCTCACCGATAATGGTGAGTGTACCCA
Organism: Bacteroides ilei; assembly: GCF_900128495.1. Taxonomy (GTDB): domain Bacteria; phylum Bacteroidota; class Bacteroidia; order Bacteroidales; family Bacteroidaceae; genus Phocaeicola; species Phocaeicola ilei. The sequence continues at coordinate 2,074,269 of NZ_LT635801.1, forward strand.
GCAGTTCGTTTTCCTTGTAACCTTCCGACGATATGGAATCATTCTCCAGATAAGGCTTGATGCGGACGATATTGTCTGTACACTGGTTGCCTATAATTTTAGTAGTGGAAATATCCACCATTTTGATGTTCTCGGGCATGACAATGTGCGTAGTCACTTCTCGGTTGATGTATATCTTCTCGTTGGCCGACAGATGTACGGCTATGCCTGTGATAAGGCATATTATCAGAAAAATTCTGGTTTTCATATTGAGTAATCTTTATAGTTTATGAATGGTACTGTTATAATCGGATATAAACGCAATATTAAGTAGCGGTATATTAGCGTGCATCCTCCGAATTTATCAGATAAACAATAGTATTGTACTTGATTTTCGCCTTGTTCTTTCTGATATTGGAAGATATGGCAGAAGTTGCAGAGTTATACATATTCTGCAGTGACTGGAGTGCAATGGCCTCCGTGGAAATACCTGTACTGTAACCGTCACTGGATTCAAAACTGATATTCTGCTGTACCGTATTGGAACCTGCATCCTTCATAAAATCACGGAATGCCGATTCAGGCACATAGAAACCTTCCATACCGTCATTGTCAAATACAGAAAGCTTGACCTTGATGAACCTGTCGCCGATAAGGATACTGGTTATGGAAGCCCTGACACGCTGCTGTCCGAAACCTGTTACCGTTCCATAGAGGTAAGTTCCCTTTTTCAGCTTTGTACCGCTTACCGTCACATCGTCCAGAAGCTTGAACCGCAGACGTGTACCTTCATGCGCCTTTGTAGTCTGGTCAATCATGGCACGTATCAGCTTGTTTTCGGCAAATTCATCCGGAGCAGTAACTGTATTGAACCTGTCGGCATTGGTGTCATCAGACTTGATTACCAGACTCGGACGGTTGCGTTCCCTTTCCTCCTGACGTACTCTGGCTATGGAATCAGCCCTGTGCTTTCTTTCCGCTTCCTCTGCTTCCGGGTCTTTGATACCCAGTCCGCTTTCAATGGCCTTCTGCCGTTCATAGCTCCTTCGCTGAATCTCTTCAAGGTCACGTGCAAACTCATCCTGTGAGGAATATCCCATACCTCCGTAACCCGTTTCACTGTTTCCCGAAGGACCGTTCCCGTAAGCATATGCATTGATATGCTTTCTTGATTCGGCAAGGGAACGCTCCAGTTCTTCAAGTTCCCTCTGCTGTCGCTGTCTTTCAGCTTCGGCTGCATCCAGACGGTTCAGCTCTTCCTCGCTGTAGCCGTGTTCCAGTTCCTCCTTCTTCTGCTCTTCCTCCCCGATACCGCTTACGGCTGTGAAGGCATCCTCGTCACCGAAACGTCTGGACATCTCATACATCTTGTCTCCGGCTTCCTCGGCATTGGCCTGGGGAAGCTCCATGTTGATACGGTCTGTAGCTACCGTTCCGGCAGTCTCCTCACCACCGGAGAAGGTCTGCATCACAAAGTATACCAGTGCGCACAGCGGAACGAATATGACCAGCGGAAAGATATACTTGGGCTGTTTGAAATTAATCTTAATCATGGGTTATCATTGTTTTTAATGGATTTGACTATATTTTCCAGCTGCCGGTATTTGAGGATGATCCGCAAGGAATCCTCACGGCTCTTTACAGGTATGGCAATCATGGAGTCCAGTTCATGACGCAGTAACTGTCCCTTCACCGTCATGTCCGTCAATACACTGCGGTGAATGTCCTTGTTTGCCTGGATGGTACGGAATCCCTGAAACACCGGTTCCATTGCGGCTATCGAACTGACATCCGGCTCACTCTGTTTCCCGTTGCCGGAATCTATGGCAACGGTACTGACAAGCAGTAGAAGCAGTGTCCCTGCTACACCTGCGAATGTCGTTTTCGGATGTTTAGCCGCCCATCTGTTGACCAGTCTGATTCTTGCGGCCAGACGGTATCTTGTTCCGATGACACCCAGTTTGGGCTGCAACCACGACCTGACAAGCAGTTGCGTTTTCAGACGGCTTTCCTGTATCTTTTTTCTGAATGATTTCATAATATCAGTATATCAATAGTCCAAATCCTTGTTTTCAAGAGTCCTCCAGCCGGTAATGAGCAGACCGTGAGGATTGTTCCTTGTCCTAGGTACGGACTCGATGTAACCTGTTGTCACCATCGAGCGTCTGATGTCCCTGGTCCTGCGCTTGATAAGCTGCGTACCGTAATAGGTAAACTTCCGTTCATGTTCGTCAAACTGAATGGAGTCACACATGATGGTACAGACAGCCGAAGAGGAAATGATGTCCGAGTAGAAACCGTTCTCGTCCATGGCCTGTTTCTGTTTCAGTGCAGTCCCGTCAGCCATATACATCGCTTTCCCTACTGTCCATTTGATATAGTCGTTGTCGGGCGGCAGGTTGAAGAAATACTGGTGGAACAGCTGTATGTGCGCCTTGGCCTCCATGGTGAAGTTGGCTTCCAGCCGTGCACGCTCGGCAAGAAACGGAATGTCTCCGTCAAGTACATAAATCTGCTGCCTTTCCTCGTTGACAAGGGAAATGCAGCACCAGACCGTAAAGGCACAGATGACGGTGCAGCCTCCAATTACCGCAAATACCGTCATCATGGCCAGTCTGGTTTTCTGTGCAAGTGATTCGATAAGCATATAATGAAAGATTTTAAGTTATTTGACCAATGACCTGACAGCTGAACCTGTTCCTTTCATGGCAGAACCTGCCATACTTCCGGCCATACCACCTGCAGCCGAAGTGATGCCCATTGCAGCCGAACCGGCAACGGAACCCGTACCCGAGCTTACACCTCCCGGAATCAGCCATGATGCCACTTCAGGAACGAAGCGTATGATATAGGCACCAACGAGCATACCCATGGCATACATACAGTTGGAGCCTATTCCCTGCAGTCCCAGTGCGCCAATCTGTTCCCATGAGTTTACCGAGCCGTGCAGCAGATGGTCGTATGCCACCAGGTCCTGCTGCAGGTTATAAAGAAGGATGAAGTCTATATAATAGATGCACATATAGGTAACGAATCCCCATAACGAGAGGGAAAGGAACTTGGACATCCACTGGCTCCAGGCCGAGTTCCATGGCGGTGCCAGCGAGAGAGCAAACATGATCGGACAGAATATCATCATGATGGCCATGAAAATCCTCTGTGCCACGAGCATCCCGTAATACGACATCTGGAAAATCAGTTCCCCGACAAAACGTATGACATCGTTTATCCATTCACTGACCTTCGTCTCAGCCGCCACGGCAGCCCTCTGTGCGTAGTTGTTGATGGTCGAGCCCAGATTCTCCACATTATATATAAGCTTGTCCCACCAGGCAGCATCCTGACCGATTTCGGCCACCTGCTTTGCCGTGGCTATGGAATCCTGCACGGTTCTCAACCTGTCAAGATATTCACTCTGTTTCTGTGCCACCTTCAGCTCGAAGGCAGCCACTTCCTTGTTCTTTGCCTTGGCCATAGCCCATGTAGCGGACTCCAGACTCTTTCCCGGAACCTGCAGAGTCGAGCATATCCATGAAGAGGATGAAATACACAGGGAAATGCCGATGATGCGCAACAGCTTCATGACATCCATACCACGCCTTCCGAGCATCATCATCCAGCATTCGTATGAACCGACACACAGGGCCAGACACAGACCGAGAGCCTTTGCCATTGAAACGGCATCACCGAGAACGACCACATTGGGAAATGTCTCCATAGCTGTCAGCAGCTTTTCCAGACTTTCGTCAATGGCCGGAAGTCCTATTGTCAGCGGAATAAACAGTAGATTCATGTTTGATTTTATTATTTGTTTAATATTATTACCTGAATTGTCATCAATAATAGAGAATGTCTAATAATGTGTAGCGGCAACGGCACAAAGGTGTGCAGTCCTGTTGACCAGTTCTGCCATCCTGGATTTGGCTTCCTCGTATGCCTTCTGCCGCTTGGCGTTCTCCAGTCCATAACCGACACCGGTTTTGTGTATATAGGCTATATCCGCACAGAGTATTTCATTCTGGCGGCTCAGCTCGTCCACCTGATAGCGGAGCTTGCCGTCACTCTTCTGCATACAGTAGAGCAGTCCGTCCGTGATACAGTCCTGCATACGGTTGAACTCGTCCTTGTAAGTGGCATACATCAGGTCAACATTTCTGTCAGCCTCCCTTGCCAGTTCTTCCTTATACAGTTCCTCGATATATTTGCGCTCACTCTCCACTTTCTTGATTTTCTGCCTCTGCGTCTCTTCGGCAGTCACACGCACCGGCATGATACGTTTCACATCAGACTTGGGTTCCTTGAAACGGACACGGAATCCGGAGTTGAACCAGTCCCATTTCCAGTACATTTCCGCACCTGAGTATTTCTTATGCAGGAAAAAGTAATACCAGTCCGGAGCAAAATCCCACGGACCGTTCTCCATTGACTTCCACTGCTTCTGCTTTTCACTGTCACTGACTATGCTTTGGGCATTGGCAACAGTAACTGTACCTGAAACTGACATGCAGAACAGGCATAATAATATAATTCTAACCTGCATATCCCTGATTCCATTTGTTGATTACACGCTCAGCTATCTCATTCTTCACATTGGAGTTCAGTATCTCCCAGATATAGTCCGGCTTCCATCCGCAGTCCGTGACAAGGAAACAGTACAGATTAGCATTGTCTATTATGTACCTTGCCCTGTCGATGGAAGCCTTCAGTGTCATTACCAGATTCAGCTTCTCATCCATGGAAGCCTTCATCAGGTTTATACCCGAAGCGGCTACGGATGCATACAGTCTGTAGCAGTGTTGTATCTCCCTTGATATTGCTACGTTGGCATCGGCATAATACCATGCCACGAAAGGCTTCTTTGACACATGACTGAAAGTATTACCGGTAAAGTCCTTGTATTCCGTTACCAGCTGATACAGTGAGTTGGCTGTTGAAGAAATGGCACCGGCCAGCACCAGGTATGAATAGGCATTGTTCAGCCTTGTATCCAGAGTGGTCCGGACATCATTGAACTTTTCCGCACCCTTTTCAATGAGCGACTGCTCGCCATAGCTTGTGGCCACTCTTGTCAGAGCCTTGTCCTCGTCCTTCTTTATGGCCTTGTGCAGGGCTATGAGTGCTTCGATGGTCGGCAGGTCTTTGGGTATGATGAAAGCGGAAGCCTTTACAGGCAGCAACAGCATTATAATACCGGCTGATATGATACTTATATTCCTGATTCTCATGACAGACACATACATATTAAATACATATTAAGGGTTAATAATTTGAAGCAACCAGTCCGTTCCAGTCCTGTACAAGATTCCCCACATGATTCTTCATGGTCACCACATTTGCCCATCCTTCCGGGTCTATGGCAAAGAAGAGGTCGTTTGCAGTGGCATACTGTGCCATCAGAACCATCCCTTCCACCTTGTAGCGTATCCTGTTCAGGTCAGTATAGATACTGTTGGCCAGTGTCAGCCTTTCATACCTGTCCAGCAGGTTATAGCCGTCATCCTTTTTTTCTGCAGTTGCCTGTCCCTGCAACGGATTGGGAATTCTGGCATTGTTAACGATATTGACGAAGTTGCCGACCAGCTGCTGGGTTTCCGCTACAAGGTTGCCGAGTTCGTTCAGACAGAGCAGCTTGTTTGAAAATTTGGCCCTGTTTACCGTACTGACAAGTACCGGAACATTTCGCAGAATATCCAAAGCGCACAGACCTATTTCCTTATAATAAAGACTTTCAGTCCCGAAACCGGATATGTTCTCCATGCTCAGCTTGTAGAGTTCCTTCATAGTAGCCATACTCACCGTATAGAGTTCCACTTTCTGCTTCTTGGCTGCAATGGTATCCACACGCTGGTTATGCTGTTCCTCGATAAGCTTCTGTGAAGCGGTATTGGCCAGGACAATCTTCAGGCAGTTGCGGTCGAATACGATTCTCCAGGCAGCATGTGCATTAATACAGACAAATGCAGAAACCATTATAACCGATATGATTCTTAATACTGTTCTTACCATAGTGACATAACTTTTTGATGTTGGTTGACTTTTCTTGCAAACTCCAGATACAGAAGCCCTCCATCCGCCTTACGGTCTTTCTCAATACAGGTGATGGCCTCCTGCAGCGTACCGTACCGGGCAAGATAAATCTTCAGTGCCTCCTTTTCGGTACGTTCAGTAGTATATGCCCAGTAGCATTCAGGTGCTTCCTCCACACCATACACATCCGAGTGCTGTCCCCGGCAAATCCACACCTCCTTGAAGTAGCTTCTTCCCTCATGGTTGTTCAGCGCATTTATGGTGAAAATCTGCTGACGCTGTATGTCAGTGAGTCCCAGAATGGCTGCAATATCCTCATACCTGTCCTTGAACTTGGTCTGGTCAAGCAGAATCTTCACATCCGAATTGTTGATGATGGCCTCCTTCACGATAGGGGAATCAATCACGTCATTAAGCTCCTGTGTGACCACACCGGCTATTCCGTGGAACTTCCGGACGGTCTTATACAAATACTTTATATATTCCGCCATGGTAGGTGAAGCGATTGCCTTCCATGCCTCTTCGATGATAAGAGCCTTCCGTCCCTTTTTGATACGCATCTTCTGCAGGAACACGTCCATGATAATCAGTACCACAATCGGGAAAAGTACCGGATCATCCTTTATTTTATCTATTTCGAACACAATGAAACGCTCGTCAAACAGGTTAATGTCCAGGTCGGAGTTCAGCGTCATCTCCAGCTCGCCACCACGATAGAACTGTTTCAGTATGGCCGCAAAATCATGTATATTGAAACTGATTTTCTCCAGCTGCGTAATCTGCGGTATGCGCTCCAGAGCAAACTCGTAATAGGAATTGAACGAGAGTTCCTGAACCTTCAGCCTGCGCTTCTGTTCCTCCATGTGGTCAATCTGCCTGTCTATCTTAATCAGCATGGAATTGTTATAAAGTTCCCTTTTGTATTTTTCTATGATGGCAAGTGCACGTTCCTTTTCCGATTCTGTAGCCGCTTCATCATTGATCAGGGCGGTCAGTGAACGGCACTGTCGGATAAGCTTCAGGCGGCGTACTTCGGAAGGCAGCAGCAGGGCACGGCTTTCAGCCTTCTCCTGAACCTCTTCCGTGTTTATCTGCCTGTCGATGTCCTCCATGCTGTGCGTGTACTGTTCATAGTCATCCTCCATCTTGGCAGCGACCAGCAGTTTCTGCCTCAATGCCTCACGCTCACTGTCGCTGAACCCTTCAAAAGGATTGAAATAGGCCTCATAGTATTCCACGATGGTCTGGTTTATCAGCATGTCCTCAATCTTTGTAGGAAATGCGTTACCCTTGAATATCAGGAATATCAGCGATTTGAGGAAGTTCTTCTTCTCACCGAAATTAAGCTCATACTCCTCCTTTGTAACCTTGAACGGATTCATGGAAATGGGCTTCTCCTTCGAGTAGGCTATGTATGTACCCTTGTAATATCCGCATATACCTTCGTAGGAATCACCAGTGTCCACCATGACCACATCCGTATTCTGCTCCAGCAGCTGACGTACCACACTGTTCATGTGGAACGACTTGCCGGAACCTGAAGGACCGATACAGAAGAAGTTGGCATTGTCCGTCATCTTCCTTTTGCCTTCCTTGCCGGTAATGTCAATGCAGACAGGCAGTCCCTGACGGTCGGTGTAGTATGTGGTCAGCGGTGTATCCTCAGACTCCTTCAGATGCTCCTTGAAGAAAAAGCACAAGGCAGCATCCGAAAGCGTCAGGAACAGGTCATAGTCCGGGTTGAATGCATAGCCGTTACCGGGAAAACAGTCCATGAAAAGTTCCAGCTGGTTGTAGGCCGTTCTTGACGGCATGATGCCGCACTCATACAGCTTTGTCTCCAGAAAGGAAGTTACAGGAGTAACCTTGTCAGGCGGACAGCTGACCAGAATGTTGAAGTTGCAGTACACAAGCATGGTACTGTCAACGGCCAGCCTGTCCAGCACTTCCTCAATGTCAGCCCTGGCAATACGGTTGCTCGGGTCTGGCATGGAACCGTGACGCTTCGCCTTGGCCTGAAGTTTTCGCAGCAGCTTCCTCTGTCCCGGTATCTGAATGACCTGGTTAAACACCACACAGTCCGAGTAGGGGACACCGGTAAGGAAAGAAAGCAGGTCGGTTGCGATACCGTAGCCGTTGATGTTCATCTGCGTGTACGGCTTTACCATGGAAGGCAGGTTTATCTCGTCAATGTCCACCAGCGGATAGGAACGGATAATCCGGTCACCTGTCCTGAGATATTCGTCTGAAGCCTTGAAGTTGGTCATCGAGAACGGTCCGTGCCGGAACTGGAATGCCATGAAACGGTGGCAGTACTCGCTGACTTCCTCCTTGCCGAGCTTTCTGTGCCGGATATGCTTTTCCGTCAGAATATCATCCGTCTTTGATACCTTGGCATGGAAATCGAGCCATCTCTTCGGGTCGTACTGGATGAACTGGTTCTTCTGTGCCTCCTGGGTGAGGATAAGAAAAGTCCTTATCTCTGTGAACTCTCTTCCCTCGAAGTATCTGAAATAACTCCTCGTCAGGAACTCCGCATCATCCGGCACGTCATGGTGATATGCCTGTTTGCACATAATATCCTGCTTCTGCAGCGCATATCCCTCACCGATGGTCTGAAGGATATTGGATAGCACGTCATGAAACAGCATGTACTGCTGCGCATCCGTACAAAGCTGCTGGACCGGATTGGTTATTTCGAAGATAACGGACGGCTCGCCTCTGGCCGAGAACAGCACGACATTGCCGTCCGTCTCCTCCAGCTGCGCATAGAGTCCGTCAAAAATTCTTTTCCTTTTGTGTGCCATACTGTATAAAGTGATTTACTGTTCTTTTCTCAGACTTCTGTAGATATAGATACCTCTTGCCCTTTTCTTGTTGTGGAGTCCTCCACGCTGCTTGATGTAGATGGTTATCAGTCCCACCAGTGCCATGACCATCATGGCTATGAACCCTGCAATCTTCCCTAAGGCGATTGAGAAACCGATGAAGCCTACGAATGATATGCCTATGGCTGCCGCTGCCAGAGTGAGGAAACGGCCGCGTATGCCCATAAACTCCAGCGGTTTCTGCAATCCCTTGAATACAGGGTATCCTTCCTGATTCATTGTCATGCCGGGAAAGGATTACTGGAAGAATAGCGGAAGAGCTTCCGAAAGTGCGATGAATGCGATACAGCCTCCGATTGTAAGCATGATGGTCTTCTTCACGTCCTGGTCTCCGTTCTGCATCTTGAAATAGACGTTAAAGGCACCGACCAGAACGATAACGGCAGCAATGGCCTTCATCAGGTTCGATACCGGAGTCTGGTAGGAACTGACTTCCTGGGTGGCTTTGGTAAAACCTGCTGCACCCTTGCTTCCAGCCATTACGTTTGATGTGGAAATTACGAGTGCAATGGCAGCCACCACACACTTCTGTCCAAAACTTGAACCGATGAAACGCTCCGTAAGATTCCGGGCACTTTTCTTTATTATCTGCATTTCTGAATAATGTTAAAGGATTTCATCGCCAAAGAAACAGATGTCACTAAAGGAACGGTATATATAATATCAGGCATTCTCACAGCTGAAGATAACGGCACCGAGATCACTGGTACCGGTCTCTGCCAGTCTGTTTATTTCCTGAATGATATTCTCTACCAGAATGCCGTCAGTCATGATGGCCTCCCGGTAAACGTGTCTGGAAGATTCTGATTTGGATGCAGATTTCTCTGTACCATCAGAATTATTGCTTTCATTATTTGATTCGGGATTCTCCGTATTACTCTGTTCTGAACTTTGTTCTTTGGATTCAGGTTCATCCCGGTTTATTTTTATCGGCCTGAAGTTTCGTGCCTCTTCCGATATGTCTATGTCCTCTTCTTTATGGCTGTCCTGCTCGGCATTCTGTGCGGCCTTTGCCCTCTGGAAGTCCATGAAAATCATTGCCGCATAGTAGAATACCATTGCCACGAAGAGAAGGAATACTATCTGTCCGTACTGCATGGCTGTTGTAATATAATGTTGGAAGAAAGGGTGGAACTGTCCTGCGGAAGCGGAAGGATATGCAGTCCCAGTCTGATACCCCGGCTTTCCAGACGTTCCCTGCGTTCCGTAGTGCCGGTATAATAAATCACGTTGTGTTCCTCACTGATGATGTATCCGTTTGACTTCATGTTGGAACGTATCCTTACCTTTGCCCTGTTGGAAATGACACGGATACCGGTTACAGGTTCCAGTCCGAAGACGATACGCCGCCTTTCCCTCTTTACCATCTGGATACGGATACGTGAGGAAATCCTGTGCTTCTCTTCACTGCTGCGTTTCAGTCCGAGTGCAGCAGCTATGCGTCCGACACTCATCCGGGTAATACCGAGAGCTTTCCCTATCTCAGAGAAGGAACACTCCTGAAAGTGGTTTCTTATATAGTCGGCACGCTCCATCCATCTGGATTTGGCCATTTTTACAAGTCCAAGTTCACGGGCTTTCAGCTTGACGGTCGATTCGCTCAGATTGAGAACGGCAGCTGTATAGGCTGTGGTCTCTATCGGATACAGCTCGACAAGAGCGGCCAGCATCCTGTCAGTCCAGTCTGTTTTTTTCATATCCTACAGATTATAGCTGTTAAACAAAGATTTCTTTTCCCTTCTGTATTCTGCCAGACGTGGCAGGTAGGACTTGAAGAATGCCCTTACAATGGCATTCACCAGGTCAGAGCGGCATCTGCCATGTATATCGCAGTCGTCCAATGAATCCGCAAGGTCACGGTCAAGCTTGCAGACAAGCCTTTCAGTCTTATCCGTTCCGAAACCGTCCGATTGCAGATAATCCATGAAGTCATCCCAGCATCCTGTATCCGAAAGGGAAACAGCAGTATCCTTTTTCAGTGTTTCATTATTATTTTCTTTTTGCTCAACCTGCGTTCCTGCGGTATCTTCCGTCAATATAAGTTCTGAATCATTGATACCTCTTGTCAGGTCATCTATTTCCGGTATATCCTTACTCATAGTGCTATGGTTATTGAAGTTTACTGATTATTCTGGTTCTTTATTCTGATTTTCGTTACTGTCCTGTGAAGCTTCATCAGACGGCTGTGCCTTCTTTTTCTTCTTAGGTTTGGGATTCAGATTTTCCGTCAGCTGTATGCCTTTGAGTTCTTTTTCCCTTATCGGTTGAAGTGTATCGAAGATACTCTGATAGACCTTGTCAAAGACTGGTGTAACGATAGTGGCCTGCATATCCAGTGCTGCCATGGTACTGAAACGTTCCATATCCGCACGTTTGGGAATCTTTGCTGTAACATACCCATAGTTGGAGAAGGTATCCCTTGCATTGTCCCAGATAAGCAGTTCGGAACGCTTGCCGATTCTTCCGTCATTCAAATTGGGAATGATGAAGAGTCTGGCTTTCATCCTTTCACCGACAGCCTTTTTCAGCCGGTCAACAAACATGAGGAAACTGGCCGTGGACGGAACGGTTACCAGATCATAATGAAATGGAACTATGATGATATCCGAGTTGACGAACATGGGTATCAGCCCTTCCGCTTTCAGACTGCCGGGAGAGTCCATAAGCACAACGTCAATTTCAGGATCGTTGTGCAGTTTCTCCATAAGGGAAGTCATCATCGCCTTATCGTTTGCTTCGTATGCCCATACCTCGTATGGCATTTCCTGTTCGCCATATTTTCTGATGTCGGCCTTTCGGCACTTCATGATGGAGTGCTGGAAATCGCAGTCAATCACCACAACCCTTACACCCTTTGTCACCAGATAGTTGGCAAAGGTGACGCAGAGGGTAGTCTTTCCTACACCTCCCTTCTGATTGGCAAATGTCACTATAACCGGAGTCTGTATCATTTCAAGTTTTGATTGATTTTGTGACAAATGTATCAACCAAGGTATTCAGATAAGAAATGCACAACACATTTGTGATTTAGGTTGTATAAACCGGAATATGTAGGATGTCAATTATCGGGTTATTATGATTTTTTTAGCTGAAAATGTTACAGTAAAAAGTCTATTGCCTTAGAAATCTCGTATTGAATTGATATTTATAAAAATATTATAGACAGAAAATCAGGAAATTTTGTACATTTGATGTATATACATTAAATTTTAAGGATTAGTATGGAAGAAAAAATATTAGTAGAACCGCTTAGAGACAGATTATATTATGCATGTGATTCCTGTCTTACCTATATCGACAGCAGAACTTTAATAATTAATTCTGAAGATATTCCTTTGGGAATGGAAAGTAAACCGGAGCTTATCAATACACACAAGTATTTTATCCTTGAATCCGGAGATTTGGTGCCATGCAATGATCTCTATAATGAAGAATGCAGACTTTTTAATGCAATCCGTTTTGAACATGATGAAGAAATCAGAAAATATGCAATGGAGTGCGTTGTCAGAGGACTGCTTGAAGATTATGGCAATGATAAAGAATCTGTTAATGAGGAATTCATTATCACAAAGGCTGTATGTTATATGGATGAAATTGGTCTTCACAACGCTGCCAGATATACAAATGAAATAAAAAACGTTTACCGGAATGAGGTGAAACGCTAATTAATAATGATATAATTGATGACACCAGTATTAAAATTAACAATAAGTCAAGAAGAAAATTCAGAATTGCCCGTAATCTGCAAACTGACAGAAGCAGCTTTTGCAGATATGCAGGAAAGCGATCATCAGGAGCATCATTTAGTGGACAAACTGCATAAGTCCGATACATATATTCCGGAACTGTCGCTGGTCGCAAAAACGGAAAAAGGAGAGTTAGTAGGATATATTTTGTTGACGAAAGTGGAAATCGTTTCAGAAAGTGAAGTCCATACATCTTTGGCTGTAGCTCCGCTTGCCGTTCTTCCTAAGTACCAGAACAGAGGCATAGGAGGAATGTTACTTAAAGAAGCACATAAAAGAGCAGCCGCACTTGGATATGGAACAGCTGTCCTGCTTGGGCATAAAGACTATTATCCACGCTTCGGTTACCGCAAAGCAGCTAACTATGGTGTCACGTTTCCGTTTGATGTGCCTTCTGAATATTGTCAGGTTATCGAACTGATACCTGATGCATTGAAAAGCATTAAGGGAATTGTACGTTACCCAGCTGTTTTCTTTGAATAAATAGATATTGGTTCAGTTTGTACATTCCAAACTTAACAGGGTATACAGAACTGAACCAATATATTTCATCGTACAGCTTTGTTATCCGAAAAGCAGGAAGCATTTATGCGGTATACCTTATGAGGCATTTCTTCTCCACGATAATGCTTGACAACAGAATCAATCGGTATCATACCATTCCTTATCGCAACTTTTTGTGATGCAATATTGTTGTCACGGATTATTGAATACATTGCATCGAAATGCAATGTACTGAATCCATAATCCCGACATGCCGTAGCAGCTTCTATAGCATATCCCTTGTGCCAATATTTGTAAGCCAAAAGATATCCGACTTCCGGAACCATCATATCGTTGTATTCCTGCATCGTTATTCCGCATTGTCCAATCATTTCGCCGCTCTCTTTCAGCACGACAGCCCAAAGGCCAAATCCGAAATCTTTGTAGCGTTGGAGTTGTTTTTGCATCCACACCATAGTTTCTTCATCATTAAAGGCTCCATTATAGGCGTACATTACTCTTTCATCCTGCAAAATAGAACGAAGAGAATCCATATCGGAAACGTTCATTTCACGCAACAGCAATCTCTTTGTTTCTAAAATCAGATGTTCCATATACAAACAGTTTCATTATAAATACAATTCTTCAATAAAATGGTTAGGATGCCCCTCCATATTTACCTTGATATATCCTATTGGAAAAATGAATAAACGAATCAAAAACATTTAAGATGTTATGCGTCCGGAATGGGAATCAAGGGAACGGCATCCCTATTTTGTACTTTCCTTTATAACATCCGTATCTATTTGATATACTTCTTCAATAAGAACATAGTTGTAACCTCTCAATATGCATTGCTCCAGATTATACCTGTTGGTTTTAATCATGTCATCGGCAACAATGTCCGTAGACAACCTTTTCTCTATCACACTTCCGTATTTTACAATGTCCGCAAAGTGCTGTCTTATATACTCTTCGCTGAATATCAGATAAATATATTTTATATCCCGCATATAATCATCCGCAAAGTCTTTTTCCCATCCGAATGGTATATAGCATCCTTCCACTATAAGGTTCTGTCTGTTTTCAATGCAGGTCTTTATGATTTCCCGCACAACAGGCCACAGAAAATCTGTCAAAACTGAATCCGGACTTTCAGGAGACAAATTTGTCTGCCCGCTCCTGATAAGCCCCATCTTCAGATGGTCTATTGACAGATATGAATATTTGTATTTCTCCGACAGTCTTTGTGCAAGCAAGGTTTTTCCCGTATGCGTGTCACCAGCAATCAAAATAATCATAACAAATTGGTCTACAACTTTTCAATAAAATGAATCGGATATTTATCCCAGTATTCTTTATACATCCAGTTTTCTTCTTTGGTAAAATTCAGCTGATACAATCGAAATTCAACTAAAAAATTCTTTGGTTGCCACAATTCCTCATACGTGTAGCAGTATTTTATGATAAAATCCGATATTAAAATAGGAATGGATTAGAAATAAGCTATTTATGAGCTTTTCTCAAAGGGTGAGGTAATGACTTGGCAACGGTCGCAAATTCTGCGATTTGCGGTGTATTTCCGTCAAACAACTCTTATTCGATGCAAATGTACACAAATAAAGCGGACGAAAAGAAGAATATGGCATTTTTCTTTCGTCCGCCTTACATTTAATCTATGATTTCAAAACGTACTTGCATGGAATAGCTCTTCTTGATGGTGCGGAAGTTGTCGAATGAGGCAGCATCGGATGACAAGACATTGCTTTGCGCAAACGGGAAAATATTACTGTTCCTTTCCTCCACAATACGTATCACATCACCCAATTTCTTACCCAATGCCTCTACCAAATAGGTCGCTTTCCTTTGGGCAGCTTTCAATGCCTCAATCTTTCCCATTTGGTGGTATGCAAACATATCTTTGTTTTCCAGTTCGCCGATGCGCATGGAATTGATACCTTTCGTATCGATGCGCTTGACGATTCCGTTTATCTGATTGAAGTCGGTCAATGTAATGTCAAATTTCTTGGAAACCAAGAAGTCCTGCCCTTGTTGCCGCCAATAGTCACCGATTTCTTGCGTGCGAATAGCATTTTGTGGAATGTCTGCGTTGGCAAGGGCTTCTCTCAGTCCTTGTTCTATCTCTGATAAAGGTACTTTGGTGCGATATTCTTCGGGTTTCGACTTCCCGTCAAACTCTTCCTTGAAGTATTCTCGGATTTCAATCAGATAATGAATTTTGTCGGGTACGATTT
This sequence comes from Bacteroides ilei, assembly GCF_900128495.1. Classification (GTDB taxonomy): domain Bacteria; phylum Bacteroidota; class Bacteroidia; order Bacteroidales; family Bacteroidaceae; genus Phocaeicola; species Phocaeicola ilei. Next base: position 2,089,647 of record NZ_LT635801.1, read on the forward strand.
CTATTTCCGATGTGCCCGTCACTTCAATATAGCGTTCGTTGGTTTGCGCTTGTAGCGAAAGAACGGCCAGCAAGCAAATTACAGACAAAAAGATTTTATTTTTCATATTCTATCATTTTACTTCAAATTCCGTATCCATATAGATTGCCAATTGTAGGCCTATTTTATATTTTCCTGGCAACAATTTTCCAGACATGAATCGCTTTTTATAGTTCTTATCTGTAATTCGGTTTATGTCCCATGAGATAGGGATGGTGAACAACATCGCTTCTCCACCTTTTAAACGAGCACAGTTTCTCATATAATCGGCCTCACCACTCCAACCGGAACGGGCAAACGGATGCGCCATATACAATTCATCTGTACCTACACTTGGCAAGAAAACGGGTTGAACATCCAGATTCGTATGGTTCTCAAACAGAATGCGAATAGAGTCATTAGCTGATGGCAAAACCTTGAAAATAAAAGCCCCGTCCATTTCTGTCTCCTTTACAGGCATGATGTTTCCGTTTGTCAGCTCACAATAAGTGTATATGTTGGCTAACACATAAAAATTCACTTGATACTTATTCGGCTTTAATGGATATTTGAATTCGGACACGTGAATATATTCGGGTAACGTGTCACCTTTGGATAAATTCCTGCCTACGCCAGCAAAGCCGAGATTGTCTATAAAGGGGAAACTGACCCATTGTCCATTTTTCCATTGTTTCAGATGATGGTATGCCAGTTCTGCCGTTGGTCCGTTCACATTGATTACATCAACCACAATTCGTTTTGTCTGCGGTGAATAAACGGGTTGCTGTGTTTTAATTCGATAAGCATCAGCATGGGTGATATTAACATCGGAAAGTCGTTGTATACGAATGCGGCTTTCATACTTCTCTATTTCCGATTGCGATAAGGGGAAATCAATGTCTTGGGACTGTAATGGGAGGAAAGCCAGTAAACTAATAACTGACAGTAATACTTTCATTCTCATATTCTCATCTGTTTAGGGTGTTATTTCATTATGATTGACAGCCAATCACGGTTTATCTTGTCTACTGGAACATCTTTGTGCAATGTTACCCAGCCCCTGCCTTTTACATATTGCTTTTCAGTGAATAAAGGCGGTTGTTTAGAGGCTCTGAAAGTCTGGGTCAATACGGCTGTCTCAATAAAATGACCTTCAATAAACTCAAAGCGTTTGTAGCTGTAAGATGCAGCCGAGATACGCGATGAAGAAAACACACATCTCTTCTCGTTGTTTATTTGTGGATTTTCTATCTGCCTAAAACTTTCATCTTTACAATATTGCCCCTTAGTTTCATCCCACACAAAGCAATCATAATATTGTATCATTTGATTGCCATACTGACCAAGATTGACAAGTATATCGTCTTTACCATCAAAACTAACGTCTTGTAAGTTAACCCAAACATCGAGATTGTTGGCAAATTCAATGTCAGGAGGATATGAGTAGGATATTTCTTGGGAAATTTCTCTTTGCTTACCAAATATAGTGATTTGCAACCCTTTCAAACTCGTACCATTTCTGATGGCCACATATTTTATCATTTTATCGCCTTTGTGGTCAATAAGTTGCCATTCATCTGATTTCCAAAAAGAATGTTCTCCATCATTAATTGCGTCCCCGCTTGTTGTGGCTTGTGCTTTTCCGTTTTCAAATGATGTGGCAAATTTGAATTGAGGCTTAATAACCACATTGCCCAATGAATCGGCAAACCCTATCCATCCGTCCTCATCCATGATGCGGAAAAGTCCTTCACGGATATAGTCGGGGCCGTTATCGTATTTGTACACATAGAACAATTCTTTGCCCTGATTGTCTATACAAACGATTCGTGCATTTTGTCTGTTCTCATACACAAAACCTATGTGCCGTATGGTATCCGTTTGGCAGAACTTGTATTTGCCGTAGGGTATAATGGTATCGCCTTGTTCATTCAAATAGCATATAGGAACGCCGACTTCAAGGTGACTTTCAGCTGTATGCGCTATCAAGTTCCCGTTCCTTTTAAAAAAGATAGGTATAGTCCATACGGATTCCCGATATTCCCCCTTCCCATAATAATTGATGGTGGGTGTCCAGCGTGGCATTTTTCTGATGATTTCCAATACTTGGTTGTCCCAATCCTGTATGCCGCAACTTCGTAAGACTTTGGCTTCATACACTTCTCCATACGAGTTAATCCGCATCGTATAGATGCCTCTTGCTTGCTGTTTGTCACCCAATAACGTGGGGTCATACTTTAAATGTCGGGTGATGTAGTTTTGCGCAGACCACGGCTCTCCGTCTTGAAAAGAAGAGACTGCCTCCCATTCTACAAAACAGTGTTTCTGCTCTTCTTCCGCGATGCTGTCCGCTTTCACCCTGTTCCGGTAATGTTGTGGCAGGAAAGGCACATAAACCGCATAGTAACATTTCATCCACTTGCCGTCCTTGTCCCTGCATGGCAGGCAATGCGGCAACTCTTTTGTCAGCCGGATAACCTCTTTGTCGAACTCTTTATGTCTAGAAGTCAGTATATAAGTGTTATGTGGAAGCCCTAAAGTGTCGATAGAAAACATGACTACGGAATATCCTGCTTGGTTCTTCTTCAACAGCTCTTCGGGATATACCATTTGGGAAGTATAATACTTTTCTAAATCGTAATTCCATTTTGCCCAACGGGGTGGTTCAATGGTTGATAAGTCTTTAATTGGACTCCCCGACATATCCAAAACGCCTATGTTCCAACCTATCTCCGCACACCAGATGCTGTCCAAACGGTTTTCATTCTGCCGTTGTCCTTGCAGGCTGTTGTCAGTCATGCATCTGACCGGACCAACACCAATGGTCAGTGTGTCAGGCAGATACTGAAAAACCAATGTGCTGTCGGTCAGCTCTTGGATAATGTAATTTTTCCTCGATTCAAAGACTTTGATTGTATCTCCGCATAAAGAATAAGAATAAAAAGTTTCTTTCCTTTTGCCATCATACAAAAAGACGCTTCTCCACCCTGCATCACGAAATTCCATTTCCATAGCATATTGCTTGTTTTGGGGTAATTGCACTTTCCATACTTTGTTTTCCAGCAATGCGGACATATCTGCACATTTATTGTTTTGGGCAGAAAGTCCACCTATTACAACCCATGCAAGCCATATGAACAGAAGTTTCTTCATAACCTATCATCTTAATAGCACTCAAAGATAGCGAAAAGGAATAACCTAATCAATTATTAGACTATTCCTTCCCAGTTAGGTTTAAACAAATTAACTCTTATTGTCGAAGTCCTTTCCTATATTGAGGCGGTATGACATTTTTCCGAATGGATGAAAACAGCCTGTCAAACTGTTCTTTGAACCATTCGCCAATCAGTTGCCCGTTGATGGCAAGTGCAAGTTTCGATTTGTCCGCCGGGTCTTTCACCACTTGGAAGCCTGCTTCCTCGGTCGTGAACTTCCGCCTGTGCTCCTCCGAATAGAGTTCGCCCTCATAGAACAACGGCTTGCCGCTGATGAGCGTGGCGGTCTGCCGCTCGTTGAAGCCGACTTTAAGGCAGAATTTCTCCATGTACACCAACTCTTGGAACAGCGGAAACCATTTCTTGGCTTTTTGGATGATGGATTTCAGGAATGACACTTCCCTTTGGTGTTCCGCTTCCTTGTCCGCCATTTCTCTGCGGTGCTTGGCTTGCAGTTCCATCAGTTGACGGCTGTGTTCATCCTGCTGCCGCTGCATCTGTTGTTGCAACAACTCGATGCTTTCGTCACGGGCTGCAACCTCATTTTGCAGGGTGCGGTTGTCGGCTTCAAGTTCTTTCAGCTTGCCGCTTCCCAAAAGAGAACCGACCTTTGCCACAAGTGCCGTTTTCGCTTCGGTCTTGGCGGCTTCCAGCTTCTCCGACTTGATTTCCTTCCTGACTTCGGCAAGCAGCCGTTCCGCTTGTTTCTGTTCGGTCTGCAACTGCCTTACGTTGGTTTCAAGCTCTCCCGTCTGCCGTTTCAAGTCACGGTAGTATTGGGCTGTGGTGGTATGCCGTGCCTCTGACCCACGTATGCCACGATGCAAGCCGTACTTTGCCATCGCTTCAGCATAGCTATCGTGGTAGGCAACAAGCCGTTCACGGGTCAAGAGGTCATCTGCGCACAGGCGCACGGCGTTGGCTTTCTTGCGGTAGGTGCGTTTGCCCTCCGCTTGCTTCTTCCTCGCTTTCCTGCGCTCTCCCGTCACTATCGGAACGACCGTGGCATGGATATGTGGAGTGTGTTCGTCCATGTGCAGCACTGCCGAAACGGTGTTCTCCCTGCCGAACGTGCGGTGCAGCCATTGCAGGTTGTCATCGCACCATTCGGATAGTCTACCCTCGTCTTGTACTTTCACCATATCCTCATGCGTACCTGAAAGCACGATGCGGATTGCCCGTACTTGGTCGGACGTTATCTTACGCCTGATGCCAGCCGTGCGGATGCGGTGGCTTACCGCTTCGGTACGGTCTGCCACGCCATCGGGGAATTGCACCAGTTCACGGTTGAGATGGGTGCGTGTGGGGTCTGTGTTCTTGGGCGTGGTCTTGCGTTCTATGTGGTCGGATGCGCCCGTGTCAGCCGACCCTTTCGCCTTGTTGATTTGAATGCTTATGTATCCCATGTTCGTTTCTTGTTTTTGAGGTTCTACAAACTTGTTTGTCAATGTTCGTCCGCCTGCGGTCATGCCGCACAGGACAAACGGGGGTGTCCAGAGGGGTGCAACCCCATTGGCTCATTAGGGTGTTTTTAGCATGAGCGAAGCGGTGCGTGAAGAAAACGCCCTAATGAGCTATGGCTTTTTGTTTCCCAAAAGCCTGCGGTGGTGTCAGCGGTGATGTTGGCGGACATTGGTTGCTTTTTCTTTTCGCCAGCGACATCGGCTTTCCCTTGTCGGTCGGAAGGACGGAAGTCCGTCCGACCAGCCTACGGATGGCGATATTCACCTTTGTTGCTTTCCCGGCGGACTTGATGAGGGGTGAAAATCCGATGAATTGATGATTGGATAGTCTAATATACTGACAACTAATGCAATAACCTTTCATCAGCGTTTCATCAAACCGCTCGCCAAAAGAAAAGTGATGTGTGAGGCTGCATCCGCTTTCTCTTTTCATCAGCCAAATACTTTTGTTGAGGGTTTGATGAGCATGTAAGTCGCTGTTATTTTTTATGTTTACATATACTTTCATCATTTCATCAAAATATCAGAGTGTTTCCAACTGCACTTTGCTTACCGTATAGTAGCGTCCAATCCGTCTGACAGGTGAATAGTGACATTCGTGGTTGTAATCGTATTGGTAGGTGGTGTAAGAAAGCGAATTGGATACAGGAGCCAGCTTCCAGCATTCCTGCACCACTTTCCGAACCTGCGACTTCTCCACCTTGACTTGCGAGCAGACAAGCAACGGGATAATGTCATTGAGGCAAAAAGAAACAGAACTGACACCCGTGCTTGCCATGATGTCGAGCAGCAGTTCCGCCATCTCTATCTCCAAACGGTTGCGGTTGCTTCGGATAATCTTCCGCAAGGCATCTGTTTCCAGCTGCTTCGGGTTGAACCACATGCGGCTTTCTTTCTCGGTGGAGAGTTGCCTGTGTTGCAGGAAATGGAGAAAAGCTGGGATTTCCGCTTTCAGCTTTTGCAGGAAGTCTGTATCGTCATTCTTGAGCGGCACAATTTTCCGCACCCAATAGCGTGTCTCGCCAATGTCAATGATGACGGGCAGATGCTCGTTGTTGGAACACAACACGAACTTTGCGAAGAAGCCTATCTCGTCACGGTCTTTTCCTTTCGCCTCTACCTTGTAGGAAAGCGTGGTACTGAGATTCTTCAAACGCTCGCTGTCCTCACGGCGGTTGAGCAATACCTCGTCCACCATGATGAGCAGCTTGCCAGCCCAGTCGGAATTGAACTGGCTGCGGAAGTCCTCGTTGGTATTGAACGTCACGTTGTTTTGGAATACGGCTTTCAGGAAGTTCAGGAACGTACTTTTGCCCGTATTCCGTTCTTCGGACACGAGCAGGAGGATGGGGAGTTTCTGAACGGGATAGAGGTAGAGCAGCTGCAAGTAGTCCATGCCCAACTCGTACTGTTCGCCGAAGATGTGTTCCACCAACGAGCGGATGCAGGGAAAGTCGCCCTCCTGCGGCTGGTGGTTTATCGGCTCGTAGAGGTTGAGGAACTTGCCGACAACGGGCTGGTAGCCCACATGGTCGGGTACGGTGCAGAAGCCGTCATACTTCGGGACACTTGCCATGTAATCCTTGCCGTAGTCCTGCCGCAGGGTCTCGGAGTTCCATGCGATGCGCTTTCTCACATAGCCGCCGTCAATGCGGGGCTGGTCCACAATCTTGTAAAGCGTTGTGCCTACTCGGATGAATGTTTCTTTCTTTTCCATGTTTCAAATATAGGTTTTAGTGCCGCCGACACCCTGTCGGCAGGCGGATTAAACATGGCTGCAAAGCTACGGCATGACGGTTAAAACCTTGATACGTAAAACTATGCAGAACGGCGCAAAAGAAACCGACAAACAAGAAAATGCAGCGAAACGGGCAATGCCAGCCATCAAAAGGTGAAAAGAAAAAGCCCGAAGAAGCAAAACCGCACTTCTTCGGACTGATATGATAGTGGTATGGATGTGTAACCACACAGGCGTATTGACGAATGGATATATTGACGAATAATCGCACCCATTAACATTTACATGGCTGTCTGTCGCTTAACGAAAGCCACAGCATTTGTCTGTCTTTTCGCAAGCACATCCTTTCCAAAAGGGCATTGCGCACCCTTGCGGCATTGGGTGTGTTGATATGGAAGGCAAGTGCAACGACCATTGGCAGGGCATACGCTTCCGCATAATAGCCATTAGGCAGCCTGATACGCGTTTCCACCTCGCAAGATTTCAACACTCCGCTCTTATACACGGATCGGACGGTGGCACGGAGTGTAGGAACGATTACATTGAAAAGTTCCACCAGTTCCATTTCGCTCATCCATACGCTGGCGGCATCGGACGGTACAGCAACCCTGCCGTACTCGTCCATCGTGATTGTTGTCCGTTTCATACCCTGTGCGTTTATATGGCGAAACGTCCGCTTACCTTGCTCTCGAAATCGGATATGTCGTTTTCAAGTTTTTTGTTCGTCACTTTCGCGTAAATTTGCGTGGTGGTGATATTGGTATGTCCTAAAATCTTGCTCACGCTCTCTATCGGCATACCGTAATTCAATGCCAAAACAGCGAATGAATGGCGGGCCAGATGGAATGAAACCGTCTTTTCTATACCGCATCTTTTAGCTATTTTCTTGATGCGCTTGTTCACCATGTCAAGCGAGCCGATATTGAACAGCCGCTTGTCAGTCCTGAACGCTTCATGCCGCTTGATAATCTGCATCGGGATGTCCATCAACTTGATTTGGAACGGTACGCCCGTCTTTTGGCGTTTCGACACAATCCACGATGCACCATTCATTTCAATGATGTTGTCGGTGGTCAGGTTCTTGATGTCCGTGAACGAGATTCCCGTCCAACAACCGAACAGGAACAGGTCTCTTGCCAATGCAAAGTTGGGATTGTCCAGCTTGATTGCACTCAACGCCTGAATTTCATCCTCCGTGAGAAAGCCACGCTCCTTGTGGTCAGGGTCAAGATGGTACATCGCAAACGGGTTTCTCGCTATCTTCCCGTTATAGTGGGCTGCGGTGACGATGTGTTTCAACGGTATGGAGTATACACACACGGATGATTGTTCCAGCCCGACTTCGTTGCGCAGGTACAGGCAGTAGTCACGGATGAAGTCCTCGGTCAGTTCGTTCATCGCTATGTCCGTCCGCTTGTATTTCTTCTTGATAAACTCCGCAACATATCTCCTGACAATGACATATTTCAGATATGTGCGTTTGGAACGGTCTTTGCCCACCCGTTTGGCGAATGCCTCGTTCTCCTTATCAAAGGCACGCAACAATGTTTCATACTCCGTGCCTACACCTTGATAGGCATTGCGTACCATTTCTGCCGTGACAAACGCCTCACGGTCGGAAAGCCGCTGGTAGTGCTTCGTTATCTGCGCCTTGATGTTGTCAAGGGCATAATTGACCGCCACCGCCTCTCGGCTCTTGCCTTTCGCCCTGTTGCCTTTGGCATCCCAAAGTTCTTTTGAGATGCTCTGTTTGCAACTGAACTGTGCGATAGTCCCGTTGATTGTAACCCGTCCCATGATGGGGACAATTCCGTTCTTCTCTTTGCTTCCGTTTACATAAAAAACGGTCTTGAATGTACTCCTCATAATCCTTGCTTTTTGTTTGGTGCAAAATTAGTTTACGGGAGTTGTAAAGGCAGAATGTAAACCTATGCAGAACGCAGAAATAGAGACCGTTAGTGTTAAATGTGCATCCGGTGTCGGGTAATGGTTTGGAAGTGCATCTATTGCTGCAATTCGCCTAAATCCGTTTTTACGCCCTTGCGCCATTCTGTGCCACTCGAAGCCAAACTCTCTGACCGTCAGTGAGAATGCTCAAATTCGCTTTATTCTGCGTTTCATCCTATTATTTTATACCGCAAACCTGCATTACATTACCGCTTCTTGGATTGTTCCTGTCATGTGTGGCAGTAATGTACTTCTTTACTCGTTCGACAACAGCCTTGCCTGCCTCCGAAGCGATACCTCTGTGCCAAAATTCTTTACGGAGCCCATAGCTAAAATCATGGTGTTCTTCCATATCAACTTTAACATATCCTATTGGATAATTGTCGTCTTTCAGACAAATGGCATAAGCGTATGCTTGAGGTTGTTCATATTTGACTGCATACCTTTCCGCATAGAATTTCTTGGTTTCTTCAATATCTTTTAGAGGAAACCAAGGCAGGAATCTGTTGACTTCTTCATCTTTCAGAATAAGGAAAAGAGCCTCAATGTCGTTTTCTGTAAACTTCCTTAATATCAATCTGTCTGTTTCTAATGTAGGGGTATTCATATTATAAACTGCATTCAAATAAAAACATTTCACAACAATCATCTATAGCGATTTCCTTTTCAAAGGAAGAATAGGTTTTGATTTCCGCAAATCCAACTTCCCTCAAAAAGTCTTCCATTTCACCATATTTATAAAGATGGGTTTGAAAGTCCATAAATTCTTGCTGTAACAATTCTGTACCATTATACAGTTCGTAGACACCCGGTGAAAATTGGGTTTGGCTTTGCTCGTCATAGTGATTCTTGCTTTTCAGGATTAAGTCAAATCCTTCTTCCGTTTTTACGGAAACCGAAACTTTATAGTCTTCATCATCCACGCATCTGTTTGCGATTGTATCAACAGCAAAAACAAACTTCCCTTTCGGCCTCAGAATCTCTTTCATCTTCAGCAGAATATTCTTGCATTGACTAATGTCTGTAAACAATGATACCGAACCGGAAGTAATCAGAATATAGTCGAATTTCCCTTCAGGAGAATAGGTAGTTATGTCTGCCTGAAAGACTTGAGCGTTTGGGGATTTTTGCTTTAATTTATCTAGCATTTCAACAGAAAGGTCTATCCCGCTAATATCAAACCCTTTCTCCATAAAAGGAATAAGAAAACGACCGCTTCCACACAGCGGTTCTAAAATTTTTTGTTCTCTTTTGGCGTAAGAAAGGTAAAAATTCAATTCGTCCTGTGGTGCTTTTTTATGCAGGATTTCGTACATTCTGCTACATAAATTCCCGTAATAGTTCTTTTCAAGTATGCTCATATTGTTCTGTTTTTCTATTTATGTATCCGAGATGTTATATGGGTATATATGAATGATTTACTAATTCATTTATAAAAAAGCAAATTTAGGTAAAAACGGAGAGATTTTACACCGATAGATTAAAGAAATCGTTTTTCTTTAGAGAAACGATAACGTTTTATAATGAAAATCCTTTGTTTTATAGCTCTTATGATTCTAAAATTATAACTTTGTCCTATGATGAAAAAACAGCCTGACAATCATCTTTCTATTTTTGAGGGAAGAGAAATATCATTTATTCCATCTAAGACAATGCTATTGGAGGAAGGTAAGGTTGCGGATAGGTTATATTTTATCCGTAAAGGATGCTTGAGATTGTTTTTCTACAACGAAGGAAAAGATATAACCTTCCAGTTTTTCTTTGAAGGGGATTTCGTGGCTTCATTTGACAGCCTGTACAAGGGTACGCCGAGCCTGTTCTCTCTGGAAAGCATAGAACCATCCGAAGTTCTGTTTATAAAGAAAGAAGATTTCTACAAAAAAATGGAAAGCAATCCTTCATTGAGAATGCTATATGAAGAGAAAATTATAGAACGGTTCAGCTTTTACCAGCATCTGTTCCTGTCCCGTATCAAGAATACGCCACAGCAGAGGTATGAAGAACTGTTGAAGGAATATCCCAACATCATCCAGCGGGTTCCGCAACATTATATAGCTTCCTATCTTGGTATCACTCCCGTCTCGCTTTCCCGTATCAGAAATCGGCCCTAATCTCCATTTCTTTACAATTGTTATCGTCCGTTTCCGATAAAGTAGTGATCTTTGCACTATTAAATTTGGAAATGTATGAAAAGAATTTTTGTAATCGACTGGATTTTAATCGTTGTATTCATCGTGTCTGCCATTTCAGGAATTGGTCTGCATATAGCCGGACATGGGAACAGCCACGAAGTATGGCATAACTGGGCAGAGGTTCATGTCTTGGGCAGTATATTGTTCCTTGTTGCCATCATATTCCATGTGACAACACACTGGGGATGGTATAAGGGAATCATAAAAAACGGAATAGGCAGGAAAAGCAAGGTTACAGCAGTCCTGTCTATCATATTTTTATTGCTGTCCGTTACAGGTATCGTATTACTTGGAGTAAGCGGAGCAAACTCTCCACTTGGGTTATGGCATTATAAAATAGGCATCATAACGACTGTTATAGCTGTAGGGCATATTATAAAGCGACTTTCAGTTTTGAAAAAATCATTGAATTAGGAAACTGTGACCAGTTTATCGCGTCTGTCATCTTTTTATTGAATGTCCGTCATCAATATCATCATAGCTACCTTTCTGTCCAACTTCCCACTCACGTTTCTCGCCATGACTGCCACCACCTACATCACGCAGCTTGGTTTTGCCTGAGAAACGTGAAGTAGACTTTGTTTGTTGTTGGTATTTTTGTAGTTCAATATGTTTCACAGATTGTTTCTTTAGCCGGTCAAGATTGAAGTTTTCTTCAGTAAGATTTATAATGATATGCTGCTTGAAATTTATAGCATAAGTTACATCTTCTTCCTGACGGATAATGAAGCCTTCTTCATGCAGTCGGCTTCTGATAGAGGTTACTGTTTCATCATTGAATATCTCACGCAGACGGTTCACTGCATCAGTGTAGTAGTGTGTTCTTTCCGGAGATATATCTACTAAATCTTTCCGTGAGACTTTGAATATCTTACAAAGCAAATCCCGTTCAGCCTCAGTAGCCGGACTGAACACCTCAACCATAGCTATACGGTTGTTACGGTCAATAGCCTCTGCCATAAAAGGTTTCAACGGACGGCTTTGACCATCAAAATAGATGATGCCTTTCTTGATATAAGCACGCTGCTTCCTGATTTTACTGTATATTTCACTCTGGGTAATCTTAGGATTAAGTGTCAGTAATCGGTCAATATAGTCCTCAATTCGATTGAACCGTTCTTCAGGAGTAGCGAAGTCCAGAAGTTCCTCTACAGCCAGCACTCTTGCACCATGAATGACGGTCTTGTTTGAATGATCAACTAGCATATATCCGTATGGAGAATCCTTCTTGCCGAAGAACACAATGTCAATACCGAACTTCGTTTTCAGTTCCTTCTGCAGTTCCTCCTTGTTGGAACTTACATCACGGTACTTCTTTAATATACTTCTGAGCTGACGGCAACGAGCCCTTTCCCGATAACCGCTCTTGAAAAGACTTTCTATTTCAGTAAAAGGGATTTCCTTCTGAACCTTTCCACCATGCTTGACGAATACATTCCCATCTTTCTGATAGACTTCATATCCCATGGAAACCATTATTGCCTTGAACTGGGCAAATGAAGAGAACGTGTATAGCTTGGCCAAATTAATGTCATCTTCCGTTTTCTTCTTCCTGTCGTTACCAAGAATACGGTCTATTACCTCCTGAGAACGTCTGCGTTCATGGCTGTGCTGAATCTTTCTTCCATCAGGTGCCACTCTCGAAGTGATGATATGAAGATGGGTATTCTCCGTGTCATAATGAGAATAAACAAGCAACGGCTGACCGGATTCTCCGTATCCCATTTCCTTGAGATACTGGTGTGCAAAATCCAGCAACTCATCTTCCGACATTTCGTGTCCCTTACATGATATGGCCACATGAAACTGTGGTTTCCTGATTCTGCTGTTCTGTGAACTGTACTTCTGGAGATAACCAACCAGCTCACTCGGGGTAGGTTTGTGAAATGTTCCGAGTGAACCAAAATTCTGAATCTCGATAAGCCGTGCAACACCTTTCGATACTTTATGTTCATTGTAACCTACAGCATGGAAGTTCGTACTTCCCGGTAATATGGTTGCTATCATATTGAATCTTAATTTATCAAGGTTTTAGTGACTGAGTAACCGAAATACTTCAAGCTCATTAATCTATGGTTACACAATAATAATATCAGAAATGATTGAATACCATGTAACTAATAACTCAGATTCTGACAGCTTTCTGTGTCAGAGAATCAAGGTCTTTCTTTATTCGGTTCAATGTTTCCTGAGTTTCGAGGATAATTGGTAACAGAACCTCCTGGATATAGCCGGGTGCGAGTAATCCGGCTACCGCAAGCTCATTGGCACGTTTAACCGACTGATTAAGGTTTCCTCCAGCCCAGGAAAGTTCATTCTGATATTTACGATAAAACAAACCCAAATCATTCATCAGTTCGAGTTGCCTTTTGGTTCCGATATTTGAATACTCTGCCAGTGCTGAGCGTATATAATGACTCACAGATGAATAGGAGGCAGATTTCTCCTTAAATTGTTGTACTTCCTCCGGTGTCATTCTGACCTTGATGTACTTGGTTCTCTGATTCTTCATACTTGGATACATTGGTGGTTAGGTTCCCCGGACCATCTTTCGCCATGCGAAACAGCGGCCAGCCGCTCCGATGCACCAGCATTCGGCAAGTTACTTTTGTGAGTACGAAACGGAGTTTTGTGGCCACAAAAGTACAACTTGCTTGGAAAACTCTGCACGGCAGAAAGATACCTTCCGGGAATGATTATTACACCCAAATTTACCGGGGAAAGCCGTTGCAAACCGAAATCAACAACACAATTCTTTGGAGGCATATTCCAGCTTACCATGAACTGTAGCACCAGTTATATAAGAAACTCCATATAGCGTATTATTGTTATATAGAGTTTTTAAGACGTTTGAAACTAATTTACATGTATTCAGAAACAGAAGCTTCTGGTATTATTTAATCTTTGGATTATACTAATTTTGGTAATCAGAAAATAATATTTCGTATTCTTCGGTTGAATAAACCAAAGTTTCAAAAACACAAAAGATGTAGTTATATGGGATAGATGGCTATTGTTCTCATAAAACCTATATCCAATATAATATGTAGTCCCGATACAATGATAGCATGGTAAAAGTAACCTGCTTATCTAAGTTATTGGAATCTCAATAAAAGGGAAAATGAAATCTTGTAGCTGATTCAGCTGATGAAATGGCTATCGGGAAATCTTATTTTATCTGAACTGTATTGCAGAAACATTCAGGTAGAATAACCCTGTAATCAGAGTCTGGAGAGACCTCGTTATCATGGTGATATAACATTGATAATCAGTAAAAAATCTACTCGAACAACAAGAAAATAGTGTTGCGTAAATTTCTGTATCTCATTGATTTTTAGTATATTTATATAATTAATAAGCTCTTATACTCATAAATATTACACGTTATGTTTGAACTACTGTTTATTATATATCTACTGCCGGTACTTATTATCGGTATGCTACTCTTGAAACTGGTATTCTGGCTTTTAAGGATTGTCATACGTTTGGCTGTATGGCTGGTTAAGAAAACCTTTATACTTATATGGAAGCTCATCATACTTGTCTTTGCTATAATTATAGGCCGTGAAATTATGCTTTGGAATCAACCGGACAAATAGAAAGAACCGCACCAATATGATAATGGTACGGTTCTGATAAAGATAAGTAGAATCCTCCCTTTATGTTAATGGCTTGTTCTGTTTTGTCGATTACATGAAACCTTTTCCCTTGCTTCTTTCATATACAACTTCTTTCTTGGAATCACAATTCATAAGACGGAACTGAACCATACATCCGGTAGGAATATCCTTAGGTAACTGTTCAACCAGTCTGTCGATAACCTGGTCTACATTACTGAAACCAATGTCTGTTATTTCACCGATAACGTTACCTTTGAAATATGCACGTCCATAGATCATCATCTTTTTGGTGATACGGAACATCTTGTCTGCCGGTGTCTCGAAGTCACGTGCTTTGCCCTGTTTGCTCTTCTTGCTACTGAAGAAAATGAAGTCAATCACTTTGGCATTTAGTTCCCAGGCAGGAGTGAAGTCTATCTTAACATAGCCTCTTGTAATATTCAGTCCATGACTGTGGTTCATGCCGAAGGCAACCTCATACAGATTGGCATCACAGTCATTCTGTGCAATGGTAGCCCATGTATGACGAAAAGTATAATAACAGTAGTAATCCTCCTTCTTCATTCCCATATCGGCACATATCTTTCTGATTCCAATGTTTACGTTGGCATTGAAACTGTCCGGATTGCTGTAACGCTTATGGAACTTGAAAAGATATTCGTCATTCTCGTCTGAAAGATACTTATCAAATGTGGCCTGAATGAACGGTTCCACACGCATTTCAATATAGGCTTCGTCTTTCCGACTGTGCTTTGTCTTAGCTCTTTTATATCCGATAACTCCATCCTTATAGTTTTCTTTTTTAAGTTCAAAAATATCTACGGTGTTTATTCCGCCCAAACACAAGGATAGGAGTGCCACGTCTCTGCCCAGTTCCGGAAGAGAGGAAATCATTTTGGTTTCCGGTAGGGGGCGATTGAAGAATTCCCTACATGCCTCTGCACTGATGGCTCTTTGAACCGTACTGTCAGATTTAGGAATGGATACCTTTAACCAAGGATTGTATTTGATTCGCACGATACCACGTTCTTCATCGTTCAGTTCTATAAGTGCCCTTTTGAATATCTGTCTTAAACAGGTTGGGTACATTTCTTTCGCCCTGTTTGTCAACGAAAGGCTATTAATCCATCTTGTCAAAACAGAAGATGACAAGTGAGTAAACATAACTCTGGTTGTTCCCAAATATCTTTCGAGGTGGTTTACAGCCAGGCGATAATTCTTTGCATTACGTTCATGTCCTTCAGAGGCCATGCGGTTAATGAACCTTGTTGCATAGTCACTAAAGCATACTTCCATATCAGAGTTCATTAAGTATTCTATTAATTCTGTTACAGAGTATCCTGACACATCTTTACGATTTACAAGTTCTGTATAACGAAGTATTTCCTGTGCACAATATTTATTTATGACAGCATCCTTAATCTCTCCAGATTTGGATAACTGTTTGTCAGTAACGAATTTATCAGTCTTAATATACCCTGATTTTGAACGATGAAGTACTCGAATGTACACTTGGTAAAAGCCGTCAGCTCGCTTATACCTTACAATAGTCTTAAATGTTGCCATACCTTATTGATTTACAGTTGTTTTACTTTTGTAAGTTCTTTGTAAGCGTACCCTCTCAGTTTTGTAAGCTATTTGTAAGCAAGTACCGTTTATTTGGCTCATTTTTTGCGGACAAATGCACGAACCGCCTAAAAACAACTTAGGCTGTAATGTCTGAAAAACAGCCCATTACAGCCTAAATCAATGATTATCTTATACTATTTATGCTTCCTCTATTGCAGCCTGCGCCGCCGCTAATCTTGCTACCGGAACGCGGAACGGAGAGCAGGATACATAGTCAAGACCTACCTTATGGCAGAATTTTACGGATGAAGGTTCACCACCATGCTCACCGCAGATACCGCATTTCAGGTCGGGACGTACAGAACGTCCTTTTTCCACAGCCATCTGTACCAGTTGGCCTACACCGTTCTGGTCAAGTACTTGGAACGGGTCTACTTTCAGTATCTTCTTGTCCAGATATACGGGCAGGAAAGAGGCTATGTCATCACGTGAGTAGCCGAATGTCAGCTGGGTAAGGTCGTTTGTCCCGAATGAGAAATATTCGGCGCGTGAAGCTATGCGGTTGGCTGTCAGTGCGGCACGGGGCACTTCAATCATTGTTCCTATCTTGTAAGGTACTTCGATACCTTCTTCCTTGAACACTTCTTTGGCTGTAGCACGGATAATCTCTTCCTGGGCCTCGAATTCATACAGAATACCGATCAGCGGAACCATGATTTCCGGGTGCGGGTCGTATCCTTCTTTCTTCAGTTCGGCTGCGGCCCCCAGGATAGCCCGGGTCTGCATGGCCGTAATTTCCGGATAAGTATTACCCAGACGGCAGCCGCGGTGTCCCAGCATCGGGTTGTTTTCACTCAGACTTTCTACACGCTGGTGGATGTATTCTACGGTCACACCCATGGCATCTGCCATTTCCTGTTGTCCCTTCAGGTCGTGGGGTACGAATTCATGCAGAGGCGGGTCGAGCAGACGTACGTTCACCGGATAGCCGTCCATGGCGATGAATATGCCTTTGAAGTCGGCTTTCTGGTAGGGGAGCAGTTTGTCCAGTGCCTTTTTACGTCCTTCTTCGTCATTGGCCAGAATCATTTCACGCATGGCGATGATTTTCTGGTTGTCGAAGAACATATGTTCCGTACGGCACAGTCCGATACCTGTAGCGCCGAATGCGCGTGCCACTTCCGCGTCGTGGGGTGTGTCGGCATTGGTGCGTACCTGCATGCGGGTATACTTGTTGCAGAGGTCCATCAGTGTGGCGAAATCGCCCGAAACTTCTGCTGCGCGGGTAGCAATCTTTCCCTGGTAGACTTCACCCGTACTTCCGTTGATGGAGATGAAGTCGCCTTCCTTCAGGACAATACCGTCTATTTCCACGGTGCGGGCCTTGTAGTCTACATTGATGGCGCCTGCACCCGATACGCAGCACTTACCCATACCGCGTGCCACTACTGCTGCATGCGATGTCATGCCGCCGCGGGCTGTCAGGATACCTTCGGCTGCTGTCATGCCGGCCAGGTCTTCAGGAGAGGTCTCGATTCGTACCAGCACAACACGGTGACCGTCGGCACGCCAGCGGGCTGCATCTTCGGCGAAGAATACAATCTGTCCGCAGGCAGCTCCCGGAGAGGCGGGCAGACCACGGGTAAGCACTTTGGCTGTACGTAAAGCGTCCTTGTCGAAAACAGGGTGGAGAAGTTCGTCCAGCTTGTTCGGTTCACAGCGCAGGATAGCGGTCTTTTCGTCTATGAGACCTTGTTTCAGCATTTCCATGGCAATGCGTACCATGGCGGCACCTGTACGTTTGCCGTTACGTGTCTGGAGGAACCACAGCTTGCCTTCCTGCACGGTAAATTCCATATCCTGCATATCGTGGTAGTGGTTTTCCAGTTTGGTCTGCAAAGCGTCCAGTTCCTTGTAGATTTCGGGCATGGCTTCTTCCATGGACGGGAATCTGGATGCACGTTCCTCTTCGGATATACCCTGCAGCTTTGCCCAGCGCTGGGAACCGATTTTTGTGATCTGCTGCGGTGTACGGATGCCGGCAACCACGTCTTCACCCTGCGCATTGATCAGGTATTCACCGTTGAACAGGTCTTCTCCGGTTGCGGCGTCGCGTGAGAAGCATACTCCGGTAGCCGATGTGTTGCCCATGTTACCGAATACCATGGCTTGTACGTTTACGGCAGTTCCCCATTCGGCTGGGATGCCTTCCATCTTGCGGTAAAGTATGGCGCGTTCGTTCATCCATGAGTCGAATACGGCGCAGATGGCTCCCCAAAGTTGTTCGTAGGCATTGCTTGGGAAATCCTGGCCGGTCTGGGCCTTGACGGCAGCCTTGAAGCGGGTAACCAGTTCTTTCAGGTCGTCAACGTCCAGTTCGTTGTCAAGTTTTACACCTTTCTGTTTCTTTACATCTTCTATAATGGCTTCAAACGGATCGATATCTTCCTTGTTAGAGGGCTTCATGCCTAACACCACATCACCGTACATCTGCACGAAGCGGCGGTATGAATCCCATGCGAAGCGTTCGTTCCCGGTCTTTTTGGCCAGTCCCGCAACCACTTCGTCATTCAGTCCCAAGTTCAGAATCGTATCCATCATTCCAGGCATGGATGCTCTCGCTCCCGAACGTACGGAGACCAGCAGTGGATTTTCCACGTCGCCGAATTTGGATTTCATCAAGGCTTCTACACCGGCAATGGAACGTTCCACATCCTCTTTCAGAAGAGTGACCACATCTTCCTTGCCCTTTTCGAAATATTCGTTGCAGACTTCTGTCGTAATGGTGAATCCGGGAGGGACGGGGACACCTATCAGATTCATTTCAGCCAGATTGGCACCTTTTCCGCCCAATAGATTTCTCATATCGGCTTTACCTTCGGCATGACCGTTACCGAAAGTGTAAACACGTTTCTTTTCCATGGTTTTTCTTATTTTTAAGGTTATAAATGTTTTTCAAATAGTCTTTCAATCTCCTCAGGTTAACAGGTTCCCGTCTGTTTCCAGATAAGGAAATCCGGTTGTTCCGACGGCATAACAGAAGGAATGATGGCTGCAAATCTATTCATATTTTATTAATAAACAAATGAAACAAGAAAAATTTACACTATGTTTTGTAATATAGAGTTTGCAAATACAACTTCTTGGAAAATCATGGCAGATTGTCGGGAATAATTTGTAGATTTGCTCCCAAATTGGATTTATAGAAAACAGACGTGGCAAGAAAGAAAAAAGAACTGCCTTTATTGGAAAAGGTAACGATTACGGATGTAGCCGCAGAGGGTAAAGCGGTGGCGAAAGTGAATGACTTGGTGATTTTTGTCCCTTATGTAGTACCGGGCGACGTAGTAGACTTGCAGGTGAAACGCAAGAAGAATCATTATGCCGAAGCGGTGGCAGTAAAATTCTACGAAAAATCGCCGATGCGTACCGAACCTTTCTGTCAGCATTATGGAATATGCGGTGGCTGCAAGTGGCAATGCCTGGCATATGAAGACCAGATCCGTTACAAACAGAAACAGGTTTATGACAATCTGACCCGTATAGGTAAGGTGGAACTTCCCGAATTCAGACCGATACTGGGGTCTGAGAAGACCCGGTTCTATCGGAACAAGCTGGAATATACTTTTTCAAACAAGCGCTGGCTTACCGAGGAGGAGGTGAAGCAGGACGTGAAGTACGACCAGATGAATGCGGTGGGATTCCATATTCCGGGAGCTTTCGACAAGGTTCTGGCCATCGAAAAGTGTTGGCTGCAGGATGATATATCCAACCAGATACGCAATGCGATACGTGACTATGCCTATGAACATGACTATGAGTTCTTCGATTTGCGTAACCAGACGGGTATGTTGCGTAACATGATGGTACGTACCTCTTCTACTGGAGAGCTGATGGTACTGCTGCAGTGCAAGATCACCGATGAGGCCCAGATGGAAAAGATGAAGGAACTGCTGCAGTTCGTTGCCGACAAGTTCCCCCAGATAACTTCCCTGCTGTATGTAATCAATAATAAATGTAACGATACCATCGGCGACCTTGATGTGGAGGTATTCAAGGGAAATGACCATATATTCGAGGAAATGGAAGGGCTGCGTTTCAAGGTGGGACCGAAATCCTTCTATCAGACCAATTCGGAACAGGCTTATAATCTTTATAAGGTGGCGCGTGAATTTGCCGGGCTGACAGGGAAGGAGCTGGTGTACGACCTGTATACCGGGACCGGTACCATCGCCAATTTCGTTTCCCGCCAGGCCGCTAAGGTCATCGGCATTGAATATGTGCCCGAGGCTATCGAGGATGCGAAAGTCAATTCCGCAATAAACGGTATTACCAATACCTTGTTCTATGCCGGCGACATGAAGGATATCCTGACACAGGATTTCATTAACGAACACGGGCGTCCGGATGTAATCATTACCGATCCTCCGCGTGCGGGTATGCACAATGACGTGATAGATGTGATTCTGTTTGCGGAACCGCAGCGTATCGTATACGTAAGTTGTAATCCGGCTACCCAGGCGCGCGACCTCCAGCTGCTCGATGCCAAATATAAGGTGACGGCTGTACAGCCTGTGGATATGTTCCCGCATACGCATCATGTAGAGAATGTGGTATTACTGGAAAAGAGAAACAATTGATATGGAGAGAAACGTGTACAGAAAAAAAGGAACTTCAGTTGGACGTCCGGTAGGGCGTGCCGCAACGAAATGTACGGTATATAACGTGACGGAACCGGCCGGACTGATGGAATTCCTGATGAAGAAGATGGACGGAATCAGCCGTACCCGCGTAAAGGCATTGCTTGCCAACCGGGTGGTGATGGTCGACAACAATATACAGACCCAATATAATTATCCGCTGGAGCCGGGTATGAAGGTGCAGATTAGCAAGGAAAAGCATAACCATGAGTTTCATAACCCGATGTTGAAGATTCTGTATGAAGATGCCTATATCATTGTTGTAGAAAAGAAGGAAGGACTGCTTTCTGTTGCAACCGACCATCAGAAGGAGCGTACCGCACAGCATATCCTGAACGAATATGTAAAGCGTTCCCACCGCAACAACCGTATTTTTGTGGTCCATCGTCTGGACCGTGAAACCTCGGGTATCATGATGTATGCAAAGGATGAAAAGACCCAGCATACCTTGCGCGACAATTGGCACGACATCGTGCACGACCGCCGTTATGTGGCTGTTGTGACCGGTGAAATGGAGAAGGATCAGGGTACGGTACAGTCATGGCTTACCGACCGTAAGCTGTATGTAAGCTCCTCTCCGGTTGATGATGGGGGGAAGTTCTCGGTAACTCATTACCGCACCATCAAGCGTGCCAACGGTTATTCGCTGGTGGAGCTGCAACTGGAAACCGGACGCAAGAACCAGATCCGTGTGCACATGCAGTCGTTGGGACATCCGGTTGTAGGCGACGACCGTTACGGTTGTGAGACCGATCCGCTGGGACGTCTGGCGTTGCATGCCTTCAAGCTTTGCTTTTATCATCCGGTTACCGGTGAACTGATGGAATTTGAAACTCCGTATCCGGGACCGTTCAAGAATCTGATGTTAAAGAAATAATCTGTCACAAGCCATAAAGAAACAGATAGGGGCTGCTATCCGACAATCGGATGGCAGCCTTTTTTATATCTGTAAATTGTTCAAGTTATTTTTCTAAAAGAACTTGATTTTCTTTGTGGAAGAACTTGATATTTCAACTAAAACACCTTGACGTTTAAAAGAAATTGTCAAGGTGTTTTGTCTTATTTGTGAAGGTGTTTTGAAATGCACTGAAATTGGTTGACAGACCAATTGTCATGTACTGGATTTATTCGCCCAATTTCCCGGTACAGCGCAGGTATTCCGTTTCATAGATCTTGTATTGGGTCAGTGCTTCTATGCGGTTGCTTTCGGCCTGCCACCTGCTGTCGCAGTAATTTCAGTTCGGGCCGCAGCACGATACTTTCATCCAGTTGGGTAGGAGCAGTTATCCGGATAAGGGTGTCAACGGGAACCGGGTGTGTATCGAATGGTTCACCGAGCATGTGGCAAAGAGTCATCCGGCAAAGGTCGGCTCCGTTCCGTACCTTTTGCAGTTGGTAGCTGATTTCACTTCGCTTGACATTGAGTTCGTTTTCGATCCCCATACCGGTCTTTACAGCCGTTTCTACCTGTCTGTACAGGGTGTCCATCTTCCGTCGGCATACAGCGGCTGCATGACATTGATATCTGCCAGATATATACCATGCATCTGTAGTTCCATTCCCATCATGTCCATGTCGGGAAGCATATACGTGCCCGAAACCATACCGTCTAACTTCGGCAAGGCGATGTCTTTATCCAGTTTAGCCTGCTGTAGTTCCTTGTTGCGCTGCAGTGCCAGTTCCCGATATTCGGCCTGTGGAAGGAGCAGTTTTTTTGTGCGGCTTTTCTAGATGTCATACAAAGGAAAAAGGAAGAAACAAGGAGTGGAAAGAGGGCATAGGAGTAAAACATTGCGAGAGCCACTGGACTATGCAGATCGGAGGAAGCTGAAATCCCTGTCTTATTTCGGTATTTAATAAGCAGTCTATGTTTTGTTATTTGGAAGGTGGATTTTCATAGTATTTGTGAGGCCACAAATAGAATATAAGGATAGCCGCCTTTGATTCACGGCTATGCGTCACGTCGGTCGCAGTTAATCCCTGTAATCTTTCCTTTAATTCTAATCCGTTTGCCGCCGCATTCTTTTTCAGGTGAATTTTCATGGCGTCAGCCATAAAAAAAATTCTCCTGAAAAAAGGAATAAATGCGGCTGGCAAATCAGGATTGGGGTTTATCTTTGATGAAAGGGATAACTATTTATTTTAATAATTAATTGTTATTTTGATGAATATATTTTATCAATTTCATTAAATAGTATGACATTTCATCACATTGGCGGGTGGGCGTTCTGCCAGTAGTTCTTTTTTCATGAAATCCATGTAGGGAGCTACGTGGTCAAAGAACTGATAATAGCCTTTGCAGAGATAGTTTAGTCCCGGTTCACCGTCTTCTGTGGTCAGGAATCGGTTTTTAGGACATTCCCCGTTGCAGGCAAACAAGTATTTGCATTCCTTGCATTTGTTAGGTAAGGAATCTTTCTTTTGCTGGCCAAATTGAATCTGTTTTTCACTATACATCATTTCAATCAGCGATTTTTCGTAGATGTTTCCTAACTTGAATTCCGGAAACACAAAGTGGTCACAAGAGTATACGTCACCGTTAAATTCCATCACTCCTGCATGTCCGCAAGTGGGAGCCATGGTACACACTCCCGGTTGAGCTCCCATCCAGTTGGCCAGCGTAGAATCAAAAATCTGGATAAAGTATTCTCCCACGTCATTTTTTACCCATTCGTCGAATATGGTGCAGAGAAAATTTCCCCATTGTTCAGGACTTACCGAAAAGTCGGCCAGCTTTTCTTCTTTCTGCAGGACATGGGCCAGATGTCTTCCGTCGGCATGAGGATGGATTCTTTCTACAATTGGAGTAAACTGAATATAGTGACATTTCAGTTCTTTGAAAAAGTGATAAAATTCCAAAGGATAGTCGGCATTGTAATCGTTGACTACGGCCATGGCATTCCATTCCACTTGATGCTTGTTTAACAGGTGAATACTTTGCATGACCTTCATAAATGAAGGTTTGCCTTGTTTGTTCTTCCGGTATTCATCATGAAATTCTTGTGGTCCGTCTATCGAAATGCCTACCAGCCAGTGATTATCATGGAAAAACTCACACCATTCATCGTTTAATAAGGTACCATTCGTCTGGATGCAGTTATCAATCGTTCTTCCGTTTGCATACTTCTTCTGAAGTTCTACCACCTTTTGGTAGAAACTTAGCGGACGCATCAGCGTTTCTCCTCCATGCCATGTGAACAATACTTGCGGCATGGTTTGTGAATTGATATACTCGTAGATGAATTTTTCAAGCAAACTGTCGTTCATCACGAACTTGGAAGTGTTTTCTTTGTATAAGTTCGTTTTTTCCAGGTAGTAGCAGTATTTGCAAGCCAGATTGCATATGGCACCTACGGGTTTGGTCATGACATAGAGAGGCTTGGAGAAGGGTGATATTGTTTTTTCCATGATAATCGGCTTAAGTTATTTAGTGGAATCTTTTACTAACAATAAGACACCATGAGGAGCAATTGTGATTTCATCTTCCTTTTGAATCAGCTTGTGGTTCCATACATCCAGTGCAGGAAACTGGTTTTTAAGGAAATATGCTAATTTTTCCCCTTGGAGATTAGTTTCACCGATGTTGAACAAGGCAATGTAATGCTTGGAATCATTCTCATGGTCGGCAGCCCATACAATCAGCTCTTCATCAGCATAGATTTGCCGGTTGTTTTTGCTATGCTGATTTAGTTCGAGCGCTTCCTTGTTGGTAATCAGACTCAAGGTCGTTGCGTCTGTCTGTGGGAGGTCCCCTCCAAACATCAGTGGAGAACGGAAGATACACCAGAGACTCACGAGGGTGATTTGTTCATCGTATGTGAAGTTGGTATTTCTGGCTTCACCCACTTCTCCTCGGATACCGATTTTGCCCATGGGAAGCATGTCTGCATCCGGCCAGTGTCCGGCTACTTTTCGCTTGCTCCAGGCAGCACATCGGGGGAACTGTCTTTTCAGTGCTTCCCAGTTGTCCCAGAAGTCGCATGAAATTCGCCACATGTGTGCATGTCTGCTTAGGTGATAGGCATTTCCGATGTAGGCCGCACCGGGCGAAACGCTTAATACAATCTTGTTGCCAAACTTTTCGATAGACGCAGCCAGTGCTTCCAGCTCATCGGTGCGCAGAGGAGAGTTTAATCCGTCACCATCCCAGGTACCCATGTCGTCCGCTTTGATGAAATCCACATCCCACGAAGTATATAGTTCAATCAGTGAATCATAATACGCTTGGGCACCTTCTTTTGTACAATCTATTCCGTACATGCTGCCATACCAGAGACACTGGTCATTTTCTTCTGCCACCTGGTCGCAGGTAATATCTGTTCCCTTAATGACCTGTTTGTTTTCAGTTGCAATCCATGGCATACCTCTCATGATGTGGATACCGAATTTCAGTCCGAGAGAGTGTACGTAGTCGGCCAGTGGCTTGAACCCTTTTCCACCTGCCGAAGATGGGAATCTTTCTTCCACCGGAATCAAACGTCCGAATTCGTCCGTTATCATGGGAATGTTCTTTTTCTTGTAGTTGCTAGTGGTTACTCCCGGGGCATACCATCCCAAATCTACGACGATATATTCCCATCCAAATTCTTTTAAATGTGCTGCCATGTATCTGGCGTTTTCTTTTACCTCCGCTTCGCTTACATCCAGGCCAAAGCAGTCCCAGCTATTCCATCCCATCGGGGGAGTCATTGCGAGTTTCGGATTACATACTTGTTTCATGGTTATTTCTGTTAATGTGAATAATGATGTGACAAAAATACGCGTGATGGGAAGAAGATGTTTGTGCGCGTGTACGCATTTGTTTGCCTATCGTACGGCTGTCTTGATTGTCCGAAGATTTCTGGAGGATGTGTACAGAAAATATAATATGCTGTACAAAAGGAATAAAGTATACGCCTTATAATCACTTCTTTTGTAAAGTCGAAAATCAAACACTTTAAATATTAATCGTTATGGATAAAAAAGTATACTGCGGAGCAATGCTCTTGGCCTCAATCGTTTCTACCGGTTGCGTAGAGCAGAAAAAAGTAGAGGAAAAGAAACCTAATATCATCTATTTCTTAGTCGATGACATGGGGATGGGAGATTTAAGTCTTACTGGACAAAAGAAATATGAAACTCCTAATATCGACAAACTGGCGGCAGACGGTATGTTGTTTACCAATCATTATTGTGGAACAACCGTGTCAGGTCCGTCACGTGCATGTTTGATGACAGGAAAGCATACGGGACATACTTCTGTAAGAGGTAACCAGCCTGGACCGCAGCTTTTGGGCGATAACGAAGCTACTCTGGCCAGTGTGCTGAAAGGTGCCGGATACAAAACTGCCGTAATTGGGAAATGGGGTATTGGTCACCCGATTCCACTGGATGATCCGCAGCGCAAAGGATTCGACCTTTCTTACGGCTATCTGAACATGTGGCATGCACACAACTGCTTCCCTGAATTTTTGTATAGAAATGGAGTAAAGGAGGAACTTACCGGTAATAAGTTAGCTTTGGCAGAAGACGGTACAAACCCGTGGGCCGATATGCCGGAAGGTACCGGAGTGGCAAGAATGGATGCCCGTAAACAATATGCACCGGATCTGTTTGAAAAAGAAGCCTTGAAATTTATTTCAAACAATAAGAAGAACCTGTTCTTCATTTATTATGCACTGAATTTGCCTCATGCCAACAACGAGGCCGCTCCTAACGGATGTGAGGTTCCTTCACACAATGCGGATATTGCTGCTAAAGACTGGCCGGAAGTGGAAAAAGGCTTTGCACAAATGATGCAGATTATTGATAAACAAGTAGGTGATTTGGTGGCACACCTGGAAAAAGAAGGTCTGGCCGACAATACAATTATCATGTTCGCTTCCGATAACGGCCCTCACCAGGAAGGCGGGCACAAGGTTGATTTCTTTGACAGCAACGCAAATCTCAGAGGAAAGAAACGTGACATGTGGGACGGGGGTATCCGCACTCCGTTTATCGTAAAATGGCCGGGTAAGGTGAAAGCCGGTTCTACCAGCAACCATTTGTCGGCTTTCTGGGATGTGCTGCCTACTTTCTGTGACATCGCCAAAGTGGAAAAACCGGCTGGTATAGATGGTTTATCACTGTTGCCTACACTGCTGGGTGATACAGCCAAACAAGAGAAACATAAATATCTGTATTTCGAATTCTATGAAGAAGGAGGAAAACAGGCTGTAGTAGCTGATAACTGGAAGTACATCAAATTGAATGTACGTCAGGGAAAGGGTGCAAAACCGGTAGAAACTTCTCTGTACCGTTTGACGGACGATGTGTCTGAACAGAAGGATGTAAAAGAAGAACATCCTGAGATAGTAGAAATCATGGAAGGCTATATAAAAGGAGGTCATACTCCTTTCCCGGTAGTTTCATTGTTGCAAATGGACGGTAAGGAAACAGATATGTCTCATGATTGAAAAAGGAAAACGATATGAAGAAGAATTTGTTTAGTCTTGGAGTTATTGCTATGTGTATGGTTTCCTGTTCATCTGTAAAGGTGGACAGGAAACCTTTGGCGGAGAGAGTTGATTCGCGTGACTATCCGTCAGCTTTTATGGCATGGTATAATATTGACATGCCGGAATATCCGGTTGATACGGAAGGAAATCGAATCAAGGCTTGTGCCAAGCATGACCTGATGTGGGAAGAACCACTAAGCCAGCTGGGAGAAGGGGTAGATTTGATTTTAGGACTTACATGGGATCATAAATATCCCGGTTTTGCTACGGAGTTTACCAAGGAGAGTCTGTCACACGCATTGGAGAATCGCCGTCGGCTTCAGGAGTTGAATCCGAATATGGTGTGTCTGTTCGAAGTGAGATGGCGGGATGCACCGATGAGCTTCTTGCCGGAAGACAGTGACTGGTGGCTCCGTGATGAGAATGGGAACATCAAGAAGGGCTGGTTAGGAGGATGGGAGCCTTTTTATCTGCTTGACTATAAGAATGAAGGACTTCTTGACAATATAGCGCGCCAGGCTAAAATTGCCGTGGAATGTGGGGTTTACGATGGCATTATGCTCGACTGGAGCGGTAACCTGGAAGTCATTAAGCGGATTCGTAAGGCCATCGGAAGAGATAAGTTGATTATTGTCAATATACACGATGACATAGAAGACGGCATGAGGTATAAAGACTATATCAACGGGGCATTTATGGAGTTGAACCCGATAGATTCCCTCAGCATGCCGGTGGAAGAGCTTAAATTGTATTCCGAAGATGACATGAACAAGCGTAATTGGAGCAAGATAGAAGAGGCCCTGCAATATTATGAAGAGAATTTCTTGGAACCTCGGGTGAACTGCCTGGAAGTGTGGGGAAACCGGAAAGACTTGCGTAGAATGCGTGCCACTACGACTTTGGGTCTTACGATGAGTGACGGATATGTGCTGTATGGCGATCCGAATCCTCTTCCCACTCCAGACCATTATCATGACTGGTATTCATTCTATGACGTGAATTTAGGCAAGCCATTGGCAAAGGGACAGTGTCAGACGGACGGAAGCTGGAAAAGAGAATTTGAGGGAGGAACCGTGGTATATAATCCTTACGGAAATTCTGATGTGACAGTTTCTTTCGATAAAGAAATGAAGCGTGTGTCAGATAACTCTGTTGCATGCTCGTTCACTGTGCCACAGCGCGATGGTGATATTTTTGTACCTGTAAAATAATATAGTAATATGGATCTTCAATTACTTGATTTTGTATCCTTTTTTGGATATTTCTTTTTCTTGAGTTTTATTGGATGGTATGTAGGACGTAGTAAGAAGCAGGCTGCATCCGACTATTTTCTGGCCGGTAAGACTCTTCCGTGGTATGTGGTAGGGAGTTCCTATATTGCAGCCAATATCAGTACCGAACACTTTTTAGGAATGATTGGAGCTGCGGTATTGTATGGAATTGTGGTGGCCACGCCAGAGTGGAGTGCTGTCATCGCATTCTCTTTCCTTATCTGGCTGTTTATTCCTTTCTTGTTAGGCTCAAAGGTGTATACCACGCCTGAATTTCTGGAAAAACGTTTCAATAAAGAAATACGTCTCTTGTTTGCCTTTATCACGATATTGGCAAATGTAACGGCTTTCATGGCTCCTGTAATTTATGGAGGCGGACTGATTGTAGAAGAAGCCTTGGGTTTCAATAAACTCATGGGACTGGACATTGCTTCCATTACGGCTGGATATATTCCTAACTGGGGATTGTTCATCTCTATCTTCTTGATAGCCTTTGCTTCTGGTGTATGGGCGATATGGGGAGGACTGAAATCGGTGGCCTGGATGGATGTGCTTACCATTGTCATCATGGTTATGGGTGGACTCATGGTTACCTTCCTGGGCTTGTCGTACATTGGTGATGGAAGCATTGTAGACGGTTTTTCCCGAATGATTAATGTGAACCAATGCCGTGACGGATGGGCTTCTGAATGGCTGAATAAGAATGTGGTGAATATGCTGGCTGGTTCGGCGGAAGGTGATAGCTACAACCGCTTGTCGGTGTTGCAGCCGGTTAATCATACTACTACTCCGTGGACTCACTGGGTGTTCTCTTTCTTCTATATCGGCTTGTGGTATACAGTCATTAATCAACACATGATTCAGAAAGTGTTTGCTGCAAAGGACATCTACCATGCCAGAATGGGAATGGTATTTGCTTCCTTCCTGAAACTGCTGTTGCCGTTTATCGTGGTGGTTCCCGGTTTAATCTGGTTTGTGATGAAACCTGATTTCCTGTTCTCCAGCAACTGGTCGGTAATGAGTGAAGAGGCAAACAAGACTTATATCATGATGATTTCCAAGCTGGTTCCACCCTTTATGACCGGTTTGCTGCTGGCTGCCTTGTTTGGTGCTATTCAGAGTACTGTCAGCTCGGTGTTGAATTCTACTTCAACTATTTTTACCTTCGATTTTTATAAGCATTACGTGAACCGTCAGGCTACGGAAGTGCAGGAGGTAAGGGTAGGAAAATGGGCCGGTGCCATTATTCTTATTGTGTCTATCGCTTTGGCAGTATTGCTGGCCATGACGAAGATAAACATTTTTGTCTACATTCAGACCCTATACACTTTTATTGCTCCTCCGTTCTCGGCCATCTTCCTGATAGGTATGCTCTGGAAGAAAGTCAACGGACAGGATGCTTTGACTGCGGTAATCGTGTCTTTTGTGGTCGGTATTCTGTTGAAGTATCTGGAATTCGGTCCTTTGGCCGATTCGCATACGGCTTTTGCACAGTTTGTCAAACCTTTTGCCAACCAGGGACTGATTGTCTGGGCTGTGGCTGTGGTTACCTGTATGGTTTCCGCTCATTTCACTCCTAAGCCGAAAGCCGAGCAGGTTTCTTCTGGACTGGTACTGAATTTGAAAGACTTGACCAACCTGAAAGACGGACTGGGTGACAGATGGTATAAATCTGTAGGTTTTTGGTGGGGAGTCTCTTTTGTACTGATGGTTGTCCTTATCTTAAGTTTCAGCCTGATTTTCTAATTAGAATCAGGTTTCATGGCTGCCATGGTTACTGATAAAGTGGCTTTGGCAGCTATTCTTGTTTTATAGAACAGTGATATGAATGCACGATTGTTACACCTTTTTTAGGGCATGTCTGGTTCTTCAGTTACATGCCTTTACCACGTTCCGGAACCCGATTATTCCGGGATTTCATCCAGATACTTCCATTTGCTGGGTAGGTGAGGATTATTATCTGGTTACTTCTTCTTTTGAGTGGTATCCCGGACTACCCATTTATCACAGCAGGGATTTGATGCATTGGGGACAGATAGGATATGTGCTGATTTTGATTATTTTGAATATAAGGAAAGTGCTGCATACCCTCTTCTGGTAAGAAAACATTCGCTTCATGAAATTGCGGTGCGCGACCCTTATATTTTCCCAGATGAAAAGATGCAGACCTATTATTTGCATTGCGCTACCCGGCAGAAAGCAGGCCGCCCGAATGGAAAGCATGGCTTGAAGATGTATAAAGGTCGGGATTTGAAAATGTGGGAAGGTCCTTACATGGTATATGAGTCAGTGGATAGTGAGTGGGTGGATGCTTCTCATGGCATCTGAGCTCCAGAAATGCATGAATATAAAGGGAAGTATTATTTGTTTGCTACGTTCACCAATGAGAAGTCACCCTTTCCGCAACAAGTTCCCGGTCGTCCATTCTTACACCGGAGAGCAACTGCTATTTTAGTGGCAGATACGTCTGAAGAACATGCCATGTTGTTCAAGACTTTCGACGGACGTTTGATAATGACACTTCATTATCCCAATGGCGGAGCAAAGTCTCACGCACGTTTTTTGAGATGAAAGAGTCGGATGATACGCTTGAGATAGTGTGAGAGCTGGATTTATGATATTTCTGAACAAATGAATCAAAACTGTGAACGCGGCGTACAATAGTTGTATGGCTGCGTTTCTACTTTTGAAGGAGTTTAATAGACTTTCGATATGAAAAATACACTTTTGTTGACATCTGTGGCTGTTTGTACGGCAATAAACATGTATGGGAAGGAATGTACAGAGTTTGCTCGTACAGATGCTCGTCCCAATATTTTGTTTTGTCTGGCCGATGATGTGTCTTTTCCTTTCTGGGGAGCATACGGGTGCAAGTGGGTGCGGACTCCGCACATAGACCAGTTGGCTTCTCAAGGTACGCTGTTCATGAATGCCTATACTTGTAATGCCAAGAGTGGACCCAGCCGTTCGTGTATATTGACAGGGCGGAATTCCTGGCAGTTGGAAGCTGCCTGCAATCATTTTGCCTTTTGGCCGTTGCAGTTTAAAACATTTGCAGAGGTAATGCGCGAAAATGGCTATGTGGTAGCTAAAACGGGAAAAGGTTGGGCACCGGGCGATCCGGGACAAATAAATGGAAAAAAACGTGAACTGATTGGTCCGTCATTCGACCGTATCAAACTGACTCCGGTCACTCCGGAAATCTCGAATATTGACTATGCAGCCAACTTTGCGGAATTCATTGATACGAGAGATAAATCGCAGCCTTTCTTTTTCTGGTATGGGTCGCTGGAACCTCACCGGTTCTATGAATACGGAAGTGGGGTGAATAAAGGAAATTACCGGATTGTGGATATAAATCGGGTTCCACCTTATTGGCCCGATTGTGAAGAAACGCGGAATGACATGCTCGATTTTGCTTTCGAACTGGAGCATTTTGATGCCCATTTGGGAAAAATGGTAGAAAAGCTGAAGATAGAAGGCCTGCTGGATAATACCATTATCGTGGTGACGGCTGATAACGGTATGCCTTTCCCGCGTATAAAAGGACAAGCATATCATGCCTCCAATCATTTGCCGATGCTGGTGTACTGGCCTAAGGGGATTCCACAGAAAGGAGTGAAGAATTTTGATTTTGTCAATTTCATCGACCTGGCACCTACTTTTCTGGAAGTAGCAGAAATAGACGGTGAGGCAAAAGGTATGCAGCAGATAGAAGGCAGAAGTATGCTTTCGCTGATAAAATCAGGAAAAAGCAAATATGACTCATTCCGTAATCATGTGCTGATAGGGAAGGAGCGGCACGATATAGGTCGTCCTGATGATGCCGGCTATCCTATCCGGGGAATCGTAACCGAACGGTATCTCTATGTCTATAATTTTGAGCCAGACCGCTGGCCGGCTGGTAATCCGGAAACAGGTTATCTGAACTGTGACGGAGGGGTCATTAAGACAGAATTGATAAAAGACGGTAAAACAGAGATACATAAGTACTGGAGCCTGAATTTTGGAAAGCGTTCGCAAGAAGAACTTTATGACGTCGTAAAAGACCCTGACTGCATGCACAACCTGATTTCCTCAGGCGAAGGACGAAAAGTGGCCGATAAACTCCGAAAACAGATGTTTGAGGAATTGAAATCTCAGGGAGACCACCGCATGGAGAGTGATGCCGGTTATTATGAGCGCATGCCCTATTGCGACAAAAATCACCGGGATTATTATAACCGTTTGCAGAAAGGAGAGAAGCTGAGATTCCCGGGATGGATTTTTCAGTCGGATGTAGATACGTCACATTTAAATAAGTAACTAATTAAAAGTATTACAATGAACAAGAATTTGCTGATAGGAATTGCAGCCACGCTGATGCCGGCATGGATGCAAGCGCAGAGTGAAAAGCCGAAGAAAACTCGCAAGGGAAAAAGATTGACTTCATCGCTGGATATAATTGAACAGGAATGCATTGAATATAATAAATACTTAGGATTTGTAGTTTGGCTGGTAGTATGTTTGGGTGGAATTTCTTCCGCCCTTTATGCCGATACAGGAAAGCCTGTGGTATGGATTTATACTGATATGTCTGATAAGAGCATTCCTGGACCAAATAAAGAAGGTACGGTGAATGACCCGGACGACATTTCGGCCATGGCTGGGTATTTGTTACTGGCTGATTGTTTTGATACGCGAGGTATCGTGGTGGCAAGTACTCATCGGAAACAACATGCTACGTCCGGTAATCAGGCAGAGTGGGCACAGCATTATTTTGGCGAAGCCTATGCAACCGACGTGGTAAATCTTAAGAAAGTATATCCGGATTTCCCGGATTCCATCTCGTTTACCCAAAGTTGCATCAAAGAAAGTGCAGAGCGTTTTGATTACAAGAAGGATTATGCAAAAGTTTTAGACCACTATCCTACGGTCACTTCTCTTTTAGATTTGTTGCAGCATGAAAAAGACACGGTAAACGTGCTTTGCTGGGGTTCTTTGACTGAACCGGCCATCTTGGTCAATGCTTGTCTTCATTCCGGACGGGCTCATTTGCTGAAGAAAATCCGTTTTATTGCTCATTGGACGGATTCTTCTTTGCATCAGGGAAGTCCGGAACATCCGGAGGATGTAGCCAACTGCCGGGAAGATGCTGCGGCATGCAGCTATATGAAAGTGATGGCCGCACAAGGTAAGATTTGGTATTATGAGTTAGGTGCTATCGGACAGCACGGCATTGTGAGTGGTAGTCCACATGGAAAAGAATATTTCAATCAGTTCCACAAAAGTCACTTGGGTAAAATCTTTGCTACCGGGAAGTATGCACTTAATACGGTGGACGATTCCGATTGTGCTACTTACTATGTATTGCTGGGCTGGTGGGGAGTTTCACTCCAGGATGTGGCTTCTGATGGTACCAATGATCCGGAGGTGGAAAAAGCCAATGAAAAGAAATTTTTTCAGGAAGCTGCTGCCATCCGAGCAGAACTGCTGAAGCGTTCGGATGTGGCTGCCGGGAAAGGCTCGAAATGAATTCAGTTATCTTTTAAATACCATTTAAACATTAATCAATGAAAAAACGACTTTTATTCTTGTCCATGTGCATGGCCTTGGCTGGTTCTATGGACGCACAAGTAAAGAAGAATGTAAACACCGCCCCTTATCCTTACGGTAACCCGGTGATATGTCACATGTATACTGCCGATGCAGCTCCACATGTGATGCCCGACGGACGGGTGTGGATGATAACTTCCGTAGACCACGAGAATGGCGGTGGATATTCTACCATGCATTGCTATCATGCCTTTTCTTCGTCCGATATGGTGAACTGGACTGACCATGGAGAGATTTTTCACGTAAACGATATTCGTCCGAAAGATGCGTCGGCTTCAGACAAGTGGGCAGTATGGGCACCTGACTTTATCTATAAAGACGGCAAGTATTATCTGTATATTCCGATTCGCATTCAGCATGGAGCGGAGTCTTCACAGGAAAAACGCAAAGTAACAGCTTATCTGGCAGTTGCGGAAAGCAACTCGCTGACCGAACGTTTCAAGGTGCTGACTCCTCAAATAAAGGAAACAAGAGGAATCGACCCGGCGGTGTTCCGTGATACAGATGGCAAGATTTACCTGTACTGGGGCAGTCACATGGCAGCGCAGTTGAAAGATAACATGTATGAGTTTGTCGGAGAACCAGTAAAGCTGGAAATTGATACAGATCGTTTTATGGAAGCTATATGGATGAACAAGCACGACGGGAAGTACTATCTTTCGTATCACACAAAGTATGGTAATAAAATTGACAAGAATCATCCGGATGACCCGAACCGTAAGCCTTCTGAACTGGCCTATTCTGTAGGTGATTCTCCTATGGGACCCTTCAAATACGGAGGAGTGATGAATTACGAGTTGGGAGTAGGTGTGAAAAACGGTCCGAAATTGCCGGGATATGACTATGTGCCTTGGCGTTTGACGCAGTCGAACCACGGAGGTATTGTAGAATATCATGGTCAGGAATATTTGTTTTATCATACATCAGCTCTTTCTTCCTGGCGTCAGGATCACTTTCATGGACCAGGCACTTGGACACAGCGTTCTGTGTGTATAGATAAGCTTAATTATAATAAAAATGGAAGTATTATACCTATACAGCAAACATTGGAAGGTGTGGATCGAGTTGTAAATTTACAATCATATTCTATAACGTTACCAGTGTCCTGCCTTACGTTGAGAGATGGTGAATCGGTAAACATAAAGAATATAGATTTAGGAACCGGATATTATTATTTCAGTGCTATGGCTTCTGGAGTAAAAAAGCCATTAAAACTGGAAGTTAGGACAGGAAGTAAAGGGAACAAACTGATAGGGACTCTTCTTATAGAGAAGGATGGATATGTTGATACATCTCTCATTGATGCTAATGGGAAAAATGATGTTTATCTTAAAGTAATGGGTGGCAATATTTCTATTTCTGATTGCCGCTTTTTTGCTGGAAATGTAAAATAGAAATCAGTATAATGTAGATATGTCATGTACTTAATGAAAATCTATAAAATAATATTATGAAATCAATAAAAAATAAATTAATGACATTATACATGATGTCGTTAATTATCTCATGCAGTGATTCATTAGATGGTAATACTTTGTCAGTGGATAGTAATGGACCAAGCTCTGTTTCAGATAGTATAATTACGACTTATGAGTGGCCAATAGGACAAGGACAGGCAAAGTTGTCTGAGCATTATAAAGTTTATGTATCTGTTGATGGTGGAAAAGAGACAGAAATACAAGTTTTACAATCAGATCCTATAGTGATGAAAGAAAATTCTGATGGAAGTATAGGGGAAGATTATCAAGCGGAATATACAAAACAACGTTCTTTTTCTTTTGTCCCTGTAACATATAATCCAGATTACCATAAAAAATTAATTTTTAGGGTAGAGTCGATTGATGGTTATTCTACATCAAAAGTACAGATATCACCCAAAAGTTATAATATTTCATCTCAGAACAATGGCTCATCAATAACCTTTGCTGTCAATACAGCCAATAAATATATAGCTGTTAATTTTGATGATCCTAGGAATACATTAATATTACCTAAAGGGGAAGGTGGAGCTATTGAGCCTTATAATTGGATTAAAGATATGCTTTGTATTTACGTTGATCCTATAGAAGTATTGAAGCCAGATACTACAAAGCAAAAGGTGGTGTATTACACTAAGAATGTTTCTGAAATTGATTTATCCAGTGCAGATGTGATATATTTTAAAGCTGGTTATCATA
This sequence comes from Bacteroides ilei, assembly GCF_900128495.1. Lineage (GTDB taxonomy): Bacteria > Bacteroidota > Bacteroidia > Bacteroidales > Bacteroidaceae > Phocaeicola > Phocaeicola ilei. The sequence goes on from NZ_LT635801.1 coordinate 2,125,628, forward strand.
ATCTTAAAAAAGATGGACCACGTGGCTCAATTATAAATGAATATGGAGGCTTGACTTTGTCTAGCTGTCAGGAAATATATATTGAAGGTGGAGCATTTGTGGAAGGATATTTATTGAGAAATAATTATGGTGATACGAAGCAGGCCGTATATGGACGTGGAATCCTTTCTGGGAGGCAGTATGTTTGGCAACCTGGTAATTCTGACAGACTGATGGGACAATTGATACAGGCAGGCAATAATGCTGTGTTTGATGGTGTTATTGTTATGGAGTCGCCTTTTCATGGAATAGTACCGACAAATAATGCCACATTTAGGAATGTAAAGTTTTTAGGATGGCATTGTAATAATGACGGCTTTCGCCCAGGTTTGAATTCGAAAATCTACAATTGTTTTATAAGAGCATGTGATGACTTCTTTTATAACTATACATTGGATGTCAAGGATTGTGTTTTATGGCCTGCGTTCAATGGTAGTATTTTAACAAACGGGTGGCAATATTTTGATATCGGTGGTTCGATACTGGAGAATATCGATATTATTTTCCCAGAATGGTTAAGTATGGGAAATAATAAGGGACTGATTATGTCACAAAATGAATATAAATATAATCCTCCCACAGATGCTCCAACAACCATTCTCAGAAATATTAGGATTGAAGGTAAAATCCCAGGGTTTATTAATCTTAAACCGAATTCAAACTATGATAAATATAATGCCCAAACAAATACTAATCCAGAGGATCCTGACAAGATTCAGCTTATTTCCATATCTGAATTGGGATGGATGGGAAATATACTTTTGGAGAATATATCAATAGAAAAGCAGGTTGGAGATAATTCAAATGGAATGAAAACCAATCTTATTAAAGGGGCGGAGACTATTGGATACACCAGTGTACCAATTGTAAAAGATGATTCTTCAGCTATATGGTGGGTTAAGAATATAACATTTCGAAATGTTACAATAGGAGGAGAAAAGATTACTGATGAAAATAAAGATAATTGGTTTAGAATTGATGGCAATACCACAAGGAACATAGTTTTCAAATGAAAAATTGGTTTGTATTTTGTACAATTACTTCATATTTACGTATACAAACGCTAATAGAAATACTCTATCTTATATAAATTCGTGTATAGTCTTAAAATATAATTAGATAATATAAGTTAAACTTTTATGAAGAAATTTTTTTATTCTTTTACATTTTTCATGATGATCTTATCATTTGTCCATGCAGATACGGTTCATTCAACTTTTAAAAATCCAATTTTATCCGGTTTTCATCCGGATCCTTCCATATGTAGAGTCGGTAATGATTATTATATGGTGAATTCTTCTTTTGAATGGTTCCCTGGTATTCCTATATATAAAAGTAAGGATCTTGTAAATTGGAAACTTATTGGATATGGCATTACTCGGCCGGAACAGATGCTATTTGCCGATGGATTGCAAGATTCAAGAGGAATTTATGCCGTAACGATTCGCCATCACGATGGATTGTTCTACTTGATTACCACCTGTGTACAGTGTGGTGGAAACTTCTATATTACGGCCAAAGATCCTGCCGGACCATGGAGCGATCCGGTGTGGCTCCATTCTCAAGGAATAGACCCTTCTTTGTTCTGGGATGAAGACGGGAAGTGTTATTATGTGGGTCATGGAAACATGTCGAAAAAAAATGACTGGCCCGATCAAAATGGAGCATGGTTACAGGAACTGGATACTAAACAGGGCAAGCTGGTGGGCAAGCGTGTACAGCTTACGTATGGACATGCTTCCAATGCCCGCTGGACAGAAGGACCGCACATTTACAAGATTAACGGGAAATACATGTTGCTGGTGGCAGAAGGGGGTACCGGCTATTTTCACTCGGTTACAGTGTTCCATAGTGACAGCATCTGGGGACCTTATATTCCGGACCATGCCAATCCGGTGCTGACTCATCGTCATTTGGGTAAGGACAGCTACATTCACTCGGTAGGACACGCCGACCTGGTACAGACACAGAATGGTGACTGGTGGGCTGTGTCATTGGCTAAACGTCATTTTGACGGATATACCTACCTGGCTCGTGAAACTTTCCTTACTCCGGTGGAATTTCAGAAACTGGAAGGTATGAAATGGGAAACTCCTATCTTCAATCCGGGAAAAGGCGGTGTGCCCGAAGTGTGCAAACGTCCGAATCTGCCCTGGTCGCCGGTAGAGAAAACTCCTGTCAGAGATAACTTCGATACAGACAAGCTGGCACTGGAATGGAACTTCCTTCGCACACCGATGGAGAAATGGTATGAATTGAAAGACGGACATCTGGCATTGGAACTGCGTCCGCAGGTGGCCGACAGTCTGGTAAATCCTTCTCTTGTGGCACGCCGTATAGAACATATTGCTTTTACGGCGTCGGCCAAGATGAAATTCTCTTCCCGTAAATCTAACGAGCAGGCTGGTATGATTGTGTATCGTGTAAGCAACGGCCATGTACAGTTCATCAAGTGTGGAAATGAACTGGCATTGGTTGCTACTACCCGCGCAAGCAAGAAAGAGTTGGCACGTGTTCCTTACAAGAAAGCGGAAGTGGTGCTCCGGATTGTATCTGATGGAAAAGACATGCGTTTCTACTATGGAGAATCGGAGGATGCACTTACCGATATGGGAGTGGCACAACCGCTTTCCATTATCTCTGATGAGAAAGTGAGCGGCGGATTTAACGGACCGTATATAGGTATGTATGCCACTTCCAATGGAAAGTCTTCGAAGAGCAAGGTCTGGTTTGATTGGTTTGATTATGAAGGTAAATAAAATATCAATAGGTATGAAAACATATAATTTAACAAGAATGCTTCCGCTGGCATCTCTTTTTACTCCCTTGTTTGCTAACGGGCAGGAAGCACATAAGACAGAGAAACCCAATATCATCTTTGTACTGGCCGATGATATGAGTTACCGCGATTTGAGTTGTTATGGACAACAGCGATACAGGACTCCTCATCTGGACAGTCTGGCCATGCAGGGCGTACGTTTTAGTCAGGCATATGCAGCAGCGCCAGAGTCAGCTCCGTCTCGCTGCTGCATGCTTACAGGCCTGCACACCGGTCACTCTTCTGTCCGGATGAACTCCAGTGCACGTGGGCAGGATAACATCCTGGACAGTGATGTGACAGTGGCAGAGGTTCTGAAAGAAGCAGGTTATCACACAGCCTTTGTCGGCAAATGGGGAATCGGTCTGCAGGGAACCGAGGGAGTGCCTTACAAACAGGGGTTTGATTATTGTTTTGGTTTTTATGACCAGACTGAGGCACACACTTATATTCCAGATTATTTGTATGAAAACGACCGGAAAGTCATGTATCCGCAAAATAAGGGATTTGAAATGGCCCGGAGATATGATTATAAAGACAACAAGGCACAAAATACGTATGATAAAGACGGTCGTCTGTATATCAGCGAACTGAAAAATCCGTATGGCTATGCGTATTCAGAGAATGAGATGGAGAAAGCAGCCATGAATTTTCTGAAACGACAGACGGAAGCGAAGGATAAATCGCCCTTTTTCCTGTATTATGCCACGCAGTTGCCACATGGTCCGGTTATCGTGAATAAGCTGGGTGAAATGAAGGACCATCCGGAAGTGAACCAACTTTCTAGGGAATGGGCGGCCATGGTCATGAAACTGGACTTTTTTGTAGGAGAGCTGGTGTCGTATCTGAAGCAGACGGGACAATATGAAAATACCATTATCTTCTTTGCGTCTGACAACGGTTATTCCATGTGCGGTTATACCGAAAGAGGGAACGGACCTTCCTGGCCGGACGACCCTTGGCTGAAGAATAAAGGACCGTTTAGGGGAGGAAAATTTACGGCACAGGAAGGTGGTCTGCGTGTGCCCTTCTTCGTATCCTGTCCGTCGAAGTTCAAGCCGGAAGTCATCAGTACTCCGGTGTGGCTGCCCGACTTTTTCCCCACAGCCGCAGAAATTGCCGGACTTGATCCGCACGCCAGAAGAACCGATGGCATTTCCCTTCTTCCATTGCTGAAAGGAGAAAAAGAAAACTATACGGGGCATAAGTATCTGTATTTCTCCAGAGGTAAAGAACAAGGTGTTAGAATGGGAGCTTTCTCGGCATACAGAGCAGACAAGAATTCTCCGGTAGAGCTGTATCTGACGGAAGAAGATACTTACTGGGAAAGGGATTTGGCTTTCAATTATCCGGAGATTGTGAAAGAAGCCATTCGGATTATGGATTCTTCCTTTACTCCCCATCCTTGGTACTGGACGCCGGATGAGACTTTTGTAGACTATCAGAAGAAGGTGAAAAGAGCGAAAGAAACCGGAAATATCTTACCGGTTTACAGACCTAATGGCATAAAGTCTTTCCCTTGGGAGGAAAAATAGAATTATTTATTTTCTCATAAGGTGCTGATTCTTAATGTACTGCTTTGTTCGAATTGTACGGAATCACCTAATTGTACAAATAAGCTAATATTGTGTACAATACAAATAGTCGAATAGTCTTTTAACTGATAAGTTTGCATTAAGAATTTTTGAAGAATTGTTAATCAATAACTTAAAAACTAATATTTATGAAAACAAATTTATTGATTTCATTTTACCTCTTGGTATTTAATGATTCTTAGTTATTATTTTCCTTTCAATGAAATAGACTTTTTAACAACTTAAATTATGAAAAAACATGAAAAAATATTCTGTATTTTTACTTTTTAGTTTATTTAGCTTATTATCTTACGCTCAAGTAAAAGATATTTCAGGAGTCGTAGTTGATGATGAAACAGGTGAACCTCTTTTAGGTGTAACAATAATGATTAAGGGCACTAGTAAGGGAAGTATTACAGATTTGGACGGTAACTTCTCTTTAAAGGCATCCAAAAATGATGTTCTGGTTTTCTCATATATGGGATATAAAGACTATATAGAGAAAATAGGGGATAAAAATGTATTAAAGATTTCAATGAAACAGGATGCTGTTTTGATTGATGATGTTGTAGTAGTAGGATATGGTACACAAAGAAGAAGTGACATCTCGACAGCTGTAGCCTCAGTAAATATGAATGATGCAAAACGAAGTGGTGTTTCACAAGCACTGGAAGCTTTGCAAGGTAAAGTAAGTGGGGTTCAGATAATTTCTAATGACGGTTCTCCTTCGGGTGGTATGACTTTTAGGATTCGTGGTACAAATTCATTGACAGGTGGTACTCAACCTTTATTTGTTATAGATGGTGTCCCACAACCGATTTCAACAGACGAACAGACACAGGCTACTACTAATCCTTTGTCTTTTATGAATATGAATGACATTGAATCAATAGAGATTCTTAAAGATGCCTCGGCTGCTGCAATTTACGGTGCTGATGGATCTAACGGTGTTGTCTTGATTACAACTAAAAAAGGACAGGTAGGAAAGCCTAAATTCTCAATAGATGTAAAATATGGTTTTAATCAATGTCCCAATCCGCTGGTAGAGACTCTTTCTCCAAAAGAATATGCCGAAATGCAAGTCTATAGAGCTGAACAAGGAGTTAAGACTGACATTGAAAAATGGAAGGATGTTCTTGCTACCGGAAAGTATAATGATCCACAATATGCGCATAATTGGTTCGATGAGATTCTACAATCCTCTTACAGACAGGAAGTAAATGCTTCTATGAGTGGTGGTACTGATAAGCAGACTTATATGTTTTCTGTAGGATATATGAATAATGACGGATTGCTTAACAATTCTGGATTCAAAAGATTTACAACCCGACTAAATTTATCTCAGAAAGTTGGTAAAAAAATTAGAATTTCTACAAATCTTTCTTATGCAAATACAATAGAAGATAATCCTATTACTGATTGGTCTCAGAATGGTGTATTTATAAAAGCGATGAATACAAATCCTTATTTAGGATATATTTCTGCTGATGATACAGAATCGCAGGATTATTTATCATTAAGTCCTACTGTCTATGTAAACGAGAGAGAGCTTGTAAGAAATAATAATGAATTATCTGGAAAACTTGAATTTGAATACAAGATATTTAAAGATCTTACATTTACTACGAGCTATTCCATGCGTAAAGGAATAAATAAAAGTACAAGTTATTGGGGACCCAATACATGGTATGGCAAGTCAGAGCAGGGGCGTATAGAATTTAATTTTGATGATAATTTCAACTGGACATATGAAGCACGATTAAATTATAATAAGACAATAAAAAAACATAGTTTTGGGGCAATGTTTGCTTATGAAGCAAAGAGAATGAATGAGACAAAGTTTTACTCTAAAACAACCAACTTTGAAGATATATCATTAGGTATTTATGGCGTTTCTGGAGGTGTTGTAACTTTTGCTCCGACCTATACTTATGGAGACAATTCAACATTGTCTTACATAGCAAGAGCAAATTATACTTACGATAACAGATATGTATTTAGCGCCTCAGTACGTAGAGACGGTTCTTCTAAGTTCGGTAAAAATAATAAATATGCTAATTTCCCGGCAGTAAGTGCTGCTTGGAGAGTTGATCAGGAAAAATTCCTTAAAGATATTAAATGGATTTCTAGCCTGAAGGCAAGGGCAAGCTTTGGTGTAACCGGTAATAATCAGTTCCCATCATATCAGTCATTGGCTATGCTTTATACTTCTAAGGTCTCATTTGATGATAGTACAGTAGAGCTCGCTAAAGTTACAGGTAATATAGCAAATGATGACCTCAGATGGGAAAGTTCTAAACAATATAACTTTGGAATTGATTTTGCTGTTTTTGATTCCCGCTTGAGTCTAACAGCTGATTATTATTATAAGAAAATTACTGATATGCTTATGGAAGTAAATCTTCCGGCAACTTCTGGATTTGATAAGGCTTGGAAAAATGCTGGTTCAATGAAGAATGAAGGTGTGGAATTCGCTGTTAATGCTGTCATTTTTGATGGTGCGTTCCGTTGGCAATCTGATTTCAATATAGCTTTTAATAAGAATAAGATATTATCATTGGATGAAGGACAATATACAAGATATTTTACAAGAATGTTCTCAAACGATGTCTTGCTTCAAGTAGGACAACCTCTTGGTATATTTTATGGATATGTAAAAGATGGTATATATAATACAGAAGAAGAGATAATGAATAGTCCTGTCGATGCTTCGGCAAAACTTGGTGGTACAAAATTTGCGGATATCAATAAAGATGGTGTGATAGATCAGAATGACCGTACAATAATTGGGAATACCAATCCTATTCATACGGGAGGATGGGGTAATACTTTCTCATACAAAGGATTTGAACTCCATGCATTTTTCCGTTGGTCTTATGGTAATGACCAAATAAATGCAAACATGTTCCAACTTAATAGTATGATGGGATCTGGTGGATTAAATGTCTTGAAATCATCTTATTATAATGCTTGGACACCAGAACATCCAGAGAATAATTCTATTGGTTTTGTGTATAATGATCCAGGTTTAAGAAATATGACAAGTGAGGCTGTTGAAGATGGATCTTATTTGAGACTATCCACATTGTCATTATCGTATGACTTCCCTAAAAAAGTTATTACTAGATGGAATTTATCTTCTTTGAGAATAACACTGACAGGAACTAATTTATGGTTGTTGACACGTTATTCGGGTTTCGATCCTGAAGCAAATACCGGTTGGGGTACAGTTGCAAGATTGTCTCCAGGGTATGATCAAAGTCCGTATCCACGTCCACGTAGTTATATGATTTCTTTAAATTTAGGTTTTTAAATTAGTTTTGTTATGATTAAAAATAGAATAATAAATAAGGCAGCTTTATTATTATTGTCGGGATTATTTGTAGGATGTTCTGATTTCTTAGACGAAGAACCAAAATCATCTTTAAGTCCTGAAGTATATTACAATAATGATTCTGAAGCAAGGATAGGGGTCAATTCTTTATATAGTACACTGAAGAATAACTTTGTAACTGGTTATGATGTTAAGTATGTACCGACTGATTTGATACTAAAACCAGCTTGGAGTATGGAAGAAGGTTTGGGGGATTATACATTTAGTTCCAGTAATGACCGCTTGCTGAAAATGTGGAAGAACCATTATCTTGCAATAAAGGATTGTAATACAACTATAGATGCAATTGAAGCAAATAGAGATAAGATACCAAGTGCAGATAGGTTTATTGGTGAAGCAAGAGGTGTTCGTGCTTTCTTATACTTTGATCTTGTAAGATGGTATGGAGATATACCTTTGGTTTTGCATGCTGCTACATCTCCTAATGGTGATCATCTTAAAGTTCCTCGTGACAAAGTATCTGTAGTATTGCAACAGATTATTGATGATCTTACTTTCGCTTCGGAAAATTCCGTAAGTAAAAATGGAGATAATGGTTATCAGTATGGTCGTTTCTCAAGAGAGGCTGCATTAGGTCTTTTAGCTAAAGTTCATCTTTATATAGCAAGTATAACCGACAGAGATGGTGAGATTATATTGGAAGACGCAAAGACTCATTATAAAAAGGCAATGGATTATGCCAAAATGGTAATAGACAAGGGTGGGTACAAGTTGACAGACTATTACCCGGACATGTTTGATTATCAGACAGAAAATAAAGCACAAGAAGAATCTTTATTCAGCTCTGTTAGATTGACAGGTGATGGAACCGGTGGATGGGCTGGAATGGTATTTGGTATTTTGGGTGAGATTTCCATGGGTGGATCATGGGGAATGGCTAGTAGTACTGATTTTCATCGTTCCATTTATGAGGAAAGCGATTCAATACGAAGACTATGGAATTGTCCAAGAGTTAAGGTAATGCCTGATGGCTCTTTGCAAGGTTGGGATTATCCTTGTTATTATCAGGATCTGAAGCCAGAAAATGAAAAAACTGATGGTATGGTGTTCAGTATTGGTAAATTCAGAAGGTATCCATTAGTTGATCCTGCATCATATAACTACCAGAATTTTGGTATGGATGAACCTTTATTGAGATTTGCCGATATCTTATTGATATATGCAGAAGCTTATAATGAATATTATCAGGGACCGGGAGTATATACACCTTCTTCTTCTTTATCATTGGATGGTAAAAGCATACAGTCTGCTTATGATGCTGTGAATGTAGTTCGTAAAAGAGCGCGTATTGCAAATAAAGGTAATGTTCACGAGGATTTATTGCCAAGAGAGTATATTTATGATAATGTCAATAAAATCGATGAATGTGTACCAGACTGGAAGCCCGGATTCTACGGATATTATAGTAATGGAATGGAAACATATATCTATAGAGGGTATTCAAGCGATTACCAAGCTTTTAGAGAGGAAATCCTATGGGAAAGAGCACGTGAGTTTGTAGCAGAAACAACAGATAGATGGTGTGATTTGGTTCGCAGGGGAATTTTAGTAGAGAAACTTCGTGATGTCAGAACTACAGTAGTTCCTTATTTAGGTAAGGCTGAACGTTTTTTAAGTGCACCTAGCTATCCTGAAAATGTGAAGGAATATCATCAGTTGTTGCCGATACCCCAGTCGGAGATTGACTCAAATGATAAATTAATTCAGAATCCTGGTTATTAATTAAAAAACAATGATTATGAGAAATATAAAACTGAAAAATGCATTGTTGATTTTAATATCTAGCTTTGCTATTGTTGGTTGTGAAAAGTATAATGCAGAAGATGCGTTTTTGGAGGTTACTGCTGATAAGACAACGGTTGCAGTAGGAGAGGAAGTCAATTTTATAATAAATACAAATACGTCAAGTGCAATAGTTTATAATGGTACTGAAGGGCATAATTATGAAAAGTCCGCTGACTATATTTTAAATGGGTTAACGCAAGAAGAATTACAAGATAGTATTTATAGAATCCCTAATACTCTTGTAAAAAGATTTTTCATTAATTTGGCTGGAGCAGAATCTATACCAGAAACAATCGAATATCCTGATATGCAAATTGCCTATGATGATTCTTTGGCAACAAATGCTCTGCAGCTTACATTATTTCCTGATGATTGGAGTAAAGTTCTGAAAATATATCCTCGTGTAGCTGTTGCGGATAATAAGAATCTTACTATCAGATTAAGATTTAAAACAGATGATATATTTTATCAAAATGCAGGTGAATGGTTACCTGGCAGTACTAAAGCTAATTTCAGAATAGTAACTGAAGTTATTGGTAAAACATCTGACGGAATTGTTCAATGGGTTTTTGATCAAAATTCGCCAAATAGTTTATGGTATAATAATACAATAACTCCTTCAATGAAGTATTTCGATCATGTTATCAATATAGAAAAGTGGATAGAGAATTGGGAAGCCAAGAATGGTTTGACTCTTGAAACAGTGGAATGTATAACACTGAAATTTGTAGGCGATGCAAATGCTGCTTATAAAGGGAATATTTATATTTCTAGTATAGAATTGGGGGAAGATGGTTATTATGCTTTTGATACAGGTGAATGTATTACATCTCTAAATGGTTCGGGTAAAATGTCATATTCTTGTTCGTTTGATGAGCCCGGAACATATAATGTAACATTCTTGACCACTACAAGTAGCTCAAAGAATTATTCAGGTGACGGTTATCAATCAGATAGAAATGGTATATCAGCAAATGAATATAAGTATAATACAAAATATGTTACTATACCTATTGTCGTTGAGTGACGGCTAAATATAAAAGGATGGATTTAAATATATCTAAGTCCATCCTTTTGTCTATTTATAAAGGATACATTCAGTTAACTAAAAATTATTAATGTGTAATGGATATTTTTAAAAAGTCAATGCTTATTTCATTTATATTTATGTCTTTATTTATTATTTCGTGTTCCACTATAAAGAATAATAAAACCGAAGTTTCGATAGTGGGTGATGAGTTTTATGTTAATGGTAAACCTACATTCGAGGGAAAGACATGGAGAGGAATGAAAATACAAGGTTTGCTCCCCAATGCCCGTCTTGTGAACGGAATATTTGATGACAAGACAGATTCGACACGTTATAAATGGGCTTACCCTGATACTAAAGTGTGGGATGCTAACAGAAATACGAAAGAATTTGTAGAGAATATGTCATTATGGAAAGATAAGGGACTTCTTGCTTTTACTATAAATCTACAGGGTGGAAGTCCTGAAGGATATTCTGAACAGCAACCTTGGTATAATTCTGCAATATTACCTGATGGAAGTTTGGATACAGCATATATGGACAGATTGAAAATGATACTTGATAAAGCTGATGAATTGGAAATGGTTGTAATATTGGGATTATTCTATGTAGGTCAGGAAAAATTCATAAATGATGCAGCAGCTGTAAAAAATGGTATTAAGAATGCAATAGAATGGGTTTTGAGGAATGATTACAGGAATGTGTTGCTTGAGATAAATAATGAGTGTGATTTCTTTAAACTTGACGGATTAACTCCAGAAACAGTTCATAAATCAATAGAATATGCTAAAACCATAACTCATGATGGCAGACGATTGCTTGTAAGTACAAGTTATGCTGGCAAAATAGTTCCAAGTGATAAAGTAATCGCCGCATCTGATTATATATTGCTTCATGGTAATGGTATCTGGAGACCAGAAAATATAACTCTGCAGGTTGATTCTGTTAGAAAATCTCCGGCATATGTAACTCAGCCAATTGTGTATAATGAAGATGATCATTTCAATTTTGATAAAAAAGTTAATAATTTTGTTAAAGCTACAGAAGCATATGCTTCGTGGGGTTATTTTGATTTCAGGAAGAAGGAGGAATCGTTTGAACAAGGTTTTCAATGCCCTCCAGTCGATTGGGGAATAAATAGTGAAAGAAAAAAAGGCTTTTTTGATATCTTGACTGAATGGAAAAAAGGAATGTAATTTTATGTATATTTTCGAGATTGATTGATCAATAAAAAAGAAAAAATATTCTTTATTGATTTATCCAAATCTAATGTTAATATACTTCTCTGTTCTTCACTTGCCATGATAATATTCTGATTTTTTAATTAGTGAATTGATAAAGATATCATTGTACCATTATTTGCCATTAATAGGGAATACTCATTGTCTAAATCTTTTGTTGCAATGTGTTTTAATATGTTTCGATTCATGATTTGAGCTGTTTGAGTAAAAATAGATGAATTAATGGCTGATGATTTGATTTTTTATTGGTCCGATATTTAAAAATTGATTATAATAAGTTGAATATCAAAAGATCTTCCATAATGTCTACTTCAATAATTATCAGATATAATAACTTAAATTTAAAGTATATGAATAAGTTTTTTTCTATAAGTTTTTTGAAATTCCTATTGATATTATTTCTAGAATTGCAATTACAAGATATTATGTGTAAAAATTATGTAACGAAGAATGAATTTAAGAAAATATTGAAGGACCGTAACGAAGATATATCCTTAAATGATTCATTGAAGGTCTTTAATATTTCTCAGCTATATACAGTATATGTGGATAACGAAGAAATTGCCGTATATAATTATTATAAAAATAGAAATATAATAAAAAATGACTACATATGGGAAACTACGACAAACAATCACTGGATACAATTGTCATTAGGAAAGGATGAAGAGATGACTTTAAAAGTTTCGTGTAATGGAAATCAGCAAATATCAGAGTCTAATACGAAGATAATAGGGATGGATGGAATGCCAATATTGTTTATAGACAATAAAATGATTATTAAAGTAGAAGGAGGAACTACACGTCGTGGCATGGTTATAATAAATGATAATGAGAATGAGCCTCTTTTTGTTTTTATTGATAAACCAGTTGATTTTGTAAAAACAGATTCTACGGTAATTTTTGAAGGATATAATAAAGGAACTTACATAGTTCCGTCTTCAATTAATAAGATTCATATACCATTGGGATCATATTATAGAGGAAATATAATATCAAATCATGATATTGAAGTCTCAGGAATGGGGATTATTTCCCAAGAAGGAATAAAACATACTAGTTATAAAAACGAAGAAGATAATCCTATTAAATGTAATCTTTCTGTCAGAGGGGAAAAAACTAAGATGAAAGTGCAAGGAATAACTTCTATTGAGCCGGCAATGTATCATTTTTGGGTATGGCCTGGATATGGAACTATATATAAAAATGTAAAATCATTTTCTTTTCTGTATGAAACGGATGCTTATATAGGATCACATATTATTGATTGTTTTTCGAAGGTTAATGATGATCATATAAAACTTTATATTTCCAATATAAAAGTAGATGGGTTTTATACATATTTACAGGGGAATGGACATTCTTTTCAATTTGGATGGGGAGATTATGGCTCCCGGAAAAATATACGGGTAAAAGATGTTATAGTATATAGAGATTTAAATAATTTGAGCGAATGTAAATTTGTAAGAAGTTTTATAAATTGGCGAAAACCTGATGTGCCCAATATTATTGAGAATGTTTGTTTTGATAATATAAGATTCTATGGACCTGTAAGGTCTTTTTTGGTAATCGATAATGATGGGAATTCATGGAAATCCAAACCGGTGATAAGAGATTTTATTATTAAGAATGTTTTTTTTTCAAAAAAACCACATTGTAAGATGAAACTTGAAAATTCTTTTTTTCATATAAAAATAGAGAATTTCCATTGGATGAATGAAAAAATAACCGAAAAGAATCTTAAGAATTTTATATCTAAAAAATCTTTTAATAATTTTGAAATAAATTAGCAATTGAATATTTTGTTGAAATACATTGTTCAATATTGGGTATTGGATGAAGACCGAATTCTGTTTTTCATCCAATACCAGATTTTATAATTAATTTAAGTAGGAGGGAATTTAATGAGATTGTTGCTGTAAGAGTAGTTCTATTTCCTGAGCCTTTTGGGTTTCTTTTTTGAACAGATTGGATTTTTGTCCAATATCTTTACGGATATTGAAGAGTTCTTGCTCGAAGTTTTCTTTGGGAGTGACTCTGAGTCCTGTTTGCGGCAGATATATCCAGTCATTTTGTCTGATGCCTACAATCTTTCCATCTTTGACATACAGATAGCGGTCGCGAGGCTTTACATTGTCCGGATTGCTTATGAACTTGGTAAGTGTGATACCGTCAAGATCATATTTTGATTTGTCCATCTGGGCAAGTTCCAATAGAGTGGGGAAGATATCGATACTTGCAATGATGTGGTCGCTCACTTTTCCTGCCGGGATGTGGTTCTTCCATTTGATGATACAAGGAGTGCGGACACCCCCTTCGTATGCCGAGAATTTACCGTCTCTCAATGGAAGAGCAGATCCACCGTTTTCTTTCATTTCTAGCCATGGGCCATTGTCGGAAGTGAAAATGACCATTGTGTTTTCGCTGAGTCCTTCTTTCTCTAAGAAATCAAGCAGTCGACCTACGTTCCAGTCTATTTCTTCTACGGCATCTCCATACAATCCTCTCTTACTTTTTCCTTTAAACTGTGGGGAGACAAAAAGCGGCACATGGGGCATGGAAGGAGTCAGGTATACAAAGAACGGCTGGTTTTTGTTTTTCCCGATAAATTCCATTGCTTTATTGAAATATCGGTATGTGGTAGTAGCCTGGTCGCATGGATATTCTATGACTTCCTTGTTTTCGAATAAAGGAGAAGCATTGTTCAGTTCTTTTTTCAGTTGGGCTTTGTTTTTGGTTCTTTTTACCAGCTGCTGGTCTTGCAAGGCTTTATCAAGATTATACCCTTCGATAAACACACAGTTGGGAGAGAATTTATGTGTGTACCCTATATACATGTCGTTGCTATAAGGGATACCATAATAATAATCAAATCCACGATCGGTAGGAAGATATCCGTCAAGGTCGCCTAAATGCCATTTACCAAAGCATCCTGTAGCATACCCTTTTGTCTTTAGTGCGTTAGCTATCGTGATTTTATCTGTTGGGAGTCCTTTGGAATCTGGCCAGCCTACACCTTTCACTCCATTGCGTGTGTTTAACTGCCCGGTAAGCAGTCCAGCTCTCGAAGCACTCGATACAGAAGCGGATACGTAAAAATTGGTAAGCCGAAGTCCGTCTTCAGCCATTTTGTCAAGGTTGGGAGTTTCAATTAGTGGCGAACCATAGCACCCTATGTCTTGATACCCTTGGTCATCGGTAAGGATGATGATAAAGTTGGTTTGTGCATGACTTAACACAGGAAAAGCCAGCAACGTGGATAACATAAACTTCGTTTTCATTATAAAGGAATTTTAAAATTGAATGTATGCATTTTTTGTTTATTAAGTATCATTCATTGAAAATTATATTCCCCCAATACTTTCACAAGCACCGGGGGATTAACCTTAAATATGAGTTATTTAGCCTTAGTGGTTTGATTATTTAAATAGTTCGATTTTTGGAGGGTATAAGTCGGACCATTGCTATGGATATTTCCATCATGATCGAACCATATCGGGTCAATAACCAATGAGGGACTTTCGGGAGCGTCGTGTGTAATTCCGTGACAGGAAATCCAGTATCTTCCATCCGGACCGACAAAGATTTCATTGTGCCCCACTTGGTTGAACGGACTGTGTGGGTCACCTTTCCAAGTGAATCCGTTTCTGTTACATGCAGCTTTGCTTTGCGCTCCATAGAAGGGGTTTCCTTCATACTTTTTCCATGGTCCGGTAATTTTAGAAGCGGTGGCATAGCCGATTTCATATCCTCTGGTCCAGCTGGAATAAAAAAGGTAGTACTGTCCGTTTTCTTTGATGACGTAAGCTCCTTCTATTCCGATGGAATCCCAGGAGTAATACTTCTTTACTTTGGGGATGGGGCGTCCGTCGTATCCGGGTTCCTGTACTAATTTTCCTTCTTTATCGTATTCATAATCTACCTTCCCGGGCTGGATAGCCGTTTGAGGAGTAGTCAGAAATTTTCCGGTTCCTAAATCCAATTGCGCATATCCAATACCGAATTCGCGTCCTCTGTTCCAGAATGCCCATACTTTTCCGTCTTCATCTTCGAACAGTGTCAAGTCGTTTCCGTTGGCCAATGGCTTTTCTTCTGTAATCACCTTGTAGGGGCCTTCAATACTGTCGGACACGGCATAACCGATGTGTTGTCCGGGATACCCATGCTTGGGGTTGGAACAGTTGAAGGTAGCGTAGTATTTTCCCTTGATTCTATGGATTTCAGGAGCCCAGAAACGGTTGTAATACCATTTGCTGGAATCGGGTCTTTCTATGATGTATTTTACGAAAGTCCAGTCAGTCAGATTTGTGGATTTGTAGAGGGGAACTCCTTGATTCAGTTTTCCGTTCTGTTCCTGTCGTGCCCAATGGGGAAAAGCTGTGCCTGTGAGGTACCAGGTATTCTGGTCCTTCAGCACCTGACAGTCTCTTAATCCTTTGGGGTCTATACCTGAACGGATAGGGTTTTGATAGGCAAATGTTTCTTTTGTCTGAGAATAAGAAGTTTGGGTGTGCAGTACATGAAAAATAATAAATGTACTAATAAATAGAGTATTGATTTTTCCCATTAAACATTTATTTTTGAGAGGATACTTTTGTGAGTTTGAATACAGTAGCATCGTGTGCTCCTAACTGTGCAGAAAGTTTTCCTTCCACAATACCGATATTCTGTTTCTTCCACAAATCACGTGCCTGATACTTGCCGCGTAGAGATTCCAGTTCCATATTGAAAGTGACGGTAGCAGGTTTGTCTTGCAGATTGAACAGCGCAATATAGCGTTCGCCTGTTTCGGGAACAGTGGCAGTCCAGATGGCATAACTCTTGTTCTTGAATATCTGCCGGTTGTCTGTGGAGTGCTGGTCGATGGCAAGGATTTCATCGTTCTTGAAATATTTGTCGATGATTTCTTTGGGGGTAGAAAGCAAGTCGGCTCCAATCATCAGCGGAGAGCGTGCCATACAGAACAGAGTCATGAGCGTATTATATTCTTCTGGAGTGAAACGGCTCATGCGTTCTTTTCCTACCGGACGGTTTTGAAGTGCCAGTTTTCCAAACGGAATCATATCCGCATCCGGCCAACTGTCTTCGCCGATGTGAGAAGACCAGGCATTCAGTAAGTCAAAATTGTGATACAAATCTTCCCAATTGTCCCAGAAATCGGCTGAAACTCTCCACATGGTAGCATTCTTCTTGATGTGTTCTGCACGGCCTAGTGGAGCTTCACCACAAGATAAACTCAGTACCATCGGGCGACCGCAGTTTTCAATGGCTTTGCGCATCATTTCGATTTCTCCTTTGTGATAGGGAGGATACATGGTGTCGTCGGCTTTAATAAAGTCTACTCCCCATTCTGCATACAATTTGAAGATAGAGTTATAGTATTCCTGTGCGCCTTCTTTAGAAGCGTCCACTCCGTACATGTTGTTACACCAGTTACATGTGTCGAAAGGTTCAGCAATGTCGTAAGCTGTAGCCTTGCTTCCCATGATTTTTGATTTCTGGGAGTAAGCCTGGCGAGCTATACCACGCATGATGTGGATACCGAATTTCATACCCTTGCTGTGTACGTAGTCGGACAGCGGTTTGAATCCTTTTCCGTTTGCTGCAGAAGGGAATCTTTTCACAGACGGAATCAGACGGCTGTATTCGTCCATGCAAAGCACCTCGAGCGGTTTGCCGTCTTTATCCAATCGGATGTCCGGATGGCCATATCGTTTGCTGGGGTTATTCCAACCTCCAGGATTATCATTAAACCAGCAGTAATCGATAACTGCATATTCCCAGCCATGTTGTTTCAGGTTGGCAGCCATATAATCTACGATGGCTTTGAATTCCTGTTCGTTGATACGGCAGTCGTATGCATCGAAACTGTTCCATCCCATAGGAGGAGTGGGGGCCACCTTGCATTTACTTACTGTTTCTTCAGACGGCATCTGCGGAGTGATAGCCTGAGTCGTCTGGTTAAAGCCGGCCAGCATGAAGAAAGCAAGTGCGGCAGATAAGAATGTTTTATTTTTCATGATTTATAATTATTGGGTTATTGTCACAAAGTTAGGCGGACTAAAAAAGAACGGTTGGTTCCTGTGTCCGCATTCTTATTGAATTTGTACGTTCTCTTATTGAAGATTATTGGATATACTGTGCATCGGTCTGTCCTTTTACTTGCTCTTTCTCTGTATAGGTTGAGCGGTTGGTGTCAGATACTTTTTGTTTATCTAATTTCTCTACTTTACGGTCGTAGGTATAGAGCCCGTTCATTTCATTTTCCACATCAGTCCACTGGGTATATACAGCGGCACTAAGTCCGCGACGTATGTATTCGTTGATTTGCTGGATGAATTTTACGTACTCCTTTGTCGCATTCTCCTTGTTCTTATAGTTGTGGTGTACCCAAGGTCCGTCGGCATCCCAGATGTGGCCTTCAATTTTATAACCGATGGCACCATATTCTCCATTAACGGTAGCTCTTTTGCTGCTGATAAGCGGCACGTGAGGAGGCCGATAGGAATGGTTGTCCTTAATGTGTCCCACTTCATAGTCGATACTGGGCTTCCGGGTATCGATACCACTATTGCCTGTGACAAGTCTGCTCGGATCCAGCTTCATGACATTTTCTGTGATACGCTCACAATCGTATATTCCCCAATGTTCGTTGAACACAATCCAGTTGACGATGGAAGGGTGGTTCCAGTGGGTACGAATCATGCGTTGTAGTTCGGTTTCAAACTGTTCTTTTTCTTCTTCATTTCGTGTCTTGAAACAGTTGGGCATGTCTTGCCATACCAGTATGCCTAATTTGTCGCACCAGTAGTACCATCTCTGCGGTTCTACTTTGATGTGCTTTCGTATCATATTGAAGCCCCATTCTTTTATCTGCTGTACATCCCATTTCAAGGCTTCATCTGTGGGGGCAGTGTATATGCCGTCGGGCCAGTAACCCTGGTCCAATGGCCCCATCTGGAAAATAAATTTGTCATTAAGCGCCAGACGCTGTACACCGTTTTCGTTCTTTAATGAGATTTTGCGCATGCCCGCATAGCTTCTGATGCTGTCCACCGTTTCTCCTTTTTCGTTGGTCAGTGTGACTACCACATCATACAGATGAGGTGTGTCGGGGCTCCATGGGCGAATGCTTTGCAGGGGCAAGGTAATTTTGGTGTTAAGCACGCCTGAATGCTGGCTTTCTGTTTTCCCTTGCGACTGGATACAGATGTTTACCTTCAGATTCTGATTGCCGGAAGCATTAACTTCTACGTGGAATGCTTTCTTGTCAAAATCAGGAATCGTATGTATGGCTGTAACATAATCTTTGTTGACCGGTTCTATCCATACGGTTTGCCAAATACCGGAAGAGGGGGAGTAACTATAGCCTTTCGGTTCGGAAAAACGTGTATTGTTTTGCTTTCCATGAGGAATGGCCTTACTGTTTCCCGGGTCATAGACATTGACAATAAGTTCCTGCTCTTTGGCGGAGAAGTCTAGAAAAGATGTTATGTCGAAAGAGAACGGATCGTATCCTCCTTTGTGGGCGCCGACCAGTTTTCCGTTCACATAGATTTCTGATTCCCAGTCGATAGCTCCAAAATTTAGAATGATATTCTTGTCTTTCCATTCTTTGGGAAGAGTAAAAGTTCGTTTGTACCACGCCCGTTGGGTAGATAGTTGTCTTCTTACTCCAGAAAGAGCCGATTCCCATGGATAGGGAACGAGGATTTTTTCATGAAGTTTTCTTTTTGCAGGTAACCGGTCTCCTTCTGCACACATTTCAAATTCCCATATTCCATTAAGATTTTTCCAGTCTTCCCGTTGCATAAGTGGTCTGGGATATTCTGGAAGTACATGATGGATGTCGATGTTTTTGCTCCAGGGTGTCATTAAAGGAGCTTGCTTCATTTCCCACTTTTGTGCATAAGCGGAAAAACATACACCACAACATAATAAAAAGATAAATTTTCTCATAATGTATAAGTATTTTATACAAAAATAGCCTTGAAACAAGCTAACCACTGGTTTATGCGTCCTTGAAATTGTTGCCAGCGTACACACTGCGGTTTCTGTACGCTAGTGCAAATTATTTGTACACGAAGATAAACCTGGTAGTTTGTTTGCTTGTAATTTTGTCGCTGTAAGAACGAAGAGCGTATGAGGACGAAAGTATTATTCATTGTATGCTTGTGTATTCTATGGATGGATTCCATTTACGCAGGAAACAAAACAGCCACACTTGTGACATATCCGGAGGAGAATCTTCAGGTACAACAGTCTGAATTGTATCGTGTGTATCTGAATGATGACACGGATAATGACGTGACTATTTTCAAGAATGTCTGCAACACCTATTTCAAGGGGATGCTTGGAGAAAGGAAAAACGATGACAAGCCTTTGACTAAATTCAAAGGCAGAAGCATTCATTGGGGACATTTCTCGTTTCAGAGAAAGGTGAAAGTTACGGTACAGGTGAATAAGAATATAGAGGGAAAAGAAATTAAAGTGTATCCGTCCAGACACAATATAAAAGTGACTAAGCAGGATACCAATTGCTTTTCTTTTGTGCTCGACCGTCCGGGACAATTTTCTGTGGAAATTGGTGAAGATGGCTACAAGGAAGGATTGTTGATTTTTGCAGATCCGATGGAAACGGATGTTCCGGCCGATTTGCCAAAATGGAAAGTGATAGAAAAGGGTGATAAAACACTTCTCTCTACACTCTCTGTAAAAGATTCAGCCCTTTATTTTAAAAAAGGGGTACATGACATAGGAGTATATAAAGTTCCTTCAAATATAAAACGCATCTATCTGGAAGGAGGAGCTTGGGTATTTGGCTCTTTCATTATGGATGGAAAGGCTTGTTCCAATGTGAAGATTTACGGAAGAGGAATTTTGTCAGGAGCACGCTTACATCTGCGTGAATCGCACATGGTAGAAGCCAAAAATGGAGCCGACGGCATTATAGTGGATGGTATTGTAATTGCAGACTATTCTTTCTTTGCTGTAAGGTTGTTGGGAACGGATAATGAAGTGTCTTGGACGAAGATTGTGGGAGGATGGATTTATAATTGTGACGGTATTGCTGTTTATGCCAACTCTACAATCCGGAACTGTTTTATCTGGGCCAATGATGATAATATCAAGATATATAGAGATAATATTGTGGTAGAAGATGTGGTATGCTGGCAATTGGATAATGGAGCCATTTTCCAGTTGAACTGGAGTAATTCTGTAGCAAGAAACTGTCGTGTAAGCCGGGTGGATATAGTCCGGGCAGAGTGGGATTCGGACAGACTTAACAATGGTATTTTAAGTTGCCGGAACAGTGGAGGAGCAGATGAAGGATTTGTATTTGAAGATGTGCGTACGGATACTTCGGTGACACATATTTTCAGATTGTCTCCATTGGGTGATAAGGACCAGTTGATAAAGGACTTCCTGTTTAAAGATTGGAATGTGTTGGTAGATGTTTCAAGAGGTAAAAAGAATTATATGGAGGGAGTGAAAGGTAAGACTCCGTTGAGCGGACTCGTTTTTGAGAATTTCAGGATTAACGGAAAGGTGCTGACCGAAAAAAATATGCATGAGGTATTGAGATGGTCTATCTTAAATTGTGAAAAGATTGATTTCAGGTAATATCTGTACATTTGAAATAAGAGTCCGTACAATAAATCAAATACAACTGATTAATTGTTTTTTTCTTTGTGGAGATGTTTTCAATAGGGTTTTAATAATTTTAGTGACATGCTTGTATGAAGGATGTTACTCTTGGTTTTCATAAAGGTAATATTTTGTATAGGGTTAGTGAAAAAGAGGAGGGAAACTCCTCTTTTTTTATAGGCCGGTAATCATTAATGTGTTTATATATCTTATCTTTGTTGAAAATGTAATATTATATTATGATGTCCTTAAAAGAAAAAACAAGAATACTTTTTGGCTGTTTGCTAGTTTTTATCAGTCTGAGTTTGACGGCTGCAACTGCTCCTAAGTTCAGGACGTTGACAATGGAGAACGGGTTATTACATACAGATGTAACCTGTGTGACTCAGGATGTGAACGGACTTATCTGGATTGGGACCAATGGAGGATTGCAAAGTTTCGATGGCTATAACCTGCAATCGTATGACTATTATAAACCGACGGACAGAATCCGCTATCTCCACGACCGCATTACTTCGCTGGCTACAGATTCCTGCAACTTGTGGATTGGTACAGAAAGCGGTTTGTTAAGGTTTAATTATAATCAGGGAAATTATGCCAGTTTTGAACTGTCTGCCGACCTTCAGGTATTGTCTTCCACTTTGGTGGACAAAGTATATGCCACCGAAGAGGGAGTTTTGTGGGTGGTAACTTCTGATTCCATGTATGTGGTAAAGGTAGACCATAAAAAGAACTTACTTTCTTCTTATGGGAAAGAATCTGAGGTCTTGTCGGCGAAGAAAGATGTACATACGATTGTGAAAAATGGCGATTATACTTGGTTGTGTACTCCCGATGTACTTTTGCAGATGAAGCTGGCTCATGGCAAGGTGAAAATTGTGAACTCTTATAAATGCCGTGAAATTTCCCGAAGGAATGAGGCATCTTCCTCACTTTATATCCGAGACAATTTCCTGTATCTGAGAGTGTCCTCCGGTTGTGCCAGATTCCCATTGAATACAGATGGAAGTCTGAACTTGTCACGTTATGATTTTTATGACTTCCATAACTTGAATGCACAGATTCCTCAACATACTTCGGGAAAACTGATTGTGGACCGAAGCAATACTTTATGGTGTGCCTCGAATATTGGCTTGTTGCAGATTTCTACAAATTCAGGTAAGATTTACGCAGATATTCATGCCCGAAAATCTGCATATACTACTTCCATTTCATCCAATTTTATTTCTACGTTGTTCATAGACAGTTTTCATAATCTGTGGATTGGAACCTGGGGAAAGGGAGTGAATTATGTATCTCTGTCGATGCCTTTATTTGGTACGATATATGATAGTCCGTCGAATGAACATTCAATAAAAGGTGCTTTTGTCAAAGGAATTGAAAGAAGCTCTGACGGTACACTTTGGCTTCTGACCCAGAAACAAGGCTTGAATAAGTATCGTACGGATGAGGGCCTTCTGATGTTTACAGACTTTTCTCAATTTCTGGGAAAAGGAAATGTGTTTAAGGCTCTAAAGTTTAATAAGGATGAGCGTATTCTTTATGTGGGATTGATAAATGGACTGGTAGCATACGACGTGAAGGCCAATACGATATCGTATGTCATATCCAATAATGAGAAAGCATTGGTAAAGGCTGCTGTCGATGTGACCCGCATGGAATATGATGCGAACGGTTTTCTATGGGTAGGTACCTGGAAAAATGGTATTTACTGTTTTAAGGAAGAAAATGGAAAACTTACGTTTGTGAAACATTTAGGTATTGGCGATGGATTGAAATCGGAGTGCATACCCTATATGTTTTTTGATCAGGAAAAGAATGAAATGATGGTATGTACCCGAAAAGGGCTTTCTCGATTTATTTTGAAAGGAACTGAATTGGACATTAAAAAAGTGGTTTCTTATAGAGTTGATTTGAAGAACCCTCATTCCTTGTCGAATAACTTTCTGGCATGCATTGACAAGCAGAATGATTCAATTTACTGGGTCGGCACGTTGGGGGGAGGTCTGAACCGCTTGGTTATCCAAGGAGATACGGACAATGCTTATACCGCAACGTCCTATATGACGCAGGATGGTATGATGAGTAATGACGCGGAAATTGTGATGGTAGATAAGAGTGACAATGTGTGGATTGGTGGATATGGTATTATGAAGCTGGATACGCATACCGGTATCCTGTCTCGATTTGATTATCTGGACGGATTGCAAGGCAATTTCTTCAAATATGGAGCTGGCTACAAAGGAAAAGATGGAATGATGTACATGGGAGGGATAGACGGATTGAGCTATTTTTATCCTAATCATGTGCAGACTGGAAATGAAAAGTATCAGCTTTATTTGTCAAATTTATATGTTCATGGAAAGAGAATTCTAGTCGGTGAAAAGATAAATGGAGTGGTTGTGCTCCCTGAGATTTTAGATAAACTGGTGAAATTGACGCTGCACCATGACCAAAATGATTTTTCGATAGAGTTTTCGGCCTTAGGTTACCGCCTTTCGAACAGGATTATGTATCGGTATAAATTGGGAGGATATGATACAGAATGGCGGGAAGTACCAGTGAGTGAGAATAAAGTACTTTATTCAAATCTAGATTATTCCACTTACGACTTCGAACTGCAGTACTCTACGGATAATGGACAGACTTGGAATCCGGTAAGTAAAAAACTGCGGATTGAGATACTTCCCCCCTGGTGGCTTTCTCCTTGGGCCAAAATTACTTATCTGATATTTACCTTTTCACTGGTATTGTTTATTTTCTATCTGTATGTAAAGGAGCTGAATATGAGACACAAAATATCCTTACATGAGATGGAAAAACAAAAGGATGAGGAGAATCATCAGCTGAAACTGCAATTCTTCATGAATATTTCCCATGAATTCAAAACGCCTTTAACACTTATTCTATCGTCAGTGGAACGAATGGAAGATGAGTTTGGTCGGACAATAGGGCAGGTGCCACAAAAGATTCAGGAGTCATTCAACTCTGTATCCCGAAATGCCAACAGACTGCTGACCCTGATTACAGAGCTGGTAGATTTCAGAAAGAGTGACCTGAACATAGCCGATTTGAATCTGCAAGAAGACAGAATTGACAGGTACGTACAACAGATTGTGCAGGAGTTTTCTCCGTGGGCATTGCGTAAGAAAATAGAGTTTACCACCTCGGTGCAAGAAAACGTACTGATGAAATTCGATCCGGAGAAATTTTCTATGGTACTGATAAACCTGCTTTCCAATGCCATGAAATATACCTCCAATGGAGGATGCGTGGAAGTCTCTCTTACAACCGGTACAGATGTGAGTCCTTGTCCTAAATATGAGAACTCTTTCCAAGTAGGAGATACTATATGGGGCGAAGAAGTCTGTATCTTAAAAGTTTCTGATACGGGAGTTGGAATCTCATCGGAAACAATCGGCAAGATTTACGACCGCTTTTTTCAAATAAGAGACAATTCATCGGTACATTTAGGTTCGGGCATAGGACTTGCCATTGCAAAGAACATGGTGCTTCTGCATGGTGGAAACATCATAGTGAGCAGTGAACGGATGAAGGGTACGGAATTCATTGTGACATTGCCGATGAGATTGAAAGAAGAAGTGCAAGACGAAAACAATACGTTTGATGTACATGACTATTTGCAATCAGTTCACGTGGAATATAACTATGATATGGAGCCTCAGAGAACATCGGTAGATGAAGGTAAGGAAGCGACAGGTGACCCAGACAAGCAGACCCTGTTGCTGGTGGAGGACAACGTGGAATTGTTGTCCATGCTGAAAGAGCACTTCCAGGTGAAATACCATGTGATTACTGCCGAAAACGGAGAAGAAGGATTGAGAAAATGTACGGAATTCTATCCTGATTTGATTATCAGTGATGTGATGATGCCGTTAATGGACGGTATAGAGATGTGCAAGGCCATCCGAAATAACCTGTCAATCGCATATACTCCGATAATTCTCCTTACTGCAAAAAGTACGGTCGAAAATCAGATTGAGGGTTATGAATCGGGAGCTGATTTGTATCTTCCCAAACCTTTCTCCATGAAGATATTGGAACTTAATGTGGCCAGACTTATGACGCAGAAACTCCGTATGATGCAGGCTGGGTATACACAGGAAATATCCGTGGAAGCAAATCCGGGGGAACAGATGGAGGGACAGGAACCGATAAAACCAGAAGTAACTCGTAAATCCATAAAATCGGAAAAAGACAAGGAGTTTATAAAAAGCCTAAACGGATTCCTGGAAGATAATATATCGAATCCGGATCTTTCCGTTGATATGCTATGCAAGCATTTGGGGCTTGGTCGGACAAGACTTTATGCTATGGTGAAAGATATTTCCGGGCAGTCATTGGGTGATTTCATCCGGGATATGCGACTGAATAAGGCGGCCTACTTGTTGAAACATACAGATATGAATATCACGGAGATAATTTATGAGACGGGCTTTGGAAGCAACTCCCATTTCAGTAAGGTCTTTAAAAATAAGTTTGGTGTTACGCCATCTGATTTTGCCAAACAATAGTTTTTGTACAACAATGATAAAAAGGTGGACAATAAACATAAAATGCTTCATGTTAATTGTGAATATAGCAGCCTTACTATATGTCCTAAAAAATAAGAATTATGCATAAATAAATAACTAGAATGTGAGCAATATACTATAAATAACTTGTTGAAATTCTTTATTTAACTAAGAATTGATCTTTTAATTTCCTTTTTGAGTAGCCTATAATTAATAGTTTTATAGATACTTGTTCCTTTGCGTGTTAGGTGGAATGCATACCCAGGAAGCAAGGCTTCCAGTTCAATCTTTCTGGCAGAAGGTTCCTGATGACGAGACTCCGGACAACCGAAGATCTCATGCTATTGCTCATCGGAAAGAGAAAGAAGCTGCTCAATGCTTTTCTCGCTTGAAAGAAATAGGCAGACATATTTGCGGACCGTGTTACGGGAAGTACAAAACGTGGATACCGTTTCTTTAATTCCCATCCCGGCTACATAACATCTCAAAAAGCTTTTTTGATTCTTTTATTTATTTGTATAGATTTTATTATTACCCCGTTACATCAGGACTTGGGCTATCAAATCTACACAAAAAAATCTCAGATAATATAGTACTAAGTGATCAATGCTATTGGGACCAGAAGGATCTATCATATTGTGCCCAAAAGGGTCAAAGTTGTGCGGCTTTTCCAATCCCAGACTGATGTCGTGACTTTCACGTACTACCTCGAAAAAATGTTTTATACGTTCGGCATCGGAACGGACGGGAGTCGTGATCATGACGCTACGGATGAATGTCTCTATGGGTTTCTCGGTACACTTGTTTGTCTGGCAAAGGATGACTAGAAGCATAAGTAATTTTTTCATGTTGGTATTTTAGGAGGCTTATGGGCAAAGATTAGTTTTTTGCCTTCTCTTTCACGACTTTATCAACCTGAAAAATGTCCTAAAGTTCGGATTTATCTGTAGTTTTATAGGATATGATTCTGGATTTCTGCTTTAATGACTATCTATACACAACTTGTAAAGAATAGGGTTTATGAAAAAAGAAGATCTCTTTTTTAAGGTGTTGCATTTGTTGATGCTTCCCGATACGGAACATACGTTGACGTACGGGGATAACTGGATCTGATGGACAATATAAGTGTCAGTCCTGAAATAATTCTGTATCCAATTTTGTCTCCAGGTCTTATCCGTTCAAGCTGACGTTTGCATTGAATTCTTAAAATACAATTGGATTTTTCCGGATAAATGTTTACATTTGGTGTTGTTGTATTGTAATATTCGGATAAAACAGACATGAGATGCGACATTATAATATATTCATAAGCTATCGCCGCGCAGGAACTGCTGATAAGGCAGAACACCTTTTGTCTCTCCTGGAAAAGTCCGGTTATAAGGGACAGGTCAGTTTTGATCGGGAAAACTTTGACGGAACGTTCGATCTGGAAATTCTTCAACGGATTGACCGCTGCAAAGATTTTATTCTGATAGTGGGAGAGTCTACTTTTGCCCATGTGGGTATGGAAGGTGCGGAAGAATACCGGCGTTACGCAAGGTGCGGTATTACAGAGTTTGATGCTGTACAGCGTAAATTATTGTCGGAGGGAAGGAACATTGATTTTGTCCGTTTCGAGATTGCGCGTGCTATTGAAAAAAAGAAGAATATCATACCTGTGGTTCTTGCTCCGACGGAGAGGTTTGATTTTGACCGTCTTCAGCTTCCTGATGATATTGTCCAGATAAAGAGAATCCAAGCTGTATTCTACAATGATAGCAAGAATTTTCTGTTCAAGTCGGTGGTCCCGGATATTGTTCGTCGTCTGAAGACACCACGGCGGTTTCTCGTTAAAATGTCTGCTATCATTCTGGGTGTGCTTATGCTGGTGGCAGTAGGTTGGTGGGGAATGTGGTATTATACTTGTCTTGCCGGATTGGATGGTTGCCGGACTGCGTCCGATTATGAAGCGTTTCTGGAAAAAAGGTTGCCTGCTCCGGTCCGGAAGCAGGCTGTGAGGGCTTTGGAGCATCTGGATGTGTTAAGGTGGAATTATGTGTATACCGATAATCAGGTCTATGGGCATCGGATGTACGGTGAACCATATACAGATTCATTGATGGTGTTTTGGGCGGATAATCTGTCGTGTACTCAATTGGCTGTTATCCGGGATGTTTTCAATAATATGATGCATATTCCTGAAGGAACTTTCATGATGGGTACAGACGATTATCATGATATAGAGGGTCCCCGGCATGAAGTTACGCTGACAGATGATTTCTATATGTCCAAATATGAATTGACCGTTAAGGAATGGTATGCCGTGATGTCCGATTCGGTTGTTGCGTCCAAAGACAGTTGTTGTCCGGTCGTTTCGGTATCATGGAACCGGTGTCAGGAATTTGTAAAACGGCTCAATGAGGCTGTAAGGATGGATGAGTGGATGTTTTCACTGCCTACCGAAGCGCAGTGGGAATATGCAGCTAAGGGAGGATCGGATTATGTTTATGCCGGAAGTGATGATCTGGCAGCGGTAATGGATATGAATGTGAGCCATGCAGTGGAGGTAGGGCGTAAAGGTTGCAATGGTTTCGAACTGTATGATATGACCGGGAATGTCAAGGAATGGTGTCTGGATGGAGATTGGAGGATATACACCCGGGAATCTGTAACAGATCCTTTGGGGGATGTCCAGGCCGGGAAACATATTATTCGGGGAGGATCGTATTTGTCGAAGGATGATGTGGATTTTCTGAAAGTCTTTTACCGTGATACCTATTCGGCTGATGACGGTGCTGAAGATATCGGCATGAGATTGGTTCTTGTAAAGAAAAAATAATATGAAGACATTAGCTTTATGGGTCGTTTGCCTGAGTCTGCTGTTTTGTATACACGTCCGGGCACAAACGGATTTTGAGAAAATAGAGAAAGCCTGCCTGTTGGCCAGATCCGGTTTGAGTGAAAAAGGTAGTCCGAGCGAACTTCTGAATGCTTCCCGTATATTGAAATCGGTGAAATGGAGTGTCCTGAACCTGCAGAATGTAGACCGTAAGGCCGAGATTTCGGTAAACGGACGGCTGGTTTTTGTTCCAGAATTTATGGATAGCCTATATGTAAACCGTCTGGTATACAAGACAGCTTCCGACTATCTGTTGCGTGCTGAAAAGGAGAACCGGCGCAGCGTCAGTAATATGGTCAGACTTACTACAAAGGCTGTATCGCCAGGTGGAACGGTGGTGTATGGAATCCGGCTTTCCGGTAACCTGTCTGTCGATGTCTCTGCCGTTACGGACCCATACGGAGCTATCAATATGAAGGTTAAGGTTCTGGAAAAGTTGAACGGACCGGGCAATGTCTATTCAGATCATTATAGGGAGACAGAAGGATACAGTCACCGGAAATTGAGGGGGATAAAGTCGGAAGGAAACAAAATCATGTTAATTGAAATTACCAATTGTACAGACTATCCTGTAAACTACGCCTTGATCATGAATACTCAAAAACTATGAAAGATATGAAACGTTTATTATCGGCATGTATGTTTGTCCTGGCTTTGTGCCTGTCGGGGCATGCACAGAATGCGCTGGAGGCACAACGTGATACCGCCCGGCAGGACACTGCTGCGATTTTGTATAAGACAGGGCTTCAATTTGAACAGGCAGGTGATATGAAAAACGCGCTGGTTTCATACGGAAAGGCCCTGGGATATCTTGAAAAGTTTTCGGAATCTTATGGCGCCTTGCTTGAAAAGCTGGCTCTTGAATATTATGAGTTGAATGATGAGCAGCAGTTCCTGTACTATATGGGTCTGATTGATGAATATAACAAGCATGAACTAGAAAAAGAATGTAATGAACCGGGATGTATGTTGGAACGGGCCGGGTATTATGCTGTGACGAACAACCTTACGGAAGCGAAGAAATGTTACCTTGAAGCTATTTCCATGAGTCGGACACCGGAAGAAAAGGCTGCTTCAAGAGAAGGATATGCACAGTTCCTGTTCAGCAACAAGAATTACGGAGAGGCCAAGGAATACTTCGGCAGCCTGTGTACGGATTATGAACAGAGGCAGGTAAAGGATGATGCTTACATGACTGCTCTCCGTAACCTGGCTTATTCGGATTATTATCTGGGGAACTTCGATGAGGCTATTGCCGGATTCCAGAAATATCGGAATGTATGCGAGGAATCGGAAGCCGGTCGGTCCCGGGTGTATTACAACTCTTTGTCGGCTATGGGTTCGGTCTATTTTTTGAAAGGGGATTATCAGAATGCCTTGGAGGTATATGGTGAGATCAAGGATTATTATAGTTCGGATAAGGAGGGGGAAAATTATGCCGATGTACTCAGGAATATAGCCGATGTGCTGGTAAGGCTTGAACGTTATCAGGAGGCGGCAGACCAGTATAAGGAATCGGTGGACATTTATGAAAAACTGGGTGATGAGATGAAGAAGGGGTTGGCCATGTCGGCCTTGGATATCTGTTGTATGAAAGGAGGCATTGCTCAGGATGAGGCCGGTGTAGAGGCACAGAACAGGAAGGTTATCCGGAATTTGCTGGAAGAAAATCTGAAAAACCTTGATATCTATAAGAATCTGTTGGGTGAGGATGATCTCGGGTATGTGCAGATGTTGGGTAATATAGCTATGCAGTATCAGAATTTGGGAGAATATGCCGGAGCGATGGAATATTATGTCCGGTTTGTTCCGGCGGAACGGAAGGCGGTAAAGAATGCGTTCCGGACACTGGATGTAACAGACCGTGAACTGGTGTGGAAGGAATATGGAGAAGCTCTGGACTCGTTGATGGTCATGGCTCTTTTGCCAGCTGGAATGGAAGACGGCCGTATGGCCGGTCTCGCATACGACGCCCAGCTGTTGTCAAAGGGTATTTTGCTCAATTCAGCCATTGAATTCGAAAAAGTACTCCGTAGTACGGGCGATACGGAATTGATGAAAGTCTATAGACAGATCAGGGAGAATACGGAACGGATCTCGGCAATCGGGGAATCGGGTGGCCGGACGGATTCCATATTGGTGCTGAAACAGGCCAATGATGCTCTGGAAATAACTTTGCTGGAACGTTGTGCCGAATACAAGGATTATACGGATTATTTGTCGTATACCTGGAAAGATGTACAGAAAATGTTGGAAAAAACTGATGTGGCCATAGAGTTTGCCGAAGTGAAAAACGGATTGCTGGACAGGGATAATCTGATAGTGGCGTTACTGGTTACCAGGGATTGTGCTTCGCCATCTATCATTCCAATATGTAAACGTGGTTTGTTGAGTCAGACGACCGGTTTGTCAGGTATTTATGATAATACAGAATTGGGTACATTGGTATGGGGTAGGATAATACCGTATCTGGAAGGGAAGAAACGGGTATTCTTTTCGGCCGATGCTGAATTGAATGCTCTTGCCATCGAGTATCTGCCAGTTTCGGAGATTCCTATATTTGAACGGTATGACATGTACCGCTTGTCTTCTACTAAGGAACTGTGTAAGTTGCCGGTTTTGCCTGAAAAGAGGAGAGTGGTTCTTTGGGGAGGTGTGGACTATACCCAGGAACCGACATCTGATGTATCGGAAATCGAAGCGGTAAAAAACTTGTCGGTTTTGCAGGGAGATTCACTGCGGCGTTTTTATGATGGAACTTTTGATTTCGGTCTGTTGTCATATTCGTTAGAGGAGGTTCGTGATATCCGTAATCTGTTATCGGAAGAACCGGGGTTTGAAGTTGTCCGGTACGTAGTGGGGACCAATGCCGGTAAGGATAATTTTCTGGAGCTGGAATCTGAGGATGTGAATGTGTTGCACCTTTCTACCCATGGAGTATATCAGGTATCCGACAGAATGGAAAAGGAGGATCCTATGGAGCGCAGTTTTCTGGTTCTGGCTGGTGCGAATACATTGTCTGTTGATCCTGCTGATGCCGTGGTGACTGCAAATGAGATTGCCCGGATGAATTTCCGTGATTGTGAGCTGGCTGTACTTTCTGCCTGTGAAAGTGGGTTGGGAAAATTGGATAAGGATGGGGTTTTCGGTCTGCAACGTGGATTCAAGAACGCCGGTGTACATTCACTGATGATGAGTCTTAAAAGCATATACGACAAACAGTCGGCCGATATGATGATCCTATTCTATAAGAACTGGATTAAGGAAGGTTCCAAACATAAGGCTTTCGTACAGACACTTCAGGAACTTCGGAAGCAAGGATGGTCAAGCGAACATTGGGCCAGCTTTATATTGTTAGACGCTTTGGATTGATATCGGGTAAAACAGCCGTAATCACGGTTCATCAATGATTTTCCGTGCAATCCAGGCACATGCTTCCGCATCACACAAGGCATGATGATGTTGTGACAGGTCGTATCCGCAACGTAAAGCTACAGTCTGCAGTTGATGGTTGGGCAGTTCCTTCTTGAATGTTTTACGTGAGGCCCGGCAGGTACAATAGAATGTATAGTGGGGATATTCCATGTGGTATGCTTCGAAAACGGCTTTCAGGCATCCTTCATCGAACGGACTGTTATGTGCTACCAGCGGGAGTCTGGCAATCTGTGGAGCTATTTCGGCCCAGACTTCAGGAAAGGTATGTGCCCGGCAGGTATCCTGGTAGGTCAGTCCGTGGACTTGGGTGTTCCAATAGCTATAATAGTTGGGGTAGGGACGGATGAGCCTGTATATCTTTTGTTCAATGACTCCGTTCCTGACTATTACCACACCCACACTGCATACGCTGGAACGTTCTCTGTTGGCTGTTTCAAAATCAATGGCTGCGAAATTTTCCATAATTGGAGGATCAAATTGCTTCTGTGTGCGAAGTTACAAAGAAAATGCAGGAAAAAAGAAGAGTCCGGGAGCTTTATGGAAAGAATCTCTGGGATGGAATGTATGGAACTTATGTTCAGAATTGTACGGGGTGTCCGGAAACGGACACCCTTGTTTTTTGTCAGTCCATTGTACATTAGTGTGTTATGTATATGGCATGGTCTTTGTTTGAGAAACGGTGTCGCTAACAATAAACTTGATTATGGATAGAGAAATACCGAAAGAGGTGCGTTCGAGGGAACGTAATAAAAGGATTGTAAAATATGGAGGTATCGGTGGAGGATGTGTGGTACTCTGTATCGTGCTGATTTCATTGATGCGCAGCAGCGTGAAGGAAAAAGACCTGGTCTTTTCGGAAGTGAGCCAGGGTACTATCGAGGTGAGTGTCAGTGCATCGGGAAAGGTCGTTCCGGCATTTGAGGAAATCATCAACTCGCCCATCAATACCCGTATACTGGAAGTCTATAGAAAAGGAGGGGATAGTGTAGATGTGGGTACACCTATTCTGAAACTGGATCTGCAGAGTGCTGAAACCGAATACAAGAAGTTGCTGGATGAAGAACAGATGAAACGTTACCAGTTGGAACAGCTGGAAGTGAACAACAATACGTTTCTGAGTGATCTGGAGATGCAGGTGAAGGTGGCCGAGATGAAGGTGAACCGTATGGAAGTGGAACTCCGGAACGAACGTTATCTGGACAGTCTGGGTTCCGGTACGACAGACAGGGTACATCAGGCGGAACTGAACTTCAAAACCGGAAAGCTGGAACTGGAACAGTTGCATCAGCAACTGGCCAATGAACGGAAAGTAAAGGCCGCCGACCTGAAGGTGAAGCAACTGGAATATGAGATTTTTCTCAAGGGCCTGGCCGAGACCAAGCGTACACTGGATGATGCGCAGGTGCGTTCGCCACGGAAGGCTATCCTGACATATATCAATAACCAGATAGGAGCACAGGTGACCGAAGGTTCACAGATAGCGGTCATTTCCGATTTGAGTCATTTCAAGGTAGAAGGTGAGATAGCAGATACATATGGCGACCGTGTAGCTGCCGGTGGAAAAGCCATTGTTAAGATTGGCAGCGAGAAACTGGAAGGGCAGGTGAGCAGCGTGACACCTCTGTCGAAGAACGGGGTCATTTCCTTTACCGTGCAGTTGGCCGATGACAGTAACCGCCGTCTCCGTTCAGGATTAAAGACCGATGTCTATATAATGAATGCCGTCAAGGAAGATGTGTTGCGTATAGCCAACGCCAGTTATTACGTAGGCCGTGGTGAATATGAGCTTTTTGTAGCGGACGGCTCGGGTGAACTGGTGAAACGGAAAGTACAGTTGGGTGATTCCAATTTCGAGTATGTGGAAGTGGTCTCCGGACTTCAACCGGGCGACCGGGTAGTGGTGAGCGACATGAGCCAGTATAAGAACAAGAATAAACTGAAATTGAAAAAATAAGGTAATATCGGAGTCCCACATGTAAATGGCTCCTTGAAACGAAAAAGAAAATCGTATGTTGAAGAATTATTTCAAACAGGCTTGGACACTGATGCGGCAGAACCGCCTCTTTACAGGTATCTATGTGGTGGGCACAGGACTGTCCATAGCGTTGGTGATGACACTGTTCATTATCTTTTATGTCAAGTTTGCACCCATTTATCCCGAGTATAACCGCAACCGTACACTGGTGCTCAAACCGGTGAAGCGCTATCCTAAACAACAACCTGACAATTGGAATATCCATGGAGGTGTAGCCTATTATGTGGTAGACAAGATGTTGCCTGGACTGCCTCATGTGGAGCAGGTGGCAGGTAGCATGCCTGCTTTTTGGGTTACTTATCAAGCGTCGGTTGCCGATATGCAGCCTTTGAAAATAAATCCCCGTTTCGTTAATGGAGCCTTTTGGCAGGTATTCCCGTTCCGTTTCATCGAGGGCCATCCTTTTACACAGAAGGATGTGGAGGCCCGTGCCCTGGTGGCAGTGCTGAGTGAGTCGACTGCCCGCCGGCTTTTTGCTGCGGCAGATGGGGTGGTGGACAAGCATTTCACTTTTAATGGTAGAGACTACCGTGTGTGTGGGGTGGTGCATGATGTTTCCAATGCGACTCCCGAAACTGTGGCCGACCTGTGGGTACCGTTACTCAACACACAGGAGATCAGTGAAGAACTGGACGAACGGGGGCTGCTGGGTAATGTCTATACTTATTTGTTGGTTGACCGTGCAGAAAATCTGGAAGAGGTGCGTGACGAGGTGCAGGATGTGTTCCGCCGTTATTCCCAGCAGGATAAGGAGTATGAATATGATCTGATGGGACAACCCGACCCGTATTGGGTGAGTACCTTCCGTCAGGATGTGGACCGGGCTCCCGATATGACCGAACAGACGAAAAGCTTCCTATATATTCTCTTGGCCCTGCTTTTTATTCCGGCGTTGAATTTAAGCGGCATGATATCCTCTCGCATGGATAGTCGTATCTCCGAGTTGGGCATCCGCAAGGCCTATGGGGCCAATCGCTGGTGTTTGCTCAAGCAGGTGTTGACCGAGAATCTGCTTCTTACTTTCACCGGGGGGGATGCTTGGTTTGTTGTTTTCTTATGTGATAGTGTTGACGGCCAGTGACTGGATATTGACGTTGTTCGACAAAAATATCTATTCGGGTTCGGTAAATACTTCACTCACCGGCGAAATGCTGTTCAATCCCATGGTCTTTGGTTGCACTTTTGCCGTGTGTCTGTTGCTCAATGTAGTTTCGGCATTGATACCGGCCCTGTGGGCATTGAAGCATCCTATAGTAGCGTCATTGAATATGAAAAGATAAATATGTGTTATGTTACAGACTATTTTACATCAGCTTTGGAATCAGCGCCGTCAGAACGGCTGGATATTTATAGAATTGCTGGCCGTCAGCTTTTTCCTTTGGACGGCTATTGATCCCGTTTATGTTCTGACAGCCAATTATCATATTGACAAAGGATACAATCCCGAAGGTCTCTATGTAGTAAATATCGGCATTTATGATGAAACACACGGCAACTATGATCCGGCCATGGCAACCGATTCGATGACGAAGGAAGCTTATTGGCGTATAGCCCGTATTGTCCGTGACCAGCCCGAAGTGGACAGCTGGAGCATTTCTACCAGCTGGAGTTTCCCGAACAGCAATTCGTGGAACGGTACCCAGCTTTTTACCGATACGGCTTCATTGCACCGGGATAAAGGTTATGTGCATGCCCAGCAATATCATTTTGTGGCGGCCGAGGGTAGCAATATGTTTCATACTTACGGCATGAAGGATGCCCGTACAGGCGGTGAAATGGTGTTGTTGCCACAAACGGGAAATAAAGTATACATCTCGGCCAGGCTGGCACAACTGCTTTTCGGTACTACCGATGTGGTAGGAAAGAAAATCTATGAAAGCGAACAGGGCATTGAAGTGGCGGGCGTTTTCTGCAATTTCAAGCACCGGGATTATGAGCAGCCTTATCCACTTATTGTCCGCATGTATAGCGATATGCAAGGTGGCTCTTATATGCCGTGGATGTACAATTTTGTCATTCGCCTGAAACCGGGCGTGGATGCATCGGCTTTCAAGCAGCGTTTTCAGCAGGAGGTCGCACCGTTGCTTTCGGTGGGTAACTTCTATTTTAATGGTTTGCAGGATTTTTCCGATTTGAGTGATGCGTATGCCGTGCGAAGTGGGGTGACCAATAAGTTGCGTTTGCAATACGCCTTGACAGGATTCGCCTTGTTTTGCATCTTCCTGGGTATGGTAGGTACTTTCTGGATACGTAGCAATGCACGCCGCGAAGAGATAGGTGTGATGCGCAGCATGGGAGCCTCGCAGGCATGCATTGTACGGCAGTTTCTTATTGAAGCATGGCTGCTGGCAACGATTGCTTTTGCTGTAACCATTCCTTTCCTGTTTTATCACGCATATACCAACGGGATGTATACTTTAGAGATGAGTGAATATTTCGTGCCCGATCCAGCC
This sequence comes from Bacteroides ilei, assembly GCF_900128495.1. Lineage (GTDB taxonomy): Bacteria > Bacteroidota > Bacteroidia > Bacteroidales > Bacteroidaceae > Phocaeicola > Phocaeicola ilei. Next base: position 2,162,493 of record NZ_LT635801.1, read on the forward strand.
TATGGACAGAACCGGTTTGGCTTTCACTTTACCGTGGTTTTGCTGTTCAGTTACCTGATATTGCTGTTGGTTGCGCTTATTGGTACCTATATTCCGGTACGTAGAGCGGCCCGTACGTTGCCGGCCGATGCGTTGCGCGATGAATGAAACGTACGATAAAAATGGATAGGATGTCCGGAAACGGACACTTTCTATCTTGATAATATTCAGATAATCAATGGGAAGCATTTCTGGCATGACTTTTGATTCTCTGATTATGAAATTTGAAAATGTATTACTTAATAATGATTAGATTATGAACATGATTGAATTGACTGGAATCAATAAGATTTACCGAACTAACGAAATAGAGACTCAGGCGTTGGAAAACGTGAATCTGAATGTGGAAAAAGGAGAATTCCTCAGTATTATGGGACCTTCCGGATGTGGAAAATCAACGTTGCTTAACATAATGGGATTATTGGATACGCCGACGAGCGGAACCATTCAGATAGCCGGTACGCGGGTAGAAGGCATGAAAGATAAGGAACTGGCCGCTTTCCGTAACAAGAATCTGGGATTCGTTTTTCAGTCGTTTCATCTGATTAATTCATTGAATGTGATAGATAATGTAGAACTTCCGCTTTTATACCGGAAAGTTTCGGCCAAAGAACGCCGGCATCTGGCCGAAGAGGTGCTGAAGAAAGTGGGTTTGAGCCACCGTATGCGGCATATGCCTACACAGCTTTCCGGTGGCCAGTGCCAGCGTGTAGCGATTGCCCGTGCCATTGTCGGAAATCCGGAAATCATTCTGGCCGACGAACCGACCGGTAACCTGGACTCCAAGATGGGTGCTGAAGTCATGGAGTTATTGCATCAGCTCAATCAGGAAGACGGGCGCACCATTGTAATGGTGACACACAATGAGGAGCAGGCCAAACAGACTTCACGTACGGTACGTTTCTTCGACGGGCGCCAGGTGGAATAACAGGTTTCAAATGAATCTGATTAGGATAAATAAGCTTGTGAAGAAGAAAAGATAATTAAATATGTTTAGACAATATATCAGACAAGCCTTCTGGCATTTGCGTGAAAATCCTGTCATCAGTTGGATTTCCATACTGGGTACCGCACTCTCCATCTGTATGATCATGGTTATCGTCATCACCCTGCGGGTGCGTACGGCCGATTGCGAGCCGGAGGTGAACCGCAGCCGTTCATTATACGTCCCCAATATGTCCTATCGTGCCAAAGGCGATATGAGCGGCAGTTCTGCCAATTCGAGAATGTCGGTGCAAACAGGCCGTGAATGTTTTAAGGCGTTGACAACAGCCGAAGCTGTTACCCTTGTGTCATCTCCCAGTAAGGTAAAGGCCTTATTACCGGCCGGTGCCAAGACGACTGTTGACATGGTGCAGACCGACGAAGACTTCTGGCAGGTGTTTCAATTCCGCTTTCTCGATGGCAAGCCCTTTACGGCAGCCGATTTGAACAGCGGTCTGCCTCGTGCCGTCATTGCCGCTTCGGTGGCCCGCCGCCTGTTCGGGCGGACGGATGTCAGCGGACAGCATATTGAATTGAATTACGTGGATTTCCAGGTGTGCGGCGTGGTGGCCGACGTTTCCATGCTGGCTACAGATTCCTATGCCCAGGTGTGGATACCCTACACGGCCGGTGATGCCGAGGCCAATTCGTGGGGCTACAACCTGATGGGGCCGATGCGTGCCGTTATCCTGGCTCATAGCAGGACGGATTTTCCGGCCATACGTCAGGAATGTGAACGCCTGCGGCAGAAATACAACGACGCACAAGACGGGGTAGAGGTGTTTTACCGCGGACAGCCTGATACACAGTTCACTCATCTTTACCGTACATGGAGCCAGGAGCCCGATATTCAAGGCGTAGTTCTACGTTATGTCGTCGTAATGCTCATTCTGCTTATTGTACCAGCCATCAACCTGAGCAGCATGACTCTTTCACGCATGCGGAAACGAATGGCGGAAATTGGGGTACGCAAAGCCTTTGGTGCTACGGCAAACGAGCTGATGCAGCAAGTATTCTGGGAGAATCTGCTCCTGACCTGTGTAGCGGGTCTGCTGGGGTTGCTCCTGAGTTATGCCGCGACTTATCTATTGAACGGTTTCCTTTTCGGTAACTCAACCAATGCTTATTTGTCGGGCGAGACCAGCTTGACGGCAAGTGCCCTGCTTAGCCCGTGGATATTTATGGCTGCCTTTATTTTTTGTCTGCTGATGAATCTGCTCAGTGCGGGTATTCCTGCATGGCGGGCATCAAGAATGAATATTGTGGAAGCGATTAACGGTAAGGTGCATTAAAAAGCAAAAAATATGATCAGAAAACTATTGATTCAAATACGAAACGAATGGCGGAGCAACTTTTTCCTTGCTCTGGAACTACTGGTGGTCTTTGTGGTGCTGTGGTACATTGTGGACTGGTGTTGCACGACGGCACGTGTCTATTTTGCACCGATGGGTTTTGATACCGAGCATTGTTACGAGGTGACGGTGAACCGTCTGACATCTAATTCTGCTTTGTATGACCCTAATCAGACCGTGGAAGACAACATGGATGCCTTGCTGGAGATAGCCGAACGTCTGCGTCATCGTCCCGGCGTGGAAGCGGTAGCCATTTCGCAGAACAGTGTTCCCTATAGTGACGGTAGTAATGGCATCGACACTTTTGTAGATACGGTGCCTGTTCATGCCATGCTTCGTTTGGTTCAGCCGGACTATATGCGCCTGTTCCACATTCAAGGAGTAGCCGTACAAGGAGCTGATGGGAAGACGGTGCGGACTACGAGTTCCGACTCGCTGGCTGCTGTGCTGGATCCTGGTACAATGATTCTGTCACGTAACGTGGCCGCCCGCTATGAGGCACTCGGCATGCCTGATGCCACTCCGTTGCTTGGCCGACAATTGCCCATGTGGACGATGGACAGCGACTCTCGTCCGCGTGTAGCCGGCATTGCCGAACCTATGCGCTGGAATCATTTCGAGACGTCCGACCAGTGGGGAGGCCCTTTCATTGCTATCGGTTTCTCTCGTTCGCATATGATAGAATATGAGAATCCGGCTTACCTGCAACTGAGCCTACGCGTGAAACCCGAAGCCGACCACGGATTCGTGGAGCAACTGATGGCTGATGCCGACCGTCTCTATCGTATAGGCAATATTTATATTCTTGACATCCAGCCTTTCACTCAATTGCAATATGTCAGTGAACTGGAGGATGTGAACGAGGTGCGGACACAGCTCTGTATTCTGTGCTTCCTGCTGCTCAATATCTTTTTGGGCGTTATCGGTACCTTCTGGTTCCGTACGCAGCATCGCCGTCAGGAAGTTGCTCTTCGCATGGCGATAGGCAGTACACGCCGGGGTGTCTTCGTACTTCTGATAACTGAAGGCCTGTTGCTTCTGATACTGGCCACCGTGCCTGCTGCCCTTATTGCGCTGAACATTGGTTTAGCTGAACTGGTGGATGTCGAGAAACTGCCTTTCGATGCTTTCCGTTTCTTCTCCTCCTTACTGCTTTCGTTTCTGCTTATGACATTGATGATTGTGTTGGGTGTCTGGTATCCTGCCAGTCGGGCCATGAAGGTACAGCCTGCCGAAGCCTTGCACGATGAATGATAAGAATGTGGAATCTTTAAAAAGACTCGGGTATGAGGTATTCTTTTGGACATAGTTTACGGTTACTCTTGAACCAGTTGAACCAGCACCGTTTCTATACGGCGGTGTGTGTAATAGGAACGGCGGTTACCATGGCCTTTGTGATGGTGGTGGTGATGGTTTATGATTTCCGTACGGCAGATGTAGCACCGGAGACACGTCGTAGTCAGGTACTTTACAACTATGGCACTCAGTGTATGCGTCCCGACGGTACAAATATGTGGGGATACCGGGGATTGGGACCGACTGCCTTCCATGCTTTTTTTGACGACCTGCCGGGGGTGGATGAACTGACCTTTCACGGAGGTCTGCAGAAGGCAGTGTGTGCCTTGCCTGCCTCGTCCGACCGTTATCCGGTATTGCTCCGCCCCGTAGCAGCCAACTGGTTTGATTTCTTTCGTTACGATTTCCTGGCTGGACGTCCGTTTACTCAGGCTGAGTATGATGCCGGACGGGCTGCTTTCGAAACGGCGGATGACGAGTGGCGGAGCGTCCGCAACCGGGATGACGGTGTGGTACGCCGGTTTGTCGTCATCAGTGAAAAACTGGCTGGTGAGTTGTTCGGAGGAACCGTCGAGGCGGTAGGCAAGCAATTCCTACTGGATTTCCAGGAAGTCCGTGTCGTAGGTGTGGTACGTAATGTCAGCTCCATTTTCCAGACAGCATATGCCGATGTATGGGAACCGTTTACGTTGACCTACGAAGAAAATGTGGATCCTTCTATCAGTACCGGCGGTCTGATAGGATTTCATTATACCGTCCTCCACTTGTCGCCAGATACTTCAGCGGAGGAAGTACGTGCTGAAGTGAATCGCCGGATGGAACAGCTAAACAAGCAGGGACTGGAGTATATCCTTCAGGATCCGCGTCTGTATACGCATACGGAGTATACCTTTTTCCGTGATGGAAGTATCAATGCGGGACTGGTTTATGGATTGTTGCTGGTGATTCTGCTGGTAGTGCCCGCCGTGGGCATATCAGGACTGGTTCACGCCCAGATGCAGAGCCGGTTGGGCGAGATAGCCATCTGTAAGGCGTATGGGGCTTCCAATGCCGATATTATCGGACGATTGTTTTTCGAGAGTCTGTCTACCACCTTGATAGGAGGCGTGTTGGGGTATGGATTGTCGTGTGCGTTGGTATTGGCAGGTGGTGCATGGTTGTTCGGTACAGGGGGTGTGGAACTGGAAGGTATCGTGTTGGGTAGCGACTTGTTGTTGCGTCCGTCGTTGTTCCTGACGGTACTGGCGGCTTGTCTGGTGTTCAATGCCTTATCCGTATTGTTGCCCGCATGGATAGCCGTACATAGAAGTATTTCATATACATTGACGGGAGGAGAATAAGTTATGTGGAAACAGATTTTCAATCAGATATGGAACCAGCGGCGTACCAACGCCTGGCTTTGGGCCGAATTATGTATCGTGACCGTATTGTTGTGGTATGGTATCGATGTAGTGTATAATTTCGAAGGGGCGGCCTGGAAATCCAAAGGATATGATACCTCGTGTGTGTTCGACCTGACGATGGGTACCAAACCGTTGGAGTTCATTAACGATACAGACAACCGGCGGGCCGGAGAAGATTTCACCTACTTGTATAACCTGATAAAGGATTATCCCGGGGTAGAAGAAGTTTGTGCCTATTACGGGAGTGTCCCTTATACGAATGAGGTAATGTCCGAAGGATATGCGCCACATACTGATTCTACGAATGTCGTAAATTGTTACATCAGATATGTGACATCTTCCTACTTCAAGGTATTCCGCCTGAATCCTTTGGCCGGGCAGTTGGATGAGAAGCACTGGTCACCGGCCGAAAATCCTGTTCCCGCACTGATGAGTGTTGACTTGGTGGATTCTCTGTTCCAATTGCCTCATGCGGGTGATGCGGTAGGCAGGACTTGCTTCAATCCCTATTGGTTGAGCACGAAAAATCCGGTGACCAATTACCGGGTGGCCGCCGTTCTGCCCCGACACAAGCTGGGTGACTATGAGCGATATGAACCTTTCATTTACTTGCCTGCCGATAAGGCCTTGTTCTGGCAGCATGTGGCGATACGGGTTTCGCCCGATCATGTAGCAGGATTTGCCGAGCGTTTCCGGCGTGACATGCAGCCGGTATTCGACCGCGGAATCTTCTATTTGGATAATATCCGCTCGTATGACGATATGAAGGAGGCTTATGACGTTCAGGAAGGAACGGTAAATTACCTCAATACAGTTTATGCCGTGGCAGCTTTCTTTTTGTTTAATGTCTTTCTGTGTGTCTTTGCTACCTTCTGGTACCGTACCCGAAAGCGTCGTTGTGAGATAGCTTTGCGTATGGCATTGGGAAGCAGCCGACGGGTGTTGATGCGGTATTTTCTGTTGGAAGGGCTTACTCTTCTGCTATTGGCGGTGATACCGGCCCTGGTGATTGCCTTCAATATCCAATGGGCCGATCTGACGGTGCATACGTTGCTCGATGTTTCTGTGATGCGTTTTGTGGAATGTTTCGGAGGAGCGTTCCTGCTCATGGCTCTGATGATTGTCCTGGGTATCTGGTATCCTGCCCGACGGGCCATGAAGGTGCAGCCTGCCGAGGCCTTACATGATGAATAATTTTTGTAGAATCCTATGATCCTGAAAATATGAAACGAACTTTTTTACTTATTTGTTCTTTACTCTCTCTTGACACGGTGTTTGCAACCGGAGAAACAGAAACTCCGGTGCGGCAACGTACCATTACGTTGGATGAAGCCATTACTTTGGCACGCGTACAGAGTGTGGATGCCGCCGTGGCTTTGAACGAGTTGAAGACTGCTTACTGGGAGTACCGCACTTTCCGTGCCGATTTGTTGCCCGAAGTGAATTTTACGGCTACCCTGCCTTCATACAACAAAAGTTACAATTCTAATCAGCAGGATGATGGTTCGTACACTTTCGTGCGGAACAACTACTTACAGATGAACGGACAACTTTCCATCGATCAGAATATCTGGTTTACAGGAGGTACCCTGTCATTGAATACGTCGCTTGATTTTCTTCGTCAGATGGACGGAACGGTGGGGAATCGCTTCATGTCCGTACCGGTTGCCCTGACTTTGAACCAGCCTATCTTTGGCGTGAATAACATCAAGTGGAACCGTCGTATCGAACCGGTACGCTATGCCGAGGCGAAAGCAGCCTTTCTGAGTGCGACCGAAGAGGTGACAATGACTACCATCAACCATTTCTTCAATCTCCTGCTGGCACGCGAGAATGTGGCCATTGCCCGCCAGAACCTGGCCAACGCCGAGAAGCTTTACGAAGTGGCGAAGGCAAAACGACGTATGGGGCAGATCAGTGAGAACGATTTGTTGCAACTGGAGCTGAATATGCTGGACGCTCGTTCTACACTGACTTCGGACGAAAGCTCTCTGAAGAGCAGTATGTTTACTCTCCGTTCTTTTCTTGCGTTGGGCGAAGACGAGGAACTGGAACCGGTAGTGCCCGATTCGGTGCCCGATGTACGTCTTGACTACGACGATGTGCTCCAGAAGGCACTGGCCAACAATTCTTTTGCCCACAACATCCGCCGGCGTCAGCTGGAGGCCGATTACGAGGTGGCCAAGGCGAAAGGAAACATGCGTGAAATCACCCTTTTTGCCCAAGTGGGTTTTACCGGTACGGATAACCGCTTCGACAGTGCTTACCGACGCCTGAAGGATAATCAGGTGGTAGAGGTCGGGTTCAAGATTCCGATACTGGACTGGGGAAAACGCCGCGGACAGGTAAAGGTGGCACAGAGCAACCGAGAAGTGACCGCAAGCAAGCTGCGTCAGGAGTCGATGAACTTCAATCAGGATATTTTCATTCTGGTGGAGCAGTTCAACAACCAGCAGACCCAGCTTCACCTGGCCGATGAAGCCGACCGTATCGCCCGGAAGCGTTATCACACCAATGTGGAGACTTTTCTTATCGGAAAGATTTCCACCCTCGATCTGAACGATTCTCAGAGTCAGAAGGATGAGGCACGCCGCAAGCACATCAACGAACTCTTCTACTACTGGTATTATTACTACCAGCTACGTAGCCTGACACTTTGGGATTTTGTTGCCAATACGGGCATTGATGCCGATTTTGAGAAAATAGTCAGAAGATAAAACCGCGGAATAGGCGATTTATATTTACTTTTGCCGATGTTATGATACTGATAATTGATGATGATAGTGCAATCCGTTCTTCGCTCAGCTTTATGCTCAAGCGGGCGAAGTACGAGGTTCTGGCAGTTTCCAACCCCAAGGAAGCTTTGGAAGCGGTACGTTCCGTTACACCCCAACTCATTCTGATGGATATGAATTTCAGCCTTTCCACCAATGGTGAAGAAGGGTTGGTATTGTTGAAACAGGTTAAGATATTCTGTCCCGATGTGCCGGTCATTCTGATGACGGCCTGGGGAAGCATTCCGTTGGCCGTACAGGGAATGCAGGCCGGGGCTTTCGATTTCATTACGAAGCCTTGGAACAATGCGGCCTTGATGCAACGCATTGAGACTGCTCTGGAACTGGCGGCGAAGGACGGTGCCGGAGAGTTGCCTGTGACTGATGACGACGGGTTTGACCGGAGTCATATCATCGGAAAGAGCAAAGCCCTGATGGATGTGCTGGCTACGGTGAAACGGGTGGCGCATACCGGAGCTCCGGTACTGGTGACGGGTGAAAGCGGAACGGGTAAGGAGCTGATAGCCGAAGCTGTCCACCTGAACAGTCCCCGCCGGAACAAACCGTTCGTGAAGGTCAATCTGGGCGGTATTTCGCAGACCCTGTTCGAGAGCGAGATGTTCGGCCATAAGAAGGGAGCCTTTACTGATGCTGTAGCCGACCGCAAGGGACGTTTCGAGCTGGCGGACAAGGGAACCATTTTTCTCGATGAGATAGGGGAGCTGGATCTGGCGTGTCAGGTGAAGCTGCTCCGGGTATTGCAGGAACAGACTTTCGAGCCTTTGGGCGAAAGCCGTCCGCGGAAAGTGGATGTACGGGTAGTGTGTGCTACGAATGCCAATCTGGAGCAGATGGTACACGAACATACCTTCCGTGAAGATTTATTTTATCGTATCAATCTCATTACGGTGCATCTGCCGGCCTTGCGCGAGCGGCGTGAAGACATTCCTCTGCTGGCACGTCATTTTGCCGATAGCCGTTGTAAGGCCGACGGTCTTTCTCCGGTAGAACTGACCGATGATGCCATGGATTTTTTGAGCAGCTTGCCTTATCCGGGAAATATCCGTGAGCTGAAAAACCTGGTGGAGCGTACTTTGCTGGTATGTGGGAAAGAACAACTGACAGCCAATGATTTCAAAGCCCAGTATCATCCGGCCGCTTATCCGATGGAGCATACCGACAGTCTGCAGGGGCTGACGCTCGAAGAGATGGAAAAACGTACCATTCTGCAGGCGCTTGAAGCACATGGTAACAATCTCTCACAAGCGGCTGTATCCTTAGGGATCAGCAGAGGCGCCTTGTATCGTCGGTTGGAAAAATACGGTATTTCATTCAACGATTAATAGGGTACATTTATGAAACTGAAGACATTGTTCTTTCTGCTGTTCCTGTTACTGGTTGTGGTGTGGGGCATCTTGTTGTCTTTTACCTTGAAGGAGGGAGGTACTCTGCTATATGTAAGCGAGGCGGTAATTATGCTCTGCCTGTTGGTGCTGGTCTATTTCTACCGGAAGGTAGTGACTCCGCTCAACAGTATAGCCAACGGTATGGATCTGCTTCGGGAACAGGATTTCAGCAGCCGTCTGGCGCCGGTAGGACAGGCTGAAGCCGACCGGATTGTGGCTATGTTCAACCGTATGATGGACCAGTTGAAGAATGAACGTCTGAGGCTTCGGGAGCAGAATCATTTTCTTGACCTTCTCATTAATGTTTCTCCCATGGGGGTGGTTATTCTGGATTTTGACGGGAAGATTTCCATGCTGAATGAGGCTGCTTTACGTTTTTTGGGATATATGGTGTCGGATGAACTGAGGGGGAAAGGTTTTCAGGAACTGGATACTCCGCTGGCTGAGGAAATAGCACGTCTTCCTAAAGATACGACCGATACGATCCGTCTGAGTGACGCGAAAATCTACCGATGTTCACGGTTGTCGTTTGTGGATCACGGCTTTGCGCATCCTTTTGTACTGATAGAAAGTCTCACTACCGAAGTAGTGAAAGCCGAAAAGAAAGCCTATGAGAAAGTGATCCGTATGATTGCTCATGAGGTGAACAATACGACGGCCGGCATTACTTCCACATTGGAGACGGTAGGGGATGCTCTGAAAGAGGTGGAAGATACGGAAGATTTGCGGGAAGTGATGAGGGTGTGCGTGGAACGCTGTTACGGGATGAGCAGCTTCATCACCAATTTTGCCAATGTGGTGAAGATTCCTGAGCCCTGTCTGGAACAGGTACACCTGAACGACCGGGTGATAGCCTGCCGGATGTTTATGGAAACGGTATGTCGTGACCGGCAGATTACCTTGCATAACGAGCTTTGTCCTGAGAATCCGATGGTGCGGATAGATACCGTTCTGTTTGAACAGGTACTGGTAAATATTATCAAAAATGCAGCCGAGAGTATCGGAGAAGGTGGTGACATCTACATCCGGACTACCGCTTCGCCGGTTATGCTGGAGATAGCCGATACCGGAAAGGGTATCAGCCGGGAGGTGGAGGCCAAACTTTTCAGCCCTTTCTTTTCTACCAAACCTAACGGACAGGGGATCGGTCTGATCTTTATCCGTGAAGTACTGACCAAGCATGGCTGTACTTTTTCTTTGCGTACCTATCCCGACGGGATGACCCGTTTCCGTATTTCTTTTCCTTCCGCATCTTGATGCCAATTGTCGGGATATTGTGTATTTTTGCTGTGGTGAACAAAAAGTTTGAATCATGATAAAGAATATAGTATTCGATTTGGGTGGAGTGATTGTTGATTTGAGCCGTGAGAACGCTGTCAAGGAATTTGTGGCTATCGGTCTGGCCGATGCTGACACAAGGCTTGACAAGTATCACCAGACCGGAATTTTCCAGGACCTGGAAGAAGGCAAGTTGGACGAGGAGGCATTCCGGAAAGAACTGGGACATCTTTGCGGACGTACGCTGGAAAAGGCCGAGGTGCAGAAGGCCTGGCTTGGCTTTATTCCCGGGGTGGATGTACGTAAACTTGACTGCCTGGAAAATCTGCGCAAGCAAGGTTATCGGTTGTATCTGCTAAGTAATACCAATCCTTATATTATAGGATGGGCATGCAGTGCAGGGTTTACCGGATACCATAAACCATTGGATGAATATATGGACAAGATGTATCTGTCGTATCAGATAGGATATACCAAACCTGATCCCCGGATATTTGAGTTCATGCTGGAAGATTCAGGCATGAATCCGGAAGAGACCCTTTTCGTAGATGACGGGAAAGCGAACATCGAGCGTGGAAAGGAACTGGGACTTCATGTATTGCTGGTAGAAAATGCTACCGATTGGCGTGAAGCGCTGATAAAAGCGCTGAAGGTTGTGAAATAGTGGGGCGTAACTGATTGATATGTCGCATGCTGTAAAGAATCGGTGGTGAGAGTTCTAAAAAAATGCCTGTAAAGTTTGCATATTAATGTCAAAAGCCATACCTTTGCATCGCTTTTGAAAAAACAAGCCTTGTGATTCGGGGTGTAGCGCAGTCCGGTTAGCGCACCTGCTTTGGGAGCAGGGGGTCGTGGGTTCGAATCCCGCTACCCCGACAGGCAGAAGGAAAACAAAAGCAATCCTTAATCTTTTTCGGGGTGTAGCGCAGTCCGGTTAGCGCACCTGCTTTGGGAGCAGGGGGTCGTGGGTTCGAATCCCGCTACCCCGACGGAAGAGATGGAAAAATACAGATTCGGGGTGTAGCGCAGTCCGGTTAGCGCACCTGCTTTGGGAGCAGGGGGTCGTGGGTTCGAATCCCGCTACCCCGACAGAAGGTAAGGAGCAACGATAACGTTCGTTGTTCCTTTTTTATTTGTCTTTTAAAGAAATATATCTTATTTTTACATTGTTATAAAACCGAAGGTTATGAAAAAGATCAGTATTCTGTCACTTGTCTGCCTGTTTCTTCTGGCAGGTTGTGGTAGCGTTCCTCTTACGGGGCGTAAACAATTGTTGTTGGTTTCCGATCAGGAAGTCCTTTCATCCAGTCTGACCCAATATAAGGAGTATATGCAGAATGCTCCGCGTTCTTCCAATACGGTACAGACGGCTATGGTTACCCGCGTAGGGAAAAAGTTGGCTGCTGCTACCGAACAGTATCTGCGTGAGAATGGGATGAGCAGTGAAATCAGTAATTTTTCATGGGAATTCAATCTGGTCAAAGAAGATGAAGTGAATGCATTCTGCATGCCGGGCGGTAAGATTGTCGTTTATGAAGGGATTATGAAACTGGTTTCTTCCGATGATGAACTGGCTGTGGTTTTGGGACATGAAATCGCCCATGCCGTTGCCAAACATAGCAATGAGCGTATGAGCCAGCAGGTGCTTGCCCAATATGGTGCACAGATCTTGAGTCAGAGCCTGTCTGAAAAGAGTACGGCATTACAGTCGATAGCAAATACGGTATATGGGGTAGGTGCCCAGTATGGAGTGGTGCTTCCATTTTCAAGAAAACACGAATCGGAAGCTGACTATATGGGGCTGGTCTTAATGACTATGGCCGGATACAATCCGGATGTTGCCGTTACTTTCTGGCAGAAGATGGCGGCTGGCGGACAGGCTGGTGTACCGGAATTTATGAGTACCCATCCGAGTGATTCCCGCCGTATCAGTGATATACAGAAGGAATTGCCGGCTATCAAAGCCAAATATGGGAAATAATAATGATTCAGGAAAAAAATTCCTTTTTTGTGTTACCAAACCCTATGTGTTGTCGTCTAATGGAATGTAACGACAATAAGGATAAGAACATAAAAAGGAATTTGAATCATGAGAATGTTATGTACTCTGATAGCTTTGTATGCCTGTTTGAACGGATTTGCGCAGCAGATCCAATTGAAGGGTACCATAAGAAACAGTGAAAATCACCCGATAGAATTTGCCAATATCGTGTTGCAGACTGCCGATTCGGCGATGGTGGCAGGCACAACCTCAGACCTGAAAGGGCGTTTTGAACTGGCAGGTATAACTTCGGGAACATATCGTTTGTCGGTTTCAAGCATGGGATACCGGACACAGGAAATATGGCTGGAGGCTCTGGACCGGTCACGTAATTTGGGTGAGATACTTTTGGAGGAAGAAGCGTTTTCTCTGGAAAATGTGACTGTTACAGCTTCTGCGCAACGGAATGAAGTGGATAAGAAAGTAATATATCCGTCCGAACGCCAGCAGGAAGCTTCTGCCAACGGTGTAGAACTTCTTCAGCAGTTGATGCTTCCGCGTATTCAGATCGATCCGGTGAACAATACGGTCAAGATTCCGGGTGACGGTGAAGTACAGATGCGTATCAATGGAGTGAAAGTGTCGGCTCAGGAGGTTCGTGCCCTGCGTCCGGATGAAGTGGTCAGAGTGGAATTCCATGATAATCCGGGTTTGCGTTACGGAAATGCAGAAATTGTTATTGACTATATAGTGCGACGTCCGGAAACGGGAGGAAATTTCGGTCTCGAAATCAAGCAGTCACCTCATGTCGCATGGGGGAACTATGAGGGTAATGTGAAGATCAATCATAAGAAATCAGAGTTTTCCACGAACTTCTGGGTCGGTCCACGTAATTTTTATGGAGGCTATCGTGATAATCAGGAAGATTTCAATCTGGGAAACGGATTTGAACTGCACCGTTATGAGCAGGGTATCCCTTCACAATGGAAGATCATGCAGGCATGGGTGAACATGGCTTATAATCTGCAGGATAATGACCGGTACCAGTTTAATGTCTCGCTCAATTATTCGGGAAACCGTATGATCGTTCAACAGTTTCGTGGAAGGTTGATCAACCGTGGGAACGAATCGGATTATGTGGATATGTTTGATGACAATCCGTCGAACCGGCAAATTCCCTCTTTGGATATCTATTATCAGCGGAATCTGAAGAAAGACCAGGTGATGATTTTCAATGTTGTAGGAACCTACAGCAAAGAGTTCTCAAACCGTATATATCAGGAAAGCCGTGGAAACGAGATCTTGACGGATGTACGTAACAAGGTATATGGAAACAAATATTCCGTTATCGGTGAGGGTATTTACGAGAAAAAGCTGTCGAACGGAAACCGGTGGGGAGCCGGGCTTCGCCATACCCATTCTTTTTCGGATAACAAATACATAAACGGGCATAATTATCATACCCGTATGCAGCAGGGGGCTACTTATCTGTATGGTGAATTCCGGGGGAAGGCGGAGAAACTGGATTATATGCTGGGAATAGGTGGAACCCGTTCATTCTATCGTCAGGAAGGTACTGTCGATCTGTATCAGTATTATACATTCAATCCACGCCTGACTTTGAAATATGCTTTCAATGACCGTACCTATTTGCGCCTGCGTTGGGCTGTCAACAATGAAATGCCTTCATTAGGAAATCTGAGCGCAATAGACCAGGTTATCGATTCTCTTCAGATACAGCGTGGAAATCCGAACCTTGATCCTTATCTACAGTATAGCACAACTTTTGACGGGGAATGGTCGAAAGGAATCTTCCATACGTATTTCAGGATAGATTATAATTATAAGCCGAACGTGATTATGGATGAAAAGTTTGTGGAAGGGAATAAGATTATCCAGACGTGGGACAACCAGAAGAGTTGGCAGCGTATCGCACCGATGGTGCAATTGCGTGTAGGTCCGATAGCGGATATTCTCCAGTTTTCGGTCAGCGGAGGATTAAGGCATTTTATCAGTCATGGCAATACCTATAAACACCGGTATTCCAATTGGTGGTTGGATGCTACCGTATCGGCCAACTGGAAGAATTTTTCTTTCATCTATCAGATTCAGACCAACCAGAATTCGTTCAGCGGTGAAACTTTGTCTGGAGGAGAGAATTTGCAGGTAATCATGTTGGGCTATAAATGGAAAGATTTGCATGTAGGTTGCGGTATGGTGAACCCGTTTACCGACGATTACAAGGTACAGGAAGAAAACTGGAACCGGTATGCTTCCAGCAGGAAGACAAACTACGTCAAGGAAAGTGCCCAGATGGCTTTCATTTCGTTGAGCTATAATTTCTCGTTCGGACGCCATTATGTATCGGGTAGCAAGAAACTTAATAACAAGGATTCGGAATCGGGTATTATGCAGACCGGAAAATAAGTCGGGGTGCATTATAAAATGAAACTTCGTTTGTTTTATTCTTCCGGGTTAAAGAAAAAGAGCTATCTTTGTCTTGGAACAATTGGATAAAAGGTATGGAATATGATCTGATTACGATACTTGGACCGACAGCTTCGGGAAAGACGCCTTTGGCTGCGGCTCTGGCTGCGCGGCTTGGTACGGAAATAATCAGCGGTGACAGCCGCCAGGTTTACCGCCGTATGGATTTAGGTACCGGAAAGGATCTGGTTGATTATATGGTAGACGGGAAACAGATACCTTATCATCTGATTGACATTGTAGAGCCGGGATATAAATACAATGTATTCGAGTTTCAACGTGATTTTCTGAAAGCCTATGAAGATATACGTTCCCGTGGTTTACTTCCTATATTGTGCGGAGGAACAGGGATGTATCTGGAATCGGTGCTGAAGGGATACCGTCTGCTTCCGGTGCCGGAGAATCCCGAATTACGGGACAGCCTGGCAGACAAATCATTGGAAGAATTGACTCAGATACTTTCGGGTTATAAGAAACTTCATAATTCTACAGATGTAGATACAGTAAAAAGGGCTATACGTGCCATTGAAATCGAGGAATATTACCTGCACCAGCCGGTGGATGCACGTGAGTTCCCTACATTGGACAGCCTGATTATAGGAGTAGACATTGAACGGGAACTGCGACGGGAAAAGATTTCCCGCCGTTTGAAGCAACGTCTGGATGAGGGAATGGTTGAAGAAGTACGTGCCCTGATTGAAGGTGGAATTTCTCCGGAGGACCTGATTTATTATGGATTGGAATACAAGTACCTGACCCTATATATAATAGGTGAACTGACTTATGATGAAATGTACCGGCAGCTGGAAATAGCAATCCATCAGTTTGCCAAACGACAGATGACCTGGTTCCGTGGAATGGAACGCCGTGGTTTTACTATCCATTGGATTGACGCGACACGACCGATGGAGGAAAAAGTGGATGAAATAATCGGATTATTAAAATAAAAATAAGAATATATGGCCGTAGAACCTGATCGTTGGGGGGTGGTATACAACCCTAAAGCCGGAAGTCGGAAAGCACAGAAGCGTTGGAAGGCAATACGTGATTATATGGACAGTCGTGGAGTACGGTATGACTATGTACATTCGGAGGGATTCGGTTCGGTTGAAAGACTTACCCGTACGATGGCAAATAACGGATACCGTACGATTGTTGTGGTAGGCGGAGACGGTGCAATCAATGATGCGTTGAACGGACTGATGACTTCGGATGTGGAAGATAAACATGAGATAGCCGTGGGAATTATTCCCAATGGCATTGGGAATGACTATGCCAAATACTGGGGGTTGGACTCGGATGACTATAAGGGTGCCGTTGAGGTATTGATTAACCGCCGTTTGAGAAAGGTGGATGTGGGTGTTTTCAGCTATTATGACGGAAAGACACATCAGACCCGTTATTTCCTCAATGCCTTATATATAGGGTTGGGGGCCCGCATTGTCCTTATTACCAATGAACCCCGCCGTTTTTGGGGAATTCCTTTGCTTTCATATCTTTCTTCCTTGTTCTTGGTAGCATTTGAACGGAAGTTGTACAGAATGCATCTGAAGGTTAATGACGAACATATCCGCGGACGTCTGATGGCTGTAGCTATCGGGAGCGGACGGGGATACGGGCTTACTCCTAGTGCCGTGCCTTACAACGGATGGCTGGATGTGTCATTGGTGTACCGGCCTCAGTTACGTGAATTGATTTCGGGATTATGGATGCTCCAGCAGGGACGTTTGCTGAACCACAAGACGGTAAAGCCTTACCGTACACGTCATGTGAAGATTCTGCGTGCCCAGAATGCGGAAATCAGTCTGGACGGACGTATCTGGTTCGACCGTCATTTCCCTATTGATATAACCATCGCTCCGGAAGCGTTGACTTTAATAATTCCTAATTGATAATATGATGATACAGACTATCTCTGATTTGAAACAAAGCGATAATTTTTTTCTGTTGGCCGGACCATGTGTGATTGAAGGTGAAGATATGGCTCTCCGGATTGCCGAAAAAGTGGTCAAGATTACCGACAGGTTGGATATACCTTATGTATTTAAGGGATCATACCGTAAAGCTAACCGCTCTCGGTTGGATTCGTTTACAGGCATCGGTGATGAAAAGGCTTTGAAAATCCTGGCAAAGGTGCGTGACACATTCGGGGTGCCTGTGGTAACCGATATACATTCGGCAGATGAAGCTGCCATGGCTGCCGAGTATGTAGATGTACTCCAGATACCGGCTTTTCTATGCCGGCAGACCGACTTGCTGGTGGCTGCTGCAAAAACAGGAAAGATGGTGAACATCAAGAAAGGACAGTTTCTTTCGCCGGGTGCCATGCGTTTTGCGGCCGATAAGGTGGTTGAAGCGGGAAATAGCCAGGTGATGCTTACCGAACGCGGTACGACATTCGGATATCAGGATCTGATAGTTGACTATCGGGGCATTCCGGAAATGCAGACATTCGGTCATCCGGTTATTCTAGATGTTACCCATTCCTTACAGAAACCCAATCAGACTTCGGGGGTGACCGGTGGAATGCCTCAGTTGATAGAGACTATTGCAAAAGCCGGTATTGCAGTAGGTGTGGACGGTTTGTTCTTGGAAACCCATGAGGATCCGTCGGTAGCTAAAAGTGACGGAGCCAATATGTTGAAACTTGATTTGCTGGAAGGCTTGTTGGAAAAGCTGGTCAGAATACGTCAAAGCATCCGTTAAGTAATATGAGAAGGACGGCATTTGATGAACATGGTTAAATCGGATGCCGTTTTGTTTTTAATATATGGTTTGTATACAGAAGAAAAAATGGGCGGTATTGACAATACTGCTGTTCTGGATATCGTTTGTATATGCGCAGAATGAGGCCTTGATCTCAGCTGATGAATCGGAAACCCTGTTGGAGAAGGTGACAGGAAAGAAACCGGAGATTGACTGGGCCCACATGAATGTACAGTTTGCTACGTCGGCCAATGTAGAATTTGAAAATAACTCGTTTGATGAAGCTGCCTTTAAGGTCAATCGGGTAAGGTGGGAAGTATTAGGGTCTTTCGGTAAAAGGTTTTCTTATCATTTCCGGCAGATATTGAATACGCATACAACGCCGGGGTATTCGCTGGATAATTTGTCGGGACAGGTGGAACTGGCTATGGTAGGCTGGCAGTTGGATGACAGGCTGTTACTTACTGTAGGCAAACAGGCCGTGCAATTCAGTGGATATGAATGTTGGGTCAATGCGATCAAGGTTCGTTACTATTCTGATTTCAATAACTATCTTCCCTGTTATCAGGCAGGTGTCAATTTAGGTTATACCTTGAACGACCGTCACGAACTGAACTTCCAGCTTGTGAACAACCGGAACGGAAGTACGGAAGAAATGTTCCGTTATGCATTGTCCGAAGGGATAGCGGAATCTAAGGTCCCGTTATTGGGGACTTTAAATTGGGCCGGACATTTTGTTGACAGGGCTTTACAGTTGCGCTATTCGTTGTCATACGGACAGCTGGCGAAGGGTAAGAATATTTTTTATTTTACTTGCGGTAATGCCTGGGACAAAAAACCTTTCCTGGCATATATTGACTTTATGTATTCACGGGAAGGTCTGGACACCAAAGGGCTGATCAGCGAGTTGACTTTCCGGAACGAAAGTCCGGGCTATACGGTTGGATACGTAGACTATTTCACAACCATAGCTAATGTAGACTATAGGTTGGGTAAGAACTGGAACATGTATCTGAAAGGTGTCTATGAAATAGGGAATGTATATAAGTCGCAGGAAGGATTGGCTGCAGGAAACTACCGTAAGACTTGGAATTCGCAAGTGTGTATCGAGTATTATCCGATGCAGAATAGTGAACTGCAGCTTTATCTGCATTTCCTATATAAACGGACTTGCCTGAGCCGGCGTGCACAGGCATTGGGGGCAGAAGATGTGAGCTGGCAGCGTATTTCGTTGGGGCTTGTCTATACTTTGCCTGTTTTCTGAATCCTGAAAATTTATAAACGGTTTACCTTGGTACATATTTAAATAAAAAACTATATCTTTGCACGCATAAAAGCAATGACATAGTTCCATTAAAGTAAAAAGATATGCTTACAATTAAACAAATTACTGAGGATACCGAAAAGGTGATCCGTGGATTGGAAAAGAAGCATTTTGCCAATGCGAAAGAGGCTATTGCGCAAGTGCTGGAATTAAATGACAGAAGACGTACAGCTCAAAACCAATTAGATAAGAACCTGGCAGAGGTTAATTCGACTTCGAAGACTATCGGTGCCCTGATGAAAGAGGGTAAGAAAGATGAAGCTGAAGCAGCAAAGGCGCGTGTAGCGGAAATCAAGGAAGCTAGCAAGGAACTTCAGGCTCAGATGGATCAGGCTGCCGAGGACTTGCAGAACCTGCTTTATACCATACCGAATGTACCTTATGAGGAAGTACCGGAAGGTGCGACGGCAGAAGACAACCTTGTTGTCAAGATGGGCGGTATGGAAACTGAACTTCCTAAGGATGCACTGCCGCATTGGGAGCTGGCAAAGAAATATAATCTGATTGATTTCGATTTGGGAGTAAAGATTACAGGAGCCGGTTTTCCGGTATACAGGGGACAAGGTGCCCGTCTTCAGCGTGCTTTGATCAATTTCTTCCTGGATGAAGCCCGTGCTGCAGGTTATGAAGAGATTATGCCGCCGACGGTGGTAAATGCCGCATCTGGCTATGGTACAGGACAGCTTCCTGATAAGGAAGGGCAGATGTATCATTGTAATCTGGACGACTTGTATTTGATTCCTACAGCTGAAGTTCCTGTAACTAATATTTATCGTGATGTAATCCTTGACGAAAAACAGCTCCCGATTAAGAATTGTGCATACACCCAATGTTTCCGCCGTGAGGCCGGTTCTTATGGTAAGGATGTACGTGGGTTGAATCGTCTGCATGAATTCTCAAAGATAGAACTGGTTCGGATTGACAAGCCTGAACATTCCAGACAATCTCATCAGGAAATGTTGGATCATGTGGAAGGTTTGTTGAAAAAGCTGGAACTTCCATATCGTATTCTTCGTCTGTGTGGTGGTGATATGAGTTTTACCGCTGCCATCTGTTATGATTTTGAAGTGTATTCAGAGGCACAGAAACGTTGGTTGGAGGTTTCTTCAGTATCCAACTTCGATACTTATCAGGCAAACCGTTTGAAGTGCCGTTACCGCAATGCCGATAAGAAGACCGAGTTGTGCCATACTTTGAATGGTTCAGCATTGGCTTTACCACGTATCGTTGCAGCTTTGCTTGAAAATAACCAGACTCCGGAAGGTATCCGTATACCGAAGGCATTGGTTCCATATTGTGGATTTGACATGATTAAGTAATAAATATCTATATATAGAAAAGAGAAGCTGTCTGGATTGGCCGGACAGCTTCTCTTTTTTTGTATGTTAATTTTATGTTGCTCGACATTTATTTGAAAAGTGATTTTGACAAAAAGCTAGTTTTACGTACAAAAATTCCAATTAAATTCAAAAAAAGGAGTTTTTAATTTTGCTTTCTCTATATAATTACTAATTTTGAGCTATAAAATAACATTTTATAGAACTACTAACAATAACCTTAATATAACAACTATGAGTTATTTACGATTTGACAAAACGCTAATGACGAATCTGGAAGAATCTCTTCCACGTGAAATTCTTCGTACGAATCGTTCGGGTGCGTACCATTGTTCTACTATTGTAGATTGTAATACTCGCAAATATCATGGTTTGTTAGTCATCCCTATTCCAGAGTTGGATGACGATAATCATGTATTGCTTTCGTCACTGGATGAAACTGTGATACAGCATGGAGCTGAATTCAATTTGGGCCTGCATAAATATCATGGCGACAATTTCAGTCCACGTGGTCATAAGTATATCCGCGAGTTTGAGTGTGAAAAAGTACCTACAACCGTTTATCGGGTAGGAGGGGTTGTTTTGAAAAAAGAGAAGGTATTTGTGCATCATGAGAACCGGATCTTAATCCGGTATACCTTGGTAGAAGCACATTCGAAGACTATTCTTCGGTTTCGGCCCTATCTTGCATTCCGCAGTGTACGACAGTATACACATGAAAACACTCAGGCAAGCCGTCATTATGATGAAGTGAAGAACGGCATCAAAACATGTATGTATCCGGGATATCCGGAACTTTATATGCAATTGAACAAGGAAAATGAATTCCATTTTCAGCCTGACTGGTATAGGGGAATTGAATATCCGAAAGAACAGGAACGTGGTTATGATTTCAATGAGGATCTTTATGTACCCGGATATTTTGAGGTTGAAATAACGAAGGACCAACCGATCGTTTTTTCGGGCAGTGTTTCTGATATTGGGGACATTGATCTGAATAACTTGTTTACTGAGGAAATGGAACGGCGTATACCGCGTAACAATTTTAAAAATTGTCTGATAAATGCCGCACACCAGTTCCTGAATAAACAAGGAGGAGAATCGTACGTATTGGCCGGTTATCCATGGTTCAAATGTCGTGCCCGTGATATGTTCATCTCTTTGCCGGGACTGATGCTTGCCATCAATGAGGTCGAGAAGTTCGAAATCGTCATGAATACTGCCATGAAGGCAATATATGCATTTATTAAAGGTGAAGAGTGTGATTTGAAGATTACAGAAATTGAACATCCTGATGTGTTATTGTGGTGTGTATGGACCATTCAGCAATATGCCAAGATGGTCTCAAGAGAACAGGCCCGTGCCAAATATGGTGTATTACTGAAAGATATCATGACTTTTCTTGTTGAGGGTAAACATCCCAACATGCAGATCCATGATAACGGTTTGATTTATTCGGCCGGTAAAGACAAAGCTGTCAGCTGGATGAATGCAACTGTCAACGGTCGTCCTGTTACTCCACGTTCAGGATATCTTGTAGAATTCAATGCGTTGTGGTATAATGCGCTGATGTTTGTGTCCGAACTGTTGGGTGAAGCCGGTGACGAAGAATTTGCACGACGTCTGGTCCAGATCGCTGAAAAGACCGGTCAGTCGTTTAAAGATACATTCCTGAATGAATATGGCTATTTGCTTGATTATGTAGATGGGGATATGATGGACTGGAGTGTCCGTCCTAATATGATTTTTGCTGCAGCTTTCGACTATTCTCCGTTGGATGCAAAGCAGAAAAAGGGAGTTATAGATATTGTAACGAAGGAGTTGCTTACTCCTAAGGGTATCCGTTCTTTGAGTCCGAAAAGTGGGGGATACAACCCTAATTATGTAGGTCCGCAAATTCAGCGTGATTATGCTTATCACCAGGGAACGGCATGGCCATGGCTTGAAGGGTTTTACCTGGAAGCATATATGCGTATCTATAAACGTAGTGCCATTTCATTTGCTAGGCGTCAGCTGATAAGTTATGAAGATCAGATGAGTTGTCATTGTTTGGGTTCTATCCCTGAACTATTTGATGGCAATCCACCGTTCCAGGGTCGTGGAGCCGTTTCATTTGCAATGAATGTGGCCGAATTATTGAGAACTTTAAATCTATTGGATAAATATGACAATCAATAAGTGGGAGGAAAGACTATGAAAGTTTTAATGTTTGGATGGGAATTTCCTCCTCATATTCTAGGAGGTTTGGGAACAGCAAGCTATGGCTTGACCAAGGGACTTGCCCAACAATCGGATATGGAGATAACTTTCTGTATTCCTAAACCGTGGGGAGACGAAGATCAGAGTTTTTTGAAAATCATAGGAATGAACAGCGTGCCTATTGTATGGCGTGATGTCCAGTGGGATTATGTCAAGAGCAGGGTAGGCAAGTATATGGATCCTCAGTTGTATTATGATTTGCGAGACCATATCTATGCCGATTTCAGCTATATGCATACCAATGATTTGGGATGTTTGGAATTTTCTGGGCGTTATCCTGATAATCTGCACGAAGAAATAAACAATTATTCCATTGTGGCTGGGGTCGTAGCACGTCAGCAGCAGTTTGATATTATCCATTCTCATGACTGGCTGACTTATCCTGCCGGTATTCATGCCAAGCAGGTATCAGGTAAACCGCTTGTAATCCATGTGCATGCTACTGATTTTGATCGTAGTCGCGGTAACGTCAATCCTACTGTCTATTCAATAGAGAAGAACGGTATGGATCATGCTGATTGTATTATGTGTGTAAGTGAACTGACACGTCAGACCGTCATAAATAAATATTACCAGGATCCTCGTAAGGTATTTACTATGCATAATGCGGTAGCACCGTTGTCGAAAGAAATCCAGGAAATAGTACCAAGGAAAAATCCGAAAGAAAAGATTGTCACTTTCTTGGGCCGTATTACAATGCAGAAAGGACCTGAATATTTTGTGGAAGCTGCGGCTATGGTCTTGAAACGTTGCCGTAACGTACGTTTTGTAATGGCCGGTAGCGGTGATATGATGAATGCAATGATTCGTTTGGCTGCAGAAAGAAGTATTGCCGATAGATTTCATTTCCCTGGATTTATGAAAGGTAAACAGGTTTATGAGGTATTGAAAGCAAGTGATGTCTATATTATGCCGTCGGTATCCGAACCTTTCGGAATATCTCCGTTGGAAGCAATGCAGTGTAGTGTGCCGACTATCATTTCCAAACAATCGGGATGTGCTGAAATTTTGGATAAATGCATCAAGATCGATTATTGGGATATTCATGCAATGGCAGATGCTATCCATTCTATATGTACGAATCCGGCACTTTATGAGTATCTGCGTGATGAAGGAAAGAAAGAAGTTGATGGTATTGTGTGGGAGAAAGTTGGCCTGAAGATACGTGCATTGTATGATCAGGTATTAAGAAATTATGGTAAATAAAAAAATTATACGCTATATATTATGAAAACAATCTGTCTTTATTTTGAAATACACCAGATCATTCACTTGAAACGTTATCGTTTCTTCGAAATAGGTACCGATCATTATTATTATGACGATTTTGCTAATGAACAGGGAATCAATGAAGTTGCGGAACGTTCTTATATTCCTGCTTTAAAGACCTTGATTGGAATGGCAAAGGAAAATGAAGGAGCATTTAAAGTCGCTCTTTCCATTTCGGGTGTTGCCTTGGAACAATTGGAGATTCATGCGCCAGCTGTTATTGAGTTGTTGCATGAATTGAATGCAACCGGATGCTGCGAATTCATTTGTGAACCGTATTCACATGGCTTGTCTTCTTTGGCTAATGAAGATTGTTTCAGGGAAGAAGTAAACCGGATGCGTCGTAAGATTAAAGATTATTTCGGGAAAGAGCCTAAGGTATTCCGTAATTCCAGCCTGATTTATGATAACGAAGTTGGTGGTATTGTAGCTGATATGGGATTCAAGGGTATGCTGATTGAGGGTGCAAAACATGTTTTGGGTTGGAAAAGTCCTCATTATCTGTATCATTGCGCAGAAAATCCTAATCTGAAATTGTTGATGCGTGACTTTAAGCTTTCAGATGATATCAGTCTACGTTTCTCCAACTCGGAATGGAGTGAATATCCTCTGTTTGCCGACAAGTATATCGGTTGGATTGATGCGTTGCCCGAAAATGAGCAGATTATCAATATTTTTATGGAATTGTCTGCTTTGGGTATGGCCCAGCCGTTATCGTCAAATATTCTTGAGTTCCTGAAAGCTTTGCCTATATGTGCAAAACAGAAAGGAATAACATTCTCTACTCCGACGGAGATTGTCACTAAGTTGAAATCTGTGGATATGGTGGATGTTCCTTATCCGATGTCATGGTCAGACGAGGAAAGGGATATCAGTCCATGGTTAGGTAACGTCAT
This sequence comes from Bacteroides ilei, assembly GCF_900128495.1. Classification (GTDB taxonomy): domain Bacteria; phylum Bacteroidota; class Bacteroidia; order Bacteroidales; family Bacteroidaceae; genus Phocaeicola; species Phocaeicola ilei. The sequence goes on from NZ_LT635801.1 coordinate 2,187,284, forward strand.
GCAGCGTGAGGCATTCAATAAATTGTATAGTGTTGCCGAACGTGTGTATCTGTGTGATGACAGTCGTATCAAGCAAGACTGGTATTATCTGCAGGCTAGTAACAATTTCCGTTTTATGACTACTAAGGATACGGGAGTTGGACTGAACCGTGGTATTTATGATTCTCCATACGATGCCTTCACCAATTATATGAATATTTTAGGTGATTTCCTGGGGCGTGTAGATGCTTTGTATCCGGTTGATATGGATAATGAAGAATTAAGCTCTTTGTTGACTACAATCAAGAACCAGGGAGAGGAATTAGCCCAAGTAACGGCAGAAAGGGATAAATTGCAGGAAGAGTTGAAAAAATATCAGGAAGCAGCAAAGAAAACCACGGCAAAAAAAACGACAGCTTCTAAAAAAGTGTCTTCCAAAAAAACGGCAACTAAAGAATGAATTTGATTCATAACTTTATAGAGATTTGATAAAAAGCTCATTTACTGTTTGATATGAAAACATGTAAATGAGCTTTTTATTAGATGGCGCTGCTTTGAATTTTAGCAACATGATGTGTCTTTGCAGCAACAATCGGTAGTTTCACATTCGATAGTACTATGATTGATTCCTTTATGGTGCAGTTCGGTTTTTAGTTGGTGCTTGATTTCTTCCATATGGCTGAGGTTATCAATTACAATATGAACTGTGGCTGCATTCTCAGTGGTGCTTACTGCCCATACATGGAGATGGTGCCAACTGATGATTCCCGGAGTTTGAGATATGGTTTGTTCTATTTCGTTTATGTCTATATTTTCAGGAACGGCATCCAATGTCAAGAACAGACTTTCTTTCAGTAGTTTCCAGGTTGATATCAGAATAATGAGAGCAATAACCAGGCTGATAACAGTATCAATGATGACAAAATCGGTAAATGTTATGATAATACCCGAGATGACAACTCCTATTGAGACGAGCGTATCCATTACCATATGAAGGAATGCACCGTGTATGTTAAGGTCATGTTTCTGGTCACGCATTAACAGCCATGCTGTTATTCCGTTGATGATGATACCGATTCCGGCTGTCCACGAAATAGCTTCTCCCGAAACAGGTACCGGATGTTTGAGTTTGTAAAAGCTTTCAATCAGGATTCCACCGACAGCAACCAATAGTATAATGGCATTTATCAGGGAGACTAGAATTGTACTTTTCTTGTATCCGTAAGTGAAATGGCGGTTTCCATGGTGCTTGGACATACGGAATGCAAAAAGTGAAAGAAGTAGGCTGAAGACGTCGCTTAAATTATGTCCGGCATCAGACAGCAGCCCGAGTGAATTGTAAAAAAAACCTACTCCGGCTTCAATGATGACGAAAGCCAGATTAATAAGGATACATACAATAAAAATCGTATTGAGCGAAGTAATTGTATGAATGTGTTCGTGTGAATGATGATGTTCCATAAAAAATATCTAATTAAAATTTGTCAGCAAAAATATAGCTTAAGAGTAACATTTTCAAGGGATATAGGTCCTCGTTATATTATTTGAGGTTAAGTTTGCAACTTGGTTGCAGTAATTGGCTAAAAAAACTATTAAAAAATGTAAAAAAGGAAGAGGCAAAAGTATCATATTGAGTTATTTGTATTTACTTTGATGATGTTTAAAATCAAATATTAAAACTATGGACGAATTAATTGCAAAAATCAAGGAATTGAGTGCGGCTTTACTTGCAGATGCGGAGTTGCAGTCGGCTAAAGGTAACAAGGCAGCAGGAACAAGAGCTCGTAAGTCTTCTTTGGAATTGGAAAAAGTGTTGAAAGAATTTAGAAAGGTTTCTCTGGAAGAATCTAAGAAATAATTGTTTTGCCACTTTGGTTGGAGAGGTTGTATCATATTTCTTGAGTAGGGATATGATATAGCCTCTTTTATTTTTGTCTTTTTCATTGGGGTTTATTTCTTGAACTTTGTATTTTTGTATTGTGTCCGTCCATTTATTGTGAAATATGAGAAAGATCTTTAATTATGTTCTTGCTGGCTGTCTTTGTATATGTTTATGCATTTCCTGTAAAGGACGTGCACAAAAGGAAATGTCGTATACAGAAGCGGATTCGATGAACAGATTATCCTATGAAATGCGATATAAAGATCTTGAGATATCGATGAAAGCAGCAATCCGGGCATATGAACTTTCATCAGAAAATACGACACAACGTGTTACAGCCTTGAATAATTGGGGTTTCTGTACTTTTATGAGGATGGATTTCGAAAAAGCTTCGGATCTTTTCCTGAAAGCCCGTGAGGAAGGAAACAATGAAATAGAATTGCTGGTATCGGATGTAGGTATGATGAAAATATGTCAACGTACTGCCATGAACAAAGAGTTTTACGATTACCGTAACAGTGCTTTGAGAAGGATGAAACGTATCAGTGAAGATGGGGCCGTCATTACAGATAAGAATGAGAAAAGGCGTTTGAATTATGCTGTTTCTGAATTTTATATTGTATCTAGCGTCTATTATTATTATCTGCAGCAGCATAAGGAGTCAGAAGAGGCTATAGACTCCGTTACGGACGATATGCTGGATGGAGATATGGCCCAATGGATTTATTACCGTTATATGAAGGGAGCTGCCGGGTTGTACGAAGCTCCTACCCGTGACCAGGCTGTTATCGGTGAATTGAAGCTTCTTGCAAACAGTCTGATGGCCAGTCGGTCGGGGGGATATATTTATTTTGAAGCGAATACGTTGCAGGCTATTGCCGAACTATTGAATTTCCGCCAGAACAGAGAATTGTTGGAAAAGGAACATTCCAGTGTATTGCATCTTATCAATGATGAAGACCTTCCGATGGATAGTTTGCCGTTGTATTGTGCCAGAAAAGCGTTGGGATTGTTCAAACAATACGGTGATTGGTATCAGATCTCGGGAGTATATCGTACCATTGCTACATATTATAATTATTCCGGTCAGTCGGAAAAGGCTTTGCCTAATTTGCAGAAGGCATTGAATTACGTGAATCTGCATCATGAGAAATATTATCATTGTTTGGATACGACCGATCGTCTACAGGTTTATATTCCTAATGCCGGACGTCCGATAGAATTGAAGTGGATTGTTGATGATAACATCAAGACAATTCCTGAATGGATATTGAGGTTGCGTGAACAGTTGAGCCGTACCTATTCTGCTTTGGGTATGAAACAGGAATCGGATTATAACCGTAACATTTATCTGGATCTGTTGGACTATACCCGTCAAGACAAAGCTTTGGAAAGCCGTTATGCTGCTTTAGAGTCGGAATCCAAACAACTGAATGTATTGCTTCTGCTGGTAATTGTGGGGTTTTTCATTCTGATGTTCCTAATCTTTATATTGAATAGGCTATGGCGGAGACATAATGTCCATTATTTGTCTGCATTGAAGAAAATCCAGGATCTGTGCCATAAGATAACTTCGGCTGTACCGGTTCATGCAACTGGAAACCAAGAGGCAGTGGAAGTTATCCTGGAAACAATTAAAGAGGATTTCCTGAAAATATTCGATGCGGCCGATATGCAGATAAATCTGGATGAGGAGATTTCTGATTCTCAAGAACTACGCTCCGAGTCTATATTGCCGCAGTCTGTCAGGTTTTATTATTATGATCTGATATCTCCCGGACGGTCGGAAAGGATTGGGAGGCTTGCATTGGCGCTATACCGCCCTTTAGGAAAAGAGAATGAAAGTCTGCTCCATCTGTTATTGCCGTATCTGGCATGGACGTTAGAGAACGGGCTGAATCTGGTTTCTTTGGACGATGAAAGAAGGCGTTTGGAGAAGGAGCAATATATTCATGAACAACATGTAATTGAAAACAAGCGTCAGAACGTAATAAAGAAGGCTTGTCTGTCTATTGTTACAGGAATATTGCCCTATATAGACCGTGTCATAAATGAAGTGCATAAACTGCGGTGTGCTTCATATACCCGTGAAGCGGAAGTAAAGAAAAGGAAATATGCATATATTGAGGAGCTTATTACCCGCATCAATGAGTATAATGATATTCTGGCCTTATGGATCAAGATGCGTCAGGGAGCCTTAAGCCTGAATATAGAGAATTTTGAGCTGAATGAACTGTTTTCTATGATAGCCAAAGGGCGTCGTTCTTTTGAGATGAAACGTCAGGAACTGGTTGTCAGACCGACAGATGCGGTTGTGAAGGCCGATAAGGCCTTGACTCTATTTATGATTAATACTTTGGCCGAAAATGCCCGGAAATATACGCAGGAAGAGGGACGGATTGAGATTTTTGCAATTGAATCAGAAAGGTATGTAGAGATATCGGTAAAGGACAACGGGCCGGGCCTGTCACATGAGGATGTACAGCGGATACTGGGGGAGAAGATTTATGATTCAGGGAGTATCGGAATTTCTACAGCTGCTGATGTTTCTGAACTTCAGAAACAGAAGGGGCATGGCTTTGGATTGATGAACTGTAAAGGAATTATTGAAAAGTACCGTAAAACTAATCCTATATTCGACGTATGTTGTTTTGAGATAGAAAGTGAGGTAGGTAAAGGCAGCCGTTTTTATTTCAGACTACCGAAAGGATTACGCAGGTTATTATCCGTCTGTGTGTTATGTGTTATGTCTGTTTTGGGTATAGGTTGTACTCATAATCGAATGGATACGGATGTAGAAGCAGGAAATATTGATGTAGGTTATGACAGTTTGCTGGTCATTGCGAACGATTTTGCTAATGCAGTCTATGATTGCAATGTAAACGGTCGGTATGAGGATGCTTTGTTTTATGCAGACAGTGTCCTTTATTATATGAATGCACATTATCTACGTTATTCAGGAAAGCAGACTCCTCTTCTTAAACTTTACGATGCAAGTCAGGAAGCTGCCGAGCAGGTTTGGTTAGAAAATAATTTCAATACCGATTACTATATATTGCTGGATGTACGTAATGAAGCGGCTGTCGCCGGATTGGCTGTCAAGGATTTCCGTATCTATTTCTATAACAATACAGCATATGCCGTATTATATAAGCAGATAAGTCAGGATCATTCTTTGGAATATTATTGCCGTCAGATGCAACAGTCGGCCAGTAATAAGATGATAGCTATAGCATTGTTTATTTTGCTGGTTATCGGTAGTCTGGTCGGATATTATCTGCTATATTTGCGTCATAGGTTGCATTACCGGTATAATATGGAACAGGTATTTACAATCAATAAGGCTGTTTTTTCAGCAGTCCAACCTATAGAACAGGAAAACTGGAATATTTCGGAAATTCTGTCAGGCCGTTTTTTCATTGAGTTGAATGAACTGATACCTATATCGGATATGGCTTTAGCGGTATATGATGAGGATACCTCCAAATTGATCTTTACATTCAGGAAAGAGCAGGAACATGATGATTTGTGTAATCAGATGCAGCGCTGTTTCGACAGGCGCCAGAAGATGTGGAAGGGAGCCGGTGAGTGGAGCTGTTTCCCTCTGAATGTAGAGGTTGGTAATGAAGAACATTGCACGGGCGTGCTGGCTATTCGGTCTGTATTGCCTCATACCAGAGAAGAGGATAAGGTGCTTGTCGAGTTGGTTATGAGTTATCTTGCCGTTATGTTATATAATACAGTTGTGCGTGTCCGCAGAAAATATGGTGATATAGAACTGGCCCAGGATGAGGCACGCCGGACCTCTTATGAGGAAAATATGTTGCATGTCCAGAATATGGTTTTGGATAATTGTTTGTCAACCATAAAGCACGAAACGATTTATTATCCGAACAGGATTAAACAGATTATTGATAAGTTGAACAGTCATGATGTGATTGATATTGAAGATGAACAGAAACAATTACAGACAATAGATGAACTGGTAAATTATTATAAAGATATTTTTTCTCTGTTAAGTTCTTGTGCGGCAAGGCAGTTGGAGGAAATAACATTTCGTCGTGCAGAAGTGAATGTAAAGGAACTGATGGATAATGCGATTAAATATTTGAAGAAAAGTACACGGAAACTGGATTATATATTAGATTTTCAGGTAGATGGTGCAGAAGATAGGTTGTTTGTGATAGGGGATAAGGTCTTGTTGTCCTTTTTACTTGAGAATCTGTTGGATGAAGCTGTCCGTTACCGCGTATCTGGGACCTTGTTGCTTTCTGCGGTTAAAGAAAAGGAATTTGTCCGTTTCAGTTTTACGGATACTCGTCGTACCTTTGGGCAGGAAGAGTTAAATGAGCTCTTTTATCCGTCATTGTCACGTATGAAGAAAGTGAATACAGGAAATGAACTTGAAGGAACAGAATATTTGGTGTGTAAGCAGATTATTCGTGATCATGATGAATATGCAGGGAAGAGGGGCTGTCGTATAAATGCTTGTCCGGCTGTGGACAATGGATTTACAGTCTGGTTTACGGTTCCTCTGGATAACAGAATATAAGAATAGAAATAGTATGGAAAAGTTTAAAGTTATCATTGTAGAAGATGTCAAACTGGAATTAAAGGGGACGGAAGAAATTTTCCGTCATGAGATACCGAATGCTGAAGTAATAGGTACAGCCATGACTGAGGCCGAATTTTGGACTTTATTGGAACAACAGACACCGGATTTGGTCTTGTTGGATCTCGGACTGGGAGGATCGACAACTATTGGTGTCGATATTTGCGCAAGATTGCATAAGGAACGTCCGGAATTGAAGGTGCTGATTTTTACAGGTGAAGTATTGAATGAGAAATTGTGGGTTGACGCTTTGGATGCAGGAGCTGACGGTATTATTCTGAAAACTGGTGAATTGTTGACAGCTACTGATGTAGAGGCTGTCATGGCTGGAAAGAAACTTGTTTTCAATTATCCAATATTGGAAAAAATTGTGGAGCGTTTTAAACAATCGGTAGCTGCCGAACAGCGTCGTCAGGAAGCCATTATCAATTATGATATAGATGAATACGACGAACGTCTGTTGCGTCATCTCGCTTTAGGATATACTAAGGAGATGATTACAAATTTGAAGGCTATGCCGTTTGGCGTGAAATCGATAGAAAAACGTCAGAATGAATTGGTAAACCGTCTGTTCCGTCCGGACGAAAGGAGTGGTGTAAATGCATGTCGTTTGGTTACCCGTGCATTCGAACTACGTATTTTGGATATAGACAATTTGGAACCCGATGATGAGTAGGCATGAATAAGCGTATTCTACATCCGGCTACTGTCTTTTTCCTCCTTACATTATGGGTGGCTGTCTTTTCATGGGTGGGAAGTATCTATGAATGGACTGATGTACGTAGTCTGTTAAGTTCTGAAGGTTTTAGGTGGCTATTACGCTCTTTGAACAGTAATTTTATTGACAATCCTTTTCTTGGAAACTTGTTGATCATATTCTTTGGCCTGGGACTTTGGATGCATTCGGGATTATGGGCGTTATTGAAACGGATACTTATCTACCGTAAGAAGCCTTCCCGTAAGGAGCAGAGGGCATTGGTATGCAGTATGTCTGTCGGAATATTCTGTTGCATCGTCTGTTGCACATTGGCATGGGGGCCATGGGGGATTGTGCGAAGTATCAGAGGTACATTATCTAATTCTCCCTTTATGGACGGGTTTTGGTGTCTGGTTTCTGCCAGTATGGGATTGATGTCAATAGTATATGCATATAGTATGGATTATTACCGGAGGGATAAGGATATAGTAGACGGTATGTCATATAGTTTTGTACGTTTGGGCAGTTATTTTGTCATTTTGTTTTTTGTCTCACAGTTCTTTGCATGTTTTCATTATACGCATTTGGATATCTGGGCTGGAATATCGGAACGGGTTTATAATGTTTCATTCCTGATATGTTGTATTTTATCTTTGCTATGGGTTGCCAATAAGTCAAAAAATCCTAATGAATAATATATTTTGCATTTGTTTTCTGGGATTTATATGTTAATGGATTATATTTGGACTTGTCTAATTTATTGTATAGAGTATATGAAAAAATTTATGTGGATGGCGGTGGCAGGAGTTTTGTCATTTGCTGCTTGCCAGGAAAAACCTGGTTACAGAATCAGTGGTACTATAGAGGGCGTAACCGATGGTGATACAGTCTATTTGCAAGATTTTGTAAATGGAAATTTGGTTAAGATAGATTCAGCTATCGTGAAAGACGGAAGTTTCGAATTTACCGGTAATCCGGATTCGGTTACAGTTAGTCGTTATGTTACCTATATGAAAGGTAATCAGCAGATGACGGCTATGGTATTCATAGAGAAAGGGGATATCAAGCTAAGTATGGCATCTCAGGCAAATATGGTGTCTGGAACAGAATGTAACGATGCTTATCAGCAGTTCATGGATAAATTCATTGCAATGAATAAGGAAATTTCAACGATTTATCAGCAGAGTCAGAATGATTCCCTTACTGATGAACAACGTCTGCAACTGGAAAACCAGCTCGCTGAGAAAGATAGTCTGGGAACGGAAATGGTATTTGAAACTATTTCGTCAAATATCGGGAATTTGGTAGGGGTACAGTTGCTGACATCTTATGCCGATGCGTTTGATCCTGTCAAAGTTGAAGGTTTGTTAGCTAAGATTCCGGCTGCATACAGCTCTAATCCCGATGTTGTTGCGTTGAAAAACCGTGTTACAACTCTTTCAAAAACAGCCGTAGGTCAGTCGTTTGTAGATTTCACGATGAATACTCCGGAAGGAAAGAGTGTGAAGTTGTCGGATTTTGTAGGACAGAACAAATATACTCTGGTAGATTTCTGGGCTAGTTGGTGTGGTCCTTGCCGCAGAGAAATGCCGAATGTAGTCGAAGCCTATAAAGCATTCAGCAAGAAAGGTTTCGGTATTGTAGGTGTTTCTTTGGATGAAAGTGCTGAAGATTGGAAGAAAGCAATCAAGGACTTGAACATTACATGGCCTCAGATGTCTGATCTGAAAGGATGGCAAAGTGAGGGAGCTGCGTTGTATGGTGTACGTGCCATCCCTGCTACTGTATTGATTGACCAACAGGGAAATATTGTGGCCCGTGATTTGCGTGGTGACCAGTTGATGTCAAAACTGGGTGAATTGATGAAGTGATGAGAATTTAAAATAGGCGGAGGGGCTTCCCCTGCAGAATTCACTGCTGTGGGGAAGCCCCTCCGGTTTATATGGGCGTTGTTATTTGTTATATTTTTGGATAAGGTTGGATGCTATCTCGTCACCCAGATCTTTGGCTTTCTGAAGATTGGCCATCCCTTCCTGTTTCTTGTTCTGCTGTATTTGTGTATAACCCAGCATGCGGTAAGCCGGTGCATTTTTCGGGTCGAGTTCTAAGGCTTTTCCTAAAGCTTCGGAAGCTTCTTTTAGCTGGTTGACGCGCAGGTGTACGCCCCCTTTTTCAACATAATAGATTGCATTTTTAGGATCGAGTTCGATAGCTTTGTCAATATCCTGGATTGCTTGCATATACATGCGTCCTTCCATTTCTGCGTTCATTCGTGTCAGATAAAATTCAGCTGAAACTTGTCCGAGCATGGCATCATAGAAGTCATTGTAGTCCATTACGGCTCCACGGAAATCTTTCATATCCGCTTTTACCCGTGCCCGTTCATACAGATAAGGAGCGGCATCTTTACCATATGGTTTGACATAAAAGGCAACCGCACTGTCCATTAAGGCCACAACTTCTTTCTTGTCCGTACCTTCCGAGAGTTCCTTGGCCTTTGCTGCAGCATAGTAGGAAGCGGCCGAAGCCATCTTACTCTTGTTTACTTCACAATATGCGTTAAATGCTTCCGGATATTTCTGCATGGCAAAATAGATATCACCTTGAGTCTGGTAATAAAGAGGTTCCTGAGTAATGCTGATTGCTTCATTGATTTCATTGAGAGCACGTTCCCACGTCCAGTCCTTGTAGGCCTGTTTCCCTTTTAATCCGAGCTGATAGGTATATAGAAGTTTAGCGATGTTGTAACATGCCTCCTCTTTTTTCTCAGCTTCTTTTTTCATTGTTTCCAAATCTTCTTCAGCCAATGCATAGTGAGCTTCGTCTCCCATATTCATATAGATGGAAGCACGTCGGAGGTATCCTTCGGTATTTTTGGGATAGGCGGCAATAAAATCATTCAGCAGCAACAAGTAATCGTTTTGGTTCAGTTGGGACGCTGCCATGATCACATAGACTTGTGCCTGGTCTTCGTTTTCCGGCAATGCTTTTTTTATGCCGATGGTATTTAACGCCATGTCATTGAGTGAAAGGGCATTTATACTCAAAGCCGAGACAAATTTTATTCCGATAGCGTAGCTTTCCTTACTTTCAGTATCTGCATTCTTTTGGATTAAGGCAAGGACTTCACCATCAGCATTCATTACAGGGCAGCTGATGGTCTTGTCGGTCGTCTGCATGTTGATGGTATAATAGTAGGAATCATTGGATATGGTATCTACTTTCGCTATGGTTCCGTTCTGGCCGGTTGTTGCTTTTTGGGTTGAATAGGGAAGGAGATACACGGTTTCACCTATTTTCACTTCCTTTGTGGCTGGCTGTAATGCGCCGGATTTCTTGTCTGCCTCCGTCCTGAATTTTACTACATCATAAATGTCATTTGCTCCCAGTATAGCGGTTACAGGAAGCTCCTTCCCGTCGGCCGTAACTATTACTGCATGATCGGCTCCTTTAAAAAGAGTATAGTCTGAAACTGCGGTTCCGTCGGTATTGATGTAGAATCCGTTTCCTGTATTTAGAATTTTATTGTCTTTGGAATAGGTAATGACTGAAAAAACCGCTTTTCTGGCTTTGTCTGCCCATTTGGGTAATTCTTGGGCCAAACCGGTCTGGAACAACATGCCACAAGCGAGTATAATGATTGCTTTTCTCATATATTAAAATTTAGTTTACTTTTGTTTTTCCGAAAAACCACGTTGTTTTATTGCTTCATAAATCAGAATGCCGGCAGCAACGGAAACATTCAATGACTCAATGGACCCGAATAGAGGTATCTTGATCCATTCATCACATAAAGCAAGGTGTTCATAGGGTACACCGGTATCTTCAGCTCCCATGATGATACATGTAGGATTATGATAGTCGGCTTTCGTATAATCATAGTCACCTTTTTCCGTAGCAGCTACAATCTTGAATCCGCTGTCTTTCAGGAATCTGATTGTGTTACTTAAATTGTTTTCACGGCATACCGGGATGGTATGTAATGCACCGGCCGATGTCTTGATGGCGTCGGCATTTACGCTGACGCTGTTTTTTGCCGGGATGATGATGGCGTCTACTCCTGCACATTCACAGGTACGTGCGATAGCACCGAAATTCCGTACATCTGTAAGTCCGTCAAGCATAATCAGCAAAGGATTTTTCCCTTGTTCAAACAGATACGGAACAATGTCTTCAGTATGTTGGTAAGTGATAGGGGAGATAAAGGCAACCACTCCCTGGTGATTTTTCTTGGTGATGCGGTTGATGCGTTCAACCGGAACACGCTGGACCGGGATAAATGTGTCTTTCAGAGCTGCAAACAGTTCTTTGGAGAGTTCGCTTTGGATATCTTTTTTTACTAAAACCTTGTCAATCTCTTTTCCGGCCTGAATCGCCTCGATGACGGCTCTGACTCCGAATATCATTTCGTTCTTTTCTATCATAATTTGTTTCTTGTAGTTTGTTGAATTATTGGTTCATTCCCAATAAGGAACGGGCATTGTTTATGGCTGCTTCTGTCAGGGTTGTGCCACTTAGCATATTGGCTATTTCCCGTACCCTTTCTTCTGCGGTAAGCAGACGGATGTGGCTGTTGGTACCGGAATCTGTATCTTCCTTGTATACTTTATAATGTGCTGTACCTCTGGCTGCGATTTGTGGCAGGTGGGTAATGCTGATGACTTGCCGGTTTTGACGTCCCATATCTTGCATGATGAGAGCCATCTTTTCGGCTATTGATCCGGAAACGCCGGTATCAATTTCGTCAAAAATGATTGTCGGGAGTTTGACAGCTCCGGCAATCATGGCTTTCAGAGACAACATTACGCGTGCTATTTCTCCGCCCGAAGCTATTGATGCCACATTCTGGAGGCTTCCGTTCTTATTGGCTGAGAACAGGAAGTTTACGCTGTCCATGCCTTTTGCATCGGGTTCCTTGCGTGGATTCAGTTCTACGGCAAAACGTACGTTCGGCATACCCAATGGGACCAACAACGATTTCATATGCTCTTCTATGTGTCTGGCTGCGACACTCCTTGTCTCTGTCAAAATTTTCGCTTGCTCCATCACTTGCCGGTAAAGAGTATCTTTTTTTCTGTTCAGCTCGGCAATATGTTCATCAAATGAAGTGATGGACTCCAACTCTTCTTCATATGTCTGCTGTAGTTTCAGCAAATCTTCGATGTTGTCCGTATGGTGTTTCTGCTGCAGGTTATATATCAGGTTCAGCCGTTCATTTACATAATCCAGTCGTGAAGGATTGAACTCAATCCCTTCTTCTGCATTCGACAGGTCATGTGCGATATCTTTCAGTTCAATGTAACAGCTTTGCAGACGTTCCACCCATTCGGCTGCCGGAGAATACACGTTGGATATGTTCTGCAATGTCTGGATACATTCTCTGGTTTGTAAGAGTGTACCTCCTTCATCATTGTCGACAAGCTGTTTGGCTTTATACAAGCTGGCTTTTATATCTTCAGCATGACTCAGAGTTTCGGCCTCTTGTTCCAATATCTTCTGTTCGTTTTCCTTGAGTCCGGCCTCCTTGAGCTGTTCCAGCTGGAAACGGATATAGTCTTCATCCTGACGGCTTTTTTCCGCTTGTCCGATAAAATCATCCAGTTCTTTACAAATCTGCTTGTAGTCGCTGTATATTTTATGGTAGTTGTCCAATTGTTTTCCGTCTTGGGCCAGAATATCCAATATGTTCAGTTGGAACCCTTCTTTATTCAGCAACAGGTTCTGGTGTTGGCTATGTATATCTATCAGTTTTTCACCCAGAACCTTCATCTGTGCCAGTGAAGCAGGGGTGTCATTGATGAATGCCCGGCTTTTTCCGTTTATACCGATTTCCCGCCTGATAATGCACTCTTCTGGATCATATTCGATGTCATTTTCGGCAAAAAAATCTTCCAGCCCATAAGTGGCAATTCTGAACTTCGCTTCAACTATACATTTTGAAGCTCCGTTCTTGATAGCCTTTACATCGGCGCGTTGTCCCAGCAACAGGCCTATCGCTCCCAGAATGATGGATTTGCCGGCACCTGTCTCGCCTGTAATGACTGAAAAACCGGATGTAAAACTGATGTCCAGTTTGTCTATCAACGCATAGTTCTGTATATAGAGGGACTGTAACATAGTACTCTAGTCATTTGGTCGGTTGAATAAGGAAACCAGTTTATCGACAATATCCTGAGCTACCTCCCGTTTGTCCTTCAATGGATAGGAAGTTGCTCCCTGACGGTCGATAATGGTTATTTTGTTTGTATCGCACCGGAAGCCGGCACCTTTGTCTCTTAGAGAATTCAATACGATATAGTCGAAGTTTTTGCGTGCCAGTTTGTCCTGTGCGTGAGCCACTTCGTCATCTGTCTCTAAAGCAAATCCTACCAGTTTCTGTCCTCTTCCTTTCAGCTTGCCTAATGATGCAGCTATATCTTCTGTAGGTTTCAGGTGCAGTACCAGATCATCTTTTCCCCGTTTGATTTTTTTGTCTGATGTCACTTCCGGAGTAAAGTCGGCTACTGCTGCGCATAAAATTCCTGCATCGGCATCCTTGTAGGCTTCTATGGCTGCCTTGCACATCTGGCCGGCACTTTCCACATCAATACGACGGATGTTCGGATGTCGGGTAGCCAGGTTTACCGGACCGCTTATCAATGTAACTTCCGCTCCGCGTCCGGCACATGCCTCTGCCAGTGCATATCCCATTTTCCCCGACGAATAGTTTCCTATGAAACGTACCGGATCAATCTTTTCATAGGTAGGACCGGCAGTTATCATTACTTTTTTGCCTTTCAGGTCTTCATTCCTGCTGAAGAATACCTCAAGGATATCCACTATCTTTTCGGGCTCTTCCATACGTCCTTTACCGATCAGGTGACTGGCCAGTTCTCCTGCCGCCGGTTCGATAATGTGGTTTCCGTATGAGCGGAGAATGTCCAGATTGTGTTGCGTCGACGGATGGGCGAACATATCCAGATCCATTGCCGGAGCTATGAAAACTGGAGCTTTCATAGACAAATACGTGGTGACCAGCATGTTGTCGGCTATGCCATGAGCCATTTTCCCTATTGTTGATGCCGTAGCGGGGGCAATTACCATAGCATCTGCCCATAGTCCCAAATCTACATGGCTGTGCCATGTCCCGTCTCTTTGTGAGAAGAATTCGCTGATGACCGGTTTGCTTGTCAAAGCCGACAAGGTAATGGGTGTAATGAATTCTTTTCCTGCAGGAGTGATGACAATCTGTACTTCTGCTCCTTTCTTGATCAGTGCACGGGTAAGTATGGCTGCCTTATAGGCCGCTATGCTTCCTGTAATGCCCAGAACTATTTTCTTTCCTTTCATCATATCATTTCATCAACCCGCTTTCACGCAGTTTGATTTTAGTCAAAACATTCTTTGTATTCAGGGTGAAGTCACCATTCAGTATCCATCCGTAGTACCCAGGGTCACGCTGTAGAACTTCAGCTACCGGTATTCCTTTGTATTTCCCGAAATTGAATATTTCTACGCCTTTGTCGTCATACACAATCCGTCCGGCAAAATCTACATTTTTGCTATAGGTAGAATATTCCGACAGAAAATCGATATCGTTTTCCAGAATTTCCGGATAGTGGTCGAGTTGGGCCTTCAATACTTCATAAGTTGCACGTGTATCCGCTTCTGCTGTATGTGCATCTTCCAGGTTCTTGCCACAATAGAATTTATAGGCGGCCGAAAGGGTACGCTGTTCCAGTTTGTGGTAAATAACCTGGACATCAATGAATTTACGTCTGGTCAGGTCTATATCAATCCCTGCGCGGAGAAATTCTTCGACCAGTACCGGAACATCAAAGCGGTTTGAGTTGAATCCGGCTATATCACAGCCTTCAATGTCTTTGGCAATGTCTTTTGCCACTTCCTTAAAGGTCGGACAGTCGGCAACATCTGCATCATAGATTCCGTGGATGGCACTTGAAGCTTCCGGAATATGCATTTCCGGATTGATGCGCATAGTCTTGCTCTCTTCATTCCCATTAGGGTAGACTTTCAGATAACAGATTTCTACGATACGGTCGGTATTTATATTGGTACCCGTAGTTTCCAGATCGAAGAAAACCAGCGGATTCTTTAAGTTCAGTTTCATATCTTGTGTCTAATAAATCATTTTTTTAATCGTTCAACATCATTGGCATCAGCAACATTAGCAGGTCTTCATTTTCTTCCTGCTCTTCCGGAACGATGACTCCTGCACGGGAAGGATCAGCCAGTTCGATGATTATATTCAGGGAAGATATGTTGTTCAGAATTTCAATCAGGAAAGATGATTTGAATCCTATGCTCATCGGATTACTGTCGTACTGGCAGGCTATGGTTTCCTCAGCTGAGGTTGAAAAATCGATGTCCTGTGCCGAAATCTTCATCTGATTTTCCGACAGGCTCAACTTGATCAGACTGCTTGCCTGTGAAGAGAATACGGAAACACGACGTAACGCGCTGATGAAGGAGGCACGGTCTATGATTGCCTTATGAGGGTTCTGAGGTATGACGGAATTATAGTTCGGATAACGTCCTTCAATCAGGCGGCATACCATACGGTAGTTCTCCATGGTAAAGGTGGCATTACGGTCGTCAAATTGTATCTGGACATCACCCTGTTCTTTCGGAAGAAGGTTTTTCAGCAGGGTAGCCGGTTTTTTAGGTAAGATAAATGCGGCCTTTTCGTCACTGTGTGCGGCATATGTCTTGCAACGTACCAGTTTATGGCCGTCGGATGCTACCAGGGTGATATCTTCTTGTGTAAGATCAAAATAAATACCGTTCATGACCGGACGGAGTTCATCATCGGCGGTAGCAAAGATGCTGCGGTTGATACCATTCATCAGGATATCTGCCCCCATCATAATCTGTACGGCATTATCGCCCAATTCTTGTACTTGCGGGTATTCGTCTGCATTTTGTCCCATCAGGTTGTATTTACCGTTCTGGTATCTGACGGTGATTTCCAGATTGTTCATGTTGATCTCGAAGCTCAACGGTTGTTCTGAAATCTCCTTCAAGGCCTCAAGTAATGTCTTTGAAGAAACGGCGAACCGGCCGTCTCCTTCATATTCATTGACTTCGATAGAAGTGCAGAGTGTGTTGTCATTATCGGAAGCTGTAATAGACAAAGTTCCGTCTTGAAGTTCCATAAGGAAACAATCCAGGATAGGTAAGGAATTCTTTGAATTGATGACGCGACTTATAGCCTGCAGATGAGAAAATAATGTGGTGCTAGAAATGATGAATTTCATATCTTTGTATTTATTTTTATATTATTTTGTTTTTTGTAAACATTGCTATTTAACTGCCAAAGTTAGAAAAAAGATTGGATAGGCATCATAAAAAAGAGATAAAAATTCGTTTACTATGATAGAAAAAAACGTAACTTCGTGACCAAATTAAAAAAATAGAATTATGGAATTAGCAGGAAAAGTAATAGCGGTTCTCGAACCGAGAGGAGGAGTTTCTAAAAACGGTAATAACTGGAAAGTGCAGGAGTATGTAATTGAGACGCACGACCAGTATCCGCGCCGTATGTGTTTTGATGTGTTCGGTGAAGACAAGATACAGCAGTTCAATATCCAGATAGGCGAAGAATTGAATGTTTCTTTCGATATCGATGCCCGTGAGTGGCAGGGGCGTTGGTTTAACAGTATCCGTGCCTGGAAGGTTGAACGCGTAGGTGCAAATCCTCAGATGCCTCCTATGGATGCTCCGTTCCCTCCGATGAATGCGGCTCCTGCGGCACCGGTCGATTTTGCTGCAACAGATGAGAAGGATGACCTTCCTTTCTGACAGGATATGGGAATACAGAATTGTAGGATATTAAAATAAAAGGATGCGTCTAAAGCGCATCCTTTTATTTTATTGGTTTGTCTATTCCAGTTTTCACGAGTTCATACTCATCAGGAATTCTTCGTTGTCTTTGGTCTTTTCGAGACGTTCCTTTACGAAGTCCATGGCCTCAATCGGATTCATATCTGCCAAGTATTTGCGTAATATCCACATGCGGTCGAGTGTTGTCTTGTCGAGTAACAGATCGTCACGGCGGGTACTTGATGCCGTGATATTGACAGCCGGGAATATACGTTTGTTGCTGAGGTTACGGTCAAGCTGGAGCTCCATGTTTCCTGTTCCTTTGAATTCCTCGAAAATGACTTCATCCATTTTGGAACCGGTATCGATCAGGGCGGTAGCGATGATTGTCAATGAACCGCCTCCTTCGATGTTACGTGCCGCACCGAAGAAACGTTTCGGCTTGTGCAGGGCGTTTGCGTCTACACCACCCGACAGTACTTTGCCGGATGCAGGGGATACTGTATTATATGCACGTGCTAAACGAGTGATGGAATCAAGGAAAATCACTACGTCATGACCACATTCTACCATACGTTTCGCTTTTTCAAGTACGATACCGGCAATCTTTACGTGGCGTTCGGCGGGCTCGTCGAATGTAGAAGCGATAACTTCCGCATTGACGCTTCGGGCCATATCCGTCACTTCTTCCGGCCGTTCGTCAATCAGCAGCATGATCATGTAGACTTCCGGGTGGTTGGCTGCAATGGCGTTGGCTATGTCTTTCATCAGGATGGTCTTACCTGTTTTAGGCTGTGCCACAATTAATGCGCGCTGGCCTTTGCCGATAGGGGCGAACAGGTCGACAACACGGGCCGACAGGTTATCATCATATCCTTTGCAGAGCTTGAATTTTTCATCCGGGAATAAGGGAGTCAGATGGTCGAACGGAACACGGTCGCGAACCAGGGCCGGATCCAGTCCGTTTATTTTAGATACTTTTACAAGTGGAAAATATTTTTCTCCTTCTTTGGGTGGACGGATTGTTCCTTCTACTACATCACCGGTTTTTAGGCCGAACAGCTTGATCTGCGACTGTGATACATAAATATCATCGGGTGAAGAAAGATAGTTGTAGTCGGAGGAACGCAGAAAACCGTAACCGTCGGGCATGATTTCCAGAACTCCTGTACCTTTCAGAATATCATCGAATTCATAGGGCTTTTCTGCAGGTTTCGGTTCTTCTGCAGGTGTAGGAACCGGTACAGGTAGAGTAGTTGGGGCGGTAGCTTGTGTCGTTGCCGGCTGGTTCTGTCCTTGGTTGGGATTCTGATAGTTTTGTTGGCGGTTGTTCCGGTTGTTATGCCGTTGCTGGCGCGACTGGAATTTCGTCTGTTTGCTATCCTTTTCAGAAGTTGTGGGTGTAACCGGGGCCATTTTGGTCGCTTCAAATTTGCCGATCAGTTCTGATGGAAGTTCAATCTTTTCAGAAGGAAGATCTTCTATCGGAATGAAGTCTTCTCCTCCGGTGATATTCAATGTAGGAAGATCCATTTCGTCTTCAACTGGTACCGGGGCTGGTTTCGGTTCTACGGTTGTTGGTTGGGGCTCTGCGTCTGTTTCGGCCTTTTGGAGCGATTTCTGTTCTTTTTCCAGGGTTGCCTTGTTTTTACTTCCCGGTTTACGTCCACGTTTGGCTTTCGGTTTTTCTTCGGTTTGCGGTGCAGTTGCTTGCGGAGCTTCTGCCGGAGCCGGTTCATCTTTAAAAAGCGGTGCCTGTGCAGGGAGTGGAGGAGTGTTGGCTTCCAGTTTTTGCGCTTTGTCTTTGGTGGCCGTGTAAACTTTGTCGCCTTCTTTCTTTACACTGATACGGGAACGTTTGCGTGGTTGCCCCTCCGGACGCTGTTCGTCACCGGCTTTTGCTGCCTTTTTGGTTGCACCGACAATGGCTTGTTCATCCAGAATGCGGTATACCAGCTCTTCTTTGCGTAATGCACTGGTTTTTTTCAGGCCCAACTCTTTGGCTATCTGCTGCAATTCGGACAAATCTTTGTCGTTTAATTGGATAATGTTATACATACAATTATAATAAGGGTATAAAATGAGTTTTTATAATGCCGTTGAAGTCTTTTCACATGAAATGTCATGAGCAACCCTGTTACTCTACAGCCACGTATACTTCACGGATTACAATATTAAACTTGATTTTTTGTTTTGATGTTATAAAAGGAAAGTAAGACAAGCAGCCTTTGTGATAAAGACCTGACCTATCTTTATGAAGACAAAAGTAGAAGTTTTTTACGATATAAACTAATAAATCTTGTTTTTTTTAATCGGGATGGTGTATTATTGGCGGAAAAGAGTTACTTTTACATTGAAAATGAATTAATAGATTAAAGAATTCTTATGAAAAAAGTGATTTTTACAGAAAAAGCTCCTGCTGCTATCGGTCCGTATAGCCAGGCTATCGAAGCTAATGGTATGATTTTTGTTTCCGGCCAGTTGCCAGTTGACCCTGCAACCGGTGTCTTTGCTCCTGGTGGTGTGGCCGAACAGACTGAACAGTCATTCAAGAATATTTCAAGCATTTTGGCTGAGGCTGGACTGACTACTGCCAATATCGTCAAGACTACCGTGTTTCTGGCCGATATGTCTCTGTTTGCCGAAATGAATGCCGTATATGCAAAATATTTCGACGGAAGTTTTCCGGCACGTTCGGCTGTAGCTGTAAAGGCTTTGCCTAAGGATGCCTTGGTAGAAATAGAGTGTATCGCCGTAAGGTAATGAATGACTGTAACTTTGGAGACATGTGTCTGCGGGTTGCAGTATACGAATGAAGAATTTGTAAATGTCCGGTTTGAAAGAGGAAGTTTATAGGTTCTTCATTTCGTTTTGTCGGGCATTTATTCATTTTGTTGATTTAGAAATATGAAACGAGTTTTTTTTCGTCTTGCCAATAAATGGAGATATGTTGTAGTGACCGTTATCATGGCTGTAGTTCTGCTGGCAGGAGGCTATATTTACCAGTATGAACCTTTTAATGACGGGTTTGAGATTACGGACGAGTTGGGAGGAAACATTTTCCCGGTCACCATCCTGTCGACAGCTACTACGGATGCCAATCTTATCGTCCCGGCAGATACAGGTTATATCGGCAATCCCAAATCGTGTATTGCGATCCGTGTGAAAAGCAGGGCAGCCAACAGTAAGTTGCGTGTGGAAGTGGCCGAGACGCCTTTTTTTGACCGGTCCGTTTCCGAATTCATTCTTCCCGAGAGCAATAGGGAATATCTTGTTTATCCGGATATCATATGGAATTACAATGCCTTGCGCGAGAATGAACAGGCTGCTCCGGTAACGGTTTCCATCCATGCCACATTGAACAAACGTGATTTGGGTAACAATATCCATACTTTTTCTATGCGTAGTATCAACGAATGTCTGCTAGGGTATATGGACAGCCGCATGAAGTTTCATGATACGGGCGATTTTTTTGCTGCATACGTGAATGAGGACAATCCCAATATCGACAAGATTTTACGTGAAGCTTTGAATACGCGTATCGTGAACCGTTTCTGGGGATATCAGAGCAAGAATCCGGAGCTGGTCGACAAACAGGTATATGCTATCTGGTATGTACTGCAGAAACGCGGATTCAAGTACAGTTCCATCAGTAACAGCAGTCTGTCATCGAACGTGGTATTTACGCAGCGTGTACGTACCTTCGATGATGCGTTGGAATCGGCACAGATCAATTGTGTGGATGGCAGTGTCTTGTTTGCTTCATTGTTGAAGGCCATCAATATTAATCCGGTGCTGGTACGTATTCCGGGGCATATGTTTGTGGGATATCACACTGATCTGGCACATACTGATATCCATTTTCTGGAGACGACCATGATAGGTGATGTGGATTTGAATGATTTCTTCCCTTCTGAAAATCTGGATTCGACCATGGTCGGAAAGTCGCAGGAGAAAGCCTCCAGCTTCCTATTCGGAAAATCAAAGGAATATGCAACCGATATGTACCGGAAGAATGAAAAGCTGATTCATTCGGGAAAGGTCAATTATATGTTTCTGGAAATAGATAAGGCGACCAGAGCATATATCCAGCCTATCGGAAAATGATTAATAATGTCTTGTATATGAGATTGGTTTATCTTTATCATAGCGGATTTGTCCTGCTGGGTGAAGACTATACGGTCGTAATGGATTATGAGGAGGATTCCGTTTCATTGTCGGAGGGGGTGCTGCATGATAAGATATTGGAACGTCCCGGAAAGCTGTATGTACTTTCCACTCATTTTCATGCCGATCATTTCAATAAGGATGTGTTGTCGTGGAAGGAAATCCGTCCCGACATTATATACGTCTTTTCGAAGGATATCTGGCGTCGGCGGCGGGCTGCCCGTGAAATCGATGCTGTGTGGTTGAAGAAAGGAGAGAAGTATGAAGACGACCGTATCTGTATCCGTGCGTTCGGATCGACCGATTCAGGCGTTTCTTTTCTGCTTGAAGTTGACGGAAAGAAAATTTTCCATGCGGGCGATTTGAACAATTGGCATTGGATGGATGAATGCGAGGAGTCGGAATGGAAAGGATATGAGAAAAATTATTTTCACGAACTGGACTTTATCGGACAGTACACTACGCAGATGGATCTGGTGATGTTTCCCGTTGATCCCCGTTTGGGAAAGGAATATATGCGTGGTCCGCGGCAGTTCATCGAGAAAATAAAGACATCAGTCTTTGTACCGATGCATTTCGACGAGTGTTATGCCGAGGCTGCCGCCTTCGGGCCGGTTGCGGCAAAGTATGGAACGCTGATGTTGATGCCGGATGTACGGGGACGGGAGTTTGATCTGAATTTGTAACTAATTATTAAAATAACCTGGAATATGAAAGTAAAAGGAAGATTTGATCATTTCAATATCAATGTGACAAACCTGGAAAGGAGTATCCGGTTCTATGAAACGGCTTTGGGACTGCATGAATCCCATCGGAAGGAGGCCGCCGACGGATCCTTTATTCTGGTATATATGGCCGATGACCATTCCGCATTTCTGCTGGAACTGACTTGGTTGCGCGACCACACCGAGGCTTATGAACTGGGTGAGAATGAAAGTCATCTCTGCCTCCGTGTAGAAGGTGATTATGATGAAGTACGCAGGTTCCATAAGGAGATGGGTTGTGTGTGTTTCGAAAATGAAGCCATGGGACTTTATTTTATTCATGATCCGGACGACTATTGGATTGAGATTCTTCCCGTCAAATGATAATTTAACAGATAAAGCTTATGATGAAATATATATCACCGGGAGCGTGGTTCTCCTTGGAGTATCCTGATGACTGGCGTGAATTCGAGGATACGGAAGACAGTTTCCTGTTTTATAATCCGGATAAGTGGACGGGGAATTTCCGTATTTCCGCTTATCAGGGAGAGAATGCCGGTTATGCGGCCGAATGTATAGAATATGAGATACAGCAGAACCGTGGCGTGCGTCGGGTAAAGGTTGGCCAGTGGAACTGCGCCTATTCAACTGAGAGTTTTCAGGAGAACGGGGCCTGGTATACGTCTCACCTGTGGGTAACCGGTAAAGGGAATATTTCGATAGAGTGTTCGTTTACCGTTCCTAAAGGAGAGAGTGCCAAGGTGGCTGAAGATATCATAGCTACGTTACAGGTGCGTGGAAAAGGCGATAAGCCGCTGAAGGAAGTCATACCTGTACGTGTGCTTGAAATCAATGCCATCAATGAAGGGTATGACTGGGCCGTTTCTACCATAAAAAAACAATTGACAAAGGATTTTACAGCCTGTGCAGCCGATATAGACAGTATCCAGAAGGTTATGGACAGCGGGCGTTTCAACAGAAGTCAGCGCCAGGCATGGGAAAGTTTCGGCATCGCCTTCGGAGCAATTCTGGTAAATGAAATGGATGGCATGGACTGGGTGACTGTTATCGACGGGAAAAAGGAATTTCCGGCTTTGCGTTTCGGTCGTACCGGGGTGATGGTCTATCCTACCGAACTGATATGGAACCGGATCAAGGATGGAAAGTCGTGTAGCCTGAAAGGGGAATTTGAACGTATCCGTTCGGAAGTGGAAGAAGCTTTGTGACAGGCTGTATTATATAGAGTGGAACTGATGGGTATGAATTTAATTTTTTTGAGAAACAATGATTCCATATTTGCAAGTAGAGGGGCTGACAAAATCGTTCGGTGATCTGGTGTTGTTTCAAGGGATTTCTTTTGGAGTTGCTCAGGGACAGCGTATCGGACTGATTGCCAAGAATGGTAGCGGTAAGACCACTTTGTTGAATATTCTGGCGGGGAAGGAAGGATATGATGAAGGAAAAATAACATTCCGCCGTGATTTGCGTGTAGGGTATCTGGAACAAAGTCCGCAATATCCGGAGGAACTGACAGTGCTGGAAGCGTGTTTCTATCACGGGAACGGAACGGTCGAGTTGATCAAGGAGTATGAAAAATGCATGGAGACACCGGGAAATCCGGGACTGGAAGACCTGTTGGACCGTATGGAGCATGAGAAGGCCTGGGATTATGAACGGCGTGTCAAGCAGATCCTTTCACAGCTGAAGATAACAGACTTCAATCAACGTATCGGGTATTTGTCGGGTGGACAGTTGAAACGTGTGGCACTGGCTAACGTATTGATTTCCGAGCCTGATCTTCTGATCATGGACGAGCCGACCAACCATTTGGATCTGGATATGACCGAATGGCTTGAAGAATATCTGAGCCGGGGAACTCTGAGCTTATTGATGGTGACACACGACCGGTATTTTCTGGACCGTGTCTGCTCGGAAATCATTGAAATCGATAACCGCCAGCTTTATTCCTACAAAGGTAATTATAGCTATTATCTGGAAAAGCGTCAGGAACGTATCGATGCAGCTAATGCAGAGGTTGCCCGTGCCAATAATCTTTACCGTACGGAGCTGGAATGGATGCGTCGCATGCCACAGGCCCGCGGACATAAGGCCCGTTACCGTGAGGAGGCATTCTATGAATTGGAGAAAGTGGCCAAACGGCGTATGTATGATTCGAACGTGAAGCTTGATGTCAAGGCTTCCTATATCGGTTCCAAGATTTTTGAAGCCGACCATCTGTACAAGAGTTTCGGTGACCTGAAGATTCTGGATGACTTCTCTTACATTTTTGCCCGGTATGAGAAAATGGGTATTGTGGGCAATAACGGAACAGGAAAGTCGACATTCATAAAAATCCTGATGGGGATTGAAAAGCCCGACAGCGGTACATTGGATATCGGTGAGACTGTACGCTTCGGATATTACTCACAGGATGGCCTGAAGTTTGATGAGCAGATGAAGGTTATCGATGTGATTACCGACATTGCCGAAGTCATTGAACTGGATAACGGCAAACGTCTGACTGCCTCACAGTTCCTGCAGCATTTCCTTTTCACGCCCGAAACCCAACACAGTTATGTATATAAGTTGAGTGGGGGTGAACGCCGGCGTCTGTATCTATGTACCGTGCTGATGAAGAATCCGAATTTTCTGGTACTTGATGAGCCGACAAATGACCTGGATATTGTCACGTTACAGGTGTTGGAAGAATATTTGCAGAACTTCAAAGGCTGTGTGATAGTGGTGAGTCATGACCGCTATTTCATGGATAAGGTGGTTGACCACCTGCTGGTATTCAAAGGACAGGGTGATATACGTGATTTTCCGGGAAATTATTCCGATTACCGTGACTGGAAAGCAGCCAAGGCCGAACATGACAAGGAAAAGGAGAAGCCGAAGGAGGAGAAGGTCCAACGTGTGCGTCTGAATGACAGACGGCGGATGACTTTCAAGGAAAGGAAGGAGTTCGAGCAGCTTGAAAAGGATATTGCCGTTCTGGAGGCTGAAAAGAAAAACATTGAGGAAGCCCTTTGCAGCGGAACGCTCAGCGTGGACGAACTGACTGAAAAGTCGAAACGCCTGCCGAAGCTTGAAGAGGAACTCGATGAAAAGACTATGCGCTGGCTGGAATTGAGCGAGATAGAAGGGTAGTATTGAATTTTGCTAACAATAGGAATACCGTTTTATGAAGGT
This sequence comes from Bacteroides ilei, assembly GCF_900128495.1. Taxonomy (GTDB): domain Bacteria; phylum Bacteroidota; class Bacteroidia; order Bacteroidales; family Bacteroidaceae; genus Phocaeicola; species Phocaeicola ilei. The sequence continues at coordinate 2,212,339 of NZ_LT635801.1, forward strand.
TTTCAGGCTTCATAAAACGGTTTCCTTTTTTATGAGACGGAAGAATTTATTTGTTTCCACCGATGGTTTTCCACACCAGGGCACTGAAGGCCGCTCCTATAAACGGGGCTACAATGAACAGCCACAGTTGACTCATGGCCTGTCCTCCTTCTATAATGGCCGGACCGATACTACGTGCCGGATTTACAGAAGTTCCTGTAATAGGAATACAGACAATGTGGATGAGTACCAGTGTCAGTCCGATGGCCAGACCTGCCAGGTTCCCGGCTCCTTTCTTTTCGTCGGTCGATCCCAGAACTACCAGTACAAAGATAAATGTAAACAAGGCTTCGGCTATGAATGCCTGTCCCATATCGCTAGGGATGAAAGTGTTCGAACCGGTCATGGTAGGTCCGTTATGCGCTCCTGTAGAAACCAGAAGATACAGGATCAGTGATCCGATAATGGCTCCGATAATCTGAAATACCATATACATACCGGCGTCTTTGGAATTCATGCGGCCCGACAGCCATACTCCCAGTGTGATAGCCGGATTGATGTGGCAACCTGAAATGCCGCCGATTGTGTAAGCCATGGCGATGACTGCAAGACCGAATGCGAATGCAACTCCTAAAGTGCCTACACCGGCACCGACTGTATCGGCTATATTACCGGCAAAGACAGCGCTTCCGCATCCCATCAGTACCAATACCATAGTTCCGATCATTTCTGCTAAATACTTTCTCATAGGGCTCTATTTTTTAGTTCAACATAAGTTTATGGAATCAATTGTATTGTGATAGAACTTCTTTTGTGTTGAAAATAGAATGTGGTTTTTCATAGGTCTGTCTCAAATTTAAAAAATAAATCCAAATAAAGCAAGCTAATCTGCATTAAATCGTCCGGGAGCGGATATAAGGGTGGTAAAACGCTATGGCCTTTTTCCAATAAATTCAAGTTCTTTCTGCAAAAAGAACTTGAATTTATTGGAAAAAGATCTTGATATCCGGGATGAAATGACCTGACGTTTCCATGTACAGGCCTTGGTATTTGAAAAAAGGCCTGTATGTGGTTGCATACAGGCCTCGTAAATATGATTTAATAAGATGTCCTTATTATTATTTGAGTGAGCGGTTTATTCCTTCTATGTAATCCAGAATTTCCTGCCTACCGGTCTTTTTTTCTGCCGAGGATATAAAGTAAGGAGGGAGTTCTTCCCATTGCTTCTTCAGCACTTCCATAAAGCGGTCCACATTTTGCTTTGTCTTTCCTATGCTTTGCTTGTCGGCTTTGGTAAAGATAATGGCGAAAGGAACTCCGTTTTCACCCAACCATTCTATAAATTCCAGGTCTATTTTCTGCGGTTCGAGGCGGCTGTCTATCAATACAAACAGGCAAGTCATCTGTTCCCGTTCCAGCACATAATATTCGATGAGTTTCTGGATCTTTTCCATCATCTTTTTTCCGCGCTGGGCATAGCCGTATCCCGGCAGATCCACCAGATACCATTCCTTGTTTACCAGAAAATGGTTGATTAGCAAGGTCTTTCCAGGAGTGGAAGAGGTCATAGCCAGTTTCGGATTCTTGGTCAGCATGTTGATCAGGCTAGACTTGCCGACATTGGAACGCCCGATGAATGCATATTCCGGATAATCGGTTTTCGGGCACATGTCGGCGCGTGAGTTACTTATAACAAATTCTGCGCTGGTTATTTCCATAATGATATTTTTGTTTGGTTTTTAGCGGGTTTGATTATGAATGGGTTGTTATTTTATTTTGCCGGTTTCAGCCATCTGTCGAGCCAGCTGAAGAAAGTGCGCTGCCATAAGATACCGTTCTGCGGTTTCAGTACCCAGTGGTTTTCATCGGGGAAAATCAGCAGTTCGGCAGGTATACCTCTCAGTTTGGCCGCATTGAATGCCGCCATGCCTTGTGAGGCGAGTATACGGTAATCTTTTTCTCCATGTATGCAGAGTATAGGAGTGTCCCATTTGTCTACAAAAAGGTGAGGTGAGTTGGCATAGCTGCGTTGTACGGCCGGATTCTGCTTGTCCCAGTACGGACCGCCCAGATCCCAGTTGGTAAACCAGAGCTCTTCTGTTTCCAGGTATTGCTGCTCCATGTTGAAGAATCCGTCGTGGGCGATGAATGCTTTAAAGCGTTTGTTGTGGTGACCGGCCAGCCAGTATACAGAGTATCCACCGAAGCTGGCTCCTACACAGCCCAGACGGTCCTTGTCTACATAAGGTTCTTTGGCTATGTCATCAATGGCAGTGAGGTAGTCGTCCATACAATGTCCGCCGTAATTGGTACTGATTTCTTCCAGCCATTCCATACCGAAGCCCGGAAGTCCGCGTCGGTTAGGTGCGATGATGATATAATCGTTGGCTGCCATGATCTGGAAATTCCAGCGGTAGCTCCAGAACTGGCTTACCGGACTTTGAGGGCCTCCTTCACAGAAGAGCAGGGTAGGATATTTCTTGTTCGGATCAAAGTTGATCGGGTAGATGACCCATGAGAGCATGTCCTTCCCGTCGACCGTCTTGGTCCAGCGTGCTTCTACTTTACCGGTTTTCAATTGGTTGAAAATGTGGTCATTTTCTTTTGTAATACGGGTTACTTCATTTTTCTTTTTCAGGTTGACGGTGAACAGTTCGTCGGCCTCACTGATAGAATGACGTTTGGTAAGCAGCTGCTTGTTGTCGAGCATTGTTACTGAAGCATAGTCGTACATACCGTCGGTAAGTTGTTTCACTTCACCTTTCAGGTTTGTGCTGTATATCATGCTGGTACCGTGCCATACCCCTACAAAGTACAACGTCTTGCTGTCGGGGTTCCAGCAGTAGTCGTCTACTCCCGACTGGAATGATTCGGTAACATAGGTCTTTTTCCCGTTCTGCAGGTCCATTACGCACAGGCGGTTACGGTCGCTTTCGTAGCCGTCACGTTCCATGCTCTGCCATGCTATACTTTTACCGTCGGGTGAGAATTTGGGATTTGTATCATAACCCATGTTCTTGTCGGTTGCGTCTTCCTTGCACAGGTTGCGGGTCTGTCTGGTAGCTACGTCATACAGGTAGATATCAGAGTCTGTCGATACAGCATAAGCCAGTCCGGTCTTTTTACGGCAAGTATAGGCAATCTGTTTTGAATCGGTACTCCATGCCAGCTGTTCGATACCTCCGAAAGGTTTCATCGGCGATTCATAAGGTTCTCCTTCCAACAGGTCGGTCGCTTCACCCACCTGATTGCCGTCGAATGATGCAACGAACGGATGCGGAACGGTTTCTACCCATTCATCCCAATGCTTGTACATGAGCTCATCTATTACTCTTCCCGATGCCTTGTCCAAGTCGGGATATTTGTCAACGGTACGTTCTCCGTATTTCACCTGTGAGATAAACAGAACCTTGCTTCCGTCGGGCGAGAAAGAGAATCCGTCTATACCGCCGGCATAGTCCGACAACTGCTTGCGGTCGGTGCCGTCGGGATTCATTTCCCATATCTGTCCGTTCGAAAGGAAAGCTATCTTGCTTCCTCCCTTGATCCATACCGGATCTCCTTCGCTGGCAGCTGTGGTAGTGAGCAGGGTATTGTTACTGCCGTCGGCGTCCATTACGTAAATGACCAGGTGTCCTTTGTTCTGTTTGACACTGTAATAAGAAACGGTGTAGGCGATATGTTTACCGTCGGGAGAAACACTTGATCCACCGATACGTCCCATTGCCCAAAGGGCTTCGGGTGTCATCCGTCCGTCCTTGATGGTGATTTCCTGCCGGCCGATAACCGGAACATTCTCTTCTGAAGGTCCGGCTGCTGCGGCTGGAGCCGCAGCCATGATCATGGCGGCAGTCATTGCCATTAAATCAGTTCTTTTCATAATTCTCTTGTTTTTTAGGTGGAACAAAGGTAGTAAAAAAGTGATAAATGGGAAAATACGGAGGCTGTTATTGGTCGGTTTGTCGGCTAGTGGTAGTCATGTATAACAATAAAAAAGCCCCGAAGATGTCTTCGGAGCTTTTTTGTGTTATGTCAAAAGATGTGTCTGTTTATCTTTTCCCGCCGTTCATACGTTCCTGGCGTTCTTTCTGCAAGCGTTCCTGTTCCTTTTGGAGGGCTTCCAGTTTTGCCATCAGTCCGCCCCGCTTCATCTGGGTCGGATTCTTCTTGTTGGCTTCAAGCTGGGCAAGCAGTTTCTTTTCGTCTGTCATCTTGCGCATTACCCACATGATGATAATGCTGATCAAGCTGGATATGAAATAATAATAACTCAATCCGGATGCATATTCATTGAAAATGAAGAAGAACATGACCGGCATGATGTACATCATCCATTTCATTGCCGCCATTTGAGGATTGGCTCCTGTATCCTGCTGTTTCATCATGATGACCTGGTTGACAATTGTAGCCAGACTGAACAACAGACAGAAGAGGCTCAAATGGTTGCCTAGCAACGGAATTTCCGTACTCCAGTGGATCAGGTCGTCATAGGCTGACAGGTCGTCGGCCCAAAGGAAACTCTGCTGACGGAGTTCAATGGCATTCGGTACAAAGAAGAAGAGTGCCATGAATACCGGGGTCTGGATCAGCATAGGCAGACACCCACCCATAGGACTTACTCCATACTGGCTGTAGAGTGCCATGGTTTCCTGCTGCTTCTTCAGAGCATCTTCCTTTTTCGGATATTTCTCATTGATTTTGTCAATGTATGGTTTCAAGGCCTTCATCTTGGCCGATGACATGAATGATTTGTAGGTTGTAGGCAATACCAGAATCTTAACAATCAATGTCATGAGCAGGATTACCACTCCCATACCGAGTCCCCAGCCCGACAGCCAGTCGAACAGGTTAATGGTGAACCAGCGGTTGATCCAACGTATGATAGGCCATCCCAGATAGACGAGGTCTTCCAGTTCCGGATCCTTATTGTCGAAGGTCAGCTTGTTGGTAGCCAGCAATGTCTTGTAATGGTTCGGCCCGAAATAGAATTGGAACCGGCTTGGTTTGGCTCCCGACGGATCGAATGACGTTGTCATGTCGGCCTGGTATCTTTTCATGTAGCCGCTTCCTTTCTGGTCCATTTTCGATTCGAGCGTTACGTTCTCGAAATTATTTTCTGCGATGAACACGCAAGAAAAATATTGGTTCTTGAACGCAATCCATTCCAATGCTTCCGGAACGGTTTCCTTTTCGTCCTTTGTTTCACTCAGGTAATCAAAGCTGTCGTTTACAGGTTTATAGGTGAGCGAGGTATAGCGCTGTTCAAAGGTATATCCTTTTTCCATCTGGCGGGCACGCTGGCTCCAGTCTATGTTCATGCTTTTGGCAGACGACGGGAAGAAGTTCTGCAGTCCGGTTGCCTGTACGGTGAAGTCCAATACATAAGAATCTGGCAGCAAGCGGTATGTAAAGTCCAGATAACCTCCATTGGCAGCATTGGCACGCATCGTTACGGTAGAATCTGTAACGTTTGTTGCCTGGAAATACATGTTGCCGCTTATCAGATTCTCCGTTTTTCCGTCGAACCCGATGTTCATGGCTGCATCCTTTTGGTCGAAAAGGACCAGAGGCTGTTTCTTCTGGTCGTTATACTCCTTCAGCATAGCCTTACATACACGGCCTCCTTTATTGGTGAAAGTAACCTGAAGCAGGTTGTTTTCCAATACGGTAAACTGTTCTGTACCTTGAGATGCCTGGAAGAACTGTGATGTAGAATCCAACCGGACGGTCTGCATCTTGGCGGCGGCAGCTTCCTGCTGCTTGTGCGCTTCTTCCTGTTTCTGCATGACATTCTGGATTGAATCCTGATAGTGCTGTGCACGCTCCATTTCCTCCTGACTGGGACGGTTATAAATGCCGAAGCCTATAATGACCGCACCGATCAGAGCAAATCCCACTAACGTGTTTTTATCCATTTCGTATAGTTTTCAAATTAGTTTTCTGTTATTTATCAATAGCAGCCTTGATGAACGACAAGAACAAGGGATGTGGTTTCAGTACGGTACTGCTGTATTCCGGATGGAACTGTGTACCGATATACCATTTGAGAGTAGGTATTTCGATTATTTCAACCAGGTTGGAGTCGGGGTTGATACCTACGCACTTCATACCGGCTTTTTCATATTCTTCCTTGTAATTGTTGTTGAATTCGTAACGGTGGCGGTGACGTTCCTGGATGTGTTCCGATTTATATGCCTGATAAACCTTGGAATTAGGGTCCAGTACACATTCATAGGCTCCCAGACGCATAGTTCCACCCATATTCGTAATGGATTTCTGTTCCTCCATAATGTCGATTACATTATGAGGTGTCGTTTCATCCATTTCGCGGCTGTTGGCATCGGCATAACCCAATACGTTACGGGCAAATTCGATGGCCATACACTGCATACCCAGACAGATACCGAAAGTGGGGACGTCGTGTGTACGGCAGTATTTCAATGCTACGAACTTGCCTTCGATACCACGCTGGCCGAATCCCGGACAGATGATGATTCCGTCCATATCCTTCAGCTTTTCCTCTACATTGGAGTCGTTGAGGTTTTCACTGTTGATGAAATGAATGTCAGCTTTGCGGTCATTGTATGTGGCAGCCTGTGAAAGGGCTTCCAGAATAGACTTGTAGGCATCCTGCAGGTCGTATTTTCCTACCAGGCCGATCTTTACCACTTCTGTGGCACGGTGACGGCGGTCCAGGAAGTCTTTCCATGATTTCAGGTCGGGAGCTTCACCTACCGGCAATCCCATTTTCTGGAGGATGGTTACATCCACGTTCTGTTCCTGCATGCGGAGAGGCACTTCGTAAATGGTCGGCATATCCATTGACTGGACCACTGCACTTTCGTCTACGTTACAGAATAAGGCTACCTTTTTTCTCAGGTTCATGTTCAGGGGATGTTCTGTACGTAATACCAGGATATCCGGCTGGATACCTACCGACTGGAGTTCCTTTACGGAATGTTGGGTCGGTTTGGTCTTCAGTTCGCCTGCGGCGGCCAGGTACGGAACGTATGTCAGGTGTACACAAAGTGCATTTCTGCCCAGCTCCCATTTCAGCTGGCGGATACTTTCCAGATAAGGTAATGATTCGATGTCGCCTACGGTTCCTCCGATTTCCGTAATGACAAAGTCGAACTTATATTTATTGCCCAGCAATTTTACATTACGCTTGATTTCGTCAGTGATGTGTGGTATTATCTGTATGGTTTTTCCCAGATAGTCACCACGACGTTCCTTGTCGATTACACTCTTGTAGATTCGTCCGGTAGTAATGTTGTTCGCTTTTGTTGTCTGGATGCCCAGGAAACGTTCATAGTGTCCTAAGTCAAGATCCGCTTCATGTCCGTCTACGGTTACATAACATTCTCCATGTTCATATGGATTCAATGTTCCCGGATCGATGTTGATATACGGGTCGAACTTCTGTATAGTTACGCTGTAGCCTCTGGCTTGCAGCAACTTACCGATTGATGATGAAATAATGCCTTTACCCAGTGAAGAGGCTACACCACCAGTTACGAAAATGTACTTTGTTTCTGCCACAATCTTTCTATTTTAAGATAAATTTTTGTCACACTATTTTTCTAAATTGCAAAATTATAAAAAAAAGCCGAATCCAAAGCATAATAAATTGCGAAAACATTGAAAAGATGACTGGAACGACATTGTGTCTGGCCGGATATGACTGCCCGTATTGTATATCCGGACGGTCAGGAACAGACTATTTTTCTATATTTAAGTATGATCTTTTACATGCCCTATTGAAAATAGTTTTAAATTTGCATGAAAATAGCTTTTATAAGAGAAATATGAAAAGATCAAGACTGTTATTATCAGTAGTTTTTTTAGCAGGTAATTTATTGCTGGCACATGCCGGAACGGATATGAAGAACCGTCAGTACGGACAGCAGGAGGTCAGGACTACGGCACCGGCTGCAGGAGTGAATCTGGCGACATATCCCGACAAGACCGTTTCAACCATCAGGCAATTCTATCGGATTCTGGAAAACTACCGTAATTATCGGGATGCGATGACCGAGCGCTGGGATGACATCTATATATACAGTGCTCCGGATAGAATCCGGTCGGACGCCGATTTCTATAAGCTGGCAATGCCGGCCACCTATTATTCGGCACCGATAGAACAGGCTATGTCCATTGAAGGATGGGAGCCTGTCATTCCTTTTATAAAGAAAGAGAATCCATTAAAGGATTCGTTGTTTCAGGTTCCGCGGCTGACCCATACTGCGGATGTGGATAGGGCCATAAACAAACAGTTGCTGAGCTTCTATTTGCAGTATCCCAATCTGGTGAAGAAGAATGAAACGAACTTCGAAGACATTGAACCTTTGGACGACAGGATGATTGTGACCCGGCCGAAGAAGGAGAAAGTCATGAATCTGCTCACGCCGGAAAGAGTACAGCAGGTAAGCGAAAAGGATCTGATGGTGTTGAAGCCTAATTTCTGGACTGTGGGAGGTAGCGGATATATCCAAGGCTCGCAGAATTATATATCTGACAACTGGTATAAAGGAGGTGAAAGTACTGTCGCATTGATTTCGGGTCTTACCTGGCAGTTCAATTATGATGACAAGCAGCGTATGCAGTTCGAGAATAAGATTGAATGGAAATTGGGGTTTGTTACGGCTCCTTCAGATACGGTTCATCAGTACAAGACCAATGATGATTTGTTCCGTATCAGTTCAAAGCTCGGTTATAGGGCGATAGCCAACTGGTACTATACCTTGTCGGGAGAATTCAAGACCCAGTTCTTTTCCAAGTATGATACGAACTCGGATAATCTGGTATCGTCATTGCTTTCTCCAGCCGAACTGAACCTCGGTCTTGGTATGGACTATAAGTATGTGAAGGATGGAGTCTGTAATTTGTCTGTGTTGCTGAATCCGTTGAACTATACTTTCTATAGTGTAATGAGCGACCGGGTGGATCCTACCAAGTTCAATGTGAAGGCAGGGCATAAGACACGGAGCCAGTTAGGTTCCCGTGTGGAGGCTACCGTCAAGTGGAGCATCTATTCCAATCTGATGTGGGAGTCCAGATTCTCGTATACGACGAATTATGAACAGGTACTTTCGGAATGGGAAAATACCTTTACTTTCGCCTTTAACAAATATTTCTCTACGAAACTGTTTGTACATGCGCGTTTTGATGATTCTGTAACCCGTGAAGAGGGCGACAGTTATTTCCAGTTGCAGGAGTTGTTGAGTCTCGGATTCAATTATGCATGGTGATTTCCTGATTCGTGAAAAATAAGGAATAAAGAACAAGAAGAAATATGATAATAATGCCGTCATTTGTCCAGATACTTGATTTTATTGGGACGTTCGCTTTCGCTATCAGTGGTATACGCTTGGCGTCGGCCAAGCGTTTCGACTGGTTCGGAGCCTATATTGTAGGCTTTGTAACGGCGATAGGAGGGGGAACAATACGGGATGTACTGCTCGATGTAACTCCCGTATGGATGACAGATCCGATTTATCTGATCTGTACAGCCTTTGCCATGTTTTTCGTGATTATTTTCCGCAAATATCTGATCAAGCTCAACAATACATTCTTTATCTTCGACACGATCGGACTGGCCTTGTTTACGGTTGTGGGGTGCAGTAAAAGTCTATCGTTAGGATATCCCTTCTGGGTTGCAATCATAATGGGGAGCATTACAGGAGCGGCCGGAGGTGTTATCCGGGATGTTTTCATCAATGAAATTCCGTTGATTTTCCGTAAGGAAATCTACGCAATGGCTTGTGTAGCCGGTGGCCTGGCCTATTGGCTTTGTCTTCGGGCTAAAATGGAGGCATTTGGTGCTCAGGTTGTAGGGGGAATTGTGGTTTTCCTGGTACGTATTATGGCTGTACAATACCATCTGACCCTTCCTATTCTGAAAGGAGATCCTGAAATTGAAGCCGGGGAAAAGGAATAGGATGTGTATCATGGTTGTTATCTGTCGGACAGATCTTTGTCCTTAGGTGGAAAAGCTGGGACAAGTCGCATCAGGCGCATGATCTGTTTCTGACGTTTGTACATGTAAGCGCTCGGTTTCCCCGAATTGAATCTGATGGGATTGGGCAGGCTGGCAGCTATCAAGGCACATTGGGAACGCGTCAGTTTTTTTGCGGATGTACCGAAGTGTTCTTCTGCAACGGCTTGGGCTCCATATATTCCGTTTCCCATTTCAATGGAATTCAGATATACTTCCATAATGCGTTCCTTGCTCCAGAAACATTCGATGAGGAGGGTAAAATAGACTTCCAGGCCTTTCCTTACCCATGACGATTGGGGCCAAAGAAATACGTTTTTGGCTGTCTGCTGGCTGATGGTACTTGCTCCTCTTGCTTTCTTCCGGGTCTTGTTTTCCTTGACTGCTTTCCTGATTTCAATAAAATCGAATCCCCAGTGTTCGGCAAACCGGTTGTCTTCAGAAGCAATGACAGCCATCGGAAGGTGTCTGGATATCTTTTCTTTAGGGACCCAATGGCGCTTCATTTTCAGCTTTTCACCTTGGCTTATCTGCTGGCCGCACCGGATTATCATAAGAGGGGTGACATAGACGGGTACAAACTTTAGTACAATGACCGACAGGATAGTTGATCCGAAAAATGCTATCAGAAGATAACGTAGGTATTTGAATATGTTTTTTACGTTCATAATTTTCTTATGATAAAGTCAAAAAGAAAGAAGGTAGAGGAAAGATGCTTTCCTGTACCTTCTTTCTTTTTGGAATGAAGTTTTATTTCAATGTGCCTGCTTCAGCCTGCTGGATCATTTCCTGGCTGGCATACATATACACTTCCACACGACGGTTTTCCTGACGTCCAGCTTCGGTATCATTGCTGGCTACAGGATTGCTTTCACCCTGGCCTTCTACCGTCTTGATCTGTGAAGATTCCGTTCCGCAACTTAACAGATAGGTAGCTACGCTTTGGGCCCGTTCCTGGGAAAGTGCCAGGTTTTTCTGGACACTCTGTTCCGCTGTACTGTTTTTCCACCCGGTGTTGTCTGTATATCCGTAGATGTTTACATCCATATCACGGTTTTGGTTCAGTACATTGTTGGCGAACTTGCTCAATGCCGATTTGGCTTCGGTACTTAGGCTTGCACTGCTTGTGTTAAACAGAATGCCTGAGTCGAAGGTAACCTTGACGGCCTGTAATCCGTTGTTGTCTGTTACCTGCTCCACTTGGGCTCCTTCAATTTCTGCAGCCTCCTGAGCAGCCTTGTCCATTTTTTTACCGATAAGTACACCGGCTCCTGTACCTACAGCGGTTCCGACTGCGGCACCGATGGCGGCACCTTTGCCATGACCGATCACACCACCGATCAGGCCTCCTAGAGCAGCTCCGCTACCGGCTCCTATAAGGCCGCCTTTCGCCGTGTTGCTCATTGATCCACATCCGCTAAATATCAAGCTTGTGCTCAATAATATAGCCATAAAACCAGTTTTTCTCATCATTCTTCCATTTTAGTTTGTCATAATCCCATCATGATGGAAAACCATCATGAATCAATATGCAAATATAGGATAATTTTTCATTGTATCATTAACTCTTGCACGGATTGATGCAATTACAGCTTCATCATTAACATTCGATAATACGGTTTCGATCATTCCTGCAATTTCGTACATCAGGTCTTCTTTGGCACCACGGGTTGTAATGGCCGGTGTACCTAACCGGATTCCTGAGGTCTGGAATGCCGAACGGGTGTCGAATGGAACCATGTTCTTGTTGACGGTGATGTTAGCTGCAACCAGTGCCTTTTCTGCCATCTTACCTGTCAGATCCGGATATTTGGAGCGCAAGTCGACGAGCATGGAGTGGTTGTCTGTACCTCCCGATACGATTGTAAATCCACGGTCCATCAAAGCCTGTGCCAAAACCTTTGCATTTTTCTGCACCTGTTTCTGATATTCCTTGTATTCGGGTTGCAGACATTCACCGAAAGCTACGGCCTTGGCTGCAATGACGTGTTCGAGCGGGCCTCCCTGGATTCCCGGGAATACAGCTGAATCAAGCAGCTGGGACATCATTTTGATTTCTCCCTTCGGTGTTTTCTTTCCCCATGGGTTCGGGAAATCTTTTCCCATCAGGATTACACCTCCACGAGGGCCACGGAGAGTCTTATGGGTGGTGGATGTTACGATATGGGCATATTTCAGCGGGTTGTCGAGTAAGCCTGCTGCAATCAGTCCTGCAGGATGAGCCATGTCGACCATAAAGATGGCGCCTACCTTATCGGCTATTTCGCGCATGCGTTTGTAGTCCCATTCACGAGAGTAGGCCGAACCGCCGCCAATGATCATTTTAGGATGTTCACGGAGTGCAATTTCTTCCATCTGGTCATAATCAACACGACCGGTTTCTTTGTTCAGGTTGTATTCGCAGGGAGTATAGATGATACCGGATGTGTTTACTGCAGAACCGTGTGACAGGTGTCCGCCATGAGCCAGGTTCAGTCCCATGAATTTATCGCCCGGATTAAGTACGGCCAGGAATACGGCTGCATTGGCCTGTGCTCCAGAGTGAGGCTGTACATTTGCCCATTCGGCTCCAAATATCTGCTTCAGGCGGTCTATTGCAATCTGTTCGCTTTGGTCTACGACTTCACATCCTCCGTAATAGCGTTTGCCGGGATAACCTTCTGCGTATTTGTTGGTAAGGCATGAGCCCATAGCTTGCATTACCTGGTCACTTACAAAGTTTTCAGAAGCAATCAATTCAATGCCTTTCAACTGGCGTTGATGTTCTTTTTCAATAATGTCGAAAATCAAATCGTCTCTTTTCATGATGTCTGTTGATTAAAATAAATAAATCTATATCTAAAATATAACTCCCAATGAGAAACTCAAGACATTCCTGGTCCGTTTCAGGCATATGTCGTATTCGTTATATGGGGCCTGAGTCAGTTCTTTGTCGTATACGATGGATTTGGTGATGTTATGGAATCCGGCTTCGTAGCGGAAGTCAAAAAAGATGTTCCCGACATTTACCGCCAAGCCGATGACCCCGCTGAAATAAAGGGGGTGAAGGCTTTCCGTTATGTTTTGCTGGTAGAAGCCATAATGTTCGTTTTTTGTATGCTTACTCCAGATGTAAGCTACCTTGGGACCTAGGAAGAATGACATGCCATAAGGATATGCGTCAACAAATTTATATCCGTATAGTATCGGCATATCGATGGAATGTATTCTTGTCTTGATCAGGGCGCCTCCTGTCAGGTATGACGTATTGTCGCCTGTGTGAGGAATGGCAATACTTCCGTTGGATATATTGTATGAAAATTCCGTCTGGATAAAATGATGCTTTTTAAGATTGAACTGGCAGAACAATGCTCCCAGATAGCCTATTTTATAGTTGTTCTGTATGTTGCTCATCTCTTTTCCGCCAATTGACAATTCGTCCAGGAAATACATGGACGAATTGAATCCAGCCTTTATTCCCACATTTATCTTCGGATCACGTGATGTGCTCCGGAAGTGCTCTTGTGCCTGTCCTTCTGTGAAGGCAAGTCCAAACATGCAGGATAAGATAAAGGCAGCGTATTTCATTGGCTCTATTTCTTTTTTTCAACCGACCATCCGAATTTCCCGATCTTGGGGCCGGTTTCATAGTAACCTCCGTGGAGATAAACCAGCAGGTTGGCCTGTGCGAGATTGAATCTACCTGTTTCGGAATCCAGGTATTTTTCATCGGCCTTTATGTTGACCACATCGGCGATGAACATGTCATGCGATCCCAATGAAACGATTTCCCTTACCCTACATTCTATGCAGAGGGGGGATTCTTCTATGATGGGGGCATTTACCACTGTAGCCTTGCCGGGGGTAAGCTTCATTTCTTTGAACTTGTTGAAGTCTTTTCCGGAACGCACGCCACACCAGTCGGTGGCAAAAGCCATGTCTTTTGTGGTAAGGTTGATGACAAATTCCATATTCTTTTTCAAGATAGGATAAGAATGACGTTCCGGCCTTACCGATATGTAACACATGGGTGGATTGGTACAGATTGTACCAACCCACGCTACTGTGATGATATTGTATTCCTCTTCGTTACTGCCGCAACTTACTAATGCTGCAGGTAGCGGGTAAATCATTGTGCCAGGCTTCCAGTCTTGTTTCATCCTAAACCAGTTTGATGTTATCTATCTGCTGTTCTTTTTCGCAGTAATGACATTTGATGAGACCTTTTTCCTTGTCAATCAAATCGAACCATGTATCCATCGGTTCATTGTTGGTGATGCATTTGGGATTGTTGCATTTTACGATGCCTTTCAGTTCGGTGGGCATCACAATCTTTTTCTTTTCAACCACTTCATAGTTGCGTATGATATTCAGTACGATATTGGGTGCAACTACCGACAGACGGTTGATTTCTTCCGGGGTGAAGAACTTGTCGGCAATCTTGATGATTCCCTTTTTCCCGAGTTTTTTGCTTTCGAAATTATTTCCGATAGTGATATTGGCGTCCAGATGCTGTAGATCCAATAAGGAAACTACGGTAAATAATTTGTCGGATGGTATATGGTCGAGTACAGTCCCGTTTTCAAGAGCGGCTACCTGTAATTCTTTCTTTTCATTCATATGGATAAGATTTTAGAAATTCTGGATTCATTTCAATGTGTCGGCTTTGACTTCATCAAGTGTAATGCCCAAAACGTCGCAAAGGATGGCTTCGCGGGCATACAGTCCGTTTTGTGCCTGCTGGATATAATAAGCTTTTTCATTGTTGTCTACATCGTAGGCAATTTCGTTTACACGGGGAAGCGGATGCAGGATACGCAGGTTCGGACGGGTCTTCTCAAGCATCTTGTTACGGAGAATGTATACATCCTTTACACGCTCGTATTCCATCAGATCGGTAAAACGTTCACGTTGTACACGGGTCATATACAAGATGTCGGCATCGGCAATCGTGTCTTCTGTGAAATCGGTATGTTCGATGTATTTGATGTTATGCTGGCGGCAGTAAAGTTTGTATTCTTCCGGCATTTTCAGCTCTTCGGGAGCGATAAAGTGGAATGTCGGATTGAAGTGGCGCATCGCCATCAGCAGGGAATGTACTGTACGGCCGTACTTCAGGTCGCCTACCAGATAAATATTCAGATTATCGAGTGTTCCTTGCGTCTTATATATGGAATAGAGATCCAACATGGTCTGTGACGGATGCTGGTTGGCACCGTCTCCTGCGTTTACTATCGGTACCGGTGCGATTTCACTGGCGTACCGTGCGGCACCCTCCAGATAATGCCGCATGACAATGATATCCGCATAATTGCTGACCATCAGGATTGTATCCTTCAAAGTCTCTCCTTTAGAAGAACTGGTTACTTTCGGATCTGTAAAGCCTATGACTTTAGCTCCTAGCCTGTTGGCCGCTGTTTCAAAGCTTAATCGGGTACGCGTTGACGGCTCAAAGAAAAGCGTGGCAACGATCTTTTCGTCCAACAAGTGACGGTTCGGTTTCTTTTCAAACTCTCTTGCCATTTCCAATAGATACAGGATACGTTCTTTCGAATGGTTGGCAATAGTAACTAAACTTCTATTTTCCATATTAACGGTTTTATGATGATTTTATAATACCGAAGCTCAAAGTTAGGGAAAAAAAATAAAACTGCCATCCTTTTGGGGATATTTCAATGAAGTTTTTATAAAGTGACATAGTATTACGAAGATTTTCTTTACTTTTGCATTTTAAGTTGGCGACAGCTTTTTGGGAAAAGAACAATATTAAAGAGTTATAGAAGAATCTTAGAATTGTCATGAGAAAGAAGTTTATATACGTTTTATGGACTTTGGTGGTCTTGTGCGTGTTGTCTGTAGCGGTTGTGTTTACTGCTATTGCAAAAGGATGGATAGGATATGTCCCTCCTGTTGAAGAACTTGAAAATCCGAATCTGAAATTTGCTACTCAGATTATATCCGATGACGGACAGTTGTTGGGAACGTGGTCATATAGCAAGGAGAACCGAGTTTATGTAGGTTACAATGATCTGTCGCCCAATCTGGTCCATGCGCTGATCGCTACGGAAGATGTCCGTTTCAGCGAACATTCGGGTATTGATGCGCGTGCATTCTTGCGTGCAGTGGTGAAAAGGGGAATCCTGATGCAGAAACATGCCGGAGGCGGCAGTACCATTACCCAGCAGCTGGCCAAGCAGTTCTATTCTCCTACGGCCGACAATGTGATGGAACGTCTTTTGCAGAAACCTATCGAATGGGTGATAGCCGTAAAGCTGGAACGTTATTATACTAAGGAAGAGATCCTTACGATGTACCTCAACAAATTTGATTTTCTAAACAATGCTGTCGGAATAAAGACGGCAGCTAAAACCTATTTTGCGAAAGATCCGAAAAACCTTTCAATCGAAGAGGCTGCTACGCTGATAGGTATGTGCAAGAATCCTTCATTGTATAATCCGCGCCGTTTCAACGAACGTTCCAGAGGACGTAGAAATACCGTATTGGACCAGATGCGTAAGGCCGGATACATTACACGTGAAGAGTGTGATTCATTGCAGGCTTTGCCGTTGGTGCTGAACTTTCATCCGGTAGACCATAAGGACGGTCTGGCTACTTATTTCAGAGAGTATCTACGTGGAATCATGACGGCTTCGGAGCCAAGGAAAAGTAATTACCGGGGCTGGCAGATGCAGCAGTATTATGAGGATTCCTTGGCATGGAAGACTAATCCATTGTATGGATGGTGTGCCAAAAATACTAAGAAAGACGGCTCACATTATAATATATATACCGACGGTCTGAAGATATATACGACAATCAATTCGAAAATGCAACAGTATGCCGAAGAAGCGGTGGCCGAACATATTGCGGGATATCTGCAGCCTCGTTTTTTCAAAGAGAAGAAAGGACGCAAGACAGCACCTTTTACCAGTGTGCTTACTCAGGAAGAGGTTGATGCGATACTGGACCGTTCTATGCGCCAGACGGAACGCTACCGCCTGATGAAGGAAAACGGCAGTTCGGAGGCGGAGATAAGAAAAGCCTTTAATACGAAATATGAAATGTCGGTCTTTTCCTATAATGGAGAGAAAGATACGCTGATGACTCCGATGGACTCTATCCGCTATTACAAGCATTTCCTGCGGGTAGGATTTATGTCAATGGACCCTATTACCGGATATGTGAAAGCATATGTAGGAGGTCCTAACTATAACTATTTCCAATATGATATGGCTATGGTAGGACGTCGTCAGGTGGGTTCTACCATCAAGCCGTATTTGTATACATTGGCTATGGAGAACGGTTTTTCTCCATGTGATAAGGTGCGGAATGTGGAACAGACCTTGTTTGATGAGAATGGTATCGCCTGGTCACCCCGGAACAGTTCAAAGGCACATTATGGTGAAGTGGTTACCCTGAAATGGGGACTGGCCAATTCGAACAACTGGATTTCAGCTTATCTGATGAGTCGTCTGAGTCCGTATGCTCTGGTACGTCTTATCCATTCGTTCGGGGTATTGAACAAGGATATCCAGCCTACGGTTTCCCTTTGCCTCGGCCCTTGTGAGATTTCGGTCGGAGAGATGGTCAGCGCCTATACGGCCTTTGCTAACCGTGGTATTCGTACCGCGCCTTTATTCGTGTCCCGTATCGAGGATAATGAAGGAAATGTAATCGCCAATTTCACTCCGCAGGTGGATGAAGTAATCAGTGAATCGAGTGCTTATAAGATGCTTGTCATGTTGCGCGCGGTAATCAATGAAGGCACAGGTAACCGTGTCCGCCGTCTGTATGGCATCACTGCCGATATGGGTGGTAAGACGGGTACAACGAACCGTAACGCCGACGGATGGTTTATGGGATTTACTCCATCGCTTGTATCCGGATGCTGGGTAGGAGGTGAGGACCGTGATATACATTTTGACACCATGCGCGACGGACAGGGAGCTTCAATGGCATTGCCTGTATGGGGCTTGTATATGCAGAAGGTTTATGCGGATAAATCTTTAGGGTATTCGCAAGATGAAGTATTTTCTATACCGGACGACTTTGATCCGTGTCAGGATAAGCTGACTGAAACTGAAAACCAGAACAATGATACATCTACAGAAAATAAAGCAAAGCTGGATGATGCGTTCTTTCAGTAACTGATTGCTTTGTCATTGACTTACACAATAGAAGGGCAGGTTGTTCGGATTCTAATTTTCCGGATATCTGCCCTGGCGTTTTTTATATTCGGTCTTATTCTTTGTTTTTTCGTTTCTTTTATATAAATTGCAAGAAAATGCAAGGAGGAACTTATGGACTGGAACAGTGCGTTGTATAGTTTGTCACCCGGAATGGCGGATAAGGTCTTCGGTCGTATAGATGAATTCAATCGGGGAAGGACTTCGGAGAACGGGACGTATGTTATCAGTATGGCCACTCCTTACCGTCCTTATTATGGATTCTGGCGGATTTTTTCCAAAAAAGAAAAGCCTTTGTATATCCGGACATTGGCCGTAACTTTTGAGTCTGCGGCCGAAAGGGCGTTTGTTCTTCTTCAGAACTGTAACGTGAAACTTGAGGTGGCCGACAATTCCGTATTCGAATCGTGTTATGGCCTGTCGGATGACATAATTCCATTTGGAAAATACCGCGGAAAGAGACTGGCTGAAGTGTATTATGTCGATCCGTCATATGTATTGTGGCTCGCTAATAAGTTTGAAGTACATACCAGACGTTATGACTCTGTGGTAAATTTGGCTAAGATGTTTGCATTGGTCCATTTTGAGCTGACAGTACAAAAAAGGCGTATTGCTTCTGTCAGCCATTTTATCGGGAAGGTGGGTGACAGGCTGAAGGATCAGTTCCTGACTGTATTGAATGTCCGTTTGCAGGTAGACCGGTACAAGCCGGATTTCTATGTTGACCAGAATGTCCTTGCAGCCGATAGGGACGGAAACCGGTTTATGTTTTTGGTCAAGGCGGCGGGACGTAGCCTGAGTCCTGAGATGTTGAGCTGCTACAGCCACAGAATCAAGACGCATGATGTGTTACATCTGCTTTCTGCCAGAATTATGTCCCAATATGAAAGTCATGGAGTGCATTATACCCGACTAGGCTATATAAGAATGGCCGGTGGATAATTCCAGGCTGGAGCGGGATTATTCAATGGATCTTTCCGTTTCCGTGAGGTAGGCTCTTCAATACCCGTTGTACATAGTTCTTGTTGAAATCAGCTGGTTTGATGATTACTCCGTCCACTTTGAGCAGATCAATGTCTATAGGGACAATACCGGCCTTTTTCCCTTCTTCTGTCCTTCCCAGCTGGCTTTCGATGGTCTTGAAGTCTTTTCTGATCTGATTCGGATTTTTGTCGGTCACCAGAATGGCTCCTCTGTTCAGGTAATTCCCTTTGTCTACCCCTCCTTCGGAGGGAGTTTCAATGACTTCCCCCCATTGGATAGCTGTAAATATTTTATCTAATATCTTACAAGCCTTTTCCATGTGGGCGGATGCTTCATAATTGGAGCCAAGGCATATTATACAATGATGTCGGTTAGTCATATTTGTAATGTTTAGAATGCAAAAATAGATTTTTTTTATAAATTTGCAGATAAATCTAAATAAGAATGCAATGAAATTTATTGGGATTATTCCGGCAAGATATGCTTCTACCCGTTTCCCGGCTAAACCATTGGCCATGTTAGGTGGAAAGACGGTGATACAGAGAGTCTATGAACAGGTAGTAGGAGTTTTGGACGAAGCTTATGTGGCAACAGACGATGAACGCATCGAGGCTGCTGTAAAATCTTTTGGAGGAAAAGTGGTGATGACTTCTGTCAACCATAAAAGTGGAACCGACCGGTGTTATGAAGCTTTCACGAAAGTAGGTGAAGGTTTTGACGTAGTTGTCAATATTCAGGGTGACGAACCCTTTATCCAACGTTCCCAACTGGAGGCGGTAAAGGCCTGTTTCGATGATGACAGAACTGAGATTGCCACTTTGGTAAAGCCTTTTTCTCCGGACGACGGGTTTGATGCTTTGGAAAACGTTAATTCGCCGAAAGTTGTGGTCGACAAGAATATGAACGCTTTGTATTTCAGCCGTTCCATTATACCTTATCAGCGGAATAAAGACAAGCGGGAATGGTTGGCCGGGCACACCTATTACAAGCATATCGGATTATATGCTTATCGTGCGTCTGTACTGAAAGAAATCACTTCTCTGCCTCAGTCTTCTCTTGAATTGGCTGAATCTCTGGAGCAGTTGCGCTGGTTGGAAAACGGATATACGGTCAAGGTCGGTATCAGTGAAGTAGAAACAATAGGAATTGATACTCCGCAGGATTTGGCCCGTGCCGAAGAATTTCTGTCGTGTCATAAAGGATAAATATGGTATTGGACAGGACAAAAGCTCCGGAAATCCGCAATATAGAGCATTTTTCTATTGTTGCTCCCGAAAAACGGATGATGGCAAATGGCATGCCGCTGAATATAATTCAGGTAGGAGATGAGGATGTGGTACGTTTCGACTTGTTGGTAAAAGGGGGACAATGGGCTCAGACCCAGCCTTTACAGGCTATCTTTACCAACCGTATGTTACGTGAAGGGACACGCCGGTTCACATCTTCCGAAATAGCAGAGAAACTGGATTATTACGGTGCAATCCTGGATGTGTCTTCATCATTCAGCCATGGATTCATTACACTTTATTCATTGGGAAAATATTTTCCTCAGACAATCGAATTGCTTGCTTCGATGGTGAAGGAACCTACCTTTCCTGAAAAAGAGTTGTCTCTGGTGGTCGACATGAACCGCCAGCAATTTCTGATCAATTCGGAAAGGGTAGAGGTGATTGCCCGCAAGCGATTGAACCGTGCCTTGTTCGGACAGACTCATCCGTTAGGACGTTATGCCGAACTGGAAGATTATGACAGAATCAACAGTGATGTGCTTAGGAACTTTTATCAGGATCATTACCGTTCGGAAAACTGTTCGGCCTATATCTCTGGAAAAGTGACTCCGGAAATTATCCGTTGTATAGAGCTGGCATTCGGTAACGACAGATGGGGAAGCGGACATGCTTCTGAAGCTGCAGATACATTTATCTGTACCACTGATGTCAGAAGAAAAATTTTTGTGGAAAAGGAAGATGCGCTACAAAGTTCATTGAAGATGGGAGGTTTCTGTGTGAACCGTACTCATCCCGATTATTTGAAGATGCGTGTGTTGGTAACCTTGTTCGGTGGTTATTTTGGAAGCCGCTTGATGTCGAATATCCGTGAAGACAAGGGATATACTTACGGTATCAATGCCGGATTGGTATGTTATCCTGGAATCGGGGTTCTGGGAATTAGCACGGAGGCTGCCAATGAATATATGGAGCCGGTCATTCAGGAAATATTCAACGAAATGGACACTCTTTGTTCTGAAAAGGTTCCAGAAGAAGAGCTCCAGATGGTCAGGAATTATATGTTGGGAGATATGTGCCGTTCCTATGAAAACGCTTTTTCCCTTTCGGATGCGTGGATTTTTATTGAAGTGGCCGGACTTGACATGGATTTCTTCGACCGTTCGCTGGAGGCTGTCCGTGAGACTACAACCGATGATCTTCTGGCTCTGGCTCAAAAATATTTTAGTAAAGAAAACTTAATAGCGGTAGTCGCAGGTAAAAAAGTGTAATGAAATGGCCGGAGATTAGGTGAAAAAGCTAATTTTGGACGTGAAAATGAAAAATAAGAAGAATAATGAATAAGAGATATGCATATTTGCTGTTTTCCCTGATAATGTTGGGGAGTACTTCTGTATCGGCCCAGTTGTCGGTGGGGTATTATAAGTTTAAAGACGGTTCAGAGTATACGGGAGAGTTGAAAGGACGACGTCCTAACGGTAAAGGTAAGACGGTCTTTAAGAACGGAGACGTTTATGAAGGGGAATATGTAAAAGGCAAACGTGAGGGGGAAGGTACATATACATTCAGCGACGGCGAGAAATATGTAGGGCACTGGTATCAGGACCAGCAGCATGGAATGGGTACTTACTATTTCATGAATAATAACCGTTATGAGGGTATGTGGTATACCGATTTTCAGGAAGGTGAAGGTAAAATGATTTACTATAACGGTGATATTTACGAGGGTTCCTGGCATCGCGATAAGCGTAGCGGAAAGGGAGTGTATATGTGGAAAGGTGGTGCCCGGTATGAAGGGGAATGGGCCAATGACCTGAAGAACGGGAAAGGCGTCATGGTTTGGGAAGACGGATCCAAATATGACGGCGAATGGAAGAACGGGGAACGTCAGGGAAAAGGTACCTTTTACTATACCAACGGCGACAAGTATGTGGGTGAGTGGAACAGTGATGTGCAACAGGGGAAAGGTATCTATTACTTCCAGAACGGGGAACGTTATGAAGGCGATTATGTGGATGGCGAACGTACGGGAGAGGGTGTGTATATCTATCCGAACGGTGACAAGTATGTAGGGCAGTTCAAGAACGGATTCCAGGACGGAAAAGGAAAGTTCATCTGGGCGAACGGTGCTGAATATGAAGGTGACTGGAGGAAGAATGTGCGTACCGGTCAAGGTCGTTATAAATGGGGAAACGGAGATGAATATGAAGGCGGATGGAAGAACAATATGTCTGAAGGTGAAGGAGTGCTCCGTATGAAAGACGGATCGGTCTATACCGGTAGCTTTGTCCGTGGCAAGGAAGACGGAAAAGGAACTATTGTCAATAAGGACGGAGTACGTTTCGAAGGATTCTTCAAGCAGGGTAAGAAGGACGGCCCGTTTGTAGAGACGGATGCCGACGGAAAAGTAATCCGTCAGGGTACATATCGTTACGGACGGTTGTTGGAGGAAAAGAAGTGATGGAAAATTTATCGGAACTGACAAGGAAAGTGTGTATGCTGGCCCGTGAGGTCGGTGTATTTATCCGGAATGAACGTAAAGGCTTTGACCGTGGACGGGTGGAAAAGAAACATGCCCATGACTATGTTTCTTACGTTGACAAGGAGTCGGAAAAGAAAATTGTAACCTGCTTGAAGGAATTGCTCCCTGAAGCAGGTTTTATTGCTGAAGAGGGTAGTGGAAGTCTGACCGGTGAAGAACTCTGCTGGTTGGTTGATCCGCTTGACGGTACGACAAATTTCATTCATGACAATGCACCTTATTGTGTGAGCATTGCCCTCCGGAACCGGAAGGAACTGTTATTGGGAGTGGTATATGAAATTTGCCGCGATGAGTGTTTCTGGACCTGTAAAGGCAGTCCTTCTTATCTGGACGGCAAGGAAATCCATGTGTCGGGGGTCGATGTGGCTGACGATGCCGTTATTGCATTAGGATTTCCCTACAATTTTCAGGCATATAAACCTATGGCCTGTCACCTGGTAGAACGTTTATATGGAAATGTGGGGGCGTTGCGTCTTCCAGGAGCTGCGGCAGCTGAAATGTGTTATGTAGCTGCCGGACGTTACGATGCACGTATCGAAGCTTATCTGGGACCTTGGGATATTGCTGCGGGGACTATTATCTTGCAGAACGCTGGCGGAAAGGTGACCGATTTCAAAGGAGGGGATGATTTTTATTCCGGTTTTCAGGTTTTGGCGTCCAACGGGAAAATCCACCGCTATCTGTTGGATATTATTGATGAATTGTAAAATCATCCTATTTTTATTCGTGCTATGAAATATATTTTGTATGTTTGTATTTGTAGAAAAATATAAATAAAGGATTTGTATGGAAATAGCGGGAATTCTGGATTTTTTGAAACGGCTTTCGAAAAACAACAATCGGGAGTGGTTTCATGAACACAAGCCCGAATACCAGGAAGTTCAAAAGACGTTTGAGGAGTTGTTGTCGGTTGTCATTATGAGGATTGCTCTGTTTGATGAAACGATAGCACATGTGCAACCTAAGGATTGTACTTTCCGGATTTACCGGGATATCCGTTTTTCTTCGGACAAGTCGCCGTTCAAGACATACATCAGCGGTTATATCAATGCCCACGGGAAGAAATCCTACCATTGTGGGTATTACTTGCATCTGGAGCCGGGAAATTGTATGCTGGCTGGGGGAGGTTGGTGTATGTTGCCCGGTATGTTGAAAGCTGTCCGCCAGTCGGTTTACGACAATATTGACGAGTTCCGTTCCATTGTAGAAGATCCGGACTTCAAGAAATATTTTCCGATAATCGGGGAGTCGCACCTGAAAACTCTTCCAAGAAATTTCCCGAAAGATTTCCTTTATCCGCAATATCTGAAATGCAAGGACTATTCGGTCGCTTACCACATACAGGATTCTTTTTATGACAATCCGAACTTTATGGATGAAATAGCGGCTGCTTTCAGGCAGTTAAAACGTTTTGCCGATTTTATCAATTATACGATAGATGATTTTGAATAAATGAAATAAGAACCTTTAATTTAATCTGTTATGATAGTAGACAAATTAGAGAACATTGAAAAATATGTTTCCTTGAATCCATTGTTTGTACAGGCTGTAGAATTTTTGAAGTCGACAGACTTGGATGCCCATGAAATCGGGAAGTTCGTTTTGAAAGAAAATGAACTGATGGTTAATTTTGCCCAGGCTCGTCCTAAGACTAAGGAGGAGGCAAAGCTGGAAACCCACAATGACTTTATTGATATCCAGATTCCTTTGTCGGGCGTAGAAGTGATGGGGTATACCCCCCGTGAGGAACTACCCGAAGAAGAATATAATGTTGAAAAGGACATTACGTTCTATAAGGGGCTGGCAAATGATTATTTGACTATCAAACCGGGAATGTTTGCTATTTTCTTTCCGCAAGACGGACATGCCCCAGGGATAACTCCTGAGGGCGTAAAGAAAGTTATTGTAAAAGTTCGTGTCTGATAAAAAAACTAATACTATGGAGGAAGTTTTGAACATCATTAAGAATGATCCGTGGCTGGAGCCTTTCTCCCAAGCCATTGAAGGTAGGCACCAGCATGCCATAGACAAGGAAAAGGAACTTGCCGGTAAGAAAACCCTTTCGGATTTCGCTTCCGGTTACTTGTATTTCGGATTGCATCATACCGATAAGGGATGGACATTCCGGGAATGGGCGCCTAACGCTACGGAAATATACCTGATAGGTGACTTCAACGGTTGGAAAGAAGATCCTAAATTCAAGCTGAAGCGGGTACGTAACAGTAACAATTGGGAAATCAACCTTCCCGGGAAAATGATGAAGCATGGTGACTTGTATAAACTGAAAGTTTATTGGAAGGGCGGATGCGGTGAACGTATTCCGGCATGGGCTACCCGTGTAGTCCAGGACGACCAGACAAAGATATTCAGCGCTCAGGTATGGCAGCCTGCAAAGCCTTATAAATTCAAGAAGAAGGTATTTGTACCCAATGTGTCCCCATTGATGATTTATGAGTGCCATATCGGTATGGGGCAGGATGCCGAAAAGGTAGGTACCTATAATGAGTTCCGTGAGAATGTTCTTCCACGTATTGTCAAGGATGGGTATAATTGTATCCAGATTATGGCAATCCAGGAACATCCGTATTATGGAAGTTTCGGATATCATGTTTCCAGCTTTTTCGCTCCGTCGTCTCGCTTCGGAACTCCTGATGAACTGAAGCAATTGATTGATACGGCACACCAGATGGGGCTTGCTGTGATTATGGATATTGTCCATTCACATGCAGTCAAGAATGAAGTGGAAGGTTTAGGGAATTTTGCGGGCGATCCTTGTCAGTATTTCTATCCGGGCGACCGCCGCGAGCATCCGGCATGGGATTCGCTATGTTTTGACTACGGGAAAAACGAAGTGCTGCATTTCCTCCTTTCGAACTGTAAGTACTGGCTGGATGAATTCCATTTTGATGGGTTCCGTTTTGATGGTGTTACTTCAATGTTGTATTATAGTCATGGACTGGGTGAGGCCTTCTGTAACTATAGTGACTATTTCAACGGGCATCAGGATGATAACGCAATCTGTTACTTGACTCTTGCAAACCGGCTTATCCACCAGGTGAACCCAAGAGCCATTACCATAGCGGAAGAGGTTTCCGGGATGCCGGGACTGGCTGCTCCGTTTAATGACGGTGGCTACGGGTTCGATTACCGTATGGCCATGAATATCCCTGATTATTGGATCAAAGTTATCAAGGAGCGCCGTGACGAGGACTGGAAACCTTCAAGCTTGTTCTGGGAAGTGACAAACCGTCGCAAAGATGAAAAGACCATATCCTATTGTGAAAGCCATGATCAGGCTTTGGTGGGTGACAAGACCATTATATTCCGTTTGATTGATGCCGATATGTATTGGCACTTCAAGATAGGTGATGAGAACGGAGTGGTTGAAAGAGGTATTGCCTTGCATAAGATGATACGTCTGCTTACGGCTTCCACTATAAACGGAGGCTATCTGAACTTCATGGGAAATGAGTTCGGACATCCGGAATGGATAGACTTTCCTCGTGAGGGAAATGGATGGTCGTATAAATATGCCCGCCGGCAGTGGCATCTGGTAGACGACAAGGATTTATGTTATCATTATCTGGGTGATTTTGACAGTGCTATGGTACATCTTATCCGTAGTGTCAAAAATATCCAGAAGACAGATGTGGTAGAGATATGGCATAATGACGGCGACCAGATACTTGCTTACCGCCGTAAGGATCTGGTATTTGTGTTTAATTTCAATCCTACCCGTTCGTTTACCGATTACGGATTCCTGGTTCCTAAAGGTGAATACAAGGTGGTGTTGAATACGGATAACAAAGCTTTCGGGGGATTCGGATTCTCTGATGATACCATATCCCATTTCACGTGTGCCGATCCTCTGTATGCCAAGGAAAAGAAGGAATGGCTTAAGTTATATATACCTGCCCGTTCGGCAGTAGTTTTGAAACGACAGAAATAAAGTCCGGATTCTCGTTGGGCTTCTTTTCTGCCAATTATGAAAATTATGAGTGAATACATGCATCCCAATTATAAGAAAGCCGCTCGCATGCAGACCGTTGTGTGCGGCTTTCTTTTTTCTGTTTTCAGCTTTGTATATCTGTATGTCTTTCAACGTGATGTGTTGGAGGCCTTGCACTTTTCTCTGGCCCATGGAAAAACGCTTTATGCACCGTTGGCTACAGCCTTGATCCTGACAGTGATTTTCGCTCTGTTACGGTGGGGGGTGAACAGTTTGCTGGGGTTGAAAGGTGAAGTGCGTGCCTGGGCCTATTTCCCTTCATGTCTGATTCTGGGTGCCTTGACCGATGTGGGGCATACGGTCTATATGGATAATTACCAGACCCGATGGGGATGGCTGTTGCCTTTGGTGCTGCTTGTTTATTTTCTGGTGACATACTGGTTGCGTCGGCTGTTCAGGGAGAAATTGAATGCAGAGGTTCCACCTGTTTCACTCATGAATGCCAATCTGCTTATCCTGTTCGTGTTATGTATGATGACAGTGCTGATAGGTAATTCAAACCGTAAATTCCATCATGAATTGGAAGCCGAACGTTATTTGCGTGAGCGCAATTATGAGAAGGTTTTGAAGGTTGGTGAACGCTCGTTGGAAGCTACCCGTACCTTGACGGCGCTACGTGCGCTTGCCATGTCGCATACGGCTTCAATGGGTGACAGACTTTTCATGTATCCCCAGTATTATGCTTCCGAAGGGCTTTTTTTTGATAATGACTCTACCCGGATTCTCCGCTATACCAACGATTCCGTATATTATCTGTTGGGGGTTCGTCCGTATGCCGGAGAAAGCCACAAGGAACTTTTGCGTAATATCTGCTATAAGGGTACGGGTAAATTTACTGCCCTTGATTATTATCTTTCGGCCTTATTGCTCGATAAGGAGCTTGATGAATTTGCCAGGGCGGTAGCCGATTTCTATGAACCTGATGAGGAATTGCCCCGGTATTACAGGGAAGCTCTCATTATGTACGCTGCCGGTCATTCCGGATTCCCTATGCAGGTGGCTGATACGCTTATGCTTGAGCGGTATGCCGGATATTGTGCTTTACAAAAAACATTCAAGTTGCCTCAGGAAGAGAAAAACAGGATGCGTAGAGAGTATGGAGATACCTATTGGTGGTATTTTGACTATCAGAATTAAATAAATTTTGGCTTTTTTGGTGGCTTTATCCGCCTTTTTTATATTTTTGCAACGCCAAAAAGCAAAAGAAGAAAAAAAATACACTAATTATGGCAAAAGAACTGAAAGAACTTACCAAAAGAAGTGAAAATTATTCACAATGGTATAATGATCTGGTGGTAAAGGCAGATCTGGCAGAGCAGTCTCCGGTGCGCGGATGTATGGTCATCAAGCCTTACGGATATGCCATCTGGGAAAAGATGCAGCGTCAGTTGGACGATATGTTCAAGGCTACAGGACATGTAAACGCTTATTTCCCTCTGCTGATTCCAAAATCATATTTAAGTCGTGAAGCGGAACACGTGGAAGGCTTTGCAAAAGAATGTGCTGTGGTGACACACTATCGTCTGAAGAATGCAGAAGACGGTTCAGGAGTCATTGTAGATCCTGCTGCAAAGCTGGAAGAGGAACTGATTATCCGTCCGACTTCAGAAACCATTATCTGGAGTACATATAAGAATTGGATCAATTCATATCGTGACCTGCCTATCCTGATCAATCAGTGGGCTAACGTTATGCGTTGGGAAATGCGTACACGTCTGTTCCTGCGTACAGCCGAATTCCTGTGGCAGGAAGGACATACCGCTCATGCTACTCGTGAGGAGGCTGAAGCTGAAGCACAGAAGATGTTGCGCGTATATGGAGAATTTGCTGAGAAATACATGGCTGTTCCGGTCATTAAGGGTGTGAAGTCGGCCAACGAACGTTTTGCCGGAGCTTTGGATACCTATACGATAGAAGGTCTTATGCAGGACGGTAAAGCCCTCCAATGCGGTACATCGCATTTCTTGGGTCAGAATTTTGCAAAGGCGTTCAATGTCCAGTTTGTTGACAAGAACAATAAGTTGGATTATGTGTGGGCAACTTCATGGGGTGTGTCAACCCGTCTGATGGGTGCATTGATTATGACACATTCTGATGATAACGGACTTGTGTTGCCGCCGCATCTGGCTCCTATTCAGGTAGTCATTATTCCTATTTATAAAAACGATGAGCAACTTAAACAGATTGATGCTAAAGTGGAAGGGATTGCTGCAAAATTGCGCGAAATGGGAATTTCGGTCAAATATGACAATGCCGACAACAAGCGTCCTGGATTCAAGTTTGCCGATTACGAACTGAAAGGTGTTCCTGTGCGTCTGGTTATGGGTGGCCGTGACTTGGAAAACAATACTATAGAAGTTATGCGCCGTGATACGTTGGAAAAAGAGACACGCAGTTGTGACGGTATTGAAGAATATGTAAAGAGTCTGTTGGAGGATATCCAAAGCAATATTTACCAGAAAGCACTGAAGTTCCGTAATGAACACATCTTTAAGGTAGATACTTATGATGAATTCAAGGAACAGATTGAAAAGGGTGGTTTTATCCTTGCTCACTGGGACGGTACTCCGGAAACGGAAGACCGTATAAAGGAGGAAACCAAGGCTACTATCCGTTGTCTTCCGTTCGAAGCAGATGAAGAGAGCTTGACTCCGGGTGTAGATATGCTTACTGGTAAGCCGTCGGCTCGTCGTGTATTGTTCGCGCGGGCATATTGATGCCGTACTTGTCAAGTTATTTTAGCCACGATACGTGAGATTGATTTATTTTAATACTTGTAGGGGAACATTCTTATAAAAAAGAAGTGTTCCCCTGTTTCTTTACATAGGATGATATATGGAAACAACAGATAATCATACGGAATTGATTATGTTAGGTACGGGAAATGCCGCCGTAACTCATTGTTATAATACGTGTTTTGCCATGTCACATGGTGGACATGTCCTGCTGGTGGATGCCGGTGGTGGAAATGGCATATTGGTACAGCTTGAGAAGTCAGGAATCAGTATCGGACAGATTCATGAGATGTTTGTTACACATGCACATACCGACCATGTATTGGGAGTGATCTGGATAATCCGGACCATTGCGCAACGCATGCAACAGGGGGTATATCAGGGGACGTTCAAGGTCTATACGCATGATAAGGTCATACAGGTAGTCGATTGGATCTGCCGGATGACGTTGCCGAAAAAAATTGTTGCCTTTCTGGGTAATGGGATAGAGCTTTGTGAAGTGAAAGACGGCGAGTGCTTTGATGCTGCCGACTTCAAACTACAATGTTTCGATATCAATTCTACCAAGGAAAAGCAATTTGGCTTTCTGGCGGTGTTGCCCGATGGCAAGAAGCTTGTCTGTTTGGGAGATGAACCTTATAATGAACAGAACAGGTGTTATGTGGAAGGGGCCGATTGGCTTTTGTCGGAAGCCTTCTGTCTATATGCTGACAGAGATCGTTTCAAGCCTTATGAAAAGCACCATAGTACTGCGCTTGACGCCGGACGTCTGGCTTCAACGTTGAATGTCAGTAATCTGTTACTCTATCATACTGAAGACAAAACACTGGAAACCCGGAAAGAAAGGTATACGGAAGAAGCCCGGAGTCAGTTCGATGGTCGTGTCTGGGTGCCCGATGATTTGGAGAAAATCAAATTGTAAGATCGGTATATTCGGTCTTAAATGATGAAAAATCAGAAAAATAGCCGGAATAGTTCGGGAATATGTTCCGAAAATTATTTATCTTTGCATGAAAATTTTCGCGAAACATGAAAATTAAGGAAATTGTAAGTGCCCTTGAGATGTTCGCGCCTCTGCCTTTGCAGGACGGATTCGACAATGCCGGATTGCAAATCGGATTGACAGACGCGGAAGCTACAGGGGCATTGTTGTGTCTGGATGTTACTGAAGCTGTGATCGATGAAGCAATAGAGAAAAGCTGTAATCTGGTTATTTCTCATCATCCGCTTGTGTTCAAAGGTTTCAAGTCGCTTACCGGGAGAGACTATGTCGAGCGTTGTGTGATGAAAGCTATCAAGCATGACATTGTGGTTTTTTCCATGCATACCAACTTGGATAACGCTCCTCAGGGAGTGAATTATAAGATTGCCGGGAAAATCGGAATGCAAAATCTCCAAATTCTGGAACCCAAGGAGGATGTTTTGCTGAAGCTGGTGACTTTTGTTCCACAGGAAAAGGCCGATGATGTACGCAAGGCTCTGTTTGATGCCGGATGCGGATGCATAGGCAATTACGATGCATGCAGCTATAATCTGGAAGGGAGGGGAACTTTCCGTGCCGGTGAGGGTACACACCCTTACTGCGGTACTAAGGGAGAATTTCATGTGGAGCCCGAAGTCAGGATTGAGACCATACTTCCAGCTTTCCGTAAAGAGCGTGTTGTGAAAGCTCTTGTGGCGGCACATCCGTACGAGGAACCGGCATATGATCTGTACCCGTTACGAAACTCATGGAATCAGGTGGGTTCGGGGGTGGTAGGTGAATTGCCAGAACCTGAAGACGAACGTAATTTCCTACTACGTGTGAAGGAACTTTTCAATGTGGGTTGTGTGAAACATTCTCGTTTCGGAGGACGTAAAATCCGGAAAGTGGCACTTTGTGGCGGGGCTGGAGCCTTTCTGCTACCGCGCGCGCTGGCCTGCGGAGCCGATGTGTTCATAACCGGTGAGGTGAAGTATCATGATTATTTCTTCTACGAAGACCGTATTCTGGTAGCGGAAATAGGCCATTATGAGAGTGAACAGTATACTCAGGAAATATTTTATTCAATCATAAAGGATTTGTTTCCGGTACTTAAGGTCGGTATGACCAGTGTCAATACAAATCCTATCAATTATTTGTAATATAGAACTATGGTTAAAGAAGCAAAGAAAGATCCCAATGAAATGAGCGTTGAAGAAAAACTGAAGGCGCTTTATCAGTTGCAGACCATGTTGTCTGAGATCGATAAGATCAAGACATTGAGAGGTGAACTGCCTCTTGAAGTGCAGGACTTGGAAGATGAAGTCACCGGCTTGAGCACACGTATTGAAAATATCAAGAATGAAATCGAGGAGTTGAAGTCGAACGTAGCTACCAAGAAAATTGAAATCGAAGCAGCCAAAACTTCTATTGAAAAGTATAAAGGGCAGCAGGATAATGTACGTAACAACCGTGAATATGATGTGCTGACTAAGGAAATAGAGTTTCAGAGTCTGGAAGTGGAGCTGTGCGAGAAACGTATCAAGGAATATACTGCTTCTATTAAAGCTAAGGAAGAAGAAATAGTTAAGAGTAACGAACTTCTGGAAGAGAGAAAGAAGGACTTGGAAGTGAAGAAGAATGAGCTGGATGAAATCATTTCCGAAACCAAACAGGAAGAGGAACGTCTTCGGGATAAGGCAAAGAATCTGGAAACTACCATTGAACCCCGTCTGTTGCAAGCTTTCAAACGTATCCGTAAGAATTCACGTAACGGATTGGCCATCACTTATGTTCAGCGTGATGCGTGTGGCGGTTGTTTCAACAAGATTCCGCCACAGAAGCAGTTGGATATCCGTATGCGTAAGAAAATTATCGTATGCGAATATTGTGGCCGTATCATGATCGATCCGGAGTTGGCTGGTGTAACCGAAGAAAAGCATCTTGAAACTAAAACCGGTAAATAAAGAGGCGGGAGAGACCGTTTGATGACGGAGGAATCCTGAGAACGGATTATGAATAAGGGTGACGGACAACGGATGCGTGTGAAAGCATGCATTCCTGTCCGCCACCCTTATCTTTTTTACAGGTCACCGTATGCGGGTACTTCGGGAAGGAAGCTGTATCTGTTCGTGCTGTAGTCAATCCGGCAACAATAGTGTTTTATGCCGTTGGTCACTATTAGGTAATCTACCTTCAGTACCATGTTATAGCGGGTAATCTGGTCGAATACGGCTTGACTTATTTCTATGTGTGGGGCCTTGTATTCTACAATCATCCGGGCGGTGAGGTCTTTCTTGTAAAGCACAGTATCGCATCGTTTGCGGGTACCGTTCAGGTTTATCTGTACCTCATTGGCCAATAACCCTGCGGGATAACCTTTCTGTTCCAGCAGAAAATGGGTAAAATGCTGGCGCACCCATTCTTCGGGAGTCAGTGCTACGTATTTTTTCCGGAGCGTGTCGAATATGAATCTTTTGCCTTCCCTGATGGTTATTTTATATGAGTAGGATGGTAAGTTTAACGGTAACATTTACTACTTTTGCAATTATAGGTTGTCAATTATCCGAAAACAAAATTACGAAAAGATTATGAAAACAAAAGCTGAAATTGTAGCAAACTGGTTGCCCCGCTATACGAAACGTGCGCTTGGTGACTTCGGTGAATATATACTGCTGACCAATTTTAATCGGTATGTGGAGCTTTTTGCCGACCGCTTCAATGTACCTGTATTAGGGCGTGACGCCAATATGACGTCGGCTCATGCGGAGGGTATCACTATTATTAATTTCGGTATGGGAAGTCCTAATGCAGCTATTATTATGGACCTGCTGAGTGCCATCCATCCTAAGGCCTGTCTGTTTCTTGGCAAGTGTGGAGGCATTGATAAGAAAAATCAGTTGGGCGACTTCATTCTGCCTATTGCGGCTATCCGGGGTGAAGGGACTTCGAACGACTATTACCCGCCTGAAGTGCCTGCGTTACCGGCGTTCATGTTGCAAAGGGCCGTATCATCGGCCATCCGTGACCATTCACGCGACTACTGGACGGGAACCATTTATACGACTAATCGCCGTATCTGGGAACATGATGAAGAGTTCAAGAAGTATCTGCTGAAGACCCGTGCTATGGGTGTTGATATGGAAACCGCTACGCTCTTCACTACGGGTTTTGCCAACCACATTCCAACAGGTGCACTTCTGCTGGTTTCCGATCAGCCGATGACCCCCGAGGGTGTCAAGACCGAGCAGAGTGACAATATGGTAACACATAATTTTGTACAGGAACATGTGGAGATCGGAATCGATGCCCTGCGCATGATCATAGAAGAGAAAAAGACAGTGAAACACTTGAAATTTGACTGGTAATTTTACTGCTGATGGCAAAGGATACTACATACGAAGAAATAGTACGCAACCTTAAAAACAGGGTGTATGCTCCGGTTTATTTTCTTATGGGAGAAGAAGACTACTATATTGACCGTATTTCGGAATATATCATGGACACGGTCCTTTCCGATACTGAAAAGGAGTTCAACCAGACAGTGGTCTATGGTGCTGATACCGATATCGCATCTGTTATCAATACGGCCCGTCGCTATCCGATGATGGCGGAATATCAGGTTGTGGTGGTAAAGGAGGCACAGAATCTCAAGAATCTGGACGGACTTGTTTATTACCTTCAGAAGCCGCTTAAATCTACTATCCTTGTGTTCTGCTATAAACATGGTACACTCGACCGCAGAAAAAAAGTGACGGCCGAAATTGAAAAGGCTGGTGTTTTGTTTGAGTCAAAACGTATTAAAGATGCACAGCTCCCCGGATTCATCTCGGCGTATTTGAAGCGTAAACAGGTAGAAATAGAACCTAAAGCTTCAGAAATGATGGCCGAATTTGTGGGGGCTGATCTGAACCGGATGGTAGGCGAATTGGAAAAATTAATTATCACCTTGCCAAAAGGGGTACGGCGTATCACACCCGAGCAGATCGAACGGAATATCGGGATAAGTAAAGACTTCAATAATTTTGAGTTGAGGAATGCATTAATAGCAAAAGATGTGTTTAAGGCAAATCAAATAGTAAAATATTTTGAAGAAAATCCTAAAAGTAACCCGTTGCAGCTTACTCTTTCGGTCTTGTTCAATTTCTTTGCCAATCTGATGCTGGCATACTATGCCCCCGAAAAATCAGATCAAGGAATAGCGGCCCAGCTCGGGTTTCGCTCTCCGTGGCAGGCAAAGGATTACGTTATCGCCATGCACCGTTATTCGGGTGTCAAAGTGATGCAGATTATCGGAGCTATCCGTACCTGCGACGTCAAATCAAAAGGTATGGGAAACGCATCGGCTACCGATGGGGACTTGCTGCGTGAACTGGTCTATATGATTCTTCATTGAATTGAATGGGATGTCTATATTATGAACGATACTGAACCGGCGTGATTCCTTGAATGAATTTTACGGTTTTTTATGGAGAAACCGGATTTCCTTTGGGAGGTCCGGCTTTTTTATACCCCTAGCTTTTTTATACCCCTATATGATCGATAAGTGAAACACGCCTATATGAATGCCTGATGGAAAAGATATTTTTTCCGTGTAGGGTGAAATCAAGTGAGTAATTCAATCTGTTTTTCTGAGGGTGTGAGATTTTAAAATTTGCGGGCAGGAATAAGTTCGCCTACAAATTTTAAAATCTCACCAAGTATTATTGGGAATAGGTTCATGTCCGAATATTACTTTACATTTGTATATACATATGTAAATTCATAATAGCATCTATAGCTATTTACAAATGTAATCGATGATAAATGTAAATGTATATCTTTGAAGATTTACTGATGTATAATCTGGTGTTTGACAGGAGATTACTTTGTTCTTTTACATATGTATTTGTACATTAAAATATATGCATTATGATTATTCATGAATATATATATTATAATCAGTAAATTATATATTATTTTTTAATGTTTGGCTTTAATTTATATACATAGGTAACTTGGAAATGGGAAAATAGAGATGTAAAATGCATATTATAATATATATATTACTGAATACCAATGTATTATTTCATGTCATTAAAGTTGATTCCATAGTATATGAGTCTTCGTTTACATCTGTATAAGTACATTTGTAATATATGGAAAGTCCTTTATTGTACAAATATATATAAACTTTTCTATATGTAAATTTGCAAATGAAAATCAAATGGATTACTTTTGTATCTATAGACAAAATGTAAATTTATCGTGGAAATGAAAGACCGGATTATACAGATCATGCAAATGGAAGGCTTGACCAATGCCGAGTTTGCCGAGAAGATTGGAATTTCCACATCTTCCTTGTCGCACATCTTTAACGGACGGAACAAACCCAGTCTGGAAGTTGTCATGCGGATACATAAAGCCTATCCTCATATCAATATCAACTGGTTGCTATATGGTGAAGGCGAAATGCTGGAGCCTGAGAATCGCGAAAATGTGGATATAGCTCCGGTCGGTTTCGATTTTCGCAGGGAAAATGGGTCAGAAGCGCCTCTTTATACCCCTAAAGAAGTTGTGCGTGAGGAAGTTAAGTATATAGAAAAGCCTCAACCGAAAATTACCGAAATAAGAGTATTCTTTGATAATGGTACCTACCAGGTATTTAAATCGGACAAATGAGTCCTGTATTCGGTAGGGTCATTGATTTAGTTATCGGGTAAATTCCTTATCTTTGCAGGTAAGAAACGAATTTACCCGATTTTTTATGAAAAAATACATTCTAGATTTGACGGTCACTGAGAACATCCGGTTACATTCAAACTATGTTCTTATCAAGTTGACCCAATCTGATCCGTTGCCGGAAATGCTTCCGGGTCAGTTTGCAGAGATTCGCGTAGACGGTTCGAACACCACTTTCCTGCGTCGTCCCATTTCCATTAATTATGTAGACAGAAAGGCGAACGAGGTATGGTTTCTGGTACAGCTGGTGGGCGACGGGACACGCAAGCTCGCTACCGTACAGAAAGGAGACATAGTTAACGTAGTACTGCCCTTGGGGCATGGCTTTACCATTCCCGCAACACCCGAAACGAAAGTGTTACTGGTTGGTGGCGGTGTAGGTACTGCCCCGATGCTTTATCTGGGTGAAGCCTTGTTGAAAACGGGATGCAAGCCTACGTTCCTGTTGGGCGCCCGTTCGGCAAACGATTTGCTTCAGCTTGAACAGTTTGGGGCTTTGGGAGATGTCTACACCACTACCGAAGATGGGAGCATGGGTGAAAAGGGTTATGTAACCATGCATAGCGTACTTCGTGAACGCAAGTTTGACATGATCTATACCTGTGGTCCGAAACCTATGATGATGGCTGTGGCCAAATATGCCAAAACTGCCGATATAGATTGTGAAGTGTCGCTCGAAAATACCATGGCATGTGGTGTAGGTGCCTGCTTGTGTTGTGTGGAAAAGACCGACGAGGGGCATGTGTGTGTATGTAAAGAAGGTCCGGTATTTAATATAAAGAAATTGTTATGGCAGATTTAAGTGTAAACATCGGTAAATTGGAAATGTCGAATCCGGTGATGACAGCATCGGGGACATTCGGCTATGGTCTGGAATTCCAGGATTTTGTAGATTTGGAAAAGATCGGCGGTATCATTGTAAAGGGTACTACTCTGCATCACCGTGAGGGAAATCCTTATCCGCGTATGGCAGAGACTCCGATGGGTATGCTTAATGCCGTAGGTCTGCAGAACAAGGGCGTACATTATTTTGTAGACCATATCTATCCGCAGATAAAGGATATCCGTACCAACATGATTGTGAACGTGTCCGGTTCGCAGGTGGAAGATTATGCTGAAACGGCCGGCATTATTAATGAACTGGAAAACATCCCCGCTATTGAACTGAACATATCATGTCCCAACGTGAAGCAGGGAGGAATGGCTTTCGGCGTAAGTGCCCGGGGAGCCGAGGAGGTGGTGAGCGCTGTGCGTAAGGTATACCACAAGACGCTTATCGTGAAGCTTTCGCCAAATGTAACAGATATTACAGAGATTGCCCGTGCGGCCGAGGCTGCTGGAGCCGATAGCGTTTCGCTCATCAATACGCTGTTGGGTATGGCTATCGATGCTGAGAAGCGCAAGCCTGTGCTCTCTACCATAACAGGAGGTATGAGTGGGGCTGCCGTCAAGCCTATCGCTCTGCGTATGGTATGGCAGGTGTCAAAAGCCGTGAAGATTCCGGTTGTAGGTTTGGGAGGTATCATGACTTGGAAGGATGCTGTAGAGTTTCTTCTGGCAGGTGCCACTGCCATTCAGATCGGTACGGCCAACTTTATTGATCCTGCTGTTACGGTTAAGGTGGCTCAGGGAATAAACGATTATCTCGACCGCCACGGATACGCTTCGGTTCGTGATATCATCGGTGCATTGGAGGTATAAAATATTTACATAATAGCCTTGGGTATTACTATATAGAAAAGGCGGAGAACCTATCGGGTATCGTCCCGGTGTGTTCTCCGCCTTTTGTTTGTCATGTATTGACGGGAAGAATCCCGTCATCAGCCGGAAATGTTGTTTATTCAGAAAACTCTATTTTTTGTCAGAATTATTTATCTTCCAGCAAGTCGGGGCGCAGGCGTTGGGTACGTTCCAGCGATTGTTGGAATTCCCATTCGCGTATTTTCGCTTCGTGTCCCGAGAGTAGGATATCGGGCACCTTCCATCCTTTGTATTCAGCCGGGCGTGTATATACAGGCGGTGCCAGTAAA
Organism: Bacteroides ilei; assembly: GCF_900128495.1. Lineage (GTDB taxonomy): Bacteria > Bacteroidota > Bacteroidia > Bacteroidales > Bacteroidaceae > Phocaeicola > Phocaeicola ilei. Next base: position 2,250,688 of record NZ_LT635801.1, read on the forward strand.
TTATCTTGAAACGAATCCGACAAAGCCGATTGCTCGTCGGAAATCACTCCTGGGATAATGCGCACAATTGCGTCTGCAATGACGGCGGCTGCCAGCTCTCCACCGGTAAGTACATAATCACCTATACTGATTTCCTTGGTAATGAAATGTTCCCTGATACGGTAGTCTATCCCTTTGAAGTGTCCGCACAGAATAATCAGGTTCTGCTTCAGTGAAAGGGCGTTCGCCATCGGCTGGTTGAACTGCTCCCCGTCGGGGGTAGTGAAGATTACCTCGTCGTAGTCACGTTCGGCCTTCAGGGCCGAGATGCATCGGTCTATCGGTTCAATTTTCATTACCATCCCTGCACAGCCTCCGAAGGGGTAGTCGTCCACCTTCCGGTAGCGGTCGTAAGCATAGTCGCGCAGGTTGTGGATATGAAATTCGGCGATGCCTTTCTTTTGGGCACGGCTCATGATGGAACAGTTGAAGAAGCCCTCAATCATCTCGGGCAGAACGGTTATAATATCTATTCTCATATGTTCATGTTATTTTCCGCAAAAGTACAAAGTTTCTGTTGTACCCACACCGCCTCTTGCACATTTTTCTTATTTTTGCACGAAACTTCATACCGGATATTATGACTGAAACAGATGAAATAAAAAGAATAGACCAGTTGCGTGAGGAACTGCATCTTCATAACTATAATTATTATGTATTGAACGCACCTGTCATTTCCGACCAGGAGTTCGACCGCATGATGCGCGAACTTCAGGATCTGGAGGCACGTCATCCTGAACATTTCGACGAGAATTCTCCCAGTGTGCGTGTGGGGAGCGACTTGAACAAGAATTTTACCCAGGTAGTGCACCGGTATCCTATGCTTTCGCTGGGAAATACCTATTCGCAGGCTGAGGTTACTGAGTTTTATGACCGTGTGAAGAAGTCGCTCAACGAGGATTTCGAAATCTGCTGTGAAATGAAATTCGATGGAACTTCCATTTCTCTTACCTATGAAGACGGTAAGCTGGTACGTGCCGTGACTCGAGGCGACGGAGTGAAGGGTGATGACGTGACCGACAATGTAAAGACCATCCGTTCCATTCCTCTGGTACTGCATGGAAGCGGATATCCGAAGAGCTTCGAGATGCGCGGCGAAATTCTGATGCCTTGGGATGTGTTCGAAGAACTGAACCGTGAGCGCGAATTGCGTGAGGAGCCTCTTTTCGCCAATCCGCGTAACGCCGCTTCGGGTACGCTCAAGTCGCAGAATTCGGCTGTGGTAGCATCCCGAAAGCTGGACGCTTACTTATATTATATGTTGGGGGAGGATCTTCCGCACGACGGGCATTATGAGAACCTGCAGGAGGCCGAGAAATGGGGGTTCAAGATATCGCATATAGCCCGCAAGGTGCGTACCCTTCAGGAAATCTTTGATTTTATCGATTACTGGGATGTGGAGCGCAAGAACCTTCCCGTAGCTACCGACGGTATCGTGCTGAAGGTGAACTCCCTCCGCCAGCAACGTAACCTGGGCTATACCGCCAAATCGCCCCGTTGGGCCATTGCCTACAAGTTCCAGGCCGAACGCGCGCTTACCCGTCTCTTGAAAGTGACTTATCAGGTGGGACGTACCGGGGCTATTACGCCGGTGGCCAACCTGGAGCCTGTGCAGCTCTCTGGAACAGTAGTGCGTCGGGCTTCTCTGCATAACGCCGATATTATTGCCTCGCTCGACCTTCACATAGGTGACATGGTTTATGTTGAGAAAGGTGGTGAGATTATTCCCAAAATTACAGGTGTAGACCTGGCTTCGCGTCCTGCGGGAAGTGAGAAGGTTATTTTTATTACCCATTGTCCGGAGTGCGGAAGCAAGCTGGTGCGTTATGAAGATGAGGCTGCACATTACTGTACCAATGAAACGGCTTGTCCGCCCCAGATTAAAGGACGCATCGAGCATTTCATTTCCCGTAGGGCGATGAATATCGAAGGTCTGGGTCCTGAAACGGTTGATCTCTTTTATCAGGAGGGCTTGATTCATGACGTGGCCGATCTGTACGATTTGAAGGCTGCCGATATCAGCCGTCTGGAACGTCTGGGCGAGAAATCGGCCGAAAACATTATCAGCGGTATAGCCCGTTCCAGGGAGGTGCCTTATGAGCGCGTGCTTTTTGCCTTGGGCATCCGTTTTGTGGGCGAGACCGTAGCCAAGAAGGTGGCCAAGGCGTTCCCTTCCATAGATGCATTGGCAGCCGCTACACTCGATGACCTGATACATGTTGACGAAATAGGCGGACGGATAGCCCAAAGCATCATTCAGTATTTTGCGAACGGAAAGAATCGGGAAATCATAGAACGCCTGCGTAAGGCCGGACTGAAGATGGAAGCCGACCCGTCACTCACGGCCGCCTATTCCGACAAGCTCCAAGGCAAGTCGGTAGTGATAAGCGGTGTGTTTACCCGCCATTCGCGCGATGAATACAAGGAACTGATAGAAAGGCACGGAGGCAAGAATGTAGGCAGTATTTCCCGGAAAACTTCCTTTATTTTGGCGGGTGACAATATGGGCCCCAGCAAACTGGAAAAGGCGAGGGCGCTGAACATTCCCATCATTGATGAAACCCGTTTTCTGGATATGATAAATGAAGAGTGAATTCTTTCAGACTTTAACTGATAAGGCAAAAAAACAAATAAAATAGTAGTTTGGATAGAAAATATTTGTAATTTTGTACTCCGATTTAGCGTTTATTATTGATTATGATACAAAGAAAGCTGAAAGGAATGGGGGTGGCGCTCGTTACTCCGTTCAATGAAGATGGAAGCGTAGATTATAATGCACTGGTAAGATTGGTTGAATACCAGGTGCAGAACGGTACGGACTTTCTCTGTGTATTGGGTACTACGGCAGAAACCCCTACATTGACTGCCGAAGAGAAGAAGCAGATAAAGAAGGTGGTGATAGAACGTGTAAACGGTCGTGTGCCCATCCTGTTGGGAGTGAGCAGCAACTGTACACAGACCGTTGTAGATACCTTGAAGAACGACGATATGAGGGGAGTGGATGCCGTATTGGTGGCTGTTCCTTACTACAATAAGCCTTCGCAGGAAGGGATCTACCAGCATTATAAAGCTATAGCCGAGGCTACCGATCTGCCTGTGGTCCTGTACAATGTACCGGGCCGTACTGGGGTGAACATGACGGCCGAGACTACCCTGCGTCTGGCACGCGATTTCAAGAACATCGTTGCCATCAAGGAAGCTTCCGGTAACATAACTCAGATGGATGATATCATCAAGAACAAACCCCAGGATTTCGATGTGATTTCAGGGGATGACGGAATTACTTTCCCGCTGATCACTTTGGGGGCGGTAGGTGTCATTTCGGTAATCGGAAACGCTTTTCCGCGGGAGTTCAGCCGTATGACCCGTCTGGCATTGGCTGGCGACTATAACAGTGCGCTTACTATCCACCATAAGTTTACAGAACTGTTCAAGCTGTTGTTTGTAGACGGGAATCCTGCCGGGGTCAAGGCTATGTTGAGCATGATGGGCATGATCAAGAACAGGCTTCGCTTGCCGTTGGTCCCTACTCGTATCACAACTTTCGAACAGATGAAGAAAATTCTGGATGAACTGAAAATAAAATGCTGATATCGCTTCTGTTTCCTGAACGGGTATTTAGGTTTTCCCGTTTAAGGAAATAAAGCAAAAAAGAGCGGAGTGAAATGGTCTTAGGCTGTTTTCTCCGCTCTTTTCATATGTTCCGGCGGATTCCGAAAGGCTTTGCAGAGGGAATTCTACCGTTTGTTATGGAACCTGTATCCGAAACCGAGCATCAGGTTGTTCGGATCCTTGAATTTCGAAAGCTGGTAACCCACGTGCAGGAAAAGGTTTTTCGTGACGGATGTCTTTAATGCCAGAATCTGATAGAAACCTTCCGTATCTTTTCCTTTGGATAGCAGGTTTCTTCCGATACCGAAATTGATCGAGAATATGGGCATGACAAATTCACACCGGAGTGAAAGGCCCATACTGAACTGTTCCTTGAAAGGCGGGCGGTAGAACTTGATGGCGTCTCCGGTCAATTCGGGGTCTATGATATGTTCCTGGATGTTGGCGCTTTCATCGTATTGTGCATCCAGCGATACGCCGGCCTTGAAATACTTGTTGAAATTGTACATCGGGTTGAAGTTGGCTCCTATGATACCGAACGAGCCCGGTACCAGTGTGCTGTGGTCGTCCCAGTTCAGACCTTTGATACGGGTAGCACCGTATACGATCACGTCATAGCTGATGTGTTTCCGGAACGTTGTGTGAGTTACGGGGAATGTATTGTCCTGTACAGTATTTCCAAAAGTACGTACCAGTCCTATTCTTCCTCCCAAGGTGTTCACGCCGGCGTTGGGATAATGGCTGTTGCCGTTCGAAAAATGGCTCAGGTCTACACCTGCATTCAGGCGCCAGTTGGGTGTGATCTGCCAGTTCAGCAGTACACCTATATTCATGTAGGCGTTGATATTCGAACCTGTCACATTGTTGTTGGGGGCATCCTTGTTTGTCTTCCACCCGAAAGAAGCCCCGAAGTTCCATTCGTAATCCAATGAGAGTCTGGACGATATCCGGGCTATACGCGATCCTTGGAACACATATACGGAAACGGGGGTTCCCAGTTCTTCCTTGTCGGAAAAGGAGCTGTATGCTACACCTATTCCTTGATAGGTATTCGGATACAGGCGTCCCAACTCCGAATGTGGACTGAAACGGAAGGCGTATTGCAAGTGTCCCGACAGGGCGGTACGTATGGGCTTGCCTTTTGCGTTGTTCCCGTCGAAAAAGCCATTGACAGGCGCAATGTATCCCGGGCGGAAGTTTATTCCCAGTTCGTGGACAAGACCTTTCCGGTTCTGTACCGTGTCGTTTCCGGCCGGGACGATTTTTTGTGCATACGAGGGCATCTGTATGGTCAGTGCTGCCAAGAGCAGGCAGGCGATGTGTATTCTTCTGTTCATGGTGTTCAATCAGGTTTTGTCTGTGTTTCGTAGTTCCTTGCGTTTTCGGGTATCGGGTATGTGTTTACTGTCATGCCCGACGTGTCCGGCACTTTGTAGGTCAGATGTCCCCCGAATCCTATCCGTTCGTCGGTTTTCGTGTTCCATATATAGATGGTATAGTCACAGTCCAGTACTTTGTATATGGTATACCAATTTATTTCGACATCGGTATAGGCGTCGATGGTTATTTCGGTTTGGTCGTCTGTCGTGACCGGCATCCTGTTCCTTTCCTTGAAGGGGACGGTTTCGGGAGAGAAGGTCAGCTCTCCGTCCTCACTTTCCGCTGCGGGGATTTCCACCATGGTTCCTTCCAGCAGCGAGTATATGTCGGAATTCCAGGTGTCGTTCGTGAAATAGAGTTCCTTATATTCGTCCGGAGCATCTACTATCCAAGGAAAGGATTGCGACGAATTGTTGTGAAGGGTTATTTTGTTATGGTCTTCTCTTACGGAACTGACGGATGGTGTCTGGAAGACAATGCTGTTGAATACATAAAGTTTGGAAGTCCGTATGTTCAGGATAATCTGCCGGTTGTCATACTCGTTTCCTACTTCAAGGTATATCTGCCGGTTGTCATTGGTGGCGTTTTCGGTCATTATTTTCAGGGTTTCCGGGCCGTCTTTCAGGAACGTGACTTTGAAAAGCCCTTCATTGTTCTGGTACACCACTTTTCCAAGTCCGCTCAAGAGTGGGGAAGAGTCTCCTGGTTCGATGGGGTTTCCTTCCTGGTCGTATGCCGAAATCTCGCAGCGTGTCATCGTTATAAATGTCTCGTAGACAGACAGAATATCCCAGTTGGCAGCGGTAAAGACTATTTCAATGCTGTCTCCGTTTCCTTCCATGTCAAGGCTGGAGGGAAAATGATCATAGTCATGGAAATTGTCTATAAATATGTCGCTGTTGCAGGAACTGAATGATGCCGCCGATATCAATGCCCACAAGATCAAGTAGTAAAAAGATGCTTTCATGTTGTTTTTCATCATTAAAGGGACTCTGTGTCAATTGCCATTTCTAAATGCCCGATCATTTTTTCGGATAGACGTTCAGTTCTGTACGGAGTCCGTTTCGGTCTTCCAGAACGAACGTCATCGGTTCGTCCTTATCCCACATCTGGACCTGGAGTACGTCATATTCCTGCTTGCCAGCCTTGGAAATCACCAGAATGAACGGACTGTTGTTATCCGGCCGACTGATGATTTTCCAGTTGCCCTCACCGTATTTCAGGGGGAAGTAGACCATTTCATTTTTTCCTGCTTGAAAAGATGTCGCTTCCGATCGGATGTCGCATCCTCTTGCCGTCACGGCTTCTACGTAAAAGATGCTGCCTCTTCTGTCCTTCAGTATATACCAGTCTCTTCCGTCGGGAGCAAGAGGAGTGAGCACATAACCATAACCTGCCCCCAAAGTCAGTTCGGTGGCATGCGAGCCTGTCTGCCGAATGATGGAATACCCTCCCACGCCTTGGTTGAAGCTGCTTTCCATGGGACATCCGTAATTCAGGTAAATGGAATGGTAAACAGGAATCAGGGATGAATCGGAACTTTCGATAAAGAATTTCTGGGAATATCCGTTTTTATCGGTAATGGTCAGGTAAGTTACGGGGTCTATAAGTTCCACCTTTACGTGGTTTCCGGTTATATCCGCACTACCTTGTGTGTATCCGTTGGTACATTCTACGTATGCCTGGTAGCCTCCGTTCCCCGAAACGATATCGAATTCACAGGATGTCTTGTCGGTCCGGATGGTGTCGCCTACCGAAAAGGACAGCATGGACGGAAGTTGGGGAGAGTCGTTGCTACAGGAACCGAACGTTAGGGTTGCCGTCAACAGGCATATCCGGAGCATGCCTGCAAGTGTTTTATCTGTCTTCATATCAGGTTTCTGTTTCTATTATTTGACAAAGGAATAAAATCCTGCTTATATATGCAACAAAACAAGATCCATTTTACCGATAAAATCCCGTCCTTCGGGTTTTACTGCACCGCAGCAATAAATTTCCTGTAAAAAACTTGCATTATTCCTTTAATCGATTTATCTTTGCATAAAAATTAAGTTTTTATGCAATTATCAATATGTACCGGACCAATTACTTCAATAACAGAATCGTGAATACACAGCTTTGCTGGGGTATCGTGATACTCATTGCCCATTGGTTCTCCGGTTTTATCCTATCTTAACCGACATTATTCCGTCTTGATAAGAGTAGTGGGAAGTTCTTGCAGGCCTTCCCGTCGTTGCAGTCTTTCCGCATGGATGGAAAAGAGCTTCGTGCTTGTACCATGCCTCGGAAATAACGTTTAACCAGTTATCATTATGTTGTATTTAAGTATATTGTTTGTCGGTTCCATTATAGGTTTTTTATTTCGTAAAGTACGTGTTTTCAAGAAACTGGATAAATCCATTTCATATACCATCTGGGTAATGCTGTTCGTTTTCGGGATTACCATCGGTTCGAACAAATCCTTGATGAGCAGTGTAGGAGATTTGGGTTTCCAGGCTTTTATCATGGCTGCCTGCGGGGTGCTGGGCAGTGTATTGGCTGCTCTGCTGGCATACAGGTTCCTGTTTAACCGGAAGAAAGGAGGAGAATATGAAAAGTAATCTGATGGTCATCGTGTCATTACTGGCAGGTATCCTGTGCGGATACTTCATCCAGTCGCCTTTGCTGGGACATTGCAATGAAATTTCACATTATATCCTGATGTTCCTGGTTCTCCAGGCGGGGCTGAATATAGGTGCCAATAGTGATTTCGGCTATATGAAGAACAATTTCCGTTTTTCATCGCTGATGTTTCCGGCCTTTACCGTAGCGGGTACCTTGCTGTTTTCGGCTATAGCCAGCGTTTTCCTTGCCATGAACTTGTCCGACGGGCTGGCTGTGGGGAGCGGTTTCGGATATTATTCCCTGTCGTCTATCATGATTGTGCAGTTCAAGGAAGCGTCGGTAGGAATGGAGCTGGCATCCAGGTTAGGTGCGGTAGCCTTGCTTACGAATGTGTTCCGTGAGCTGTTTGCGTTGATAGGAGCGCCTCTCTATGCCCGGAAATTCGGTAAGCTGGCTCCCATATCGGCTGCCGGTGTCACGTCGATCGATGTGTGCCTGCCTTCCATCAGCAAGTATTCGGGGCAGGAGTATGTTCCGGTGGCCATTATACAGGGGATTGCACTGGAAATTGTCATTCCTGTGCTCATCACTTTCTTCTGCAGCTAGAGTAGAAATTTCTGTGTCAAGCATGAAAATATGTTATAAAGCATAATTTTTCTTTGTTTTTTTAGGCCGTTAAGTAATAATTGCTTATCTTTGCAACAGATTTCCACAGAAATAGGTTCTGATATTCAGTCCTATAAAGTATGTTCCGGGTAGAAATCACTGTAAAGGACAGTCCCGGATAGTATTAACTAAAATCAAATTACATGATCAAAAATGTAAAGTGGTTTTTTGTTGTATTAGTATTCAGTTCCTTAATCTCCCTTTCATTTGACAAAGGGAGTGTACCGACAGAGAAACTGTTGCCGGGTGATAAGGCTCCGCAATTGTCACTCTGTGAAGGCGTACAGCCGCTCAACCTGCAGGCCGATCCGAAAGGATATACATTGTTGAGCTTCTGGGCAAGTTACGATGCAGTGTCCAGACAAAAAAACGCTGCATTGTCTCACCTGGCAGGCAAGTATGACCGGGTGAGGATGATTTCGGTTTCTTTCGACCGCTATGCATCGGTGTTCCGGGCATCGGTCAGACAGGACGGACTTTCGGACGCCGACTGTTTTGTAGAAACTATGGGTTCCGATTCGGAGGCTTATCAGGCTTTCGGTCTGGAAGAAGGTTTCCAGAACTACTTGCTTGACAGCCGTGGCGTAATTGTTGCCAAGAACATTACAGCTGCCGAATTGGCTTCTTATCTGGACTAGGCTGGGGCCAGGTCTGATGATGGGAAGAATGGGTTAGAACATTTGAATACAACAAAAAGCAGAAAGTTGCCTGTCCTTGCGTTTTGAGCAGGGCGGGCAACTTTATTTTTTCTGTACAGAAGGTAGAATAAAATAAAAACGTTACATTTGTGAAGTCCGCCATCTCCGGACAGCAGAGACATTACACAGACTGAATTTGTGACAACTAAATCTATGAGAAATGAAAAAGAATGTATTCTATAAGTTCGGGACGGTTCTGGTCCTTTTCCTGTCGGCCTGTGGCACGGTAACCCGCCTGGACTCTTTCAAGCAATGTGAAGTTTCGGTCGATTCCATCAACAGCATGAAATTATATGAAGCATATCTGGTGCCGGTAGACCGCCAGGGGAAATACGTGTATGAAGAATTTCTCCTGCCCGAAATGTACGACCATTGCGAGCTGGTTTCGAGCAATGCCATGACCCAGGCTTCTGTCATAATGCAGATTTACTTCGATGCGGAGGGAAGGGTAAGGAAGTGCATGAACCGCTGGGCCGACGGCGGGAGCCTCAACAGCATCGCTTATTACGGTGAAGACGGAGCCTTGATTTATTCGGCCTTTGCCAACGGATGCAAGGACTACGGGCGCGTATTTGCGCACGGCGGCAGGATGAGAGTGGAGCACACCTATTCCAAAGACTGGCTGAGGAATGATTTTCTTACAGCCGTTTATATGAGTACCGACGAGCTGGCCCATCATTTTGATATAGAGCTGAAGATGCCCGATAACTGCCGGGGAATTACGTTCAGTCCCATACAATGTGGCGAATGGGCGTTCATCAGTGCAGGAAACGTTTATGGAAGTCCGCACAGGAAGGCTGTACGGCAGTTTGACGAGAGTCTGGAGATCGGCTTCGGTCGGGAAGTGCGTATTGACAGCATAGCCAGACGCTGGTGCCGGATAAAGGTGCCGGCCATGGACAGCCTGACGCTGTATGTACCCATAGACAGCGTTGAGGTGAGCCAGGTAAACGAAGGCAAGATTTCGTTATAGATCAGGGCCTGTTCCGGAGCATTATAGGCTTGTTTCTCAGACACCTTGTCGTTTGAAGTGAAGGAACTTGTCATTCTGACCGAAAGATCAAGTTCTTTTTCCTTAAAGATGAAGTTCTTTTCTGAAAACATCTTGAAGAATTTCCTTAAAAAAAGATTTCTTAGGAATATCAGAAGTACAGAAATGAGCCTCTTTTAATCCTATAATCCTTTTATCATTCATATTTGAGTCAACCAACCGTATAAAAGAATCCCGATCTTCAAACTTTGCATACAATTCTGCTCGCCATTCATCGGGGGATTTTGAAAATAACTTTTGAAAATGCAGCACATCCCAATGCCTGATTTCTGTATCTATCTCTTTTTTTGCTTGATCCATTAACTTCATGTCACCTAAAAAAAGAGCCAAAGCAACTTTGAACTCAAAAATACGATACAGTTTAATCGGATTATGTTCCGGGATAAATGAAGAAGATAATTGATTGAGCCATTGCCATACATCACTGACTACAACTTCTGGATGGAAAAATAGCCCAAACTGTTTCTCGGCAAAGTCGGAAGCACTTTGAAACAGCCTGTCATGGGAAGCATAGTCTATATAAAACTGGGTTCTATTCTTACCCCAAAGCTCAGTGTGAAAAACGGGTATGTTTCTTTTCTGTATGGATTCTTCCCATAATGGCAGACATTCGAAGATGATACGATATTGTTTTGAAAAGATTTTATCAATCCTTAATCCCCACAATACGAGGTCTGCTTTCATGTATAAAGTTGAAGGTGTATAAGAAGACAAAATAGGAAATCTCTCTTGCCAATCATCAATTATCTCTTTTTTTACCATGATGATTTTTATTTGACTACATTTATTTAATAATACTAATACTACCAAAGAAAATTTGGCATTTGAATGCAAATATACGAACTTTGGGCATTTTCAATTGTATAATTGATGACTTTATAATAGTCATAGAGCAATTATCAAAATGAAGGAGAATCCATCAGCCATACACCGAAGATTCTCCCTTTTCTTTTATTCTTCAGAAAGCAGTAGATATTCCACCTTCCATCTTCGTTCGATACTTGGAACTACCTTATTTCAACAGCTATATGACAAATATCAGTATGACCCAACATTCTGTTTGATGTAATCTTTCTTTTTCCTTAACGGTTTTCTTAAAAGAAATATATACTTTTGTATCAAAAGGGGCAAGTATGAGAAATATACTATATATCATTATATTAGCAGTGGCGTTATGTGCATGTAACAATTCCACACAAAAAGAGAGGATTTTGGATACGGCAGAATCAATAGCCGTTGAGCATCCCGATTCTGCCCAAACAATACTGGAAACATTATATCCATATTCAAAATTGACCCAGCAACAAAGAGCACGATGCGGAATATTGCTTGCTATAGTAAAACTTCAACAAAACAAAGCCTTTGCTTCCGATAGCCTTTTGGACAACAGTGTATCATATTTCAAGCAGAATTGTGACAGTATAGAGCTATTCAAAGCCTATCAACTCAAAGCCTATCAGTCTATGTGGCGTGGACAACAGGATTCAATGTTCTATTATTTGCAGCAATCAATCAACATGATAGGTGAGGGAAATAAAACCCAGCTATATTCTTTGAATATGAAACTGGCAGATATTTATTGTGAACCGTCTGCTGAAAAAGATTACAATAAAGCAATAGTATATACAAGGAAAGCATTAACTTATGCGGAGACAGAACAACAAAAGGCCTATGCTCTGCATCAAATTGGAGCCTGTTATGGCTTTATCAATGAAAATGACTCCGCATTGGTTTATATCGCCCGTGCCATTGATTTTTCACAACAAAATAAAGGAGAATCTAATTATACAACCTATGTGCTGAATTATGCAAATACACCAGGCGTAAATTACGAAAAAGCCAAGAGTTATTTAACGGAATTACCTGAAAACAGTTTGGGAAGATTGATTACTTTAGGTTTTCTTAATCTAAACAACAGGCATACAGGCATTGCAAAATATTTATGCGACAAAGCTGATTCGTTATATAGTAGTGCCCCTGATAAGTATTCAATCAATACATATAACAGCCTCAAAATACTCAATGCATGTGTAAAATACACCTTGGGTGAAGAAGTTTCTGCAAGTGAAGGGATTACAAGGAACGATTCAATTTCACAAGTCATTTCAAGAAAAGAAGCTCTGAATAGTGAGATTTCAAGCAACAACTTACTTTTGCAGAAACACATTCATGAATCTCAACTAAGAACCCAAAGAAAGATTGTCATCATATTGTCAATCGTATTCTTTGGTATAATATTGTTCTTCCTATACGACAGAAATAACAAGAAACAATATATAAAAATAAGAAAAGAACTGGACCAGATTCGTGTCAATCAGATAGAATTACAATCTATCGATTCTGAAAATGACCAAGATTCTGAATTAACAAAGATTTGGAAAAAAAGAGCTGATATTTGCAGAGACAATTTCATTCGGAATGGATGGATGAAGAAACTTCAAATATTGGAAGGGAATGACAAGCATTCCAATGGTTCTTTTCTTCCGCCTGCAGAAAGGGATAGACTCAGGAAACAGTTATTTGAAGAATTCACAGACATGATAATCGATATAAAAGCAGCAGGCAATGGAGTCAATCTGGATGATCTGACACTATGTCTCTTTTGTCTTCTGAAAATAAATAATACAACGATTTCCAAGTGTATGGGGGCTTCGGAAAACGCTATCAGAACCCGAAAAAGCAGGCTTAAAGAAAAGCTTGACCCTCAGATGTATCAATTTATATTCGGTAGATAATAAGCTGATATACATTATAATATGCAGGAATTGAAACAAATGTGAAACACGGAAACCTTCATTGCAATAAATCTGCAATGCATAGTTTTAAGGCCCCTATAACTAAAATCATACTTTTGCATTGAGTCATAAAAATGCAAGCAAGTATGAAAAGAAATCTTTTATTTATTTTCGTTTTAATGATTGTGCCATTTATAGTCAAGGCGCAAATCAAAGGTGTGGTATGTGATGAGAATCAGAATCCCTTAGAGTTTGCAAATGTTATTTTGATGGGTACTGATTCCGTATATATCGCAGGAACAGTAACAGACGCAAGCGGTAAATTTGATTTTTTTACCGATTATGCAAAAGCAAAGTTTCTACAAATTTCCGCTCTCGGATACAAGACAATCATAAAAACGCTGGATGAGAAAAACGATATTGGAACACTTGTACTTGTTTCAGACAATATCCTGCTTGACGAAGTTACGGTAACGGCAAAACGACCTTCTCAACATTTGACAAAAGGGGGCATAATCACAACTGTGAACGGGTCTGTTTTGAGCCTGCTCGGGAATGCAATGGATGTGATTGGACAACTTCCGGGCGTGATGCGTGAAGATGACAAATTTACTGTTTTTGGCAAAGGGACACCCATAATATATGTGAATGGGAGAAAACTGACGGATAACAGCGAATTATATAGAATGTCATCAAAAGATATTGCAAGTGTGGAAGTAATCAGTAATCCCGGTGCAAAATATGGTGCGGAAGTAAAATCGGTGCTATTAGTCCGCACAATCAAGAAACAAGGAGACGGATTAAGCGGCTCAATACAAGGTGTCGTCCGGGCTGCTCACTCCTGGTCTGATTCGGACAACCTTTCACTCAATTTCAGGAAGAATAATCTTGACATATTCGGGACCTTTGCTTTTGACCACTCAAGACGGTATCAGCAGCAGAAAAATGTCACCCTGATAAATACCGGGCATAATCTGTATGAGCTGAATTCTGACATTATCATATTGCCTGTCAGCACAACTTATAATGCCAATTTAGGTTTCAACTGGCAAATTAACCCTAAGAATGTATTAGGAGCAAAATATGAATTTCGAGGTACACCTTACAATCATTCAGCCTGGACCACAAATGAAACAATCGAATTAAATGGTACCCTTGATGATAAAATAGATTACTATACATACTGGAAAAGAAAGGATATGCCGACAAACATATTGAACATGTATTATATAGGCGAATATGGTGATTGGACGCTTACTGTAAATAACGACTATTATTCAAGCCGCAATAAAGCTGAACAGGAAATAGATGAAGTCAGTTTATCGGAAGGAGAATCGACAATAAGCAGCCTGAATCACATCAACAGTTCAATGTTTGCCTCCAAATCCGTCCTGGATTACGACTTTGGCAAAAATACACTTGAGGCCGGTTATGAGTACACTTATACAAACAGAACTGACCGATATGATAACTATAATAATTTTTTGCCGGATGCGGATGACAATATCAAGGAACATAATATTGCCGGTTTCATAAGTGCCACTTTCCCCATAGGAATCTATGAACTTTCAGGGGGATTAAGGTATGAGCATACTATATCCGATTACTATGAGAATGGGCTCTTAATATCAGAGCAAAGCCGAAAATATGACCGTCTGTTTCCCAATATAGACTTTACGTTCCCCATTAAAAAAGCTAAGTTTACTCTATCATATACAGCCAAGACAAAGCGTCCGCTGTATAGTCAATTGAGCAGCAATATACAATATGACGACCGCTTTACCTATGAGACAGGAAATCCTCTATTGAAACCGGAAATGAATCACGATGTTTCTTTGGCTGGTATTTACAAATGGGTTTTCTTTTCAGCAAGCTATCAATATGTAAAAGATGCTATAGTCGGGATTGTGGAAGCATATAAGGAAGGAGAACCTGTAAATCTGATGACTTATATGAATTATGATCATATCTCAGAATATACAGCGATGGTATCTCTATCCCCTAAAATATCAATCTGGTCACCTCGTCTCCAATTTAATCTGATGGGACAAAAACTTAAAATACCATTTATGGGAACAGAACTGCGAATGAACAATCCATTGTTGTTTATCAATTTCTACAACAGCTTATCTGTCGGAAAAGGTTTCACCATTACAGGTAATATGCTATATCATACATCGGGAGATATGGATGTGGTTACACTAAAACCGTCTTGGCAAATAAATCTGGGTGTAACCAAAACGATTGGAAACTGGTTCTTCCAGCTTAGTGCAACAGATATATTCAAAACAGCCCGTAATTCAATGATAACCTATGGAACTCAAATGAAACTTGACAAATGGAACTATAGTGATTCACAGGCTGTTCGGCTCACCATACGTTATGCATTTAACTCTACGATGAGCAAATATAAAGGAAGGGGTGCCGGTCAAAGCGAAAAGAATCGTTTATAAGATTCAGATTAAGAGAATTACTCTACTAAAAAGGGAGAATCCGACGGCAATACACCGAAGATTCTCCTTTTCTCTTACTCTTCAAAGAGCAGCAGAAATACGATGACGACAGGCTGTTCCTTGCCGCCGGAGGTGTAATAAAGGCGGAACACCTCCCTGTCCAGGGGATAACGGTCGTTGGGCAGCAGTACCATTCCGTCGTCCATGCGCAGCTTGCCTTCGCCGTCCGGCTGGAAATAGGGATGGTATAGCGGGCATCGGTGAACCGTCCTTCCCGTTTCAGTTTACAACGGATTTCCACGGTATCGCCTTTCACGATACGCTTGGGCACCGGCATCGTCATTGTCCAGGTAGCACCGGATCTTCCCGTAATGGTCCAAGTAAGAGAATGAGCGTTCAAGCAGGGCTACCGAATTGAGGACCAGATAGTCCTCATCACGGCTGATGCCGAGTACCTTCCATGAAAGGAAGTCGATGAAACCCTTTTCGTTAAGCCAAAATGATGAAACTGTGTTCTTTACGGCTGGAACAGAAAGGATTTTCAAACAACTCCATGTAACAGGAATGGGCAACGGATAAGTAGCAATTTTTCTGTTTAACTATTCGAAAAACGGCTTCAAAGCATACTTTTACGAATGTGGAATAATGCTGCGTATATCCCTGAAAACCCAATAGTTTACATTATTTTTCCTGAATCCATTCGAAATCGGGTGAGTTTCACTATATTTGTAATATACGCTAAACAAGCAAATTTGTCGTCTATGAAACGGGTCATACAAGCCTGGATGATGGTTCTGACTATCCTGTACGGAAGTTGCGACCGTCCGGAAAATAGGTTGCAGGAGCCTCAGGTACTGCTGCAGGATACAAGTCTGGTGTTGCCGGAAACAGGGGAGTTGTCTTTCATTGAAAAACCTCTTGCCGGTGAGGATATTGTCCTGGCCAGGGAACTGCTCTACGACAAATATACCCTTGAAGACGTATACCCTTATAAGGATACCGTACGTTATGTGCAGTGGGACGTCATACGGAAATGCCTGGCTTTCATTGAAAACATGCAGGAGAGTGGCGGTATCTGGTGTGTATTCCGGAATTACAAGAACCGGAACGGTGAGTCTCCGCTGGTCCATACCTATACCCGCGATGCCTATCACCGTGTATCCGATACACTGGGGGTGGAGCGTTACCAGTCGGTGCCGCTTTATCTGTATCCCGACACCCTGGTACCCGTCCGCTACGGACGTGACGGGTCATTGGCCAAGATTTTGTCGGAAAAAGGTACATTCTATGAAGTGGCCCCGATTACTTTTGAAGAGATCTGGATGGTGCCGAAGAAATATGCCGGCATACTGCCCGACAGTACCGCTTTCCGGCATGTAGTCATTGTAGACCGCCATAACCAGAATACGGCTACGCTGGAGTGGAAGGAAAGGGGATCGTGGCTGATACGCAGCGTCAATCCCGCTACCACCGGACTGCACCGCCCTCCTTACGGGCAGGCTACTCCGCTGGGGATGTATCTGATTCAGGAGAAGAAGGTGCGGATGGTATTCCTGAAGGACGGATCGGCTGCCACCGGCGGATATGCACCTTATGCCAGCCGTTTCACCAACGGGGCGTATATACACGGGGTTCCGGTCAACGTGCCGAGAACGTCCATGATAGAATACAGTTGGTCGTTGGGAACCACACCACGGTCGCACATGTGTGTGCGCAATGCCACGTCGCATGCCAAGTTTGTATACGACTGGGCTCCGACAGGCCTGTCACTGGTAGTGGTCATCGAATAAAAACAGACCGGTTCCCTTTTTTAACATCCTGTTTATTAAATGATTCGGATTTTATCCGTAACTTTGCACCGTTTTTTTAGGACCGGATATATGCAAAGAATCATCATACTGCTGATTGCTGTATTCGTCCCTTCTTTCCTGGCTCTGAAAGGACGCTTCACCGACAACGTGACGTCCGGGCCGGCGGTAAGCACTCCGGCTATGGTCTGTTCTTCCCTTTATCGGGAGATGCGGCTGGAAGGAGTTGTCAATAAGGAGGCCTTCCGCCAGGCGGTGACCGGATACCTGAAGATTGAGGGACGGAAAAAGGATATACTCACACTGATTGACTTTTCGAAACCTTCTACCGAAAAGCGCCTTTATGTTTTTGACATGAAGAAGAAAACCATGCTTTTTTCTTCGGTCGTTTCCCACGGCAAGAACAGCGGCGGGAAATACGCCACGTCCTTTTCAAACGAAAACGGTTCGCTAAAAAGTTCGTTGGGATTCTATCTCACCGATACTCCTTATTCCGGCAGGAACGGTTATTCACTGATTCTGGACGGACTGGAGAAAGGTATCAACGACCGTGCTCGTGAAAGGGCTATTGTGGTACACGGCGCCGCCTACGCCGACCCGTCGGTGGCGCAGGCATCCGGCCGGTTGGGCCGCAGTTTCGGTTGTCCGGCAGTTCCCCGTAATCTCACCCGTCCTCTTATTGACACCATCAAAGGTGGCAGCGTGATTTTCATCTACGCCGAATCTCCCGAATATCTGGCTCATAGTTCCATCCTGAATGACGATCGGATAGGACGTGTGTACATCAATGGGAAACTGACAAGCGGGAAAGATACCAGCTCTTTGTTAAGTCGGGTCAGTTTGTGACTTTGGGACACATGGGCAGTGAAACTGGAGGTCGTACTGTCCCGGAAAGACTGCATCTGGAATCTATGAGTGGGAAGTGGAATAAAGAATATACGATGAAATTAAATTGTTTCTGGATTTTAGCAGCTGTCCTCTCTATGGGAGAGACAGCTATGTCACAAGGCACGGTTGAAGACTACAACCGTGCTTATAGCTTGCGCTCTCTGTATGGAGCGCAACAAGTTTATTACAGTGGAGTGAATCCTGTATGGATAGAGGACACCGGCAATTTTTGGTATGTGCGTCATACTCCGCAGGGTGATGAATATGTACGGGTCGATGCGGCCAGGCGGAAACGGAGTGCCTTGTTCGACCAGCGGAAAATGGCGGAAGCCCTCAGCCGGCAGACAGGAAAAAGTATCGGACCGATGGATTTGTTGCTGCAGCAGTGCCGGGTTACGGCCGGAATGGATACGCTGCGTTTTGTAGCCGAGGAGACAAACTGGTGTTATGACATCCGTCGGAACCGGTTGAGTCGTGAAGGGAAAGTCGTTCCTCCACCTCCTGTCCGGCACTGGATGGAAGTGGACGATGAAAGGGAGGGAGGACCGGTAGTCTCTCCGGACGGCAGGTATACGGCCTATATCAGGAATGACAATGTATATGTACGTGAGCAGGCTACAGGCAAGGAAAGACAATTGAGTCTGGACGGTACGTCAGGGAACTATTATTCGGTAGACATCCGGTGGTCGCCCGATTCCAGAAAAGTGGCGGTGTGCCGTATCCGGCCGGCAGAAAAACGTTATGTCTATTATGTGGAATCTTCTCCATCCGACCAGCTTCAACCCCGGCTTCATAAGCAGGAATACGCCAAGCCCGGTGATGAACTGAGGTTCAAGGTCCCTTGTATCTTCGATGTAGAGACAGGAAAGAACCTGATTCCTTCCACCGTTTTGTTTGACCGCCAATATGAATTGTATGGACCTGTATGGAATAAAGACAGTAAAGCCATTACATTCGAATATAATGAACGCGGACATAAAGTTTACAGGGTACTGGAAATGTCGGCCGTAGACGGCTCTGTCCGTCCGTTGATCGAGGAGAAGGAAGAGAAGTATGTCAATTATCCGCGTATCTACCGCAACTATCTGCAGGACGGGAAACGGATTATCTGGTCGAGCGAGCGCGACAATTACAATCACCTGTACATGTACGACCGCGCTACCGGAAAGCCTACTCATCAGATTACGTCGGGCAGCTGGTATGTGCGTGAAGTCCAGTATGTGGACGAGCGGGACGAACAGATCTATTTTTCTGCCAACGGCATGAATCCGGAAGAAGACTCTTATCTGATTCATTATTATCGAATCGGTTTCGATGGAAGAGGGCTGGTGGAACTGACTCCGGAAGAAGGTATGCATAAAGCATGGTATTCTCCGGACCATCGTTATCTGGTGGATGTCTATTCGAAGGTGGATCAGGCTCCTGTAACAGTATTGCGTGACGCACGTGACGGACGTGTGCTGATGCCGCTGGAAAAAGCGGACATTTCCCGCCTGCTGGCCAATGGATGGAAAGCTCCGGAAGTCTTTACGGCAAAGGGCCGTGACGGGAAGACAGATATGTGGGGTATCATTTACCGTCCTTCCAATTTTGATCCGTCAAGGAAGTATCCGGTCATTGAATATATCTATTCCGGACCGGGCGATCAGTATGTGCCGAAAACATTCTCTTCCTATAATTGGTGGATGACTTCACTGGCTGAGTTGGGTTTCATTGTTGTTCAGGTAGACGGCATGACTACTTCCTTCCGTTCCAAGGAATTTGAAGAAGTCTGCTACAAGAACCTGAAAGACGCCGGTCTGCCCGACCATATTGCCTGGATCAAGGCCGCCGCGCAGAAATATCCCTATATGGATATTGACCGGGTAGGAATTTTCGGTTGCTCGGCCGGCGGACAGGAATCTACGGCTGCAGTCCTGTTCCATCCCGAATTCTACAAGGCCGCTTATTCGGCTTGTGGATGTCACGACAACCGGATGGACAAAATCTGGTGGAATGAACTCTGGATGGGGTATCCGGTGGATGAGTCTTATAAAGCCTGTTCGAATGTGGAAAACGCCCACTTGCTGCAACGTCCTTTAATGCTGGTGGTAGGCGAAATGGATGACAACGTAGATCCGGCTTCTACCATGCAGGTAGCCAATGCTCTGATCAAGGCCAACAAGGACTTTGATCTGGTAGTCATTCCGGGGGCTCGCCATACAATGGGAGAAGATTTCGGCGAGCACAAACGCTATGATTTTTTTGTACGCCATCTATTGGGAGTGACCCCTCCAGCATGGGACAAGGTCAAGTTGCCTGAATGATGACAGAATAATAACAGGGGAGGAGGAGGTTTTCAGTCCAGCATGAAGTTCCAATGTTTCCCGGATTCGTCTGTGCCTGTGAAACGGAATCCTTCCCATTCGAACCCTTTCAGCTCTTCCGGATCTTCAATCCGGTTTTTCAGGATAAAACGGGTCATTTCTCCTCTGCACATCTTGGCGTAAACGACTATCGTGGCCGGTTTTCCGTTTTTCCACGTATAGAATTCCGGGGTGATGACCTGTACTTCCCTGTCAACCTTCTCCCAATCGAAGAGGTTCTTCATCTCTTCACTGGCCAGATCGACCAATATACCTTCCTCCTCCCGGATAGAGTTGATGAAATAGTCGGTCAATCTGGGTTTCCAATAATCGAAAATAGAAATGTTGCCGTATTCGGGCAGTTTTACATCTCCTTCCAGCCGGTAATTCTTTATCAGGTCGAGCGGACGCAACAGTCCGTACAGGAATGATGTAATGAACAGATGTTCTTGTGCATACCGGAAGTCCTCTTCGGTAAAATCCTTGGCGCAGATGTGTTTGAACACCATTCCGGTGTAGGAAAGCAGCGCCGGAAGACTTTCCGTTTCTGCCGACAGGAAATCCTGGTACCGCAGATAGTTGGCTGCTGCCAGCTTTGGGTTTACACGCAGCAGTTTCCCCAGTTCCTGTGAAGAATATCGGGAGAGTTCGATGGCATGCTGCCTGGCTTCTTCGCTGAAATGCGGGATACTTGAAAAAGGCACTCTTACAGAAGAGCGGGCGGCCATGGTCTTGGCACATGAGATATAGGTAATCATTTTCGCTTATTTCGGTGCTTTACGGTACAGGTAAATGGCAATGAACAGATAAAGTATATTCGGTATCCATACAGCTATTGCCGGAGGGACATTCCCGTTGACCGCAAAGGTCGAGGATATTGTCTGGAACAGGATATAAGAAAAGCTCAATCCCAGCCCGATACCGAGATGCAGTCCCATTCCCCCCTTTACTTTACGTGACGACAAGGAAAGTCCGATGGTAGTCAGGATAAAGGCCGCAAACGATGTAGCGATCCGTCGGTGGTACTCCACCTCAAACTCCTTGATGTTGGCAAATCCACGCTGTTTCTGCTTGCTGATGTATTCGCTCAACTGTGGACTGGTCATCGTTTCCTGCTGTCCCCGCTGTATGAGGAAATCCTGCGGTTCCATCTTGATGATGGAGTCCATATTGTCTCCGCGTGTAATATGTTCCCGCATACCTTTCATTTCGCGGATCATATAATCCTTGATGATCCAGCGGTGATAGGTTGTGGTGTCATAGGTTATCCGGCGGGCCGTGAGATGTGAGACCAACTTGTGATCCTTATCGAACTTGTCGAGTGAGAAACGGTATCCTGTCTTGTTGTAATCCTCGTAGCGCTCAATGTAGGCTATTACTCCGGTATCCACTTCCAGCTGGATATTGCCCGCATAATTGACTGTCTTCTTCTTTTTGTAGACATTCTCAAACTTCAAGCGGGTAACACTGCCTTTCGGAATAACCTCTGTACTTAAGACAAAAGTAAGCCCCGAAATGATAGCCGCCGAAATCATGTAGGGAACCATCAGCCGTTTGAAGCTCATCCCGGTAGAGAACATGGCTATGATTTCCGAATTTTCGGCCAGTTTGGATGTAAAGAAAATGACAGCAATGAAAACGAACAGAGGGCTGAACAGATTGGTGTAATAGGGGATGAAGTTCAGATAGTAGTCGAAGATGATTGCTTTGAGCGGTGCCTTGTTGTTGATGAACCGGTCAATGTTTTCATTGATATCAAAAACTACCGCAATCGAAATGATCAGAGCGATGGCAAAGAAGTAGGTTCCCAGAAATTTGACGATAATATACCGGTCCAGTCGCTTCAGCCATTTGGTATGGAAGATTTCCCGGTCGAAAATCTTCCTGAACATCCCTTTATTTAATTTGAATGATATCTTTTTCATTGCTGGATTAAATGTTACAATCGAGTAGAAATACGTTTCACCATAGCCGGTTTCCATGAAGAGAAATCGCCCGCAATGATGTGTTTGCGTGCTTCACCCACCAGCCACAGATAAAAGGCCAGGTTATGGATGGAAGCGATCTGCATGGCCAGCAGTTCCTGTGCGTGGAACAGATGGCGCAGGTAAGCGCGGCTGTACATTGTATCCACGTAGGAAGCGCCGTCGGCCTCAATTGGCGAATAGTCATTCTCCCATTTCTTGTTACGCATGTTCATGATACCGTCTTTGGTAAAAATCATTCCGTTCCTTCCGTTGCGGGTAGGCATGACGCAATCGAACATGTCCACGCCCCGTTCTATCCCTTCCAGAATGTTGACAGGAGTTCCTACTCCCATCAAATATCGAGGTCGGTCGGCAGGCAGGATTTCGTTCACCACTTCAATCATCTCATACATCTTTTCGGTCGGTTCACCTACAGCCAGACCTCCGATTGCATTGCCGTCAGCCCCCTTCGATGCGATGTATTCGGCCGAACGACGGCGCAGGTCAGGGTAAACACATCCCTGGACTATCGGGAAAAGTGACTGGTTATATCCGTATTTCGGTTCAGTCTCATTGAAGCGGGTTATGCAGCGGTCAAGCCAGCGGTGTGTCAGTTCCATGGATTTTTTTGCATAGTCATAATCGGATGTACCTGGTGCACATTCATCGAAAGCCATCATGATATCGGCTCCGATGGTACGTTCGATATCCATGACCCGTTCCGGAGTGAACATGTGCTTCGAACCGTCAATATGTGAACGGAATTCCACACCTTCTTCTTTCATTTTCCGGATACCGGATAAGGAAAATACCTGGAATCCTCCGCTGTCGGTCAGCATCGGCCGGTCGAAGCCGTTGAACTTATGCAGTCCGCCTGCACCTTCAATGATGTCAAGTCCCGGACGCAGATAAAGATGATAGGTATTCCCCAGAATAATCTGTGCCTTGATGTCATCTTTCAACTCATGAAGATGCACGCCTTTTACTGTGCCTAAGGTCCCTACCGGCATAAAGATAGGGGTTTCGATAGTTCCATGGTCGGTAGTGATCAGTCCGGCCCGTGCGTTGCTTCGTGGATCGGTATATTGTAATTCGAATTTCATGTATAAGAAACTGCAGTATGGTTCTGTATTTTTATTTTTTATCTTCCTTGTCCTTGTTGTCTTCCTCCTTTACAGTGAAGTCGATAGCGTCGGCTACTTTTTCGTCTGTGAGTGCCAGGGCCAGTACTTCCTTGATATCCTTTACATAATGGAAGTTGACACCCTTCAGATACATCGGCTGGATCTCCTCGATGTCCTTGCGGTTTTCTGCGCATAGGATAATGTCGGTAATTCCTGCACGTTTGGCTGCCAGAATCTTTTCACGGATTCCTCCTACCGGCAATACTTTACCCCGGAGCGTGATTTCACCGGTCATGGCCAGGTTGGCTTTTACTTTCCGTTGTGTGAGCGCCGAAGCCAGCGAAGTTACCATTGTTATACCGGCAGAAGGACCGTCCTTAGGTATGGCCCCTTCCGGTACGTGGATATGGATGTTCCAGTTATCGAAAATACCTTCCGGCAAGTCGAGCAGATGTGCATGGGCTTTCAGGTATTCCAAAGCCAGCATAGCCGATTCCTTCATTACGTCTCCCAGATTACCGGTAAGTGTCAGCCGGCCTCCTTTGCCTTTGCTCAGACTGGTTTCTACAAACAGGATTTCACCTCCTACAGCCGTCCATGCCAGTCCCGTAACCACGCCTGCGTATTCATTACCCTGGTATTTGTCACGTGAATATTCTTCGATACCCAGGTATTTCTTCACGTCGGCAACCTTTATTTCATGTAAGCCGGTAAATTTGTCACTGGCTATTTCCAAAGCGATTTTACGCATGATTTTGCTGATTTTCTTTTCCAGTTCGCGCACACCGCTCTCACGTGTATAGTTCTCGACAATGTATTCGATTGCCGGTTTGGTGAATTTTACGTATTCTTTGCTTAATCCGTTGTTTTCCAACTCTTTCGGAATCAGGTGCCGACGGGCGATCTCTATCTTTTCCTCCGTGATATAGCCGCTTACCTCTATCAGTTCCATACGGTCGAGCAACGGGGTAGGGATCGTTCCCAAATTATTTGCCGTAGCGATAAACATCACTTTCGACAAATCGTAATCCATATCGATATAATTGTCATGGAACGTATTGTTCTGTTCCGGATCAAGCACTTCCAGCATAGCCGAACTCGGATCGCCCTGGCGGTCGCTCGACAATTTGTCGATTTCGTCCAGAATAATGACCGGATTCGAAGTTTCTGCCTTTATCAGGCTTTTGATGATACGTCCCGGCATTGCACCGATATAGGTCTTGCGGTGACCGCGTATTTCGGCTTCATCATGTACGCCTCCCAATGACATCCGGACATATTTGCGTTTCAATGCAGATGCGATGGAACGTCCCAATGAAGTCTTGCCGACTCCCGGGGGGCCGTACAGGCAGATAATCGGTGACTTCAGGTCACCCTTCAACTTCAATACAGCCAGGTGTTCAAGAATACGTTCCTTGACCTTCTCCAATCCGTAATGGTCTTTATTCAGAATCTTTTCGGCATTCGGGATATCGAGTACATCGGTCGAACAGACATCCCAAGGCAGCGCCAGAAGTGTCTGAAGATAAGTAAGTTGTACATTATAGTCGGGCGACTGAGGATTGATACGTTCCAGTTTCTTCACTTCGCGCTCAAAGACCTCGGCCACTTCCTTCTTCCATTTTTTCTGTTCCCCCTTTTTCCTGAGTTCTTCTATCTCGTCATCCTGCCCGTTTCCGAGTTCATCCTGGATATTCTTGATCTGTTGCTGCAGGAAATATTCCTTCTGCTGGCGGTCGAGTTCCTCACGGGTCTTCATCTGGATACTTTTCTTCAAAGACGCCAGTTGGTTTTCTTTGTTGAGAAGTTGGATAAGAGTATAGAGTCTGTCCTTCAAGCTGTTCTGGCACAACAATTTATATTTTTCATCAAGAGCAAACGGGAAATTGGTACTGATAAAGTTTACCAGGACATCCTCCTTGTCAAGATTCTTCAAGGCCAGTTGCGCGTCCGGATTCATGACATCGGAATTCTCGATGAAACGGTTGCTTTCTTCACGACACATTTCCACCAACGCCTTGAACTCCTGGGTATCTTCTACAGCCATATTCTCTTCTACGAGGCTTACGTGTCCTTTCAGATAAGGACGTTTGCTGGTAATCTTGTCAAGGTGTACCTTCAGGTTGCTGGCCTGCAGGATTACAGTTGTATTTGATGAACCAGGGATATCAAAGATGCGGAGTACACGTCCGATTACGGCTATAGGATAAAGGTCGTCCAATATCGGATATTCCACTTCCGTACGAATCTGGGTGGCAACCACTATATGCTTGTTGTTCTTCAATGCAGCATTTACCAGACTTTGGGTAGCACGGCGGCCTACTGTAACCGGCATGACCACATTCGGGAACAGGAGCATGTTGCGCAGAGTCATTATCGGCAGTTCGTGATCCAGCTCTTCTGCAGAGAGGTTTGCTGCGGGAGTTTCAATTTCAGCTATCATCGACATATCATCTGTATCTAAATATTCAAATTCTTTGATTGCACTATTTTTCTTTTTCGCCATACTTTGGTTTTGTATTATAGCTTTATGTAAAGTCCAAAACGGGTACAAAGTTAATCATTCCGCTTTGAATATGGAAACAGTTTTCCAGCAAAAGCAACAAATACACAAGCTCATTTCTGACAAAATTGCTTGGTTTTTTCTATTTTTGACGAAAAATAAGAATTATAAAGTATGGCCAGACCTTTTTTCAGCTTCAAACAGTTTACGGTTTATCATGACAGATGTGCTATGAAAGTGGGAACGGACGGAGTCCTTCTGGGGGCTTGGACCGACATTGCCGGTGTCCGGCGTATTTTGGATATAGGTACAGGAACAGGACTGATAGCATTGATGCTTGCACAGCGTTCGGACCAAGCTACGGTCAAAGGGATTGATATTGATAAGGATTCGGTAGGACAGGCTGCCGAGAACGTGGCTGCCTCCCCGTGGAAAGAACGGGTTTCGATTGAGCTGGACGATGTCCGTGAATTCTGCAAACGGGAGGCCGGGAACTATGACTGCATCGTGTCAAATCCTCCTTATTTCCGGGAGAACGTACATTGCCCGGCGCAGGCACGGAATACGGCAAGGCATACATCCGGACTGTCGTTCGACGAGTTGCTTTCTGCTGTCGAACTGTTATTGTCCTTTGATGGCCGTCTGTCGGTAATTGTTCCGGCAGATGCCGCTTCCGATTTCATCAGTTGTGCCGTATCCCATTCTCTTTATCTTCAGCGGCAGACGTGGGTACATACCAAGCCGGGACTGGACCCCAAACGTGTCCTGATGACATTTTCAAGGCAAATGGGGGAGAATAGTGTCGACCATCTGACCATCGAGATGGAACGTCATGTCTATACGCCGGAGTTCATCGGACTGACCAGAGATTTCTATCTGGCTCTCTGAAGCTATGTCCGGTTTCAGTATTTCTTTTCAGGCACTTCCTTTTTCGCCATTCCGTCAGTTGCGCTTGGACAAACGGCGTAATATATTGTGGTTAAGCTTCAGCAGCTCCTTATGTTTCCTGATGATGGTTGTTGTAAGAGGCTTGCGTCCTACAAAATCGGCAAAATACTGGAATGGGTTGAACGGTTCCGGAACAAAACGTCCCTTTTCTGGGGCTATCACCTTAAGTCCGCCAGGGACGATTTCTACCTTGAGGTCCTTCCCTCCCATAATAGGGTCTCCATCGAAATGGAATACACCTTCCGAACTCCGATGGATGATTATCTTCTTGTCGCGCATAGTCTTGATACGGCTGTTCTGGTCGAGTGTCTTGTTGAACAACTGGAAGGAAAGTGCCGGAACATCCATTACCGTAAAAGGCTCAAGAATGGTTATGTCCAGCATACCGTCGGACAAAGATGCCTGGGGAGCTATATAGGCATTGTTCCCGTATTGGGAAGCATTGGCGCATGCTATCAGAAAGGCTTTATAACGTACCGTATCGGTCGAATTTTCAATTTCATACGTTTCCGGCCTGTAGGTAAGGCTTTCATGAAGCGTGTTCTCCAGGTAAGTGAGAAGTCCCCTTTTTCCGGAATCGGCAAACTTCAGGCTGACAAATGCATCGAAGCCTACGCCACAGGTACAGAAGAACGGATGGCTGTCGATGATTCCATAGTCCATGGTCCTTACATATCCCTGGTTCAATACATCTATTGCACCTTTGGGTTCCATCGGGATATGGAGATGACGTGCCAGTCCGTTGCCCGAACCGCACGGTATGATACCCATGGCCGTATCGGTATGTATCAGAGAACGGCCTATTTCATTGATTGTCCCGTCGCCGCCGATCGCTACGACGATATCTGTATTGTCTTCCACAGCCTTGCGGGCTATTTCACAGGCGTGTCCGGCATATTGGGTACGGCTGATTCTGTAATCATATTTTGTTCGGTCCAGACGTTCGACAATCAGCCGGAGAATCATTTCCTTATTGTGGGTGCCTGATATCGGATTGACAACAAACACGATTTGTTTTTTGAGACTCATCTTTTTCTTATCGGTATTGGTAAGATTTAGAACAAAAGTACGACTATTTTGTTTAAAATGGATATAATCAGATTATAAATACAGTTTTATGTGTTTTTTTTGTCATAACAGATAGTTTAGTTTATTAAAATTATTATCTTTGCACGTTCTTTTTAAAGATTGTGGTCGGATTTTTTCAGGCCTCATATTAATAATGTAAGCTCAGACTGCTTACCGTATCATAGAAAACATGGGATTATTACAAGACAAATTAAGCAAATTCAGAACGCCTCAGATGTATATGGAGCGGGGCGTTTATCCTTACTTCCGTGAAATTGACAGCGCTCAGGATACAGAGGTGATGATGGACGGGAAGAAGGTTTTGATGTTCGGATCAAACTCATATATGGGATTGACCTACGACAAACGAATCATTGAGGCAGCAATTGCCGCAACCCGTAAGTATGGTACCGGATGCGCAGGTTCCCGTTTCCTGAACGGAACATTAGACCTTCATGTACAGTTGGAACATGAATTGGCCGAATTCGTCGGTAAAGACGAAGCGCTGGTTTATTCTACCGGATTTTCCGTCAATGAAGGAGTGGTATCTTGCTTGACAGACCGTAATGACTATATCATTTGCGATGACCGTGACCACGCATCTATTGTAGACGGACGTCGTCTGTCTTTTTCAACTCAATTGAAGTACAAACATAACGACATGGCCGCATTGGAAAAAGAACTTGCCAAATGTAAGCCGGAGTCGGTTAAACTGATTGTAGTGGATGGAGTCTTCTCCATGGAAGGTGATTTGGCAAAGTTGCCTGAGATAGTCAAGCTGAGCGAAAAATACAATGGAAGTATCATGGTCGACGAAGCTCATGGTTTAGGGGTATTCGGAAGACAAGGACGTGGCGTATGCGATCATTTCGGATTGACCGACAAGGTTGACCTGATCATGGGCACGTTCTCGAAATCATTGGCTTCTATCGGTGGTTTCATCGCTTCCGATAAAGATACGATCAACTGGCTGCGCCACAATTCACGCTCCTATATATTCTCGGCAAGTAATACTCCAGCTGCCACTGCCGCCGCAATGGAAGCGTTACATATCATCAAGAGCGAGCCGGAACGTCAGGAAAATCTGTGGAAAATTACAAACTATGCATTGAAATGTTTCCGTGAAGTAGGTTTTGAAATCGGTGATACCGAAAGCCCGATCATACCTTTATATGTGCGTGATACAGACAAGACCTTCGAAGTTACCAAATTGGCCTTCGACGAAGGTGTGTTCATCAATCCGGTTATTCCGCCGGCATGTGCGCCACAGGATACACTGGTACGTTTCGCCCTGATGGCTACTCATACCAAAGCGCAGGTTGACTTCGCTATCGATAAGTTGACCAAATGCTTCAAGCAGTTGAATATCTTGAAATAATTTGAGATATATACAGACTTTATTAGGGAATTTTTATTAAAAGGAGGTTTTTACAATGGGAGCTGCCGGTAATAAAAAACCGAAAGGTATGCATAAAAAGCATGCCCCGGCTTATCAAGTAGAAGAGGCCATGCATGAAAATGACCTGAAAAAAGGAAAAAAGAAATAATTGATTGTTTCTTTTGCGAAAAGAGTTATATCAGTTTGACTTTAAAGGATTTTATAGTTGGACAGATATAGCTCTTTTCTTATTTTTGTCGATAACAATAACTTTAAATTCAAAAACAGAATATGATACTGAATGAAAGAGACAACAGACATGAGCAGGTTCTGCAGATAGCACAACAGATGATGGTTGCTGCACGTACAGCTCCCAAGGCCAAAGGAGTAGACATCATTGAAGTGGCGTTGGTTACGGAAAGCAATATACGTATACTTTCGGACACAATGAAACAGATGTATGAAGAGAACGGATTCAAGTTCTTTCTACGGGATGCCGACAATATACTGGATGCGGAGTGTATCGTACTGATAGGAACACATGAACATGCGCAGGGAATGAACTGCGGACATTGCGGATTCATGACGTGTGGAGACAGGCCGGACGGAGTTCCTTGCGCCATAAACAGTATAGATGTGGGAATTGCAATTGGTTCGGCAGTATCTGTAGCAGCCGATAACCGGGTGGATACACGCGTCATGTTTTCTGCAGGCTTGGCTGCCCAACAGCTCGATTGGCTGGACGGATGCACGCAGGTATATGCCATACCTGTCAGCGCATCATCCAAAAATCCGTTCTTTGACCGGAAGCCTAAGACAGAATGAATTTCTCTACGACATAAGCTACGCCGTCTTCATCATTCGTCAGGGTGATGAAGTCGGCATTTTCTTTTACCACCGGCTGTGCATTCTGCATGGCCACTCCCAATCCGGCATACTTGATCATGGAAAGGTCATTGAATCCGTCTCCTACAGCAATCATCTCTTCTTTTGTCATGTGGATTTCCTTCAGCAGTACAGCCAAAGACTGGGCTTTGTCAATCCCTTTCGGCACCAGTTCCAGAAAGTAAGGCTCTGAGCGGAAGACTCCCATTTTGTCTTTCAGATGGTTATACATTTTCTTTTCCAGTTCTGCTAGTCGGGTAGCTTCACCTACAATCAGGCATTTCGCTACCGGAAATTTGATCGCCTCAAGAAAATTGTCTACTTTTTTTATTGGCATAACATTCAGGATAGCCTCTTTCAGTACATATTCGTCATCGGGACGTTCGGTTATGACATATTCGTTCTCATAGGTAACAATGGCAAAGTCGTTTTCTTTCGCGCATCTGTAAAGATATGGGAGCATTTCCGGATCCAGCAGATTTTTATACATCAGTTTTCCTGTTTTCCAATCAATGATTTCACCTCCATTATAAGACAGGATATATCCTCCGAATTTGTCCAACTGCAACTTGTTTGCCAGCGGAGCAACGCCATAAGTAGGCCGTCCTGACGCCAATACGATTTTCAGACCTTTTTTCTGAGCTTCAATCAGGGTTTTATAGGTGTGCTCTGTAATTTCTTTTTGGGAGTTGGTTAACGTTCCGTCGAGGTCGAGTACTAAAATCTTATATTTCATAATTTATAACAATGTTTCATTTGCCCGGCAAAGATAAGTATTAAAAGTGAGATATAAACAAAAGAGAAAGGTTGATGAAAGGAATAGTTTTTCCGGACCGAAAATCCAAGGTTATTTTTTCTGGTCTTGCTTTTAGTTGAAGCAAGGATTTTTTCGTATATTCGAATAAAAATAATATCTGGATATAAAAGAATCGGATTATGGATAGTGCAGACTTATATTGGGACTTTGCCTTGCGTCTGTTTATAGCAGGGGTAATGGGAATTTTAATCGGACTGGAACGTGAATATCGTGCCAAGGAAGCCGGATACCGGACTCATTTTCTGGTGTCTTTGGGAAGTTCTTTATTAATGATTGTTTCACAATACGGATTTGAGGATGTGCTGAAAGCGGATCTGGTGAGACTGGATCCCAGTCGGATTGCTGCCCAGGTAGTCAGCGGTATCGGTTTCATCGGGGCTGGTACAATCATTTTGCAGAAACAGATTGTGAGAGGTTTGACAACCGCCGCCGGTATATGGGCTACTTCGGGTATCGGACTTGCAATCGGTGCAGGCATGTATGGAATCGGCGTAGTAGCAACAATATTGGTCCTTCTAGGTTTGGAAACATTGAGCTATTTCTTTAAAAGCCTGGGATTGAAGAATATGATGATTGAGTTTTCAGCATCCAGCAGGGAATCAATCAAAGAGGTTTCGGGCAAGTTCAATTCAAAAAACTACATTGTGGTTTCGTATGAAATGTCGGAAACGACAGATGGGAGAGAGACCATTTACCATGTCTCCATGGTCATCAAGGCTAAGAAAATGAATGAAGAAGGACTGTTGCTCATGTTCCTTCAGGATTTCCCGGATATAACAGTAAACAAGATCATATAAGACAAGATAAAAGTGAAGGTCATAACTTCCATTGCGGGTTATGACCTTTTATCTGTATCTATTATACACACAAATGGTATCATAGTAATCAGATATACACATTTACACTTAAAAATAACTTATCGCTGTTTGACGTGAAATCAAAGTCAATTTTATCTTCTCTTGCCAACCAGCCGATTGCCGCATTCAAATCCCGGTCTGATAATCCTGTGGCGGCTTTCAGGTCGTTGTATTCCCAATGATTGTTGTCTTTCAAGACATTCCAGACAATTCCTGCATTTGTCCCGATTTGATTTTTATTCATACACATTTTTGTTTAAAGGTTATAGATTCATTTTTAGTCATAACAAATATAAGTAATTTATCTAAAAGCTCATCACAATTTATTAATAAAATAATATCAGTTGCACTTGTTTTTAATATTGTTTTAAATATTATGAAATATTTATGCATCATTGCCATAATAACATATTTTTTTGCCAATTGCCCCTTTTTTCTATTTTTTCTGTTACCTTTGCATGATTTAAAATGAGAAATGATCATTATGAGGAGGAATAATATAAACTGGAGAGTACCAAAAGGAATGGAACTGACAGAATTGGACAAGAAGGTATTATACTATCAGAATAAGGGACATCTGGTTCCGACCCGCCAATTAATCAAGACTCCTGAACAGATTGAAGGCATCCGTAAAAGCGGTATAATCAATACCGGTGTGCTCGATCTGGTGGCTCAAGAGATTCATGCTGGTATGAGTACCGCCGAAATAGACAAGCTGGTTTATGACTATACCGTAAGCCATGGAGCTATTCCGGCTCCGTTAAATTATGAAGGTTTTCCTAAAAGTGTATGTACATCTATCAATGAGGTGGTTTGTCACGGGATTCCTTCCGAAGAAGAGATTCTGGAAGAGGGTGACATTATAAATGTAGATGTATCTACTATTTTGGACGGATATTATTCGGATGCTTCACGTATGTTCATCATCGGGAAGACTACTCCAGAAAAAGAAAAGCTGGTCCGTGTGGCAAAGGAATGTCTGGAAATAGGAATGGAAGCGGCAAAACCGTTCGGATTCGTAGGGGACATCGGGCATGCTATTGAAAAACATGCAAAAAGAAATGGCTTTTCAGTCGTACGTGACCTTTGCGGGCATGGAGTAGGGCTTGAATTTCACGAAGAACCGGATGTAGAACATTTCGGGAAAAAAGGTACAGGTATGCTGCTGGTTCCAGGCATGGTATTTACCATTGAACCTATGATCAATATGGGAACATGGGAAGTGTTTGTTGATGAAGAAGACGGATGGACGGTTGTTACCGAAGACGAGCTGCCTTCGGCACAATGGGAACATACGTTTGTTATGACCGAACATGGACTGGAAATCTTAACTTATTAATTGATTTTATATGGATACTATTATATTAGGTATTGAATCATCATGCGACGACACTTCGGCTGCCGTAATCAGAAACGGTGTTCTGTTGTCGAGTGTCATTGCAAGTCAGGCCGTACATGAGGCGTATGGAGGTGTGGTTCCGGAACTGGCATCACGTGCCCATCAGCAGAATATTGTTCCGGTTGTACACGAAGCTCTGAAACGTGCCGGGGTGACTAAAGAGCAGCTGAGCGCCATTGCCTTTACCCGCGGACCGGGCTTGATGGGGTCTTTGCTGGTGGGAGTTTCTTTTGCCAAAGGGATGGCGCGTGCACTAGGCATCCCTCTGGTTGATGTGAATCATTTGCAGGGGCATGTGCTGGCCCATTTCATCAAGGAATCGGAAGATGACCATAACCAGCCGGAATTTCCTTTTATCTGTCTGCTGGTATCTGGCGGAAATTCCCAGATAATCCGTGTAAATGCCTATAATGATATGGAGGTTCTGGGACAGACCATTGACGATGCAGCGGGGGAGGCTATTGACAAATGTTCGAAAGTTATGGGGTTAGGATATCCGGGAGGACCTATTATTGACAAGCTGGCCCGCCAGGGAAATCCGAAAGCGTATACATTTAGCAAACCTCATATTCCAGGATACGACTATAGCTTCAGTGGATTGAAGACTTCGTTCCTTTATTCATTGCGTGATTGGCTGAAAGAGGATCCGGAATTTATAGAACACCATAAAACCGACCTAGCTGCATCATTGGAAAAGACAATTGTGGATATTCTGATGGATAAACTCCGCAAGGTGGTAAAAGATACGGGAATCAATGAGGTGGCTGTTGCCGGAGGGGTTTCGGCCAATAATGGCTTGCGCAATGCATTTCATGAACATGCCGACAAATATGGGTGGAAAATATATATACCTAAATTCGGCTATACTACCGATAATGCAGCCATGATTGCCATTACCGGTTATTATAAGTTTTTGGACAAGGATTTTTGCACAATAGACAAACCCGCTTACTCACGGGTAACCATTAAGTAACACATTTACATTTATTAATTATGTCATCAGTAGAAACTAAAACACTCAGCAAGGAGATAAGTGAGATCTTCTGGAGAGAAGGCTTTACATTGGCTACAGCCGAAAGCTGCACGGCAGGAAATGTCGCAGCGAATATAACTGCTATCCCTGGTAGTTCACGTTTCTATAAAGGTGGTATCATCGCTTATGACAATGGGGTGAAGCAGAGCCTGCTCCATGTTAATGCAGAGACTCTGGAAACTTACGGGGCTGTAAGCGAAGAAACCGTAGTAGAAATGGTAAAGGGTGCTATCAAGGCCCTTGGTACTGATTATGGAGTGGCAACTTCGGGCATTGCCGGACCAGGCGGAGGAACTCCGGAAAAACCGGTAGGTACAATCTGGGTGGCTGCAGGTACTTGCGACAATATCATTACTGCAAAATTGACAGAAGATGAGGGACGTGAGAAAAATATCCAGGCTGCAACCGCAAAAGCATTGCAATTATTGCTTGAAATATGCCAAAATCAAGAAAACGAGCAAGAAAAACAGAATTAGTTGCTTAAAAACTTGTGTATATAAAATAAAATCACTTATTTTGCACTCCGTTTGAGAGAACCAAGGAATAAAACTATAAAAACTAGATAGAAATGTCAAAAATTTGTCAAATTACCGGAAAAAAAGCCATGATTGGCAACAATGTTTCACACTCAAAGAGAAGAACTAAAAGAACTTTCGATGTGAACTTGTTTACTAAAAAATTCTACTATGTAGAACAGGATTGCTGGATTAGCCTGAATATCTGTGCTAACGGCTTACGAGTTATTAACAAGAAAGGCCTGGACGCAGCGCTGAATGAAGCAGTTGCCAAAGGTTATTGTGATTGGAAAACTATCAAAATTATTGGTTAATTAAAAGGAGAAGAAGACTATGGCTAAGAAAGCTAAAGGTAATAGAGTACAGGTAATCCTTGAATGCACAGAAATGAAGGATAGCGGTATGCCGGGAACATCTCGTTACATTACCACTAAAAACAGAAAAAATACCGCTGAAAGATTGGAACTGAAAAAGTACAATCCTATTTTGAAAAGAGTAACAGTTCACAAAGAAATTAAATAATAGAAAACCATGGCAAAGAAAACAGTCGCAACACTTCAGACAGGTAAAGAAGGTCGTTCTTATACCAAGGTTATCAAAATGGTTAAGTCACCGAAAACCGGAGCTTACGTTTTTGATGAACAAATGGTTCCAAATGAAAAAGTTCAAGACTTCTTCAAGAAATAAATATAAAGAAACAACTTTTGTAAAAGGCCACCCAAAATTGATTTGGATGGCCTTTTTTATTTTATCAGGAATCTGGCTGCCGGAACAATAATTGAAAGAGATATATTGTTCTTTTTTTGTGAGTAAGAAAGTTTCATTATATCTTTGTATCATAAATAGATAAATAAAAACAAGCCGTATGGGATTTTTTAGTTTTTTTTCGAAGGAAAAGAAAGAAACCTTGGATAAAGGATTATCTAAAACAAAGGAAAGTGTCTTTGGGAAGATAGCCCGTGCCGTAGCCGGTAAATCAAAGGTAGATGATGAAGTACTGGATAATCTGGAAGAGGTGCTGATAACCTCGGATGTCGGTGTAGAAACTACGTTGAATATAATCAGACGTATAGAAAAACGTGTGGCAAAAGACAAATATGTAAACACTCAGGAACTCAATAACATTCTGCGTGAGGAAATTGCCGCTCTGCTGACAGAAAACAATACTGTCGATTCTGAGGAATTTACTGTTCCCGAAGGAAAGAAACCATATGTGATCATGGTGGTCGGTGTAAACGGAGTCGGAAAGACTACGACAATCGGAAAGCTGGCTTACCAGTTCAAGAAAGCAGGAAAATCGGTCTATCTGGGCGCTGCTGATACCTTCCGGGCCGCTGCGGTAGAGCAGTTGGTCATTTGGGGAGAACGGGTAGGAGTGCCTGTTGTCAAACAAAAGATGGGGGCAGATCCGGCATCTGTGGCATTCGATACACTTAGTTCTGCCGTAGCGAATAATGCGGATGTAGTGATCATAGATACGGCAGGACGTCTGCATAACAAGATCAACCTGATGAATGAGCTTACCAAGATAAAGAAGGTCATGCAGAAAGTTGTTCCCGATGCCCCGCACGAAGTCCTGCTGGTACTTGACGGTTCTACAGGGCAGAATGCATTCGAACAGGCTAAGCAGTTTACATTAGCAACCGAAGTTACCGCTATGGCTATCACGAAGCTGGACGGTACAGCCAAAGGTGGAGTAGTAATCGGCATTTCGGACCAGTTCAAGATACCGGTCAAATATATCGGTCTAGGTGAAGGGATTGAAGACCTGCAGATTTTTCGTCGTCGTGAATTTGTTGATTCATTATTTGGAGAAACCGATAATAAATGAGAAAAAATACAATCGATATAATTACATTAGGATGTTCCAAGAATCTGGTAGATTCTGAAAAGCTGATGAAACAGTTGGAAGCTAATGGATATAAGGTTACCCATGACAGTGAGAATCCTCAAGGGGAAATAGCCGTAATCAATACATGTGGCTTTATAGGTGATGCAAAGGAAGAATCCATCAATATGATATTGGAATTCTGTCAGGCAAAGGAAGAAGGCCGTTTGAAGAAACTATACGTAATGGGATGCTTGTCAGAGCGTTATCTGAAAGAACTGAAAATGGAAATCCCTCAGGTTGACAAGTTTTACGGCAAATTCAACTGGAATGAACTTTTGGCCGATTTGGGAAAGAACTATCATTCTGAATTCGCCATTGAACGCCATCTTACAACTCCCAAGCATTATGCTTATCTGAAAATTTCGGAGGGGTGCGACCGTAAATGTTCATATTGTGCCATTCCTATCATTACGGGACATCATGTTTCGCGCCCGATGGATGAGATTCTGGACGAGGTCCGCCTGTTGGTATCTAAAGGTGTAAAGGAATTTCAGGTGATTGCTCAGGAGCTTACTTATTATGGAGTTGATCTTTACAAGAAACAGATGCTTCCGGAATTGATTGAAAGAATAGCCGAAATTCCTGGAGTGAAATGGATACGCCTGCATTATGCTTATCCGGCGCATTTCCCGGAAGATCTGTTTCGCGTCATGCGTGAACATGAAAACGTATGTAAATACATGGATATCGCTCTACAACATATCAGTGACAATATGTTGAAGATGATGCGCCGACATGTAACCAAGGAAGAGACTTATGCACTGATAGAAAGATTCCGTAAGGAAGTACCCGGCATACATTTGCGGACGACATTGATGGTTGGGCATCCTGGAGAGACAGAAGCTGATTTTGAAGAATTGAAAGAATTTATACGATGGGCTCGATTTGAAAGGATGGGAGCTTTTGCCTACTCGGAAGAGGAAGGTACCTATTCTGCCAGACATTATAAGGATGAGATCCCCCAAGAAACGAAACAGCGTAGACTGGATGAACTGATGTCTTTGCAACAGGAAATATCCAATGAAATAACCCATTCTAAAATTGGCAAGGAGTTCAAAGTGATTATAGACCGTAAGGAAGGTGAATATTACATCGGCCGGACAGAATTCGATTCTCCGGAAGTGGATCCTGAGGTACTGATCAAGGATGAAGGTAAGCGGTTGAATATCGGTTCCTTCCATCGGGTGGAAGTTTATGATGCCGATGATTTTGACCTGTATGCCCGGTTAATATAAAACTAAAGCCTGGTTCAATGAATAACAAAGAATTGATAGGCGAACTTTCACGCCGTCTGGGATATACAAATAAAGATGCTACACAACTGGTGGCATCTGTTGTCAGTATTATGGGAGAAGAATTGCAAGAAGGTAAGATATTGAGCTTTTCAGGATTCGGGACTTTTGAAGTGAAGAAGAAAATGGAACGTATTACTGTCAATCCTGTCACCCGGCAACGTCTGTTGGTTCCTCCCAAGCTTATCTTGACGTACAAGCCCAGTACGACATTGAAAGAAAAGTTCAAAAATACCTTTGCCGATGAATGAAAAACTTACAATTCAAGAACTTATAAATTTACTGGCTCAGCGCCATGACATGGATCAGACAGATGCCGAAACATTTGTCAAGACTTTTTTTGCGCTGATAGAAGAAGCTCTTGAAAATGATAAGTATGTCAAGATAAAAGGATTAGGCACTTTTAAACTGGTAGAAGTTGATACCCGTGAAAGTATTGATGTCAATACGGGAGAACGCATCGAGATCATGGGGCACAACCGTATTACCTTTACACCCGATACAACCATGCGGGATCTGGTGAATAAACCGTTTTCTCATTTTGAGACAGTAGTTCTGAACGAAAACACCCGTTTTGATGACATGGATGAAAGCGGACGGGAGATAGGGGAGCCTGATGCAGACGACGAAGACGAGGCGGTTGAAACTGTAGAAAATCCGGACATGAATCCGAATCAGGGAGAAATGGAAAATGACAACATTCCGACTGAGGAAAAAACAGATGTGCATCCGGAAACAGATCCTGTAGAAGAGGAACAACAGCCTTCCGAGGAGACTGGCGGCAGCAAAGAAAGTTCTGCATCCAAACGGATATTCAGGCTTCCATGGTGTATGATTGCTACGGTACTGCTTATAGGAATATTAGTAGGTGGAGGAATCGTATGGGGAATTCTTTCCGGAAGAAGATATATTCCAGAATCTATTGTCCGGTCATTGATACAGGAAGAGCAGAAGCGACAACCGGTATCTGTCCAGAAAGATACGATTACGACAAAAGTCATTCCTGCTGTAAGGATAGTTCAAAAAAAAGATACGGATATATCTGCACCTATTCCCGTACAACAGTCTCAGAAGGGTAAAGATACAGCATTCTCAGTCCGTAGACAACCACAGGCAAATACAGTTTCCGCCAAGAAGGAAACCTTGGCCGACACGGTGGAATATACGATTACAGGTACTCAAGGTACCTACACCATACAACCGGGAGAAAGCCTGGTTAAGGTATCTCTCAAGTTTTATGGAAACAAGAAATTATGGCCGTATCTGGTCCGTCATAATAAGGATATAATTAAAGATGCCGATAACATTCCGAAAGGCATCACAATCCGTATTCCGGTGTTGACTCCGAAATCGGACAAAAAATAAGAAAAATGGACTGAAGATAATTTTTAAACTTCTTTAGTCCAATAAGAATTAAAACCTTGGAAGCAGCTAGTTTTTTTAATAAAAATTAGTTGCTTCTGTTAATATAATGCCGTACTTTTGGACTTTGATTAAAATAAAGTCGTGTTATACGACATAAAAAGCCGATTATAGAAAAAACATTTAAAATAAGAAAGAAATTATGGCTGAAGCTATTGACATTCGTGAATTGAACGAACGTATCGAGCGCCAGAGCTCATTCGTTACTAACTTGATGACAGGTATGGATCAGGTCATCGTCGGTCAGAAACATCTTGTGGAATCATTGTTGATTGGTCTGTTGTCTGACGGACATATTCTGCTAGAAGGTGTTCCTGGATTGGCTAAAACATTAGCAATCAAAACATTGGCATCACTAATTGATTCTAAATACAGCCGTGTACAGTTTACTCCCGATTTGCTCCCTGCCGATGTGATCGGTACTATGATATATAGCCAAAAGGACGAACAGTTCATAGCCAAAAAGGGTCCGATTTTTGCAAACTTTGTTTTGGCCGATGAAATAAACCGTGCTCCGGCAAAAGTTCAGAGTGCGTTGCTGGAAGCGATGCAGGAACGTCAGGTTACTTTAGGTAAAGAGACATTTCCATTACCGGAACCTTTCCTGGTAATGGCGACTCAGAATCCGATTGAACAGGAAGGTACTTATCCGTTGCCTGAAGCTCAGGTAGACCGTTTCATGCTGAAGGTTATCATTGATTATCCGAAAATCGAAGAAGAAAAGAAGATTATCCGTCAGAATATTTCCGGTGACAAGATTGAAATCCGTCCTATTCTGAAAGCAGAAGAAATCATGGAAGCCCGTAAAGTTGTCCGTCAGGTCTATATCGACGAAAAAATTGAACAATATATTGCAGATATTGTCTTTGCAACCCGTTATCCCGAGAAGTATGACCTCAAGGACTTGAAAGGCTTGATCGGTTTCGGTGGCTCTCCACGTGCTTCTATCAATCTGGCTCTTGCCGCACGTAGCTATGCCTTTATCAAGCGTCGTGGTTATGTTATTCCGGAAGACGTCCGTGCAGTAGCTCATGACGTATTGCGTCACCGTATCGGACTGACCTATGAAGCTGAAGCAACCAATGTCACTTCCGATGAAATTGTAAGTAAGATCCTGAATAAGGT
The DNA here is from genome assembly GCF_900128495.1 of Bacteroides ilei. Taxonomy (GTDB): domain Bacteria; phylum Bacteroidota; class Bacteroidia; order Bacteroidales; family Bacteroidaceae; genus Phocaeicola; species Phocaeicola ilei. Next base: position 2,291,191 of record NZ_LT635801.1, read on the forward strand.
TGAAGTGCCTTGATCGGGTTTTATATCATAGCCGGTTCACAGTGGTGGAACATCTTCATTTGGACAGATCGAGAAGAAGTCTGAAGGATACTTTCACCACAGTGGACCATAAGTATTCATGTCTGTCTTACAGGCATCTCTTTTCCGGGACATTTTAATAAGTCCTCATAGTTTAATTATCTAGAGAAGAATGGAAACAAGTGAACTACTAAAACGCGTCCGCCAGATTGAAATAAAGACACGTGGACTTTCAAGCAATATCTTTGCCGGCCAATACCATTCGGCATTTAAGGGTAGAGGTATGGCCTTTTCGGAAGTCCGTGAATATCAATACGGCGACGATGTCCGTGATATTGATTGGAATGTGACAGCTCGCTTCGACAAGCCATTCGTGAAGGTATTTGAAGAAGAACGTGAACTGACAGTCATGTTGTTGGTCGACGTTTCCAATAGTCTGGATTTCGGTACGGCCAAGATGATGAAAAAGGATATGGTAACGGAAATTGCAGCGACATTGGCTTTTTCCGCCATCCAGAATAACGATAAGATCGGAGTGATTTTCTTCTCCGACCATATTGAAAAGTTCATTCCTCCCAAGAAGGGACGTAAACACATTCTGTATATTATCCGTGAACTTCTCGACTTTCAGCCGGAAAGCAAGCGTACTGATATAAAATGTGCGGTTGAATACCTCACCAATATCCTGAAGAAACGCTGTACTGCATTCCTTTTAAGTGACTTTATTGACGAGCAGGACTTTCAGAGCGCATTGACCATAGCGAACCGCAAGCATGATGTTGTGGCCATACAGGTATACGACCGCCGCCTGGAAGAACTTCCGAATGTAGGTCTCATGAAAGTACGTGATGCGGAAACCGGTCACGAACAATGGATAGACACTTCATCAAGAGCATTGCGTAATGCGCATCATGCGTGGTGGCTCACGCGTCAGCAGAAGTTGAACGAAACCTTCACGCACAGCAATGTGGATTCCGTATCTGTCCGTACAGATCAGGATTATGTAAAAGCATTGCTTAACTTATTTGCTAACCTCAAATCCGCAACCGCCCTCATAAGATGACACAGAGGTCAAAAAGGTAGCGACACTGTGGCAAAAGAGGGTGCAACGCAGCAAAAATCGCCACAAAGACGCATTAAATCCCCTTACCCCACCATGCGACTTGAGGCAATACGCAAAATCACGACCATAAGTTGTCGGTGTCATCCAAAGTCATTCTGGAACACATCAGCATAAGCGTTGTTGCATGAATAGATATTCAGCACATACTGCCTTGATGTCCTGACCCATTTGGCTGGCACAGAGATGAACTTGAAGACAAACGCCTTGATGCGGCTTGTTGCTTTGAGTCCGAACCTCTTCACGTCAAGCCTCGCCATGATGAATTTATAGAAGTTGCGTATGAGTGCCGTAAGCAGAAGAAACACCGTGTTTTCTCCCATGAAGGATTTTGGAAGCCTGTTCCAGCCGAATCCGTTATTCATGTCATCGAAGATGCGTTCCTTCCCTCCACGGAGGTTATAGAATTCGACAATCTCTTTCTCGGAAGACTCGTAGTCATTTGTAAGGATGCAGCGGTAGGTGTATTCTCCTTCCCACAGGTCGAGTTCGCCGTCTATCCGCTTCTGTCTTTGAATCACAAGACGGTATGCCTTCCCTTTCCATTTCTCGATGAGAATGGAGGCCAGCTCAAACTCAATGCCGCCCAATTCCACTTTCTTCCAACCTCTGAGGGCAAAGATGTCATTGTAGAGCGAACTGCATCGGTTGGCACGGATATAGAAGGTCTTGCAGTGTTTAGCAATCTCTTCCACTATCTCTTCAGAACACGAGCCGCAATCAGCTCTGAAACGGTTGATCATAAGCTTGTTCTTTTCAAACCTTTCAAAGAACCTCTTCAGCGTGTCCTTCTGGTGGAAACGGACATTTGTGTTGCCGTCGCTGTTCTCAATGCCGACAATCAAGTCGCCAATAACCGCCACGCCAGGACGGTATCCGAGAAACTTCTTGTATGTGGGTTTCGCATCAAACTTCTCAGCCTCTATGAACTGGTGGTCGAAGTCAACGTCATACCCCTCGCCATCTTTCAGCTGCCCTGTGGACAATAGGCAATTGAGGAGCAGTGTATTCAGCATGTCTGCCGTGTTTAAGTCGTAGGTCTTGCCAGTGTCGGATGTGTAGGAAATGTTATCCTGGGTCAGTTCCTTTATGGCTCTGAGAATCGTGTCGGCACTGCATGTGCGAAGTGTCGGATGAAGCGAGAGGTGATACATCAGATGAGTGGTGACATCCTCTATGCATGAGCCGCCACAGAAATAAACGCTCATAAGCGAACGGATGATTTCGCTGTATTGATAACCATACAGCCTACATCTCATACCGAGGGTTGAGTCGATTACAGATGAGAGATTGGAGTCAAATTGCTCCATTATTGAAAAAATTCCTCCAAAAGGAGAGAGTTTCTCAGATTTTATTGCTACCTTTGCCATGTCTGTCGGGTTTGATACATATTTTGATTTGCAACACTAAGATAGGTGAAAAATCTGACATGGCAAAATCCTGAGCAACTTTTTGTTGCTCAGGTACTTATAAAATAAGTTAAACTAAAATGCTGCGGAATTTAGGGCTAAACGAAACTGAGAACGTTATGAAAAATACGTTATTTGATAGAAAATATCTGAAAGTGATAGGATGTGTTCTGCTTTTATTGGCAAGTATACCCGGCCTGAAAGCCCAGGTCACCGTTGATGCAACAATCGATTCGCTGCAGTTGCTCATCGGTGAACAGGCAAAAATCAAACTGCAGGTAAGTATGGATGCCAATCATAAACTGGTCCTTCCCCGGTTTAACAATGACACCATTGTTACAGGAGTAGAGGTAGTAGATGTGGCGAAGCCCGACACCCAGATGCTGAACGACAATAAACGATGGCTGATTACACAAGAGTACACTGTTACATCTTTCGATTCGGCATTGTATTATCTGCCTCCTCTCGAAGTTTTGGTTGATAACAAGGCATATCGCTCAAAGGCGCTGGCTCTTAAGGTCTATTCTATTCCGGTTGATACCCTGCATCCGGACCAGTTCTTCGGTCCGAAGGACATTCGTGAAGTGCCTCTTACATGGAGTGATATTGCTCCGCTGGTATATTCAGTCTTGTTGGTAATCCTGTTGGGTATCGTGACTGCATTCCTTATTATTCGCTTCTGTAACAATAAGCCTATTATCAAAATTATCAAAATCGAGCCGAAACTTCCTCCGCATCAGGCTGCCATGAAGAAGATAGAGGAGATCAAAGCCGATAAGAATATGTTGCGGGAAGATCCGAAACAGTACTATACAGAACTTACCGAGGCTATACGTACTTATATCAAAGACCGTTTCGGCTTCAATGCCATGGAAATGACTTCAGCCGAAATCATTGACCGCTTGCTGGAAGAAAAGGACAAGGAATCCATTGACGATTTGAAAGCTTTGTTTGAGACAGCCGATCTGGTCAAGTTTGCCAAGCATGCGCCACTCATGAATGAAAATGACATGAACCTGGTGAATGCCGTCGACTTTATTAATCAGACTAAAGTGGAGGAAGACCCGAATGCAAAGAAAGAGCCTACAGAAATCAGAGTAGAAGAGAAACGTTCGAAGGAAGGACGTATTATGCTTATCATCAGCATTGCCATTACCGGAATCGCTGCATTGGTGGCATTGTATGTTGCCGTTCGTACAGTTATCGACCTATTCTTTTAATTTTTAATGCATTGGAACCATGATTTTTGCTAATATCGAATATCTGTTCTTACTGATTCTCCTTATACCGTACATCGTATGGTATATTATGAGACACCGTAAGACAGAACCAACCTTGCAGGTGTCAACTACCCGCATGTATATGAATGCGCCCAAAAGCTGGAAGGTGTATCTGCTGCATGCTCCCTTCCTATTGCGCATCCTTTCATTTGTTATGATTATTTTGGTACTGGCCCGTCCTCAGACAACTGATAACTGGCAGAATTCCGAAATAGAAGGAATTGATATCATGATGGCTGTAGATGTATCTACCAGTATGTTGGCTGAAGACCTGAAGCCGAATCGTCTGGAGGCAGCCAAGAAAGTTGCAGCTGAATTTATAAACGGCCGTCCGAACGACAACATTGGTCTAACGATTTTTGCCGGCGAGGCATTTACCCAATGTCCGCTGACTGTTGACCATGCGGTATTGCTTAATTTGTTCAACAGTGTCAAAGGAGATATAGCACAGCGTGGCCTCATTGAAGACGGTACAGCTGTCGGTATGGGTCTGGCCAATGCTATCAGCCGCTTGAAAGACAGTAAGGCAAAGTCGAAAGTGATTATTCTGCTGACAGACGGAAGCAATAACCGGGGAGACATTTCTCCACTTACTGCTGCTGAAATAGCCAAACAATTCGGTATACGTATCTATACGATCGGGGTAGGTACCAATGGTACGGCTCCATATCCGATGCAGACATACGCGGGCGTACAATATGTAAATGTCCCTGTCGAAATAGACGAACAGACCCTTACACAGATTGCCGGAGCTACAAACGGGAATTATTTCCGTGCAACCAGCAATTCCAAACTAGAACAGGTCTACAAGGATATCGACAAGCTGGAAAAGACAAAATTAAATGTGAAGGAGTTCAGCAAACGTGAAGAAGCATTTGCCCTGTTTGGTATTATCGCTTTCCTGAGTATTTTGCTGGAACTCGTTTTACGGAACACCATATTAAAGAAAATACCTTAAAATAGAAAAGTTATGTTTCGATTTGGAGAACCGATATATTTGTATCTATTGATTGTACTGCCGTTCATCATAGGGCTACACATTTATTCCAATTATCGCCGCAAGAAGAAATTGCGCCAATATGGTGACCCGGAACTAATGGCACACCTGATGCCCGATGTATCCAGTTATCGTCCGGGAATCAAGTTCTGGCTGGTATTCGCAGCACTTGCCATGGCTATTTTCATGTTGGCGCGCCCACAGTTCGGTGCAAAGATGGAAACTGTAAAACGTCAGGGTATTGAAACGGTTGTAGCGCTGGATATTTCAAATTCGATGCTGGCCGAAGACGTGACACCAAGTCGTCTGGAAAAATCGAAGAAACTTATTTCACGCTTGGTTGAGACTTTCAATAATGATAAAGTAGCTATGATCGTATTTGCTGGAGAAGCATTCACACAGCTTCCCATTACCAGTGATTACATTTCGGCCAAGATGTTTCTGGAGAGTATCAGTCCGTCTTTGATATCTACCCAAGGAACAGATATCCGGGGCGCGATTGATCTGGCAATGAAAAGTTTTACTCCCAATCCGGAAGTAGGTCGTGCCATTGTATTGATAACCGATGGGGAAAACCATGAAGGAGGTGCAGTCGAAGCCGCAGCGGAAGCCGCTAAAAAGGGTGTTAGGGTATTTGTACTGGGAGTGGGTTCACCTGATGGTTCACCTATACCTGTAGAAGGTTCGAATGAATTCCGACGGGATAAAGACGGCAATGTCATAGTAACCCGTCTGAACGAACAGATGTGCCAGGAAATAGCAAAAGCCGGTAACGGAATCTATGTCCGGGTAGACAATACCAACAGTGCTGAACGAGCTCTGAATGCGGAAATCAACAAACTGGCCAAGGCAGATGTAGAAAGTAAGATTTATACGGAGTTCGATGAACAGTTCCAGGTCCTGGCCTGGTTGGCACTGATTCTGCTTTCGGTAGATCTGTTCCTGCTGGAACGCAAGAATCCGCTTTTCAAGAATGTGAAACTCTTTAAAAAAGACTGATTATGTTACGAATTCGAAAAGGATATATAGTATTGGGGATGATGATGCTATGTGCCGTGACTGTTTACGGACAACAACAGGACCGTAAATATCTGCGTAGCGGAAACAAGTTTTATAGAGACAGTACTTTTGTGAAGGCGGAAGTGGATTATCAGAAGGCACTCGACCAGAACCCTAATTCGGCCGATGCCATGTATAATCTAGGTAATGCCATGCTTATGCAACAGAAGGCACAGGATGCCATGAAACAATATGCTGCCGCTGCCAGAGTAGAGAAGGACAAGAAAAAACTGGCTGAGATATACCATAATATGGGAGTGATACTGCAATCGTCAAAACAATATCCACAGTGTATAGAGGCTTACAAAAAGGCATTACGGAACAATCCGAAAGATGATGAGACACGTTATAATCTGGCGCTGGCACAAAAAATGCTGAAAGACCAGCAGCAACAGCAACAGAATCAGGACAAACAGCAGAAACAGGATCAGAAACAGGATGACAAGCAGCAGAATAAAGACCAGCAGGACCAGAATAAGAAGGATCAGCAGAATCCTCAACAGAATCCTCAGCAAAAGAATCAGGATCAGATGTCGAAGGAGAATGCCGAGCAATTGTTGAAAGCTGCCATGCAAGATGAAAAGAATGTTCGGGACAAAGTTAAGAAAGCAGTCAAGATCCAAGGACGTAAGTTGGAAAAAGACTGGTAATATTTATTTAGCAATTAAAATGGAAACTATAATGAGAAAATTTATTTTTTTCCTTTTATTGACCGTATCTGCCATCAGAGTATATGCCGACGGAAAGGCTACATTTACCGCCGAAGCTCCCGATGTGGTTGTCAGTGGTGACCAGTTTCGTGTAGAATTTACGGTCAATACAACTGATGTATCTAATTTCCGTGCACCGTCAATTAAGGGATTCGATGTCTTGATGGGACCTGCCCGCTCACAACGAAGCAGTACGCAGATTATTAACGGGAAAGTATCTTCAAGCAGTTCGATTACCTATACATTTACCCTGATGGCCGACAAGGCTGGAACTTATACGATTCCGGCTGCCAGTATTGACGTAGACAATAAAAAGATATTCTCTAATTCTGTAACAATTAAAGTACTTCCTCCAGACCAGAATGGGGGTAATAACAGTAACAACGGTTCTTCATCCTCTTCACGTGCCCAAATTGCAGGAAGCAGAATAACAGACAAAGATTTGTTCATGACCGTGACTGCCAGTAAGACTACTGTCCATGAACAGGAAGCTATATTGCTGACATATAAGGTATATACACTGGTAAACTTGCGGCAGTTACCTTTCAAAATGCCTGATTTGAAAGGCTTTTTGACACAGGAAGTTGACCTTCCTCAGCAGAAGACATACACGATGGAACATTATAAAGGACGTAATTATAATACTATATTATGGAGTCAGTATCTGCTCTTTCCGCAAAAGACAGGCAAGCAGGAGATACCGTCCATTACATTCGATGCTATTGTAGCCCAGCAACAGGTTTCGGACGATCCTTTTGACGCATTCTTTAACGGGGGAGGATACATAGAGGTAAAGAAACGGATAGTAACTCCGAAGGTTGTCATCAATGTGTTGCCTCTTCCGGCAAAGCCTGCCGGATTCTCAGGAGGTGTAGGGGAGTTTAACATTTCTTCTGCCATCAATTCTACTGATGTGAAGACAAATGATGCCGTTACTATAAAGTTGACTATTTCCGGAGCAGGAAATATGAAATTGATCAAGACTCCAGAAGTGAAGTTTCCACAGGATTTCGAAATTTATGATCCTAAGGTAACCAATAATTTTAATATTTCTCAAGCCGGATTGACTGGAACACAGACTATCGAATATTTGGCAATACCACGTCATGCCGGTAATTTTACCATTCCTCCGGTAGAATTTACCTATTTCGATTTGAAGACAAATGCATACAAGACACTGAAAACCCAAGCATATGACTTAAAGGTAGCTAAAGGTACTGGTAGTGGAAATGCCGATCAGATAATCGCCGACTTTACCAACAAGGAAAGTGTTAAGGTTTTAGGAAAAGACATACGTTTCATCAAATTAGGGGATACAGTATTGACACCTAAGGGTGATTATTTCTTCGGTACAGTTGCATATACTCTCTGGTACATTATTCCTCTGATACTTTTCATTGTTTTGGTATTGTATTTCCGTCGCCAGGCTGTTGAGAATGCCAATGTTGCAAAAGTCAAGACCAAAAAGGCCAATAAAGTAGCTGCCAAGCGTATGAAACTTGCCGGTAAGCTACTTACCGAAAACAAGAAGAATGAATTCTATGATGAAGTATTGAAAGCTTTGTGGGGATATATCAGTGATAAACTGAATATTCCTGTGTCACAACTCTCAAAAGACAATATTGAAGCCGAACTGGTTAAATATGGAGTAGCCGATGAGCTGATTAAAGAATTCATCAGTGCCTTGAATGAATGTGAGTTTGCGCGTTATGCTCCAGGCAATGAAAGTGAAGCGATGGATAAAGTCTATTCAGCAGCTATCGATGTAATCAGCAAAATGGAAAACAGTATCAAACATTAAAAGATAGGAGACAAATATATGAAGAAACTATCTATTATCCTGGTGTTTCTGATGGGAACGGTGCAGTTGGCCTCTGCCGTAACAAAGGCAGAAGCCGATAAGGCATATCAGGAGAATAAGTTTACGGAAGCTATTCAGATGTACGAAGCAATTCTGAATTCGGAAGGTGAATCGGCCGATATCTATTATAATTTGGGAAACAGCTATTATAAAAATAAGGACATAGCTCGGGCTGTGTTGAATTATGAACGTGCCCTGTTATTGAATCCCGGTGATGCGGATATCCGCTTTAATCTTGAAATGGCCCAAAGCAAGACTGTAGATAATATTACGCCTGTAAGCGAAGTGTTTATTGTAACTTGGGTACATGCATTGATAAACTGTATGAGCGAAGGTGGATGGGCAAGAACTGCTATAGCTTCGTTTATCCTGTTGTTGCTGGGATTGTCTTTGTATATCTTCGGCAACCGTCTGGTACTCAAGAAAGCCGGATTTATAGCTGCAGTAGTATTTCTTGTTGTGACCGTATGTTCCAACATATTTGCATCACAGCAGAAAAATGAATTGGTGAAGCGTAACGGGGCCATTATTATGGCGCCTACAATAACGGTTAAAAGTACTCCGAACGAAAGCGGAACCGATCTGTTTGTAGTGCATGAAGGTACCAAGGTATATATTGATGACAACTCAATGAAAGAATGGAAGGAAGTCAGCCTTGAAGACGGTAAAAAAGGATGGCTCCCTGCTTCAGCCATTGAAGTTATCTGATTGACCGTAAAATTAGATGAAAATATATGGATATACAGCAGCTTATAGAGGCAGATAAGGAATTGTTGCTATTTTTGAATGGCAGCACTTCTCTGTTCTGGGATGGTTTCATGTGGACTGTAACCGATACCAAGACGTGGATACCGGCTGCTCTTATGCTGCTGTATGTCATTTTCAAAAATAACAAGATTTCTAAGGGATTACTTATCCTGGTTATGATAGCACTGGTCATTACATGTGCCGACCGGTTTGCTTCAGGGTTTTGTAAACCTTTGTTTGCACGCTTTCGTCCGGCACAGGATCCTGAAATCATGTATCTGGTAAATATTGTGAACGGATATAGGGGAGGGGCATACGGATTTATTTCCAGCCATGCAGCCAATACCTTTGGAGTAGCGATGTTCGTATCTCTGCTTATGAGAGACAAGTGGTTGACAGTCATGATGTTTATATGGGCGATAATCCCGTCTTATTCAAGAATCTATCTTGGAGTACATTATCCGGGAGACATTTTATGCGGTGCTATGGCAGGTTGTATAATTGCATGTCTTATATATGCATTCTATTATCGTATTCAGAAAAAGGTTTTTGAACAGGGAGAATTCATTTCCACACAATATACTTCAAGTGGTTTCGAAACCAAAGATATCAGATTGCTGCATACCATTCTATTATGCACTTACATATATGCCATTATCGCAGCAATGATTTTTTCAAAATTACTTTATCTTTAATTGATTCTTCTCTTTCGAAAAAAGATTGTATTCCGTTTGCTTTTTCATTTTCTTTTATTACATTTATATCGTGATTATAACAACAAACTGTCTAACTCTTAAAACTATTGATTACTATGAACAGAACAATAACTTTCAATGAACTTAGAAAAATCAAAGATTCATTACCTACCGGAAGCATGCATCGCATTGCCGACGAATTGAATATCAGCGTAGATACAGTCCGGAATTTCTTTGGAGGGCATAATTTTAAAGAAGGCAAAAGCGTAGGTATTCATCTTGAGCCGGGGCCTGACGGTGGATTGGTAATGCTGGACGATACAACAGTACTTGATAGAGCGCTTGCCATTCTTAAAGAAGAATCAGAATAAGAAAACGGAGGGTCCTGATAGACAAATTTTTGTCATCAGGACTTTTTTGATTAGGTCCTACATTAAAAATTAAATTGTTGAATTATGGAAGACAAATTAGTAACATTAGCTATTCTGACTTACTCTAAGGCACAGATTCTGAAGACTGTATTGGAGAATGAAGGTATCGAGGCTTATATCCATAATATAAATCTGATCCAACCTGTCATTTCTTCGGGAGTAAGAGTCCGTATCAAGGAAAGTGATCTGCCACATGCCCTGAACATCATTGAAAGTTCTTCCTGGCTTTCTTCTGAAGTTCTGGAGGGAGGAAATAGGGAGAAGAAGGAACAGGCACCTGTTGTCCTGGTTCCGATAGATTTCTCACCATATTCACTGAAAGCTTGTGATATGGGATTTGAAATAGCATCGCATCTCAATGCTACCGTTACCTTGCTGCATGTTTATTTCAGTCCGATATTTATACCCGAACTACACTATGATACAGATAGTTATCAGATTCCACCTGTTGAAAATGTAACTTCTATAAAAAATACATTGGAAAAGGTTCATAATCAGTTCAACGAGTTGACTAAAACAATAGATGAAAAAATCCAGATAGGAATTTATCCAAGTATCAAATATAATTGTATTTTACGTGAAGGAGTTCCAGAAGAAGAAATTTTACAACAAGCCAAGTCCATCAAGCCATTGATTATAGTTATGGGGACCCGTGGCGAAAATCAAGAAAATCTTGAACTGATAGGTAGTGTTACGGCAGAAGTGATAGAACGAAGTCCATGTTTTGTATATGCAATTCCAGAAAATGCACAATTTAAGAAATTTGAGAATATACATAAGGTTGCATTATTCACCAGTTTTGATCAGCGTGATCTGATTGCATTCGATTCATTGATAACAACATTCCAACATCATAATTTTGAAATTTCATTTATTCATATCAATTCGCATGAAGAAAAAAGGCAATGGAACGAAATAAAGCTGGTAGGAATCAAGGAATATTTCAAAAAACAATATCCACAACTAGAATTCAATTATTCAATAATTGATGAGGAAAATTTACTGGATAATCTGGATAAATTCATGAAAGAAAATTCAATAGATGTTATGTGCACAACCAACTATAGGAGAAATGTATTTGCACGGTTATTTAATCCTAGTATGGCAAAAAAAATGTTATTCCATACCAATACACCGTTATTGATCATTAAATAGGAAATTAGGGGTGGCAATTTGTTTAAGGATATTGCCACCTTTATTATTTTTGATTTTATAATTAAACATAATGCTGATTATATAAATATTTCTTATGAAATTTACAAAAGGTTTGGAATCCTTTCTTTATATAATAAATAAAAAAATGACACAAATGCTCTAAAAAAGAAAAGCCCGAAATTTCTTCGGGCTTTTTCCGCTATAAATAAAAATATCAATTATTTGATAATTCTTTTTCCAAAGCATCGTATTCAGCTTTGTTAAGTTTCCAATAAATATTCAGCAGATACTGACCCCACAATTGTCTGTTATCTGGTTTCAGTTCCTTTGCTTTTTCATAATTCGGAGCGGCTTTTTCATATAGTTCCTTAATCTTAGCTTCGTTTGCTGCATATTTAGGATCATCCATTGACAAGTTTCCATTTTCTTCTACCAGAACCTGGGCCGGGAAGAAATAACAATCACCGATCTTTGAATAGGCTTCAGCTACAAATTCACCGTTCTTGGCAATAATAGAGTTCAAAGTGGCAATTGCACCATCATAATCTTTCTTTTCATATTGAAGAACTCCTTTTACATACAAGAAATACGGAGTTTCGTTCTTTGCCAATACTTGGTCTATTTCTGTCAAACCTTCATCAATCTTACCTTTCTGGATATAATAATCCATCAAGTTACCGATAAAATATGGCTGAGTCGGGAATTTCTCTGTACCTTCTTTAATTGTAGCCAACCATTGTACTGAATCGGTTTGTTCACCTTTACCATAGGCTTCAGCCAGACACATCAATGCTCTGTAACCTTCTTCTTTATGTTCCTTACCGATATTACCATATTTGATAACGGCAGCTTTGTCTTGTAAAGAATTGGCAGCCAAAGCAGCATAGCAGGCAATCAGCGGAGTCAATGTATCGTTCTTGACAGCATCAATATCTGCAAACATCGGATTTCCTGCAGCATCTACATATAAGCCAAAGAATTTCAAAGCTTTCTGATAATCTCCAGCATTGTATGCATCAGAACCTCCGTTTGTCAAGTTCGGACGGACAGCAGCCAATGTCTTAGCCAATTTATTTCTCAACTTTGCCTTTTTCTGTTCTCCACTCTTTACCTTATTCTGTTCAGCTTCATCACATTTATAGTAATAGTCGAACATTTTAGCCAGGCTATTATACAATTTGGCGGTATCAGCCTTAGCACCCGGCAAGAACAATTTCATGTTCTCGTCATCATAGATTGATTTTTGAAGATCACCGGCCAATTTCCAAGTTTCCGGATCGGCGGAAGTTGTCGGATCAGACAATGCCGGCTCCAGAATCTGAGCTGCCTTAACAGGATCACTCTTCGCTGATTTAGCTTCTTTTACTACACTTTCCTGTGCGAACATTCCACATGCAGTAAAGAATAAAGCTGTTGTCAATAATACTTTTTTCATAACTGTTTAATTTTAATGAGACAAATATTCATTTAAATGTTTATAATAAATTCTGTTTGTTTATTGTTGTTCATTATCATCATTATTACTTACATCATTTACATCTTCAGAAGTATTTTCTTCTACAGGCAGGTCTCCTGCTTCCGGCTGAATGATTCCTTCCGTATCTTCTTCTGCCTCCGGTATATTGTTTTCTTCTGTTTCAGATGTAACTTTACAAACAGAGCCTATATGGTCATTACGCTTTTCAAGGTCAATCAAACGGACTCCCTGAGTAGCACGGCCCATGATACGGACATCGGCTACTTTCAGACGGATTGTAATACCCGACTTATTGATAATCATCAAATCGTTTTCGTCTGTTACTGATTTGATTGCCACCAGTTTTCCTGTCTTTTCGGTTATGTTCAACGTCTTGACACCTTTTCCTCCGCGGTTTGTCTTACGGTAGTCTTCAATGTCCGAACGTTTGCCGTATCCTTTTTCAGAAACAACCATAATCGTTTCTTTTTCAGGATTCTTTATGCAGATCATTCCGATGACTTCATCCTGTCCGTCATTATCTAATGTAATACCACGGACACCGGTAGCTGTACGGCCCATTTGGCGTACTGCACTTTCATGGAAACGGATAGCCCGACCGTTCCGGTTGGCGATTACAATTTCGTTGTTACCGTTTGTCATACGTACTTCTATTACACGGTCGTCTTCGCGGATTGTGATAGCATTCACACCATTCTGTCGCGGACGTGAATACTGCTCAAGACATGTTTTCTTGATCACTCCGTTTTTAGTACAGAACAATACGTAATGACTGTTGATAAATTCGGTATCATTCAAGTTTTTGACACGCAGATATGCCGTTACCATATCATCGGCATCTATGTTCAACAGGTTCTGGATAGCACGTCCTTTCGCTGTCTTGTTTCCTTCCGGTATTTCATACACTTTCAGCCAATAACACTTTCCTTTCTGGGTAAAGAACATCATCGTGTTATGCATGGTTGCCGGATAAATATGTTCAATGAAGTCTTCATCACGAGTTTCACTGCCCTTCGATCCTACTCCACCCCGGTTTTGTGCATGGAATTCCGACAATGGAGTACGTTTGATATATCCCAAATGGGAGATTGTAATCACCATCTGGTCGTCAGCATAGAAATCTTCCGGATTGAATTCTTCCGATGCATAAACGATTTCAGAACGACGCTTGTCGCCATATTTTTCTTTGACTTCGATCAGTTCATCCTTAATGACCTTCTTACACAATTCATCATTGGAAAGAATTTCTTCAAAGTAGGCGATCTGTTTCATCAGATCCTCGTATTCGGCATGGAGCTGATCCTGCATCAGTCCTGTCAACTGTCTCAGACGCATCTCGACGATGGCACGTGCCTGAATTTCACTCAAATTGAAACGGTCCATCAAATTGGCTATCGCTTCGTTCGGAGTCTTGGCCGCACGGATTATACGGATCACTTCATCAATATTGTCGGAAGCTATAATCAAGCCTTCCAGAATATGGGCACGTTCCTTAGCCTTACGCAAATCATAACGTGTACGGCGAATAACGACCTCATGACGGTGCTCTACAAACAGTTGAATCAGATCCTTCAGTGTCAGCAGTTTAGGTCGTCCATGCACCAATGCAATATTGTTCACGCCGAATGAAGTCTGGAGTGCCGTCATCTTGAACAACTTGTTCAGCACCACACTGGCATTTGCATCACGTTTTACATCAATCACGATGCGCATACCCTCACGGTCGGATTCATCATTTACATATGATATACCTTCAATCTTCTTTTCGTTGACTAAAGAAGCGATACTTTCAATCAGTTCCTTCTTATTTACGTTATAAGGAATCTCATTTACAATGATCTTGTCGTGTGTAGGATGCGATTCAATTTCTGTCTTGGCACGCATTACCACGCGTCCGCGTCCCGTTTCATATGCTTCACGCACACCACTGATGCCATAAATATATCCTCCGGTCGGAAAATCCGGAGCTTTGATATACTGCATCAAGCCATCGATATCAATATCATTATTGTCAATATATGCAATACAGGCGTCTATCACTTCCGACAAGTTGTGTGTCGGCATATTTGTCGCCATACCGACGGCAATACCCGAAGCACCGTTCACCAGCAGGTTCGGTATACGGGTAGGCATCACAGTAGGTTCCTGCAATGTATCATCGAAGTTATTGGTGAAATCAACAGTCTCCTTATAGAGGTCCTGCATCATGTCCTCACCTATTTTCTTCAGACGAGCTTCCGTATAACGCATTGCCGCAGGGCTGTCACCGTCAACAGAACCGAAGTTACCCTGCCCGTCTACCAGCGGATAACGCATTGCCCAATCCTGAGCCATACGTACCAATGCCCCGTATACGGAAAAGTCACCATGCGGATGATATTTACCCAAAACTTCACCTACGATTCTTGCTGCTTTTTTATATGGTTTGTCTGATGTATTTCCCAGTTCCATCATTCCATACAGGATACGGCGATGAACCGGCTTAAAACCATCTCTAACATCCGGAAGGGCGCGGGCAACGATTACCGACATGGAATAATCGATGTACGACTTTTTCATTTCCTCCTCGATGTTGATTTTTATAATTCTGTCCTGTTCTTGCATTTAAACAATTTTATTTTAATATTATATCTCTCAATGGTTCGCTAAAAACCATGCTAAAGTACGACTTTTTATTGAATTGGCAAAACAAATCACGTAAGTTTTCAGTAAGGGCCTGATAACCTGCAAGTATACTCCGGATACGGGTTTATACAATCCGGAACGCTTACAGCTATGGTTACATGTGTTTGTCCTAAGATTAACATTCTGGCGTAATCTGTTATTTTATCTTTACTGGTTCCGGTGTGGCATACATTTTGTTAAAACTCATCTACAGAAATCTGTAATTATAAATATATAATGTATATTTGCATTGATGTAATGATAAGGGAGGAATAAAGAAAAAAGACCTATGAACAGCCAATTTACACAAAGAGTTTCCGATGTGATCCAATATAGTAAGGAGGAAGCCAACCGGCTGAGAAACAGCTATATCGGCCCGGAGCATCTGTTGCTCGGGCTGATACGGGAAGGAGAAGGCAAGGCTATCCAAATCCTGCAAAGTCTATATGTAGACCTGAAGAAGGTCAAAAAGGCTTTGGAAGATGTATTGAGAGAGTCTTCCGACACAACCGGAATCTATATAGAAGAGATCACATTTAATGATAAAGCCTCTAAAATATTGAGAATGAGTATATTGGAGGCAAGACTATTAAAAAGCCCATTAACTGATACAGAACACATGTTATTAGCAATTATGAGAGAAGACCACAACAAGGCATCCGATATACTGGAGGAAAATGAAGTGACCTATCAGAAGGTGATGGACAAGCTGGTACCGAAAGCAGAACCGCAGAGCGGGCTTGATTTTGGTGAGGACGATGACGAAGAGGATGAAGGAATCCGCCGCCGCCCCTCTTCAGGGGGAAATGCCGGAAATGGAGATCCGCTTTCTTCTTCCGATGCACAGCAGACCCGTACACAGCAACAACAATATCCGAACAATGATACCCCGATTCTGGATTCTTTCGGGACTGATATGACGGAAGCGGCAGCCGAGGGCAAGCTCGATCCGGTAGTAGGACGTGAAAAGGAGATCGAACGGTTGGCTCAGATCTTAAGCCGGCGCAAGAAAAACAATCCGATCCTGATCGGTGAACCGGGTGTCGGTAAATCGGCTATCGTTGAAGGACTTGCGATACGTATTATTGAAAAGAAGGTATCCCGTATCCTGTTCGACAAGCGTGTAGTAGCCCTTGATATGACATCGGTTGTAGCCGGTACGAAATACCGCGGACAATTTGAGGAACGTATCCGTGCCATCCTGAACGAACTTAAGAAAAATCCGAACATCATCCTGTTTATCGATGAAATCCATAACATTGTGGGTGCCGGTTCGGCTGCGGGCTCCATGGACGCCGCAAATATGCTGAAGCCGGCTTTGGCACGTGGTGAAATCCAATGTATCGGTGCTACGACATTGGACGAATACCGTCAGAATATCGAAAAGGACGGTGCACTGGAACGCCGTTTCCAAAAAGTACTTGTGGAACCTACCACTCCAGACGAGACGTTGCAGATTCTGCGTAACATCAAAGACAAATACGAGGAACACCACAACGTGACATATACCGATGCTGCTCTGGAAGCTTGTGTCAAATTGACAGACCGGTATATTACCGACCGTAATTTCCCGGATAAGGCAATTGATGCACTTGATGAAGCCGGATCACGCGTACATCTCACCAACATTTCTGTACCGAAGGAAATTGAAGAGCAGGAAAGTATGATTGAAGAAGCGCGTAACCATAAGACAGAGGCTGTCCGCCTGCAGGATTTTGAGCTGGCGGCCAGTTTCCGGGACCGTGAGAAAAAACTGATGGATGAACTTGACGTCATGAAACGCAATTGGGAAGAAGGCCTGAAAGGGAACCGGGAAATTGTCGACGAATCTCAGATTGCAGATGTGGTTTCCATGATTTCGGGTATTCCCGTACAGCGGATGGCTCAGGCGGAAGGGATCCGACTGCGTGGCATGAAGGATGCATTGTTATCCAGAGTAATCGGTCAGGATAAAGCGGTAGAGACTCTGGTTAAGGCGATACAACGTAGCCGTGTAGGACTGAAAGACCCGAACAAACCTATCGGAACATTCTTGTTCCTCGGCCCTACGGGTGTCGGTAAGACGCATCTGGCCAAGCAGTTGGCAAAGGAAATGTTCGGCTCTGCCGATGCGCTGATCCGTATCGACATGAGTGAATACATGGAAAAATTTACCGTATCCCGTCTGGTAGGAGCTCCTCCCGGATATGTCGGTTATGAAGAGGGTGGCCAGCTGACAGAGAAAGTCCGTCGCAAGCCCTACTCCATCGTCTTGCTTGATGAAATAGAGAAGGCACATGCCGATGTATTCAACTTGTTGCTTCAGGTAATGGATGAAGGACGGCTGACCGACAGTTACGGCCGTACAGTCGACTTCAAGAATACCATTATTATCATGACTTCGAACATCGGGACACGGCAGCTGAAGGAATTCGGCAAGGGAATCGGTTTTGCAGCCCAGACCCGTACCGATGACAAAGAGTACTCGCGCAGCGTTATAACGAAAGCTTTGAACAAGTCATTCGCTCCCGAATTCATCAACCGTCTGGATGAGATCATCACATTCGATCAGTTGGATATCAATGCATTGACCAGAATTATTGACATTGAACTGAAAGGTTTGTATGAACGGATCGGAAACCTTGGATATAAACTGGTTATCGATGATGACGCGAAACGTTTTGTAGCCGAGAAAGGATATGACGTACAGTTCGGTGCCCGCCCGCTGAAACGCTCTATCCAGAATAACCTGGAAGACGGTATGGCCGAAGTGATCCTCAACGAAGAGTTGCACGAGGGCGATACCATCCATGTCCGACTGAATGAAACAAACGATGGATTGAAAATGGATGTTGAAAAAGGAATGGATGAATAAGAATCCTATTCCCGATACAGACAAAATGTCAGGCATTTCTTGCCTGGCATTTTTTTTGTGCCAGAATTCGTGTTAAATTTCAGAAAACTTAAAAATATAACAATATTATGCAGAAAGGTAATATAGGGGTTACTACAGAGAACATATTCCCTATCATCAAAAAGTTCTTATATAGCGATCATGAGATTTTTCTCCGTGAACTGGTTTCGAATGCAGTCGATGCAACCCAGAAATTGAAAACATATGCTTCTAAAGGCGATTTCAAGGGTGAGCTTGGTGATCTGACCATTCATGTAAAGGTCGACAAAGATAACGGCACCATTACCATTTCCGACCGTGGTATCGGTCTTACTGCCGAAGAAATAGAGAAATACATCAATCAGATTGCGTTTTCAGGAGCCAATGACTTCCTGGAAAAATACAAGGAAGATGCCAATGCCATTATCGGACATTTCGGTCTGGGATTCTATTCTGCCTTTATGGTTGCCAAAAAAGTGGAAATCGTTACAAAATCCTATAAGGAAGGGGCACAGGCTGTAAAATGGAGCTGTGACGGAAGTCCTGAGTTTACTTTGGAAGAGACTGAAAAGGCAGACCGCGGATCGGATATCATCCTGTATGTCGATGATGACTGCAAGGAATTTCTGGAAGAATCGCGTATTCATGGCTTGCTGACCAAATATTGCCGCTTCCTGCCTATTCCGGTTGCATTCGGCAAGAAAAAGGAATGGAAAGACGGCAAGCAGGTTGAAACGGAGGAGGACAACATTATCAATGATACCTGTCCTATCTGGACGAAGAAGCCCAGTGAGTTGAAGGATGAAGACTACAAGAAGTTCTACAGTGACCTGTATCCGATGTCCGACGAACCGTTGTTCTGGATTCATCTGAATGTGGATTATCCGTTCAATCTGACCGGAGTGCTTTACTTCCCGAAAATCAAGAGCAACATTGATCTGCAGAAAAACAAGATTCAGTTGTACTGCAACCAGGTATATGTAACCGATTCTGTAGAAGGTATTGTTCCCGATTTCCTGACGCTGCTTCACGGTGTGATCGATTCACCGGATATCCCGTTGAACGTTTCACGTTCTTATCTGCAGAGCGACTCCAACGTCAAGAAGATCTCCACTTACATCACCAAGAAGGTGGCCGATCGTCTGCAGTCCATATTCAAGAACGACCGTAAGGAATTTGAAGGCAAATGGGATGACCTGAAAATCTTCATCAACTACGGAATGTTGACTCAGGAAGATTTTTATGAGAAAGCCAGCAAATTCGCCTTGTTCAAGGATACCGACAGCAAATATTATACGTTCGAAGAATATCAGACATTGATAAAGGACAATCAGACCGACAAGGACGGTAATCTGATTTATCTGTATGCCAATAATCTGGATGAACAGTATACCTATATCGATGCCGCCAAGAACAAAGGTTACAATGTATTGTTGATGGACGGACAGCTGGATGTGCCGATGATCAACATGTTGGAACAGAAGTTTGAAAAGAGCCGTTTCACACGTGTCGACAGTGATGTGATAGACCGTCTGATTGTGAAAGAGGAACAGAAGGGTGAAGAGTTGACCGCCGACAAGCGTCAGGTACTGACCACCGTATTCAATGGCCAGATGCCTCAGATACAGAAGACCGAATTCCATGTCGATACACAGGCTATGGGTGAGACAGCTGCTCCTATCATCATCACGCAGTCGGAATACATGCGCCGTATGAAAGAAATGGCAAATATCCAGGCTGGAATGAGTTTCTACGGAGAAATGCCTACCATGTACAACCTGGTACTGAACAGTGATCACAAGCTTATCAAACAGGTGTTGAGTGATACCGAAAGTGCATGTGCCGAAAAATTGGTTCCGGTAGAAGGTGAAATTGCGACATTGAAAATGCGTCAGGCCGAATTACATAAGGCTCAGGAAGGCAAGAAGGACGAGGAAATCCCTACAGCCGAAAAAGACGAATTGAAAGATATTGACAAGAAGCTGGAGGAAGAGAACCGGCAGAAGACTGCAATCATCAATGAATATGCAGCCGGCAACAAGGTTGTCCATCAACTGATTGACCTGGCTCTCTTGCAGAACAACATGCTGAAAGGTGAAGCTTTGACTAATTTCGTAAAGCGCAGCATTGAGCTGATCTGAACGAAATTATGATAGAAATAAAAAAGCTATCCGGATTTGGTTCCGGATAGCTTTTTTTTATTTCATGGCCATATACTTATCGGATAACATTTCCATTATAATCCAGTGTCACAATAATATCGTTGGGTTCGTTCTCTATTTCAAGCAGATAATAGTCTGCATCGGTCGCATTATCTATGATTCTCAGGTCGTCCAATCTACGTCCACCCAACTGATTCTGAATAGTCTGTCTTAAGGCTGGCGGAATTACAGCTGTTTCATTCTGGTTCCACCAGTAGCCGTCTATATCGAATTCGGTACGGGTCCATGCTCCTGTTCCGGTAAAATAGGCTTCGGCCTGTACATTGCTCAACGGAATGTTCCATGAAGTACATGTACCGGTAAAGAAAAAGTCGGCTTCATAATATCCTCTGTCATAATCCCACTCCCATACCTGAGAACTCGGATACTGGGACGTGAAAGCATTTTGTATTTCATTAGAGGGAACAACCGGCTTGTCATCATCATCACAACTTTGTACCATGAACATACCAGCAGTAAGAGCGCATGCCATAAAAGCATATCTTTTCAAGAGATTATTTTTCTTCATAATAATATATAGTTTTTAATTGTTTATGTTTACACTGCAAAAGAATGGAGGAAATCTGAATTAAATCTGAAATCTTTCCAATAATAGAAAACAAAGATTATGACTGAATCCATTTTTTTGTATCTTTGATTGAAATCTTAATCGGAACTGGCGTCAGATGAAAAGAATAAGCACAATCATACTTGTCCTGATGACATTCATCGTTTCCCTACCGGCCCAGAAGGTGGGGCTGGTATTGAGTGGCGGAGGGGCTAAAGGAATGACACACATCGGGATTATCCGGGCTTTGGAAGAAAACAATATACCTATCGACTATATCGCAGGGACTTCCATGGGAGCTATCGTAGGTTCCCTCTATGCCATGGGATATTCGCCCGATGATATGGAAAAGCTGCTGAAATCGGACGATTTCAAACGCTGGTATACCGCCGGAATCGAAGAGAAATACATTTATTATTTCAAGAAGAACCCTCCTACCCCCGAATTTCTGAACATCCGGGTGTCGCTGAAGAATCCGTTGCACAAGGTCACTACCCAGTTCCTGCCGTCGAGCATTGTCGACCCCTTGCAGATGAACCTCGCCTTCCTGCAGCTGTTCAGCCAGGCCACCGCTTCATGCCGGAATGATTTCGACAGACTTTTCATCCCGTTCCGCTGTGTGGCGTCGGATGTATATAACAAAAAACCTATCATCTTCAGACAGGGTGACCTGGGTGATGCCGTACGTGCTTCCATGAGTTTTCCGGCCATGTTCAAGCCGATAGAAATAGATTCTATCCTGGCATACGACGGGGGGATATACAACAATTTCCCGGTCAATGTCATGATTGAGGACTTTCACCCCGACATCATCATCGGCAGCGTGGTGAGCTCCAATCCCGGGAAACCGAAGGAAGGGGATATCATGAGCCAGCTCGAAAATATGATCATGCAGAAGACCGACTATACCATCCCCGATTCCTTGGGTATCCTGATGACCTTCAAGTATACCGATGTGAGCCTGATGGATTTCGACCGCTTCGACGAACTGCACGACATAGGCTACAAGCGTACCATCGAGCTGATGGATTCCATCAAGGCCCGTATCCCGCGCCGTGCGAATTACCGACAGCTGGAACGCCGCCGTATCACTTACAGGAACCAGTTGCCGGAGCTCAGGTTCCGCCGTATCCTTATCGATGGAGCCAATTACCAGCAGAAAAACTATATCCGCAGGGAATTCCATTCCTCGGAAAATGAAGTGTTCTCTTTTGAAGATTTCAAGCGGGGATATTTCCGTCTGATGGCCGACAACATGATTTCGGAGATAATTCCGCATGCGGTATATAATCCAGCCGACTATACCTACGACCTGCATCTGAATGTCAAGCTGGAAGATGATCTGGCCTTGCGTGTAGGAGGTAACGTCGCTTCCAATGGAGCAAACCAGATTTATGTGGGTGCAACGTACCACAACCTGAACAACTACTCGAAAGAAGTATCTCTCGACGGACAGCTCGGACAGATATACAACAACTTCCAGATATCCGGGCGGATAGACTTGCCTACCCAGATACCGACTTCCGTACGCCTGGTAGGCTCTTTCTCTTCTTTCGACTATTACAAGCAGGAAAAGATTTTCACGACGGGAAACGAC
Organism: Bacteroides ilei; assembly: GCF_900128495.1. Taxonomy (GTDB): domain Bacteria; phylum Bacteroidota; class Bacteroidia; order Bacteroidales; family Bacteroidaceae; genus Phocaeicola; species Phocaeicola ilei. The sequence goes on from NZ_LT635801.1 coordinate 2,314,052, forward strand.
CCTGTATTCAACCAGAAAAAAGAGAATTTCGTAAAGCTTCTGGTATCCATGCCTTTTCTTACCCGCCAGAAAGCCGAATTCTCGATCGGGTACGGACAGCTTAAGGATGAATATTTCCAGTCGAATGTCATCGATTTCAGCAATGACAAGACGGACATGAGCAAATACAACGTTTTCGGAGGATCGGTGGCACTCGAGGGCAATACGCTGAACAGCCGTAAATACGCTACGGCAGGCCGCCGCGAGAGGCTTGTTGCCAATATCTATACAGGTAAGGAACATTATTTCCCGGGTAATGCGCCCGAAGAAGGTACCGGAAACCTGATGCAGAATTATGAATATAACCAGTCCTGGCTCCAGCTTTCGTACGAAATGGAACGTTATTTCCAGCTCAGTCCTAAATTCATTCTGGGAAATTACATCCACGCCTATTATTCGTCGCGTAATTTCAGCCAGAACTATACGGCATCCATGATGCAGGCCGGAGAGTTCTCTCCTACCAGCCACAGCAAGATTACCTATAATGAGGCGTTCCGTGCCAACCAGTTTGTCGGACTGGGGGTAATGCCTATCTATATGCTCAATTCCGTATTCCAGGCAAGGGCCGAAATCTACGGGTTCGTACCCATATTCCCGATATTGCGCGATGAAAATAACCAGGCATATTACGGGAAAATACTCAGCCGTATGTCGTATATGGGAGAAATTTCATTTGTCATCAAGCTTCCGTTCGGTTCAGTTGCGGCCTATGTAAACCACTATAGTTCACCAAATAAGAACTGGAATGTAGGGATAACATTGGGCTGGCAGATATTTGGAAGCCGGTTTATCGAATAAAAAACGTTCAAAAAAGTAGTCGAAATATTTGCACAATTCAACGGAAGTACCTACCTTTGCACCCGTCAAACAAAAAGGCCGCGTAGCTCAACTGAATAGAGTAGCTGACTACGGATCAGCCGGTTACAGGTTTGAATCCTGTCGCGGTCACTCTTGATTTTGATAGTTTGAAGATTTGGTCGCGTAGCTCAACTGAATAGAGTAGCTGACTACGGATCAGCCGGTTACAGGTTTGAATCCTGTCGCGATCACTCTTCGATGATAGCGTTTGAAAGTTTTGGCCGCGTAGCTCAACTGAATAGAGTAGCTGACTACGGATCAGCCGGTTACAGGTTTGAATCCTGTCGCGGTCACTTTCGTTGATAACGTTTTTATAGTTTTTCTGGCCGCGTAGCTCAACTGAATAGAGTAGCTGACTACGGATCAGCCGGTTACAGGTTTGAATCCTGTCGCGGTCACTGAGGTCTTCACTTTCAAACGGTGGAGACCTTCTTTTTTGTATGTCACTGCATGATACATAAAAAAGAACCTGATATCCCGGTTGTGATGTCAGGTTCTTTTCTTCCAATGATCAAGTCTTTTTGATTGAAAGATCAAATTCTTTTTTCAGATTATTCAAGTTCTTTTTCAGATTCGTCAGGTTCTTTTTCCCGTGCTATAATTTCCGGTAACCTGCTTTACTCTGTGCGGATAACGGCCCTATACTCCGGAATAAGCTCTACGCTCCTGATCTGACATACGGCACGTTTCCCTGTAAAATCGGGAACCGCTTTTCTAGGCAGATCTGCCATGAAAGGGGCGTCTTTGGCCAGCGGACGGAAGTAGAAGCTCATTTCATTACTCTCCAGCGCCTGGCGGAAACGCTTCATGCCGATAACCCAAGGTGCTCCGTAATAGAAATGGTCCAGAACCATCTCTCCTCCGATGAACGCCATACCTACATCACCCACATAGTTGACACGCAGGAAGTATTCGTTTACCTGCGGAAATTCGGGTTGTCCGGCACGGACAGTCATTCTCCGGGCACCTACCTTTTCCCATTCTACAGAAGGGATAACCGGGTCTACTTCGGTCCACTGCTGTTTCCAGCCGGCAGCCGACGGATACAGCACATAGCCGATACGGTTTTCTCCCAGACTCAGCAAAGTACATTTTCCCTTTTCCGGCAAGACTGTAGCCGAGGTTATCAATACCTGGTTATCCAGCTTTACCAGATTCAAAGCCTGCGTGCGCGTCAAGGTGGTGACCTTTATTTTCCGGCCCGAGCGTGCCTTTACCGAGAATGTGCTTTCCAGTCCCGGCCGGGGCGTATAGATATGCTTCCCTCCTTTCAGCGTCTGCCTGTCGAAACAATATTCCGTATCCATACCTTCGGGGGCAAAGAATATATAATGGTCGCATCCGTCCTCTTCTATCCGAGTCAGAAGCTGAGCGGTGGCATACTTCAGCAGTACATCGTCCATGTGCAGGTTGAAAGGCAGGATGACACTCTCATCCTTTTTCAGGGTAAAGGTTCCGTCGCTCGGAATCATGAGCGGACCGCCTGGCAGGTCCAGCTTGAGCCGGAGTCCGGTCTGGTCTGTACGTGCCGTGTCATGATCCTGGAAATTGGTCATGAACACAAAGCCCGATCCGTCCTTCACGCGTACAGCATACCGCAACGTAGTACGGTCGGCAGGAGTAATCTTCTCATACCCTTCGGGCAGGACGGTTTGCATCGGTGCCAGCAGGTAGCCGAAATCCTTCACGAAAGTATGGAGCAGACGCAGGCATCTGTATGAGTCTCGTACCTGTCCGAACTCTCCCACCGGCGCCTGAAAGTCGTAGGATATTTTAGGGACACCCATCGGTTCGTCGCTGAAAAAACCTACTCCGTCACTCCGTTTGGGTGTCGACCCGCCGTGATACATATAATAGCCTATGCCGTTGGCACCGCTTCCCAGTGAGCGGACCATCAGGGCTTCGGCGGCTTCGGCAGTAACTACGGGCCGGCGCGAATAGATCATCTGGATTCCTACCCCCATCTCTGCGCAGAACGACGGATAAGCGTCGGTATCATAGCGCACCGGAGCATAGTCGGGATTATGCTGTATATCCTTGAAGAGGCAGAACGGTGACATCGCCACCTTTCCCCAGAACGGGTATGTATAGGCTGCAGTTACGGGAATTACCTCGTTGTCGATGATGGCTGCGTTCCCCCACCCCGTAGCCGTATAGAGAGGAGTTATCATGCCTTCCTCTACAGCCATCCGCTTTAGGGTACGCATATGCAGTTCACCCAGTTCGGCAGTTGTTATCTTCTTGTCCTGCACCCCTACACCGACCATCGTGATGGAAGAGTCGTAGGTGGCGGCTGTCATGTCTTTCTTTTCTCCCGGATAGCAGATAGCCCAGGGAGCGGCCGAGTGCTGGTGCTCATTTTCTATCTGGATACCGATAACGGGGCCTCCGTCCTTGTAATAAAGACCTTCAAGCTGCAACGCTATCTGATGATATAGGGATTTCACGCACTTCAGGTAATTGTCATCGTTCGAACGCACCTCCAGAGGTTTTGCAAAGAGCCAGTCGGGCAAGCCTCCGTTACGGATTTCTCCATGACAAAAGGGACCGATACGGACTATTACGGGCATGTCGTGTTTCTGGCACAGGCGCACAAAACGGCGCAGGTCCTTATTTCCTGTCCAGTCGAACACTCCTTCCTTTTCCTCATGGATATTCCAGAACACATACGTAGAAATTACCGTAAGTCCTCCGGCCTTCATTTTCAGGATAGCGTCTTCCCACTGTTCTGCCGGATACCGGCAATAATGGAATTCACCCATGGCCGGAATGACCGGAAGGTTGTCTTCCATCATGTAAAAACTGTTGAAACTGATGTTCCCTCCCGTCGGAGAGCTACCGCCCAGCTTGAGATGCCCTGAACGGATTCCACGGAAAGTGTCCGGAACCTTCAGTTCATATACCTGCTGGGCAGATACCGGAAGCATACCTTCCACTCCCAGAGCAAAGGCACACGCCATTATATAACTTACATATCTTCTTTTTTTCATTGTTCTGTCCATTAAAATTCCTTACAGATTACATGTTTTCACTTACTTTGATGTACGACCGTAATGCCTGGATTCCCTGATGGTTGTTGTCCATCGCTTCAATCTCTTCCAGAAATTTCAAAGCCTTCTCCCTGTCACCCAGTCCCCAGTGTCCGAGAGCCATCATGTACTTGCAGTGGATTACGTTCCGGGCGTCCAGATTGTCTTCCCAAATCAGCAGGTCGGGCAGCGATACGGCAAAATAATCCATTTTCACCTTATCGAACAGGTGCTTCTCACCATATGAAACCAATTTATGGAAACGGCCGTTGGCCTGACCGCTCCTTCCCAGTTTCAGTAAAGCCAATCCCTGGTAAAAAATCTTGTCCGGCTTCGCATCATTATAATAAAGTGCAGGAGCCGGTTCGATAGGACCGGCAGTAGCCTTTTCCCAACATTCCATCGCTCTTTCCATCTGGCCCATCTTTTCATAGGCACATCCCATGAAATAATAGAAATCGTTTTCCTGTGCGCCATACAGCTTACCTTCACCCAAGTGAGGAGGATAGACAAGACACTCTTCCAATATATCTGCAGCTTCCTTGAACCTTCCCTGTACCAGAAACTTCTTTGCCAGTTCCACCCGGGCAAACTGATACTGACCCGAAACCTTCCCTTCACCTCCTTCCCAAGGATGAAACACATGCTTGTCAATCAACTCCTTGGCTACCTCAAATTTACCTGTCTGGTTCAGTAAGGTGATTTCTTCCAGCGTAAGGTCGTCACGGCAGGCTATCAGCTCCGGATATTTCTGCAGGAATTCCAGCCGGTCCTTATGCGGACGATGCATCCGTTTATAGAGCTGGTCCAGTTCCATCAGGATACGTGCGTCGCCTGTATCCAGCCGGAAAGCCTTTTCCATGTATTCCAATGCTTTATACGGTGAATTCATCTTGTTGAAATAGGCTAGCGCCAAGTTACGCCATACCGTAGGGAAGCTGTCATCCAACCGGGCCGAATATTTCCACGCCTCTACCGCCAGGTCATATTGGCGCTTGTCGTAATACAGGTTGCCCAGATAATAAGGAGCTTTTGCGTCTCCAGAATTCCGTGCCATGGCGCACTGAAGGGCCAATATAGCTTCCAAACGGTTAGGAAAACAGCAGTCGGGCCGCATGGCGGCTGCTTTCTGCAATATACCGTCGGCTTCGTCCGATCCGGCTTGGACCAGGCACCATCCCCAGTAATAGTAGGTCATCGGTGTTACCGCCCCTTCCCGCTCGGCCAACTGCCAAAGTGCCGCTGCTTCTTCCAGGCATCCGGCATTGCAGTAGTCCAGAGCTACCTCGTCATAATTATGAGGCTCACGGCGCATCAGATCCTTAAAGCGGTCCAGAACTTCATTACTGCCGGTAATCAGGTATTTCTCATACAGGCATCCGAAATTGAACAGATCTATCGAGAGCGAGTCTTCGATCCATCGCAAAGCTTCATCCGTCCTGCCACATTTACGCAAGACAGCCGTTTTCAAGGCACGTGCCTTGTGGTTGTGCCAGTTGCGGACCAATGAACGTTCTATTTCATCCAGAGCGTCTTCCAGTCTGCCCTGCATGAGCGAAATCTGTGCACAGGCAAAATAACCGGCATCCTGCCAGGCAGCGTTCCAGCACGATTTATAGAAGTGGTCATAAGCCTCGCTGTAACGGCCCTGATACTTCAGAGTCAGTCCCAGATTATAGATCGGTTCTCCGTCATAAGGATTCGGATTACGTTTCTGCAGGACCTTCACCGCCGTTCTCAGGTAAGGTTCGGCTTTGAGGAACCGTCCCTTACGGATATACCAAAGGCCCAATGCATTGTTGTTGCGTACATCCAGCGGATCGCGACGCAGGGCTTCCTTGTAATAGTCGACCGGGTTATAGGTGGCATGACGGTATTGTTCCAGATGCAAGCCCGTAAGGTAAAGCTGTTCGGTGGTCTTGATTTCTTCCGGAAGCAGAGCAGCTTCGGCAGCATCGGGAATAGGCTTCACTTCATCGGGTTCGGCATGCCAGTTCAGCAGCTCTTTTCCTCCGGAAGTGATTTCCAGCGTCAGGCAGTCGAACCGTTCCCCCTTCACGTCGACCGTGCGGTCGAATATTTCCTCCGGACTGATATCCGTTTCCTGATGGAAGAAGATTTTTCCCCCGTCGCTTTCCAGAGTTACGCACACACGGAGTGCGGAGGTTGCGAAAATCTTGATCCGTACCGCACCGTCACCAGCAGGATCGATGTTCAGCAACAAGTCTTTGCTGGCATTCTTCACGATTCCCAGTTCTCTGTAAGGTAAAAAATACTGGACAAAACTTTTTTCCTCATAAGGTTGGAGCCAAGTAAAGTCGGGCTGGTTTTCGGTATACACACCAGCCATCAGTTCAATATACGGTCCGTCCTCGTCGGTCAGGTTACGGTCCCAGGCACGCCCGAAGTCACCGTTACCCCACGTCCACTGTTTCTTGCCCGGAGAGACATGGTGGTTGGCTACATGCAGCATGCCACCGTGCGTATCGTTTTCATAACCTCCTTCAAAGTCGAAACGGGAATTGACTGCCATATATGATGTAGGCACTTTGATGTTCTTGTAGTTTGAAATGTCCACGCCAGCCGAATAGTCCATCTTGTAGTATGTTCCCGTTGCAATGGGGAAACTGGATACGGCACGTTTGCCGTGGTCGAATACGGCGTTGATGTCGGGTGGAAACACGCTCTGATAATAATCATTTACAGCTACGGCCGGATTTGCCCACCACAGGAAAGTCTGTGGCATGTCTGTACGGTTATACACTACCCCTTTGATTTCCAGGTACGCATGTCCGGGCCTCAAGGTAAATCCTGCCATTCCTTTCTGATGGAACATCCGTTCCATTTCATTTACCCACACGGTCACACTACCGTCGGGGTGCTCCTCGATGGTAGAATCAACAGGCATGAACGTACTCGGACGGTGATGCTGGGGCCAGTTGAACTCGATACCTCCCGAAATCCAGGGCCCTGCCAGTCCTACCAGCGCCGGTTTGATCACGTGGTTATAGTAGATGAAATGACGCCGCTTGATCTTGTCATAGGCCATCTGTACACGTCCGCCCAGCTCGGGCAGTATCATCACCTTGATGTATTCATTCTCCAGAAAGACGGCATTGTATGTTTTGTCTTTCTTTTCGTCCGATATGGACTCGATTACCGGATACGGATATACCGCTCCACTGCTTCCCTGATACACACGCTTTTCAAGGAATATCGGATTCTTTTCAGGTCTGCCCACTTCGTAAGTGGGGATTACAACCTGCTCTCTCCAGGCTTTTACCATCGTTATATCTATTTTTTTGTCTGTTTATATCAGTTTACCTGACAATTATGTCATACAAGTTTATTCCGTTACGCAGGCCATCTGTTTTATCAGAAAGCCTGGTCTGACTACCTTTCCTTTATCAGTTCCTTCTCCAGCATTTCCAACGATTTTCCTTTGGTCTCAGGCAGACGGTACAGGAAAAATATGTATCCTGCACCGCAAACCAGCGCATATATCAGGAACGTTCCGCTACTACCCAACGCACTGTTCAGCAAAGGGAAAGTATACGTAAGTATGAAGCAGGCCGTCCATAAGGCGAAGGTGCAGACCGCCATGGCCACCCCTCTGATGCGATTGGGAAAAATTTCCGACAGAAGTACCCAGGTCACAGGCCCCAGAGACATGGCGTAACAGGCAATGGCCGCCACTACCAGTACCACCATGAACAGGCCGCTCACCTGGAAAAAGTAGCAGATTCCCAATATAAGATAAATGCCAGCCAGACTTCCCGCACCCAGCAGCATCAGGGCACGGCGTCCTATGCGGTCTACCGTAAAGATGGCTACAAACGTGAATATCACATTGGCTATGCCGGTCACAACAATGTTGAAAAGGACATCGCCTATCGAATATCCGGCCGACTGGAATATTTCTTGCGCATAATTGAAGATGACGTTGGTACCGCACCATTGCTGAAAAACGGCTACAATGACTCCCAGTACCAGTATCTTGCGGAAAGGTTTACCGAACAATGTTGCCAGTCCGGCTTTTCCACGCGTTTCGGATACTTTCTTCATTATTCCCAGTTCCCGCTCGGCATATGCCAGACCGGCAATCTTGAACAGGATCTCACGAGCTTTATTACGCTTCCCCTTCAAAGCCAGCCAGCGGGGACTCTCCGGGATGAAGGACAGCAGGATAAAGAAAGCGGCAGCGGGGAAAGCAGCTCCCCAGAACATCCAGCGCCATCCCATCTGTCCGTTCCATGACGCAGATATATCTGCCGGCGAAAACTCAGCCGGAATAGGTTCGGCTATCAGCCAGTTCACTGTCTGTGCGGCCAGAATACCCAATACGATAGTCATCTGATTAAATGATACCAGTTTACCCCGAACCGCAGCAGGAGCTACTTCGGCTATATACATGGGCGACAAGGCCGAAGCGATTCCGATGCCGATACCTCCTGCAAAACGTGCAACAAGAAAACCGGCAAAATGCCCGGCGGCTCCCGTAGCATAGGCTGAAGCAAGAAAGATGAAAGCCGAAACAAAAAGAAGTGGCTTACGTCCGTAACGGTCGGCCAGCATACCGGTAAGCATGGCGCCGATGAGACACCCCAAAAGGGCTACACTCATGGCCATACCTTGCAAGACCGGACTGTCCGAAATGTCGAAATACAATTCATAGAAAGGTTTGGCTCCACCTATTACCACCCAGTCGTAACCGAACAGCAGACCTCCCAAAGCCGAAACCAGGCAGATAAAATAAACGAACTTCCTGTTATAGTTTTCCATGTACCGATTAATTTAAAGTTGACATCGCAAATATAGGAGAAAGATACAAGGTGTAAAATGGACTTTTTTTCTCTATACATGGACAATCTTCTTATTCTGTAGGTATACACCGTATGTAAATTCCGTATATTTGCAAAAACCTCAATACTTTTATTCATGATCAAACTCAAGGACGGATTCCATGGAGAAAGGACCATTGTCATTCCCCCCATGATTATCGGCATCATGGAAAGAGACCCTTTGTTGTCGGCATTACATATTACCGATATAGGGTATTATCCGAGGGCCTGTCACCATTACCGCGAACGGGAAAAGGCCATCAACCAATACGTATTCATCTATTGCATAGACGGTGCCGGATGGTACCGTACAGGCGGACATGAATACCGTGTACACGCCAACCAGTATTTCATCCTGCCCGCCGGATCTCCTCATGCCTATGGTGCCGACGAAACCGAACCATGGACTATCTACTGGATACACTTCAAAGGGACGCTGGCTCCGTACTACGCCCGTAATGTAAGCCAGCCTGTCGACGTCAGACCCGAAGCACACTCCAGAATCAGTCAACGTATCAATCTTTTCGAGGAAATATTCAATACACTCAAGAACGGTTACAACAATGAGAACCTCCATTACGCTTCGTCACTCTTCCATTATTACCTGGGTTCACTCAGGTACCTGCAGCAATACCGGAACGCCGGGAGCAACGGGCTGGATGAAAACGATATAGTGGAGGCAGCCATCCATTATATGAAGGAAAACATAGAAAAGCACCTTACACTTCAGGAAATAGCTGCTCATACAGGATATTCTCCCTCACATTTTTCCATGCTGTTCAAGAAGAAGGCAGGTCATGCACCACTCTCCTATTTTAACCTGCTGAAAATCCAGCAGGCCTGTTTCCTGCTGAATTCCACAGATATGAAGATCAATCAGATATGTTATAAGGTAGGCATAGAAGATACCTATTATTTTTCTCGTCTGTTCAGCAAGATCATGGGAGTATCTCCCAAAGAGTTCAGACTTGCTCAGAAAGGATAGAATGTTTTCGGTATGTAATTGTAGAGATATCAATCTGTAGGAAGGAAAGTAGATGCCAGACTATGAACAAATCTGGCATCGGATTATTACGAAAATGTGTTTCCGTCCGTTTCTCTTTCGCTCCTGGGCATAGATTTGGGAGCAGATACTCCGGGAGATAATGAAAATGCGTATGTAGCTGAAGGTTGCCGGTATGCTAATGTGGGATTATATAAAAGTTTTTTTAAGGACAGCCTCGTGAGAAGTTGTCTTTAATGTATACTGATATATAGTTTCCGATGATTTCTTCAGACTATTCGGAAATCCAACTGAAAACATTATCTTTGTTGGGTTTTTCATTGGAAAGAGAAATCACAAGAAAGAAACATATTGTTAATGAAAAGAATATTATATACACTCTGTTTGGTTGCTATTGTAGTCTCCGGTTGTGGAAACCGTAGCAAGAAAGAATCTGGCAGTAAGGTGGATACTATAGTCACAGATGCCGTAAGAACCAGAATCGCTCCCCGATATGCACAAGGCTTTGATGTAACTTATACGTCGGATGCCTGCCTGCTCGACATTCATGACCCTCAAAAGGAGAAAGGTGAATCTTTCCACTATGCCTTGGTTCCGCGTGGCAACAAGCCTTCCGATATTCCGGAGGGCTATACGGTCATAGAAACTCCTGTAAAAAGCGTCATCTGTATGACCTCACTCCAGTTATCCAACTTTATCAAGCTTGATGCTCTGGATGCCGTAGCCGGCATTACCAGTACCCGGCATCTGTTCAATGAAGAAATGAGCCGTCGGTTGGAGGAAGGGAAAGCCCATAAAATAGGGATTGAAGGGAATTTCGACAACGAAGTGATTATCGGAATCAATCCCGACATTATTCTCATATCTCCTTACAAACGCGGGGGATATGACGCATTGAAAGAAGTGGGCATTCCCTTGATTCCACATTTGGGATACAAGGAAATGACACCACTGGCACAAGCGGAATGGATCAAATTTGTAGGCCTGTTATTGGGACAGGAGGCTAAGGCCAATGAAACATTTGCTGCTATTGAAGAGCATTACCGGAAACTGTTGAAGCTTACGGCAGATGTAAAGAAACGTCCGGTAGTGTTCAGCGGTGAACTGAGAGGAGGAAACTGGTATGCGCCGGGTGGGAAAAGTTTCCTTGCGCAACTGTTCAAGGATGCCGGAGCAGATTACTTCCTGAAAGACGATACCCGTTCGGGAGGAGTCACACTGGATTTCGAGACAGTCTACAGCCAAGCCGCCGATGCCGATTACTGGCGTATTGTCAACAGCTATAACGGTGAATTTTCATATGAAATACTGGAAAAGGAAGACAACCGCTATACCGACTTCAAGGCTTTCCGTACCAGACATGTCATCTACTGTAACATGCGTGAAAAACCTTTCTACGAGAGTATGCCGGTAGAACCGGAAGTGGTGCTAAGCGATCTGATCAAAGCTTTTCATCCTCAACTATTGCCTGATTATCAACCAAAATACTATGAACTGTTAAAGTAATAAAGCAACGAAATACGCATGAAACGTCCTGCCGCCTTCTATATGCTGTTGATAACAGCTTCCATCTTCGTATTCTTTTTCCTGAACCTGATATTGGGTTCGGTCTCCATTCCGTTCCATTCCATATGGAGCATTTTGTGGGGAAGCGAAAATGAAAGCATTATCTGGCAGAACATTATCTGGAAATCACGTGTACCGCAGGCACTTACCGCCTTGGTAGCAGGAGCCGGACTTTCAGTGAGCGGCCTCCAGATGCAGACGGTTTTCCGTAATCCGTTGGCTGGACCTTCTGTGTTGGGTATCAGTTCGGGAGCCAGTCTGGGCGTCGCCTTTGTGGTATTGCTTTCAGGCAGTATCGGAGGGGTGGCATTGAGTCAGGTAGGTATCATCGGTGAAATTGCACTGACCGTAGCTGCCATTGCCGGAGCTCTTCTGATTATGGCCTTGATTGTTTTCGTTTCACAAAAGGTGAAAGGTAACGTGACACTTCTCATCATCGGTGTAATGATAGGCTATGTAGCCAATGCCGTTATCGGTGTACTGAAATTCTTCAGCGTGGAAGAAGACATACGTGCCTATGTGATTTGGGGACTAGGCAGTTTCGCTAGGGTTTCGGGCGACCAGATGACGTTATTCATCTGCCTGATGGCGATACTCCTTCCTCTCTCTTTCCTGCTAATCAAGACTTTGAACCTGCTCCTGCTGGGGGATGCCTACGCCCGAAACCTCGGACTGAACATCAAACGGGCACGTCTGCTGGTGATTACCTGCTCGGGAGTACTGGTGGCAATCGTGACAGCTTATTGCGGCCCGATCATTTTTCTGGGACTGGCTGTCCCTCATCTGTGCCGGGCCATTTTCCGGACATCCGACCATCGGATTCTGATGCCTTCCTCCCTATTGGCAGGGGCTTCACTCGCCCTTCTTTGCAACCTGATAGCCCGTATGCCGGGATTTGAAGGAGCATTGCCAGTCAATTCTGTCACTGCACTGATAGGTGCACCGGTCGTAATCTCTGTATTGTTTAATAAACGCCGTAACGATATGAACGAATGATGAAACAAGATACCATACATATAAAAAAACTGACCATCGGTTATACCGGAAAGGGAAATATAAAGACGGTAGCTGAAAACATTGATGCAACCATCCATAGCGGTGAACTGACATGTCTTTTAGGTGCCAATGGTGTAGGAAAGTCTACCTTGTTGCGTACATTATCCGGCTTCCAACACCCGTTGGGAGGCGAAATCGAGATTATGGGAAAACGGCTGGAAGATTATACCGACAAGGAGCTGGCTACTGTAATTGGAGTTGTACTGACCGAAAAATGTGACTTACGGAACATGACGGTCGAAGAACTGGTAGGAATGGGAAGAAGTCCGTATACCGGTTTTTGGGGCCGGTTGGGAAAAACAGACAGACAAGTGGTAGACAAGGCCATCGGTATGGTCAAAATTGAAAACCTGCGCCACAACATGATGCACCGGCTGAGCGACGGAGAACGGCAGAAGGTAATGATAGCCAAGGCTCTGGCCCAGGAAACACCAGTCATATTTCTGGATGAACCGACTGCTTTTCTTGACTTTCCGAGTAAAGTGGAGATTATGCAGCTGCTGCAGCACTTGTCACGCTCCATGAACAAGACAATCTTCCTCTCAACACATGATCTGGAACTGGCCTTGCAGATTGCCGACAAGATCTGGCTCATGGACCGGCAGAAAGGTGTTACGATAGGGACTCCCGAGGATTTGTCGCTCGATGGTTATCTGAGCAGTTTCTTCATGCGCAGAGGAATCAGTTTCGATATGGAAAGCGGACTGTTCCGGATTGACAATGAATTCCGGAGGCAAATACGTCTCACCGGAAAAGGGAACAGATTCGCTATGGCCCGCAAAGCCTTGCAACGGAACGGTATCCATGCCGATACCGGGTGTGTATCAGACTGCTGGATTGATGCTGGCGATGAAAATTCCCGTAATTTCATTGTACATACCTCAGATAACCAGACCGTTTCCGCACATAACATAGAAGAAATGCTGCAAATTGTTTCCGACTTGTAGCCTGGGAATCATTAATTGCTGGAAATCAGATGCGGTAGGCAATATTACCTTCTTCGTCAATAAGGAATATGTTCAGCTTTCCTTCCGGCAACAGAGAAGCGCAATGGCTCATGCAACGCTTCAGCAGCAAAGGGAAAAACAACTGTGCATCATCATCGGATAGCAGATTCCATAATTCGCGGGCCAAGGTAATACCATCAATGACAGCTGTCGCCTGAGGGGAACAACCGGCTTCCCGAGCCAGCTGCTTCAGAAAGGCCTTATTCATCACAACCTTTTTGCTGTGTGTGTCAAGATTACCCTCGGCCAGTTTGACAGCTTTCCCCAGCATGATCCCCATTGTAACAGATGGTACTTCCAACTCTGCCGCAATTTTCAGTGTCTCTCCTATGAAATTACCATAATGGATAAACGCTTGCGGGGGAAGATCGGGATATTCACGCTTTACATACTTTTCGCTTTTCGCTCCGGAATTAATGATAATCCGTGAAGTACCTATGGCACATGCCACCTCCATCTCTCTCCGTATGGCATCGACAAACGCTTCGGAAGAAAAGGGGCGTACAATCCCCGACGTGCCGATAATGGAAATGCCGCCTGTAATCCCTAACTTCGGATTGAATGTACGGCTGGCCAGCTTCTCTCCTCCGGTAACAGAGATCGTTACATCCAATCCCTTCGGATAAAGCTTACTTAATTCGTCAGTCATCATCTGACGCGGAACACGGTTTATGGCAGGCTCTCCAATCTCCAGACCAAGTCCCGGAAGTGTCACCTTCCCTACTCCTTCCCCTTGCAGAAACCGGATTTTATCGGCATCCGAGAAACGGACGGTAGCGAATACAGAACATCCGTCGGTTACATCCGGATCATCACCGGCATCCTTGACAACACATGCCGTAGCCCAATTGTCTCCGATAACAGTGGAAGCTACCGGCAAAGTCATTTCCTCTCCATCGGGGATACAAAAGGAAACCGACTGCTGTTCTTCCCGCTGCAGCAACGCCAGCAAAGCTGCCTTGGAAGCGGCAGTAGCACAGGCTCCGGTAGTATATCCGCTACGTAGTTCATAGAATCCGGGGAGATACTGTTCTATCTTTTTCCGTAATCCGTATTCTCCTGTCACAACAATAAAGCCAGAAGGAAGTGGCGGACGTTTCACGGCAAAAACCGGTATTCCCAGTTCTTTAGCCGCTTCTACTTTCTCACTGAAACCACCCGACATACCACTTTCTTTAGTGAGGACGGCATCGGGGTGCAATTGTTCCAACAGTTTCCTCTCCGATTCACCTACATGATAGAATACAAGCTTGCCGGCATCAAAGCCTTGTTCCTTTGTCAATGATAGAGACTCATCCCTTTCCAGGATACGGAAACGGCAATCATGCCTTTCCCAAAATGGTTTCAGCTTACCGATAGTCTGTACCCCGGTAAGCGCCAATAACCGGTCTACTCCTCTTTCCTCCAGCTTGCGGACTGCATCTTCATAATCTTCACACCATACAATATCATCAGTGCGTGGAGGATATACTCGTTCCAGACGTATAACCGGCAGGTGAAGTAACTCCCCGACTTTGGCAACCGTGGCATGAAGACGGACGGCAAAAGGATGGGCAGCATCGACCAGCAGACGGATTCCATTTTTCTGGCAGCAGGCAGTCATTTCATCTTCATCCATCCCTCCTGTAACCCGTATTCCATGACGGGACACGATTTCCTGCATTGTCCCTTTGGTAGAATAATAATAGGTCTTCCCAGCTTCATCGGCAACCTTGGCGGCTATGCGTCCTTCGGTAGTTCCCCCCAATATCAGAATCATTTGCGGAACAAGTGTTTGAATTCATGGGCATAGAGTCTTGACAGGCCTTGACGGTTGTCGATAGCCTCCCCTACGACCAATAATGTTGTTAACGTCAGATTATGTTCACGGACAATCGCAGCCAGATCCTTCAACTGTCCACGATAGATTTTTTCTTCTTTCCAGGTCAGCTTGTAGCAGGCAGCAACCGGTGTTTCAGGAGGATAGGCCTGAAGCAGTTCTTCCTGTACCTGCTCTACAATGGCTGCACTCAGGTAGATGCACATGGTACTTTGCGACTGTGCCAGCTTATGAAGCTTTTCCTTCTCGGGCATGGGTGTACGGCCTTCTCCACGTGTCAGGATGATGCTCTGTACCTTTTCCGGTATAGTGAACTGTGAACGCAAGGCAGCTGCGGCGGCCTGGAACGATGAAATCCCCGGAGTTATGTGATAGCTCATGCCATACCGGTCAAAAAATGCCATCTGTTCCTGGATGGCTCCATAGATACAGGGATCGCCTGTATGCAGCCGGACGATGAACAGACCTTTGTCATAAAACTCTTTCATCAATGCGAACTGTTCTTCCAGGTCCATTCCGGCCGAACTTCTTACTACAGCACCTTCCTTGGCATAATATGTGAGCTCACGAGGTACCAGACTGCCGGCATAGAGAACCAGATCAGCCTTTTCCAACATTCGTTTTCCACGGACAGAAATCAGTTCCGGATCACCGGGACCGGCTCCTACAATCTCGATATGCCCTCCCCGCATGACATCTTTATCCAAAGCTACCGCAAAGGTAAAGTTATTGCCTTCCGACAAAAGTCCTTTCTGCTTTTCCAGTACCAGCAATCCATCCTTGGCGCTTTTCAGCGCTACGCTTTCCGCTACGCCATAAACTCCTGTCACTTCGTGTACTTTCTCCGAAGGATTCGGGACTTTAATATCCTGCAATTCTTCTGCCGTATAGATACAGAGATCAGACCCTTCCCACCGTTTGTGAAGCACTTCCAGTAAAGGTTCATCCTTCTTCATGGCAACAGAACCTACGGAAGCTATTGCCAGCGGTGACAAGCGGTTGGCTGCCATTATCTCTTCCATATATTGTGCTACCCCTTCCGGATTACAGTTTTTGCGGCAACCCACTCCTACATGCAATACAGCCGGACGGAAGTATAGTACAGGTATAGAAGAAATAGTATAGATATAAGGAGTGACTGCTATGACCAGAGCAGTATCCGTCAAAGGTACATCTTCAAAATGATAATATACCTTCACATGTGGGGGTAAGGTCCGTTCCAGCCAGTCGGTACCCCTATCCCTGATATCCAACAACAACGCTGTTGGACGCAGATTTACAAATCTGGCTATACATTCGTTCAGTTCCGCATGAGAAGCTTCCGTCTTCCATCCATAGTTTTTGGGAAGCATATCCAATGCCCATAGTCCCGCATTGTCACTTTGTGTGGTGATGACAGCTTCAGCCCCTAGAATACCGGCAATCTGACGTGCCAGCTCATTGGCTCCGCCTATATGTCCGGAGAGGACCGGAATGGCAAACCTGCCACTGCTGTCAACGCACACCACAGCCGGATCGGTATGTTTGTCCCTGATACAACCGGCAATACTCCGTACGCAAATGCCCATTGCGCCGATAAAGATTACTGCCGAAAGCTCATCTGCATGTTCTTCCAGAAAACCGCTGTAGGAAGAAATGACGGAGCACCCGTCCAGTTCGTTTCTGGAATAAATTGTGGCATCTAATTCACGTTGCAGGATCTTAGCCAAAGATAAAGCCTGTGCTGAAACCAATAGGATAGCTGTCTGTCTTTTCATTTCGCCTTCAATATTTCTATAGGATTATAGGTATCGACGGCCAGACGGACCGCATCGGTCACTTTTCTGCCTGTCAATCTGATACCTTCATAAAAAAGTTCTTTACTTTCCTGTGATACGGAATTGAATACGATAATTCCATCGGGCTGCAGGACCGTATCAATCTTCTGCAGTATTTCAACCAGTTTTCCTCCATGTCCTCCAATAAAGACAGCGTCAGGCCGGGTGTATCCGGAAACGTCTGTTTCCAGAAAATCCCCGATAATGGCCCTTATACCTGGAGTCCCGAACTTCCGGGAATTCAAATCCATCAGTCCCTTCCCCTCAGGACGTTGCTCGAACGACGTCACTTCCAGTTCAGGAAACTGGAGTTTCGCTTCAATGGAAACAGAACCGGTGCAGAAGCCTATATCCCAAAACGAACGACGGTTACGGAGGTCGAGCATACTCAACGAAAGCAAGCGGACCGGCATCTTGGTAATCATCCGGGGTCGTCCGTCCAAAAGATGGAACTCACTTTCCGGAATGCCGAAAGGACGTGGACGAACCGATGTACGTTCCAATATCAGGCAATTCGGAAAAACAGGATCCCCCCCGACAGCTGCCTCCAGAGACAATGTACGTACCCTCTCCCTTTTCTCATTACCGAGTGCTTCCCCTATGGTCATCCGGTAATTGCTGTAGCCATAATCCAGCATCCGTGAAGCGATAGCAGCCGGGGTCTTCGTCCTGTCGGTCAATACACCGATCAGCTTTTCTCCCCGTATCAAAGCTGAGTCGAATTCCTTCCACGGACGTCCGGTCAACGATACCGCACGCATATCCTGATAAGGTAACAACATGCGGTGAGCCAGCATCTGTAACGAATTGAATGAAGGATACAGACGGATGTCACTTCCGGGAAGTTCTCTCTTTATAGTATTGGCAAAGCCGAAAAACAATGGGTCTCCCGAAGCAAAAACCACAATTTCCCGATATGGTGCATAACGGGCAAACACATCACTTAACGGAACTGTAATATCAATCCATACCGTCCCTTCCGGAAGGTAAGGCTTCACCAGTTCATGATGCCGTCGTCCACCTGAAAAAACGGTTCCTTCCGCTATAACCTTCTGTGTGGCAGGAGGAAGATACAGATCATTGCAGTCGCTGATTCCGATAATATGAAAAATCTGTTCAGACATCTCTCCCTGGTTTTAGCTGTTCGGCATCATCGAAAGTCAGGATAGCGTTTACCAGCGTAGCAGCCAGATTACTACCCCCTTTCCGTCCTTCCACAATCAGTTTGGGGATGGATGTAAAGGTCTTTACCATGTATTTGCTTTCACAAACATGTACAAAGCCTACGGGAGCCGCCACTATACCGCAAGGGGTAGCTTTCCCTTTACGTATCAGGTCACACAGTTCCATTAAAGCGGTAGGTGCATTTCCGAATACGAAAAGCGCATCCGGATGTTCTGCTACAGCCATCCGTATTCCGGCCTGTGTACGGGTAATTCCCTGTTCCTTGGCCAATACCACGGTGCGTTCATCGCCCAAATAACATTTGACGGTCAGTCCCATCCGTTCCAAAGCTCCTTTGCGAATACCCGAAGCAGCCATCGTGACATCGGTCACAATGGTACGGACCTTGCCTCTGCTCAATATTTCATGCAGTGTTTCAACCGCACAGTCATCTACCTGCAACAGATTTTCCATTTCAAAGTCGGCTGTAGTATGGATGGCATGAAGCATGGCCCATTTCTTTCCTAACGGCAGATCCTTTACCTTCAGTTCCTTCTCGATGGTACGGAAACTGTTTATCATGATTTCCTGTCCCACTCCTGTGGCTCCACGTACCTTTTCACGGTAATAGCCGCGCGGTGTGATGAATTTGCCGTCACTGCAATACGACTGTGAATTACCGATCAGAACAACCGTAAACATATCCACATCTTCCGGATTGAAAGCCGATAAGGTAGTCAACTGTACAGACTGTCCTTCTCTTCCGGCCTGACGTACAAAGCCTACCGGAGTATCACCTGAGCGTTCTTGCATGAAGATTTCTTTCAGACGGTACAGTTGCCAATAACGTCCTTCACTTTTCGGGTTATAGACAGCAGTCACGAAATCGGCCATTGCCGCAGCCTTGATGCGTTTCTCGATCTTTTCCCACGGTGTCATCAGATCAGAAAGGGAAATCACACAGAAATCATGGCCGACAGGTGCACCCAGCAAGGAAGCCGCCTTCTGGAAAGCGCTGATTCCCGGCAACACTTCGATTTCTACATTGCTGCCTCGTTCACGTTTCATTTCATAAACCAACGGAGCCATTCCATAGATACCGGCATCACCCGAACTGATGACACAGACACTTTTACCCTGCTCCGCCAGTTCGAATGCCTGGACAGCCCGTTCCTTTTCACGTTTCATACCTGTATCGATACATTCCGTACCTTCCGGCAGGTAAGGCCGGACATATTGGAAATAATACTTATAGCCGATAATGACATCGCAGCTTTTTACAGCCTGCACCACAGCAGGAGTGATATCTTCGGGCGAACCGGGACCGATACCCGCCACGATTATTCTGGAATTGTTCATTTCTTTACGTTTCTGGATAAAGTTTTATATCTGACAAAATTAATAAAATTAACGGAGTGGTAGAAATTTCTATAAGAAAAGCATCGGACTCCCGGCCGATGCTTTTCCTAGTCTCCGGTAGAGACATCTATTAACTACCGGAATTACAGATTCAGAGAGAAAAAGAGATGTCAGTCATTCTCCAGCAAGCGGATCATGTCAAAGTAATAGCCTTCCGCTATTTCCACACCTTTTTCTACATTACCCGTTGCAATATCATAAATATAGATACAAGGGTTAGCATCCTGGGTATTCACTCCAATATAGGCCTTTCCGTCTACAATAACCGAACGTTGTGCGAAACGGCCTGCGCTGTAAGGAATTTCCTCACCCTGACAACTCAGACGGGTTCTCTTGCCTGTAGACAGATCTATAATAGTGTAATAATGGCTGAAATCATCTATACCGGTTCCGGCTGCATCGTTACGTGCGTAAGCCAAAGCTTTTCCGTTACCCAGATTCTGGATAGTAAGCAGTTTACCGTCGGCATCCGGATATCCTTCGTAGCTGGAATCAAAATCGGTTTCTCCCTTCTTGATACGGAGCAGATGACCTTTTTCCATATCGTCTTCATCGGAAAAGGCAGCCAGATACAGGTCGCCATCCTGATACATGACAATACTTTGCAACAATTCACCATATGCACTGCCGGCCATTTCATGCGCAAGGCTATTCACTTTATTACTTTCTACAGCCATTGTAGAGGGGTTGATTACAGCTGTCAGGAAATTGGATGTAGCCTTGCCGTATCGGCCCGACTTATCTTTGGCAAAGTAAAAATAGAACAGTTTCCCGGTCGCTTCATTGTAAGTGAGTATACCCGATGCATTGAATACCTGGGCACCTTCCGGCAACGGCAGGTCCAATGTCCCTTCATCCAGAATGCGCATATCGTCGGCATTCAGTTTGGTCCAGATTATCTTGTCGGCATCACCGTTGGCAGCCATAATAAGCAACACATTATCATCCAACCATGCATGGGTATAGCTGCGTACTTTATAAGTATTCTGTACAAAGGGCTGTTCCTGAATGACTTTTACCGAATTGCCCACTACCTGTAATTTGGTAAAACGGTCGTTCGATGTAGGGACCTGATAATAATATTTACCTTTCACAATAGCTTCCATTGAATAGGTCACATCTGCCGAACGGAATTCCACACCGTCATTCCTGATGTCAATCACCGGTTGTCCGGCATCCAACGAACCTACACTTTTTACAATGGTACCGTCGCCGCGGTTCATACCTCCATGCTGGCCGATTGTCATGAAAATATCGAAATGACAGCCGGATTCTTCAATTTGCCCGTTATTGTCGTTTCCGTCATCGGGCATCGGTTTCTCATTATCCGAACAGGCGCTGAACGGAAGGGTCATTATTGCAGCGGCAAATAGGTAGAACAAAGATTTTAACTTTTTCATTTTCAGAATGTTTAAATATTAGTGGATAAATTAATGGTTACTCAAGGAACAGCCTGAACTTGGCCATGAAGGCACGTCCCGGTTTCTGCAGCTTATAATTGTCGTAGGCAAGCCTGTCGAGAAAATTGGTACATTCCACAGATACGTTATAACGGCCGTTATGCCAGGAATAGGTGATATCTGCGTCACAAATGTGCTGCGTAGGAATCTTGGCCTTACTCTCACGGGCTCCGTAAGCCTCCCAGGTAAGGAAATACCAGTGTACCCACTGATAGTCCATGCCGATACGGAGACGGCTATCACGCAGGAAAAGGTCGTGAAATGTATACGAAGCTCCGGAACTGCTGAACAGCCAGGGACGGTTCGGGACACGGTTCCTGTAGGTAGCCGAAGGCTTCCCGTCATCCTTCAGTCTGCGCTGATCTCGGGCATCCTGATAGCTGATATTGGCCGAAAGTTGCAGCCTGCCATCCCAGTCGTAACGGACTTCGCCCTCCATTCCTTTGATATGGACAGCCGGAACATTTTCATATTGCATCATTCCTTCCTTTTCAGAAACGGTAGCCTGGATATAGTCGTCCACAAACCGGAGAAAACCGTTCAATTCATAGGAAAGAGTATGTCTACCGGCAGGATGCCACGTGCCAAACAGGCCCAGGTTGACATTGTCACTCTGTTCCGGTCTCAAGGCCACGTTAGCATATACCGTTGTTCCATTGCCCAGCAATTCACGGGCTAATGGAAGGCGTACGCTATGTTCATAGGACGCTTTGACAGCCAGCTCGCGGGAAAAACTGTAACGCAAGCCGGCCCCATATCCCGGATAACTCCTGGTACTGGAACCTTTTACTTCGTCCGAACCTGTCTGCCAATACAAATCGGTCTGACGGATATTCAGGTGGTTTACATAATCCTTCACGAAAAAAGAATTCTCCATCCGTCCGTTCCATAGTGACTGATGGTAAGCCAATCCCACGATATGTTTGCAAAGCACGTCGTTCGCCGCTTCAAAATCCGTATCAAGCTCATCATAACGGTCATTCCCGGTACGGTTCAACATGTAATTCAGGTTAATTCCATGAGATTCGTTGAAGGTATAGTCCAGATTTCCCCGGACTACTGTAAACGGACGGTTGTAATGACGTATGGAACGCCCGCGTCCCGTTATCTCATTGCGTGAACTTTCTATGTAGTTACCGTTCCAGTCATATTTTCGGTAAGCGGTATCTACCGTTACCGAACGGTCCCAGGTATGTGAGAACAAGGCGTTGAACTGCAACCGGTCCAACAGGAAACGGTCCTTCCTGTAACGTGCTGAAACGTTCCATGCGTCACTCTGACGCTCGGCCATTCCATATACCTTACTTTGCACAGATCCGGTCTGCAACTCCTTGTCTATCTTTGAATAAGATGCCGATATGAAGAATGCGTCCGCCCACGGTTTGTTCTGGAATCCGGCTTCCACCTGTGCCAGCATAGAGAAATAACCGTCATGAAAGCGCCGGCGGTCGGACGGTACATATTTGCGGCTGTCTTCATCCCAAACTTCTACGCCTTTCATCATATAGTCATTCCGGGAATAGTTGATACCGACGGTAGGATGAATAATCAGTCCGGTACGCTTTTCCACGAACTGGGCGTTCAAGTCGGCCTTGTGGGTATGGAAAGATCCTACACTGTATGAAACATCCAGGTAATTCTTCTGCTCCTGACGTGTAATGATGTTGACGGCTCCTCCCAGAGCATCGGTACCCAGACTGGCCGGAACCACTCCTTTGTAGATTTCTACACGATCGATGATATTTACGGGAAGGTTTGAAAGAGAAACGCCGCTTCCCTTGATATCCAAAGGAACTCCATCAATGAAATAGCGTACAGAATTACCCGACATTCCGTTGATAGACAAATCGAAGTCGGAACCGGTCCCTCCTTCCTGGCGGATCTTCACACCCGCACTATGATCAACCAATGCCGTAAGACTGTTCAAGGAACTGACTATCGGTTTTACGTCCAAGGCATTGACGGAAAAAGCTCCTTCCCTTATTTTCTGTGAACGGCTCTTCCCATAGACACGGACTCCTTCCATGCGTACGGAACTTTCCTTTATTACAAAATCCTGTTCCACATCCTGTTCCAGATGTATCTTCTTCTCCTGGGTCTCATATCCCAGAAATGAAACAGACAAGGTATAACTTCCCGGAACTAACTGCAGTGAATACCGCCCGGCAGTGTCAGTATAGGTTCCCCACGTCGTTCCTTTGACAGACACAGTGACCTGTGGCATTCCACTGCCGTCATGTGATGTAATTTTCCCCGACACGGTCACCTTATGCTGTGCAGCCGCTTCCAGGCATACAAACCATGATACCAACAGAAAATATAGACAGAAAGAAAATTTCATTTTCATTAATTACATTACCCTTGTTAACACTTTATACTTACGGGGTACATGCACAAAGGAAAAATGAATTCTCTTTTTTGCTGAAGAAAAAAGAAAGAAAGCCAGATCCGATGTTTTAACTGCCTTATTTCCCGAAAGCATCAAAACGAAGCTGTTACTGGCAGGTCTTCTGACTCGTTCCGTTTCAAGAAGCCTTCCCATCCGGTATCCGGACAGTGGCACCGAGTTTCTTGAAACAAAAAAGGAACTCACAGCAGCGGGTCTGTTCAGGATTTCCACCTGATTCCCTTTTCATCACTTGCCCTACGGAAGAAGAGCAGTGAACCAATAACTTTGGCAAAAGTAGAAAAAAAATCAGAATCGCATGCATTTAGCATTAAAAAGTTTATCTTAGCCGCCGCAAAACCGAAATGACGAATAATATGCATACCGATAAACAACCGATCTATTTCGTTTCTCTGGGGCCTGGCGACCCCGATCTGATTACATTAAAGGGACTTAAGATCCTTCAGGAGGCAGACGTCATCTATTGCCCTGCCACACAAGACACAGAGGGAAAAACTTCATCCCGATCTGCAGACATCGTGGCAGCTTTGGGAATACCCCCTGAAAAGACTGTGAAATTCATTCTGTCCATGCAACGTAACCGTGAAGCAGCCCTGCAGGCTTACGATAACCTGGTGGAAGCAGCCTCCCGGCTCCATGCCGGAAACCGGCGGATAGCCGTCGTGGCTGAAGGGGATGCCGGATTCTATACGTCCATCCAGTATCTGTACGACAAGCTTACGGCCCGCCAGATTGAAGTAAAACGGATAGCAGGCGTTCCTGCATTCATAGCGGCAGGTGCCATGGCAGGCATGCATATCGTCAAACAGAACGAAAAGCTGGTTGTAATGCCAGGCATCACATCGGTCGAAGAACTGACAGACAAGATCAAGGAAGGATATGCCGTCGTCATCATGAAACTGTCTTCCTGTAGGGAAAAGGTCAAGGAGTGTATCCGACTCTTCCCTGAAGCCCCGTGGAACTACTTTGAGAATATAGGAAATGAAAATGAATACCATACAACTGATACGGAAACGATACTTCAGAAGCAATTCCCTTATTTCTCGCTGATGGTAATTACGGCATCCCGGAAAGAAGACTAGCATAAAACAATAAGATGAAAAAGATAATACTTATTACCGGAGGACAACGTTCCGGAAAAAGTTCGTATGCCGAGAAATTGGCACACCGGCTGACAGACAAGCCGGTCTATATTGCCACCGCCAAAGTATGGGACGAAGAGTTCCGCCAACGCGTCTTGCGGCATCAGCAGAACCGTGGACCGGAATGGACCAACATAGAGGAAGAAATGGAGCTGAGCCGACACGACATAAACGGACGTACAGCCGTAATAGACTGTATAACACTGTGGTGTACAAATTTCTTCATGAATTACTCTAATGTGGAAGAAGCTCTGGAGGCCGTCAAACAGGAATTCGACCGGTTTACCAGACAGGAAGCCACTTTTATTTTCGTCACCAACGAAATCGGATTGGGAGGTGTATCACCCAATGAAGTGCAACGCAGGTTTACCGACTTGCAAGGATGGATGAACCAGTACGTGGCATCATGTGCCGATGAGGTTATCCTCATGATAAGCGGTATACCGGTAAAAATAAAATGAAACAACCTTTTACATAAAGAACTACCAGACAATGAAAACATTCAATATAGAAGATATACATGATTCCCGGATGGAAGAGGCTATCCGGTTCAAGATAAATGACCTGACCAAACCTAAAGGCTCACTGGGACGGCTGGAAGAACTGGCCGCACAGATATGCCTGATCCAGCGAACGCTATCTCCCGTCCTTTCTCATCCGTATAACATTCTATTCGCCGGCGACCACGGTATTGTGGAAGAGAACGTCAGCGTATCTCCTAAAGAAATTACCTGGCAACAGATGTATAATTTTCTGGAAGGTGGAGCCGGTATCAATTTTCTATGTCGGCAGCATGGATTCAAACTGATGCTGGTCGACTCGGGAGTAGACTACGACCTGCCTTACGAAAAAGGTATTATCAACATGAAAGTACGGAGAGGTACACGCAATTTCCTCCACGAAGCGGCCATAACTGCCGAAGAAATGGACCTTTGTCTGGAAAGAGGTGCCCTATGTGTTGAAAAGGCATATAAAGAAGGATGTAACATAGTCAGCTTCGGCGAGATGGGTATAGCCAACACATCTGCTTCCTCCGAATGGATGTCATATTTTGCCCATATTCCTCTGCAGGAATGTGTAGGTGCCGGAGCCGGTCTGGACAAACCAGGCATAACACACAAATACAAAGTACTGAAACAGGCTCAGGAAAACTTTTCGGGTGAACATACAGCCGAAGAAATTATCTGCCGGTTCGGAGGTTATGAAATGGTCATGGCTGTTGGAGGCATGTTGAAAGCTGCCGAACTGCGCATGATCATTCTGGTCGACGGATTTATCATGAGCAACTGCATACTGGCGGCATCACAGCTATATCCGGAAGTCATGCAATACGCCATTTTCGGTCATCAGGGGGATGAAAACGGACACAAGCGCCTGCTTGAAGCCATGCATGTATCTCCGCTTTTACACCTTAACCTCCGCCTGGGAGAAGGCAGCGGTTCAGTCTGTGCCTTCCCTATTGTCGATTCGGCGGTAAGAATGGTCAATGAAATGGATACATTCAGCCATGCCTCCATCACCAAATACTTTTAACCTACCAAATCCAAAACCTGCTATCATGAACAATTTATTGGCAGCTCTCATGTTTTTTACCCGGCTTCCGTTCTGGAGAATCAAGACAGTACCTCAGGAATGTTTCAGGCATGTGGTCAGCTATTGGAGTTTCTGCGGATGGCTGACAGGTGCCATAATGGTGGTAACATTTATGGTTGTAAACGCCATACTGCCTGTTCCGGTAGCCATACTCGCAGCACTGACAGCCCGCCTGCTTGTTACCGGGGCCTTGCATGAAGACGGTCTGGCCGATTTCTTCGACGGATTCGGAGGAGGAACCGACAGGGAGAGTACACTCCGTATCATGAAAGACTCCCACATCGGGACATACGGAGTTCTGGGATTAATCGTTTATTACCTGTTGGGATTCAATCTGTTGAATACTTTGCCAACCTATGACCTCCCGTATATCCTGTTTTGTGCCGATCCGTTCTGCAAGTTTGTATGCAGCCATATCCTGTGGCTGTTGCCTTATGCCAGGAAGGAAGAAGAAAGCAAGGCAAAAGTAGTCTATACCCGTCTGGACTGGAAAGAGGAACTCATTTCTGCCTTAGGAGGTCTGATTCCCCTGTTGGTCTTACCGGAATTCTATTATTACATATTGCTGATACCTGTTTTCGTATTCATTTGTATACAGGCATTGTTCCGTCGTCGCCTGCAAGGATATACAGGCGACTGTTGCGGGGCAGTCTTCCTGCTGAGTGAATTATCTTTCTGGCTGGGAGCAGCCATTATGAGCTATAGCCTGATAGTCTGACAGAATGGAATGGGAGGAAATTCCGAAACCGCATCAATATACTGCCAAAGCATAACCGATGTAAAGGATTACCATACATATAACCATGGCTCCTTCTGCCTTCCGGTTGATACGGATAGCTGTCATTGCGTCCTTAGTGTCCAGCAGACGGTCATTCTCGCCTATATAAGGTTTGTAGACTGTTTCCCCGAAATAATCGTGAGGTCCCCCGAAACGGCAGTCAAGAATACCGGCTAAGGCCGATTCGGGATAACCCGAATTGGGGCTGGCGTGCTTGCGTCCGTACTTTCTGACAAATGACAGGAGAGACGGACGTCCCGAAACCAGCACCATCAGAAAAGCCGTGATACGTGCGGGTATGTAATTGGCTATATCGTCCAAATGTGCGGCAAAACATCCGAAATCCCGGTAACGTTCATTCCTGTATCCTATCATCGAATCCAATGTATTGATCATTTTATAGGTAAGTATACCGGGGACACCCAGCACAAGATACCAGAACAAAGGAGCGATTACCCCGTCGCTCAGATTCTCGGCCAGCGTTTCCAGGGCTGCCGTACGCACTTCCTGACCACTCAGCCGGGCAGTATCCCGTCCCACTATCCGTGATACTTGATACCGTCCCTTGTCGAGCGAAATATCCAACGCTTCAAAGACCATACGCACCTCATCAATCAGGGTCTTGCCTGCCAGACAAAAGAATACCAAGACAGAAGCTACAGCCATACCCAGCCAGTCATTAACTGAAAAGCAGAAATGCATCAATCCCCATGATACGATATAGACTCCGACAACCAGTATGAGTACGGTCCATATTCCTTTTCTTTTCCTGCCGGTTCCCTTGTTCCAGCGATGTTCGAAAAAACCGATCAGACGTCCGAATCCCACAACCGGATGTGGCAGTCCTGCCGGATCACCCAATATCTTGTCCAGAATCACCCCTGCTACCAACGGCAATATAACGGTTATTACAAATACATCCATTCCTTTATGCTTTCAATCAATTCATCGTTTTCTTCGGGCGACTGGATAGCTATGCGGAAAAAACGTTCGTCCAGTCCGGTAAAGTTCGAAGCGTCTCTGATCAGGATTCCCTTCTCTTCAGCCAGAAACTGTTTCAGGGCCGATGCCTTTCCGTAATGCAGGCAGACCAGCATGTAATGTGTATCCGAATTCCATACTTCCAGTCCGCCTATTTTTTCCAAAGCTTCTGCCACACGGTCCTTCTCCCGCAGCAGTGAAACCAGATCCGGCTGCAGTTCAGTCTCATGTTCCAGCAGATATAGTCCGGCCTTGATAGCCAAAGCGTTCACCGACCAGGGCATGTGGCTCCGTTTCAATTGCTGTATAAGTACAGGATTTCCTGTTACACCTCCCAGACGTAAGCCTGGAATTGCAAACTGCTTGGTCATGGAATGTAAAAGCAGCACATTGGGAAGTTCAACCGTTTCGGGCACCGAAAGTACCTCCTTGTCGGTAAACGGAGCATACGACTGGTCTATCACAAACAGGCATTTCGGAAATGCCGTGACCAGGCGGCGCAAATCACGTACATCGTATGTCTCTCCCGTCGGATTGTTGGGATTACACAACCAGCAGATACCGTTGCCGGGCATCGATATGTCCTGCAGTGAAAAGACCTGCCTGATACGGTGTTGGTGCAGCCGGCATGCATCGGCATATTCGCTGAACGTAGGCATGAGAATGACCGAACTGCTTTCGCGGTAAACCTGTGCAATCAGGTAAATGGCTTCCGTGGCTCCGTTTGTCACGCAAACGGCCGACGGGTCTGTATGAAAATATGCGGCCCATGCCTTTTCCAGGGAATAAGGCTCCGGTTCCGGATAACTGCGGATACAAGCCATTTCATGGGAAAGAAAATCATTCAGTCCGCTATGGTCTATGCGGTTATATACATTCGAGCTGAAATTCAGCCGGATGTCTTTATATCGGTAAATATCGTCTCCGTGTCCTTTAATCATGATCGGTCAGTATTTGATACAGCAGCGGCATGTTGAGGTGAGCCCTCACATGAGCTGCCAGCTTGTCGTATTGTTCATCCTTGAATGTCCGGTAATCGGTAAAAGTCTCTTTCCTTCCGGCATAAGGGTCAAGTAGCCAGTCGATTACCTCTCTATTGTCCAATATGCCGTGAATATAGGTACCCAGGCATCTGTGACCCGCCATGCATCCTTCTCCTGCACCGTTTTCCAGGTAGTTCAGATGAGCAGCCTCTTCCCCGTCGGCCAGGGTAGTACGTCCCATATGGATTTCATATCCTTTGCAGGTACATTCCGACCGTTTCAGGAACGAGAAGCACACCTGGCGGGTAATCTTGTTACCCTGCATGACTGTATGCATCGGCAGCAGGCCCAGTCCGGGCAGGCTACGGATACTGCCTTCCACCCCTTCCGGGTCTTCTACAGAAAGGCCCATCATCTGATAACCGCCACAGATTCCCATAACGGTAGCCCCTTCCCGGTGTGCCCGGACAACAGCCTCGGCCACACCGTTCCTGCGCAGTTCATATAAATCGTCCAAGGTACTTTTGGTTCCCGGAAGAATGATGATATCCGCTTTCTGGATTTCATCGGTATTATTCGTGTAATAAAGATTGGTACGTCCGTCGTGCTCCAGCATATCGAAATCGGTAAAGTTCGAAAGATGCCGGAGCAGAACAACCGCAACGTTCACCTTTCCGCTTACAGCCCGACGCTGTTTCTGCTGAAGTTCCAGGGAATCTTCTTCTTCAATATGAATGTCCTTATAATAAGGAATTACCCCAAGTACAGGTACCCCGCAAATATCTTCCATCATCTTCACTCCCGACTCAAACAGACGTAGGTCGCCCCGGAACTTGTTGATAATAATTCCCTTGATACGTTTCCGGTCTTCGGGTGTCTGGAGGGCAATGGAACCGTAAGCACTGGCAAAAACGCCTCCGCGGTCAATGTCGGCAACCAGAATCACATCGGCACCGGCATGGCGTGCCATCGGCATGTTCACCAGGTCGGTATCCCGCAGGTTAATTTCAGAAATGCTTCCGGCTCCTTCCATCACAATGGGGTTATAACGCTGTGAAAGCCTGTCGAAAGCAGCGTTCACGGCCCTACGCAGCTCTTCCCTCCCTTCCTTACGGAAATAGTCGTATGCGTTGCGGTTGCCAATCGGCTTCCCGTTGAGCACCACCTGCGACGTGTGGTCGGAACTGGGTTTCAGCAACAGCGGATTCATATCTGTGTGGCAAGGGATTCCGGCAGCTTCGGCCTGTACAGCCTGGGCACGACCTATTTCCAGTCCCTCAGGGGTAGCATACGAGTTAAGTGCCATATTCTGAGCCTTGAAAGGAGCCGGAGTATAACCGTCCTGCAGGAAAATACGGCACAAGGCCGTTGCCAGTACACTCTTTCCCACATCACTTCCGGTTCCGGCCAGCATCAAAGGATGTAATCGTAAGGTCTGCATAGTTTTCGAGTCGTTTATCTGTATTTTTATATCAGTCCATCTTCTTCTTGCGCTTATAGGCAAATGATTTCCACTTCTCTTCGGGCCAGTTCTGACGCTGCAGCTCAAACCGGGCCATGACAAAGAACAGATCCGAAAGGCGGTTGACAAAGCGGAGGATCTCCGCCGGTACCGGATCTTCCCGATGCAAGGACCACAGCCTGCGCTCGGCACGGCGGGCCACCGTACGGGCATACTGCAACTGGGCCGCCAGAGGGGTTCCCCCCGGAAGGATGAAAAAGCCGTTATCTGTAAGCTGTTCCATCATATCGTCCATCCACCGTTCACAAAGTCTGTCCATATCTTCCGGTACAGGATTCGGGTTCTGCTTCCGGATAACCGATGGCGTCGCTACATGGCTCATTACCGTCATCAGTTCACGCTGTACGGTAAACAGAAGTTCCTGCCAGGGGTCGTCTTCCTCCAGCATACTTCTGACTATTCCAATCAAAGCATTCAGTTCGTCCAGACAGCCATTGGCCTCTATCCGTATATCATCTTTCGGGACACGCCCTCCTCCATGGATGCCGGTTGTCCCGTCATCTCCGGTACGTGTATATATCTTTCTCATAATCAGTTATTTTCCAGTATTCCATAACCGGAATATGTCGGTCTCTCCCCAATACCAGTGTGTATAGCCTGCTATGACATTCCTGTAACGGTAAAGCGGTGTGTCTACCTTCTGCCCCTTTGCGTTGAACTGCTGTGTGACAGACGGCAAGCCTTCTGCGTTCCTCACACTCGAATAGTGGAATTCATGTCCCCTCAGGGAAAGGCCGTTACAGACCGTACTCCGGTATCCAAGATGCAGACGGGCCTTTTCCATGGTAGCTTCCAGGGGCAAGACACCTGCCATCCGATAAATTTCACCGCTCTGTGTCGTGATGGAACGGGTCAGATACATCATTCCGCCACATTCGGCCAGTATCTTTCCTCCATTTCCCGCATAATCCCGGATCTGGATCATCAGGCGCTGATTCCTGGTCAGCTGGGGAGCAAACAGTTCGGGGTATCCCCCGGGAAGATACACAAAATCCGATTCCGGCAGTTTTTCACCGGCAAGAGGACTGAAAAAAGTTACCTTTCCCGCTTCACACAACCGGTCGATATTCTCCCGGTACATAAAGTTGAAGGCAGCGTCACGGGCCACCGATATCCTCAATCCTCCCGGACTCAGAGGATCCTCCCTGAAAAACAGTTCAGACTGTACATAGGAATTCCCGGTTCCGGTCTCCGGTACAATCTCCCGTGTATGAATCTGGGGGCGGTTCCTGCAGATATCCAGCAGTCTGTCTACATCGACATGTTTCTCTATCAGATCGGCAACCCTGTCAATCAGAGCTTCCATCTTCCGCTCTACGTCCAATGTAAGTCCCAGGTGACGGGAAGGTACCTGTATCTGTTCCGTTCTCGGGATATATCCCAACCCGGGAATGCCGACATCCTCACATGCGTCTTCCAGGAAAGCATAATGTGAAGGCGAAGACACCTGGTTGAACACTACTCCCGCTATATGGACCTTAGGATCGAAAGTCTTCAGGCCATGCAGGACCGCAGCTACTGTGTAGGCCGAAGAACGGGCGTTCAGAACCAGGATAACCGGTATCCTTAACAGACCTGCTATCTCTGCGCTGCTCCCCTTCATCCGGTCATATCCGTCGAACAGTCCCATGACTCCCTCGGTAACACAGACATCGGTCCCTTCCGAATAACGTCGGTAAACGGAACGGACATGCTCTTCCGACGCCATCCAGGTATCGAGATTGACCGACGTCCGCAAAGCGGCCATGGAATGGAACTGGGTATCGATATAGTCGGGCCCACATTTGAATGGCTGTACCTTCAGCCCTTTCCTGTGCAACACACGCAGCAGTCCCATCGTAAAAGTGGTCTTCCCGCTTCCCGACATGGCGGCTCCTATCAGCAGATGAGGTTTCATGGTTCTGTCTTTTGGGGTTTATCCTGCAAAGATAAAAGAAATATCTTACTTTTACCGGAAAACAGGTCAGGCATTCTGTCCCTATGGCATGAAATTATGCCAAAAACGAAACAATTGACACATTTTCCACCTCCACGACCCAAGAATTCACGATTTTTTATATAGATTTGCAACTACTTCGAGTGAAAAAGGAAACATGGATACAAGCACAGAACTTATTTTGATACGTATCAGCGGCGTAGACCGGCCGGGACTGACAGCTACCATTACGGCCATCCTGGCGGGTTATGACGTGGATATTCTGGATATCGGCCAGGCCGACATCCACAGTACCCTTTCATTGGGAATTCTCTTCAAATGTAGTGAACAGGATTCGGGGAATATCCTGAAGGAGCTTCTGTTCAAGGCTTCCGAACTGGGAATCAACATCCGTTTCTATCCCATTACTGCCGAGGAATATGAAGAATGGGTAGGCATGCAAGGTAAGAACCGCTATATCCTTACCCTGTTGGGCAGAAAGCTTACGGCAACCCAGATAGCCTCGGCTACCCGGGTTCTGGCCGACCAGGGACTGAACATCGATGCAATCCGACGACTGACGGGACGTGTCCCTCTCGACGAACGGAAGGCACAAGTAAGAGCCTGCATCGAGTTTTCCGTGCGCGGCACTCCGAACAACCGTGAAGAACTGCAGACCAACCTGATGAATCTGAGCTCGTCGCTGGGAATGGACTTCTCCTTCCAGCAGGATACCATGTACCGCCGTATGCGGCGCCTGATCTGTTTTGATATGGATTCTACCCTCATAAAGACAGAAGTGATAGACGAACTGGCCGAACGTGCCGGAGTGGGTAAGCAGGTAAAGGAAATAACCGAACGTGCCATGAGAGGAGAAATAGACTTCCGTGAGAGTTTCAAGGAACGGGTAGCGCTGCTTAAGGGGCTGGACGAAAGTGTCATGAAAGATATAGCTGTAAACCTGCCTATCACCGAAGGCGTAGACCGGCTGATGTATGTATTGAAAAAGTATGGATACAAGATAGCCATCCTCTCGGGCGGATTCACTTACTTCGGCAATTACCTGAAAGAAAAATACGGCATTGACTATGTCTATGCGAACAACCTGGAAATTATAGACGGCAAACTGACCGGACGCTACCTGGGTGATATCGTAGACGGAAAACGGAAAGCGGAACTGCTACAGCTTATCGCGCAGATAGAGAATGTGGACATCGCCCAGACCATTGCGGTGGGAGACGGAGCGAACGACCTTCCCATGCTTTCCATAGCCGGCCTGGGCATCGCCTTCCATGCAAAGCCGAAGGTAAAGGCCAACGCACGCCAGTCTATCAGTACCATCGGTATTGACGGCGTCCTGTATTTTCTGGGATTCAAAGATTCTTATCTGGACGAAAGAGCAAACAGCTAATAAAATTAGATGAAGTAATAGAATAATATGAAGTTTTCCGAACTGAATTTAGAAGACAGTGTTCTCGATGCACTTGATGCGATGAATTTCAAGGAGTGTACTCCTGTACAGGAAAAGACTATTCCTGTAATACTGGAAGGCAGAGACCTGATTGGAGTGGCACAGACAGGGACGGGCAAAACGGCAGCCTATCTGCTTCCGGTCATCAACCAGTTAAGCAAAGGTGGCTATCCTGCCGATTCCATCAACTGCATCATTATGGCCCCGACACGTGAACTGGCCCAGCAGATTGACCAGCAGATGGAGGGGTTCTCCTATTTTATGCCGGTATCCAGTGTAGCCATCTATGGAGGCAATGACGGGATACGCTTCGAACAGGAGAAAAAAGGATTGACCCTCGGAGCGGATGTGGTTATCGCTACCCCGGGACGTCTTATCAGCCACCTGAGTCTGGGATATGTGGATTTGTCGAAAGTATCCTTCTTTATCCTGGATGAGGCCGACCGCATGCTCGACATGGGATTCGCCGATGACATCATGCAGATTGTCAAATACCTGCCGAAGGAACGTCAGACCATCATGTTCTCGGCTACTATGCCGGCCAAGATCCAACAGCTGGCCAAGACCATTCTGACCGATCCCGTTGAAATAGCCCTGGCTGTATCAAAACCAGCCGACAAGATAATACAGGCCTGCTATATCTGTTATGAAGCACAGAAGCTGGGAATCATCAAGAGCCTGTTTACCAAACAGAAACCTGAACGTGTCATTATCTTCGCATCGTCAAAAATGAAGGTAAAGGAAGTGACCAAGGCTCTGAAACATATGAACCTGAATGTAGGGGAAATGCATTCCGACCTCGACCAAAGCCAGCGCGATGAAATCATGCACGACTTCCGCAACGGACGGATCGACATGCTGGTGGCTACAGACATCGTGGCGCGGGGAATCGATATAGACGATATACGTCTGGTCATCAACTACGACGTTCCTCACGACAGTGAAGACTATGTACACCGCATAGGCCGTACAGCCCGCGCCAACAACGACGGTTGTGCCATTACTTTCGTCAGTGAAACCGAACAGACCCGGTTCAAGCAGATAGAAGATTTTCTGGGCAAGGAAATCTATAAGATTCCAGTTCCGGAAGAACTGGGAGAAGCTCCGGTATATGAACCCAAGGCACAACGCAGCGGAAGGAAACACGGGAAAGGAGGCTGGAAAAAGCGGAATAACTTCAACAACAAGCGCCCGGACAACGCCCAGAGCACAAAAAACGGCAACGGCAAGAAACGTAACCGTCCCGCTTCACGGACAAGCAAATCCTGAAAACCGATATGCAACCTCAAGGATTCCGGCGGAATACTGCCGGAATCTTTTTTATTTTTACCGGACATAGAACAAACGGGAGCCGATTCTGTATAATAATTTTAATAAATACCGGTTTATTTATTAAAACATGTTATAAAGCAGAAAAAAGTAGTTGTTTTATTTGCATTATGAAGAAAAGTCCCTACCTTTGCAACGTGTTTTTCATAGTATTAGATTTAAGGTTAACAAAAGGTTGGAGTACAGCGGTACTCCTTTTTTTATGTCCGTACCATTCATCCCGCTCTTTGCGGATTTCCATAAAAAAAGGAAGCCACATTCCTGCAGCTTCCCGTATTCCTTTATAAGATCGTTCCTGAAATCTACTGTTTCAGCATATAGGTCAGGTTATCTTCCCTGTCAATCAGCAGGTCGACATAATAGCACGAACTGCCGTCCGGAATACAGATGGTGGCACGGTAATGATAGCCCTTGGCATCCACTCCCATGAAATCCATATCCGAAAGGATGGCTCCCCGAAGGAAATTATCCGGCACCGAACCGGCAAACATCTCTTTGGTGATATCTTTGGAATACAACCGACGGGTTCCCTGATATACGCAGATATGGATTACATTGTCGTAAAAGACGTTGTCCACCTTCAGGCCTTCGTCGGTTATGCCCGGACGGATCACTTTCTTCGTTGAAGGATTGATATAGGCATATCCCCTGTATCTGTTCCCTTCATACATGAACACCGAATCCTTCTGGATTACCTGAGGCTCCGGTGCCGCCTCCTCCACTTCATAACCGAAAGGTATGGTATCCGTTTCGGCCTTATGCAAAGACATAAGGTCGCCCATAGACGTATAGAACTGCAATACATGTTCCCCCAACTTCTGGATACGGTATGCAGTCTTCTCCGCCCCATAGGATATCAGCGTATCACCGGAGACGCCGAATCTGAAGGGTGCGTTCACCTGACTGGCCAGATACATACTGTCGCCCTTGACCTTCAATATAGGCATTTCCGTATTGTCGTCCAGCCAGACTCCCTGCAACATCTCTACCGCAGCCCGGTCCGCCTCGTCTGTTCCTTGGTCTTCCTTTTTACCCCCACAGGAAACCAATGCCAAAACTAATATGATTGATGCATATCTTTTCATTTTCCGATGCAATGATAGGTAATCCCCAGTTCCTGCAATTCGTTGATATCGTAAATGTTTCTTCCATCAAAAATAACGGGATTGTTCATCGTCTTCTTCATGACTCCCCACGCGGGCAGACGGAATTCCTTCCATTCGGTCACAAGAAACAGGGCGTCGGCATCCAGCAGGGCGTCATACATGTCGCGGGCGTAATAGATGCTGTCGCCCAGACGACGTCTGGCTTCGTCCATTGCCGCAGGGTCGTAGGCACGGATTATGCATCCCGCCTCCTTCAGCTTCTTGATCAGGACCAGTGCCGGAGCCTCCCGCATATCATCCGTTTCGGGCTTGAAGGCCAGTCCCCACATGGCAACGGTCTTCCCTTTCAGGTCGCCGTTGTAATATTTCAGCAGTTTACGGTACAGAATATCTTTCTGGGCTTCATTGACTTCCTCCACCATTTTCAGGACACGCATGGTATAGCCGTTCTCCTCGGCCGTCTTGATGAGTGCCTTTACATCTTTCGGGAAACAGCTTCCACCGTAACCGCATCCGGGATACAGGAACTTACGTCCGATTCGGCTGTCCGAACCGATACCGCTACGCACCATGTTGACATCAGCGCCTACCAGTTCACACAGGTTGGCTATGTCGTTCATGAAACTGATTCGGGTAGCCAGCATGGAATTGGCTGCATACTTGGTCATTTCGGCCGACGGTATATCCATGAAAATCACGCGGAAATTGTTCAGCAGGAACGGGCGGTACAGCTTGCTCATCAACTCCTTCGCCTTATCCGATTCCACTCCCACCACCACACGGTCGGGAGTCATGAAGTCGCTGATGGCATTCCCTTCTTTCAGGAACTCAGGGTTGCTTGCCACATCAAAGTCTACCTTCACTCCACGTCTGGACAATTCTTCATTGATCACCGCCTTCACCTTCTTGGCCGTACCTACGGGTACGGTACTCTTGGTGACAACCAGCACATAGCGGTTCATGCAGGAACCTATGGTCCGGGCCACGTCAAGAACATGCGACAAATCGGCACTTCCGTCTTCATTAGGAGGAGTCCCTACTGCACAGAACACGATAGTCACTTTATCCAGACATTCGGCCAGTGACGTGGTGAAATGCAGGCGTTCCGCCTTAACATTACGCAAGACCATATCTTCCAGCCCGGGCTCGTAAATAGGGATAATTCCTTTCTTCAGGGCCTCTATCTTCTCTTCGTTGGTATCTACACAATACACATTCGCCCCTGTTTCGGCAAAACATGTACCTGTAACCAGACCGACATAACCGGTTCCGACAATAGCTATATTCATACTGTTTCCTAAATTTATTTCAAAATACCGGATGCAAAAGTAACCAAAAAAAAGAATTATATAAAAAATGATATTTAAAAATAAAGAGAAAAACATTACATTTGCAATATGATTGAATTGGCTAAACATATTGAAGTTCTCTTGCTGGAGAACGACTGCGTCATCGTCCCCGGCCTGGGCGGTTTCATTGCGCATTACCGTCCTTCCATATATAATGAGGATACAGGGGCCTTTTGTCCGCCCATGCGTACAATCGGTTTCAATCCGCAACTCGTCATGAATGACGGATTGCTGGTACAATCGTACATGCAGGCCTACAATACGGATTTTCCCGACGCCACCCGTAAGATTGAAAAGACCGTAAGCCTGATGAAGGACGAGCTTTACCAACGCGGACAGATTACATTGAACAATGTGGGAACGCTGTATTACAACATGAACGGAATATATGAATTCGCTCCGTTACAGACCGGGTTCTTCACCCCGTCGCTCTACGGACTGGAACCGTTCGTCCCCTCTCCGCTGCAGGAACTGACGGAAACCGTAACCCGCCAGACTTATCGTCCGGAACCAGTAAAGGAAATAGTTCCCCAGACGGCAGGCCCCCAGACTCCGGTCCGTGTCATCCCGATCCGCAAATGGCTGAAGAATGCCGTAGCTGTAGCAGCTGCCGTCATCCTGTTCTTCATCCTTTCCGTTCCGGTAGAAAACACTTACGTGAGCGAAGCCAACTATGCGTCACTGGACTCCTACAGCCTCTTTG
Source organism: Bacteroides ilei (assembly GCF_900128495.1). Taxonomy (GTDB): domain Bacteria; phylum Bacteroidota; class Bacteroidia; order Bacteroidales; family Bacteroidaceae; genus Phocaeicola; species Phocaeicola ilei. The sequence continues at coordinate 2,352,409 of NZ_LT635801.1, forward strand.
ATGCTATCCGCAACCAGTCGGCCGCTTCGAGCATAACAACCGAACCGCAGAACAACACCCGCCACAGATCTCAGGCGAAGAATAACGTCAACACCTTGAGACCGGCTTCGGTAAGGACCGAAAAGGTAGCCCCGGCCAAGAAGAAGATACAGCCGAAAAAGGAAAAGCCTCAGACCGCGACGACACAGCCGGCTCCTGCCTCCAAGGCTGAACCGAAAAAACAGACTGTTGCCCCCCGTCCGGAAGCTTCTCAAGCCGCAAGCCGGAAAGGATGCTACGTCATTGTAGCCAGTTTGCCCAATGAGGCAGATGCACAGCGCGAAGCACAGCGTCTGCAAGGCAAAGGATTCAAAGATGCCGAAGTGGTAGAATCACAAGGACGTTATCGTATTTCGGTAGCCCGTTACACACAGGCTTCCGATGCATACAAAAAAATCCAGGACCTGAAGAAAACGGCAGGATTCGAATCGGCTTGGGTATATACAGTCAAGTAACAACAAACACCGAACAAAGAGACAATGAAAAGAGTAAGATGTCCGAAATGCGACAATTATATACAGTTTGACGAAACCAAGTATTCCGAAGGCCAGTCGCTGGTATTCATCTGTGACAACTGCAAGAAACAGTTCGGAATCCGTATTGGAAAATCCAAGTTGAACGCCGGAAGCCGCCGCGAAGAGGTGGTGGATGAAACGGAAGGTACCCGGGACTTCGGGAATGTAGTAGCCATTGAAAACGTTTTCGGCTATAAACAGGTCATCCCGCTTCATGAAGGCGACAACCTCATAGGCCGCCGCTCGAAAGGGAATGAAATCGATGTACCGATCGAGACCAACGATCCCAGCATGGACCGCCGTCACTGCATCCTGAACGTGAAACGTAACAAGCAAGGGGAACTGGTCTATACCCTCCGCGACAACGACAGCATTACGGGAACCTTTCTGATGAATGAACTCCTGGGTCCGAAAGACAGGGTCCGCATCGAAGATGGAGCAATTTTCACCCTGGGTGCTACAACGCTGATTCTCAGGGCTGCTGGCAGCGAAGAAGAGAAGCGGTAAAAACAACTTGATTTTTTCAGGAAACACCTTGATTTTTCGGAAAAAAGAACCTGAACTTCCATCCGAAACATCAAGGTGTTTTTTATCCGTTCCAAATAAAGAAATTTTTCCATATTCAGACCTTCTTCCTTGGTGTATTGCAAAGAATGTAGTACCTTTGTAACCCGAAAGCCACATCATATATAAGGCTTTCTTTAGGATAACATTATACTAACAAACTTAACTTTTACATTATGCCGTTTACTAACAACGTAATGATTGTGCGACATAAGCTGCTGGAAAAACTCGTCGCTTTATGGAAAGAAAATCAGTTGGTTGAAAAGATAGACCGTGTTCCGTTGGAACTGAGTCCCCGCCGTTCGCAGCCGGTAGGACGCTGCTGTATCCATAAAGAACGTGCTGTAACCAAATACAAATCACTCCCGTTGCTGGGCTGGGACATGTCGGACGAGCACGACGAGCTCACCCCGCTGTCGGAATATGCCCGCCAGGCACTCGAACGGAAGAAACTCATCAAAGAAAATATTCTGTGTGTCATAGATGAAGCCTGCTCTTCATGCGTACAGGTAAACTACGAGGTAAGTAACCTGTGCCGCGGATGTGTGGCACGCAGTTGTTATATGAACTGTCCAAAGGGAGCGGTCCACTTCGACAAGAAGACCGGACAGGCCCATATTGACCACGATACATGCATCAGTTGCGGTATCTGCCACAAGAGCTGCCCCTATCACGCCATCGTCTATATTCCCGTACCGTGCGAGGAAGCGTGTCCCGTCAAAGCCATCAGCAAGAATGAGCTGAATGTGGAACACATTGACGAAAACAAGTGTATCTACTGCGGCAAGTGCCTGAATGCCTGTCCGTTCGGAGCCATCTTCGAGATTTCCCAGGTATTCGACATACTGGAAGCTATCCGCCGTGGAGAAAAGCTGATAGCCCTCCCCGCCCCGTCTGTTCTGGGACAGTTCGACGCTACCATCGACCAGGTGTACGGAGCCCTGAAGGAAATCGGTTTCGCTGAAGTCATCGAGGTGGCCGAAGGTGCGATGCACACTACCAGCAACGAAGCTCATGAGCTGCTCGAGAAGCTGGAAGAAGGTCAGAAGTTCATGACTACCTCCTGCTGTCCGTCGTACATCGAGCTGGTACGCAAGCACATTCCCGGCATGCAGCAGTATGTATCAAGTACCGGATCGCCCATGTACTATGCGGCTCGGATTTCCAAGGAAAAATATCCCGATGCCAAAACGGTATTCATTGGTCCGTGTATTGCCAAGCGAAAGGAAGCCCAGCGCGACGAATGTGTGGATTATGTAATGACATTCGAAGAGCTGCATTCTGTACTGAAGGGACTGAATATCGAACTGGCTCAGGCCAATCCATACAAGGTGGCATACGAATCAGTCTGCGAAGCCCACGGATTCGCTCAGGCCGGCGGTGTAGCCGGAGCTGTCAAAGCCTATCTGGGACCGAAGGCCGACGGAATCAAGATGCTGCAGTTCTCCGACTTCAACAAGAAGAGCATCGGCCAGATGCGTGCCTGGGCCAAGACCGGCAAGGTAGACGCCCAGTTCATCGAAATGATGGCCTGCGAAGGCGGATGCGTAACCGGACCGAGTGCCTATAACGATGCGGTTTCGGGTAAACGGCAGCTCAACCAGGATCTGCTGAAACGCACGCTGAAATACGAAAACAGTACCAACAAAGAATAAGTACTCTTCTCCATGAGAAGTATCATAGAACGTCTTTATCGGGAGCATACCGCTGCTCCCGATGAATTGCGTACACTGCTTGCCGGCTGTGACAGCAGAAACCTGGAACTGATCAATGAAAAGGCCCGTGAAACGGCACAGGCCCGGTTCGGCAACAAGGTCTTTATCCGGGGACTGATAGAAATAGGAAACTGCTGCCACAACGATTGTTATTACTGCGGTATACGGCGAAGCAACCGGAACATCGAACGCTACCGGCTCGACAAGGAAACGATACTGGCCTGCTGCCGTGAAGGGCATGCCTTGGGGTTCAGGACATTCGTACTGCAGGGCGGTGAAGACGATTACCTGACTACAGAACGGGCTACCGGAATCATCGCGGACATCCGCCGCGAATTTCCTGATTCCGCCATCACTCTCTCCCTCGGAGAGAAAAGTACAGAAGCCTATGAAGCCTTTTTCCGTGCGGGAGCCAACCGTTACCTGCTCCGACACGAAACCCATAACCCGGCACATTATAGGCAGCTTCACCCCGCAGGCATGTCGCTGTCCAACCGGCTGCGATGCCTGGACGACCTGAAACGTATCGGTTTCCAGACAGGTACCGGCATTATGGTGGGCAGTCCCGGACAAACCATCGACAACCTGGTGGAAGATATCCTGTACATCGCACAGCTCCGCCCCGAAATGATCGGTATAGGCCCCTTCCTCCCGCATCACGACACACCCTTCGGGAAAATGCCTGCGGGAAACCTGGAACAGACCTTACTGCTGCTCTCCATTTTCCGGCTGATGCACCCCGATGCCCTGATTCCGTCGACTACAGCCCTTGCCACACTTACACCCGAAGGCCGTGAAAGAGGAATCCTGGCCGGAGCGAACGTGGTGATGCCGAATCTCTCACCGCCGCAGCAACGCAGCAAATACGCGCTGTACGACAACAAGGCATCCATGGGGGCCGAAGCAGCCGAAGGACTCCGGTTGCTGCAGGCACGCCTGGAAAAGATAGGATATACCATTGATATGGGAAGAGGAGATTACCGACTTATATAAAAACAACAATATATATTATGTACAATATAAATTCACCTCATGCAGAAGAATTCATCTGCCATGATGAGATACTGGATACACTGGAATATGCACAGGCCAACAGTAACAACCGCGAACTTGTGCGTTCACTCATTGAAAAGGCACGTGCCTGTAAAGGACTAAGTCACCGTGAAGCGGCCGTATTGCTGGAATGTGACGACAAGGATCTCCTTGAAGAAATCTATTCCCTGGCCCGCGAAATCAAACAGAAATTCTACGGCAACCGCATCGTGATGTTCGCCCCGCTATACCTGTCGAACTACTGCGTAAACAGTTGTGTGTACTGTCCTTACCACGTGAAAAACAAGACCATAGCCCGCAAGAAACTCTCACAGGACGATATCCGTAAGGAAGTGATTGCACTGCAGGATATGGGCCACAAACGATTGGCCATCGAAGCTGGAGAAGATCCGATACACAACCCCATCGAATACATCCTTGAGTCAATCCGAACAATCTACAGCATCAAGCACAAGAACGGAGCCATACGTCGCGTAAATGTGAACATAGCGGCCACCACCGTAGAGAACTACCGCCTGCTGAAAGATGCCGGTATCGGCACTTATATCCTGTTCCAGGAAACCTACCACAAGGAAAATTACGAAAAACTCCACCCGAGAGGCCCGAAAAGCAACTATGCCTACCATACGGAGGCAATGGACCGTGCCATGCAGGGAGGTATCGACGATGTGGGTATCGGAGTGCTTTTCGGACTGAATACCTATAAATATGACTTCGTAGGCCTGCTGATGCATGCCGAACACCTGGAAGCGGCTTTCGGCGTGGGACCGCATACCATCAGTGTACCGCGTATCTGCTCGGCCGATGATATCAATGCCGCCGATTTCGAAAATGCCATTTCGGATGAAATCTTCCAGAAACTGGTGGCCGTAATCCGTATCAGCGTACCTTACACAGGCATGATTGTCTCTACCCGTGAATCGCAACGTTCGCGCGAAAAAGTGCTGGAACTCGGTGTTTCTCAGTTGAGCGGCGGATCACGTACCAGCGTAGGCGGATATGTCAAGCAGGAAATTCCAGAAGAAAATTCGGCTCAGTTTGATGTAAGTGATACACGAAGCCTCGACGAAGTAGTAAACTGGCTGCTCCGCCTGGGCTATATCCCCAGCTTCTGTACTGCATGTTACCGTGAAGGACGTACAGGCGACCGCTTCATGTCGCTCGTCAAGACCGGACAGATTGCCAACTGCTGCGCCCCGAACGCCCTGATGACCCTGCAGGAATACCTCGAAGACTACGCATCGCCCGAAACCCGTGCACTGGGAGTCGACATGATACGTACACAGATGGAACAGATACCCAATCCTGCCATCCGGCGCCGTGCGTTGGAAAACCTGGAACGTATCACGAAAGGGGAACGCGATTTCCGCTTCTGATGCAACTTATTAATGACACTACAAAATATCCATATCATGCAAGATACTCCCCGTGCGAACCGCATCCACATAGGCCTCTTCGGCAAGCGTAACAGCGGAAAGTCATCACTGGTCAACGCACTGACCAACCAGGAGGCTGCACTTGTCTCCGACATTGCCGGAACAACTACCGATCCCGTCTACAAACCGATGGAAATTCATGGCATAGGACCTTGTGTATTCATCGATACAGCCGGACTGGACGATGAAGGCCGGTTGGGTGAACTGCGCATCAAACAGACACTCAAAGCTATGGAAAAGACCGATGTAGCCCTGATGGTCTGTACCGGTGAAGACATAAACCAGGAACTGGAGTGGAGCCATACGCTGAAGGAAAAGAATGTACCGATAATCTGGGTGCTGAACAAAGCCGACCTTCTTGAAAATGCGGAACAGACAGCCCGTAACATCGAAAAAAAATGCGGACAAGTTCCTTTGATTGCATCGGCTAAAAAGAAAACCGGAATGGAAGACATCCGCCGCGGTATCATTGGCAGACTACCCGATGAGACGATGGAAAAAGGCATTGTAGGGAAACTGGTATCGGAAGGCGATACTGTCATGTTGGTGATGCCGCAGGATATACAGGCACCCAAAGGACGGCTTATCCTTCCTCAGGTACAGACCATACGCGAACTTCTTGACCGTAAATGCCTGGTAATGTGCTGTACGACCGACAAGATTGAGCCGATGCTACAGGCTTTGTCGGCTCCCCCGAAACTGATTATAACCGATTCCCAAGTATTCAAGACCGTATACGAAAAGAAACCGGAATCCAGCAGGCTTACATCCTTTTCGGTCCTGTTCGCACAATACAAGGGTGACATAGACTATTTCATGGAAGGGGCGGAAGCTATCGGACGACTCACCCCCTCATCGCGGGTACTGATAGCCGAAGCATGTACCCACGCCCCACTGGCAGAAGATATAGGAAGAGTAAAAATACCTAACATGCTACGCAAACGCATCGGTGACGGACTACAGATTGACCAGGTATCGGGAACCGATTTCCCGGAAGATCTTTCGGGATATGATCTGGTTATCCATTGCGGTGCCTGCATGTTCAACCGCAAGTATGTGATGAGCCGTGTATCAGAAGCCAGGAAACAGCATGTTCCGATGACCAATTATGGAGTGACCATCGCCTGTCTGAGCGGTATTCTGGATAAAATAGACTATTGAACGGTACACTCCTGCCCTGCCTCACCACAATTTCAGGATGTCCGTCTCACCCCAATACCAGTGGACATATCCGGCAATGACGTTCTTGTAGCGGAAGAAAGGTGTGGAAACCTCCGCCCCTCTGGGAGTAAACATCTGCGCCGCTACAGGCAGGGCTTCGGACGACACCAATGCGGAATAATGGTATTCATGCCCACGCAGCTCTATGCCATTATATACCATACGACGGTATCCGGCACACAGGCGGGTATCTTCCATACTGCAATCGAAAGGCAACACACCGGCCATTTCGTATGCCGTACCTCCTTTCCTTACCGTCAGCGTACGACCCAGGAATATCATACCCCCACATTCAGCCAGAATCCGGCCACCTGCTTCGGCATAGTCACGAATCTGCTGCATGAGCCGTTTTCTCCGGTGCAGCTGACGGGCAAAAAGTTCGGGATATCCTCCCGGAAGATAGACCAGATCCGCCTCTGGCAGATCACTCCCGTATACAGGACTGAAATAGGTTATCTGTCCTACTTCGGCCAGACGGTCGATATTCTCCTTATACAAGAAGCTGAAAGCCGGGTCACGGGCAATGGCAATACGCAATCGTTTTTTCCCGGCCGTATGCATTGCCTCCACTTCCAGATCGGAGGTAAAAGGCAGTGTATACGGACAGGGGAATATACGGGTGCACAGATTCATCAGCTTTTCCAGATCGATGTGCTTTTCAACCAGCAATGCTACTTTATCGATCAGCGTACTCATTTCCCGCTTTTCGGTCAAGGTAAATCCGGTGTGACGGGAAGTGATACGGATATCGTCCACTACAGGCAGATAACCCAGACATTCAATCCCGGCATCGATGCACGCTTCACGTAAAGAAGCGAAATGGGCAGGCGAAGCCACCTGATTGAAAATAACCCCGGCAATGCGCACGGAAGGCTTGAAATGCTTGAAGCCATACAGCAGCGGAGCCACGGAATAGGCTGTGGCACGTGCATTGACAACCAGTATCACAGGTATATTCAACAACCGGGCTATTTCAGCACTGCTGCCTTCCATACGGTTATACCCGTCGTAGAATCCCATGGATCCTTCCACCACGCAGGCATCAGAACGTTCGGCATACGTATTATAAATATACTGTACATGCGTTCCCGAAGTCATCCATGTATCCAGATTGACCGAATCACGCCCGGTAGCTATGGCATGGAACTGGGTATCGATACAGTCGGGGCCGCACTTGAACGGCTGTAACTTCAGTCCCCGGCGTTTCAAGGCACGTAACAGTCCCAGCGTAAAGGTGGTCTTTCCGCTTCCCGACATAGGTGATCCGATCAACAGTTGTGGCTTCATGTATCAAGTTTCAAATTTCCCGCAAAGATAGGGAGAACACCTGAATTTTCAGTATAATCGGAAAAATAAAAACAAAAATTCTAACGTCCCGTAGCCTGCAGGTATTCCCGTTTCTTGACTTCATACTGTGCATATGATTCTACATACCTGTCGCGGCTCTGCTGGAACAAGGTCTGCGCCTCGAGCAAGTCACTCATCGTACAGGTACCGGCCCGGTAATAATCAGTCTGCAACCGGAGGTTCTCCGAAGCCTGCCCGATGGACTCTATAGCTATTTCCACCTGCTTGTAGGCATCAGTCAGGCTGTTCCAGGTATTATTCATCCGAATTACCAGCAATTGACTCTGGTCAGTCAGCTGATTCTCTGCATTACGGACCTTCAATTGTTGCCTTTTTATATCGTGAAAACCTCCCCACCATCCTGACAAAGGTACACTTACTGTTGCAAAACCGACCCAAAACGAATGGTCCTTATCCATCAGATTATCATATATATACCCGCCTCCGACAGATAGCAAAGGTAGATTTTTCCCAATAGAAATCTTATGCTGCAGACGGGCTGCCTTTACATTCTGTTGCAACAGATTGTATTCATCGGTAGCTGGAAGAGAAGATTCCGGCAATACATAAAGCTCTCCGGGATGACCGGGCAAAGAATCGGTCAGAGCCATATCTACATCTACTGAATCAGACGGATGCCCCATATATTGTGCCAACAAGCTCGTAGAAACAGCAAGAGCATTCTCTACCTGAATGCGTGTGCTACGTGTTTCATTTTCCTTGAGCTGTACCTGAAGCAGATCGTTACGATTGCTCACACCCGCCTGTACGGCCGCATCAACATCTTTATGAATACTGGACAGCTGTTCCCCTACGATAGAAAGAGTCCGTAACTTCTCTTTCAACATGACTATCTGCCAGAAATACTGTTCGACAGTAAGCCGTACTTCCTTCTCTGACTGCCGGCGTTGCAACCGGTTCACTTCCACATTCACTGCAGACAATTTATTACCGTTGACAATTTGTCCACCTGTAAAAAGCGGCACTGCTGCGGTTATACCTCCAATCACACCGTTCTTCATCATGGACAATTTTTCACCAGGTATCATTTCCATTTCAACCAACCCTTTATCGGCCGTAAAGCCTGTACCGAAAGCATTGAAAGAAGGGAAAAATTTGGTAAAAGCTTCCTGCTGTACATGACGTGCTGCAGCCAGGTCATTGTCTGCATTCTTAATACGGGTATTGTTTACAAGAGCCTCATGAATACAGGCATCCAACGTATAGGCATGCTGGGAGAAAGCAGGCATTATGCCCGCTATTCCAAGTCCCAAAAGAAAAATATGTTTTACAAATTTCATAACTGTCAATATAAATTTAAATTTCTCATTGCTTTTCTAAACTTTCCATCTGCAAGCGCTTTCCGGAAGTTCCTCTGAATATCAGCAGATAAGCACAAGGAAGTACCGTAAGCAGAAATACCATGGTAATAAGTGTTCCGTAACAGATGACCGTTCCCATCGGCATCCACAATCCGCTTTTACCCAGAATCATCGGTATCACTCCCATAGAAGCCGCAGCTGAAGTCAGGAATATAGGACGCATACGACGGCGTGCCGAATGATAGATGGCTTCGGCAGCCGACAGTCCTTCCACGGCCCGCAACTCTTCGGCATAATCGATCATGATGATACCGTTACGGACAATGATGCCCATCAGACTGACTATACCCAATACGCATGTAATGCTGAATTCGACTCCCTGTATCAGAATACCGATAGCCGTACCGAAAAGACAGAGTGTCAGACTGGAAAAAATAAGCGTAGCGATATTGACCTTGTGGAAATGGATAACCAGAATAAAGAAAATGATGACAGCCGCAATCATCAACCCAGCCATTACCGGAGGCATCTTTTCTTCACTGTCCTCATAATCGCCTCCATATTTCATGTCCACTCCTTCCGAAAGCCGGAAACCGGACAGCTTATTCTGGACGAGTGACAAAACTTCCATCGCATTTTCACCCCGACGGACATCTGCCATAACCGTAAGCGTATAAATCCCGTTCCGGCGGACAACCTGTCCGTCCTTCCATACCGGAATTACATCGGCAATCTGCCGAAGAGGTACACTGGAAATACCACCGGCAACAGGAAGCAGTTCATCCTTCAAGTCGGAGAGCAGAGCACTGTCCGACTTTTCACTTTTCATTACAACCGGAATATCATAACTACCTTCCCACACGCTGGTCACAGGTATTCCATCTCCGTAACGCATGGCAAGTGTACTCTCTACACCCAGATTACTGATACCTAAACGACTGGATTCATCTTCGTGCAGCACCACTTCCGAGGCGGCCAGCGGCTCATTCAGGTCGGTCTGTACCGAAACCAGTTCAGGCATTTCCTGCAATATCAACCTGATGCTGTCTGCATCCCGTTTCAATGCCTCCCGGTCATCGCCACTGAGACGTATCTCAATAGGGTAAACAGCTTCACTGTAACTCAACTGTTTGAAACGGATACGGGCATTCGGAAAATAGTCGGTATACTTAGGCGCATACTCATCCAGCAATTCTACCGTCTCCTTTACGCCGGTCGTGTTGACAATGAACTGAGCGAAATTCGTCCCGGCAATCTGCGGTGCATAAGTAGTCTGAAAACGGGGCGAAGCACATCCTTTGAATGAAGCGACACTTACAACCCGTTTATCCCTGCGGAGAATATGCTCCAGACTGTCTGCCACTTCCGCTGTTTCTCTTACATCCGTACCTGTCGGAAGAAATATCTCCACTGCAAACTGGTTACGGTCGGCGTAAGGCATCAGCTGTTGAGGAAGCTTTGCTATAAGTAAGATACCTATAACGACAGAAATTACACCGATCCCTACCGTTATCTTAGGATGGGAAAAACAACAGTCGAACAGGCGGTTATAATAACGTTGCAGCAAATCGAGGAAAGAAAATGACTTCTTTCCGTCTCTTTCCTTCTGCTGCATAGGCTTCCGAATGAAGTAAAATTGCAGAAAAGGCACCAGCAGTGTGGCAACCAGGAGTGATACGGCCAGCACAATAGTGATAGCCCAAGGAAAACTACGCAAGAAATCATTGATCATTCCCGTTGTTGTGATCAGGAACGGAAAAAACGTAATACTGATAGCCAGCGTCGCCGAAAATATGGACTTGAAAAAATGCGTGGTACTCTCTATGGAAGCATGCCAACGGGAAGTCCCCTCCCCCAGTTTCTCCAGATAGCTGTCGATGATAACAATCGAATTGTCTACAATCATACCCAACGTGACTATCAGCGCTGCCAGTGTTACCGTATTCAGTTCGATACCGAAAGCCTGAAACAGTCCTAACGAAATGAAGATGGTAATCGGAATGGTGGAAGCGGCCACCAGAGCCACACGCATGGGAAGCAGCAATATTACCACTGCAATGACCGCTACGATGGCAATGACCAGCTCACGCAAAAAGTTCTTTACACTGTCATCTACCACCTGACTCTGGTCGGTAATCCGGAAAATGCTGACATCCTGCGGCAAATCCAGCTGAAAATCGCTGATAACCTCATTCACAGATTCCCCCATTTTCACGATGTTCTGTCCCTTCTTCATTTCTACCGAAAGAAGCAGGCACTTGCGCCCGTTGTTGGTGATATAACTATCAGACTGAGGGTATTCCTTTACCACCCGTGCAATGTCCTTTAACCGGACATTATTTCCTTGCGGATCGGTATAGACAATCTGTTGCTGTACGTCATAAACGGTATTCAGTGACTGGCTGACATAAATCGTTTGTACATATCCGCCGGTCTTTATCCGTCCTCCTGTAGTTACAAAACCTTTCTGCATCAAAGCAAGAGCCACTGTCTGCTCGTTCATGCCATATTGTGAAAGCCGGTCGTTATCTACATAAATGGAAATCTGTTCCTTCTGAAGTCCGCTGACAGTCATTCGCCCAACACTCGTAATTCTCCGCAAGCGGTCCTGCAACCGATCCATGTAATCTTTCAGTTCCCGATAAGTCTTGTCCTCACTTTCCATCGTAATAAGCAAGGCCGACGTATCGCCGAAATCATCCATCACCTGTACAGCCAACACTCCCGAAGGAAGCTGCGACTTGAATCCGGATACTCCATGTTTGAACTTGCTCCAGAATTCATCCTTATCGTTCAAATCATCGTTCAACTGCACCTGTATATAAACGATTCCATCTCGGCTTTTCGAAAAAGTTTTCTCCTTTTTCACTTCCTTATATGTAAAGATATACTCCTCCAGGGGCTTAGTAACCTTCTCTACCATTTCATCCACAGTATATCCCGGAGCCACAGCTACCACTACTCCCTGCCGGATGGTAAAGTCTGGAAATTCATTCTTCCGCATTTCCGGCAGACTATAAATGCCGAAAGCCACAAGGCAGCATACCACCAGAATGATAATCTGACGGTAGTGCATGGCCCATTCCACTGCATTCCGTTTCTTCCTGTTTTTATCCATTGCTGTAATCTTCTTTTAAAAAACATCCAATTCTGTTCCTTCACAAACTTTATGCTGCCCTTCTACTATTACACGGGCTCCGTCCTGCAAGCCGGAATTCACGGTAACTCCATTCGCCGTAAACTCTCCGCACCCGATAATCTGCTTACTTGCCTTGCCGTTTCTTTCCACCCAGACAAAATAATTGTTCCTTTCATCCAGCTGGACTATGGATGCAGGAATGATGCAACGCACATCCCGGGCAGAATCCGTTTTATGCTCCAAAGCAACTTCTGCTACCATACCCGGCATCAGTTCTTTTCCCACATTTTCCACCCGGATCTTCACCTCATAAGAGCGCGACAAAGGATCGGCTACAATACCTTTTTCCACCACTGTTCCCGAAAAACTTTTTCTACCTAAAGCCTGGACCGTGATTCGAGCCTTCTGCGAAAGGGTGACACCCGCTATTTCTGCTTCCGGAACCGCTATCTTCACCTTCAGTGTTCCGGCAGTTACCAATTTGGCAACAGATACTCCTGGAACTACGTTCTGACCCACTTCTACCGTTTTCATGGCAATCACCCCACTGAATGGAGCGTAAAGTCTGCAATCCTTCAAGTTCTTGCCGGCAATTTCTTCCAGCGAACGGGCCTGTTGCAATTTACTCTGCATCTCCACCCATTGTATCTCAGGTAAGCTTCCTTTATCATACAGCTCCTTCATCCTCCGGTAGGCGTCTTCGGCCTGTTCCAGAGAAGCTTTCGCTGCATTATAACTACTCTGTATGGATGTAGGATCGAGTGTAGCAAGTAACTGCCCTTTTCCGATATGCTGTCCTAAATGGAAATGCACTGTCTTTACCGTACCCGCCACCGGAAAACTGAGACTGGTACCGTTGCCTGCTTCCACCGTTCCCGAAAAATGTCCCTCCGCTTCAACGGTTCCAGCCGAAACCTGCATCACTTTCACCCTTACAGGATGAACTTCCGTAACTTGACTGCCGTTACTCTGGCATCCGGCCAGTATGAGAGCCGAAAACAATGTTGCTGTCAGATAAATCTTTTTCATCTCAATTATAGTTTCTTTTCTTTCAGCCGCAAAAGAATGACGTTTTATCTGAAACCACACCTTTTTCACACCCCTAAAAGTGGTCTGTTTGAGAAGTTTACAGAAGAATAAGACTTACGGAACATTTATTTCTCTATATGGATAAGTAGCCGGTTCGAAATATCCTGTTAATTTGCAGGCAAAACAAATAGAAACAAAGCTTTATGGACAATATTGAAAAAGTAAACCTGGACGCCAGCGAAATACGGCAAATAACCATATATAACAACGAGGAACTGGCTTTCATAGAAAATATAAATGACATCGACATAACACGGACAATACAGACCGAGTTCTATGTCATGGTACTCGTTCTCGAAGGGAAGGCGTCGGTAGACATCAATGGTACCCCCTATACAACCTATAAGAATGATATCTTTGTATGTACCCCCAACAATATCATAGAAAACGGCATGGCCAGCATTGATTTCAAATGCCATAGCATTGGAATGTCACAGGAATATATCCGGAAAATATTCCCGATGGCAGATAACATTTTATGGGACATGAAGAAGATTTTCGAAAAGAATCCGGTATATACACTACATTCCGATGAAGTAACGATCTGGAACCAGTACTACGAACTTCTCTGTTCCAAAACCCGCCAACCGTCGGTCGTACAGAAAAAAATCATCGATACGATCATGCTTGCCTTTTTCTATGACATGCAGAATATCATGGGCAGAGTAATCAACCAAATAACCCCACGCCCGTTTACATCCGGCGAACAGCTTTTCAAACGATTCATTGACCTTCTGGAAACATCTTATCCTAAAAACAGGGAAGTGTCTTATTACGCAGACCATTTGCACGTCACTCCCAAATACCTATCATCTATCTGCAAACCCATCTGCGGACAGACCGCTTCTACCATAATCGACCAATATGTATTGAAAGATATCGAGTTCCTGATGAAATATTCCCAGAAAAGTATCAAGGAGATTGCCAACGAACTGGATTTTCCTAATATTTCATTTTTCGGCAAATATGTGAAAAAACACCTGGGAACAGCCCCGAGACTGCTCAGGGAGAAATACAGGAAAGAATGTGGACAACAAAAATAATTTTCTGAACAAAGACACACCTGCCTACGATCTTCATCGGAGAGAGACAGACAAAAAAGAGGGAAAACTCCGTTACCGGAATTTTCCCCCAATACTATCTGGAATTTCTAACAATTAATTACAGAATAGATTTGACTGTCTCCAGCATACCCTTAGACTGGATGTTGTCCAGATCAGCCTTGACAGCGGCAGCCAGACCCGGAATATTGTTCAGGTTTTCACCCCAGATGAATTCAGCGCCCAAAACGCCTTCTGTAATCTTCTGGGTATCACCTGTAGCCCACAACTGCTTCAGCAGATCCATGATTTCCTGTGCATCGTTCGGCACGATTTCAGCACCGTCCTCACGGACACCACCTTTGTAGTAAGTGATAATGGCAGCCAGACCCAATACCAAGCCCTTCGGCAATTCACCTTTACGCTGCAGATAAGTCTTCAGACCTGGAAGATCACGTGTCTGGTATTTCGGGAATGAGTTCAGCATGATTGAAGTAACCTGATGGTCAACAAACGGATTGTTGAAACGGTCCAGAACATCATGAGCGAATTTTTCCAGTTCATCTTTCGGCAAGTTCAATGTTTCCATCAATTCATCAAACATTACTTTATGGATATATTTGCCGATAACCGGATGCTGGCAGGCGTCACGTACAATATTTACACCCGACAGGTAAGCTACCGGTGACAATACAGTGTGAGGACCATTCAACAGAGTTACCTTTCTTTCATGATAAGGAGCTTCAGACGGAACGAACAATACGTTCAGGCCGGCCTTGTCGGCAGGGAATTCCTTAGCGATTTCCTGAGGAGCTTCGATTACCCACAGATGGAAGATTTCAGCCTGTACAACCATGTTGTCATCATACTGCAGTTTTTCCTTGATAGCGGCAATGTCCTTACGCGGGAATCCCGGAACAATACGGTCTACCAATGTAGCATAAACGCCACAAGCCTTTTCGAACCAGGTCTTGAATTCATCGCCCAGGTTCCACAGTTCGATATACTGGTAAATGGTTTCTTTCAGTTTATGGCCGTTCAGGAAAATCAGCTCACAAGGGAAAATGATCAGACCCTTTGTCATATCACCGTTGAAAGTCTTGAAACGATGGTACAGCAGCTGAGTCAGTTTGCCCGGATAAGAAGAAGCCGGAGCGTCATCCAGTTTGCAGGAAGGATCGAAAGCGATACCAGCTTCGGTTGTATTGGAGATAACAAAACGCATTTCAGGCTGTTCTGCCAGTTTCATGAATTCTGCATTCTGGGTATAAGGGTTCAACGCACGACTGATGACATCGATCATAGTCAGACTGTTGACAGCTTCCCCTTTATCGAGTCCCTGCAGATTCACATGATACAGACAATCCTGAGAATTCAGCATGTCAACCATACCTTTTTCAATCGGCTGTACGACAACGACACTACTGTTAAAATCTGTCTTCTGGTCCATATTGTAGATAATCCAATCAACAAATGCACGCAAGAAGTTACCTTCACCAAACTGAATGATTCTTTCAGGACGGACTGCCTTAAATGCAGTTTCTTTGTTTAATGCTTTCATACTTAGTTGTATATTTTAAGTTATGTTTTTAGGTTATTTTCCGTCTTTGGAACGTCTGTTACAATAAAAAGGTGGAACTTACATTCCAACCCTCGCAACGGATGATAAAAAATATTTATAAAATCATATGTTTCACCTGCTTAGGCAAGCATAATTTTATTAAATAACCGTTGCAAATATACGAAATATTTTGTTATTCCAAATAAATTTTCTACTTTCGTGTTCGATAACGAGAAATAAAACGCAATACATGTTCTTTAGCATAAAAATGTGTAATTTTCTCGAGTCTTAATGAAAATACCTAACAAAAGGACATAAACTAAAAAACACAATTGTTATGAAAAAATTTATGGATGAAAACTTCCTGCTGAAGACTGAAACCGCACAGGAACTGTACCACAATCATGCAGCTAAAATGCCTATCATCGACTATCACTGCCACTTGATTCCTAAGATGGTTGCCGATGACTATCAGTTCAAGTCAATCACGGAAATCTGGCTGGGAGGTGACCATTACAAATGGCGTGCAATGCGTAGCAACGGCGTTGACGAACGTTACTGCACAGGCAAGGACACTACAGATTGGGAAAAATTCGAAAAATGGGCTGAAACAGTTCCTTATACACTCCGTAACCCGTTGTATCACTGGACACATCTGGAGTTGAAGACAGCTTTCGGTATCGACAAGATCTTGAATCCTTCTACTGCACGTGAAATCTTCGACGAATGTAATGCCAAACTGGCTACTCCCGAATATTCTGCACGTAACCTGATGCGCCGTTACCACGTAGAAACCGTATGTACTACCGATGATCCGGTTGATTCCCTGGAATACCATATCGCTACCCGTGAAAGCGGCTTCGAAATCAAGATGCTGCCTACATGGCGTCCAGACAAGGCTATGGCCGTTGAAGTTCCGGCAAATTTCCGTGCATACATGGAAAAATTGTCTGAAGTGAGCGGTGTCAACATCTCTTCTTTCGACGACATGGTAGCCGCATTGCGCAAACGTCATGAATTCTTCGCAGCACAGGGCTGTAAGCTGTCCGACCACGGTATCGAGGAATTCTATGCTGAAGACTATACAGATGCCGAAATCCGCGCCATCTTCAATAAAGTTTACGGCGGTACAGAACTGACCAAAGAAGAAATCCTGAAGTTCAAGTCGGCTATGCTGGTTGTATTCGGCGAAATGGATTGGGAAACAGGCTGGACACAGCAGTTCCACTATGGCGCTATCCGTGACAACAACAGCAAGATGTTCAAATTGTTAGGTCCTGATACAGGTTTCGATTCTATCGGTGAATTCACTACAGCCAAGGCTATGTCAAAATACCTTGACCGCCTGAACTCTGAAGGCAAGCTCACCAAGACTATCCTGTACAACTTGAATCCGTGCGCAAACGAAGTGATCGCAACCATGCTGGGTAACTTCCAGGACGGTTCTATCCCGGGCAAGATCCAGTTCGGTTCAGGATGGTGGTTCCTGGATCAGAAGGACGGTATGGAAAAACAGATGAACGCCTTGTCACTGCTCGGTTTGCTGAGCCGTTTCGTAGGTATGCTGACCGACTCTCGTTCATTCCTGTCATATCCGCGTCATGAATATTTCCGCCGTACATTATGTAACCTGTTGGGCAACGATGTTGAAAACGGTGAAATTCCGGTAAGCGAAATGCCACGTGTACAGCAGATGGTAGAAGATATCTGCTATAACAACGCAAAGAACTTCTTCCAGTTCTAAAAAATCAGGATCCATACTAAAATCTTATACGGAAGGGAATCTGCCTTTTGGCCGGTTCCCTTCTTTTTTATACCTTTGCGTTTCTAAAAAGAAACAACATGAAGATTAGATTTATGAGTCTGGGAAGCGGCAGTAGCGGCAACTGCTATTACCTCGGAACAGAGACTTACGGCATACTTGTAGACGCAGGAATAGGCATCCGCAGCATCAAAAAGATTTTCAAGGATTACGGACTGAGCTTGAATGATATCCGTGGAGTATTCGTTACCCACGACCATGCCGACCATATAAAGGCTGTAGGACATCTGGCAAACAAGCATAACATACCTGTATATTCTACCCCGGAAGTACACAACGGCATGAAGAAAAGCTACTGCATGACCGAAAAGCTGGATATGAGCCACATACGTTATATCCATAAGGAAGAAACCATCCGGCTGGAAGATTTCAGCATAACCTGCTTCGAAGTGCCTCACGACGGTTCGGACAATGTAGGTTACAGCATCACCGTCGACGGAAAGAATTTTGCTTTCCTGACCGATATCGGACACATAACCGAAACAGCTGCAACGTACATCCGTAAGGCTAACTACCTGATACTGGAGGCCAACTACGACGAAGCCATGCTGCAGATGGGTCCTTACCCCAGACATCTGAAAGAACGGATTGCAGGCCCTAACGGACACATGTGTAACCGCGAAATGGCAGAATTCCTGGCACAGAACTTCCCTCCCGGACTGCGATACCTATGGCTCTGTCACCTGAGCAAGGATAACAACCATCCGGAACTGGCTCTGAAGACCGTTGAAATAGCCTTCAAGGAACACAATATCATAGCCGGAAAAGATGTGCAGGTCATTCCTTTGAAACGGACAGTTCCGTCAGATATATATTGCTTTGAATAGAGATTTCCGCCTGTGTACAATCGGGCCATACCTGATACCGGCCAGGACATAAAAAAGAAACAGTCATGACTAAAAAGAAACAGTTTTCTAAAGTTTTTCTCATTGCCGGCAGCGAGCCGCTGGGAAGTGCAGGAATTCAAGCAGATATAAAGGCCGTAGCTGCTTGCGGCGGATATGCGGCAGGGGCTATAACCTGCATTGTCGATGAAGATACCATCCGGGTAAAGGAAATACAGACCATCCCGGTCCGCCTGATAGTCAACCAAGCCAATTCCTTTTTGGAAGACGTAGGTGCCAACTGCATCAAGACCGGTATGCTCTACTCTACCGAACTGATTGAAGGTGTTGCGGGGGTACTTACCCATTACAAACATATTCCGCATGTAATAGATCCGGTCATGGTCAGCTCGGCAGGCGACAAGTTGCTGAAAGACGAAGCTATCCAGGCCTACAAAGACAAGCTTTTCCCGCTGGCCGACATCATCACCCCCAATTACCGTGAAGCCAAGCTGCTGCTGGGAAGAGACATCACATTGGAGACTGTCAGAAACGACCTGAAGGAACTGAGCCGATGGGGAAATGCCGTCATCATCAAATCGGTAGAAAAAGACGGCATCCTTTACGACTGCTTCTACAACCCGCACGACGGCCGCTCCCGGATATTCAGGAAAAAGAAGATCGAGACCAAGAATGTGAACGGTACAGGCGACTCGTTCGCTTCGGCCATTGCGGCCTATCTGGCACGAGGATACACCATGGAAGATGCGATAGGGAAAGCCGAAGCCTTCATCAACAAGGCGATATGGAGAGGTTCGGAATACAGTTTCGGCTCCGGATTCGGACCCGTATACCCTTTCCACCGGGCCAGCCGCCTTTTCCTGTGGGAAGATTTCTGCCACAAGTTCAAGAAAATGTTCGGATTCTGATATCCGGATGTAGTGATACAGAAAAAGGTCTTCATCCGATTCCGGTTGAAGACCTTTTTTCATGGAGCGGTAAGCGGGGCTCGAACCCGTGACCTTCGGCTTGGGAAGCCAACGCTCTACCAACTGAGCTATTACCGCGGTTAAGCGACGACAAATATACGACAAATTCTGAAAACAGAAACATCTTGGAGAAATATTTTTTCAGTAACGGCAAAAAAAGCCAGTCTGGCGACAGACTCTCAACAGGTGGAAACAAAAAAGCGGACAAAGGAATGAAAATATTTGTTCGCCTTCCGATATTTTTCTATATTAGGCCGCATCTGTAATCTTTTTCTACTGCAGTTGATCTATATTATGAAGACGTTTTTATTATTAACCTTAAATTGATATAACTTTATGAGTCTTGAACGTACATTGGTTATCCTGAAACCATCTGCCATCCAGCGTGGCCTGGCTGGAGAAATTACCCACCGGTTTGAACGCAAAGGCCTGCGCCTGGCAGGCATAAAGATGATGCAACTCACAGACGACCTGCTGAACGAACATTATGCCCACCTGAAAGACCGTCCGTTCTTCCAGCGGGTAAAAGATTCCATGATGGCCTCTCCCGTCATCGTATGCTGTTATGAAGGAGTGGATGCAGTCCAGATAGTACGCTCCATGACAGGAGCTACCAACGGACGTGTTGCTGTTCCGGGCACCATCCGCGGAGATTATTGCGTCAGTGCACAGGAAAATATCGTCCACACATCCGATTCCCCGAAAACGGCGGCAGAAGAACTGGCAAGATTTTTCAAGCCTGAAGAAATTTTTGACTATAAACTCTGTACACATCCATTCCTCTATTATTCAGACGAATATCAGTTGTAGACACATAATTGAAGCCATATAACGGTGGGAAAAAAGCAGGCAAACCGAAATATTTGTCTGCTTTTTATTTGGTAAATTCAAATAAAGATTATACATTTGCACCCGCAAACGAAAAGAGACGCACTCTTAGCTCAGTTGGTAGAGCAACTGACTCTTAATCAGTGGGTCCAGGGTTCGAATCCCTGAGGGTGTACTTTTCAGAAGCAAACGGGAAATTTGACAATTTATAGTGGATGCACTCTTAGCTCAGTTGGTAGAGCAACTGACTCTTAATCAGTGGGTCCAGGGTTCGAATCCCTGAGGGTGTACCAAGCTGTGAAGCTAAATTGTGATGAGCTCTGAAAATCAACAGATTTTCAGAGCTTTTTTTATTACAGACCCCACCACTTATCATAACATCTAAAGTTCTGGCTACACCTGTGGTCATAAACCACTATTTATCGCCTATTTCTTTTGCACCTCACGCACACATTTTCATATTCATACTTACATATTTTCATTCTTATTCATAGAATAGTTTCCAATCTGTTGTTTACAGAGTTATTTACTTCATCAAAATTTGTGTTTTTAAAGATCATTCCCTACCTTTAGGGCCTTTCTGCATAGAAGATATACTAAATAGTGAAAGCATAGTGCCGGGGCTGTCATTATGATTAAAAATCCGTGATACCCCGATAATTAATAATCAAGCAAACCAATAAGAACAAAATGAAAAAAGTATTTGTATTAGTCGCTGCAGCCATTACATTTTCATCGTGCTGCACATTATTCAGTAGTTCTAAGCAAGCCATCACCTTTACCGGTCCTGAAGGAACAAAAATTTATGATGCAAGCAACAACATGAAGCTTGGAGAAATAGGATCGGATGAAGTAACAACCATCCAAATCAAGAAAAAACGTGAAGATAAAACCCTTCTTGCAAAGAAAGAAGGATATAAGCCTTCACCTCTAGTGCTTGAATCTACTTTTAATAACGCTTGCCTATGGAATATATTATTCTGGCCAGGCTTCTTGATTGATTTAGGAACACAAAAGATGAATAAATGGGATAATACCGCAATAAACATTGAACTTGAAGAAAAGGCAACGGCCGAATGATTAAAAACAAGCTCCCGGACTATTATTCCGGGAGTTATTACCTAAAAATAATCTCCTTCAAATCGCATATCTAAAAATCAGTCAGAATCCGGACTCGAGCCTGAATCAAAAAACAGACGGTAACTGTGCGAAAGACTCAAACAGACAGATACAGGAAAACGGGAATATTCCTGCTGCTGCTTTTTTCCATGTATTGGTGCAGCATTTCCCTGTTTACCCATTTCCATGTGGTGAACGGAGTCGTTGTGGCCCATTCGCACCCATTCAAGTCCGCACATAACCATACAGAGTCTCAGCTTGAGACAATCTTTTTCCTTTCCTTTTTCTACACCTCGGGAGAAACATACACTGAAAGCATACTGCCCCAATGGCTGGTTCCACTGGCTGTAATCCTGTTTGCATATGTATGTAATCTACCCATCCGCCCGTTACAGGGCGTCCGTTCAAGAGCCCCTCCTGTCTTTTGTTTGTAAACCGGTATAAAACTACTTTTTATTTTACAGACAAAACCTATATCAAGATGAAAACAATCTATATCTTTTTATTGGGGGCAATCGGTATGTTGCTCCCCCAATACGCGTCTGCCTATGAACAGAAGGAAACGGACGCCAATATTATCGGACATGTAATAGACAAACATACCCGTGAGCACCTGGCTTATGTTACGGTAGCCTTGAAAGGAACAACTATCGGTACTACCACTGACGCAACCGGACATTATTTCCTGAAGAATCTGCCCGAAGGAGACTTCACACTGGAAGTGGCGTCCGTCGGATACAAGACGGTACGGCAGGAAGTCAGACTGACAAGAGGGAAAAGCCTTGAAATGAACTTCGAGATAGAAGAAGACATGGTGGCCCTGGACGGAGTGGTGGTTTCGGCCAACCGTAACGAGACTACCCGCCGTACTGCCCCTACCCTTGTCAATGTCGTTTCGGTAAAGACTTTCGAAAACACCAATTCCTCGTGCCTGGCGCAAGGCCTGAATTTCCAGCCGGGTGTCCGTGTGGAAAACAACTGTCAGAACTGCGGATTCCAGCAGGTACGTATCAACGGACTGGACGGACCGTATACACAGATTCTGATCGATTCACGCCCTGTATTCAGCGCATTGTCGGGCGTATACGGACTGGAACAGATTCCAGCCAACATGATAGACCGGGTGGAAGTGATGCGCGGAGGAGGTTCTGCCCTCTTTGGATCGTCGGCCATTGCCGGAACCGTCAACATCATCACAAAAGAACCGATACGGAACTCGGCACAGTTTACACATACACTGACCGGTATAGGCGGTTTCAATGATTTCGAAAACAATACCACATTTAACGCTTCACTGGTTACAGACAACCAGAAACTGGGCCTGGCCGTTTTCGGACAGAACCGGGAACGCAGCGGGTACGACCATGACGGCGACGGATATACCGAACTTCCCAAACTGGAGAACCAGACGATAGGATTCCGGTCGTACATCAAGACCGGGAATTACTCGAAACTGACTTTCGAATATCATCATCTGCAGGAATTCCGCCGGGGAGGTGACATGCTGGACCGTCCTGCGCATGAAGCGAACATCGCCGAACAGGTAGAGCACAGCATCAATACGGGAGGCTTGAAATTCGACTACTTCTCACCCGATGAAAAGCACCGTCTAGGCATCTACGCATCGGCACAGCACATCAAGCGCGACAGTTATTACGGAGGGGGACAGGACCTGAACGCCTATGGAGCCACAACCGACCTGACATGGGTAGCAGGAACACAGTACAGCTACCGCTTCGGCCGCTGTCTGTTCATGCCTGCCGATCTGACTGCAGGGATAGAATACAACCAGGACAATCTGAAAGACAACATGTGGGGCTACCAGCGTTACACCCATCAGGAGGTGCGCATCATCAGCGCCTTCGCACAGAACGAGTGGAAGAATGAACAATGGAGCTTCCTCATCGGAGGACGCCTGGACAAACACAACCTGCTGGACCATCCGGTATTCAGTCCCCGTGTCAACCTGCGCTACAACCCTACCGAAAACATCAACCTACGCGCCAGCTACTCGTTCGGGTTCCGGGCTCCCCAGGCCTTCGACGAAGACCTCCACATAGCGAATGTAGGCGGAAACGTATCCATGATACGGCTGGCAGACGACCTGAAAGAAGAGAAGTCACAGAGTTTCAGCCTTTCGGCCGACATGTACCGCAGCTGGGGCGATTGGCAGGGAAATCTGCTGGTTGAGGGCTTCTATACCGACCTGTCGGATGTATTTGCCCTGACCGATCTGGGTGTGGAAAACGGAGTGCTGGTCATCGAACGCGGAAACGAAGAAGGAGCGGCAGTCTACGGGCTCACCCTCGAAGGGAAACTGGCATGGCGCAATGTCTGGCAGTTCCAGGGAGGATTCACATTCCAGAAGGCTGAATACAAGAAAGCCCGTTCCTGGAGTGAAGGCGACCCGAACGTTCCGCTCGAAAAACGTATGTTCCGTACACCGGATGCCTACGGATACTTTACGATGACCTATAACCCGATACGTCCCCTTACATTTGCCCTGTCCGGAACCTATACAGGCAGTATGCTGGTGGAACACCACTCCGGATATATAGCGGAGAACCGTACGGAAACCACTCCCCATTTCATGGATGTGGGGCTTAAAGTAAGCTATGACTTCAAACTCTACAAAAACATAGACCTGCAGATCAACGCCGGAGTGCAGAACCTGTTCAATTCCTACCAGAAGAATTTCGACCAGGGTCCTAAACGGGATTCCGGCTATATCTATGGCCCGGGAATGCCACGCTCCGCCTTTGCAGGAATAAGACTGAGCTATTGAGGGTAAAAAAACTGCGCATTCTGTTCTGAAATCCATGGTAAGAACGGTGAAAGAAGAAGTATTCCGGCCGAAAGATGAAGGCATTTTGTAAAAGGCTTTCATCTTCCGGCCGGAACAGTTTATATTAATATTCGGATGAAGCTTTCAGAAAATATTTCTGAACATTGCTATTTCTGTTTCCGGTAACTGACTATCGCCCAGAAATAGCACACAGCCGCCATACCCGACAATACATACAGACGGACCGCAATATCGGCTATACCGCTTCCTTTCAGGTACACCATCCTCATCGATTCCACAAAATAACGGAGAGGATTCAGGCTGGTTATATACTGTGCCCATCCGGGCATACTTCCTATCGGCGTAAACAGTCCGCTCATCAGAATAAAGATCAGCATGCAGAACCACATCACGAACATGGCCTGCTGCATGGTAGCCGAATAGTTGGATATAACCAGTCCCAAGCCAGACATGACCAGTGAAAATACAACCGTTATCAGATAAATGAGCAGCAGGTTGCCCTGTGGCCAGAAGCCGTATATGAAGCCTGTCAGTACCAGACAAAGGTTCAATACCAAAAAACCGACAATCCAATAAGGGATCAGCTTGGCCAGTGTAAACTGGAAGCGGCTCACAGGGGTTACGTTAAGTTGCTCGATGGTTCCCTTTTCCTTCTCTCCCACTACATTCAGCGATGGCAGGAACCCGCAAAACATCACAATCAGAATTGTCATCAATGCCGGTATCATGAAAATCTTGTAATCGAGATACGGGTTATAGAGGTATCTCAGCGATATGTCCGGCTGGTCCTGCCTGATAATCTGCTGCAGGTAATTGCTTCCCAGCCCTCCTTTAGTACCGTTGACTGCATTGACGGCCACCAAAGTCTGTACCCTACGACCGTTTGTCACTTCTTTCTCGAATCCATAAGGAATTTCCAGCAGCAGATCGGCTTCATCCTTTTCTATCGACTCCAATCCCTGACGGTAGGAATCGGGCCACGAGGTCAGCTTGAAATACGGTGATGCCTCTATCCGGTGCACCAGTCTTTCCGATAAGGCCGAACGGTCATGGTCTATTACGGCAATGCGCAGATCATCAATCTCAAGCGTAGCCGCCCATGGCATGACCAGAATCATTACAATGGGATATATCACAATGAGCCGGGGAAGAAAACCGTTCCTCCAGATTTGCCTGAACTCCTTTTCCAACAGATATCGCAACAGCATAGCCTTATCCTCCTTTTACATTACTCCAACTTATTCTTGAACTTTACAACCGTCAGCACCATAAACGCCACAGCCATAGCCAGAAGAACGGCAGCTTCATTCCATACGTAGACAAACGGAACCCCTTCTATCATCAGCTTACGCACGATATCAATGTACCAACGGGCCGGTATCAGGCAGGAAACAGCCTGCAGGATACCCGGCATACTTTCTACCGGAAAGATCAGTCCCGACAGGAGCATGGTAGGAATCAGCAGTCCCATGGCCGAAATGAGAAGGGCAGCCACCTGTGTACGTGTGATGCACGATATGAAAAGTCCGAAAGCCAGAGAGACGAAAATAAACAGAAATGAAATTCCCAACAGGGCAGCCAGATTTCCGGCTATCGGAACATCCATCACATAAACAGACAGAAGCAGGATAGACGTCAGATTGACCAGTGAAAGGAACAGATACGGAACTGTTTTTGCAATGACCATCAGAAACGGATGTACCGGAGAGATCAGAAGCACTTCCATCGTACCCGTCTCCTTTTCACGCACAATGGAAACAGACGTCATCATGGCACAGATCATCATCAGTATCAACCCCATGACACCCGGCACAAAATTATAGGAGCTCCTCATCTGAGGATTATACAGCAGCTTGTTCGATACGACTACAGCATCCAATCCGCCTGTGTCCGGAACATTATGACTGCCGGTTCCACGGATTTCTGAAAAGACAGCCGACAATACATTTCCCGCATAGGCCGCACGTGTAACCGCCAGATTGGGATCGGTAGCATCTGCTATCAGCTGGATCTGTTCCGAGCCGTAACGCCGGAGGTTCCAGTCGGCAGCGCAGACTACCGCGAGCTCTATCCTGTTCTGCCGGAACAGCCGGTCTATCTCTTTTGGCGTACGGACTATGGCCCTGACTGTAAAGTATTCGCTCGCATCCAGGCGGTCAACCAGTTTCCGGGTATCCATATCCATAGACGGGGCCAGTACGGCTGTGTTTACATCCTTCACCTCGGTCGAAATGGCAAAGCCGAACATAATAATCTGTATGACAGGCATTGCTACCAATATCAGCAGCGTCCTTCTGTCACGCAGGATATGTAAAAACTCTTTCTTTATGAATACAACAAAGGACTTCATCTTTCCAGATTCCTTTCCATTTTTCTTTACTATTTTCTTTTATCCTTTCCGTCGGGCTCCGGCCGCCAGTCTACGGAACACTTCATCCATATTTTCCGCCTGATAACGCCGCTTCAGGGCTTCAAGAGTATCAAGTGCTGCAATACGTCCGTCTACCATCATGGAAATACGGTCGCAATACTCCGCTTCATCCATATAGTGTGTAGTCACGAAAACAGTTATCCCTTCCCGCGCTGCTTCATAGATCAGTTTCCAGAACTGCCGGCGGGTCACAGGATCGACACCTCCGGTAGGTTCATCCAGAAACACCAGTTTCGGACGGTGGAAGATAGCCACCGAAAAAGCCAGACGTTGTTTCCATCCCAACGGCAGGTCGGCTACCAGTGTATCTCGTTCCCCATACAGTCCGATCCGTTCCAGCATGGTTTCGGTCCGTAAAGCGATTTCCGATTCGGGAACCCGGTAGATACCTGCAAACAGCCGGACATTCTCACGCACGGTCAGATCTTCATACAAGGAGAACTTCTGGCTCATATACCCGATGCACCGTTTTATCTCTTCACTCTGCGTACGGACATCGAAACCGCAAACAGTCGCTTCCCCTTCCGTGGGCAGACTCAAACCGCACAGAATCCGCATGGCGGTAGTCTTACCGGCTCCGTTGGCTCCCAGGAAACCGAATATTTCACCTTTCCGCACCTCAAAGGAGATATGGTCTACTGCCGTAAAGCTGCCGAAACGCTTCACCAGGTCCTTCACTTGCACCAATACCTCAGATGCAACTTCCTTTCCCTCATGCTCCAAAGGAGGCGGACACAGGATATCTCTGAACCTCTCCAGAATATCTCTCGGAGCTCCTATACCCAATATACTGCCTTCCTGAAGCAAGGCTATACGGTCACACCGGCTGGCTTCATCCATAAAGGGAGTGGAGACCACCAGTGTCATTCCTTCTTCCTTCAGCATCTGCAGAATATCCCAGAACTCTTTCCTCGAAACCGGATCGACCCCGGTAGTGGGTTCATCTAGAAACAATATCCGGGGAGCGTGAATCAAGGAGCAGCATAAGGCCAGTTTCTGTTTCATACCTCCCGACAGAGCCCCAGCCCTACGGGTAGCGAAAGGAGCTATCTGTTCATAAATCTCACGGATGTATTCATAGTGTTCTGATATAGACGTACCGAAAACGGTGGCAAAGAACTGCAGGTTCTCTTCTACAGAAAGATCCTGATAAAGCGAAAAGCGGCCAGGCATGTATCCTATCCGGGCCCGGATTTTCCGGAATTCTTTCCGGGTATCGAAGCCGAGTACAGAAACGTTCCCTTTGTCGGCATCCAGCAAGGTAGCCATTATACGGAAAAGTGTACTTTTCCCCGAGCCGTCGGGACCGACAAACCCGAAAAGTTCCCCTTTACCGATAGAAAACGAAACATCCTTTAAGGCTGCCACCTTTCCATAACTCCGGTATAACCCGCCTACTTCTATCACTGTATCCATAAGACTCACACTTAAAAGACTACACCGCCATACATTCCCAGTTTGATGAAGCCGTCATTCTCTACGGCAATCTTGACCGCATAGACCTGATTGGCCCGTTCGTCGGCTGTCAGAATTGTCTTGGGGGTGAATTCCGCCTTGTCGGCTATCCAGGTTATCTTCCCCGCATACTCTCTCCGGGTATCATCACCGAAATCGGCCATCACCTTTACCTGCTGGCCCAGCTTCACGTCGGCCAGCTGTTCCGAAGTGACATAGGCACGCAGAAAAAGATGTTCCATATCCGCTACCTTAAACAGCGGCTTACCTACCGATGTCATCTCACCCTGTTCTGTATATTTGGCCAGAACCGTACCGCCGATGGGAGAAGCAATGTGGCACTTGGCCAGCTGGTCTTCCACCTGGGCTATCTGAATGGCGACCGACGAACTTTGTCCGTCCAGACTTGAGGTGCTGTTGGCCAGTGAAGACAATTGGGCATCCCGCTCACGCTCCAGCACTTCCAGCCGTGAATTCCAGTCGTCCAACTGCTGCCTGTTGGCTGCATTGGCCTCCAGCAGCCTGGCCACACGATCCCGCTCCCGTACCGCTGCATCAATCTGGGCCTTGGTCGCGGCAATCTGCTTGCCTATATCCGGCCGCCGGCTGTCCACCGATTTCATCGTCGATTCCAGCTCCAGCTTCTTCAGGTAAAGCTGTACCGTATCGATCACACCTATTCCTTCCCCCTGCCTGAGCAGGTCTCCTTCCTCCAGACGGAAACCGACCAGCCGCCCGTTCGCTTCTGCCGACACAATCACTTCCGTCGACTCAAACGTACCTGTAGCGTCATAGTCACTGTTCGGGCTGCAAGCCGGTAATGTCAATGCAGCCGCTATCAACCAATAATCCAATTTCATATAGCCGATCATTTCATTATTAATTCCATGTATAATCACCGTTACTCACCGCTGTTTGTCAGATGCCGTTGCCGGTACAGATGCATCAGCCACTCAATCCGGTGGGCTGCCTTCGACTGCATCGCCAGACTCTCGGCCGTCACTTCACGAAGCATCTCGGTAACCGATATCGTACCGTTTACTGCCTTCACTTCGGCAGCCTTCCGTATATTCGTACGTAAACGGATAATCTCATCATCTTCCTTCATCTGCTGTTCCAATGCCTGGATCGTCCCGTCCTGTTCGGTCAGTTGCAACCGTGTATTGAACAGAAACACATCACGGTCTGTCTCTATCTGCCGCTGCTCTGCATCAATTTTCCTGCGGTCGTTTCCCAACGTATACAATGACCCGAAGTTCCAGTTCAGCCTGACTCCGGCCAAATAAAAGAAAGAGGCTTTGTTTTCCAGCATATTCAATCCGGGATTTCCGAAACCTCCTTGTACGAAAAAGCTGAACTTGGGAAGGTATCCGGTCTTCAGTCCGGCTCTGCGGATATCCAGCTGATGCTGCCGGGCTTCATACCACGAAAGTTCCGGACGCCGTATGAGCAGCGGGTCGGATTCCAGTTCGGGCGGACAGACAAAAGAGGTCTGTTCGTTCCACTCCTTTCCTGCAAGTAAAGACAGCATCCTGATGTATGCCTTCCGCATCGTCTGTATCTGTACGGCCTCTTGCCGGGTATGCAGAATCTCTACCCGTACGGCATCCACATCGGCGTCGCTGGCTGTCCCGTTCAACCTACAAGCATCAATGGCCGCCAGGTTACGTTCCAGGTTTTCCATGAGCAAACGGTTCTGGCGCAACTGCTCATCCATCAGCAGGATACTGAAGAAAAGCTGGTCTACCCGCTCATTGACAGCATACATGTCCACCTCAACCTGTTTCTGCCTTTCCATGGTAGAAGCCTGTACCTGTTTCTTCTGCTGGCTGGTCTCTCCACCGTCCCAGATTCGCTGGTCCAGTTCCAGAACCGTCTGGTACTGGGTATTCGGTACTCCGTCAAAATCAATGCCGGGTATATCAAACGGAATATGGGTCACTTCACTCTGGTAAGTCGCCTTTGCCGACAAAGACAACTGTGGCAGATACTTCTTCATTGTATTCTCCAACGTATATTGTCCGGACAGTTCAATCCACCGGTACTGTCTCGCCAACGGATAGTTGAGCTGTGCTGCAGTCCTACATTCATCCAAGGTCACTTGCCCGGACAGGTCAAAAGCCAGCAACAGCCAGAAAGCAGTCAG
This sequence comes from Bacteroides ilei, assembly GCF_900128495.1. Classification (GTDB taxonomy): domain Bacteria; phylum Bacteroidota; class Bacteroidia; order Bacteroidales; family Bacteroidaceae; genus Phocaeicola; species Phocaeicola ilei. The sequence goes on from NZ_LT635801.1 coordinate 2,382,870, forward strand.
AAAGAAATGTTTCATAAAACAAGGATATATAAATGATATATGCAAATATACGGTATCACATACCTACATCCACGTTCCAACATGAGAAAAAAATGTTCTGATATTCCGGAAACAACCGCCAGGTATCATTCCATATGGATATTTTATTATCTTTGCGGGAAGAAACAATCCGTTATGAAACATTCCACCATTCCATTTTTCGCCATTGACCAGATCCAGCAGATGCCTATCATCAAATGCAATGGATCACGCTTCATCTCACCCCAGCTGGCTGTACTGAAATCGGTACAGGGCATGAAGGAGATCATACGCCTTGCCAACATGAAGAACGCCTTCAACCAGCCTTACCGTATGAAGGAAGGACGTATCGCCATAGTCCTTTCCGGTACAGGGAAAATACGCATAAACCTGATAGAACACATATTGAAAAGAAATGACCTGGTAATCGTTTCGTCGGGAGTCATAGGAGAATTCACCAACCTCTCTCCCGACTTCGACTGGTGTCTGATAGCCTGTAGCGACCAGCTCCTGCAGGAACTTCCCCGTCAGGGAATGGTACAGAGATACCTGCAGGGAAGAATGATTGTCCATCTCCCGCTCAAAGAAAAAGAATGCAGACGGATCCTCCAGATATTCGACCTTTTATGGGAAATCCTGCACGATGAAGACAGATCCCTCGATCTGGCGGTAAGCGTTATACATACACTATTCAAACAGACTGAAATCTATGAACTGCACAATACCATCGACAGAGAAACATCACCCAGACTGCGGCAGGAAGAAGTGTTCGACCGTTTCATCGAACTGGTCAACAACCATGCTGTCCATGAAAGGAACATCGGGTTTTATGCCGACAAGCTCTGTATCACGCCCCGCTACATGAGTACCCTTATCCGTCAGGCAAGCGGACGGACTATCATGGAATGGATCAACGAAGCTGTTATCCAGGAGGCGAAAATCCAACTGCGGTACAGTGACAAACCGATCTATCAGCTTGCCGAAGAGCTCCATTTCGCCAATGTATCCTTTTTCTGCAAATTCTTCCGGCAAAAGACAGGCTATACCCCGACAGGATACCGCCAGGCCCGACACGGACACACATCCGGATAATTTCCAGGCAGCAGAAATTCCGCTGTACAGATATGTTTTCAGGAAACAGACTTACGCCCGTCTGCCTTCTCGTCCAGCAGCTCACGGAGATACATTTCCAGACGGTCGGTAACCTCCCGCATCGGAATCTGGCGGCCGGTTTCCTTTGCCAGGGAAGTGACTCCCTTGTCGATAAAGCCGCAAGGATGGATATAGCTGAAATACCGGAGATCGGTATTCACATTCAGCGCCAGGCCGTGCATCGTGATGAAATGGGTGCTGCGCACTCCGATCGCACAGATCTTGCGCTCGTCGGGAGTCCCTTCATCCAGCCATACGCCGGTAGCCTTCTCTACTCTCCCCGCCTTCACGCCGTATGAGGCGCATACGCGGATTACAGCTTCTTCCAGGATGTGGATATATTCTTTCAGTCCCAGATGGAAATCTTCCAGATTCAGGATCGGATAGCACACCAACTGCCCCGGTCCGTGATAAGTGATATCACCCCCGCGGTCAACATGGAACAGTTCGGCTCCTACCGCCGCCAGCTGCCGTTCGTCGAGCAGCATATTCGCATCCTTCCCGTGTCTGCCTAATGTGTATACATGCGGATGTTCACAAAATATCAAGCGGTTCTTGCAGCTTTGTCCGGCTGCACGTGTCGAAATCATGCTGTTGAAATATTCTATCTGTTTTCCCCAAGCCTCCTTGTAAGGAGTAACCCCCCAATGTTCACATTTCAAGTGTTTCATAGTTCTATTCAGTCAGGTTGTAATTTGTACGGATGCAAAGATAGGTATTTTTTGTTCCCGATGTTCTTCCGGTTCCGTATTTTCAACAAGATAAACAAACAAAAAGGCAGAAAGCTTTCTTTTTTTATCCGTAATTCAGGAACTTATACTATATTTGTCACTACAACTATAACTATTTTACTAGAACTGATAAAAATTAGCGACATGAAGGCACAGAAATTACTGATTCCGGCTTTACTGTTCAGCCTGACAGCCGGCACCGCATTTACGGGATGCTCAATGAAAGAACATGACAACACTTCATCTACCGACAGTCTGGATATAGATACTGTAGTATATCTCAACCCAGGCAGTGAAAAGCCTTCATGCAAGATCAACATAGCCTATACATTCCTGAAACCTGCATCCGACAAGGATTCCATTTCCCGAAGGATCAATTCCCAGATCCAGTCTGTCATATTCGGAGAGCAATATGCGAAGCTCTCCCCTCAGGATTTCATCAGGACCATCTCGACCGATATGATCGACAACTATAATACCGACGTGAAGAGCCTGTTTGTAGCCGATCAAAAAAACGGGATGGAAGAAAAAGACATTCCTGCATGGTATAATTATGAGTATCAGATATCAACCGTCATGGAAGAGGGACTTAACGGCATATGGAACTATACCGTTACGAATTTCGCCTATACCGGCGGAGCACATCCCAATACATTGATCAGGATGCTGAATTTCGATAAGAATGACAGCCGTCTGCTTACCGCCAGAGACATCATCCTGGCCGGAAAGGAAGATGACGTCTGCAAGGAAATACTCAAGTCGCTTATCCAGACAGCCAACACCAAACTGGAGACCGATACCATTACCTGCCTGGCAGGACTGCAGGAAAACGGGATTCTGCAGGACGGCAACCTGTACATTCCTGAGAACTTCCAACTGGGAAAAGACGCTGTCACTTTCCTTTACAACCAGTATGACATCGCCCCGTATTACCTCGGTTCATTCATACTTCCGGTTCCGTACGAAAGCATCAAAGATTATTTAAAGATCAAATAACTTCCAGCAAGATATAGAAGAGATATGGATATTATATTGAAATATTTTCCGGGACTGACCGATATGCAGAAAGAACAGTTTGGTGCCCTATACGACCTGTACACCGACTGGAACAGCAAGATAAATGTCATTTCACGCAAAGATATAGCCAACCTCTACGAGCACCATGTACTCCATTCGTTGGGAATAGCCAAGATTATCAACTTCAAGCCCGGAACCGGTGTCATGGACCTGGGTACGGGAGGCGGATTCCCTGGAATCCCTCTGGCTATCCTTTTCCCGGAAGTGACATTCCACCTGGTCGACAGCATCGGCAAGAAGGTAAAGGTGGCTACCGAGGTTGCAAACGCCATCGGACTGAAGAACGTCACCACCCGTCATTGCCGCGCCGAAGAAGAGAAACAGCAGTTCGACTTTGTTGTGAGCCGCGCCGTGATGCCTCTGGCCGACCTGCTGAAGATTATCCGTAAGAATATCAGGAAAGAACAGCACAACGCATTGCCCAACGGACTTATCTGCCTCAAGGGAGGCGAACTGGACAAAGAAGTGATGCCGGTAAGAAACCAGGCTCTCATTACAGACCTGAAGGATTTCTTCAATGAAGAATATTTCGAGACAAAGAAAGTGGTCTATGTACCCGTCCATTGATAGTTATAGATAAAATCCAAATAGCCGAATCAAAAGAATTGATCAGAATATGAATATCAAACGCTTCGAATTTAATATGTTTCCGGTGAACTGTTACGTACTTTGTGACAACGGGGAAGCGGTCATCATCGATGCCGGATGCTATTATCCGGAAGAACAGCAGAAGCTGAAAAGTTACATAACCGACAATCAGCTTACCGTCAAGTATCTGCTTGACACCCACGCCCATCTCGACCACATATTCGGTAATCCGTTCCTGCTCCGTGAATTCGGACTCCGTGCCTGCGCTTCACATAAGGATGAATTCTGGATTCCCAGAACCGGTGAAATGGCCAGGATGTTCGGCTTCCAGCTGAATGAAGAACCGGTTGCCCTGGGCGATTCCATCAATGACGGCGACGAGTTCTGTTTCGGGAACTCCTGCCTGAAAGCCATCGCCACTCCCGGACATTCGCCCGGAAGCATGACCTTCTATTGTGAAAAGGACAAATGCCTTTTCTGCGGAGACGCCCTCTTCAAGGGAAGCATCGGAAGAACCGACCTGCCGGGCGGCGATTTCGACGAGCTGCGTGAAAGTATCTGCAGCCGCCTGTTCACCCTGCCCGAAGATACGGTTGTCTATCCAGGACATGGCGACCCCACTACCATCGGCCGTGAAAAGATGAACAACCCTTATTTCAGATAACGATTAAGTAGAAGTTCCGGTAGACGGAGGAACTTCAATGAAGCTCTCTGTCTGGTGGGGCTTCACTAGCTTTAAATAACATTTTATATGAAAACTGACCTTTTTGAAAACCGCCACATTGGCATCAATGAAACCGATCTTCCTGAGATGCTGGAAAAGATCGGCGTAAAAAGTCTTGATGAGCTTATCCAGAAGACGATACCTGAAAAGATACGTCTGAAAGCTCCGCTGGCACTGGCTCCTGCCATGACAGAACATGAGTTTGCCGTACATATCGCAAAACTGGCAGCCAAGAACCAGATATTCAAATCCTACATCGGTACAGGATGGTATGACACCGTCACTCCGGCTGTCATCCAGCGCAATGTATTCGAGAATCCGGTATGGTATACTTCCTATACGCCGTACCAGACAGAAATTTCCCAGGGACGTCTGGAGGCCCTGTTGAATTTCCAGACTGTCATCAGTGACCTGACTGCCATGCCGCTGGCCAACTGCTCCCTGCTCGACGAGGCTACCGCCGCTGCCGAAGCCGCTACCATGATGCACAACCTGCGTACCCGGGCCCAGCAGAAAGCCGGAGCAAACACCCTGTTTGTCGATGCAGAGATCTTCCCGCAGAACCTGGCTGTGCTGCAGACACGTACAGCCCCGCAAGGCATTGAAATCAAGCTGGGAAGCTACAAGGACGTGGAACTTACTCCCGACATCTTCGGATGCATCCTGCAGTACCCGAACAACAGCGGAAACATTGAAGACTACCGCGACTTCACCGCACGGGCACATGCCGCAGGCTGCAAGGTAGCTGTAGACGCCGACATCATGAGTCTGGTCATGCTTGTACCTCCCGGCGAATGGGATGCCGACATCGTATTCGGAAGCACCCAACGGCTGGGTATCCCTATGTTCTACGGAGGACCGTCGGCCGCTTACTTCGCTACACGCGACGAATACAAGCGTAACATGCCGGGACGTATCATCGGCCTGTCCAAAGACAAGTACGGACATGTTTGTTACCGTATGGCCCTGCAGACCCGCGAACAGCACATCAAACGTGAGAAGGCTACATCAAACATCTGTACCGCACAGGCCCTGCTGGCTACCATGGCAGGATTCTATGCCGTATACCACGGACCCGAAGGGATCAAGGATATAGCCAAACGGATCCACAGCATTGCCAACTGGCTCAACAAGCAGATGCTCAAGCTGGGATATGTCCAGAAAAACGAACTTTATTTCGATACACTGCGTTTCGGACTGCCGGACAACGTAAGTGCACAGCAGATTCGTACCATTGCATTGAGCAAGAAAACCAACCTCCGCTATTTCGATAATGGAGACGTAGGGTTCAGCATCGATGAAACCACTACCGTAGCCGATGCCAACCACCTGCTGCAAATCTTTGCCATCGCCGCCGAAACTACGGTCAGTGAAGTCGATGATATCCCCGAAAGCTCTACCATCAGCCGGGAACTGCGCCGCCGCTCTTCTTTCCTGACACACGAAGTGTTCAACCGCTACCACACGGAAACGGAAATGATGCGTTACATCAAACGGCTCGACCGCAAGGATATTTCACTGGCACACTCCATGATTTCACTGGGTTCATGTACCATGAAGCTGAACGCCGCATCCGAAATGCTTCCGCTCAGCAACGCCCAATGGATGAATATCCACCCGCTGGTTCCCGAAGACCAGGCACAGGGTTATCAGGAACTGATCCATAACCTGGGACAGCAGCTGTTGACCATCACCGGATTCGACGGCATCACTTTCCAGCCCAACTCCGGAGCGGCAGGCGAATATACCGGTCTGCGCATTATCCGCAGTTACCTGGAAAGCATCGGACAGGGACACCGTAACATCGTACTGATTCCTGCTTCCGCACACGGAACGAATCCGGCATCGGCGGTCCAGGCCGGCTATGAGCCGCTTACCTGCGCCTGCAACGAACAGGGCGACGTAGATATAGAAGATCTCCGCGCAAAGGCTGAAGCCAACAAAGACAACCTGGCTGCCCTGATGATCACTTATCCTTCTACCCACGGAATATTCGAATCGGACATAGCCGAAATATGCGATATTATCCATAAGTGTGGTGCACAGGTATACATGGACGGCGCCAACATGAACGCTCAGGTAGGACTGACCAACCCGGCTACCATCGGGGCCGACCTGTGCCACCTGAACCTGCACAAGACCTTCGCCAGCCCTCACGGAGGAGGTGGTCCGGGTGTTGGTCCGGTATGTGTAAGCAAGCACCTGCTACCCTTCCTGCCGGGACATGACATCTTCGGAAACAGCCGGAATGAAGTGGCTGCCGCTCCCTACGGAAGCGCCGGTATCCTGCCCATTACCTATGCCTATATCTGCATGATGGGTGAACCGGGCCTGAAACGTGCCACCATGACGGCTATCCTGAACGCCAACTACCTGGCTGCATGCCTGAAAGATACTTACGGAACCGTCTACAAAGGCGACAACGGATTTGTAGGCCATGAAATGATTCTGGAATGCCGCAAGATCCATGAAGAAAGCGGAATCACTGAAAACGATATCGCAAAACGTCTGATGGATTACGGATACCATGCACCTACGCTGTCCTTCCCTGTTCACGGAACCCTGATGGTGGAACCTACCGAAAGTGAAAGTAAGTATGAGCTCGACAATTTCGTGGAGACCATGCAGACTATCTACAAGGAGATTGAGGAAGTCAGGACCGGTGATGCCGACAAGAACGACAATGTCCTGATAAACGCACCGCATCCTGAATATGAAGCGATCGATTCCAACTGGAACCACTCCTATTCACGTGAGAAGGCATATTATCCTATCGAAAGTGTACGTGAGAATAAGTTCTGGATCAATGTAGCCCGCGTAGACAATACATTGGGCGACCGTAAACTGATTCCTACCCGCTACGGAAACTTCGACGAATGATAAATGCACAACCGCATAAACAAGAAAGGGATGCCCCAACGGGTATCCCTTTCTCTTTTTTATATCATTTATGTTATAGATCTACTACAAGTCTTTCCGCTTTTATCAGGACAGACCTTCTATCTCACCGTTCACGATATCAATGTGCAATGCCTGCGGTTCTTTCGGCAGTCCCGGCATACGCATGATATCACCGGCTACGGCCACTACCATTTCGGCACCTCCGTTCAACACGATGTCACGCACATTGACCGTAAAGCCGTTCTCGGCTGCACCGTACAGTTTCGGATCGGTAGAGAATGAATATTGGGTCTTGGCTATGCACACCGGGAACTTGTCGTATCCCAGCTCTTCGGCCATCTTGATCTTCTTCTTGGCTACGGCACTGAAAGTGACGGAAGTGGCGCCATACAGGTTGCACGCTATCTTGGTGACCTTCTCTTCAATGCTGTCGTTGTCGTCGTAGGCCATACGGAGCGGAGCCGACGGCCGCTTCTCGATGGTATCTACCACCAGATTAGCCAGTTCTACGGCACCGGCACCTCCTTCGGCAAAGGCGTTGTTAACGGCGAAACCGACTCCCATTTCCTCACAGTGGCGACGTACCATTTCAATTTCCTCGTCCACATCGTTCGCATAACGGTTGAAAGCCACCACAACCGTCTGCCCGAACGAACGCATGTTGCGGATGTGCTTGTCAAGATTGGCCAGACCGTGTTTCAGACCTTCCATATTCGGTTCCTTGATGGCATCCACACTCACGCCACCGTGCATCTTCAGTCCCTGGGCGGTGGCCACAATCACTGTAAGCTTCGGCTGCAGACCGGCCTTACGGCATTTGATGTCAAAGAATTTCTCGGCTCCCAGATCGGCACCGAATCCGGCTTCCGTAATGACGTAATCACCGAAGGTCATCGCCATCTTGGTGGCCAGGATGGAATTACAGCCGTGTGCGATGTTGGCAAACGGACCTCCATGCACAAATGCCGGAGTATGTTCCGTAGTCTGCACCAGATTAGGAGCAATCGCATCTTTCAGGAGCACCGTAATGGCTCCCGCAACACCCAGGTCCTTGACCGTGAAAGGTTTGTTGTCTATGGTATACCCCAGCAGGATATTCTCGATACGGCGGCGCAGGTCGTTCTCGTCGGTAGCCAGACAAAGGATTGCCATGATTTCGGAAGCCGGCGTAATGTCGAAGGCCGATTCACGGGTAATGCCGTTCGTCTTGCCGCCCAGACCGGTCACGATGTAACGCAGGCCGCGGTCGTTCACGTCCATCACACGGTTCCACAAGACTTCTTTCATGGCGAAGCCTTTATCCTGGTTCTGGTACATGTAATTGTCCAGCAGTGCTGTAATCATGTTATGTGCAGACGTGATGGCATGGAAGTCGCCGGTAAAATGGAGGTTGATCTTGTCCATCGGAAGGACTTGGGCGTAACCTCCTCCTGCCGCTCCGCCCTTCATTCCGAAACAGGGGCCCAGCGAAGGTTCACGGAGGGCACATATCGCGTTCTTGCCTATCTTGTTCAACCCTAAAGCCAGTCCCACCGATACCGTGGTCTTTCCGATGCCGGCCTTCGTCGGGGTAATGGCGGTTACCAGGATCAGGTTGCTCTTGTCCACTTTTGTACGGTCAATGAGCTTAACAGGTACTTTGGCTATGTAATGCCCGTAATGTTCCAATTCGGACGTCGGCATGCCGCATTTGGCTGCCACCTCGTCAATCTCTGCAAGCTTGATGCTGCGCGCAATTTCAATATCAGATTTCATAATCGTTTTTATAATTGAGGCACAAAGATACTATTTTTTTATAACTTTGTATTTGTCTAACTATGTTAATATAAATAACGGAATTCTACCATGAACAATTTTACATTTTACAGTCCGACCGAATTCGTTTTCGGTAAAGAAACCGAACAGAAAGTAGGTGAACTGGTCAAGGAATATCACGGAAACAAGGTTTTGATTGTATACGGAGGAGGTTCGGTCATCCGGAGCGGACTCCTGGCACGGGTCATGGAAGCCCTCGACAAGGAAGGTATCAAACACGTGGAGATGGGTGGGGTACAACCTAATCCTACCGACCCGAAGGTATACGAAGGTATCGCGCTGGGACGCCGGGAGCAGGTCGACTTCATTCTTCCCGTAGGCGGCGGATCGGTCATCGATACGGCCAAGGCCATTGCCGCCGGAATCCTGTACGACGGCGATTTCTGGGATTTCTACATCGGAAAGGCTGTCGTACAGAAAGCGCTTCCTGTAGGCGTGGTGCTCACCATCCCGGCAGCCGGCAGTGAAGGGTCGGGCAACTCTGTCATCACCCGTCTCGACGGACTGAAGAAACTCAGTCTCCGCACCCCGAAGGCACTCCGCCCTGTATTCGCTGTCATGAACCCGGAAATTACCTATACGCTTCCGGCCTGGCAGACCGCTGCCGGCATTACCGACATGATGGCGCATATCATGGAACGTTATTTCACCAATACCGAAAATGTGGAGATTGCCGACCGCCTATGCGAAGGGGTACTGAAGGCCATCATCACGGAAGCGCCGAAGGTCATGGCCGACCCTCACGACTATGGGGCACGCGCCAACATCATGTGGTCGGGTATGGTGGCACATAACGGCACATGCGGTGTCGGCTGTGAAGAGGACTGGGCCTCTCATTTCATGGAACATGAGGTCAGCGCCATCTATGACGTCACTCACGGAGCGGGACTGGCGGTTATCTTCCCGGCATGGCTCACCTACATGGCTTCCCATCATGTAGAGAAGGTGGCACAGTGGGCCGAACGGGTATGGGATGTACCGGCCGGCAGCGACAGGAAAGCGGTCGCCACCGAAGGGATCGAACGCTTCAAGAAATTCCTCAAGGGCATCGGCATGCCCGTCACCTTCAAGGAACTTGGTATCGAAAACCCGGACATCGACCTGCTGGTAAAGAAACTGCACGAAAACAAGGGTGAGTTCGTGGGCAACTATGTCCGGCTCGACAGGAACGCTACCCGTGAAATATTCGAAATAGCCAACCGATGATTCTGACACAAGACATTTTTACACAGACTTTTTTATACAGATATATGGAATTCAACAACAGCAAGATAAGAAGACAGGACAGGACTCTCGACAGGCAGCGGGCCTTCGAGATCCTCAAGGAGGGGGAATACGGAATCCTCTCCATGCAGGCCGAAGACGGTAACGGTGCCTACGGAATCCCGCTGAGCTATGTATGGGACCGTGGCAACTCCATCTACATCCATTGCGCTCCCGTAGGGCGCAAACTGGACTGCATAGACCGCTGCCACAACGTCTCGTTCTGTGTGGTGGGACGCACCAAGGTGATTCCCGACCATTTCACTACTGCATACGAAAGCATCGTACTCCGCTGTACGGCACACCGCAGTCTGCATGAAGCCGAACGCATGTCGGCCCTCTCCCTCTTCCTGAGCAAATACTGCCCTAACGACAAGATAGTGGGCCTGAAGTATGCCGAGAAATCGTTCACCCGTACCGAAATCATCCGCCTGGACATTGAAGAGGTAAGCGGAAAGACAAAGAATGTTTTCTGACAGGCGGCCCATGGAACAGAAGAATCCTTATACATACCGGCAGATAGTGCATATCGCCTTCCCCATCATGGTCAGCCTGATCATGGAGCAGCTCATAGGAATAACCGATACGGCCTTCCTCGGACGGGTGGGCGAAGTGGAACTGGGGGCATCGGCCATCGCCGGCGTATATTACCTGGCCATCTTCATGATCGGCTTCGGGTTTACGGTAGGTTCCCAGATCCTCATGGCACGGCGCAACGGCGAAGGGAACTACAAAGCCATCGGAAATATCTTCTACCAGGGTACGTATTTCCTGCTGGTCATGAGCCTGGTCATCTTTACGCTCTCGCAGTTCTTCTCGGAAAAGATCCTGGGTTTCCTGGTCTCTTCCGACCATATTGTTGCAGCGGCCGACGACTATATCCGCTGGCGGGTATACGGATTCTTCTTTTCTTTCGTAGGGGCCATGTTCCGCGCCTTTTATGTAGGGACTACACAGACCCGCACACTTACCCTGAACTCCATCGTCATGGTTCTGTCCAATGTGGTGTTCAACTATACCCTGATTTTCGGGAAGTTCGGATTCCCCGCCCTGGGCATTGCCGGAGCGGCCATCGGCTCTTCCCTGGCCGAACTGGTGTCTGTACTGTTCTTCATCGGATATACGCTCAAACGGATCGATTACCGTAAATACGGACTGAACCGTGTACCGGGATTCCGGTGGAAGGAACTGCACCAGATCATGGACCTCTCCCTGTGGACCATGATACAGAACTTCATCTCGCTCTCCACATGGTTCCTGTTCTTCATCTTCATCGAACACCTGGGAGAACGGCCGCTGGCCATCTCCAACATCATCCGAAGCGTCTCCAGCGCTCCGTTCATGATTGTCATGGCTTTCGCCTCTACCTGCAGTTCTCTGGTAAGCAACCAGATAGGTGCCGGAAACATCGGGTGTGTACAGGCATTGGTCAACAAGCACATAAAGCTGTGCGCATGCATCGTGCTGCCCATCATCGCACTCATCGCCCTGTTCCCGGTTCCGGTTCTCCGCATCTACACCGATATCCCCCAGCTCGTTACGGCCAGCATACCGGCCCTGCTGGTGCTCTGCTCGCACTACGTCGTGTCCATCCCCGGAAACATCTATTTCCAGTCGGTTTCGGCCACCGGAAATACCCGGGCCGCCTTTACCCTCGAACTGGGAGCGCTGGCCGCCTATATCGTCTATGTATTTGTACTCATCATCGTCTTCAAGGCCGATGTGGCCGTGTGCTGGACGGCCGAACACCTCTATGCCCTGTACATCGGAGTGGCAAGCTATATCTACCTGCGGAAGGGGAAGTGGCGGGAAAAACGGATCTGACGTCTCCCTTCCTCCCTGCGGCCGGGGATTTTCCCTACCGCCCGTAGGATAAATCCCCCCGAACCTTAGGAATAATCATTGGTTTGTATGATATTCCCGGCCTATCTTTGTGGCATAAGAAAAGAAAAAGAAAGACAAACTGAAAAAGATAAGGAGGAACGGTTATGAAGACAACAAGAAAATTCTACGGCATATTTCTGGTACTGCTTGTTTCGGCACTGACATTCAGTTCATGCGACGGACTGGAGGTCTATTGGGATAACGGCAACCATTACGAATATTCGGAACGGCTCTGCAGCCGTACCTGGACCGACAGCTGGTACGACGGCTACGACGGCACCAGCTATTACCAGGAACTCCGGTTCTACGGCGACTATACCGGTTGCGACTACCTCGAATCAGTAGACCGTTACGGAAACCGCCGTACCTCCACCCTCTACTTCAACTGGGACTGGAGATCGTATGACAGCCTTGTACTCGACTACGGGAACAGCCGCAGCTACATCGACGATATTTCCTGGAGCGGATGGGACCGTATGGACTGTGTCTTCGACGGAGAATGGGTCAGCTTCACGGCTTACTGACGTTTTTCATTAGGTGTCAATATATAAAAAATCCGGTACGGCTGGAGTCTCACCTCCCGGCCCTACCGGATTTCTATCTGTAAAAGCTTTATGCTTCAATGCTTCACTTCTGCTCTTTCTGCTATGCCATCGTACCGCCGATGATATCCAGCAACTCGTTGGTAATGGCCTGCTGACGGCTCTTGTTGTATAACAAGGTCAGTTCCTGTATCAGGTCATTCGCATTGTCGGTCGCTATCTGCATTGCCATGGTACGTGCAGCGTGTTCAGCCGCATTCGAATCAAGCAATACCGTATAGATCTTCATCCGCAATACCTTGGGAAGCAGTTCCTGCATCACTTTCTGTGCCGACGGCTCTATGATATAGTCGGCTTCCATTCCGCCTTTCCCTCCTTCGGCGCTCTCCTCTTTCGAAAGGTCGATAGGCAGATAGGTTTCATGGGTCAGTATCTGGGTAGATGTCGATTTGAAATGGTTGTAAAGCAGGTCTACCTTCTGGATCTCACCTTTCACGAAACGGTCCATCAGTTCGGCGGCCAGGTCGGCTGCTTCCTGATAGTTCGGTTTCCCGCTCATGTGTACATAGTCTCCCATCGGGGTAAATCCCAGCTTCTTCACCGCATCGGCCACCTTACGGCCTACCGGATACACCAGAATGTTATCCTTGCCGTAGTCGTGGGTATACTTATCGAGCAACTCCTGCAGATGACGTATCACGTTCGAATTGAAACCGCCGCACAGACTGCTGTTCGACGCAAAAACAACTATCGCAATCTTCGTCACATCACGATTCACAATGAAAGGTGACTCCACACTAAGCTCCGTACTCAAGAAGTTGGTAAGCATGTGGTGCAGTCTTCGTTCATAAGGAAGCATGTTCTCTATAGCCTCCTGAGCCTTATGCAGCTTTGAAGAGGCTACCATCTTCATAGCCGAAGTGATCTTCAGCGTTCCGTTAATGGAATTGATTCTTCCTTTTATTTCTTTCAGTGATGCCATGACGATTATTTTGCTTTAAACTGTCTTGCTGTTTCTGCCGCTATTTTTTCGATGATACCTGTCACTTCGTCGTTGATCTGTCCGCTTGCCAGCACATCGAGCACATCCTTCTGGTGGTTGGCGCGCATGGTTGTCAGGAATGCATCCTGGAACGCACGTACCTTGCTGATAGGAATATCACGCATCAGGCTGTGTGTACCGCAATACAGGATGGCGATCTGTTCACCTACCGGCATCGGAGAATACTGGGGCTGGATAAGCAGCTGGTTGTTCTTACGTCCGCGGTCGATGGCCATCGCCGTTACAGGGTCCATATCGCTAGAGAACTTGGAGAAAGCCTCCAGTTCACGGTACTGTGCCTGGTCGATCTTCAACGTACCGGCCACCTTCTTCATACTCTTCACCTGTGCACTACCACCTACACGTGATACCGAAATACCTACGTTGATGGCAGGACGGAAACCTTGGTTGAACAGGTCGGTCTCCAGGAAGATCTGACCGTCGGTGATGGAGATCACGTTGGTCGGGATGTAGGCTGATACGTCACCTGCCTGGGTCTCGATGATAGGCAGGGCTGTCAGTGAACCGCCTGCCTTTACCTTGCCTTTCAGACTGGGTGGAAGGTCGTTCATCTGTTCGGCCACTTCCTGCTGGCTGATGATCTTTGCGGCACGTTCAAGCAGACGTGAATGCAGGTAGAAGATATCACCCGGATAAGCTTCACGTCCGGAAGGACGACGCAGAATCAGAGATACCTCACGGTAGGCTACCGCCTGCTTTGACAGGTCGTCGTATACCACCAGGGCATGACGGCCGGTATCACGGAAGTATTCACCGATAGCGGCACCCGCAAACGGAGCGAAATACTGCAGGGCGGCAGGGTCGGAAGCCGTAGCGGCTACCACGATGGTATAGTCCATCGCACCCTTTTCACGCAATGCGTTTACCAGGCTGGCTACCGTAGAACCTTTCTGTCCTACAGCTACATAAATACAGTATACCGGATTACCGGCTTCATAATTCGCACGCTGGTTGATGATCGTATCGATTGCAATGGCAGTCTTACCGGTCTGACGGTCGCCGATAATCAGCTCACGCTGTCCGCGGCCGATAGGGATCATGGCGTCGATTGCCTTCAGACCTGTCTGCAACGGTTCGGTTACCGGCTGACGGAAGATGACTCCCGGCGCCTTGCGTTCCAGCGGCATTTCGCAAAGTTCACCACCTATTGCGCCTTTTCCGTCAAGAGGATTGCCCAGCGGGTCGATTACACGTCCCAGCATGCTCTCGCTCACACGGATGGAAGCGATACGCTTGGTACGCTTTACAATCATACCCTCCTTGATCTGGTCGGTAGGACCCAACAATACGGCTCCCACATTGTCCTCTTCCAGATTCATCACGGTACCCATGATACCGTTCTCAAATTCCAGAAGCTCGTTGGCTTCTGCATTGCGCAAGCCATAGATACGGGCCACACCATCACTCACCTGTAGCACGGTACCCACTTCATCGAATTTCAGTGAGGTATCGATGCCCTGCAACTGTTGGAGCAGCACTTCAGAGACTTCGCTGGGTTTTATTGTATTTTCTGGCATAATTACTTTTTTTCAATTAAACTATTCTTCTGTTTCTCGCAATGAACTGATCCTTGATGCTCTTGAGCTGGGTAACCACGCTGGCATCCAGCCGGTTGCCCGCCAGTTCAATGATATAGCCGCCTATCAGGGAAGGGTCGATCTTCTGTTCCAGCTCTACGGTGCCGTGAGTCAGCAGATGCGCCATTCTCTCCAGGTAGCTCACCAGTTTGGGAGAAGGAACTGCAGTTGTCAGGCGTCCCATCAGAATCTTCTTGTCGTCCCTGTACAAGTCTATGTACGACCAAGCCATGAATTGCAAGAAATCTTCACGTTTGTCTTCCAGCACCAGTTCGAAGAAACGCCTGGTTTCCTTGCTCACACCGTCCCCGCCGGCAGCTTCCTGAAGCAATGTCAGCTTCTTGGATCTCGCCAGTACCGGGTTGCCGATGGCCTGACGCAGGGCAGGCACTTCGGCATAGTGTGCACTCAGAGTCTTCATCTCCTCATACACCTTGTCTTCGACCTTGTCTGCCTTCGCGTATTCCAGCAGTGCCTTGGCAAAACGTCTAGAAACAACACCTGTATTCATAACTTATTGTTTTTTAGCAGATTCCAACATGTCATCAAGCATATGGTCGATCAGTTCCTCCTGAACCTTTTCATCGGCAAGCTTGCTGCGCAATACCTTTTCGGCTATGCCCACAGAAAGTACGGCCACCTGACGGCGGATGTCGCGGATGGCACATTCCTTCTCCACTTCCACCTGGCGCTTCATCTCTTCCATCAGACGGGCACCTTCGGCCAGTGCCTTGTCCTGGGCGTCCTTGATGATGCGGTCACGGGTAGCGGCTGCCTCGTTCAGGATACGGGCCTGCTCTTCATGAGCCTCTGTCAGAATCTTCTCACTTTCGGCCTTGATGTTGGCCAACTGCTCGTTGGCTGCACGTGCCGATTTAAGCGATTCGTCAATATATGCTTTCCGGTCCTCTACCATCTTGATGACCACCGGAAAGCCGTACTTCGCCAACACGAAGAAAACGACTGCAAAGACGACGATCATCCAGAACAGCAGACCCGGATCCGGAGTTAATAATCCCATATCTTAAATTTAAATTTATTACAAGAACAATGTCAACAAACAAACTACGATGGCAATCAGCGCAACACCTTCAACCAGTGCGGCTGCGATAATCATGTTCATACGCAGGTCGCCTGTTGCTTCCGGCTGGCGTGCCATAGCTTCCATAGCAGAACCACCGATCTTACCGATACCGATACCTGCACCCAAAACTGCGATACCTGCGCCGATAGCAGCGCCTAATTTACTAATACCTACACCTGCAGCAGCCTGCAATAAAACTGACAATAACATAATCTTTAAATTTTAAATGGTTATACTTTTTGTTTTTTCTCTTTTTGTTTATTTGGCTTCATGTCCCTTTACACGCGACAGACCGATGAATACGGCCGACAACATGGTGAACACATAGGCCTGGATGAATGCCACCAGTACTTCCAGGGCATCCATGAATATACCGAACAGCACGGCAACTACCGTCATGGAGCCGTTTATCACTGCACCGGCCTTCACTGTAATGAAGATAATGGCTATCAGACTCAATACAGCGGCATGGCCTGCCATGATATTGGCGAAAAGACGGATCATCAATGCGAACGGTTTTGTGAATATACCGAAGAATTCTATCAACGGCATCATAGGTATCGGAGCCTTCAGCCAGGTAGGAACCTCAGGCCAGAAAATCTCCTTCCAGTATTCCTTTGTACCGAACAGGTTGGTGAGCACGAAGGTACAGATGGCCAGTACCATGGTAATGGCTATGTTACCTGTAACGTTGGCACCACCCGGGAAGATAGGGATCAGCCCCATCAGGTTGTTTACCAGTACAAAGAAGAACGCGGTCAGCAGGTAAGGGGCGTAACGCTTGTAGTCCTCGCCGATACAGCCTTTGATCACATCGTCGTAGATCATCAGGATCAGCGCTTCCATCATCCCCACTCCCCCTTTCGGGGCACCTTGCTCTACCGGGTGTTTCTTGTACCAGCGCACGCAGCTCATCATGATGACCAGCAGCACGGCGCTGTTGATGAACAGTCCCAGTACGTTCTTGGTGATGGAGATGTCCAGCGGACGTACCTCCTCGCCGGCAGCATTGCGCTCTACTATCTTGCCGTCGTAAGTGCCGCCCTTGGCGATATACAGGCCTTCATACTCCTGCCCTTCGGTTATCTTCGAGGAGCAGAACACATGCCAGCCTGTACTGCTGTGGACAATGACAGGCAACGGAATGCTCACGCGTGTGTCACCCAGCGTGGCGATATGCCATTCGTACGAGTCGCCGATGTGTCCGAACACCAGTTCGTTCACATTCACCTCGCCTTCCCCGCCGTTTCCGGCAGCGGTCGAATCGGCAGGTACCGCTCCGCCCGGGACGGCTGTCGTATCAGCCTCCTGCGCATACATCCCTGCCGCGCTTACCAGCAGTAGCAGAAATAGTGCTATGTACCGTAATCTTTTCATTTCTTATTCTTTTTCTGTAATTTCAGTTTCGTCTCAAAACGAAGGAAAAATTGGGTCTCGAAAATCAGGAACGCAAAGAAGAAAAATACGAAGGTAAGCATGAACGCCACAATCTCATGTCCCACTATGAAGGCGTAGGCTGTGATCATGAGCACACTCAGCACGAACTTCACCACTTTGCAGATCATGTAACAGATAACCAGCTTCTCCAGTCCCATGCGGTAGTAGAACGAGAACAACGCTATGTAGAACAGACCGACCAGATAAAAGAATACCGGAATCGACGGATACCACAGGAAATACCTCTCCGGAATGAACAGGTGAAACACTATGGCTACCAGAGCCGTCAATACAATCCCCACTACTGTGAGTTCCTTGATAAACTTTTTTCTTACGGTTAACAAAAACATAGTATTATACAGTTATTTACTACCACTGTACGTCACTTTTCTCAAAGTTCGGCACAGACTGAAACCTGGTTATTGTTGACATCCACGAAACCACCCTTGATTTCCAGTGTGGTCTCTTCTTTTCCTGCCTTGTACCTCACCTTTCCCGCCACGAGCGACGAAATGATCGGAGCGTGGTCCGGAAGTACCTGGAATTCTCCCAGCTCTCCCGGCAGGGTCACTGACACCGCCTTTCCGTCGAACACCATGCGTTCGGGTGAAACGATAACTAAATGCAATTCTTTCATAATCGTTGAGTTTATTATCCTTTGGCCGCTTCAAGCAGCTTCTTTCCCTTCTCGATTGCATCCTCAATCGTACCTACGTTCAGGAAGGCCTGTTCCGGAAGGTAATCCACTTCACCGTCCAGAATCATCTTGAAGCCCTTGATGGTGTCTTCGATGGATACCATCACACCCGGAACGCCCGTAAACTGTTCGGCTACGGCGAACGGCTGGGAAAGGAAACGCTGTACACGACGGGCACGGTTCACGGTCAGACGGTCTTCATCCGACAGTTCGTCCATACCCAGAATGGAGATAATATCCTGCAACTCCTTGTTACGCTGGAGGATCTGCTTTACGCGCTGGGCTGTCTCGTAGTGTTCCTTACCTACAATCAGCGGATCCAGAATACGTGAAGTGGATTCCAACGGGTCTACGGCCGGATAGATACCGAGCTCGGTAATCTTACGGCTCAATACGGTGGTCGCATCCAGGTGGGTGAATGTGGTGGCCGGAGCCGGGTCGGTCAAGTCGTCGGCAGGCACATATACGGCCTGTACTGACGTGATGGAACCGTTCTTCGTAGAAGTGATTCGTTCCTGCATCTGACCCATTTCCGTTGCCAGTGTAGGCTGGTAACCTACGGCCGACGGCATACGTCCCAACAAGGCCGAAACCTCGGAACCTGCCTGGGTGAAACGGAAGATATTATCAATAAAGAAAAGGATATCACGCGGACCGTTCTCGCCGCTCTGGCGGTCACGGAAGGATTCGGCAAGGGTCAGTCCTGAAAGGGCTACCGACTGACGTGCGCCGGGAGGCTCGTTCATCTGCCCGAACACCATGGCTACCTGCGATTTCTCCACTTCGTTGTAATCCACCTTCGACAAATCCCACTTGCCTTCTTCCATGCTCTTGAGGAATTCGTCGCCGTAACGGATAACACCCGATTCAATCATTTCACGGAGCAGGTCGTTACCTTCACGGGTACGCTCACCTACACCGGCAAACACAGAGAAACCGTTGTGCTTCTTGGCGATGTTGTTGATCAACTCCTTGATAAGTACGGTCTTTCCTACACCCGCACCACCAAACAATCCGATTTTACCTCCCTTCAGATAAGGCTCCAGAAGGTCGATAACCTTAATACCTGTAAACAGGACTTCCTGAGTAGTGGCCAAGTCTTCAAACTTCGGCGGCTCGCGGTGGATAGGGAAACCTCCCTTCTTGTCCAGCGGTTTCATGCCGTCGATGGTTTCACCGACTACGTTCATTACCCGTCCCTTAATCTGCGCTCCGACAGGCATTGTAATGGCCTGACCGGTCGGCACGACTTCCATTCCGCGCTGTAATCCGTCCGTACTGTCCATAGCTACGGTACGTACAGTGTCTTCACCGATGTGCTGCTGCACTTCCACAACCAGCGTACGGCCATCATTTCTCAGGATGGTCAACGCATCGTGGATCTTCGGCAAAGCCTGCTCTACGTCCTGCCCCTCTTCAAACTTGAAGTGGACATCGACAACCGGACCGATGACTTGCGAAATGTGTCCAACGATTTTTGACATAAGCTCTAATCTTTTATAATGAAATAAATAAAAGTATTCTATTTTTATATATACCGTCCCCTTGGATTCCGGTTACGCAAAATTAAACCATAATGCCGCTAAAGTGTACTCTGAAATAACATTTTTTAGCCCGGAAATGTAAAAATGAGACATAAATCAACTAAAATAGGCTAAGGATGTTTAACCTTCATTACATAAATAAACAATAATTCACAGAACAACTGTTACATATGCACCGGGTACGTACACAAAATATACTTTATCCTATCACGGTGGCCACAATTCTACGCGGACCGCCGTAATCGCGGAACTCGCACAGGTAGATCCCCTGCCATGTACCCAGGTTCAGCCGCCCTCCCGTAACCGGAATGGTCACCGACACGCCTGTCAGGCTCGACTTTGCGTGGCTGGGCATGTCGTCGGCCCCCTCTTCGGTATGCATGTAATAGGGCTCGTTCTCCTTCACCAGCCGGTTATAGATCTGCTCCATGTCGCTACGCACGCTGGGGTCGTAGTTCTCGTTGATGCTCAAGGCGCAGCTGGTGTGCTTCACGAAAAGGTTCAGCAGTCCTTTTTCGGGAAGCTCCGGCAAATGCGACTTCACTTCTTCCGTTATCAGATGGAAGCCTCTGCGACGGGGCTTCAAGGTAAATTCCACTTGTTCTGTCATATCTTTCCTTTCCTTATTTTCTCAGCCAGATGGCATTGATTTTCCTGCGTATCACAATCATGTTGAGTGCCGATACTACGGCAAAGATGAGGAAGCCTGTAAGCAGTGCTCCCAGCAGGGTGGCTCCTTCAGCCGCCGGATAGAGGTTGCCTATCACTTCCATATACGAACCGCGCACCGCTACCACGGCCAGCATGCCCAGGGCATAGACCAGCAGGTTCAGGACAACGGTCAGCAGCTGGTACGGACGGGCTACCCTGGCGGGACTGTACCCTATCAGCAGCAGGTTCTCCAGCTTGGTGGTGTTCTTCTGCAGCAGCAGGTAGATGCTCAGCATCAGGATGTAGAATGAAAGGGCGCTTATCAGCAGACCTACCGAAAGCACGATGCCGGTTATCACTTTCAGGAACCAGGCGGTCTTGCCCGCATCCAGCTGGTTGCCTTCGGTCTCATACCCCTTGCTGTCGAAATACCGGGCTATGCGGTCGTCGGTCGGGTTGTTCACCTCCACGATCAGCCGCGAAGGCTCTACCCGCTCTCCTGTCCCGTACTTGCCGTTGGCCCATTCTATAAACGATTCGGGCACCAGGATGGTGTTCAGACGGTTCGAGAAGCCCACAATGTTTCCCCGCATCCGGGCTGCCTGCCCGTTCCCCATGATGCGGATGTCCAGATTGACCATCCCCATCACACCTTCCGACAGCTGCGGAAGGTTACGGCTCTGGGCGAACCCGAAGTTGTACAGGTTCAGGTAGTTTCTCGGGATGATGATCGGTATCTCGCCCGATGCCGGATCGAAATGCCACTTGTCGAGCTTCACGTCTACATAGGCGTCGGGAACCGATTCGAAGAACATGTCGGTCGACATGTTGATGCCCTGCATACCCATTCCCGCCGATACCTTGAACTGTGAGGGCAGGAAACGTCCCACGCTCTTCGTGAACGGCTGGTCTTCGATGTCGGCTATGTCGCCCTCACTGAAGGTGCTGCTCTTGCCCACAAACGAGCCCAGGGTACTCACCTTCTTGCTCACTATCACAAAGTCTTTCTTGATGAAGCTGTCGCCTTGCGTGAATACCGGCAGGACGTCACGGTAGAACTGCACGCTCAACAGCACAATGACCATACCGCACAGGTTGGCGAAGAAGAACCCCGCCAGCTGTGCCACACTGATATGTTGTCTCAATAGTTTCCAGATCATAACTTCTTTCTTTTTTAGGTTACAGTGACAGTACCCGGTCGTAGTCCAGACCGAGGTGCCTGCCTATCGAGGTGACTATCACTCCGGCTCCCTGCCTGCCGGCCTCTTCCTTCAGGATCTCCGACATGACACGCCCGTTGCCTTCGTCCAGGTGGCTCACCGGCTCGTCCAGGAAGATGAAGTCGAACGGCTGGCATAACGCACGGATAAACGCCACACGCTGCTGCTGCCCGAACGACATGCGCCCTGTCTTCTGGTCCCACTTGTCGGCTATTCCCAGCCGCTCGAACCATTCCTTCACCTGGCTTTTCCGGCAGTGGCCGGTCAGCTGGTTCTTCAGCTGGATGTTCTCCCACGAGGTCAGCTCCGGAAACAGGCGGAGTTCCTGGAACAGCATGCTCAGTGAACGCTTCCTGAGCTCAACCCAGCGGGCTACCGTATAGTTGCGTATGTTCTCACCGTCGAAGCTGATGATCCCCTGGTAATCTTTCCTGTACCCGTATATATAGCTGCAAAGAGAAGACTTGCCCGTGCCCGAAGCGGCCTCTATCAGGTAAGTCTTCCCTTTCTGGAACGCCACCTGCCTGTGCCATACATCCGAGGTGACGCTGTCCCTTCCCGCAAATACTTCGGGAAGGGTCTGCTGTAATTCAATCGTATCCACTGTTGTCTGCTTTATTTTTTAGTTGGACGGAGCGGTCAGCGAGCGGAGCACATTCCGGTTCCGGTCCTTCATCACCAGCTCTATCCGTCCTTTTTTCTCGTCAAATGTCTCGACTGTCAGGTAGTCGAATCCCCCCAGTACGGCCATTACCGGTGCCAGCTGGCTGCTGCCTCTCATGAAGGTACCGGCTACAGCCACCGCCGGAGCGAAATTCACGCCCATGAAGAAACGCTTGCCTTTCACCTGTCCGGCCCAGGGCGTACTTTCCAGCGTGGTCCCTTTCGGGGCTTCCAACAGCGCCACATCGTTGGTCAGGTAAAAACGGTTGTCCTTTACCCCGAACCACAGCGAAGCCGGACCCGGACGCATGCCCAGAATCCGTCCGTCCAGCATCTGGAAACGGTAGGCGTCCTTGCCCTCGTTTCTCAGTACCATCTGTCCGCCTGTCAGCGCCAGCAAGGGTTTCAGTCCCTCGAAGGTCTGCAAGAAACCGGCGTCCGTCACATCGGCATAAGCCACGAAACCGCCCGTCAGCGGATTGGGCGAAACCACGGCCACATCGCCTTTCACGGCATTGAATATCGCCTCGAAGTCGATCGGCATCATGGAGTTCTCCAGTTCCTGACTGATGGTGGCGTTCCCGTTCAGCAGGCTGTACAGCTTGCTACCGTCCACATTGGCGCTCATCCACACCACGGTGTTCTCCGCGAAGGTAGGCAGATAGCTGCCCTTCACCGGCGAAGTAGCCTGATAAAGCTGTTTCGAAAGTTCATTGAAGGTCTTGTCAGTGCTCAGGTTCTCGATGTCGGCCACCACCTTGCCGTTCTCGAAGTTCACGGTGGCCATCATCTTCACGTCCTGAAGCTTCATGTCGGCCGAACCTCCCATGGTCAGCATGGCCGAATACTGCATCGGTAGCATGTCGAGCGAAGTCATCGCCACGATGTCTCCCTTCGCTTCCTTCATCCGCTTGAACCCGTCGGTGCCGCAGAAGCCCTCGTTTTCTTTCTGGCGGAGTATCATGGCCGCCGTATGCTGCATGTCGGATGCCGCCCCGCCCTTCGGGTCGGCTATGGCCAGGAAGGTATCCCCGTTATAGGCCACCAGCACCCTGCCCATCACAGTCCACGTGCAGCCTTCGCTCTCGCGGGGCTCCTCACACAACTGCTGTTTCCGCAGCTCGTCCAGCAGGTCTTCCACCTTCCCGTCGTCACGCACGGAAGCCACCAGTCCCGCCGACGTACTCTGCGACTCCACGAAGAAATAGACATTCTTGCGCAGGTCCAGTCCGCTTTCCGACGGATCCTTTACTATCTTATCTATCAGTTGTTCAGAACCTTTCATGCCGCTCTTTAAAGCATCGCTCAACCTGTTGAGGGCATCTTTCCCCTCATCGCCTCCCAGGCCGCTCTTGTCGGCCATCGAAGCCAGGTCTGCCGAAACCACCACGGCAGCGTCCTTCGGCAACGCCTGTTCATACTCGTTACCCTTCTGGCAGGAGGTAACGAACAAGGCAGCCACCACCAGGTAGCCGCCCCATTTTGTCAGTTTATTATCCGGTCTCATATCTTTCTCTTATCAGGAATTTAACAGATTCATAATGTGCACAGCCACCAGGGCAGCCGTTTCCGTACGCAGGCGCGACTTTCCCAGACTCACGGGGCGGAATCCCAGCGACTCGGCCTTCTCCACCTCTTCCCGGCTGAAATCCCCTTCCGGACCTATCAGCACCAGAGCGTCTTCACCGGGCACCAGCACATCCTTCAGCAAGGGCTTCTCCCCTTCGTAGCAATGGGCTATGAACTTCTGTCCCGTAAAGCCGCGCTCCATGAACCGGCCGAAATCCGTCATTTCATTCACCACAGGCTTACGTGCCTTGAGCGACTGCTTGACGGCCGACACCACAATCTTCTCGATCCGTTCGGTCTTGAGGACCTTCCGCTCCGAGAAACGGCAGTTCAGGAAACTCAGCTCGTCGAAACCTATTTCGGTAGCCTTTTCGGCAAACCATTCCGTCCGGTCCATGTTCTTGGTGGGGGCCATCGCCAGATGCAGATGCCCCGTCCAGAACGGTTCCTGCCTGATGGTTTCCGTCACCTTCACCTGGCAGCGCTTGCCGGTAGCCGCACTGATCACCGCCTTGTAGAAACAGCCTTTCCCGTCGGTCAGCATCACCTCGTCACCCACAGTCAGACGCAGCACACGCAGACAATGCCCCGCTTCCTCTTCCGGAAGTTCGGGGTCTGTCTCTATGTCAGGAGTATAAAACACATGCATAGGCGTCATTTTTTGAAAAGGTCCTTCAGGAAATCGTCCAGATCATCCAGATTGTCCAGATCATCGTCCGGAAAATCCTGCCCCGGAGTGTTTCCGCCACCTGCTTCTCCAGCCTTCCGGCCTGTAACCTCATTGCCCGGAGCGTCGTCCGCATTCCCCAGACTCTCACGGTAACGTATCTCGTCACGCAGTTCCGAAGCCCTTTCATAATTCTCGCAGTCGATGGCCTGCTGCAGGGCAATCCGTAAGGTAGGAAGGTCTACCGAATTTACCGGCATCGTGAACTTGGACCCGTCTTCCGATACATTGCGGATCTTTTCGTCTTCCAGCAGATTCTCGTAAATGTAGAGCGGGAATCCGGCCCGCAGCGACAGTGCCAGTGCATCCGACGTGCGTGAGTCCACTTCATATTCCCGGCCCGTCTTGTCGGTAAAATGGATCATTGACGAATAGATCCCATCCGTCACGTCATAAATCAGCGCCTTTACAGGAGTCAGTCCAGCCTTCTTCATCATGTCCAGCATCAGGTCGTGTGTAAACGGACGCGGCGGCGTATACTGGATACGCGCCATCTGTATCACCTGCGCTTCCATAGGCCCTATAATCACGGCCAATTTTCTTTTTCCTCCACCAACTTCTTCCAGTACCAGTGCATGTGAGGTCGAAGGTTTAAGAACAGCCGACATGTCTAAAAGTTTCAATTCTATCTCTTTCGGAATTCTCATAGTTCATTTATTTTATGTTTAGTCTAATCTATAAAAACAATGACTGTTGTTTTTTATCTACTATATAAACGCAGAGTTTCCGCTTTTTTTTCATAAAAAATATTATTTCTTTTCATGTTTGTATTTGAAGACCACGGCAAACACCAGCGCCACCACCAGGGCATAAGCGGAAAAGATGAACCAGGCATGGCTCCATCCGGCCACCTGCGGCTCTGTGCTTCCGAAATCCACGAAACGGTTCACGATGGCCTGGGCCGACAGGGTACCGATGGTGGCACCCAGACCGTTGGTCATGATAATGAAAAGTCCCTGCGCACTTGAACGTACCGATATGTCGGTCTCCTTGTCGACAAACAATGACCCCGACACATTGAAAAAATCGAACGCCACACCATATACCAGCATGGAGAGCACAAACATCCACACGCCGCTTCCCGGATTGCCCAGACCGAACAGGCCGAAACGCAGCACCCACGCGAACATGGCTATCAGCATCACCTTCTTGATTCCGAAACGTCCCAGGAAAAACGGGATGAGCAGGATACAGCAGGTCTCGCTGATCTGCGACAGTGAAATCAGCAGGTTGGCGTGCTGCACGCCGAAGGTGCCGGCGTATTCCGGTATGGCCTCGAAACTGGTGATGAACGGATTGGCGAATCCGTTGGTAATCTGGAGGGAAACGCCCAGCAGCATCGAAAAGATGAAGAAGATGCACATCTTCCGCTGGCGGAAAAGCAGGAAGGCCTTCAGGCCCAGGGCTTCTACCAGCGATTTCTTTCCGCCTCCACTCTTGTTTACCGGGCACTTGGGCAACGTGTTGGCATATACGGCCAGCAGCAGCCCGATCACGGCACACACAAAGAACTGCATGTAGCTGGCCTGGAATCCCAGCAGGTCTACCAGCCACATCGAACAGATAAACCCGATGGTCCCGAATGTCCGGATGGGAGGAAAGGCCTTGATCGTATCCAGCTTGGCCTGGTCAAGTGCATTGTAGGCCACCGAGTTCGACAGCGCCAGGGTAGGCATATAGAAGGCCACGCTCAGCGAATAGAAGGTGAACAGCACCGGGAAAGACACTGCCTCGCCCGCCGTCATGCCGTAATACCCTGCCCCCGCAATGAAGAGTGCGGCCAGCAGATGGCTCATCCCCAACAGGCGTTGGGCCGGAATCCACCGGTCGGCTATGATACCCAGAATGGCGGGCATGAAAAGTGAAACGATTCCCTGCATCGCATAGAATATGCCGATATGGCTTCCTAATCCGTTGCTTGCCAGATAGGTACCCATCGAGGTCAGGTAAGCTCCCCACACACCGAACTGCAGGAAGTTCATGATGATCAGCCGGAATTTGATGTTCATAGGTTCTTTCTGTTTGCTTTATGAAAAGCAAATATAGGTAAAATACTTGGAATAATCCAACAAATAAACTTCATTATTCCCGACAAAATTGACTAAGTTTGCAGGTGAATCGCATGATTCGGTCGGATAACGACCCACCGTTTAATTTACATTTAACAGAAAGGAACAAGATGAAAGGCCGATTTTGGGTAATCGAAGGACTGGACGGATGCGGAAAATCCACCCAGCTCGAACTGCTGAAAGAGAAACTTGACCGCAAGGGTATCACACATAAGTACATTCATTTCCCCATGCTCAACCAGGGGATATACGGCACGCTCGTGGCCGAATTCCTGAGGGGCGAATACGGACCGGTGGGAGCGGTACACCCCAAACTGGTGGCGCTGCTCTTCGCCAATGACCGCATGGAACACATCGCTACCATCAACCGGTGGCTCGATGAGGGGTATGACGTGCTGGCCGACCGCTATGTGTACTCCAACATAGCTTTCCAGTGTGCCAAACTCAAGGATGAAGAAGAGAAGAAAAGGCTCAAGGAGTGGATCCTCGATTTCGAATTCAATACCAACCGCCTGCCACGGCCCGACCGCTGCTTCTTCCTGAACGTACCTTTCGAAGCGGTACGGAGGTCGCTCACGACCAAAAGGGAAGGCGACGACCGCAATTACCTCAACGGGAAGGAGGATATCCATGAGCAGTCGCTCGAACTCCAGCGGAACGTGTACGCGGAATACCTCAAGCTGGTGAAGGAACAGCCCGACTTCCGCTGCATCGAATGTGCCGGCAGTGACGGAAGCTTCCTCTCCAGAGAGGCCATCCATGAACGGATTGTGGAGCAGATGGGGATGTAAACGCCGGAATGGCGGGCCCCAGGGGCCTAAAACGAAAAAAGGGAATCTTCCCAGATTCCCAATCTCATTAACCTTAAATCTAATACCATGAAAAACACAGTGCAAAGGTAAGGATTTTATGTTATGTAACATGCTTCTATATAAAAAATTTGCTTGCTATTAACATTATTTAAGCATAAGGAAGCCGGATCGGATAAACGGTACGTTGCGTACCGGCTTCCGTCCGGCTTTATTGTCTGGGTACAGTCTTCATTACATTACCCCGATAACCTTTCGTTATCACCTGGTGTGTTCCGGTCCTCTTTACCGCCGCTGCCCTTGAGCAGGCAGAACAGGCATTTCAGGAGCCGGAAAAGAAAAAGTTTCCACCTTACTTTCATCCCTCACAGAGATTAGTTGCCCTGTACACCGGTTTCATCCTCTCCGCTTCCGGCCGTATCCACCGTATCTTCCTCTTCGCCCGACTTGGCTGCCACACGCTGGTACGACAGGCCGCTGATGGCGGCTATCAGGTCGGCTCCCGGACGGAAGTTGATGCGCACCTTTTCTATCTGGCTGGCGCTGTACTCGTCCTTCGTCACCGCTCCTGTCCCGCTCAGACCTATCTGGAACGAGCCCAGATCGCCCAGACGGACAATCTCGCCGTTCTGCAGCCCTTCGGTCACCACTTCACTCAGGGCTACCAGCACCGCCATGATGTCGGCGCGGGTCACTGTACACGATTTCTGGATACGTTCCGCCATCATGCGGATGCTCATCACGCCGCGGGCCTGTGCCTGTGCGTAATATTTCACTTCACCTTCAGGGTCTCTGGGGTTCTTTCTCGGTACTACCGAGTAGGTCACTGCTCTGTCCATAATAAAACTCTACTTTTTAAACGTTAAACATCTGTCGAAGACCTGGGGGTTGCAACCTTTCATCTTACACTGCAAAGGTAACATCCCCCGCATGGTCCATGTAGAGTTTTGTCGGATAGGCCTGTGTTAGGTAGAAATTATTTTTCAGCCGTTCATTCGGCAGCCGTAAATTTCCACCAGTCCAGCATGAACAGGTTACGCTGCTGCTTCTTGCAGCCGTGGAACACCAGGTACAGGTCGTGCACTCCCTTCACCGGCTGTACGTCGGTCTTGAAGGTCTTGAGCTGGGTCTTGGTGTTCGCAATCTGTACGGTACCTATCTTTGTTCCGTCTTCCGCGTCCAGCACGATGTCTATTGATCCTCCGTACAGATGGCACGAAGCCGAAATCTCGAAGCTTCCGGCACCGTTGCCGAAGTCCACGCCTTTCACCAGGATGTATTCGCCGTCGTCAACACCGGTCACCAGCTGGTTCCAGCGGTCGCGTGCCCATTCGTTCTTCGGGGTGGTCTTGAGTCCGTATCCCCACGCCATGGTCTCGGCTTCCACCTGGCGGTACGGATTGAAATTCTCTATCTGGTTCAGCGTACAGTCATGGAAGTACGGAAGTTCCTGGATGGTTCCGTCGGGGTTGTAGGTCATCTCGGCGGCCGATACGGAACGGCGTTCGGCATGGCGGCTGGTCTCCAGGCGGAAAATGTCGTAGTTCAGGCCGAAGCAGTACGACTTGCCCTTGTAGTCGATGATGCCCGGGTGGTTACCGCGGGTACGCACCGTATGGTCCATGATGTGTCCCTTGTATTCCCACGGTCCCAGCGGCTTGTCGCTCATGGCGTAGCCGATGCCTTCCGGACAACAGGTCGAAGCGAAGGCCAGGTAATAATGTCCGTTGCGCTTGTAGAACCACGGCCCTTCCTGGTAGTCTTCTATGTGGGGCATCTTCATGATCTCGCCCGAATAGGATATCATGTCTTTATTCAGCTTCACGCAGTAGATGTTCGGGTTTCCCCAGTACATGTAGGCCTGGCCGTCATCGTCTATGAATACGGTCGGGTCGATGTCGTCCCAGTGTTCCTTCTGCCATACCAGCGGCTTGCCCAGCGGGTCCTTGAACGGACCGTAAGGCGAGTCGGCCACCAGCACTCCTATTCCGTGGCCGTGTATCGGGCAGTACATGTACCACTTGCCGTCACGTTCCACCACGCACTCGGCCCATGCGCCGTTGTCGCCCTTGTACCATTCGAAATCTTTCAGTGAGGCCACCGCACCGCGGTCCTGCCAGTTCACCATGTCGGTCGAGGTATACAGCAGCCAGTCGCGCATCTTGAATCCTTCGGCATCGTCCTCGTCGTGGGTGGTATACAGATATACGGTATCGTTATATACCATCGGAGCCGGGTCGGCCGTGTATTTGGTCTGTATGATAGGCATGTTCAGTTTCACGTCGTCGGCGGTATTCTGTCCGAAAGCCGCACCTGGAACCAGAATGGCCAGTGCCATGGAGGCGGCGCAGGTTCCGATTGTCTTTTTCAGGTTTTCCATAATGCTAACAAATTATCATTTATATATTATAAAGGTATATTCTTTCCTGTTGCCATAGGGCATCGCTCCGTCCGGCACTCATTCGGGCTGTACCACAGCCACGAATCCGCCGCGGGGCTGTCCGTCCAGCGTGCCGGGCAGCGAACCCTTGTCGACCGTCACTTCCGTTATCTTCCACGGACTGGCCTTGTCGCCGCTGTCCTCGAACAGGGTAAGGCGGTAACGGCCCTCCTTCAGGAACGACCAGTCCATCTGGAAGCTGCAGGCCGTATCTTTCCCGTTCAGCGCCCCCACATACCATTGCTTCCCGCTTCTGCGGGCCATGATCACGTGGTCGCCCGGATAGCCCGATACCAGCCGTGTCTCATCCCACGCCACAGGCAGCTGTCCCATGAATGTCTTCACCGCTTCCGGCTGTGCCAGGTAGCTCTCGGGCTTGTCGGCCCAGTGCTGCAGTCCCGATTCGAACACCACCGGAAGGGCCAGCTCGTGCGCATGACTGGTGATATGCGGATGCTGGGAGTCGGAGAAGGTACACGGCGTATAGTCCATCGGACCCACCACGTTACGGGTAAACGGCAGGGTGGCGTTATGCGCGGCGGCCTTGTCGGTCAGCACCGGAGCGTTGTTGTACCATTCGGCCCCGTACACGGCTTCCACACTCATCAGGTTCGGATAGGTACGTTGCCATCCGCGCGGAATGGTAGCCCCGTGGAAGTTCACCATCAGCTTGTGGCGTGCGGCCGATTCCAGCAAATCCTGGCAGTATTCCATGGTAGGCTCGGTATCGCCCTCAAAGAAATCGATCTTCACGCCGGCCACTCCGTGCTCTTCCAGCCAGGCGAATTCCTTCTCGCGGTTCTCGGGAGCATTCAGCTTGAACAGCGGTCCCCCCGCCCCGTTGGTAGTCCACGCCGTAGAAGAATTGTACCACAGCAGGGTACGCACATTCCGTTCGGCGGCATACTTCAGGGCATCTTCTATGGTACCTCCGTTGCCCATGATGTCCCATTCCCAGTCTATCAACACATAAGGCAGCTTCAGCTCGGCTGCCATGTCAATGTACTGCTTTACCAGCTGGTAGTCTCTCGAACCCCGGTTATAGGCCCAGTATATCCACGATACACTTCCCGGACGGATCCAGGAGGTATCCTTCAGGCGGTTCGGACGGCTCACGTCGGTAACCAGCGTCGATTCCGTCACATCCTTCAACGATCCTACGATGGCCACCCGCCACGGCGTGTGCCAGTCGCCGGTTATCTCCCGGTCATTTTCGGCCGGAACCACCCGGTAGTCGGTAGCCAGCACGTCGTTCATCAGTGACGAAGCGCTCTGCATCCGGTCTATGTCGGCTTCCGAGAGCAGGGCCCACACATCTTCTCCGGCCTGTATCAGCGCCGGATAGCCCCAGTGACGGTTCTCGCCCTCACCGGTTTCGCTCATCGGGAAGAAATCTTCATAAGAAAGGTTGAACTTCTGCATCCAGCGTCGGGTGCCCTCCGCAATCCGGTAGGTGGTCAGTTCACTGGCCGGTGTATCCTTGTCCAGTCCCGGCAGTTCATAGCGAAAAGCGATCCCGTCGTCATACAGGCGCACCCGCATGTCGAAAGGCTTGCCCAGCGAATCGGTGAAATGGAAAAGATACTCTTCCGCCTCGCTGCTGCACACCTTCCGCTTGCCGGTCAGCATGGTATAGTTTTCCGAAATATGTACGGGTTTGTCCACACGCTCCAGCCTGAGCCCCGCCCCTCTTCCCTTGCGGGTCTGCATGCCGGTATACGGCAGGGTCATCACTTCCGTCTGTCCCTGTTTACCGGTATAGCTGAGGTTGAAGGAAATTCCGTTCCCCTGTACTTCACTGTATGTAAGGCATATCCTGCCGTCGGGCGACAGGAGTTTTTCTGCGGCGGCTCCCGGCTGCAGGCAGGCTGTTGTCATCACAGTACCTTCCATCCCTGCAGCCTGCATGGGCACCAGGCCCAGCAGCGGCAGGAATGCGATGGGTACAATCCATCGGTTCTTCATAACATTTCTATTTTATCAAATTTATTTCAAGGTTAAAAAATCAAGTGTCATCTTCTTTCCGTCGTATACCACTTCCTTCATCTCTTTCCGGAGGCTTGTACGACCGGATACCACAACCACCTTCATCCGGCGTTTCTCAGGCATTCCGTCATAACTGCCCTTACGTCCTTCTATGGTGAGCTGTTTCCGGGCGTCATCCCATACCATGCGTGTCTCCGCGCAGGCTCCTTTTTCGTAGTTGTAGTTGTCGCCTTCGTCTTCATAGAGGCGGAACGTACCGTCGCTTCCCGCATAGATACGTATCTCGAGGTCCGATGCCAGGGCTTCGGCCACACCGCCGGTCTTCGAAGCCATCGGGACGATGCTTCCGGCCTTCACGTACACAGGAATGGTCTCCATCGATACACCGGCACTGATACGGCCTCCGTTTCCGGCATAGCGGCCGCTGTTGAAGTCATACCATCCGCCTTGTGTCTGCGGCAGGTACACTTCCATCGACTTGATTCCCGGTTCCACTACCGGCGCAATCAGGAGCGACGGCCCGAACATGTACTGGTACTTCAGGGCCAGGGCTGCGGTATCGGCAGGGAAATCCATCACCAGCGGACGCATCAGCGTACCTCCGTCCATCGTCACTCCGGCAGCTCCGGAATAGATGTAGGGCAGCAGGCGGTAACGCTGTTCGAGCGACTTGCGGGCCAGGCGGGTCACCTCTTCCCCGTAGTTCCAGAATTCGGTATCGGTCATGTATCCGTGCACACGCATCAGCGGCAGGTAGACCGATGTCTGCAGCCATCTCAGGAAACGTTCGTGGTAAGCCTTGTCGGTATACTGGCCGTTGCCCGGACGGAAGAAACCTCCGGCGTCATAGGTCCACCAGGGTATACCGCATACGGAAATTCCCAGACCGGCCACAATCTGGCGGCGGAAAGTCTCCCAGTCGTTACCTACGTCGCCCGACCATGTGGCGAATCCGTAACGCTGCATGCCGGTGTAGGCGCACCGGGTAAGAATCATCGCGCGGCGGTCGCCCAGGTCTTTCCTCAGCCCGTCAGATACGGTACGGTTCACCACCATCGGGTAGATGTTGCGGAACACCTCGCCTGGATAGCGGCCCGCGTCCACACGGCGTCCCAGCAGGTCGTCGTTCTCGGGTTCGGTGGCATCCAGCCACAGGGCGTCTATGCCGCAAGGCTTCAGCAGACTGTCGCGCATGTTCTGCCAGTAGTAGGCTGCCGCATCACGGTTGAAGAAGTCAATCCATTGGGTATCCTTTATATAATAGGAACGGGCGGCCATCCGCTTGCCCAGTTCCGAGTTGGGATCAACCTTCGACCATACCGAAAGCATGAACTTCATGTCCATGGCATGGAGGCTGTCGGTCATCGCCTTGGGCGACGGGTAGAACTCCTCGTCGAACTTCATGGCATTCCAGCCGTACTTGCCCCAGTACTGCCAGTCCTGAACAATCATGTCTACAGGCAGCTTTTCGCTTCTGAACCGTGCGGCAGTACCCAGCAGCTCGTCCTGCGAGTGGAAGCGCTCCCGGCAGTGGATGTATCCCAGGGCCCAGGCAGGCATCAGGGGACATCCGCCCGTCACCTGGCGGTAGGAAGCGATCACGTCATCGGCCTTGCCCGCAAAGAAGGTATAGTCGATGCCGTCCGATACCGGCGAACGGAACACCGTGGTGTCGTCCACCTTCCGGTAATATACGGTAGGGTTGTCGTCCTTGGTCAGTTCCGATTCCAGCCGGTGCTTCCCCGCGCTCAGGTCTACGATGACCGAAGCTGTAGGCGGCAGCCACAGATTGTTCATCTCGATCACGGTCTTCCCGTCCACCTTCAGGTTGTGGCGGCGTGCCATCCGGCTGCCCACATCCAGCAGCAGGGCGTACTGTCCGCCCGTAGGCACGTCAATCTCGGCCGTGAACACATTGCTCTGGCGCACTTCGGTCACCCCGCCCGTAGTGGAAGTCACGTTCACCGTCGTCGTGCTCCCGCCTGCGGCGCTCCGCTGCATGGCCACCTTGTCCGATGCCGGATTGAACTCCGTCATGCCGTAGTTGTTCCACAGCACCCCGTATCCCTTGCTCGAGATCACGAAGGGGATGGATATCTGGGTGTTCACCTGCGTCAGCCGGCGGCTCAGTCCCCGCACGTTCAGGTAATTGTCCTGGAACTGTCCCAGTCCGTACAGGTACTCGTCCTTATCGGTGTGAAATCCCTGTTCGGCAATGCAGGTCTTCTCGCCCTGCACCTCCGACGGGGTGATGCTGCACCCCTCTTCGGCCAGCAGCAGCCTGCCGTCGGGCGACAGGAAGCGGATACCTCCGGCCGATACTTCCACGCTCAGCCCTTTCAGTTCCACCACATCCTTCCCGTCGGCCTTCCTTACCTTGTACTTCGGATGTTCCGTTTCCACATATACCATTTCGGGGAGGTCATGTCCGCCTTCTCCCGGCTTGATGATCCGTACGGCGTTATCGGCCAGCGGCACGATCCGTGTGGTCTGTCCGCCCGCAGTGTAGCGGTATCCGTAGTCCCCGTCCTGCTGGGGAAGACCCCGGTCTGCAGCCGCTACATCAGCAACCGACATGCCGCAACCCAATAAAAAAGAAAATAACAGCAATTGCTTTTTCATAGTTCAAATTATTTTGTGTTTTTCATTATTAATATCTATGTGTAATAAAAGTATCTTCAAAAAGCTTCCTATCTCACAAAATTATCCACATATACAGAACGGAAGAAAAAATCATGTTACATGTATCACCCACGCATGTTACATAGATAAGAAAAAAGCCCCCGGGAATTCCTCCCGGGGGCTTTTCCATCTATCATTTTTCATTTTGTCCTGATCACCGGACGACAGGAACCGGCATGCCGTCATTTCTTTTTCTTGAAGAAACCGCCTACTTTGTCCATCACCTTTTCAACATTTTTTCTCTTGTCCTGGTTCACCACGAGATTCACTTCCTTGTCACCGCATTTCACCACAATGACTCCCGAACGGTCTTCCTCCCCGGTATTCTCTTCGGCTTCTACCGTAAACTTCTTCTCGCTCAGGTAAACCGTAACCCACTCCGGATTGGAAGCGATTTCCCAGTCGTCATAGTTACACTCCACCTCCACACTCTGGGTAGCCCCTTCCTTGGGCTTCGACTTGAAGTCCAGACGGGTTTCCGACAGACTCAGTTCCACATTCTTATGAGTTTTCTTTTTTGAAGTCACAGCTGGTTCCGACTGTGTGGTATTCTGGGATTTACTTCCTGAACTGTTTTTCGCACGGATTGCCCTGATATTATTGTTACAAATCGCAATCTGATTGTCACATATCTTCTTTTTTTCCGCCGTAGTATAAACAACCTTTGCTGCACGGAATTTCTTGATGGCGGCATTCTGCGATGCTATTGTCTGCACCTGTTGCAACTGCTGCCCTTCCATAAACAGTTTGTCCCCGTTCGACTGTGCCACCATACCTGCCGGCACGCAAAGCATCAGGACAAAAACCAACATTCTGCAAAATTTCACTAAACTCATAACCTTCATCTATTTTTTTTAAATTCACCTATTGATTCGGCACGCTGGCGGCACGAACCCGCCATTTCACTTTCACCCAATACTTCAAGTTGGTCGGCCTGATCCAGCAAATCCAACCGGATGGTATCCAACGCCAGTGAAACCGACGTCATCTTCTCTTCCAGATCGGGATATGACACTCCGTACACCGAATCCTGCTCCAGCTTCTGGCGGATGGACTCATAAATGGTATAGGCACTCA
The DNA here is from genome assembly GCF_900128495.1 of Bacteroides ilei. Lineage (GTDB taxonomy): Bacteria > Bacteroidota > Bacteroidia > Bacteroidales > Bacteroidaceae > Phocaeicola > Phocaeicola ilei. Next base: position 2,418,860 of record NZ_LT635801.1, read on the forward strand.
TCAGTATCTGTTCATAATCGTCCGTTTCCTTCTTCAGCCCCAGCACCAGCTTCTTGTCGGCTTCATCCTTCAATTCGTTGATGTCAGCCTCGAATTGGGTCTTCTGCTGTTCGAATTCAGCCTGTCGCGCCAGCTGCTCGGCCTCGTCCTGCCTGCTGTTTACGGCTACCAGGACACCTGCTATCACTACCACCACCACAACGGCCGCCGCCAGTAATATTTTTTTCTTCTTTGCCGGCATACCCATGCCTCCCGCATTCATGGTTTCCAGCGCCACACGCATCTGGGCACAGGTCTGATAACGCTGCTCCTGCTTCTTCGCACAGGCTATGCCTATAATCTCACGCAGGTTCTTGTCTTTGATTACCTTCAGGGGCAGCTTTTCCTTCAGCTGTTTTTCCAGAATCTCATGGCAGGCTCCCTCAAACGGCGTATGCCCTACAATACACTGGTACAGCAGGATTCCCACGGCATAAATGTCGGTTGTCTGGTTCTGAGCCTTCACATCCCCTATCGCCAGTTCGGGAGCGGCATATTCAGGCTTTCCCATAAAGCGGCCCGAAACGGTAAGCGGCCTGTCGTTTGTAGTCAGGTTGTTCATCTGCTTGCATATACCGAAATCTATCAGTTTGATGTGCCCGTCGGCAGTCACCATGATATTCGACGGATCTATGTCACGATGAATGTATCCGGCGTCATGCAAGGCCATCAGTCCCGAAAGCACGTTCACCACCACAATCTTGGCAAAATGTTCCGGATCGTTCCTGAAATCCTGCAGTAACTTCACGGCATAAGCCACCTCTTCACCGTTCCGGTCCTTGGTCTTCCCTTCCAGTATATCCGAAAGCGAAACGCCGGTAAGCAGTTCACTCACCACATGATAATGTTTCACCACCGCACCGTTCTGAATGGTTTCAGATATCTCGATAAAGCCCAGCATTTCCACCAGATTATCGTTCCGCAGACGGATGGAAGCCTCTCTCCGCGCCCGTTCGATGGCCTGCGGCGGCAGGTCGTCATACAGGAATTTAATAGCTACCGGACGCGTGGAACCAGTCTTCTCGTTCACACAGATACCTTTGAACACCTGCCCCATACCGCCCACACCTATCGGCTGGTCGTCCGAATCCACCTGATAGCAGATCCCGTTACGTCTTTCCGTCTCTCCTTGTATTCTTATCAAAGACATAATACTCCTCTCTTTAATTTATATGTTATAACTTTTCCTTTATCTTCTTTAATGTCGCCTGAATTTCCGTCAATACCTCCTGAGCCTTCCGGGTACTTCTGTACAGGCCGTCAGAACCGGGACGGTCTACCAGCATGGCCATACCCTCATCGCCAAGCTGATTCCTTATCTTTGCCGTCTCGGAGGCGTATTGCCCTCCGGTCCGTTCATCAAACTGTTCCAACAGCTCCAGAATCTTGTTACGGCACTGAAGCTTGGCTTTCGAAATATCCTGCTGTGACGAACGGGCTATTGTCTTCATCTGTTCCAGATGTCCCAGAATCTTATCCAGTATCACGGCGGGTGTTTCGGCATCCACCTTTCCTTTGTCCTTAACCTGTTGCTCTTCCGCAACGTCTCTTTTTCCCGATTGTCCAAGTGCTTCCAGTTCTGCCTTCAATGCTTCCAGCTCATTGCGTAAAGAGTCATTTTCCCGGTCAAGCATTCTTATCAGCCTTTCCGAATCCAGTGTTCCCCCTTCCATCAGTTGGGTATAGCGCAGTTCATACGGCTGCAGATGCTCTACCTTACTCACCAGGTCCTTTACCCTATCACGCAATTCACCGTTCTCTTTCCCGTTTCGGATAAAGAGAAAGACATTCAACACAATGCTTGCCAGCAGAAATACCGACAAGGCACCAAGTATAATCCGAATCTGTCTGTCCATCTTGTCTTTAAGTCTTGAATCCATCATCGTTTCAATTACCGCTATCGTATGGTTGTCATGATGCCCCCCCTGAGACATTCCTATACGGTCTGTCTCCATATCCAGGTTAGACACCAGCGACTGCATGTCGGGATAGCCTGTAAAACGCATCTCAAGTTCCTCAGCCGGCATCACTCCCCATATACCGTCGGTACACAATACGAACCTGTCACCTTTTCTGAAAGGCTGTTCATCGAATTCCGGCGTATGGTTACTGGTACTTCCCAAAGCACGCATAATGACATTCGACTGTGGAGAAGTACGTGCCTCCTCTTCTGTCATCGCCTTGTTGCGCACCAGTTCGTTCACCAGCGAATGGTCGGACGTACGGAATACAACCTGTCTGCCGCCCCGTATCCGGTAACAGCGGCTGTCGCCCAAATGGGCTATTATCGCCGATTCCCCGTTGATAAGGATAGCCACCAGCGTAGAGCCCATACCTCTGAGCTGGGGAACCTCCTCCATCTTGCTGTACAAGGCATCATTGGCTATGGTAACAGCCTTCTGCAGGGCTTGCCTGCGCGACATCTGCGGACTGCATGATCCGAGCACCCGCATCAGTTCGTTTTTCACGATATAGGATGCGGTCTTTCCGCCGGGACCTCCGCCCATTCCGTCGCACACCACAACCAGAAAACCCAGCGGAGTATCCATATACCCCCAATCATCCTGGTTCTCCGCCCGGCCTCCTATCATGGAACTGCCGACACCACGGACAGGGAATCTTTCCGAAATAATCTGAACGGCCGACATAGGTTAAAAAACAATTACTTTTTTATCACAAAGGGGATAGCCGTACGGCTCTTGGCGTCATATAACGCGAACATTCCGACCCCGTCTATCTTATACTCAACCTTCGTTGTATTGTTCACACTCGTTTCCAGACTTACAGGACGGTAGGACGCATTCACCAGATCCTTGTAGCTGAAACTATGGACTGTTTTCTTTTTCACTACCGATGTGGTCACCTTCACCAGTTGGAAAACTTCTGTACCAGCCCCGTCAGCACAATTATATTCAACCGTAACCAATGTGGTATTGCCGTCGCCCTTTTGAATGTCCGGATTCTTTCCGGCCGATGCCAATACCAGTAAATCATCATCTTCAGTAACATTGACGGCAGTCACTTTCTGGCGGTTAACCATGACTTCCCCTGCGGCCAGCAGGACATCATACTTCGGACTGTAGCGAGGATTGATCTCCTTCCTCACCTCATCAATGTCCGAAACCTTGACGCTCTGGATGGCACCGTCTGCCTGCTGCAGCAGAAAATAATTTTCCGAATCATTCTTTCCACCGTAATTCTGCTCGATAATGATTCCCTTCATTTCGGTCATACCCTTCTTCAGACGGATTACATCCAACAACTCACTCTGTTCAAACAGGGTCTGTTCCGGATTGACCGGACGGAACGTATACTTGACCACGTCACCTATCTTGAACGACTGCACCACACCGTTGTCGAGATACAGGCTCAGGGTCGTATCGGTTTCCCCGGCATACTCTCCTTCCACTTCCTGACCCGTCTTCAGCTTGTAGATACGGTTGATACCCGAAAGTGCAGTCTTCGGACGTTTTTCGCCCCGGATGGCTTCCACGTCCTTCCATTGCAGGAAATACGTGCCCGGAGCCATCTCCAGGTATTTCACTGTAGCACCCCGTTCCAGAATCCGTACCTTCATGACCGTCTTGTCTTTTGTCACGATGTCATGGAGAACAAGCTTGCGTCCATCTCCGGTACCCTCAAAAGCGTCATGCTTCTCTGCCCAGTCAATCCAGGCTTTGTCGAGCGACTTGATATCATAGGCTCTTCCGTCTGAAATACGCTTCACGTCATCCGCTTTCAGACAGATCAGTGCAAAATCCGACTGGAAAGTAAGGTTTCCCTTGTCATCCTGTTTCTGTATGTAACCGTTCAGTTCGGAACCATTCTTCAGAATGATCTTCTGGACAACCACTGCCTCTGCCACCTGACAGCAGGCAAGGAACATCCCGAACAAAATTGCCAGTTTCTTCATAATTGCCTCCCGATTTTAGAATTACTTTTTGTAAGGAGTCTCCAAAAGTTCCTTTACATATTTGGCCTTGATCCCGTAATTGAATCCCTGGGTAATCTCCACACCCGAGTTCAATACACCTATCAGCATACCTTTGTCGTCAAAGATAGGAGAACCGCTTGCACCATGAAACGATGCGGCGTCAAAGCCGAACCGATACTCTGTATCTGCCTGAATGATGTTACCGCCACGTCCAAGTACCTGAAGACCTTTCTCCGACTTGTCGTCCTGCAGACCGGTTCCGAACGGGAAACCGATGGTATATACATGTTTGCCCACATGCAGCTGTTTGTCATTTACATCCATTGAATCAGTCACGTTGATATAACGGCAGCCCGAAGGAATCTCTGCCCGGTTCGACTGTACCAAAGCCACGTCATTGTCTATATTGTCACCGGCCGAAAGGACTCTGCAGGTCACGGCATTGTCTGATGACAGATACCTGCCCTGAGGTATCAACAGGATATTGTCCAGTACACCCTTCACCTTGATCAATGAAGTATAGGCCGAATACGGAGTGGCCCCGTCACTTGCCAGGATTCCAAAGAAATCCTTCTGAGCGGCCCATTGGGCGTATTTTTCCTTCAGGGCGGCTTCAAGCCCCTTGATCTGGTCATTTCCCAGCCATGGCTTTACCACGTGCAGGTTCGTAACCAGCTTACCGTCCTTGGAAATGAAGAAGCCTGTACCCGAATACTGGCCGAAATGCGAAATGATCTCACTGGAATACTGCTCCGGTACCGACAGGAATTCATTGTTGACACGTACAAATTTCAACGGCAACGGAAAATCTACAGGCAGTTTACTCATATCGACGCCTTCAATAGTCAATTCATAATGGTATACCCCGATAAGTAACACCACAGAATTGTTATAACGCGCGTATAGTTGCGAATCATCCAGCTTCGACGAACCGCCGACCCATTTCCAGATACCCAGCCCCAGACCGGCCAGAACCACTATGACAGCTGCCACAATCCCGACCGACTTCCAATTGAAACCCGGCCAGTCAAGGCGGTTCATATCCAGCGGTACTCCGCCGCAAACCACTACGCTTTTCCGCGTAATCGGGCAGGCCGTATTCGGCGCAATCTTACGCCCGTCTACTGTCGTACCGTTCTTGCTGTGGTCAAATATATAGGTCTTGTTGTTCTTTTCCCGCTTTATGGTGGCATGGTAACGGCTCACGGTAGGCCCCGACAACTGTATGTCATTGTTGAAGTGTGAACCTACACCCCATATAGCCTTGTAACGTGAATTGTCTTCCGGCATCGGCACCTGCATCCACTGCAGTTCCACGTCGGCAAAAGTGATGGTATCACCACGCATGACCTTCACCGGTTTTCCCGGCTTCACCTGCTGCCCCATTACAAACGTACCGTTGAAACTGCCCTTATCCTCCAGCAGTATGTCTCCGTTATCCAATAAGGTCAGTTCGGCGTGCAATGCACTAACCTTGTCACTATGCAATACGATATCACAACTTACGTCGCGACCAATCTTTAACAGTCTCATAAGCTTAATATAATTTAGTTGTTTTTCATAATATCCTTATCCACGGCGGCGGAAAGTTCCATTCTCTTTTGCAGGTTGCTCTTCTTTCTGCCCATCCACTTTTTTCTGTTCGTCTGCCCGTTTTTGCTGTACGGCGGCCTTTCTCTTCCGTTCAGCTTCCGCCTTCCGGGCACGGTCGATGGAATCGGCACGGGCTTGCCGGATAGAATCCTGCTCTTTCTTCTCCCGCTCTTCCTGTTCCAGCCTCTTGGCTGCGGCATTGACCGAAATACTGTCAACCTGCATTCCGGCCGGCTGCGGATCATCTCCTCCTGTCATCGCCCTTATTCCGAAAAAGGCTCCAACCACCACAATCAGTCCCAGCACGGCAAAAGCTACATAACGCAAGACCCCTACCGGATTGGGTACCACCCCCCAGTCCAGACGGGCCACATGCGCAAACGAAACGTTGTCCTTACGGGTCACCGGAACCGCCACGTTCGGATTGATCCGGATGCCGTTCACATACGTACCGTTATGGCTCTGGTCTGTAATGGTCATCTTCCCCGACGGATATACATGGAGGACTGCGTGACGACGGCTCACCACATCCGTACTGTCATTTATCACAATATCACAATTGGTATCTCTACCGATAGAATATACTTTCATAGCAATCAGTTTTATTCGTTAGATTTGTTCAGTTTCATTTTCTTCAGTACGGCAATGGAATCTTTCAGCTGTCTGACAGAATCTTTATATACCGAAACCTTCTGCTCCAGGGTGCAGACGCTGTCGGCGGGAACGGGCGCCCCGAATGTTCCTCCCCGGCCTGCCTGTGCCACATTCAGCACAATACTGGCAGCACAAACGACCGACAGGGCCCCCACTATCAATTTCGTTTTCTTTGACATCTTTGATTTAAGTATAGAATTCTTTTTAGTTTCAACTACAGCAAGTGTCAGGTTATCATGGCCGCCACCCGAATTACGGCCCAGGTTATCTACAACGGTGGCCATATCATCTACCAGCGCTCCCAGTACACAGTTGGTCCGTGTAACCAGTTTCAGAAGTTCCTTTTCGGGCATCGACCCGTGTACACCGTCGGTGCACAGCATGAAACGGTCACCTTTTTCATAAGGAAGCACTGCGGTATCCACCTCCACGTCGGGACGTATGCCCAGTGCCCTTGTAATGATATTCGACTGGGCCGATAAACGAGCCTGCTCCTCGGTGATTACCTTCGAACGTACCAGTTGCGCCACTACCGAATGGTCGCCCGTACGGAAAACCCTCGAATGTCCACGCAACTGGTATATCCGGCTGTCACCCACATGTGCCACATAGGCCGCCTGTCTGGAAAGGAGAAGCACCGTAGCGGTGGTACCCATTCCGCGCAGTTCAGGATATTCCTGCCCCTGTTGCCAGATAGCCCGGTTCGCCCGCTGTACTGCGCCGGCTATAAGGGCAGTCATATCTTCCTCCCCGTCGGCTTCCTCCACTCCGGCCATGATTTCCCGCACAGCCATAGACGAGGCCGTTTTCCCTGCAGGACCGCCTCCCATACCGTCGCACACCGTTACAAGAAAACCGTGGCGTGTCTGCAGTGCCCCATACGAATCCTGGTTTTCTGTCCGTCCTCCTATCCTCGATTCGGCAAAGCCGACGGCCAGCTCATTATCTTCCGTATGTAATTGTTCTAGTTCCATAACTTGTTCATTATTTTCTGAAGCAAAGACAGCTCAGGCTGCAGTGCCTCCTGAATCGCGCGTTTGAACTCCTGTGCGGTCTGATAACGTTTCTTCTGGTCTTTTTCCGTAGCCTTCCAGATTACCTGCATCAGCCTTTTCGGAACCGCCGTACTGTCGGGAAGCTTCATTTTCATCTGACGGGTCAGCGTCTCCGCTTCCGAAGCGCATGCCATCGGATTTTTCCCCGTAAGCAGCTCATAAAAGGTAAGTCCCAGCGCATAGATGTCGGTCGTAGCGTTGATGTCTGCCTCCTCCCCGTTCTGCCCCCTCAGCAACTGTTCGGGAGCCGCATACTCGGGGGTTCCTATAAACCCGAACGAAGAGAACTTGTTGCCGCCGTTCATCCGGGCAATCCCCAGATCCATCAAACGCACGTTGGTCCCGTTCTCCACCATGATGTTCGACGGCTTCACGTCACGGTGTACCACCCCCCGCGAATGGACATATGCCAGGGCGTCCAACACATAGGCCACCACCTTACAGATCTTATCCACCCGCCCGGGCGACTGCGCGAAACGTCTCACGTAAACGTCCGAATCCTCTCCCTGTACATAATGGCTTAGGATAAAGATCGGGCCCACATCCGGAGCGTATTCACAATAGCCTACCATCTCTACCAGGTTGGGATGACGGAAAGTCAGTGAGGCTTCCTGGCGGGCGCGTTCCCTGATCTGCCTGTTGTTGGCATAGAAATCCTTTACACGCTTTACGGCCACCAGTTCACCGGTACGGCAGCGGTAACCCAGATAGACATCGCCCATGGCACCACTGCCCAGCGGCTCTTCCATCGGATTATAACAATACCATTCCCCCCTTACCCAAAGATAAAGGTATGGATCGTTCGCTCTTTGCACTACTGTACGCATATCACTGTCCTCATACCCGCCATTTCAGTCAGAATCCCATGGTTCCGCCTTTGTTTCCTCCCGAGAATGATCCATCCATACCAACCGTACCACGGCCGGCACCACCCGGCTCACTGCCTGTTGTGCTGCCTCCGTTGAAATGCGGAGGGACAGGCCCGAAATTCCCCGGACGGGTATAACCGCTCCGGGCCGGCCCGTATGGTTCTTCTTCCTCTTCAGGCTCAGTTTCTACCGGTATGAAGTTGGGAGCAACCGACAAGCCCAATGTATGCGGATCTACCAGAATCAGGTAAAGCTCGTAATTGTCGCCTATGGTAATGACATCACCGTTGAAACATTCCTCGGCCGAGAAACCCAGGCTGTGCCCGTTCAGCATCGTCCCGTTTGTAGAACGGGCGTCACTGATGGATGCAATCACCTTGTCGGGATTCTTCATCTTGCGTACCACCAGTACCGCATGATCGGCCGAAACAGTGCCTTCCAGCAGCTGGATGTCGCACGACGGATCCTTACCTATCGTGTTCTGCCCCATCTGCAAAGGCCAGAACTCACCGGCCAATGTACGTGACACTGAATAAAGGAAACCCACTACAGGCTTTCCCGAATTCTTGAACTTGCGTACCGGATCATTCGGCTGGGCAGAAACACTACCCCCTTGTTGTCCGGCATAGCCGGAATCATTACGTGAATTCGGAGCCGGACTCCCCATTCCCGGCACATAAGTACCACGTCCGTTTCCGGCCGGACGCTCCCTCCGTGAATAAAAGCCGGAATTTCCACCTCCGTTGTTCTGATTGCCGTATTGAGGCGAATCATCAGGCTCCAAGCCCTGAATTACAGTTCGTTTCTGAGACATAGCATTACGATATTTATGGTTAAACTCTTATTTGCCCTTTAAAAAAATAAATATATGCAACAAAATTATAAAAAAATCCATATATCAAATATCTTTTACTATAAAATTTGTCGCTAACATATAGTTTTATCCTTTTTTATTTACATGACAAAAAAGCTACAAAAACAGAGCATTTATATCAACATATGTACAGAAACGAATGTCAACCTGCACAAACAGGACCTTTACAGCACCTGGTTCCTACCGGCATTTCCCGTATGCTTCCTTCAGCTCATTGACATAATCCTTATAGGGAATATGATGGCTGCTCAGGCGGATTCCCAGCATACCGGCCGGATAACGCAGGTCCAGAACCTCACCGTAACGGTTCGGATTTCCCCAGTATTCTACAGGAAGGAGAACTATATGTTTCTTCTTGTCTTTCTTTTTCTCCTGCTCTTCGAAAAATCCGTTTACCGGCATGGTATAGTCCCAGTCACACCACCTCAACACAATGTAGTTGCCTGTATAACCGTCTTTGGCCAACATTCCATCAGGAACTTCCACATTCCCTATCACGACAGCCTTGTCGGCAGCCAGGTCCTCGAAATTCCGGCCGGAAGCCTCTACATTCATGAACCGTACTCCTCCGAATGTAAATCCGTCATCGGTAATATCCTCAACCTTCTGCGCCTTAAAGTCCGAAACCTCCCCAATCATCGAACCTGCCATTTCAACATGATTGATATTGCGATATAGGCCAGACTTATATCTTTCGGCCGCCTTTTCATCTTCGAAACCCTTCACGTCAAAGCTGACGTACGGTTCCAATGTCGTATAATCAAAAGTTACATTCAGGTATCTGTCATAGTACTCCCAGTGACCGCCTAACCTGTAGTTCAGGTGGACAAACACAGTAGTGCTGTCTACATTATCCCATGACGTATCCCCCTTCATATCGACTTCCATTTCACCGTTTTCCTTCAACGAAAGTACGCACGAAGATAAAAGGAGTTCAGGAATCGTAGTCCACCATTGCCCTACCAGCCGCCTGGAGTCTGTGTCATTAACCAGGTTTACCGTTCTGGCGGAAGCGGGCGTCTCCTCCAGGCCATTCCCTTTTTTCTTCTCTTTTGCTACCAGCCTTGACAGCGTATAGATAACCGTGGGGCCCTCAACGACCAGCGTTTCGTCCGAAAGGGATTTCACCAGAAACAGATTGTCCAAATTTCCGACATTCATTCTCCCGGTAAAGTAGGCAGGGTCATTTTTGATCATATTCTTGACAACAGACCATATTTCCGCTTCCTTGCTGCTGTCTCCTCCTACCATACTGATATATTCCAGTTCCGGCTGTAATTTTCCGGAAAGCCTCCACTCCAGGAACTTACCCGATATGCGCCATTCCCCGTCAAGATCCTGACGGTATCTGACGATAACCGATGTTTCATCATCATAGATAAACGAAGCGTATTTTTCCACATGACCTTCCAGGGTTCCGTCCTTCAGCAAGACCATCCTGACGTCGAGCGAATCACCGGCTGCACCGGAACGGAATTCCCATGTGCCCACAAATCCGTCGGCCTCTATCCGGGGAACATCCGTCATTTCGCGCGAAATGGCAGGTTCCGTACGTTTCAGTAACGGCAACAACTGCTCATACACCTCATCCGATACCATTACCTTAAGCCACCGGGTATTCACGGAATTTTCAGTACATTCCCAGTCAACCACATCCCTACCGTTTCTTGTCAGGAAGAAATGCAGGTCCGGATATTCCGAAACATTACTCCGAAACATTGAATGCATGTTCTTAAAGACAGAAGAATCCTCTCCCATCCTCCATACCATGTCACCGTCTTTCATACACGAGGCCACCAGGACCGCCGGATCGGTAACCAGCCTGCCGTACGGAAGGGTCCTTTCACTGCGGTACATGTCGGTATAAGCCAGAATAAGACAATTACTGCCCGAATAATCCTTTCCATCGAAGTCTCTTTCCTTCACCAATGGAGCATCCGACTCCATATTTTCCAGGACACAGCCCTGGATCCGTTCCACCTGTTTCCAGGTCAGATAACGGATGTGGGCAAGGTATCCCAGGTCCGAGGGGGAACCTTTCAGACCGTCTATCTTCACCAGACCGTATTCCAACGTTTCCGGATCTACCCGGAACACCACCATGCTACGGTTCCGGCCGGCGTCCACCACCGAATGGAGTGTCCAGCTCCTGATCAAGTCATCAACACTTATTCCAGTGATGCCGAGTGAAAGGACATCGGCGGCATATCCACCGTCAATCAGAACCAAATCGTTGTCACGGAGCCCCAGCCGGTAAGCTGCCGAATCGGTCACCTCTATGGTCATCAGTTTCGGACACGCATCCTTGAACAGGCCCTGGTCGGTTATAGGCTGGTTATTCTCGTCATAATGCTTCGCCCCTCCCTGATACAGGAGTTTCGTATAATAATAGATGCCGGTTCTAAAATATACATAATCGGGTTCACCGAACTCGTCACGTCCGATAAAGGATGACAGCTGCTCTCCCGAGGTGGAATACATGACTTTCCCTCTGTAATACCGGATCGAAGGATCTCCCCCCGCACGGCACGTTACCCCGTAGGCATTCGCATCATCCTCACTGAGGACATTGCCGTTCTTGTCGTATCTCCATATGTAAGACTTTGTCAGTGCACCCTGTTCATCATACGTCCGGACAAAGCTCCTGACAGATTCCGATAATGTATCCTGTACAATTTTCTCAACCGCATAATCCCCGAAAGGATTGCAAAGACGTCCGTTGCCGTCATAATAGCTGTCCGTGTATCTGTATCGGTTCGGGCGCTCTATATATTCGATCCTGTTGAAAGCGAACTCCTTGCTTTTATCCGGATTCCCGTCTTTATCATAATAGGCACGCAGCGTAATACGGCCCCGGGCATCCAGTGAATCGATTCTGGTACTGCCATCCTCCCATCTGACAAATGAATAACCCTTGCCGGTTTCCTCCATGTAACTCTTTATCTCCTTACCGTCTACCACACTGTATTCTTCATACAGAATCCGGTTACCTTCGTCATCATACCTGTAGACAACTCCCGACAGATACCCTTCTGTCGAACAGGGCTTCCTGTCTTTTCCCAGATAAACACTTCGTATGGTTCTTCCGGCATCATCGTATTCGTGCATCACAAAAGCCGTACCCGCGGAACTCTCCGTCGGCTCACCGTTCTTGTCATAATTCACCACTTCCGTCATATTCCCCCGGTCATCGAATGTATAGACTGTCCGGTGTACCCCGTATGCATTGGTGTCGGGCACATCATCCGCCGTATAATAGGCTTCCTCCGTATTTCTGCCGTAACGGTCATATTTAAATCGGATCTTTATGACATTTTTCTTGCTTTCCACATTCCGGCTGTCCGGCATCCGCATCGGCTGCCACTTGTCGTCCATGTACATGGACGAAACATTCTGGTGGTCGGCATTCCATTCATATTCCACTCCACAGTTGTTCCAGTTGTCGATGGTCAGGTTTCCATCCCCGTCTCTCGACTGTTGCTGCACGACATGCCCGTACCTGTCATAGGCGAAAGCCTCCATAGCTACCCCGTCCGAGTTGGGTTTCCGGCGTCCTTTCGCATCTATGTATTCCACGATGGAATCATTCCCCCACCGGTCTTCGGTCAGACGCACCAGTGTCCCGTAGGTAAACAGTGAATCCTTCCTCATTTCGGCAGGCAGGCCGTAACAGTCCTTGTAAGAGCCTATATATTGTCCGTTCCCTATCGGCACGCGCGAGTAGGTATACACGATGTTTCCGTCCTTATCGTACACACGTTCCTGAATGACATTCTTTCCCGACGGGTCGGGTACAAACTCATAAATGCAGTTTGTCTTCAGCTTTTCAATCCATTCGGCATTTGCCGTGGTATCCGTATCTGCCGAACCCAGCTTCAGGATATAAGGCGACAAATAGCTGGAAGCAAAGTTTCCGTAAGCGTCTATGGTCTCCATCTTTCCCCAGTTTCCGGAAGGATAGCGGTGGGTGAAACGGTACGACAGACTTCTATGTGAAGCATCCTCCTTACTGATCGTATCCATGGGAAGTATCCAGCCATACTGTTTCTTGGTCTGTGTACTGTATATCGTATCGTTCCCGTACAGGCTGCGGCTCCGTACTTCCTTCCGTCTTTCCGTCTCCGTCCGTTCCGTTGCCCCGTCATTCCGCATCACGGCATCCGTTTCCCTTCCGGTAAGCCCCACACTCTTTCTGATGCTTTGCGGATAGAGTAATACCGGCCATGACAGCAGCAGCCATACCGGCAGCATGCAGATTCCTGTCAGTTGTCTTTTCATAGCGTCCTCCTTTCTGGTTAGAATGTCAGCGGGTCATTGTCCAGGTCATAAAAGGTCTCTCCCAGAAGTTCACCCGTGTCGGAATATTCGTATACCACCCGGTGTATGCCGGCCAGGGTCGTATCGGGGTTCCCTCCGGCATCCAGGAAGACCATCTCCCGCTTCCTGCCCCACTTGTCAAGCTTCACCAGGCAGCGTATGTAGGTCTCCAGCTTCCCCGCCCTTCCTTCCGGCATCCGCATCGGCCGCATCTCCTGGTCCACCCGGGTTATGGTATAGCTGTTGCCGGCATCGTCATATTCATAGACGTTGCCGCAGTTGCCCCAGTTGTCTATCATGTAGTCGCCTACGGCATTGTTCGAACTGCTCCGCAGCACACGCCCTTTCTCATCGTATGTATACTGGCGCTGGTCCACCCCGTCGTTGTTCAGCCGCCGGAAACCCGCCCCGTCCAGGTAGTCAATGATGGAATCATACCCGTGCCTGTCGTAAGTGATCATCACCACATTTCCATAGGCATAGTTACCCGATTCAGCAATATCCACCGGATAACCGTAATCGTTGGTATAGCTTGCCACCACCCGGTTCCTGCCGTTCCTGATGGGCTGGAACCCGTAAATCATATAGTTGTTTTTGTCGTAGGCCCGTTCTTCGGCCACCTGTTCGCCCGAAAGGTCGGACGTGATATACCACTGGCATATCCGCGCCAGCTTGTCTCTCCATTCACGGTTCTCGTCCGACGTATCCGATTCGGGGTCGAGTATGTAGGTCCCCTGCCCGTGGTCCGATGTCAGCGAATCACCGTGCATGGCCTGTATATGCTGCCAGTGCCCTTTCGCGTTCTTCAGGGCCAGCTTGAAATAATACGGCAGGTGGTCGGCCACCTCCTGGGTAATGGGGTCGCCCTTTCCCACAATCCACGAATACCTGCGGGTAATGTCCCGGTACAGTACATAGTCGGGTTCGGGAGCAGCTTCCCCCGCTTTTGCCTTTACCACTCTTGGAGCAGGTTTTTCAAGTACCAGCCTAGTCTCTTCGTTGGGTCTGAAACGGCTCAGCTGCTGCGCTTCGGCTACCGTGATGCCGGCAGCCAGAAGCAGGAACAATAACGCTTTCTTCATGTGTCAGTCCTCCTTTTCCATTTGTCGTTGAACCCATTCATACTCCGTACCGGTCAGAGCCAGCACATGGAACTCGGCACCCGGTCCTTCCTCCGCTCCGGCACCTATGCGCTCTGTCACTTCCGCATAACCTCTCCGGATATCCGGCCGCAACACCGTGATCACACTGGGTTCCGCCCCGATCCGTTTCCATTCCTGTTCCAACATCCGTGTATCCATCCCGAAGCTCCACCGCCCACAGGCCACAATCCGGTCGCCGTCCTTCAGTCCGGCCCGGTACAGTACACTTTCCTTGTCCAGGATGTGCAGGTAAGGAATGTAATGGCCGCTCAGGTCGGTCGGGGTCACGAAATTCATCTGGCTGTACGAATTGGAGATGATGTACTTCTTTTTCCCATAGATGAAAAGACGCCCCTTGCAGTCCAGGTATTCGGTCTCCCAGTAGCTGACACCGTCATACAGCACGCTGTTGTCCTCCCACTCGTTCACGGCACGTATATTGGCGTAATTGTTGTCGTTGTTCTTGTTGAAATAGATCTTGTAATACTCGAATCCTTCCTCTTCCCAGCTTCTGCAGCGTACCGGCGTACCGTCTATGCCGCATACCGCACGGCCTATCTGCTGCCCGTTCTGGATGAAGTACATCATCGACTTCACGATCTTCCCCCCGGCGTCATAGATCCGGTACTTCGATACGATACCGTTCGGGTCGGTCGTGGTCTCCTTCCTGAAATAGGAGGTCACATTACCGTAAGCGTCCGTCTTTGTCTCCAGCGGAAGGACGGAGCCTTGTTCCTCGTCGTACGTGTAATACGAAGAGACGGTCACATTCCCTTTCCGGCTTCTCACCACCCGGTGGAACACCAGGATGGAATCCTGACCGGAACCGTTCCTGAACCACTGTCCGTTGATCTTCCGGCCTTTCTCACCATAGAAAGATGTTACAAGGGTATTCCCGCTGATGGAATCCACCCGCTTCACCAGCGGAACCGGCTTGGTGATGTCATTCACCTCCTCGGTTACCACATCCTGCTGCCGGGTCACGGTCCTCCGGTAGGCGGTCACGTTCCGTGCGTTGACGCGCTCCTCCAGGGTAAGCCTGTCGGCATCGTCGTATGCCCACTTCCACCGGTAAATCTCGTCACCGGTCTTTCCGTAAGGTGTTCCCCGGGCGGTAAGGACACTCTTCGACACCAGGATGCCTCCGGCATCGTACTCATATTTATAGATGGCAGGAATCCCTTCGTCCATACGGCCGTCTATCCGGGTCTCGAGCACGTTACCCCGTCCGTCACGGGTGGTGACCAGTTCGGCCACGGCCTTCCCGTCGCGGCTGTCGAACAGGAATTCACGCCCCCCGGTGCTGACGGTCATCACATACCCCAACGGTCCCCTGGCAGGATCGGATGCCAGCGCCTGGATGGAATCACGGATGCTCATGCTGTTGGCATACCAGGTAACGATACTGTCGTTCGCCGCCCGGAAATAGATGGTGTTATATGCCTGGCCCGACTGGCGGGTGGGCTGTGCGTATTCGTTCAAGATGTACTTGCACACAACACCGTCGGCGGCATAGACCCAGAGGTAACCGCTCACGCCCGGCTCAATCTCCTGGCACACCCCGTTATAGTCGTAATAAGTGATGCCTACCAGCCGCCCCCTGTCATCCCACGAGAGCTTGGCCTGTTCCACACCGCTGTCGCGCACCTGCAGACTCTGGCCACGGCCCGACACGAAATGTACCCAGGCTTCCCTGTCGTTCATGTATGAATAGTTCAGCTCGAACAGTACCGTCCCTTTTTCGTTGACGTATTCTTCCTTGATGATACGCCCGTTCTTGTCTTCGTTGATCCTGATACCGGTCACCGACGACAGCAGACCCGAGAACAGGGTACCTTTCGCATCGGTCTCCGCACATTCACCTATCTCCAGGGCCTTCAAGCGGGGACTGTGGGGCAGCTTCCCGTTCGACGACCGTACCTCGATTTCCGAAACGTGCGTCAGCCATCCCGTATGCTTCAGGCAATAGTACAGCGGCGTCACCTTACATTCCGCATCGCCGAGCTCAAAGAACGGCAGTCCCACTATCTGTCCGTTCCGGATGTCGTAGCGGGTGAAGTTCCCGCTGTATACATGGAACTTCAGGAAATAGGTAACCGCACCTATCAGCAGCAGGGAAACGATCACCGTACCGAAAAACGCCGTACGCCTGCGGTTCTGCCTTCTCGCCCGCCGGGCGTTCTCCATCAGCAGCTTCCGCTTGCGCTCTTCCTCCGCCAGCAGCTTCTGCTTCTCTTCTTCCTGCTCCCGGAGCTGCGCCCGGACCTCGCGGCGGTTCTTCACCACCCCGCACAGGATGTCGTGGATGTATTCCACACGTATGTCGCCTCCGTACGAGAACAGGCGCAGCAGTTTCCGGCCTTCACAGCCTTCGCAGCCGTCGGCAAGCTTCCTGATGTCTTCGGCTGCCACCCCATGGGCCGTCAGGTCCGAAAACGACACATTGTTGCGCCGCCCCTCGTTGGTGATGAGCACGTCTTCCAGGTAATCGGCCGTAGCCTGCGGTATGTCACGGATGGAGTCCTCATAGAAATCCTTGATGATATCATCGCTGAACTGGTCCACCAGTCCGGCCGTAATGCAGCCTCCCTCGGGCATCTTCTCATAGAGGCGGCTCAGGTAGAGCGAGAGGATGGCGGCGTCCACGTCTATTTCGGGAATCCCGTCGAGCAGGAAATCCTTCCGCCCCGTCACCTTCTGGATGATCAGTGCGGCCACATCCTTCTGCACCAGTCCCGGACGGGGCTTCATGATGATCTCGGCGGCCTGCTCCTCGTTGATGGGCTGCAGGGCGAAACGGTTGACCTTCATCACGGGGATGTAGGCGGTATAGCGTTCCAGGTACGAGAGGAAATCCTCACGCAGGGTAAACACGATGTGGTACCTGGGCGACTGCAGGTATTCGGGCATCCCGCTGCCGCCGTCTTCATCCAGGTCGATATCAAGGTCCAGGTCGTCCAGACTGGCTACCTGTACAGGTGCCGGCTTCACGACAGGCTCCGACGTATCCGTCATGGCGTTGACGATGTATTGCGGCGTGACGTCGTTCAGCAAATCGGCCAGTTCGGCAAAGAACCGGGTCTTCACCTTCTCGTTCTGCTGCAGGGTGAAGATCTCCTCAAACTGGTCGAACACCAGCAGCAGCTGCACTTCCTTCCCGTCCTTATCACTGAAAGTATTGCGGTGCAGGTACTCCCAGATGGTTTCACGGTCCTTGTCTATGACCGGAACCACTTCATTCACCGTCACACCGGCCTTTACCACCGCCACACGGATCTGCTCCATATAGTCTCCCTCACGGTGATGGTCGAAACGGATTCCCACCGGGAACAGGCCGCAGGCTCTCGCCACAGGGAAGATACCTGCGTTCAGGATGGACGACTTACCGATACCCGACTTTCCGTACAGCACGGTCTGGGTATTGTTGATGATGTATTGTGAGAGACTTTCTATCTCCCGGTTTCTTCCGTAGAGTATCTCACCCTCCACGTAGAAGTTCAGCCCTTTCCAGGGATTATCTGTCTTAGTTGCCATAGTTCAATTCCCTTTCCATCCGTTTAAATTCCTGAACTCTTTCACAAAGCTTGTCGGCAATGCCTTCTATATCGGCCGAATAACTGTACCATGCGGCGTTCTGACTGCTGAACGACCGGGGTATCGCCGTATTCTCGTTATAGAAGTCGAAACCCTGCTCGGCTACCGGACAGATAAAAGGAAGTCCGCCCCGCTTCACGGATACGGCATCGGCTTCCAGCCACTCGGTACGGTATTCATGTTCCTGCAGAATCTCGGCCTCGATGTTCTTCGTCAGGACGGGCACGAACAGGCGGCTCTGCCTGATGCCCGCCATGATCTTCTGCTTCCAGCCTTCCCATTCACGGATACCGCCTCCCGTATCGAACCATACGTTCAGCCCCCGGCTGCTCAGAATGTCAAACAGGTGGCTGGCTACAGCCGAATCGCTGCGCGAATAAGAGATAAACAGGTCGTAGTTGAATACCGGCCCCCTGGGTACGGCCTGGTTCGCCCGACGGTAGATACGGGTCACTATTTCATTGACCGCCTTTTCCGGATCGGTCTGTACAAACGTTTCCAGGCGGTTCAGGAACTGCTCCAATGAATTTTCGATGTGACTGCTCACGAACACCGAAGGCTGGTTGCGCTCGGCCGAGCGCATGAAGTACCAGATGAACCGGAACAGCCAGTCGCTGTAGTTGTTGCCCAGAAACAGCAGGTACTTCTGCCTGATCACTTCGGCCAGCAGTCGGGGCACTCCCGTACCCGACATCCACGCCTTGCAGAACTGCATCATGTCAATGTCGGTCACCACGTAGCGGTGGGGTTCGATGCTGTACTTGCCGAACATGTAGAACACGGTAGGCTGCCTCAGTTCCCGCTCGTTCATGATATCGCCCGCCCCCACCCGTGTGTCGTGGATGGGGTTGTTCGTGAACTGCAGCACCCTCACGCTCCCCTCTCCCCACACGTCGTCCATGGCCTTCTCTACCACACCCGTAAACGAGGTGGTGATCACAAAGGGGAACTTCTTGGTCTGCAGGAGCTTCAGCAGCAGTTCCGACGGTTTCGAAGGGATCTGACTCAGCACCTTGTATATCAGCGGATATATCTTGTCGCGCTTGTTGTCTACGGCCGCCGTGAATGTCTTGTCGTACACCAGTTGTGCAAACGACTGCGGGTTCGACGTCACGCCATACTTCTTGGCAAAGAACCTGATCAGCTGGGTATGCAGGTTTTCCGGGTCGTCTACCTGGAAATCAGGCCCTATCACAGGTATCACGTTTCCCTCCATCACTTCATCCAGGAGGGACTTCCACCGGTTCTCGGTCTCTTCCTTGTTCACGTCAATGTCTATGTCGACAATGTCAAAATCTTCCAGACTCATAGTATGATAGTATTTGAGGTTCAGGTTTTCGGGTTTGTTTCTCTTCCGTACCGCTTCCGTCGTCCCGTCACGGCTTCTGGCCCGTCTGGGGCGATCCGCCTGCCGGCTTGCCCGACGCCGCCGGAGCTCCTCCCGTCATCTGTGCCTTGGAGGCGCTTGCCGAACCGCTCAGGCCCAGTGCCTGTACCCCGTAATTGAGCAGGGGTGTATAGGTGGCCTTCAGGATGGTGGAACTGTTGTCGCGGAAGGTGGTCACGATGTCCGAAATGTAGTCGTTGCCATTTTTACCGTTGTTCTGCATGCGTACAAGCTGCTTGTAGTCCTTGTGCCAGTCGCGTGCGCGACCGTCTTTCGGGTTGTAGCGGCACTTCTGGCTCATCACCACCTTCATCTTGTACTCGCCGGTTCCCCACGACGGACTGGTGGCCGATACGGGCATGTACGAGCGGGGCACCACAAAGCAGTCGCCGCTGATGTCTATCGTCTCCTGCCCCCGGGCCAGCGCTTCCTCACGGCTGTAGAAATAGACCGAATCACGCAGCATGGATTCCTTTATGGGGATGTCGACCGAGAAAGAGCCCAGGTGCACGTCCTGATACACCTGTACCGCCTCGTTGATCCACGATGAAGTAATGTCCATGCGGATGTTCACACTCGGTTCCTGCTGCTCGTTGAAGTCGAACCGGCTGATGGTGTTCCAGTATTCCTGCTCATCCTCCGAAGCGTCCTCGCCCGGCCCCATGATCCGGTTGGCCGACAGGTTGGGCAGGTACGACTCGTACGGATGGAACTCCAGCGTGTCGAGCACCAGGTAGAACTTGCTGTGCATGAAAAGGTGGGTAAAGCGGGCCGTGTCCAGGTGGCACACCATGCGCAGCACATCCCTGCCGCCCCGGCGCGCACGGAAGGTGATGCCGTCGAAATTCATGTCGGTGGGGTCCAGCGGACCGTAGTTCGAGGGCATGCGGTAAAAGTCGCGCTGTCCTTTCACCGACTGCAGACTGTCTATGAACATACATTCACGGTTACGCATGGCCTCCCATTTCGCCCTCTGTTTCTTGCGTATCTTGGTCAGGTTGATGATTTCGGTACTGATTACGTTCACCACCGAAGTCACTCCCCCGTAGAGCATGGCCTGACCCAGATCGAGCAGCACGCCCCGGTTTTTCGAGCGGTACTTCGAGGCCACGGCGTTCAGCTTGTTACGCCGCTCGCTGGTCATCGGGTTGACGTCTACCACAAACTCGTCGCGCAGCGGCAGGCCGTTCATGCTCTGCGGGACAGATATGCCGGCTCCCGCCGGACGGCCTTCTCCGGGCCGGCTGCCGCCTTCGGCTCCGGGCTGTGCCCAGACGCCGGTAAAGAACAGGGGCAGGATGAATAACAGTGCTTTCCTTTTCATAGTCGTATTTCCTTAATTTTCATATTCCATATTGTATATTTTCCGGCTACATTCCGTCTATCAGGATGAAGGCGTCATAGTAGCGGGGTTTCCCGTATGTCTTCTTCACTGTCAGGTCGGGCAGCTGTGCCCGGCGGTACCTCTTTTCGGTGACGGCTGTCCGCAGGGTTTCCCGGGCATGGAAGAACGCGTCGTGCAGACTCTCCCCCCGGTCGAGGTTGGCCGTCAGGTTCCGCATCAGAATCGCGGTGGCCTGGTCGTCCACTTCCCACAGACTTGCCACCACGGCCCGTACCCCCGCCGTCTTCAGTCCGCGCTGCAGCCCCGACACACCGTCGGCAGTCACATACCCCAGTCCCGACTGGCAGGCCGAGAGCACCACCAGGTCTACGTCCGAGAGGTCGAGCGACGCCAGTTCCCGTGCCGAGAGCACCCCGTCCAGACTGGCCGGATTGAAGTCCCTGTCGTTCAGGTTGGTCTCCGCACCCGCCAGATACAGGCAGGTCCTCGACAGCTGCTCGTCGGTAGCCAGAGGCCGGATGTCGGTCCCTGCCGTCTCCGCGTCGGGGAATGTCCCGTGCGTGGCGATGTGCACCAGAGGGTACCTCCCCATCAGCCGGCGCACCGCCGCTTCCGAAGCCGAGACATCGGTCAGCAGGGTATCCCGCTTCCCTTCGCCCCGCAGGGCAGCTATGCTGTCCACTTCCGCCAGCGACCCTTCCAGGTAAGGCAGACCCGCACCCGCGGCAGCCATGGCGGCGTATGCCACCTCGTCGTTCCCTTCCGTACCGTCTCCGTCATCAGCGGTCTTGTAGTCCACCCCGCCGCACAGCAGCATCGCCTCCGTGCGCACCGCCGGCCGCTTCTCCACCAGCATCCGCGTAGACGTCAGGCGGTAAAATTTCCGGTCCTTCAGGGCATCCGGCAGCAGGTATTCCACGGCCAGCAGGTGAAAAATCCCGTCGGCGGCGAAATACACCGAGGCGGCACCGTCCAGCGCCTCCACCAGCTGCCTGTTCCATATCTTCCCGGCCAGCACACTGTCGGCATACAGCAGGTCCTTCCCTTCGTGCTCCGTCGATGCCAGCGCCTCCCCGACGGTCGTCCCGCCGTCCAACCGGAGCGATGTCAGCTCATCCAGCGCGCCCACCTCCACAAACACGGGAGCCGGAGCCTTCCTGCCCAGCACCAGCGCACCCAGCCGGCTCTTCCCCGCCTTTCCGTAGGCGATGAACTCCACGGCGGCCGACGACGCAGGCAGGGCTGCCCGTACCTTCTTCCAGTCCACCCTTACCGCCGACAGGGCCCCGGCGCGCTGCCGCTCCGTCATGCCGGGAGCGAACACACGCCCCATCTGCAGGAGCACCGCCTTGCTGAACAGGGCCACGTCATACAGCAGACCCGGATCCTTGTCCTCCAGCCGGTAGCAGTCGGTCACGAAAGGCTGTTCGGCCATCCAGAACTGTTCCCGCTGCGAGGCACTCATGGCCACAAACTGCCGGTCCACATACTTCCTCGCCACCGCAAGGTATTCCTTATAATACGCCAGAGCCCGGGCGTCATACCTGCCCGTAGCATCGTATTCCAGCATCAGCACCTTGGCAGCCTTGCGCAGCGCCTCCGCCAGCATGCGGCTGTCGTTCTCTTTTCTGAAGAAGGAAACCACCTCCTCCATCACCTCCCGCGCATCGGCATACCGCCCCATGCGCGCCAGGCAGAGCGCCCGTTGCGACTCGATCTCCCGGCGTTCCTGCAGGCTTCCCTGCACCCGTGCGGCGGTCCCGAACCGCCTGCCCGCCAGGATGGAATCAAGCTGTGCCAGCGCTTCGGCGTAACGCTCCTGCCTGTAATACAGCTGTGCCAGATCATCCCGTACGGCATCCGCATGATCGAATCCGGCATTGGGGGTAAGAGCCGCCTGCAGGCGTTCTTCCGACCGCCGGTAGTCGCCCGCCAGAAAATACATGCAGCCTTCCACCCGGGCCAGCTCGGCCTCATAGCCTTCCGTAAGCGCCTCATTACCGAACGCACGTGTAGCGAGCGCTTCGCGCAGCTCTCCCGCCACCTCGCGCATATCGGCGTAAAGCCCCAGCTTATACGCCACCTCGGCACGGCTCTTCACCGCCGGCCAGTAAGGAAAACGGAACTCACCGTCGCCCAGTCCGGCCACCGTAATCCCGGCAGCGTCCATCGCACGGTCCATCATCCGGGCCACTGTTCCGAACGCAGCATACGCATCCAGATACTCCTTCCGGTCGTTCAGGTCGTACGCCTCCAGGTAGCGGTCGGTCACCGCATCGGCAAACACCCTCTCCTGCGCCCCCGTACCGGCAGCCGCCGCCAGCAGGGCAACAAGGACCGACAGTCTGTAAATAGTGTGGCATATCCTTTTCATACGGTATCCTCCTTCCGTCATTTTCCCGGGTTATGGTTGATAATCACAAACGCCATGTTCTTTCCCGAAGTGTTCTTCAGCGTCAGCCTGAACCGGTCCTTCCGGGTCACCTTCCCGTCCAGCTGCACATAACACACCCCGTCCTTCACCGTAGCCGAAGAGAACTTCCTGCCGTCTTTCGTCACCTCCGCACCGAACGTGGCCGAAGCCTCATACGGCACAATGGCAAACCGCTGCAGGCCCTCCCGGCCCGTAATCTCATAATTCACCGTAGCACCCTTCTTCACCGTAATCTCGATGAACGAGTACCGGTAGCGCGCGTCCTGCCCGTTGCGGAACCTCCCGCCGGTATTCACCGCCCCGCCCTGCCTCCGGGCAATCCGGTAGCCGATGTCGTTGATGCCGAACATGTCTACAGGGTCTTTCGACGTACATTCCCCCTGCCGGTCGATGTCTATCTCGTCCATCAGCGTCCATTCCATGTCGTACAGCAGCTCACGCTCCACCCGGACGGTGTTGGCAGGCATCCGCAGCTCCTTGCACCTCCGCACCAGCGCCTGCATCTCCGCCGTCACTCCCGTCTGCGCCTGCAGCACAAGCGGCATGAAAGTCATCAGCAGGAAAAGCGCCACAGTCACCATCTCCTCGGGCCAGAACCCCACGAGCGACGAGGCATACGCCTTCCCGCCCGTATTGGTGAGCCGCCTGGCGGGACACACCTTCGCGGCAGCTGCTTCACGGGCCGCCATCAGGATCTCCTCCATCGGAGGCCTCGCCTGCGGTTCATAAGCCAGGCACCGGTACACCAGGTCGCTCAACCTGCGGCTGCAGTGCGCCGACCCCATGTGAGGCACCTCCGTCCGTGCCGTCTGGTTCCTTCCCCCCATGCCGTCGAACACATGCATGCCCGTCACGGCATAGAACGCCAGGGCGCCCAGGCTCCATACCGCAGCGGCGGCACCCTCCTTCTCCGGAGCAGCGAACGGAGCGTCCGTCTCCCCGCTTCCGGCATCCGCCGACAAGGCGATGCGGTCGTCCTCCACCACGATGTCCGCGGCCGAGAACGCCGCCCTGCCATGCTGCAGCCAGCTTCCGGCCACACATTCCATCAGGGTCCAGACGGCCTTCTCCGTCATATATCCGGCTATATGGTCCAGTGTAATCATCTTCTGTATGTTATTGAATCGTCCATCAATCCTCCATGTGCGCGCAGCAGGTGCACCTCGGTTACGGGAACCGCCCAGAACACCCCCTGTTTGGCCATCCCGTCGGCCTTCGACACGATGCCTATCACCTTGATCCGGTTGCCCGTACGCGCCACCACAGGCCCGCCCGAATTTCCCGGGTTGACCGGCGCCATCATCTGGATGCATCCGCGCAGGTTCTCCCCCTTGCCGTCAAACTCCAGGTGCTGGCTGTTTCCGTACACCTTCACACACAGTTCGTCGGCGTTGTTGTCGTTCACCGGGAAACCGATCACGGCAATCTCCTTGTCGGCCTGGCGGTCAAAACGCTTCAGGTCCTCCAGCGATGCCAGCTCCAGGTTGCCCGTAATGCCCCCTTCCGCCTCCACATAAGCAAAGTCGCCCAGCTCCATGTCGCGGCGGTTGGCCAGCGGCATGATGGTGCGCCAGTATATCGGTTCCTTCTCCGTCCCCAGACGCAGCACCTTGTCGCGCGTCTTGTTGAAACGGAAGTCGGTAGAATACAGGTAGAAAGTCTCCAGTCCGTTGCTGATCACGCAGCGCGCCTTCACCCCGTAGGCATCCGTGCCCTGCGTCCGGTTCCTCGTCTCCGCTTCGGCGGCCATCCTCACGGCGGGCGGCATCTTCACGTCGAAGCCGGTCCCGTCCCATTTCTCGTCGGTAATCCAGGGCTCCACACAGTGCCGTGCGGTGACAAAGAGCCCCTCGTCGGTCAGGAAGCACGTACCCGAAGCCGGCACCTCCAGCGCCACCGCCTCCAGCACCTCCTGCCACGGCCCCCCTGCCACGGCCGTATCGTGCACCAGGTACACCGAATCGACGGTGATGCGGTAAATGCTCCGGTCGAACACGTCCAGGTTCTCCTGCCGCAGCGGGTTCCTTCCCCGTCCGGTAAACACGGCCACCAGCGCCACCGCCAGAGCCGCCGCCACGGCCGCCAGCATGGCATACTGCATACGGCGTCCCTGCACCCTTTCCCTGTACACCAGTCCCTTGCGTGCGTCATACTCACCGTCGCGGCACACCACGAAATCCAGCCGGGTACGCCCGTTGTCCGTCACCACCGTAATACCGTCGCCTCCCGCCAGCCTCCGGCACACCTGCAGCGGCGTCCCGTTCACCAGCACACTGTAGCAGTCGGTCCGCTTCACGATGATCCACCCCTTCCCGTCGGGATCGGGCAGCACCGACGCCATCACCTCCGGCTCAAACCCGTCCGAAGCGTGTATGTACACGTCGCACGAAGGCGACTGGCCGATGTCTACGGGCTTCTGTCCGCAGAACACCACGTCGCCCACCTGCTTCTTCAGCGGCGAATTACGGTATATCAGCTTGTAATACATGACTTGATAATTAAAGGAATACCCTGTGTAAGCACCTTGTCGTACACATCCACGTTCTTTCCGGTACCGTCTTCCCTGAGGTCGGAAAAAGCCCTCAGGTCGTAATGTATCTTCTGTTCCCTCAGCACCTTCTTCATCCGTATGTCATCCTCCACCAGCTTCTGCTCGGCATCGGTCACGGGCCGGTACCCAAGAATAAGCTCCTCCACACTCCACCGGTTGTGTTCCACCTCGGTGAGGATGTCGACCTCATTCATCGATACCGCATAAAACGTGTCCCAGTCGCCGCGGCTGTGACCGAGCGAATGCATCTTCGGACCGAACGTCATGGCGTTGAAGATATTCGAATACTGTTTCGGGAGAGAAGGCACGGCCGCCCACTGGCTGTCGAGCACATCCGTGTCAATGGCCGACGGAGCCGATACAGGCTCGCCCGGCTTCAGTGAGAATACATAGTTATAGACATAGTTCACCCTTTTGGCCATCTCCTTCAGCGCCCAGAGCGTATCAAGACTGCATATCCCGCTACCGAAAGGCAGTACGGAGTCATAGAGGCTGCACCCCTTGGCCAGTTCCATCATGTCCGGCTCCTCCAGCCGGCACAGCACAGGCACCTGCGCCCGGTACACCTCTTCGGGCAGTGAAAGAGATTCGGTGAAGTTCCGCTGCATATCATCGTGGCACACGGCCAGCGTCAGCTGTTGTCCGGGGTTACAGGCCCATTCCACAAGCTTCCGCCTCAGGGCGGCGTTCCCCAGGCTCCCGCTCACGAACTCCCATTCCACATCCACGAAATCCTCGCGCGTGTCCCTGTACAGCGGCGTATGGCACACACACTGCGGCATCTCGTCGCCCAGATCCAGGCTGCGGTAATACGAGTGTTCGAACAGGTGGCAGTAACGCTGCAGCATCCGGTCGCGGAAGCCGGATACGTCATCGTCCACCACCGTAATGCGCGTCCGCAGGCGGTGGTCACGGCAGTAGTTGGGATAATGCGCCACCAGCGCCGCATTGACCACCAGGGCTTCGGCCATATCGTTCCCTCCGGCCACCACCAGGTGCACCGTAGTTTCAGAATCCCTCGTGATGCCGTCGCGGTCCAGCGGCGGGAACGGCGTCTGCACCGCCGGGAACTGCACAAACAGCGTCTTGGCAGTCAGGTCGGCCACCGTAACGGCCAGCACATCCACCTTCCGGTGCACATATTCCGGCACGCCTGCCGTCTGCATGATCCACAGCGAGATCTGGTTTTCCAGTATCAGGAAACACTCCAGCCGCTTTCCGCCGTGGGCACCGATATCGTATTCCGAAGCCACCTGCAGGAGCCGCCTTACGGCAGCGCTGTCATCGGGCTCCGGATACACTATCCCGCCGGCAGCCCGTTCACGGGCCACCAGCGGGAAACCATCAGTAATATGACTTGTTATAAGCATCCCCGGTTATTATATAATATGTATAATCCTGATTACGGCAGGAGCTGCGCCTGTCAGTTGGTCCTCAGCACATAATTGTTATACACATTTCCACGGTTCACGATCTTGATGACGAACAGACCCGTCCAGCGCGGATTGAAAGTCACCACACAGTCGTCCGTATAGTCCACATCCTTCGCAATCAGGTTGTTGTTCTCGTCGTATACATACAGGTCGAGGTCGGTATCACCGTCGCCTATCACCACTACCGTAGCCTGCCTGTTGGCGTCGAACGTAATGTTATACACATCCGTACTGCCCGCGTTCACCGAACTTTCGGCGTAACGTGCGCCGTTGGTGGCTCCCCGTACATTATTCTTCACTTCGTCAATCAGTGCCAGCAGTACCCCGTCGTCACCGGCCTTGGCCTTGGCATCGGCCAGCAGCTGTTCCGGATCCAGGGAAATATTCCCCTTCTTGTCTCCTGCCGGAGTCTCCGTACCCGAACCGGTCTTCTCCCGTTCTTCCTTCACAAGCCCCGCCTTCTTCGAGAGGCGTGCCGCCTGTATCAGCGAAAGGGCATCGTCATTGGCATACCCGAACTTCGACAGCTGGGCTGCCATGCGGATCAGATTTTCAGACTGCGGAACAACAAGCGTGTTGTCCTTCTCCTCCTGTGCGGCTGCTGTCACCGGCAGCAGAAACGCAACGGCTAACAATAGATTCTTCATTTTCTTCAGTTTTTAATGGTTTTCATCATAGGGTTTTCAGACTTAAGGCCTCGTCTTAAATAAAGATATGCAACAAATTTAGTAAATTTTCCGTATAATCAAAATTTTATTTACAAATTTATTCTTCAGGAAAAACAAAATGTCATTGCCTTAAAAATAAACGGTTGCACCAATGTTCATCAATTTATTCTGTTTTACTTTGTACTCCTCACTGCCCGACATATTCACAAAACCTTTCGACATGGTAAAATTCAGCTGAAATCTATTGATTCTCAGTGCAGCACCATATTCAAGTGAAGCATTAAAATGCTTCATGTCAAGTTCTTTGTCATACAGATTCTGAGAATCAAAGGTTTCCCCATCCGAACGTAAATAAATCCTGCCTTTAATCCCATAATCAAGACCGATACCTCCATAAAATGCCAACTGGAACCATTTGCTGAAATTAAGTGAATACTTTAAGTGGACCGGCATATACAAACTATGTTCTTCGGATGTATAATGATAATCAATACCCTCTTCCGTCAGATTTTCACTTTTATCGAAATAATACTCATAATATAGACCCGTATTGATACCGAAACCATATCCAAATTGAGGATCTATACGAAGACCGAATTGAACCCCGTTAGTATACTGATCTTCCCCAAACACATCCATTTTTTCTTTCGTATCTCCCCAATCGTACACCCACTGTTTTTGTACATATCCTGCCGACAAGCCAACACAATATTTGTCTTTGGCTTCATTGAACTGATGAGAAGAATAGGTATATACATGACTGTCTGACAGACTGCCGGTATTTGTGTGGTTATAATTATTCATTGATGTATGCGACTGTGAAGACGGATGACTTTGAATATTTGAATGATTATTTCCGACATTATCGGTATGACTTACAGAATTATAGGGAACACTGCCACCTGCATTACTTGAAACTTGTCTTATCAATTTCCGGACATCTTCTCTCGAAGCAGGCCAAAGCTCCAATCCCATGAATTCTCTCAAGTTTTCAATATCTTTTTCCAGCCTATCACCTTCCAATGACTTTTCCAGCCATTTTATGCCCTCTTCTTTCCTGAATGAAAATTCGGATTCCGTGGCAAGGATTTTGCCCAGGATTGCCATAGTAACCGTATTTCCAGTTTCTGCCGATCTTTCGTACCACTTTACAGCTTCCTTTTTATTTCCCACATTATATTCCTCTAATGCCAGACAGAAAAATGCAGGAGGATAATTTTTCTCTGCCGCTATCTTCAAATATGACATGGCTTCCGAATATGTCATATCTTCATCACTAATTCCAATCGAATAAGATTGATATATATTCCAGGCCACATAAATCATGTATGCAGCTTCCACCGCATTATCTTCATTGGCCTCTACACTTTTTTTCAGATAATAGGCTGCCTTTTTACTGTCAGCATCAGGAAAATTAGCTTTAGGCATACTATAAAACAGACCCAGCATATAATACACTCCACCCAAGGATTGGTAAGACTCTGCTCCTTTCAACAACTCAGATTCTAGTTGTCTATAACATTGAAAGGCATCCATATACCGTCCTTCCTGCAAGGCTATTTGCCCTTTTATGCTCAAAATATATCCGATATCACCAAGCAGATTCGCATAATTGAGGGCTGCTTTAAAATCCAAAGACATAACACATGACAGATAGGCTCCCATATAACAATCTCTTTTCATGCTAAACTTTTTTCCACCGTTATTGACGGCTTCTTCAAAATAAGACAGAGCCTTTTTATATTCTTGCTTAGCAAAAGCGTCAAGTCCTTTTGAATAACTTAATATAGGACTGTCTTTGCACACAAACGCCGTAATTTTCCCGCTTTTCCGACTATAAATCAACTTTCGTTCCGTAGATTTTCCCAAAGAAGGCAATTTCTGTTCCACATTGAAGACAATCACCGTATTCAGTAACCGGTCATGTTCCAGTTGGGGTGTCATTGCCATCAGGTATTGCTCTCCCGTAAATGCGCTGTAAGCTCCAGATACAGAAAAATCATATTCCTGATACATTTCACAGGCACTAAATGTAGGCTTTGACAACTGCATTTCCAGTTTTGCAGGATATTGCCGTTGTATTGCCATCAAATAATTACGCAATGTAGTTTCCGTATTTGTCTTTATATCGTCAAAAGCCGAACAGTCCGCACCGGAACACAATGCAAAGATTTCCGTGTTCAACATCCGCTCCCCATTGCTGAACCTGACCAACAGGTCGCAGAATCGGGTAGCACATTGCAAGGCTTCTTGTTTCTGAGTTTCAGTCAATGCCTGAGCCGACGCAAAAAATGGTATACAGCTCAATATTAATAATAGATATCTCATAGCTTATCATCATTTTTCAGTTTCGTAATATTGCTTATCAACCACCCTTTATTATATGAATCCGCTTTCTCGAACCTTTCAACGGTAAAACCATAGTCATCAAGCCGAAAGTGATAAATCACTTTTGTCACAGTCTGCAATTTAATCTTACCGGTCGATACGAGATAGGCAAATACAGTCAGAAGATCGGGCCTGTATCCTTTATAAAACAAAGCCTGTACCGACTTGGCATTATGGTTTACGGTTTCAGGTAATGTCATGAACGAAGTACCATGTGCACCCGGCATGATAGAGGCCCCCGACCTGATGGTATCGGTCAGCTCCGCAAAAGCCGGGGTTTCTATATCTGTAATTACCCATTTATAAATGACATCCTCTACCTGTTCTGTCCGTAAAAAGATTCTGGCAGGATAGGTTTTCCCATTCATCGAGAATGATGATATAGCTTCGGCATTCCATGTAGTATCCGTATAATGGATCTGTTTGTCATTCGCTATTACATAATTCAAGAAAGCCGTTGAAACAGAATCCAGAACCCCATTTTTGTCAGCAAATGTATCGAGATTCAAAAGCGTTACAAGATTCTTGCGCTTCATGACGGAATCATTGGAGACGCTGTCCGTATTTGCCACAATCGGATCTCCCTTATAATCCGTTTCATAATTAAAACGCCGGAAAAACTCATCAATCAGTTTAACTTTAAACTGTAATTCCTGTTCATCTATCGCTTGTGTGAAAATCTGGGCATCTACAGCATTCATACCTATTATCCCAGACAAGAATATGATAAGTGTGATCTTTTTCATAGGAAATCAATTATTATCCAATTTAGTCGTTTCCGATACATTTATATCTCCAAACTTCATATCCCAATAAGTTCCAAGGCTA
Organism: Bacteroides ilei; assembly: GCF_900128495.1. Lineage (GTDB taxonomy): Bacteria > Bacteroidota > Bacteroidia > Bacteroidales > Bacteroidaceae > Phocaeicola > Phocaeicola ilei. The sequence goes on from NZ_LT635801.1 coordinate 2,449,965, forward strand.
CCGTCCTCGATACGTTGGATATAAATATCGACATCCTTTTGCGTATAATCCCGATAAACGACAACTTCACCCGATTGCCCTGTAAAGTATTGAAAGAACGTACAGGTTCCCATATACATATTTGCACTGACTTTATAGAGATTACTTATCATACATGTCTTAGCTTTCTTAAGCTCTACCCTTGTATAAGGGAGATTCCTTAAATTTGACAAATATTTTTTTAATGTCGGACTGGGGGTACGTACCGTAACCCTTCCGTTTTTATCAATTGACGAGACCTGCATTTTTACAGCATCATGCCATTCGTTGTTTGCATCTTTCCAAGGGTCGCCTTTTCCCATGAACATGTCAGGAATCGTCTTGATATAATGATCTTTGATCTCAGAACTTTGTTGTTTGTCCGCTATGATCTCCAATCCCATCTGAAAGGCGTCGACACGCTCCTGACATTGAATCTTAAAGGCTTCAAGTTCTTCTTGCGTCAAATCATGTGTCTGCTGGGCGTTTACCGTCAAAAATGAAACGGCCAGCGATAAAAGCAATAATAATTTTTTCATTGTATTATTTTTTTACTGATAATGTATTTCATGGACTTTCAAATATGTCACTTTTCCCGCATTATTCCGGTTCATTTCAAGTACAACCACCTGATCCATTTTTGTAGCTATACTCAAATAGTTAAGATAGCTATCTATATCACAGGTATTTACAATAGTCCTGTTATCAAATCCAACCACCTGTACTTTCGCAGATGTCCCCTCAAAATATTTCTTGGCCTTCGGTATATTCCGTATCCGGTCAAGTCTGGATATACTTTGATTACATATCATTGATAATGAATAGGAAATGTTATCCTGCTGATTTGTTTCCACATCATTTGAAGAAAGTGGAGCCTGCGGTGGGGTCACGATATCCGTATTTGTCGAAGGCGACTGAACCGGAGTGATATTTTCCTGATATATAGGTACCTGAGGACGTCTGGAATTACCGTTAATATCGGTTTTCGTCAAATCTTTTGTCAAAACAATTGTATTATTCATCAATGACGGCCAACTTACATTTTCGTTTTGTCCAACAAAATATTGCAGAACACATAAAAAAGAATGAGTAAGATAACCTCCGGCATTATACCATTTCCCGTTCTCTGAGAAGACATAACATCCTGATGGATATTCAGGCTCGCTCGATGCGGCGATGAGTCCGCCTTTAACATTAAGAAACAGATTCTTATATACATTACAAGTTCCCTTAGACAAAATTGTCGCACCCTTTGAAGCGTTGCCTTCACTCCTGTAATATCCTTCCACCAACGAATTACATAAATCCCCCATAACAACAGTAAGCCGGGGGTTCTTTTTCATAATACGTGAATAGACATCATACAAGGGATATAATTGGGCATTACTGTTATAGTCCTCATCATTTACAAACAGACACATTTCAGGAAAATCGGTCTTCTCATTCATTGCACGGCCTCCGTGTCCCGAATAATAAAAAAACACAATATCCTCAGGCGAGCAAGAAAGATCTGCAAGCACTTTATTCAAATTATTGTGATTGAAATTTGCAGGAGATCCATAATAATAATATTTTTTTAATGTATAGCCAATAGATTTCGCTATCGTGGTCATTTCAAGCCCCATCCGCTTGAAGTCTACTGCAACAGATTCCCCAATGCTATTATTCTGGGTATTGGCAAAAATAATCGCATGAAACGTTTGTCCGACAATTGCAACCGGAACCAACAGCGACAATGCTATTATAAAAACAAGCTTTTTCATCTTCTGTCATTTTATAAGTTTTTGATAATATTCTTCTGCAGGAAATTTCCGATAAGCCCATCTGGCCATCGGACGTTTGTCATACATTTGATAAAACTTGAAGTCACCTTCCACATCCGATATTGCCACCTCTTCTGTCCCAAAAGAAATAAACATAAAGGCCTTACATTTTCCTAACATAAATTCCAGTGCAATATTAGGGTGGAACGGCTGACGTATAGGAGCGTATCTTTTTATATACCACTTTTTGTCAGAAATAATAAATGATAAAACGGCCTTTTCATCCTTTCCCAGCAAACCGGCATCACGCTTGATTACATAATTGAAAAGGCTGTCCCTTGTTCCAACAGAATCTCTGAGTGCAGAGAAATCAACCATCCTATAGACGCGTACCTTACTTGCATTTATAATGATAGAATCTATAGAATCACTATAAATTACCGATGTAGAATCATTATCAGCAAGATTGTCAGCCAAATGATGTGAGCATGAATTCTTGAATAATGTACAGGACACCAAACTTGCAGAAACCACCAAGAGTCCGATAAGATATTTATAGCGCATAAGTATTTTTATAGCTCCTTCAGTTCCCCAGCAGCATTTCATTTATAATAAGAAACGTGGAACTGCAATGCATCTTGTATGCAATTATAAATTTTTCCAATTACTAATTACAAGATAAACATAACGCCTCTTTTTTCATATGTATTAGATATAACTTTACGTATACAGACACAAAAATATATAATTTATTTAACAAACAATCATCTCCATGATATTTTTTTACACCTATATACATTTAAATAAATTCCATATTTTTACTAAATCCAAAAACATTTCCAAATATCATCAGTGAATGACCTGACAGGCGTATTTCATATCAGAATACGTATCCGCATTTCTCATTGCATATTGTCACAAAAAAGGCCGGTATCATTTGAACCGGCCTTTTTTGTGACAATATGCAAGATTTATATAAAAAATTCCGTATAATCAAAATTTTATTTACTAATATCTTTCCTGATCTTTTCCACGATGGCCCGGATATTGTCCAGTGCCTTCCGCGACATCTGTGTATTCCGGTACATCCCGTCCTCTCCGGGCTTGTCTATCAGCATGGACAGCTTTCCGTCGCCCAGTTTCTCTCTTATCTCTTCCGTCTGCGCACTATAGTTCTGTCCGGTCAGCCGGTCAAAATGCCCCAGCCGTTTCAGGATTCTGCTACGGTATTGCGACTTCATGTCCAGCACCTCCCCGAGCACAGATCCCGATACATCCTTCATCCTGTTCAGGTAACCGTCCACCTCGTCAAGTATCGCTTCCGGCGTATCCGACAATCCCGGAGAATCCGGCACGTCCGGCAAGACAAACTTTTCCGACGGTGCCGGCACGGTCTTATCCTTGCCCGGAACCTTTTCTTTTCCAGACTCGCCGGCTTTGGTTCCCGGTTGTACCGCACCTTTCAGTCCGGCTCCCAGACTGTCCGGTCCATTATGTAACGAATCAGTTTTCCCTTCCATCAGCCGGTTATAGCGCAATTCATAGGGCTTCAGACGTTCCACTTCACTCATCAGACTCTTCATTCCGTTCTGCAGCTCCTTGTCCTGTTCTTCATTACGGATATAGAGGTTGATGTTCAATGCGATGCTTGCCAATAGCAATACCGCCAGCACAGCTACCATAATTCTACCCAATCTGCTCATCTTTTCCTTTAATATTGAATTTGTCATTGTTTCAACTACAGCTATCGTACGGCTGCCGGGATATTCTCCTGCACCAACGGCTGCCGGATCCAGACCGGCCACCAGCGACTCCATGTCGGGCCTGCCCGTAAAATGCTTTTCCAGTTCCCGCTCCGGCATTATCCTCCATATACCGCCGGTGCACAGAATGAACCTGTCGCCTTTTCTGAAAGGCTGTTCCCCGATTTCCGGCAAATGGTTACCGGGCCTTCCCAGCACCCGTGTTACGACGTCCAACTCGGGCGAAGTGCGGGCTTCTTCTTCCGTCATGACCTTGTCTGCCACCATTTCGTTCACCAACAAATGGTCGGACGTACGGAACACCACCCGTCTCCCGTGCCGTATCCGGTAACAGCGGCAGTCACCCAAATGGGCTATCATTGCCGATTTCTCACTGATAAGGATAGCCACCAGTGTAGAACCCGCCCCCTTGAGCCGGGAATCCTTCTCCCTTTTTTCGTACAAGGTATCATTGGCAACGGCCACAGCCTTCTGGAAGGCCTCCCTGCGTGACATCTGCCCGTCGCATGAACCGAGCACACGCATCAGCTCCTGTTTCACGATACACGAAACAGTATTGCCTCCCGGACCTTCACCTACCCCGTCGCATACCACCACCAGGAACCCCAGCGGAGTATCCATATAGCCCCAGTTATCCGGGTTTCCACTCCCTGATACAGAAGCAGCCACGCCACGGACCGGAAATCTTTCTGATATAATCTGAACTGCCATAATAGAATCTCTTTTCAGTTTACTTTAGCATAGACGGAACGACGGTCCGGCCCGCCCCCATAGTACGGGCATGCCGTTTTTCCGTCCTTTCATTGAAATTAAGAAACAAATGTAGCGAAAATTTAATACATCCACTGCTTCATTTCCAAATTTATTCCTTATGAAACAAAAAATGTCAATTTGAAATCCGTATCTTTACCCCAAATAATCCCACCATGCAGATACACACGGAATGTTTCAATCCCTACCACACCAACTGCTACTTCCTGACCGACGAGACCAGCGGCAGTACGGCAGTCATCGACCCCGGATGCTATTTCCGGCGTGAACGCACGCGTGTGCAGCGCCTGGCACTCCTTAACGGCTGGCACATCGAGCTGGTCATCGCCACCCACCTCCACATAGACCACATCTTCGGCGTACATTTCCTGACCTCCACCTACGGATGTCCTTTCGGAGCTTCTCCGGCCGACAACTACTGGATAGACCTGGCTCCCCGACGCTGCAGGGAAGTGGGTCTGGAGGCCAGAGTCAGCTTCGACGAGCCCGGTCTCCACCTGAGCCATGGTGACACGATCCGTTTCGGAAAAGAAAGCCTTTCGGTCATCAGCCTGCCCGGACACTCACCCGGCAGCCTCGTATTCTACAGTCCGGATTCCCGCTGCCTGTTTTCGGGCGATACACTGGTAAAGGGAAGCATCGGCCGCACCGACCTTCCGGGAGGTGACCACGACCTGCTGACAGCCGGTATCCGCAACAAGCTGTTCTCCCTCCCCGACGATACCGCAGTCTACCCCGGACATTATGAAAAGACCACCATCGGTGCAGAAAAAGAGAATAACCCCTTCCTGCGAATTTTATAGTATAAAGATTTGTGGGTAATGAAATAATTACCTATTTTTGTAAAAGCAATAATACAACCATGCCTACAATATTCATCTTATTCGGTTTTCGATTCATGTTCTATGCAAATGACCATGAACCTATTCATGTACATGTAATAAAAGGGAATGTAAGCGCTAAATTCCTTTTATTTCCGGTAACATTGGTAAAAAATAATGGTTTAAAGCCATCAGAACTTAAGCTTGTTGAAGCTATCATTGAAGAAAACCAGGAAATTATTGCAGAACATTGGAACAAATTTTTTAATAACGCAAAATAATTTTGATTATGGGAAACATGATGATAGAAAAAGTATGGCTGACCGATACGGCAATTTGGATACGTACTACCGACGGCAACGAAGCATGCGAGAAATTTTCCGATTTCCCAAGACTACGGTTTGCAACCCCTGAGCAACGGAATAATTTCACGCTGAGCGACGAAGGCATTCACTGGAATGAAATCGATGAAGATCTCAGTTTTGAGGGCTTCTTCCGTAAAAAAGCATCCAATCCCCTGTATGATCTATTCATAAACCATCCGGAACTGAACGCCTCTGCCATTGCACGCCGGCTGGGTATGTCACAAAGTCTGTTCGCGCAATATATCAGCGGGACAAAGAAACCTTCCAAAGAACGGATGGAAGAAATTTTTGAAACGATACGTTCTGTGGGACGGGAATTGTCCTCCATCTCAGTTGCCTGAAAACGAAGAGCATTGCACAGAACACCCCGCACCCGCTACGGCTCCCCCAGCTGCGAGATGATGAGCTCCACTTCCGGCTTGAGGAAATGCTTCCGGTACTTGTCATAACCCATTTCCTTCAGGCCCTCGCGCACGGCGGGGCAGCGGTTTATCCAGCGGTTCAGTGTCTGGAGGGCGGTGGCTGTACTTGCGTCGGGGAAATAGAGGCGGGCCAGTTCCGACTTGCGGTAGACCCTGAGACGGAACGGTTCGTCTTCGGTTGAATTCCGGTAATATGTCATAGGTTGAACTGTTTTATAAATTGATATAAATATACTATATTTCAACCTATTATACAAATATATTAAAGTAAAAGATCACATTATTCCATACTGTAAAAAGTCTATGGATCATAGTTCAAAAACCATCAGAGAGCCTTCAGAGTAAACGCCTCTATAAAATCAATCATGCCGTTCGAATCACGGTAATGCAGCCATGCATCTTCTTCATGACTCAGCTCTGAAATCCCGGCAGCCGACATGCCCTTGAAACGGAGTACCACCTGATCCAGCACCCGCAGATCGGCAGCCGAAAAACAGGCAATATCGGGAAGAGACAACGGACAAAGTTGAGTCCCATAATTTCCAGACGGGAAGACCACCTCTTCGGTACAGACATCATCCAGCAGGCTGTAGACCCTGTCCCAGCGCACAGGCACCGGACCGAACTGAATGGCCTTATATGCCAACCCCGTCATGCCATAGCCACGCGTCTTATACGAATAGAAATCCGCATAGAACAACAACTTGTTCATCTTGGTAGTAAAAGTATCACCACATTTCTGCAGAAAATACAGCACCACGTTCTTCAACCTTACATACGATTGGGGGGCATAACCGTTCCATTCTCCCCGGCCATACGTCTCAAAAACAAGTCTTTCCCTCACATCCGGCATATTCCGCTCTATCGCTTTGTCCAGCTTGGCCACTATCCCGGCATATTCCTTCCCTTCAAACTGGTTTCCGGCATTCTCCACAAAAGCCCTGAAGATTTCGGGTTGCCTGATGGAACCCAGAATCTTACCATTCGCCTCACTAGGCATATCACCGTTTTCATACAAACGGTACTGGTTGTTACCGAATCCCAAAATCTCCGACATCTTCGCCGCCGACAATCCATACATCTGCCGGAGTTGCCGGATCTCATCCGGAAACGGAATTCCGTATTTCACCCGATACCTGTTATACACCTGCAACAGATTGATTTCATCAATATCCGTTGTGGTAAAACGTTCTCCGGTATCTACACACTGGTAACTGAGGTGCATGTAACGGAAGGGCTCTTTACGGAACGTCAGTTCGGATTCCTCCCGCACCAAAACCACTTTTCCTCCTGTAAACGGACTCTTCATCATAATCTAACTTTATTTAAAAGGGTATTTCATCCGATATTCGGCTAAATGGAATGAAATACAGATGGTTTGACTATTTTCCCTACCTAAACAGATCTTTATATAAACTTCCCTGTTTTTGATAACCTTACCGAATACCCATATTTCTCCCAATCCATATAAGGCATCCACAAAAGGACCTTCCGAGTAGTCTGCAACCGTCAGACTGCCGACAACCGATTCTCTAAAGGCCGGAGTAATCTCTAATTCAGCCAAGGTCCGGATATTCTTTCCTCTATCATCTCTGAAAATAATCCGGAAAACCTTCATTTTCTGATGAAACTGCCTTAAAAACAGCTCCACTCTTTCTTTCGGAACCATAATTACAATGCAAATATAATGTTTTCATTTGATTTTACATAATAATTCCAATAAAATCAAACTTTAAAGTTGAATTTAGAAGAATCATAAAAGATATGGACCAGTTAAGAACCTACACCTGCCACACATATCATAACGCATGCCTGTAGAGATTTGCATGTTAAAGAACTTGGAATTCTGCCAGAAGAACTTGGAATGTTTCTATAAAGAATAAGGTATGGTGGTCCGCACGGCTTGAGGTGATGGCCCGCACGGCCTGAAGTGATGGTCTGCACACCCTGACGTTCCGTCTGTCTCACAGTCTCACTTTTCTCATAATAGTTGCGCGTACCTGCACAAAACCCTTATAACCCCTTTTACTCCAATGCGTTACGGCGTAAAATAACGGTCGCTGCATACCGTCCGGCCGCTGCCAGAGGCGCACCGACTCCGGGTGCGCCATAAAACAAGATGAAAAGAATCAGCCTATCTTTCTGTATTTACCTTCGGGAAGCAGTTCCAGAAGTCCCTGCTTCACCATCTTCTTGAGCCTGCGGTAGGATGTGGCCCTTGATATGCCCCGCTTCGCCATTTCCGATACAAAGTCGTGGGCGTAGAACTCTTCGGGAAGGACCTCCAGCACCAGCCGGCACGTAAAGAACGTCTTCATCCGCTTGCGGTTCGAATTCATGTCGGGCAGCGTGGTGAGCAGCTGCAGGCTGTGCCGCATCAGTGTCTTCACCAGCTCCATCGCCACCGCGAAATCCTCGTCGGTACACACGTACTCCTTCATGGTCATGCCTTCCTCGAACTTGCGGATGGCGGTGAATATCATGGCCAGGCGTGCCGCCTGCACCCCGTGACGCACCACAATGGAGTGTGCCGCGTCATTCCCCTCCATCTGCACCTGACGCATCACGCGGCGGAAGTAGCGGGTATGCTCGTTCCACTGCCGGCGCGACAGGCGTACCTCGGTGGGCCACTTCTCGAGGAAGTCGAACATGGCCTTCACACGCACGGCCAGGCCGTCGAACACGTCCGACACGTCGGCCATGCTGTCGTCCGGAGCCGCCGAGAACCACTGCGGGTCGGCCGAGTAGAGCAGCACCAGGAAACGGCTCAGCATACCGTCTTCGCTGCTGGGGATGAACACGCTCACCTGGTTGGGCGTACCAGACATGCACAGAGCCATCTTGGGCGCCACAATGCGGATGGGCCTCCCGTCTACCTTGAAGTTCTGCCCCACCGATTCGTGCATGGCAATCTTGCGCAGCTCGGGCGAGTGCCGTCCGTAGTCGGAGCTCACGGCGTTGCTCATTTCGTCTATCTCCGAGGCGTTCATCACCGGTCCGTAGGGCTGGATGGCCTCTATGCTGCGCATCATCTGACTTTTCGACATGGTGGGGCTCAGCATGATGAGCTTGTGCACCGGCTCGTGGCCCGGGTCCAGCTCCCAGTCGGGTTCCCGCTTCTCACGCATGGCCCGCTGCTGCTCCAGGTTCCAGCGGCTCAGGTCGCGCTTGTACTTCCGGGCTGCCTGCGTGTACTCCGCGTCCCACTGCTTCTGGATCTCTTCGGGCAGACGGGCGGCGTAAGACATCACCCCCTTGCCCGATCCGGCTCCCGCCACCACCATGATGAACAGGTGCGGATAGAACCGCTTGCCCGAGTAGAGCATCGACACGTTGGGCAGGCAGGCGCTCACGTTGCTCAGCAGGGCCAGCAGCAGCACATCCTTCAGCTGGCGGGTGCGTGCGGCCACCAGTCCGTCGGCCAGGATCGAGGGTAGCGCCTCATACACCTCATCGCTTATCAGCGGGCAGTTCCGCTCGATGATTTCCTCCTCATCGTCCTCATCCTCAAGATCTTCCGCGGTTTTGTACGGAGCCGCGCAACTATTATGAGAAAAGTGAGACAATGAGACAAGGCGTTCATCGGCCTGTTCCTCGGCGTGGCTGTATCCCCAGCGCAGGCGGGTCTCGATGAAACGGTCGGTCACCTCGCCACCGCCCAGCCTTTCCACGGCCATACGGACCAACTGGCGCAGGTCGGCATGCGTAAGGCGCCGGAAACGGGCCCGCTGCCCCAGCCGGATGAAGAAATTGTTCCGCTCGCCCACGATGAAGGGGTTGTACGTAAGGAAGCGTCTGAAGAAGCGCGACAACTGCTGTGCCGACATGGACGATTTCCCCTCACCATCCGCGGGGGCACTCCCGGGGACATCCGATGCGACACCTGACGCGGACCCTGAGGATGAAGCGGATGCGCAACCCCCATCCGGAGCGGGGGCCGATGCCGAAGACCGACCGCAGGCGGCATCCTGCCCGGAAGCGGACTCCGTCTGTGTCTTCCTCTCGTCTGCAAGGCCTTGCAGAAGCGCCTGTGTAACGGGCGAGCTCTCCGCCCCTTCCGGCTCCCCCAGGCAGGCGGAAGGGAACTCCTCCGTAGCCTCCATGGACGGACGCGCCAGCAGTCCGGGATCGAACGAGGCGTACGACGTGCGGCAGATGTCCTTGCACTGCCCGTCGAGCGGACAACCCGTAACCTGCCGCAGCGCCTCCATGAGCTCTACATACACCTCACGGTAGCGGTACAGCGGCACCAGTCCGATGCGGGCGAAGAAACGCAGCCCCTTGCCCGAAGCCGTGACGTGCACGGCACACAGCCACGGACACTCGCGCATGGCCCTTTCCTTGATGTACTCCAGCACCTCGGGACTGTCCGACACATGGTCGGCGTCGAGCATGCACACCCCCGTGCGGTCTTCCAGAAACTCGGGCTTGCGCGCCGCCAGCGTGTTTCCCGCCACCATGAGGGCAGGCAGCGACTGCTTCACCCGTGCCGCCTCCTCGTCTTTTCCTTCGGCCTTGAGCCTGCGGTACTGTTCCACCTGTGCGCGCCATTTTCCGCCACGCACCATTTCCAGCCATTCGGCCAGCGGCAGCAGAGAAGCCTCGCCGCCGTTCACTTTCCTGTAGAAAGTGCAGATAATCTTTTCCATAATGAGAAGATTTAAAAATTAGACAATATGTTTTTTTCATAGCGCCGGTATTTGGACCGGCGGCACAAAGGTATACAGGGGGCCACGGCCTCCAAAAACAGAGAAATCCACCCTTTGCCGTCCGTACCCTGCTGTATCCCAGCGGGGTTAGGATTCGCAAAGGGTAGATTTCCGGCGGTGGAAAAAAATTTCACATTTTTTTCTTCAGGCGGTTCCGTCTAGGCCCTTTCCTTGCGGCGGCGCTCCTTGCGCATGTCTCCGCCCGCACGCCAGGAATTCCCGTCGGGCATCCCCCCGCAATGCTGCTCCCACGACCTTCCGCAGCACCTGCAGGGCGCCCCTTCCACAAACTCACGGCACGCATTGCCGCATCTTTTCCGGCTGCGGGGCTTCACCCGTCGGGTCATCTTCACCAGCCGGGCCAGCAGGCGGTACGCCCTGTTCATCAGCACCCACGAGTCATGCGAATAGTAATACTCCTCCGCCAGCTGCTCTACGGTTCTACACAGGAGCTTTACCAGCCCCATCTTCTGCCGGTGCGTCATCCGGTTCTCTTCACTCTTTCTTTCCGGGACGCCTGCGTCTTCCGGTTTCCTCATCTTTTTCATGGTAATAGATTTAAAAAAATATAAAAATAATAACTCCGGCCGATCTCCGCTGCCGCCGTAAGTGTTATAAATGACAGTTTTCTACGCGGCAATCGTTAAAATCGGACAAATAACTGCAAAATTAACACGGATAACCGCAATAACAGGCTTAATAAGGAAAAACAATTAACACACGGCTTTGCTTATTCCTTAAAATAGTGTTATTTTTGCATCCGTTAATCCGCGTACGGGGGTATTGCGGTCCACCCCATAAAGGAAACCACGGAAACCAAACAAACAGTAAAAGAAGAACAAACGGAACCATGAAGAATCCGAACATACACTTCAACAGTATCATCATCACCTGTGTATTGCTGGGCGACATATTCATCTGCGGAGGGGTACTCTACCTGTTCAACGGGTGGGCACAGCTGTACGGCTGCTGCCCCGCGCTGACCGACAACTTCCCCCAGATCCTGATCACCCTCCTTCTGTGCTACCTGGTATGTAACATCCGTCGGGGCGTGATCCTGCACCGCACCAAGGTGTACGCCTTCCAGATTGTGATGACGGTATTCAAGAACGTACTCCTTTTCGCCCTGCTCTCGGCGGTGGTGCTCATGGCGGGCAAATACCTCGACGCCATCAGCGTGATCTACCTGGTCTACATTGTCATTACCTTCATAGTCATCTGCATATGGCGGCTCATGTTCCGCGCGCTGGTGAAGGAATACCGGCGTCACGGCGGCAACATGAAGCGCACGGTACTGGTGGGAAGCACCTCGAACAACCGCGAGCTGTTTCACGAGCTGACCGACGACCCGTCGACCGGATATTCCGTGCTGGGCTACTTCGACGAGGGGCCCAACCCCAAATTTCCCGAATGTACCTACCTGGGAAAGCCCGATGAGGTGATGCGGTGGCTGAGCATGCATCCGCAGGTGCACTACCTGTTCTGCTGCCTCCCCTCCCGCTACAGCGAGACCATCGTGCCCATCATCAACTACTGCGAGAACAACCTGGTGCACTTCTACAGTGTGCCCAACCTGCGCAACTACCTGCACAACCGGGTGTATTTCAACATGATGGGCAACGTGCCCTACCTCAGCCTCCGTCAGGACCCGCTGAGCCTGCCCGAGAACCGCCTGCTGAAGCGTGCCTTCGACGTGGTGTTCTCACTGCTCTTCCTGTGCACCCTGTTCATCCCCATCCTGATCATCGTGACCATCGTGACCAAGATCACCATGCCGGGACCGGTGTTCTTCCGCCAGAAACGGAACGGACTGAACGACAAGGAATTCTACTGCATCAAGTTCCGCTCCATGAAGGTGAACGCCCAGGCCGACACCCTGCAGGCCACCAAGGACGACCCCCGCAAGACCCGCTGGGGGAACATCATGCGCAAGACCAACATAGACGAGCTGCCCCAGTTCATCAACGTACTGCTGGGCGACATGAGCATAGTGGGCCCGCGCCCGCACATGCTGAAGCATACCGAAGAATATTCACGGCTGATAGACAAGTATATGGTACGCCACTTCGTGAAACCGGGTATCACTGGCTGGAGCCAGGTTACCGGCTACCGGGGTGAGACCAAGGAACTCAAGGACATGGAAGGCCGCATTATAGGCGACATCTGGTACATCGAGCACTGGAGCTTCTGGCTGGACCTGTACATCATCTACAAGACCGTAGCGAACGCCGTACACGGCGAAAAGAACGCCTACTGATACGCGGGCGTACCCCAACGGCGTATCGACTATTTTTACGTAACCTCACCGCTTACCTTGCATCTTCTGCCGACGTGAAGATGGGACAGGTAACGGCGAAGCGCGCCCGGAAGTGAAGGCCCCGGATCCGCGCTTTAGAAACAAAAAACAAGTATATACTCACATAATTACAGACACAATGATCATTGCCGTAGATTTCGACGGAACTATCGTCGAACACAAGTATCCTGCCATTGGGCGGGAAATTCCTTTTGCTATCGAAACCCTGAAGAAGCTGCAGGCGCAGCACAACAAGCTCATCCTGTGGAGCGTGCGTGAAGGACGCCTGCTCGACGAGGCGATAGCGTTCTGCCGCGAGCGGGGGCTGGAATTCTATGCCGTAAACCGCGACTACCCCGAAGAGGAGAAGGGACAGAACAACCATTACTCACGGAAGCTGAAGGCCGATGTGTTCATAGACGACCGCAACCTGGGCGGACTGCCCGACTGGGGGACCATCTATGAAATGGTGACCCACAAGCTGAGTTACGAAGATCTGATGAACCGGTATGAAGAGGACGCCGAGCCCCGGAAACCGAAAGGATTCCTTTCGCGCCTGCTGGGCAAATGACCTTATTTTTTATCACTGGAAAACAAATCCGTAAATTATAGAAACTTGTATGAAGAATATCAAAAGACTGACACTGATACTGGCGCTAGCCGCCGGACTGGCAGGATGCACCTCCTACAGGAACGTGCCCTACCTGCAGGACATCGAGACCGTGAACAACTACGGTAAGGAAATCCCCTTATACGACGCCAAGATCATGCCCAAGGACCTGCTGAGCATTACGGTAAACACTACCGACCCGCAGGCGGCAGCTCCTTTCAACCTGACCGTGCAGACCCCGCTCAATGCTGCACAAACCAACATTTATACGACGTCATCTCCATCCTTACAGCAATACCTGGTAAACAACGAGGGGGAGATAGACTTCCCTGTACTGGGACGCCTCAAGGTGGGCGGACTTACCAAGAATGAGGCTGAAAGCCTAATCCGCGAAAAGCTGCAGCCCTACCTGAAAGAGACTCCCATCGTGACCGTGCGCATGGCGAACTACAAGATATCCGTGCTGGGTGAGGTGGCACATCCCGGCAGCTTCACGGTGAGCAACGAGAAGGTGAACGTGCTGGAAGCCCTGGCCATGGCAGGCGACATGACGGTGTACGGCGTGCGTACCAACGTGAAGCTGATCCGGGAGGACGCCGAAGGCAAGCGCGAGATCATCCCGCTGGACCTCACCAAGAGCGACCTGGTGCTCTCGCCCTACTTCTACCTGCGGCAGAACGACATCCTCTACGTGACCCCGAACGAGACCAAGGCGAAAAGCTCCGACATCGGCACCACCACCACCACGTGGATATCCGCCACGTCCATCCTGATCTCGCTCGCCAGCCTGATCGTGACCATATTGCGATAACCAGAATGAAATCATCAAACGACAAAGAAACCGAACGATATGACTGAAATACAAGACCCGAATACCGAACAGCAGCACGAAGAAAGCATCAACCTGTATGCCATCTTCTTCAAGTACCTGGCTTACTGGCCCTGGTTTGTGGCAAGCGTCGTGGCGTGCCTCGTCATCGCCTTTGTGTACCTGCGCTACCAGGCACCCGTATATAACGTCACTTCCGCCGTCCTCATCAAGGAGGAAGATTCCCGCAGCAAAGGCATGAATGCGGCGGGAGGAGCCTTCGAGGCCCTGCAGAGCATGGGCGGCTTCTCCATGAGCAACAACTTCGACAACGAGCTGCAGATCCTGCAGAGCCGCACCCTCATCCGCAAGGTGGTGACCCGGCTGGGCCTGTACATCTCCACCGCCGAGAGGCGGATGACGGGCTACGACCTTCCGTTATACAAGGACTCCCCCATCGAGGTGTACATGGCACCCCTGGAAGCCGAGAAACTGGAAGCAGGGGCGAAACTGAATTTGGACTACAGCCCTGAAGGCAAGCTGCGCGTAAAGGTACGCTATACGCTTAATGGGGAAAAGCAGGAGACCGCCCAGGACTTTGACAAGCTGCCCGCCGTATTCCCCACCCCCGCCGGCGTGTTCAGCTTCACCCTGAACGACTCCATCCTGACCGGATGGAAGAAAGCCCATAGCGGAGACATCCGGCTGAGCGCGTATGTGGGTTCTCCATCCGCCGTGGCGAAGGCCTACGGAGCTAACCTGAGTGTGGAAGCCACTTCAAAGACCACCACCATCGCCCAGATATCGGTACAGAACACCGACAAGCAACGCGCCGTGGACTTCATCAACTGCCTGGTGGCGTTCTATAACCAGGACGCCAACGACGAAAAGAACGAGGTGGCGCAGAAGTCGGCGGAATTCATCGAGGAGCGCATCGGCATCATCAACCAGGAACTGGGCAGCACCGAAAGCCAGCTCGCCGCCTTCAAGCAGAAATCAGGGCTGACCGACATCACCAGCGACGCCCAAATGGCCCTGCAGGAAAACTCCAAGTACGAGCAGCTGCGCATCGAGAACCAGACCCAGATCCGCCTGGTGGAGTTCCTGCGCGACTACATCAACAACCCCGCCAACGAGCAGGAAGTGATTCCTTCGAACGTGGGCCTGCAGGACCAGAACCTGAGCACGGTGATCGACCAGTATAACAACATGATCATCGAGCGCAAGCGTCTGCTGCGCACCTCATCGGAAAACAACCCTGCCGTAATCAACATGAACACCGGCATCGAGGCGATGCGCACCAACGTACGCACCACGGTGGCGAGTGTGCTGAAAGGGCTCCAGATCAGCCAGACGAACATCGACCGCCAGGCACGCAAGTTCGAAGGCCGCATCAGCAGCGCCCCCCAGCAGGAGAAGGAATTCCTGAGCATCGCCCGCCAGCAGGAAATCAAGGCCCAGCTCTACATCATGCTGCTGCAGAAGCGGGAGGAAAACGCCATCACCCTGGCGGCTACCGCCACCAACGGGCGCATCATCGAAGAAGCACAGGCTGATCCCTACCCTGTTTCGCCCAAGAAGAAGATTATCGCCCTGGCGGCCCTGGTCATCGGCCTGGGCATTCCGGTAGGTTTCGTCTACCTACGTGACCTACTCAAGTACAAGATAGAGAACCGGGAGGACGTAGAGAAACTGACCGACGTATCCATCCTGGCGGAACTGCCCCGTGGCAAGAAGCCCGAAAAGGGAGCCATCGTGGTACGCGAGAACAAGAACGACATCATGGAAGAGACCTTCCGCGGCCTGCGCACCAACCTGCTGTTCATGCTGGAGAAGGGGCAGAAGGTAATCCTCTTCTCCTCCACCCAGCCGGGCGAAGGGAAATCGTTCGTGGCGGGAAACACCGCCGTCTCACTTGCCTTCCTGGGCAAGAAAGTCATCATAGTTGGTATGGATATCCGCAAGCCCGGATTGAACAAGGTATTCAACCTGAGCCGCCGTGCCGAGGGTATCACCAACTACCTGAGCGACCCCGAACACGTCAACCTATTCGACATGATCCAGCGTTCCGACATCAGCCCGAACCTGGACATCCTGCCGGGCGGACCGGTCCCCCCCAACCCCACCGAGCTGGTGGCACGCACCGTGCTGGAAGACGCCATCAACCAACTGAAGGAACGCTATGACTACGTCATCCTCGACACCGCCCCCATCGGAATGGTGACGGATACCGCCATCATCGGCCGTGTAGCCGACATGTGCGTGTACGTATGCCGTGCCGACGTGACCCCCAAAGCCGGCTACCGCTACATCAACGTGCTACGTGACGAACATAAGTTCCCGAAACTGGCTACCGTGATCAACGATATTGACATGAGCAAGCGAAAGAATAGTTATGGTTACGGATATGGTGCAAAATATGGCTATGGTTATGGCTATGGTTATGGCTATGGTTTTGAAGCAAACAAGAAGTCCGGCTCAAAGAAAAATACAGAGGCTTAGTCAGTCGCCGGCAGATTTAAAATCTGCCGGCACAAATATGCATTCAATCTGATTCGTAATTCGATAGAAATTGCCGAAGAATAGGAAAATTCTTTGTTAAGTTAACCGATACATAATTAGGGAGTTCTTTAAGCAAATTTATAATAAAATTAAATGAAAGATTCTTCAAGATTTAAGTAAAGTAATGTCCGACAACTTCAATAAAAACAGAATATTCAAGAATACCATTCTACTCTATGTCAGAATGTTATTCACCATGTGGCTCAATCTTTATACCACAAGACTTGTATTAGCAAATCTTGGTGTAGATGATATGGGAGTATATGGAGTTGTAGGCAGCTTAACCAGCATGTTTACCGTGTTTACTAATGGTATAACAGATTCCATACAGAGGTTTATAACATTCGAACTGGGGAAAAAGGACGGAAACACAAACAATGTCTTTTGTACATCCATCAATTTATTATTCATAGTATCAATAGCATTAGCAATATTACTTGAAACTGCTGGCATATGGATCCTCAACAATAAAATTAATATACCGGAAGATTCTATGGATGCTGCTTTCTGGGTATATCAATTCTCAATATTTGCTTGCTTGGTGAATATTATCAGTATTCCTTATAATGCACTCATTATAGCGCATGAAAAGATGAATGCCTTTGCAGCTATATCAATTATTCAAGTAATTCTGACATGTGCGTCGGCTTATAGCCTCTCTTTCTTCAATGATAATAAGTTGTTTGTCTATGCTTTATTAACAGCCATTGTTGGTGTATTGATACGTATTATTTATCAGATATATTGTCATTACAAATTTAGCGAAGCAAAATATAAATTTCTCATAGACAGGCAACTGATAAAGGATATAGGAAAATATGCGAGTATTTCAACAATATCATCCGTATTACATCTGATTGCATATCAGGGAATAACATTTGTCATAAATTGGACATTCGGAGTAACTTTGAATGCCGTTTATAATATTGCTATGCAATTAAAAAACTCAACATTGTCTTTCTCCCTTAATTTATTAAAAGCAATTTCCCCACAAATAACCAAAACGTATGCAAGCGGAGAAATAGAAGTACACAAGAACTTGGTATATACAGGAAGTAAGTTAGAAACTTTTTTAATCTTATTTATTATGATACCATTCCTTTTCAAGACTGAATATATAATGAATTTATGGTTAGGTGAAGTTCCTGAATATACAATTGCTTTTGTAAAAGCAATTATTTTTATCAGTCTTATTTATTCTGCTTTCGAACCAATAAGAACTGCAGTTTTGACAACCGGCAGAATAACGAAATTTATGATTATACCTAATGGCTTCTATCTTTTAGTCCTTCCAATAGGATATGCAATTGGCAAATTATCTGAGAACCCAACATTTATGATTGTCTCCATTACCTTAATGGAAACAATCACATGCATATTAAGGATTTATTTCGCATCTAAAGTAACAACTTTACAGATAAAAGAAATTACAAAAAAAATAGTATTCCCTGCTTTCATGGTTGCAGTATTTTCTTGTGCTATATGTTATCTGCTGTGTATAATCTGTAGTAATGATTTATTTGGATTATGCATAATACTCTTTACAAATAGTTTATCACTTATAGGAATTATTTATTTGATAGGGCTATCAAATAAAGAAAGAAATACAGTCAATAATATTTTTTCTAAAATATTAAACAAGAAATAATCATGATACTACAGGTAAAGATATAGAAATAACATCTCAACTGGATTTATAATTTTAAAACATGTCAGACCTAACTTTTGTGCAACAATCACGCGTTTTAAATGCTCTTCGCTTCCCCTTGGCATGCATGGTAGTGATTATCCATTGCAAAATCAATCCCGAAAATTGGATTTTACCTAATTGGTTTCAATTAACAGGTGAAGAATTTAGTGCTGCTATACAAATCTTACTATCTACCATATTCAGTGGAGTTGCAGTACCAACATTTTATTTATTATCTGGATATTTCTTTTTTTATCACATAAAATCTTTTAATTTATATATATATATATAAATTAAAAAAACGGATATACACGTTGCTTATTCCTTATTTATCATGGAATCTCTTGTATATTCTATATATCCTACTGCAAAAGGTTGCCGCCTCTTGCTTGAATTTAAATGATAAGCCTGTACGATCAAATATCTCAGACTTTTTTAAGAATAATGGTTATTTACACATGTTATGGGACTGTCAGATTTGGGAGTTAGTTAATGCCAATATATTAGGGTATAACAGCCTTAATAGCGGCCCTATTCTAATTCCAATGTGGTTTATTCGAGATCTTATTATAGTAGTAATCATTTCACCCATTATTTTTACAGCATTACGTAAATTTAAATATTGGTTTATTATAGCATTAGGTATATGCTATATAACTAAAATATGGCCCAATATCCATGGATTTTCCATTGATGCTATATTTTTCTTTAGTTCTGGAGCTTATTTCAGTATCTATACTAAAAATATGATAAATCATTAGTGTCCCGTTAAAATCGGGACAAATTAATATTAATCAAACAATCCCGGAAAAAGGGAAGAATTGAGTTCTTTGACATCGTTGAAATTAGTCTTATCAAACAGTTCCTTAAGGCATGTTTTGTCCGTAAGAGAAATGCTTAGAATTTGTAGAACTTCATATGTTGACCGTTCCAGTTGCATATCATGTTGCACTATAGCAACAAGGCAATAACTGATAATGGCAGTACTGATTTGGATTCGAACAGCGTTCTCCGTAGTACCCCAAAACTTCTTAATTTTGAGGTGCTGCTTTAGCCATTTGAAGAACAACTCAACCTGCCAGCGGTTTTTATACAGTTCGACGATTTCAAGTGAAGTGAGATGAAAAGCATTGGTAAGAAAGACAAACTCTCTATCCTGATTTTCGTCTCTGTACTTCACTAAGCGCAACCGCTCAGGATACTTCTGCCGAGTGATTATGTCGGTAAGTTCTATTACAGAATCGGTAAGTACATTCTTTGGCAATCTGCGTCTCCATCGGATACATTTAAACTGTAGATTCTTCTTGGCTCTCACCACAAAGAAAGACTCGTGCAAATGTATCTTATAGAGTTCTTTGAAGGCATTGTAACCACGGTCAAACACATAGTAAGACTCTGATTCATAAGGAATATACTTCATTGCTTTTGAATCGTGGACAGATGCTGTAGAGAAGTGGAAGTATGCTGGGACTTGTGCTTCCAAGTCATACAACACATGAGCTTTTACACCACCTTTCTTCTTACGAAACTTGGCCCACCAAAAGATAGACAGACATAAAGGTATTGTCGTAGAATCGAAAGCATACACATGCCCTTTCAACTTAAAAATATCTGTTGCCTGTTTTTTCCGAGCCTGTTCCATCATGAAGAATGCAAAGTCTTCAAAGATGCGGTAATCTCGATTTTGGTTGGCTGAAGCAAATGTCGTTTTAGCAATAGGATTCCGTCCTATTCCAAGATGATAGCATTTGGTATGATGCGCTTCCAGCGCCACGACTACATCGCGTAAACTTTCACGATTACTAAGCTGACCAAACATCAGTGCAAGAAGTTGGTTCCAGCACGTGAATGACTTGACATACCGATTGCCATTGTATTTGTCAACTAAGTGGCGAAACTTATCTTTATCAAGAAATTCTACCAATTGGGCAAAGATATATTTGTTTTTGTTCATATGCAGTCTATCTTATAGACTACAATGTAGCAATTTCAAATCGTCGCACCCTAAAAATGCTTGTAAAAGACTATATTTCAACTATTTCAAAGACCGATTCCCTTTTTTAACGGGACAGTAGTGATGATAAATGAATTAAAACGATTGCGTAAATGGGCATTTTCTATATATATTCCAATGACTTTATCAATGATATATTTCAATGGAATTTATACACCTATAGGAGCAACTATATATCCTTTTTATATCATTGTAGGGATTGTTACAATAATTAACATAATTACAATACTAGAAGAAAGAGGTAAACAACTAACAAACTACAAATTATCTGAAACAACATTTTTCATTTATGCATTTCATGGATTTATAGGGTTGAGAATTGCAGGATTAATTTTAAATCTTCTGTTCCCCATAACTAACAACTATTGGCCTTACATAACAATTCATTACCTGCTAAAACCAATCCTTACTATTGGCATCTGCCTTATCGCATTCTATTTAATGAAGAAATATATTCCTTCTACCATGAATATGTTGACTGGAAATAGAAATTAATAGATACAATTTCATCAACACTACATTAAAAAACTTGGTATTCACTTTTTATAGAGAGCTTTAAACTTAATAATATATTTAAATCCATGAGAATCCTTTTTATAACCAAACTATTACCACCTTTGGTAGACGGTGTAGGTGATTATACATTTAATCTAGCCAAGCAATTTGTAAGAAATGGCCATGAAGTATATATTATATGCAAGGATAATCCTAAAATAAATTCTGAAGTAAGCGGAATGACAATACTTCCTATCATAAAAAAATGGAATTTCGATTGCTATAAACCTATCATAAGACTAATAAAGGAGAAAAAAATCGACATAGTGTCTTTACAATATGTACCACATGGTTTTCAGACAAAAGGTTTACCGTTTCCTTTAATAAAGTTGACTAATAAGATAAAAAAACATAATGTAAAATTATTTACGTTCTGTCATGAAGTAAGTGTTGAGAAAGAAAAAGGAAATATAAAAAGAACTTTACTAAGTTGGCTAATGCAACATATAAGTAAAAGAATTATAGAAAACAGTGATTATGTTGCAACAAGTATAGAATATTATAGAAATATGATATTCAAGTTGGTTCCTAATAAAAAGAATATTCCGCTTATTCCAATTGCCAGTAATATTCCTGAAGTGCAAATATCTGAGGACGAACTTTGTTCTTTTAAAAAAGATATAGCTGCTAATGATGAAACTATCATATCTTTTTTTGGGGTAAGAAATATTCAGACAAGCATAGATGCCATTAATGAATTAATAGATGAAGGATATAAGTTGAAGGTCCTGATAATAGGTAAAACGTCAAATAACTTTCCCAAGAATTTACCTAATGACACCATAAAAACAGGAATTCTTAACATGGAAGATATTGATAAATATTTCAAGATTACAGACATTTTTATATTACCTCAGGACAGTATATATGGATGTTCTTTTAAAAGCGGTTCTTTTTCTGCCGCTTTAAGAAATAAATTACCTATTATAACCGCAAAAGGCAAAATGACATCAGTAATGTTAGAGAATAATAGAAATATACTATTTACAGACTTTAATTATATAAAGGAGATAAAGACATCTATTTTATTTTTATTAAAGAATAAAGATGTAGCTTCAGTTATAGGTAATAATGCATATAATATTGGAAAGGACTTTTCATGGAGTGAAACTTATAAAAAATATATCAACATACTAAAATAAACTGAATAAACAAGAAATCAACGTAAGCATACTATTTTCCGCCTTGACGCACATTATTCACAAACCTACCTTTGCGCCATAACCAAATAACAACAATGATTATGGCGAAAGAAAAAGTAAACTATCAGGAGGTATATGACCTCTATCAGTTATGCAGCGAGACCAAGGGTCTTCGCGAGTTCTGTGCGGATTATGGGGTAAATTATGAGAAGTTCATGAACTGGCAGCGTCATCAACTGTGGAGCGAGAAGTTAGGCAAGACTGTTCATGTAGAACAACCTAAGGTTGCCAAAGTCCAGATAACCGGCAAGCCTTGCAACAGTCCAACTGTAAAGTTGGAAGTGAAACAGCCTGAAGGTGAATCTCCGATTAAGTGGGTAAAACTGCAATTGACATCCGGCGCGACACTGTTTCTGAGAAACACCACAGTTCTTGATTTGAGTCTGTTGCTTAATAAAATGATAGGATGATATGCTTGGACTGAGTGCTAACCTGAACTATTACCTGTTCAACGGTAATGTGGATTTGCGGAAAGGAATCTTCCGTCTGTGTGAGAGTATAAGGGAAGATATGTCACTTGACCCGAGTGATGCATCCAATGTATATATGTTCATGTCCCGTAACCGCAAGGTCGTGAAGATACTTCATTACGAACGTGGTTTTTATGTGCTTTATGAGAAACGTCCAGTCATGGGTAGATTCAAGAAACCTGTATTTGATGAGGTCTCCAAATGCTACCGGATACAATGGTCGGATATGGCCTATCTTACGGAAAGCATAGTGGTTGACAAGATGTACGTTAGTCCGAAATATTAATATTAATACACTGATTATCAATAAAATAATATAAAAATAAACGGTAAAAAGTTTGCGTAACTGCCTGATTTTTCGTACCTTTATATCATGATTGATGAAAGAGCATACGAGTTACTTTGCTGCCAGCTGGGTCTGGCGAATGAGGAAAAGGCAGGGCTTCGCAAACAGGTAAACGAACTGATTGCGAGGCTTAAGACTATTGAAAAATCAAACAAAGAGAACTCCAAGGCTCTGGTTGATACAATCAATGACCTAAAAGATTCCCTCGAAAAGCAATCAGCCACGGTTGAACATTACAGGAAGGAAATGGAACTTATGAGAAGGCAGCTTGAAGCAAAAGACGAGGTGAACATGATGCTTGCAAATGAGATATCCAATCTCAGGCTTCAGCTTGAGGACAGCCGGAAACACCGTTTCGGCCGTACCTCCGAGCAAAGAAGGCTGCTGAACAACCGTAACATTGACAAGTCCGCAATGGGGAAGTCCGAGTATGACGGTTCTGACAAGAAAGATGATAATAATAAGGCTGATGGTAACGAATCCGGTGGCAATACCTCTCCCGGTAACGTACCTGCACAGAACTGCAGAGCTTCAAGGAAAAAGGAAACTGCTCCCCGTGCAGAAAAGACCAGGCTAAAGGTGGATAAGGTAATTGTTCATGAAATAGAAGACTATTACCAACTCCCGGATGGTGCAAGGCTTATGAACCGTAACGGAATGGCTGATGTGTGGGAATACAGGGTCATAGAACATGTAAGGGCTCATAATGTGGAGCATGTGTACAAGGTGGCGAGGGTAAAGCTTGCCGACGGCACTTTCACAAGCACGATGGAGCATCCCTTGAAAAACCTTGGAGGAATCTTCTCTCCTGAACTGCTTGCCCGCCTGCTTTGTCTGAAATATGACTTCAGCATGCCTGAAAATAGACAGATAAGGCTGCTTGCAAGAGAAGGTATCCATATAAGCAACACCACGCTGAACAGCTATATCGTAAGCATTCTATTTTCCGCCTTGACGCACATTATTCACAAACCTACCTTTGCGCCATAACCAAATAACAACAATGATTATGGCGAAAGAAAAAGTAAACTATCAGGAGGTATATGACCTCTACCAGTTATGCAGCGAGACCAAGGATCTTCGCGAGTTCTGTGCGGATTATGGAGTAAACTACGACAAGTTCATGAACTGGCAACGTCATCAGCTTTGGAGCGAGAAGTTAGGCAAGACAGTTCAGGTTGATCAGCCCAAGGTTGCTAAAGTCCAGATAACCGGCAAGCCTTGCAACAGTCCGACTGTAAAGATGGAGGTGAAACAGCCTGAAGGCGAACCACCAATAAAATGGGTTAAGTTACAACTGGCGTCTGGAGCGACACTGTGTAAGCATTCTATTTTCCGCCTTGACGCACATTATTCACAAACCTACCTTTGCGCCATAACCAAATAACAACAATGATTATGGCGAAAGAAAAAGTAAACTATCAGGAGGTATATGACCTCTACCAGTTATGCAGCGAGACCAAGGATCTTCGCGAGTTCTGTGCGGATTATGGAGTAAACTACGACAAGTTCATGAACTGGCAACGTCATCAGCTTTGGAGCGAGAAGTTAGGCAAGACAGTTCAGGTTGATCAGCCCAAGGTTGCTAAAGTCCAGATAACCGGCAAGCCTTGCAACAGTCCGACTGTAAAGATGGAGGTGAAACAGCCTGAAGGCGAACCACCAATAAAATGGGTTAAGTTACAACTGGCGTCTGGAGCGACACTGTTTCTGAGAAACACCAGCGTTCTTGATCTGAGTCTGTTGCTTAATAAAATGATAGGATGATATGCTTGGACTGAGTGCTAACCTGAACTATTACCTGTTCAACGGTAATGTGGATTTACGGAAAGGCATCTTCCGTTTGTGTGAAAGTATAAGGCAAGAGATGTCACTTGACCCTAGTGATGCGTCCAATGTATATATGTTCATGTCCCGTAACCGGAAGGTCGTCAAGATACTTCATTACGAACGCGGTTTTTATGTGCTTTACGAGAAACGTCCTGTCATGGGAAAGTTCAAGAAACCTGTGTTTGACGAGGTGTCAAAATGCTACCGGATACAGTGGTCTGACATGGCTTACCTGACGGAAAGTATCGTAGTCGACAGAATGTATGTAACTCCTAAAGAATGAATAATAAGGCGTTGATTTACAATGGAATAATACAAAAATAATCGATAAAAAGTTTGCGTAACTGCCTGATTTTTCGTACCTTTATATCATGATTGATGAAAGAGCATACGAGTTACTTTGCTGCCAGCTGGGTCTGGCGAATGAGGAAAAAGCAGGGCTTCGCAAACAGAATAAAGAACTGATTGCGAGGCTTGAGTCTATTGAAAAATCCAACAAGGAGAACTCAAAAACTCTGATTGATACAATCAATGACCTCAAAGAATCCCTCGAAAAGCAATCAACCACGGTTGAACATTACAGGAAAGAAATGGAACTTATGAGGAAGCAGCTTGAAGCAAAAGACGAGGTGAACATGATGCTTGCAAACGAGATATCCAATCTCAGACTTCAGCTTGAAGACAGCAGGAAACACCGTTTCGGCCGTACATCTGAGCAAAGAAGGCTGCTGAACAACCGTAACATTGACAAGTCTGCAATGGAGAAGTCCGAATATGACGGTTCTGACAAGAAAGGTGATGATGATAATAAGGCCAATGGTAACGAAGCTGGTGGCAATACCTCTTCCGATAACGCAACAGCACAGAACAGCAAGCCTTCAAGAAGAAAGGAAACCGCACCACGTGCGGAAAAGACCAGGCTGAAGGTGGACAAGGTAGTGGTACATGAAATAGAAGACTATTACCAACTCCCGGATGGTGCAAGGCTTATGAACCGCAACGGAATGGCTGATGTGTGGGAATACAGGTTTATAGAACATGTGCGTGCCCATAACGTGGAACATGTGTACAAGGTGGCAAGGGTAAAGCTTGCAGACGGCACTTTCACTAACACGATGGAGCATCCCTTGAAAAACCTTGGAGGAATCTTCTCTCCTGAACTGCTTGCCCGTCTGCTTTGTCTGAAATATGACTTCAGCATGCCTGAGAACAGACAGATAAGACTGCTTGCAAGAGAAGGCATCCATATAAGCAATACCACGCTGAACAGCTATATCCACAACGGAATCTCCAGGCTTAGGGAGTTTATGGAAGATGTCTTCAAGAAGTTTGTACAACAGGCAAAATACCTTATGGTTGATGAGACTACCGAACTCGTTGGAGTTGAAACACCGAAAGGTAAGGCTTACAGGAGAAAGTACTTATGGGCTTTCTTTGCAAAGCATGTCAAGTTGGTTTATTATCATTACAATAACGGCAGCAGAGCATCTGATGTGGCAAAGACCTTCCTTGATCATTTTATGGGATCTATATCTACAGACGGATATACGGTTTACAGAATGTATGACGGAGAAGGCTCAAAGGTGCTTCATATAGGATGCTGGACGCACTGCAGGAGGTTGTGGGTTGATGCTTTGCCATCAGACAGGACGGCGATGGACATAATAGATTCTATCGGTGATTTATTCAGGAATGAAGACCTGTTCCGCACAATGAAACTCAGCAGTGAGAAGATAAAGGAAAAAAGACTTAAACTTACGGGACCTGTTCTTGAACGTATACATCATAAGGTGGTCATGATGATGCAGGATGCGAAGATCATGGCTAACGAACTGATAAGAAAGGCTGCGAACTACACGATAAACCAGTGGAAATCCTTGAGAAATATCCTCAAGGACGGTTCAGCGGAAATATCCAACAATCTCTGTGAGCAAAGAATGAAACCTGTAAAGCTGCTGCTCAAGAACTGTATGAATATAGGAAGTGAGGCAGCCGCAGAAAACTCGGCATTCATCTTCTCCCTGATAGAAAGCTGTAAGTTGAACGATATAGATCCTCAGGATTACCTGAAGCACTTGTTTGAATGTATTCTTCATGGTAAGGACTGCGACAAGAAGGCTCTTCTGCCATGTTTTTATAAATCGGAATGTTAAAACTAAACTATTTTCTTACGGACATTTTTATTTTATCGGCTGAAAAACAGCCGATAAAATTGTCGTAGCGGAAAATAGAATGGTTACAGCTATATCCATAACGGAATCGCCAAACTAAAGGAATTTATCGGAGATGCATTCAAGGAGTTTGTACAGAGGGCAAAATACCTTATGGTTGATGAGACTACCGAACTCGTTGGAGTTGAAACACCGGAAGGTAAGGCTTACAGGAGAAAGTATTTATGGGCTTTCTTTGCAAAGCATATAAAGATGGTCTATTATCACTATAACAACGGCAGCAGGTCTTCCGATACGGCAAAGTCGTTCCTGGAATATTTTATGGGAACCATATCCACTGACGGATATACGGTTTACAGGATGTATGACGGAGAAGACTCAAAGGTGCTTCATATAGGATGCTGGACACACTGCAGGAGGCTGTGGGTTGATGCCTTGCCTTCAGACAGGAGGGCAATGGACATAATAGATCCTATCGGTGATATGTTCAGGAATGAAGACTTGTTCCGTATGATGAAACTCAGCAGCGGGCAGATTAAGGAAAAAAGACTTAAACTTACAGGACCTATTCTTGAACGTATCCACCATAAGGTGGTCATGATGATGCAGGATGCGAAGATTATGGCTAACGAACTGATGAGAAAGGCCGTCAACTATACATTAAACCAATGGAAATCCCTGAGAAATATCCTCAAGGACGGTGCGGCGGAAATCTCGAACAACCTCTGTGAGCAAAGGATGAAACCTGTAAAGCTGCTGCTCAAGAACTGTATGAACATAGGCAGTGAGGATGCAGCAGGAAACTCGGCATTCATCTTCTCCCTGATAGAAAGCTGCAAACTTAATGATATAGATCCTCAGGATTACCTGAAGCACTTGTTTGAATGTATTCTTTGGGGAAAGGTTTGCGACAGGAAAGCTCTTCTGCCATGTTTTTATAAATCGGAATGTTAAAACAAAAATATTTTCTTACGGACTTTTTTATTTTATCGGCTGAAAAACAGCCGATAAAATTGTCGTGGCGGAATATAGAATGGTTACGAAATCAACATATCATAAAAGAATTTGCTAAAATAATTTTTACATACTACTAAACAATATGATACCATTTCACTAAATATTGTTCAAGTAATCGGTATCAAGACAAAAAATTGCAACCAGAGATAGGCGAAAATCGGCAATAATTCTACTAATGAAATTAGCCAAAAGAATTATATGGAAAAACAAAAAAAAATAACAATATATCATCCTTTCGGTAATGCAAATACCAGAGCTGCCGTAGATGGGATCTTTAAGAAAGGAATTCTTGAAAGTTTTCACACATGCATAGCTTGTTTTGAAGGGAGCATGCTATATAAGCTTTCATCATTAAGCTTATTAAAGGAACTTAAAAGAAGAAAGTTTAGCCTTTTTATAGCTAATAGAACTTTTACACATCCGTTTAAGGAATTAGGTAGACAATTGTCATTAAGACTTAAACTTAACAAGTTAGTTGAGCATGAAAAAGGTATTTTTTGTGTAGATAATATTTGTCATAATCTAGACAATAAAGTCGCTAAATATATAAAAAAAAATAAAGATAAAATAGGTGGTGTTTATGCATATGAGGATTTGGCTCTAGAATCGTTCAGAACAGCCAAAGATAATAATATAAAATGTCTATATGATCTTCCTATAGGTTATTGGCGAGCAATGCGAAGCCTTTTGGATGAAGAAAGAGAAAAGAATCCTGAATGGGCCGTAACGCTTGGAGGATTTAATGATTCCTCAAAGAAACTGCAAAGAAAAGACGAAGAATTAAGATTGGCTGACAAGATTTATGTAGCAAGTTCTTTTACTAAGAAAACATTGGAAATGTATCCGGGAAAATTGGCAGATATTGAGGTTATACCATACGGTTTTCCTCCTGTAAATAATGAGAGAAAATACGACAATATCATGGATAGAAAAATAAGAGTATTGTTTGTAGGTAACTTATCTCAGCGTAAAGGTATTTCATATTTTTTTGATTCAATAAAAGGTTTAGATGACAAAATTGAGGCTACAGTTGTTGGAAGAGGGAATATTGACAGCAGCAAGGCTTTAAAAGAGTCTTTATCAAAAGTGAATTATATACCGTCCTTACCACATAACGAGATATTAAAACTAATGTCTAACCACGATTTATTTATATTCCCGTCACTATTTGAAGGTTTTGGTTTAGTTATAACAGAAGCCATGTCACAAGGAACGCCCGTAATTACCACTGACAGAACTTGTGGAGCGGATATAATAACCAACGGTGTAGATGGATGGGTTATTCAAGCTGGTACATCAGAACCTTTAAAGAAGTTACTTCACAAATTTATTAATGATCCTATTATCTTAGTAAATGCGGGGAAGAAAGCTATGGAAACAGCATCAAAGAGACCATGGAGTGTTTATGAAAAAGAATTGGCAGAATCAGTAAAACGATTTTTGAATGACTAACTATTTGAATCTAAATAAACTCACATCAGGAGAACCGTACGCTATATACAGGAAACTTATATGGATATATATATTCCTACTTATATTCGAAGGTGCTTTAAGGAAATGGTTCTTACCATCTTTGTCTGATTTATTAATAGTTGTTAGAGACCCTATTGTTGTTTGGCTTACTTTAGTAGGTTGGCGTAAAGGATGGTTAAAAAATAGGTATGCTGTGTCAATGATGATAGTCTCTACCATATCATTGATAATGACACTATTGGTCGGACATCAAAACTTGATTGTGGCATTATTTGGTTGGAGAATTTATTTTTTCCACTTCCCGATGATATTTGTAATTGGAAAAGTGCTTACAAGAACAGACCTTCTAAAAATAGGACAATTCTTTTTATGGATGTCCATTCCTATGACTATTTTAATAATCATACAATTCTATTCCCCACCAAATGCATGGGTCAATATAGGATTGGGTGGAGAAGGTACTGCAGGCTTTGGAGGATCATTAGGATATATGCGCCCACCTGGTACATTTTCTTTCATATCAGGCTATGTATTATTTCAAGGTGTAGTAGGATGCTATTTATTATATTACCTGCTAATGAATAATACTTTACCTAAAGAGTATCAATTCTCTAAAATAGTATTATTAGTATTAGTTGGATGTTATCTAATTTCTATACCTACATCTATTTCGCGAACTCATTTTTTTCAGACAGGAGTTTTCTTGATATTCTTGTTTATAGCAGCTATGAGAAAAAATAAGCTAAAGAGTAAATTCCTAAAATTTGCATTTGTTGCTGTTATAGCATTGATAATATTATATTTTTCAGGTTTGATGGAAACAAATATAGAAGTTTTTATTGCGAGGTTTGAAGGAGCGGATGAAGCAGAAGGAGGGCTGAAAGGCACTTTAGGTGAAAGATATTTGGGTAGTTTTCTCAGAGCCTTTACAAATTCAAATATTCCTTTTTGGGGATATGGTATAGGGTTAAGTACAAATATAGTATGGAAAGTATTAGGTAGAAACCCTTGGTCTTTTGGATTTAATGGAGAGGAAGAATGGACAAGAAATACAGGTGAATGCGGTATTCTTTTGGGTACCATAATTATTATTATAAGATTATTCTTTTCGTTAGGAATATGGAGGAAAGCGTATATTTTACTGATCAAAAGAAACGATTTATTACCATGGATGCTCTCAGCAGGAATGATGTTGACGGTTCCACAGGGACAATTGGCAGCACCGACAAATCTTGGTTTTTGTGTTTTATTCGGAGGTTTAGCAATGGCAGCTGTAAAACAAAAAAAGAATTAAACCATCTTATATAAAAGAATTATGTAACTTTTTAAATATTAATTTGTATGATTAACAGAATATTGTATATTGACAAACTAAAAGGTTTTGCAATACTTCTTGTTGTTATGGGGCATTTGACAGACAAGAGTATGGTAAATGAAGGTAGTATATTAAACGCTATCATTTTTTCGATTCACATGCCATTATTTATGTTTCTTAGCGGGATATTTGCATTTAACAGAAATATCACCTTCAAAAATCTGCTTTATAAGCGATTTTTAAGGCTTCTGATGCCATATCTTTTTATTGGGGGGGGGTATGTGCTAATGAAAGATTTCGGTCTTCAGAGTGCCTTAAAATCAATAGGCGGATATTGGTTCTTACCCACTCTATTTTTATGTACAATGTCAGGATATCTGATTGTTACATTGAATAAGTATATATACAAAAAACAAGGTTTATACGCTTCCGAAATCCTGATAGCTTCCATAATTTGGTTCATAGCATTGGCTTTATATTTCTTGCTGAAAAGAAATAATATCATGATTCCATATTTTCTAAATACCATAAAAATGTTTCCATTTTTCTATATAGGCAGCTTATACGGCAGATACGAAAAAATAAAAGCTGTCATAAATAATAATGCAACGCTAACTATTTCAATACTGCTATATATACTATTGTTCTTCTATCCCGTCAATATAGGTTTTAATGTACAGGGACTCTTTGCTATAGTCATCTGTCTGCAATTATTTTCCAAATATGATACTTCTATACCAGAACGGCTGTCTGTGATAGGAAAGAATTCTTTAGAGATATATGTTTTCCATTGGTTCTTATTACCCGATCTCACTTTCATGAACAACATACAAAATCCTTATAACTCAAACAATCTGAACAATGATAATGTTATTCTTATGTTTACAGTTCTTTCTGCTATAGCGTTGATCATATCTGTAATATGTATAGTAATATCTAAGGTGTTTAAAAATTCTACTGTGTTTTCTTTTTTGTTGTTCGGTATTACCGGAAAAGGAAATCATAACTAAAATATAGTAATATGATAATAAGTAAAACTCCATTCCGTATGTCTTTCTTTGGAGGTGGAACAGATATACCCGATTTCTTTAACGAACATGGCGGATCTGTAATATCTGCTACATTCGACAAATATTGTTACGTTAATGTGAGGCACCTGCCACCCTTTATGCCATACAGAAGTGAAGTCGTACATAGTAAAATTGAAAGAATTAATAATATTGAAGAAATAGAGCATCCACTAATTCGTGAATCAATGCGGTATTTGGATATTCATGAAATTAGATTAACCTATGAAGGAGATCTTCCAGCCCGTACAGGATTAGGAACGAGTAGTACGTTCGCTGTTGGGATGCTGAATACCTTTCATGCTTTAAAAGGAAGGTATGTCTCAAAAAAGAGACTTGCAGAAGAAGCCATTTGTATTGAACGGGATATACTTAAAGAACATGGAGGTTGGCAGGATCAGATAGCAGCAGCTTATGGCGGATTAAACAGAATAGATTTTAAAGAGAATAAATTCACTGTTCATCCAGTCATTGTCCATCCTGAGCGCAAGAATGTATTGAATGATAATTTATTGCTGTTTTATACAGGTATTCAGCGTTTTTCATCAGAGATACAAGCTAACAGTTTTTCAAATCCAGGAAATAAAATAAACCAACTTAAAGAGATGCTGAAACTGGTAGATGACGCAGAAAATATTCTAACCGATAACAAGAGGGACTTAAATGATTTTGGTAGATTACTTGACACTACATGGAAGCTAAAAAGAGGTATAGGGAGTAAAATAACTACATCATCAATAGATATGATATATCAAAGAGCTTTAAAGGCAGGTGCTTTGGGTGGTAAATTATTAGGTGCCGGAGGTGGAGGTTTTCTTCTTTTCTATGTTGAAAAGGAAAAGCAAAATAATGTTATTAATGAGTTGAATGAGCTAATGATGGTCCCTTTCAGATTTGAGGATGAAGGAACTAACATTATTCACTATAGTCCGATTGTTTACATTCCAAGAAAATAATTCATTAAAAATATTATGGCATATATTGTTACAGGCGGAGCCGGGTTTATAGGTTCCAATATGGTTAAGTATCTAAACAATCAAGGTCTAAATGATATAATTATCATAGATACTTACAATAATAAGAAAATGCAAAACTTGCATGATTTAACATTCAAAGATTTCATAGATTATAAAGATGGAATTGATAAATGTATAAATTACATAAGTAAAATAAACAGAATAGAAGCCTTTTTTCACATAGGAGCTAACGCAGATGTGTTGGTATATGATGAAAAAGAAATGATGAATGAGAATTTTGAGTACTCAAGGGCTTATTGCAATTTCTGTATGGAAAAAGGAATACCTTTTATTTATGCATCTTCTTCAGCCGTTTATGGAAATAGTAAAGAGTTTAAATTAGGTGTTAAGAATGAAATGCCGCATAATACATATTCATGGTCAAAATGGCTTTTTGACCGTTATGTAGAGGAAAACTTCCTATCTGACAATAAATATGCAATCTATGGGTTCCGCTTCTTTAATGTCTTCGGTATGGGTGAATTCCATAAAGGGAAGAATGCCTGTATAGCAAATCGTTTCGTGTCATTTATAAAAGAAAAAGGTTATATAGACCTTTTTGAAGATACTATTAAACGAGATTATGTTTATGTGGAAGATCTGGTACATGTTTTATTCGATACTTATAAACAGAAACCGGTTGTAAGTGGAATTTATAATTTAGGTGGCGGACACCAAATTTCTCATAGACAGATAGCAGAATATGTAGTTAAAACCTATTATGAAAAAGGGAAATTACACACACCATTAGAAGAGGCCATAAAAACCATTCCAATGCCATCGGATTTAAAAAACAAGTTCCAGTTTGAGACTATGGCTATGGATATGCCGTCGTATATTAGAAACATTACTATTAATAATGAGGATAAAATGAAAAAATACATATCAGATCTTATTGACATGGATTTCTATTATAAAGATTGATATATACGATTGTTATGGATTTGAACAAACATCTGAATGACTTAATAGAACGTTATCCACAATTGGAAACTTGTAGGGATTATATTATTGATTCATATAATATTCTTGAAAAATGCTACTTGAATGGCGGAAAACTCCTTGTCTGTGGAAACGGTGGTTCGGCTTCCGATTCAGAGCATATTGTGGGAGAGTTGATGAAAGAATTTAAGTTAAAAAGAAAAGTCTATTCCAAACAAGCCTCTGCATTAACAATGATAGATAAAGAAATGGGTACCTTTTTAGCTGAAAATTTACAAGGCGCATTACCGGCTATCACTTTAACCGCACATTCTTCTCTTACTACAGCGTACATGAATGATAGCGAACCGGTTCTGGTTTTTGCCCAACAGGTTAATGGATATGGGAAAAGCGGTGATGTGTTTTTAGGTATATCAACTAGTGGAAACAGTTCTAACGTATTATACGCTGCAATAACAGCTAAATCAAAGGGATTAAAAGTTATAGGACTAACAGGAGCCAAAGAGAATAAATTGATGAAGTTTGCGGACGTCTGCATCCAAGTACCTGAAACTGAGACTTATAAAATACAAGAATTACATCTACCTGTATATCATTGTCTCTGCATGATGTTGGAAGAACGTTTTTTCGGATAACAAAATTTTTAGTATATGAAAACAGTAATAATGGCAGGTGGTAGAGGAACTCGCATCGCTTCTGTAGCAAACGATATTCCCAAACCAATGATTAGAATATGCGGAAAGCCTATTTTAGAATATCAGATAGAGAATTTGAGGGCTTGTGGACTTACAGATATAATACTTGTCATAGGATATCTGGGGAATGTTATAAAAGACTATTTCGGGAACGGTGAAAAATGGAATGTCAAGATAGAATATTTTATTGAAGACACACCTTTAGGTACGGCCGGAGCTTTATTTAAAATACCCCAATTGACAGAAGACTTTTTATTGTTATGCGGAGACGTGATATTGGACGTGGATTTTAACCGTTTTATTGATTTCCATAAATCAAATAATGCTTGGGCAAGCCTGATGGTACATCCGAACGGACATCCATACGACAGCTCTTTGATTGTCACAAAAGTTCTTCCGCCACAGGAGAAAGGAGGCTTACCTGTTGACACTCATCAAGTTTTAAAATGGATAAATAAGGAAGATGAAAGAATATTCTATAAAAACAGGGTAAATGCGGGTATAGAAATTATATCTCCTGAACTGTTGAAAGAGACTATGAAGAACTTCATTCCAAGACACCCGGAAACCCCGGATAAAATAGACCTTGACAGAGATGTTTTAAAACCTAATATCAAAAGCGGAAAGATATATGCATACGATACCCCTGAATATATTAAAGATATGGGTACACCGGATAGATTTTATGAAACTACAAAGGATATAGAAACGGGTAAAGTTCATGCGCGCAACTTAAAGAACAAGCAAAAAGCGATTTTCCTGGATAGGGACGGAACCATAAACAAGTCATCCGGATTCATAACAAATCCGGAGCAATTCGAATTAATACCGGGTGTCGCTGAGGCAATCAGATTAATAAACAAATCAGGGTATCTGGCCATAGTTGTAACAAATCAGCCTGTCATAGCACGAGGTGAATGCTGTTTTGAACAATTACAATCCATTCATGATAAAATGGAAACGGAATTGGGTAAAAATGGAGCATTCATCGATGGTATATATGTATGTCCCCATCATACTGACAAAGGTTTTGCTGGTGAACGCCCCGAATATAAGTACGACTGTGATTGTAGAAAGCCGAAACCGGGACTTATTCTACAGGCAACAAAAGACTTTAATATAGACTTATCGCAATCGTATATTATTGGCGACAGTAATCGTGATATAGATGCAGGGACTAATGCCAAACTGAAAGGGTGTATATTGATTGAAGAGAATGGTATAAATTCTTTAAAACAGAAAGTTATTAAAATTATAGATTCAAACTTATAAAGATATGAAGATAATATACTTTCACAGAAAACCTTCACTAGCTAATAGTATAGAAGAGAATTTTAAAGACTTTATAGCGAAAATGGGAGAAAACAACGATGTTGAAGTCTTTTCTATGCCATATACTGGAGGTAATCCAATTAATTTATGGAGAAACATTCGTTTTATCAGGAAGCATAGCACAAAAGATGGTATAAACCATATCACCGGAGACATTCATTATGGAATTTTGGGATTGATAGGTAGAAAATCAGTCCTTACAATACATGATGATTATGCTATGCGTATGGCTCATAGAGGTCCATTAGATAAATTATATAAATATATTTTTTGGATATGGTTACCCATTAAATTGGCATCTGCTGCAGTTTGTACTAATCCATTTGTTCTAAAATCAATACAGAGATATTATAATAACAAGAAGTTACAAGTAATAACGCATCATCATCTTCCTCCTATCTTTTCACCTAAGAATAAGCCTTTTAATAAAGAATGTCCAGTTTTGTTACAAACAGGAACTGCAGTAAATAAAAACCTGGAGACAACAATTGAGGTTATAAAAGGAATGAATGTAAAATTACGTGTTTTAAAAAAAATGACAGATAAACAAATTGAATTATGTAAGAAATATAACATTGATTTTACAAATAGATATGGACTTCCTTTTTCTGAGGTCGTTGCAGAATATGACAATGCTGACATTGTTTTATTTCCAACTTTATTTGAAGGTCTGGGTGTACCTACAATAGAGGCACAGGCAGCAGGTAAACCGGTAATTACAACTAATAAAGAACCTATGAATTGGGTAGCCGGTCCTGATGGGGCTCTATTACTCGACAATCCGTTAGACGTAGAAGAATATAAATCTAAACTAATACAGTTAATTAATGATGAATCTTTACGAAACCGTTTAATAACAAATGGACTCAATAATATAAAAAGATTCTCATTAGAAAATGCGATAAAACTATATTGGGAATTATATTGTAAATTATAAAACTTATCATTGTTGGCTATAACTATATGTTTCTAATCCCATACAATAGATTTTTATGAGAAAAAGCAAGACAGCCCTATATAGAAATAGAACATTATTATTTTGTTTTCATGTAAGCTTCCAAAATTGGCGTATTGACTAGCATGGTTCTTTCCCATACCTTCGTGCTAAACTTAAAACTCGAAAGATTATGTTTAGCGAAAAAGATTTTGAAAGACTGTGGTTCCTCTACAAAACCGAGGGTGAGCCCAATGGAGTTTCCATCAACTCGTTCTGCATTGGCAACAATATTCCATACACGGCATTCTATGACTGGTTCAAGAAGACACAGAAGAAGGTTGTACCTGTAGAAGTGGAAGGTATTCCTGAAGAGTTGCTCCAAAGCGACAATACACATGAGGATGTTACTGAGGACAAGCCCAAACGTACAACTCCCCATAAAGGAAGTATCATGGTAACGATAAGAACCCGTGAGGGCTTGTGCATTCAGAAGAAAGGCTTAGACTATCAGGGGCTGAAAACGCTGGTAGAGAAACTGGAGGGCTTATGCTGAGCATCAACGGTCTTCACAACTTCTACTACCTTCCTGAGCTTCATGATATGAGATGCAAGGCTCAGCGTATATGTGAGATAATCCGCGGCAGGTACCACCGTGACCCGATGAACGGCGATGTTTACATGTTCATGTCTAAAGACCAGCGCAAGGTTCGCATGATACACTATGAGCGCAATGCCTATTATCTTCATGAGAAGTCCTTCATAAAGGGCTACAGGTTCATGAGGATAGAGCGCAAGGACGATGTGACAGTGTATAAGATAGACTGGAAAGACCTGGTCACGATACTTGAAACTCCGGTAATAACGAGCATAAGAATTTAATGATATAACTCTGAATATCAGCAATAAAAGTTCTCTAAATATTTGTGTATCTCACTGAAAATGAGTATTTTTACATAAAATTTAGAGAACATGGAAACAGAGGAACTCATAGAACACATACTCAGACAGAAGCATCTTGAAGAGATGATGAACAGGCCTGAAAAGGAGCATACACCCCTTGAAGGTATGGATAATGAGCAGATAAAGAGGTTCGCCCTGTTCCTGTTTGAGGAGAATCAGAACAAGAGCAAGCAGCTTGATGAAATGATAGCACGACTTGATGAAATAGGAAAAGACCTGAAGGAAGCCAACCGTAAGATTGATTCCCTTACAGATGCCCTGCTTAAGGCAAACAGCAAGGCAGAGAAGGCTGCCATTGAATGCAAGCTCCGCGACAAGGAATACAAAAAGCTTGAGAAAAAGCATAACGCCCTTGTCGAGCGTCTTTCACTTATGAATAACCAGACTTACGCTTCATCCAAAAGCCTTAAAGGCATTGACCGCAAAAAGGTCGTAAAAGGAAAGCATGACGACAAGGATGACTTTGACGGAACTCCCACTGCTCCGGCTGGTGAAGTTCCACAGTCAGACTCTGCCGCATCATGCGACGCGCAGGATACTCCGGCCACTCCTCATTCCAAGGAAAGACCGTATAGAAAAGGGATGAGATACAACAAGAACTGTGTAGGTACCCCGATAATACACAAGTCCGATTATACAATGCTTCCTGAGGGGTCTGTAGTGATATCATCAAGCTATCGTAAAATAAGAAATATCGTGAGCCATATTGAGGAACATCACTTTGAAGTGCTTAAGGTAAAGCATGCCGACGGCAGGATTGAAAGCATGTTCCTTCCTATGAAGGATGACGCCCGGGCTGACATCTACAATGAGATTGTACCGGGTACAAGCATTACGGCAAACATGCTCTCGTATCTTATGTTCAACCGCTTCCAGATGTCAACACCGGCATACAGGGAAGCTAAAAACCGTCTGTCGGATATGGACTGGAACACTTCTGTGCAGAACCTGCTGAACTGGGCCGACAAAGGTGCCATGCAGCTGAACAAGCTGATACCTGCCCTCAAGAAAATTGCCCTTCAGGACGGTGCGAACGTGAATGTGGACGAGACATGGCTTCGTTACCACGCTTACAATAAGAAACGCAAGACCTATATGTGGTGTCTGGTAAACAGAAAAGCCCGTATTGTCATCTTCTTTTATGAGAACACAACGGACGATGAAGGTTTGCAGAAACATGGAGGAAGGAGCAGAAATGTGTTGAAGGAGTTCCTTGGTGATGCAAAAATCAAATCACTGCAGAGTGACGGTTATAACGTATATATGTATCTTGACAACGAACTTATGGATATAGATCATCTCTGCTGTCTGGCTCATGCAAGGGCAAAGTTCAAGTATGCCTTCGACCAGGGAAGCCCGCAGGCAAGAATCTTCCTTGAGCAGATAGCAAAGCTATACGGCATGGAAGATACTTATCGCCGGGAAAAACTTACTGCAGACGAGATTTACCGCAGAAGGAACAGTAAGGAAACGACGGAAATCATCGATAGGATAAGGACAGAGCTTTATGATCTGCTTGCAAATCCGGATGAGAGCCGAAGTGAACTTATGAGCAAGGCCCTTAACTATCTGAAGAACTTCTGGAATCAGATCTTCGCCTACAGAAATGACGGAGAATACTCAATAGACAATATGGCGGCGGAAAGAGCGATAAGACCAATCACTGTCCAACGAAAGAACAGTCTGTTCTTCGGAAGCGTGAAAGGAATACAGAACTCCGCAATCTATAATACCTTTATAGAAACCTGCAAACAGGTAGGTGTCTCCTTCAGGGATTACTTCTGCAGGCTGCTCAGAGAATTAAAAAAGGGAAGAACGGATTACGAAAACCTGCTTCCCATGACAATATGCAAATAATAATCGTTAAATGTGTGAACTCTTTTTTAGACGGGTGCCTGCTGGCACCCGTCTAAAAGGGGCTACCCTAAAATTGGAAACTTACTGTTTTCATTTTATGCCATAGTTCTTGGAGATAGTAATTAGTTGTCAAATTTAGTATTTGCTGCTGGTATTGTATTTCATTTCTTCCAAAGAGAATAAAAAGAATTATGGACATCAATATTTTCATAGAAAAGAAAACAGAGTGGAATAAAAAATAATGCTAAAACAAAATATTGTAT
The DNA here is from genome assembly GCF_900128495.1 of Bacteroides ilei. Classification (GTDB taxonomy): domain Bacteria; phylum Bacteroidota; class Bacteroidia; order Bacteroidales; family Bacteroidaceae; genus Phocaeicola; species Phocaeicola ilei. Next base: position 2,490,025 of record NZ_LT635801.1, read on the forward strand.
AAATAAAATACTGATAAATAGTTTTAATAATGAAAATAAGTCTTCTAATTACCGGTGATTTTTGTCCTCATCTAAATGATTTAGATGATAATTCTTTTGAAGACATAAAAGACATATTGTCTGGTCATGATTTAATTATAACTAATCTTGAATGTGCGCTTAAATATAAAGATGAAAAACCTATAATTAAAGAAGGACCCTCATTATACAGTAATGAAGAACAACTAAAATATATAACTTGCTATGGTAAGACTCTTTTTACAATAGCTAATAATCATACATTGGATTATGGTTATGAAGGATTTAATAATATTATAGACTATTGTAAAAATAATTCAGTTGAATTTGTCGGAGGAGGGAAAAATTCAGAAGAAGCTTCAAAACCTTTTTATTTTGAAAAAGATAAATGTAAAATAGCCATTATAAATTGTTGTGAGCAGGAGTTTTCCATCGCAGGTGATATGACTTCTGGAGCAAATCCTATGGAGCCTATTAAAATATATAATCAGATACAACAGGCTAAGAATAAAGCTTCAATAATAATATTAATAGCTCATGGCGGACATGAATATTATCAATTACCAAGTCCTCGATTACAAGAAAATTACAGATTCTTTATAGATGCTGGAGCAAATGCTGTTGTTGGCCACCATCCTCACTGCATAAGTGGTATGGAAGAATATAAAGATGGAATTATTTTCTATAGTTTGGGTAATTTTTATTTTAACAATAAAAATCGAGATAGAAGTGTATGGAATGAAGGTTTTTGTTTAAATATAAAAATAGATTCTGTCGCCCAAAAGATATCAACTTATGAAAAGATACCATATGTTCAATGCTATAATAATAATAAGATACTAAAACTAAGAGAACCTGATTTATCTATATTTAATAATAAATTTGATGAGTTAAGTTCGATAATAGTTGACGATATGCGTTTGAATGAAAAATATTGTAAATACAAGAAATCACAAGAGAGAAAAGCGATTTCACGTATTTTACCATATACTAATAGATATCTCGTAGCTTTATATAAAAGAGGCTATTTACCTTCTTTACTCTCAAGAAAGGATTTGGCAACACGCTTAAACGCTGTAAGATGTGAATCACATAGAGAATTACTGATTTCTGCACTAAATAAAAAATATCTTAAGAAATGAACGCAAAAGATTTAATATTTTGGATAAAGAATAGGCTTTTCAGAAAGGCTGCATGCTCTCAATATAAGTTATCGCTTATTAATATTTCTTTAAATTCCGGGGGGGGGCAAATTAGAATATTTAAAAAAATTAAATTGGGAAAGAAGAATTGAAATAGTACAATTTGCATATGATAACATACCATTCTATAAAGAATATTATGATAGCAAAGGTTTCAATCCTTCTGATCTTAAAAAAGAAAAAGACTGGGAAAAAGTTCCTATTCTTCCTAAAAAGTTAGTGCGAGAAAACATAGAGAAAATCAAAAATTCAAATGTACCGGATAAACATATAGGAATAGCAACAACAGGAGGATCTACCGGATTACCACTAAAAATCTATACAGACAAAAGGTTCAATTGGGAAGTGTTAGGATGGAGAATGTTCAAGCAATGGGACGTTTCCCCCGCCGATAATGTTGGAATTATACATAGAAGAGTGCCTACCACTTTTTTCGGAAAATTTAAGAACAGAGCCTTATGGTGGCCTACCCAAAGAGCTTATCTGAATGCTTCCTCGATGAATGAGGAAGAAATAAAAAACTTCGTAAATGAGATTATCAGCAAGAAAATAGTTTGGCTTCAGGGATACGTGGGTGGATTGGAAAAAGTTGCCGATTATATAAATACACATAATATTTCAATAACTACATTGAGATTAGTTTGGTCAACAAGTGCTCCATTGATGGATAATGTCAGACTAAAAATGGAAAGAGCTTACAATTGTAAGATTATGAATCAGTATGGTTCTAATGAGTTTCCTAATATTGCCATGCAATGTAAAGATTCGGATGATTTGCATATTAATTACGATTCAGTACACATAGATATTTTATCTAATAACAAATATGTAACTGATGAGGAAGGTGACATACTGGTAACATGCTTTGAGAATAAGGTCTTTCCTCTAATCAAATATGAAATAGGTGATAAAGGTACAATCATATCAACATCCTGCAAATGCGGCAACCCATTGCCTCAACTTAAAAGAATAAAGGGTAGGACTTCTGATTCTGTTTATACTCCCAATGGAAGATATATTGATGGCAATTATTTAACTTGTTTGTTTGATGATTATCCTACAATCTTTGATCAATTTCAGGTATATCAGGCGAAGGATTATTCTTTAGATATCAGAGTCAAAATATACAAAGATAATGTAGAGACAAAGAAAGCTCTTGATACCATAAAGAGAACACTTGAAGCTAAAGTAAATAATGAAATACCCGTCAGTATATCTATTGTGAACCATATTAATGATGATAAGGGGAAAATAAGATATATAATCAGTGAAATAGCATTGGATAAAATAAAGAACAATTTATGAAAGTCCTTCATTTCGGAACCCTTAATGTCAATGCCGGAGGACCGGCTATGAGTACCTATAACACGCTTTATGGACTCAAACAACAAGGAGTTAACGCAGAAATAATCATGTATCCTCTTTCTACAAACGGGAAACTAAGAGGTGAAGAGGTGCAAGTTCATTATGCCAAAGCTCCATTGGAACACAAATTAGCATACTCTCCTACTCTAAAAAAAGAGATAAAGGCTTTGGGTGATTACGACATATATCATGCCCAGGGTGTATGGCAATATCCGACATACGCCATAGCAAATGTGGCAAAATCATTGAATAAACCTTATATCATTACCCCAAGAGGAATGCTTTATCCGCAGGATATAAGGAAATCGAACAAGTTTTTCAAACTCCTGTCGTTAAAGCTTCGACTATTAAATGATCTGAACAAGGCTGCTTGTGTACAGGTGACATGTATGGATGAAATGAGGTATTGCAGGGAACTTGGAGTGACCTCTCCTATCGCTGTTATTCCTAACCCTATAGAAATCAAAGAATATACCGAGAAGAAGAAAGATGATATATTCAGGCTTGGTTATTTAGGCAGGTTGTCGCCAAGAAAAAATGTAGAGAGCCTTATATATGCTTTTGATGATTTAAAAGACATAGCAAAGGATGCTGAATTGCTGATAATAGGTGGTGGAGATGAAAAATACGAACGTTTCCTGAAGGACGAAGTAAAAAGGCTTGGACTGAATAACGTAAGATTTACAGGTTTCCTTTCAGGCAAAGAGAAAGATGAAGCTATAGCCTCTGTTTCCGTTTTGGCTATGCCAAGTGAATTCGAGAATTTGGGGAATGTCATTCTTGAAGGCTTAATAAGACGTATCCCATGTATAGCAACCAAAGGTTCACCATGGGAAGAACTGGAAACACACAAGTGCGGATGGTGGGTTGATTATAACCAGCAAGTAATTACAGAAGCAGTAAAAAAGGCTATACAATTACCTCAAACTGAATTGGATGAAATGGGTGAAAGAGGTCGTAAGCTGATGGAAGATAATTATTCGATAGAAGAAGTCGCAAAGAAATTCAAGATCCTTTATGAATGGATCTGTACAGATAAAAATAAACCTTCTTTTGTTTATTTTAATACATAGTTATTACTAACAATGATTAATAAAGTTCAGCTTGATTCTTTTTCAAACGGAAATTTTAGTAAGGGAACAGGTTTTCTTAAAATAATTATATGGTATTTCGTGAACGCACTAATTGTACGCGCCTCATGGAATCCGTTTATGGGAATAAAGATAGCTCTGTTAAAAGCATTCGGGGCCAAGATAGGTAAAGGGTTGATAATAAAAAATAATGTATGTATCAAGTTCCCATGGAAACTAACTATTGGAGATAATGTTTGGTTGGGTGAAAATTGTTGGATAGATAATCTGGATTACGTTACTATTGGTAACAATGTGTGTATATCGCAAGGGGCTTTACTACTTACTGGTAATCATGATTATACCCTTACTTCGTTTGATTATAGAAATGCTCCTATCATCATAGAAGATGGAGCTTGGATTGGAGCAAAATCAGTGGTTTGTCCGGGAGTAACAGTTCATAGTCATGCGCTACTGACTGTTGGATCTATTGCAACAAAGGATATGGAGGAATATAGTATTTATCAGGGGAACCCAGCTAAACAGATAAGAAAAAGAATAATCAGATGAAAAAACTAAAAATATTTTTGGCTATTCCAATTATTTTGTTAGGGGGGGGGGAAATCGCCCTAAGAATTTACGGATTATGCAATGCCCCACTCTATCAGGCAAGTGACAAATATGAATATATGGTTTGCCCCAACCAGGAGGGCTCGAGATTTTTCAACCATTACAAGTATAACAGCTATTCGCAACGAAGTGACGAGCCGGACAGCACAAAGACCATAATATTAGGGCTTGGCGACTCGGTGATATTCGGAGGAATACAGACAGACCAGAAGGACTTGGCTACGTCTGTATTCACGGCAGAAACGGGAATGCAGATGCTGAACATTTCTGCAGGCAGCTGGGGACCGGATAACTGTGCGGCGTATTTGAAAGAGAAGGGTCTGTTCAGGGCAAAGGCTATGTTTCTGCTTGTGAGCAGCCACGACGCACACGACAATATGGATTTTCAGCCTATAGTTGGAGTGCATCCTGCCTATCCTGACAAACAGTATAAATTGGCTCTATGGGAACTGATGGACAGATATGTGATGCCACGGGTGTTCAAGAAAAAGAGTACGGAGCCTGATCCTGACCAGAAGGTGGCGCAGGGTGTGGGGATAAAGAAAGGCGGAATGGTATTCAATTCGGGTTTTGACGAGCTGAAAGCCATAGCAGATAGTGCCGATATTCCCTTGGTGGTATATCTGCATGCAGACCTGGATGAACTGAAAAAAGACAAATACAATGAACAAGGCATGGAAATAATAGACTGGACAAAAAAGAACAAGGTAACTCTAATAAAAGAACTGGACTACAACTTTACGGAAAAGGATTACAGAGACGGAATTCATATCAACGCTAAGGGACAAAGGAAGCTGGCAGATATAATGGAAAAAATTATGCCGGAATATATAAAATGACGATTAATGAAAGTTTCAATAATAACCTCGTGCTTCAATCGTGAAGCTACCATAGCACAGGCGATAGAAAGCGTACTGGCACAGGACTACCCGGACATAGAATACATCGTAGTGGACGGAGCCAGTAAGGACAACTCACTAGAGGTGATAAACCGCTATAAGGACCGCATAGCGAAAATCATCTCGGAACCGGACAGAGGTATGTATGAGGGTATCAACAAAGGTATCAAACTGGCTACCGGAGACATTATCGGTCTGCTGCACAGCGATGACTTTTTATATTCCACTGACACCATCAGTAAAATAGTCCGGAAATTCCATGATTCGAAAGCAGACTTCGTGTATGGGAACGGACTGTTTGTTGACTTTCAGGATACAAACAAGGTAATCCGTAACTGGATAGGAGGAAATTATTCCAAATGGAAAGTGAAACACGGATGGCTTCCTTTGCACCCGACATGTTATATCCGGAAATCCTGCATAGACCGACTAGGACTTTATGATGAGAGCTACAAAATAGCGGCAGATTCGGATTTCCTGTTCCGCTACCTCTATGAAGCGAATCTGAAGGTATCCTACCTGAACGAATACATTGTCAGGATGCGGATGGGAGGGCTTTCTACCGATAGTGCCAAGCGCAAACAGATGTGGGAAGAGGATGTACGTATGTACCGGAGCCATGGGCTCCCCCCTACCTGGACTAAACTTCAAAAAATGGCCTGGAAGATACCTCAGTTCATTACAGCCAAATTAAAATTTTAAATTCTCGAAATATGAACGATTTCAAGCATATAAATATCGCCGTAGCCGGTACAGGCTATGTAGGTCTGTCCATCGCTACCCTACTGGCCCAACACCATAGAGTGACGGCTGTAGACGTGATTCCTGAAAAAGTCAATAAAATCAATAATAAAATCAGTCCGATACAGGACGAGTATATCGAAAAATACCTGGCTGAAAAGGAACTGGACCTGACCGCTACGCTGGACGGAGCTTCCGCCTACAAGGATGCGGACTTCATCATCATCGCGGCTCCGACCAACTATGATCCGGTGAAGAACTATTTCGACACAAGCCACGTGGAAGAAGTGATTGACCTGGTGCTGGAAGTGAACCCGGATGCGGTGATGGTCATCAAGAGCACTATCCCGGTAGGTTACTGCCGGAGCCTGTACGTGAAGTACGCGGAGAAATTCAAAACCTCTCCTGCCCTTCAGGGAAAGAAATTCAACCTGCTGTTCTCGCCGGAATTCCTGCGCGAGAGCAAGGCCCTCTATGACAACCTCTACCCCAGCCGCATCATCGTGGGCTATCCGAAATTCATCGACGGACGGGATGCCGAAAATGCAGCCATCAACGCCATCGCCGGAGAACACCTGGAAGAAAAGGCACATGAGTTTGCGGCCCTGCTACAGGAAGGGGCTATCAAGGAGAATGTGGAAACGCTGTTTATGGGACTGAAGGAAGCAGAGGCAGTAAAGCTTTTCGCCAATACATACCTTGCCTTGCGTGTTTCCTATTTCAATGAACTGGATACATACGCCGAAGTGAAAGGGCTGGATACACAGGCTATCATTCAGGGTATTTGTCTGGATCCACGTATCGGTACACATTATAACAATCCGTCGTTCGGCTACGGGGGCTACTGTCTGCCGAAAGACACGAAGCAGCTTCTTGCCAACTATGCAGACGTACCGGAAAACCTGATTCACGCCATTGTGGAATCGAACCGTACACGCAAGGATTTCATTGCCGACCAGGTGCTGAAAATGGCCGGATATTATGATTATTATAACCGGGGAGACTTTGACCCTGCGAAAGAGAAACAATGCGTCATCGGGGTGTACCGCCTCACCATGAAATCGAACAGCGATAACTTCCGCCAAAGCAGTATCCAGGGCGTTATGAAACGTATCAAGGCCAAAGGAGCCACCGTAATCATTTATGAACCTACGCTGGAAGACGGCAGCACCTTCTTCGGGTCGAAAGTAGTGAATGATCTGGAAACATTCAAACAGCAGAGCCAGGCCATCATAGCCAACCGCTATGATACGTGTCTGGACGATGTAAAGGAAAAAGTATATACACGGGATATATTCAGAAGAGATTGACATAAAAACAAAAAACAAACTTTTAATAATTTTATGAGTAACAAGACAGCATTGATTACCGGTATCACCGGACAGGACGGCTCTTTCTTGGCTGAGTTCCTATTGGAAAAAGGTTATGACGTACACGGCACCATCCGCCGCTCGTCGGTAGACTACCGTGAACGTATCGCACACCTGGAAGGAAAGCCACACTTCCACCTGCACTATGCCGACCTGGGAGACTCCATGAGCATAATCCAGGTGGTGAACAAGGTGAAACCGACCGAAATATATAACCTGGCCGCACAGAGCCATGTGCAGGTGAGCTTCGACTCGCCGGAATTTACGGCCGATGTGGACGCTACGGGCGTGCTCCGTGTGCTGGAAGCCGTGCGCCAGTGCGGACTGACGGAGACCTGCCGCATTTACCAGGCATCGACTTCGGAACTGTACGGCAAGGTGGAGGAGGTTCCGCAGAACGAGAACACACCGTTCCATCCTTACAGCCCGTATGCCGTGGCCAAGCTGTACGGATACTGGATAGTGAAGGAATACCGCGAGGCATATAACATGTTCTGCTGCTCGGGTATCCTGTTCAACCACGAAAGCGAACGCCGTGGGGAGACTTTCGTAACCCGCAAGATCACGCTGGCCGCCGCGCGTATAGCACAGGGCAAGCAGGAGAAGCTGTACCTGGGTAACCTGTCTTCCCTGCGTGACTGGGGCTATGCGAAGGACTACGTGGAATGTATGTGGCTGATCCTGCAGAACGACAAGCCGGAAGACTTCGTGATAGCTACGGGTGTGCAGCACTCGGTACGTGAGTTTACGGAACTGGCCTTCAAGTATGTGGGCATCGAGCTGGAGTTCAAGGGTGAAGGGCTGGACGAAAAGGGCTACGACAAGGCTACCGGCAAGGTGCTGGTAGAGGTATCTAAAGACTTCTACCGCCCGACGGACGTGGTGAACCTGTGGGGTGACCCTACCAAGGCGAAGGCGAAACTGGGCTGGAACCCGTCGAAGACCAGCTTTGAGGAACTGGTGAAGATCATGGTAGACCATGACATGGCGAAGGTGGCCGTGGAGAAGGCAGGCGACCATATCCGGATGAACCTGGCCGAATACCTGGAAAAAGGAATCGTGAAATAAGGGACGTTTTTAAAAGAAAGGGAAAAAGATATGTTGGAAAAATCGGCCAAGATATATGTGGCGGGACACCATGGACTGGTGGGTTCCGCCATCTGGAACAACCTGAAGGAAAGGGGCTATGAGAACCTGGTGGGCAAATCGCACAAGGAACTGGATCTGCTGGACCCGGTAGCGGTGCGCCGCTTCTTCGATGAGGAAAAGCCGGATGCGGTGGTGCTGGCTGCCGCACATGTGGGCGGCATCATGGCCAACCTGCATTACCGGGCGGACTTCATCTACCAGAACCTGCAGATACAGCAGAACGTGATAGGCGAAAGCTTCCGTCACGGGGTGAAGAAGCTGCTCTTTCTGGGCAGTACGTGTATCTACCCGCGTGAGGCTCCGCAGCCGATGAAGGAGGAATGTCTGCTGACTTCGCCGCTGGAATATACCAACGAGCCGTATGCCATTGCCAAGATTGCGGGACTGAAGATGTGTGAGAGCTTCAACCTGCAGTACGGCACGAACTACATTGCGGTGATGCCTACCAACCTGTACGGACCAAACGACAATTTCCACCTGGAGAACAGCCACGTGCTGCCTGCCATGATCAGGAAAATTTACCTGGCCAAATGCCTGAACGAAGGCGACTGGGCTGCGGTACGCGAGGACATCGGTCTGCGCCCGGTAAGCGTGATGCGCAACGGTGAGAAGTTTGTGGTGGACGGAACATCGGACGAGAAGGACATTACGGAGGTGCTGGCTCATTACGGCATAGCGGCCGAAGCGGTAACGCTGTGGGGCACCGGAAAGCCGCTGCGTGAGTTCTTGTGGAGCGAAGAAATGGCGGACGCCAGCGTGCATGTGCTGCTGAACGTGGACTTCAAGGATACGTATAGCACCGCAGTGAAGAATGCCGACGGCATTACGGAGATACGTAACTGCCACATCAACGTGGGCACAGGCAAGGAGCTGAGCATAAAGGAAGTGGCAGAGAAGATCATGAAGGAGATAGGCTTCAAGGGCGAACTGCGCTGGGACGCTACGAAACCGGACGGCACCCTGCGCAAACTGACTGACGTGACGAAGCTGCACAGCCTGGGATGGCACCACAAGATTGAAATAGACGAAGGTATACACCGCCTGTATGAATGGTATCTGAAGGGTATCTGCATTAACCATCAGACAGTGTAAGAGAAAACTGAATGGACTTGATTAAATTTACACCGATCTACAAGCCTACCCTGTGGGGTGGCAACAGAATACATATGTACAAGGGATTCCATACCCTGCCGGAACAGATAGGCGAAAGCTGGGAGCTGTGCGCTATGGAAGGAAACAATACGGTGGTAGCGGAAGGCAGGTACAAGGGCATCCCCCTACCCGACCTGGCGGACGAACTGAACGAGAAGCTGGTGGGAACAGAGAACTACCGCCGGTACGGAAATCGCTTCCCGCTGCTGGTGAAGTTCATCGACGCCCGCACGGATCTCTCGGTACAGGTACACCCGGGAAACGAACTGGCACGCATGCGGCACAACTGCCCGGGGAAGAGCGAGATGTGGTATGTGATAGACGCCGAACCGGGGGCGCGCCTCTGCCTGGGATGGAACCGGGAAATGACACCCGGGGAGTATGAAGACCGGCTGCGGAACCACACCATAGAAGAGGTGTTGCGCTGGCACGACGTTCACCCGGGGGATGTGTTCAACGTACCGGCAGGACGGGTACACAGCATCGGGGCGGGCATCCTGCTGGCGGAGATACAGCAGCCATCGGACATTACGTACCGCATCTATGACTACAACCGCCGGGATGCAAAGGGGAACCTGCGCGAACTGCACACGGAGCTGGCCAAGGATGCCATAGACTACCGCCTGGCGGACAACGCCCGGGTAGCATACACTCCCTGCAAGGACAGGCGGGGGGAACTGCTGGACACGCCGTACTACCGTACTTCCCTACTGGACCTTACACAGCCCATGACGTGCGACTACACGGAGCTGGACAGCTTTGTGGTGTATGTGTGCGTGGGCGGAAGGGCTACGCTTCTGCCCGACGGTGGTGCGGCATGCACGCTGGCACAGGGTGAAACGGTACTGGTACCTGCCTGTGTACACATGGTGGAGATAAGACCGGAAGGCGGAGTCAGGCTGCTGGAGTGTGGGGTGTAGCGTAAACAAGAATAACGCCGAAGGAATGAAGAAATACGTTACGGCCGGACATAGACTCATGGCCTTTACGTATACTCCCGAAAAGTAACGGACCAAACAAAGATGCAATTACCCTACGAACCGCAGGCATCCGTCTCTCCCTGGAGGAACGGATGCCTGCAGCGTTTATGGGGGGGGGGGGGGGGAAAGGGACAAGGGACTATGGCACGAAGGTTCCACCTCTTCCCATTCCGAACAGAGAAGTTAAGCTTCGTCACGCCGATGGTACTGCGTAAAAGTGGGAGAGTAGGTAGTCGCCGTCTTATCAAGGCCCCGAGGTCAGTCCGACTTCGGGGCTTTTTTTTATGCCCGATAAAATACGAATGTATTATTTCATATGGAAACAACAATTAAAAAAGAAAAAATATATTGGGTTTCTAGGGATTATCAATATTTATTTGTAACTTTGCTGCCCGATTTATATAGTGTTTCAAATTGGGAAAACTGAATACATATAAGGTTGAGTTAAAGGATATGAGTCAGGATTCGTGTGTTTATGAGTATACGCTGACTGACGATTTCTTTACTGCAATTGATGCTCCTGAAATTCAGAAAGGGAATTTAAAAGTACTTTTGAATGTCAGGAAGAGTATCGGTGTCTTCCTTTTGAGTTTTCATATTGAAGGTACGGTGGTTGTACCATGCGACCGTTGCTTGGATGATATGGATGTATCCGTCAATACGGATAATGAGTTGAAGGTAAAGCTCGGTATGGAATTCTCGGATGAAGAAGAGTTGGTTGTGGTTCCGGAAGAAGACGGATATATAGACGTCGCCTGGTTTATGTATGAGTTTATAGCTTTGAGCCTGCCGATGAAACATGTGCATGCGCCCGGTGAATGTAATAAAAGCATGATGGGAGCGTTGAGCCGACATTTAATGACATCGGCTGATGAGGAGGATGATTTTGCGGATGATATGGATGACGAAATCTATGATGAAGCGGAAATACCTCAGCAGACAGATCCCCGGTGGGATGCTTTGAAGAAAATATTAGATAATAATTAAATAAAGTTTTAGAAAAATGGCACATCCTAAAAGAAGACAATCAAAAACGAGAACTGCTAAGAGAAGAACTCATGACAAGGCAGTTGCTCCTACTTTAGCCATCTGCCCTAATTGTGGCGCATGGCATGTTTATCACACAGTATGTGGAGCTTGCGGTTATTACAGAGGTAAAGTAGCTATTGAAAAAGAAGCTGCTCTTTAATAAAAAAGCTTAGTTAGACACGTGTGTGTTGACATGTAAAGGATAAAAGCCGGAGAGCTTTCGGCTCTTCCGGCTTCTTTTATATGGAGAAACACATCAATCAAACTTTAGAAATGATGGAAAAAATAAATGCTGTAATTACAGGCGTCGGTGGATATGTTCCTGACTATGTATTGACAAACGAAGAATTGTCACGCATGGTGGATACTAACGACGAGTGGATTATGACCCGTATCGGAGTCAAGGAAAGACGTATCTTGAACGAAGAGGGTTTGGGTACTTCATATTTGGCACGTAAGGCTGCCAAACAATTGATGCAGAAGACAAACTCAGATCCGGATTCAATTGATGCGATCATTGTTGCTACAACGACTCCTGACTATCATTTCCCTTCAACTGCCTCTATTTTGTGTGATAAGTTGGGATTGAAGAATGCATACGCATTCGACCTGCAGGCTGCATGCTGCGGTTTCCTCTATGCAATGGAAGTCGCTGCCAGCATGATTCAGTCGGGAAGACATAAAAAAGTGATCATTGTCGGTGCCGACAAAATGTCTTCTATGGTCAATTATTCCGATCGTGCAACTTGTCCGATTTTCGGTGATGGTGCTGCAGCCTGTATGGTAGAAGCTACTACTGAAGATTATGGTATTATGGATTCTATCCTTAGAACAGATGGCAAAGGACTTCCGTTCCTTCATATGAAGGCTGGTGGTTCTGTTTGTCCTCCGTCATATTTTACAGTCGACAATAAGATGCATTATCTGTATCAGGAAGGTAGAACCGTATTCAAATATGCTGTATCGCATATGTCGGATGTTACAGCTGAGATAGCTGCAAAGCATGGCTTGACTAAAGATACAATTGATTGGATTGTACCTCATCAGGCTAATTTGCGTATCATTGATGCCGTTGCTTCTCGTCTTGAAGTTCCTTTGGATAAAGTGATGATCAATATCCAGCGTTATGGAAATACCAGTGCCGGTACATTGCCGCTTTGTTTATGGGATTTTGAAAAGCAGTTGAAAAAGGGCGATAACATCATCTTCACAGCATTCGGTGCCGGATTTACTTGGGGTGCTACTTATGTGAAGTGGGGATATGATGGTAACAAATGATAGAATCAGATTCAAATCAACCCAGATAGAAAAACGCATCCCAACCCGATGCGTTTTTTTGTCTGTCAATTAACTATATCTTTATGCACAAAGCCGGATTTGTAAATATTGTAGGTAACCCGAATGTCGGAAAATCTACTATAATGAACTTGTTGGTGGGCGAACGGATTTCTATCGCAACGTTCAAGGCACAGACAACGCGTCACCGTATTATGGGAATCCTGAATACGGACGATATGCAGATTGTCTTCTCTGATACTCCGGGAGTCTTGAAGCCTAATTATAAGCTTCAGGAATCTATGCTGAACTTTTCGGAGTCGGCACTTGTTGATGCAGATGTGTTGCTTTATGTGACCGATACTGTTGAGAAACCGGATAAAAACGCTGATTTTATTGAGAAGGTCCGCAATCTGAAGGTGCCTGTATTGTTGCTTGTCAATAAGATCGACCTGACCAATCAGGAGAATCTGGTCAAGATTGTAGAAGAGTGGCATGAAATATTGCCTGATGCTGAAATCATTCCTGTTTCGGCCAAGGCTAAGTTCAATGTGGATGTCGTGATGAAACGTATCAAGGATCTGATTCCGGATTCACCTCCATACTTCGGCAAGGACCAGTTGACCGACAAGCCTGCCCGCTTCTTTGTTACGGAAATCATTCGGGAAAAGATTCTGTTGTATTACGATAAGGAAATCCCGTATGCGGTAGAGGTAGTCGTAGAACAGTTCAAGGAGGAAGCTAAAAGCATTCACATCAATGCCGTCATTTATGTGGAACGGGAATCTCAGAAGGGGATAATTATCGGACATCAGGGCAAGGCTCTGAAAAAGGTTGCGACTGAGGCCCGCAAGACGTTGGAACATTTCTTCCAGAAGGCTATCTATCTGGAGACTTTCGTAAAAGTCGATAAGGACTGGAGAAGTTCGGATAAGGAACTGAAGAACTTTGGATATCAATTAGATTAATTATATTCGGCTGTGATAGCCGTAGTTTATTCAAGAAAGAATATGGGAAATTTAGTAGCAATTGTGGGACGTCCCAATGTGGGAAAGTCGACACTGTTTAATCGCTTGACAAAAACCCGTCAGGCAATTGTGAATGAACAGGCCGGTACAACCCGCGACCGCCAATATGGAAAGTCGGAATGGTTGGGAAAGGAATTCTCTGTAGTTGATACAGGAGGATGGGTGGTCAATTCGGATGATGTGTTTGAAGAAGAGATCCGTAAGCAGGTAGTTCTGGCAATTGAGGAAGCCGATGTAATCTTGTTTGTGGTAGACGTGATGAATGGAATTACCGATCTGGATATGGAAGTCGCTTCCATCCTGCGCCGTTCCAAGACTCCGGTAATTGTGGTAGCAAATAAGACCGATAACAACAATCTGCAATACAATGCTGCCGAATTCTATTCGTTGGGTCTGGGAGATCCTTATTGCATTTCTGCCTTGAGTGGTAGCGGGACCGGTGATTTGTTGGATCTGATCTTGTCTAAATTCAAGAAGGATGTAGAGGAAATGGTGGACGAGGATATTCCGCGTTTTGCTGTAGTGGGACGTCCTAATGCCGGAAAGTCATCTATCGTGAACGCCTTCATCGGCGAGGAACGTAATATAGTAACGGATATAGCCGGTACAACCCGTGACTCCATCTATACGCGTTATGACAAGTTCGGCTTCGATTTCTATCTGGTAGATACTGCTGGTATCCGTAAGAAGAATAAGGTAAATGAAGACCTGGAATATTATTCTGTAGTACGTTCGATCCGTTCCATTGAGAATTCGGATGTATGCATATTGATGCTTGACGCTACCCGTGGTATCGAAGGGCAGGACCTGAATATATTTTCGCTGATCCAGCGTAACCAGAAGGGGTTGGTAGTTGTAGTCAATAAATGGGATCTGGTGGAAGACAAGAGTGTAAAGGTGATGAAGAATTATGAAGATGCCATTCGCAGCCGTTTTGCTCCGTTCACTGATTTCCCAATCATTTTCGCTTCTGCAGTGACCAAACAACGTATCTTTAAAGTGCTGGAAGCGGCAAAGGAAGTTTATCAGGCACGTACAACGCGTATTCCGACTGCCCGTTTGAACGAAGAGCTGTTGCCGTTGATCGAGGCGTATCCGCCACCTTCAAATAAAGGTAAGTACATCAAGATAAAATATGTAACCCAGTTGCCGAATACTCAGGTTCCTTCGTTTGTGTTTTTTGCAAATCTGCCACAATATGTGAAAGAGCCGTATAAACGTTTCCTGGAGAACAAGATGCGTGAACGTTGGAAACTGTCGGGAACACCGATAAATTTGTTTATCCGTCAGAAATAATGATGGGGTATCTGATATAAAGACAGGAAGCAGAATTCTTTGGAACTCTGCTTCCTGTCTTTATTTTAAGTCTGGATGTGTTTCTTTTATTTGTTTCCTTCTTCCTTTACTTTTTTCAGCAGATCGGAAGCGAAAATGAAATTGTTTAACCGTTCGTTGGTGGACTTAAATACATCGTTTTTTGTCCCCTCCCATTCTTTATGTCCTTCGTAGATATATAGAATACTGTCACCGATGCCCAATACTGAATTCATGTCGTGTGTATTGATTACGGTAGTCATATTGTATTCTGTGGTAATGTCATGAATCAGTTCATCGATAACCAGGGAAGTCTTGGGGTCAAGGCCGGAATTCGGTTCATCGCAGAACAGGTATTGTGGCTGTAGGGCGATGGCACGTGCTATGGCTACACGTTTCTGCATACCGCCACTTATTTCACCCGGATACTTTTTCTGTGCATCAATCAGGTTGACACGGTCCAGACAGAATTGGGCCCGTTCTACACGTTCGCGGTAGGTCATTGTCGAGAACATGTCGAGAGGAAACATTACATTTTCCAGAACAGACAAGGAATCGAACAAGGCTGCACTCTGGAAAATCATACCCATTTCACGGCGCAACTTTTTCTTCTCTTTCTTGTCCATGGTAATCAGGTTGCGGTTGTCATATAGTACTTCGCCCTTCTCTGGTGTAAGAAGTCCTACCAGACATTTCATCAGGACCGTTTTTCCTGAACCGCTTTGTCCGATAATCAGGTTGGTCTTGCCATTTTCAAAAGTGAAATTGATATCGTTAAGGACATTACGTCCGTCGAACGATTTATAGATTGAATTGATCTGTATCATCCCATTAACAATTGAGTAAGTATCAAATCGGAGAATAGAATCAGGACACTGCTGCAAACGACCGAATCGGTACTGGCTTTACCTACTGCAATTGATCCTCCTTCTACGGTATAGCCGAAATAGGCCGATACACTGGCAATGATGAAGGCAAAGAACAGTGATTTGATGAAACTGCACCAGATGTACCATTCTACAAAACTGTATTGCAGTCCGTAGGTCAGGTCGGTGGCGGTCATGATACCTCCGAACCAGGCTGTACAATATGCTCCTATAATACCGGCTACAATACTGAATACAACCAGAAACGGAATCATGGTCATCAGTCCCAAGATTTTAGGGAGAATCAGATAGGAAGCCGAATTGACTCCCATAATTTCAAGGGCGTCGATCTGCTGGGTTACCCGCATTGTTCCGATTTCGGACGCAATGTTGGAGCCTACTTTACCGGCCAATATCAGACACATGATTGATGAAGAGAATTCCAACAAGAGAATTTCACGGGTAGTATAGCCGACAACGAAACGAGGCATCCAAGGACTTTCAATGTTCAGTTTGATCTGGATACAGATAACGGCTCCGATGAATAGTGATATCAGCAGTACGATACCGATGGAGTTGATTCCCAACTGTGCCATTTCGTTGACGTATTGTTTCAGGTACATCCGGATGCGTTCCGGACGGGAGAACACCCGGCCCATCAGCATGAGGTATTTACCTAAAGTAGTAATTGGTTTTACCATATGATTCTATATAAATTTGTACAAAAGTACTGTTTTTTAGCTATATTATAATAAAAGCCGGGATGAAAATAGCTGGATGTACCATAGAACCCAAGATTTTTACTACTTTTGCCGTCGGTAACCGTTTGGGGGAATTTTTACTTGGAGCGGTTGTGTAATTGACTAAAAATAAAGATTATGGCAGAGCAGGAAAATCAGCAGCAACCTGAAAATACGTTTGAATTACCTTCTGACGGGCGCATGGTACTCCGTACCGAAAACCTGGTGAAGAAGTATGGGAAACGTACGGTGGTCAGTCATGTTTCTATCAATGTGAAACAAGGTGAAATTGTAGGACTTCTCGGACCGAACGGTGCGGGCAAGACTACCTCGTTCTATATGACGACCGGACTGATTGTTCCGAATGAAGGACATATTTATTTGAATGATCTGGATATAACCGGCTATCCTGTATACAAGCGTGCTCAAAGTGGTATCGGTTATCTGGCTCAGGAAGCGTCTGTATTCCGGAAAATGAGTGTGGAAGACAATATCGCTTCCGTACTGGAGCTGACAAAGACATCAAAGGAATATCAGAAAGAAAAACTGGAAAGTCTGATCAGTGAGTTCCGCCTGCAGAAGGTCCGGAAAAACTTGGGGGACCAGCTTTCCGGAGGGGAACGTCGCCGTACGGAAATTGCACGTTGTCTGGCCATTGATCCGAAGTTTATTATGCTGGATGAGCCTTTTGCAGGAGTTGACCCGATTGCCGTAGAAGATATACAGCATATTGTCTGGAAGCTGAAGGACAAGAATATCGGGATTCTGATTACCGACCATAATGTACAGGAAACACTGAGTATTACTGACCGTGCCTATTTGTTGTTCGAAGGAAAGATTCTTTTCCAGGGAACGCCGGAAGAATTGGCGGAAAACAAGATTGTACGTGAGAAATACCTCAGTAACAGTTTTGTGTTGCGTAGGAAAGATTTCCAGACAAGGGGAGATATCCGGGAATAGATGACCGGGTGAAAATAAAAAGGAAGTGGCAGAAACAGTCGGGCTGTTTCTGCCACTTCCTTTTATGGGATTATGGACGGTTCGGGTTATTCGATTTTATTACTGCATGTTTTAAAACCAATTGTCTTCCGGCAAATTCTGTTCCGTTCAGTTCATCCAGTATTTTCGCTGCTGACTGATCATCCATTTCGACAAAACCATAGCCTTTCGATTTTCCTGTTTCACGGTCTCTGATTATCTTTACAGAGCTGACAGTTCCATAAGCGGACAAGAATTGTCCCAGATCTTCTTCCTTAACCCGATAGTTAAGGTTCCCAATGTACATATTCATGTTGGTAAAAGTATAAAATAAATGATTCGTTTCTTTTAGATCAGTGAGGTTAAAAGAAATTTGAGGGATTCGGTCAACGAGCGTTTACACAATGGGCTTGCGCTTATGAAGTAAAAACTAGAAGTGGAAATCGCTAAGCTTAATTTAATATCACTTTTCAGGAATCAAAGAAAACGATAATTTGTTGGATAAGCAAATTTTCAGGTAAAAAGTTTGCCGGAATTTGTGTAACGCTTATGGGTTGATTGTCTGCAGACTTTGACATATTTAGGTTGATAAGTCTGGTTTTATTTAAATTTTACTATGACTTTTTGGTTATTGAAAGATTAAACACTATTTTTGCAACCTCTTTAATATAAATGCAGAATATAGTAATAATTAAATAAATAAGTCGGAAATGAATATTTCACTGCAAAATGTAGACAAAGTAAGTGCTGTACTTACTGTAAAGATTGAAAAAGCTGACTATCAGGAAAAAGTAGAAAAAGCCTTGAAGACTCTTCGTCAGAGAGTCAATATGCCTGGTTTCCGTAAGGGTATGGTTCCTATGGGACTGGTAAAGAAACAGTTTGGAACTTCTGTTTTGGTGGAAGAAGTCGATAAGCTGATGCAGGAAAAAGTATCTGAATATATCCGTGAAAACAAAGTGGATATGTTGGGTGCTCCGCTGCCTAAAGAAAATAACGTGAATTTCGAAACTGATGAGGATTTCGAATTTTCATTTGATATCGCTTTGGCTCCTCAGTTTGAAGTAGCCTTGTCGAATGAAGACACGATAGACTATTACGATATAGATGTAACAGACGAAATGGTTGACCAGCAGGTCAAGATGTACACTCAGCGTACTGCCAAATACGATAAGGTCGATGAATATCAGGACAATGATATGTTGAAGGGTCTGTTGGCTGAGCTGGATGAAAATGGAAGTACCAAAGAAGGTGGCATCCAGGTGGAAGGTGCGGTTATGATGCCTACCTATATGAAGAATGATGATCAGAAGGCTATCTTCAACGGAGCCAAGACAAACACAGTTTTGGTATTTAATCCGGCAACAGCTTTTGACAATAACGAGGCTGAACTGGCATCATTGTTGAAGATCAAGAAGGAAGAAGTGGCTGCACATACCGGAAACTTCAGCTTCCAGATTGAAGAGATTACCCGTATGATTCCTGGTGATTTGAATCAGGAGCTGTTCGACCAGGTATTGGGCGAGGGAAAGGCTCATAACGAGGAAGAATTCCGTGCGCAGATAAAGGATGTCATTGCAAAGCAGTTTGAAGCTGACAGTGATTATAAGTTCTTGATTGATGTCCGTAACTATGTCGTTAACAAGATCGGTAAATTGGAATTCGCAGACGAACTGATGAAACGTATCATGTTGGAGAACAACAAGGACAAAGGCGAAGAATTCGTTGCAGAACATTATGATAAGAGCATTGAAGAGCTGACCTGGCACCTGATTAAGGAAAAACTGGTTGCAGCTAACAATATAAAGGTAGAGCAGTCTGATATCACTGATATGGCCAAAGAAGCTACACGGGCACAGTTTGCTCAGTATGGTATGATCAATGTTCCAGACGAACTGCTTGACAACTACTCTAAAGAAATGTTGAAGAAACGTGAAAGCGTTGAAGCGTTGGTTAACCGTGTAGTTGAATCAAAACTGACTGCAGTGTTGAAAGGTCAGGTTACATTGAATCACAAAGCTATTTCAGCAGAAGATTTCAATAAAATGTTTCAGTAATTCGTTATCGGATGACTGATCCAATTGCTAAAACTTGCTAAAAAGAGGAGCTTTTAATCTGGCTTTTTCCTATTCACGGAAGTTTTTGTACTTTTGTTCGACTTTGGAAAGAGAAGATTCATAGCTCCTCTTTTATATTTATTAATCAATTAATCAATAACAATATGGATGATTTTAGAAAATATGCTACAAAGCATTTAGGAATGAGCAGTATGGTGCTTGATGATGTAATCAAGTCACAGGCTGGTTATTTGAATCCGTATATTCTTGAAGAACGACAGTTGAATGTAACACAGCTCGATGTGTTTTCCAGATTGATGATGGACCGTATCATTTTCCTGGGTACACAGATCGATGATTATACTGCAAATACGTTGCAGGCCCAGTTATTGTATCTGGATTCTGTTGATTCAGGTAAAGATATTTCTATTTATATCAATTCACCTGGCGGTTCGGTTTATGCCGGATTGGGTATTTATGATACCATGCAGTTCATAAGCAGTGATGTGGCTACTATCTGTACTGGTATGGCGGCTTCTATGGCTGCCGTTCTGCTGGTTGCCGGTAAGGAAGGTAAACGGTCGGCATTGACACATTCCCGTGTGATGATACACCAGCCGATGGGTGGTGCCCAGGGACAGGCTTCCGATATCGAGATTACGGCCCGTGAAATCCAGAAACTGAAGAAGGAACTTTATACAATCATCGCCGACCATTCACATACCGACTTTGACAAGGTATGGGCTGACTCGGACCGTGACTATTGGATGACGGCCCAAGAAGCCAAAGAGTATGGCATGATTGATGAAGTATTGTCCCGTAAACCTTCATTATAATCGATAGTAGACATGAAATTTCAGCATGTGGAATACTGCTGGAGTATGATAATTAAATTCATTAGAACATTGGAAAATAAATCGTCTAGTAGAAATAGGAGACGTTGCAGTTTTTGTGGACGTTCGGAGGATGAGGTAGGATTTCTGATTGCAGGTATAAACGGATGTATCTGTGACAGTTGTTCTGAACAGGCACATGAAATTGTTCAGGAGTCTATGCGGCAGAAAAGAGGAGCGAACAACCTGAATCTGAAGGATCTGCCTAAGCCTAAAGACATCAAGGATTTTCTTGATCAGTATGTTATCGGTCAGGATGATGCCAAGCGTTATCTTGCCGTGGCTGTATATAATCATTATAAACGGTTGCTGCAGCCGAATACCAAGGATGATGTGGAGATTGAAAAGTCGAATATCATTATGGTCGGTAGTACCGGTACGGGGAAAACATTGCTGGCACGTACGATTGCCAAATTGCTGCATGTACCGTTTACAATCGTTGACGCTACGGTGTTGACTGAAGCCGGATATGTGGGTGAAGATATCGAAAGTATTCTGACGCGTCTGCTGCAGGTTGCGGACTATAACGTGGAGGAAGCCGAAAGAGGCATTGTCTTTATTGATGAAATCGACAAGATTGCGAGAAAGGGAGACAACCCTTCCATTACACGTGATGTAAGTGGAGAAGGAGTTCAGCAGGGGTTGTTGAAGCTGTTGGAAGGTTCTATTGTGAATGTTCCTCCTCAGGGTGGACGCAAGCACCCGGAGCAGAAGCTTATTCCGGTCAACACGAAGAATATCCTGTTCATTTGCGGTGGTGCGTTCGATGGTATTGAACGTAAGATTGCACAGCGGTTAAATACGAATGTGGTCGGATACAGTGCAGCCAAGGAAACGGTGAAGATTGACCGTGCCAACCTGATGCAGTATATCGCTCCTCAGGATTTGAAGTCATTCGGATTGATTCCGGAGATTATCGGGCGTCTGCCTATCTTGACTTATCTGAAGCCATTGGACCGTACGGCTTTGCGCAATATCCTGACGGAACCGAAGAACTCCATAATCAAACAGTATGTCAAGTTGTTCGAAATGGATGGAGTCAAGCTTGAGTTCCAGCCGGAAGTGTTTGAATATATTGTAGACAAGGCGATTGAGTATAAATTAGGTGCTCGTGGTTTGCGTTCTATTGTTGAAACAATCATGATGGATACCATGTTTGAAATTCCGTCTCATGCTGTTGACAAGTTTGTTGTGACATTGGATTATGCAAAGGAGCAGATGGGCAAGGCTAATCTTTCGCGTTTGCAGACTGCTTGACGAAAAGTTCTGAAAACCGCGTTTTTTTAGCAAAATAATCATCGGAATATTTGCATAATATCAAAAGTTGTTTATAACTTTGTTACATGTGTATAGAGGGGAAACCCCTACGAGTTAGAAAATCTCTTAAATCAAGGGCCATGACGGAAAACATCAATTTAGCGGAACAATTAAAAAAGTATTTTGGTTTCGATACCTTCAAGGGGAATCAAGAAGCTATAATTCGTAACCTGCTTGCCGGAAAGGATACTTTTGTTTTAATGCCGACCGGTGGAGGTAAGTCTCTATGTTATCAGTTGCCTTCTTTGTTGATGGAAGGGACTGCTATTGTGATATCTCCTTTAATTGCTCTGATGAAGAATCAGGTTGATGCGATGCGTAATTTCAGTGAGGAAGACGGGATTGCGCATTTTATAAATTCGTCTTTGACCAAGTCGGCCATTGATCAGGTCAAATCTGATATTTTGACGGGGAAAACCAAGTTATTATATGTGGCTCCCGAGTCATTGACCAAGGAGGAGAATGTAGATTTTCTGAAGCATGTCAAGATTTCATTCTATGCGATCGATGAGGCACATTGTATTTCTGAATGGGGACATGATTTCCGCCCGGAATATCGTCGTATCCGTCCTATCATTAATGAAATAGGTAAGGCTCCTGTAATTGCATTGACGGCAACTGCAACCCCTAAGGTGAAAATGGATATCCAGAAGAGTTTGGGGATGGTGGATGCTACAGAATTCAAATCTTCATTCAACCGTCCGAATCTCTATTACGAAGTTCGTCCTAAAACCAACAATGTAGATAAGGATATCATCAAATTCATCAAACAGAATCCCGAAAAGTCGGGGATCATATATTGTTTGAGCCGGAAGAAGGTTGAGGAACTGGCCGAAATCCTTCAGGCTAACGGTATCAAGGCCCGTCCATACCATGCAGGAATGGATGCTGCCACCCGTAATGCGAATCAGGATGCGTTCCTGAAGGAGGATATTGATGTTATTGTGGCTACCATTGCTTTTGGAATGGGAATTGATAAGCCGGATGTACGTTTTGTGATTCATTATGATGTCCCGAAAAGTCTGGAAGGATATTATCAGGAAACGGGACGTGCCGGTAGAGACGGCGGGGAAGGCCTGTGCATAACCTTTTATTCGAATAAGGATCTTCAGAAACTGGAAAAGTTTATGCAGGGCAAGCCTATATCAGAGCAGGAAATCGGTAAACAGCTTTTGTTGGAGACTGCAGCATATGCCGAATCATCGGTATGCCGCAGAAAGATATTGTTGCACTATTTCGGAGAAGAATATACTGAAGATAATTGTGGTAATTGTGATAACTGTTTAAATCCGAAAAAACAAGTGGAGGCTCAGGATTCATTATGTGCAGTGATTGAAGCAATCATTGCGGTAAAAGAAAATTTCAAACAAGATTATATTATAGATATACTTTTAGGAAACGAGACGTCGGAGGTGCTGGCGCATAAGCATGAGGATCTGGAGGTCTTCGGCTCAGGAATGGGAGAAGACGAACGTATGTGGAATTCCGTTATCCGTCAGGCTTTGATTGCAGGGTATCTTACAAAAGACGTTGAAAATTACGGTTTGCTGAAAGTTACTCCGGAAGGACATAAGTTCTTGAAAAAGCCGAAGTCATTCAAAATTGTAGAAGATGCAGATTTTGATGAGGAAGAGATAGAAGAAGTTCCGATGCGTAGCGGTGCATCGTGTGCCGTAGATCCGGTGCTTTTCTCTATGCTGAAAGATTTGCGTAAAAAGATGTCCAAGAAACTGGATGTTCCGCCCTATGTGATATTCCAGGATCCTTCGCTGGAGGCAATGGCGACTATTTATCCCATCACGCTGGAGGAATTGCAGAATATTCCAGGAGTAGGTGCCGGTAAGGCAAAACGTTACGGGCAGGAATTCTGCGAACTGATCAAGAAACATTGTGAGGAGAATGAAATAGACCGTCCGGAAGATTTGCGTGTACGTACCGTTGCCAATAAATCCAAGTTGAAGGTCTCTATCATCCAGAGTATTGACCGTAAGGTTGCGTTGGATGATATCGCAGTGGCGAAAGGGATTGAATTCAATGAGCTGCTTGATGAGATTGAAGCTATTGTTTATTCTGGTACTAAGTTGAATATTGACTATTTCCTGGAAGATGTGATGGATGAAGACCATATGTTGGACATCTATGATTATTTCAAGGAGTCTACAACCGATAATATAGATGATGCCATGGATGAATTGGGGGCAGATTATACGGAAGAAGAGATCCGTCTGGTCCGTATCAAGTTCATTTCTGAAATGGCGAACTGACCGATCGGTTGCAATATTGGGATTTATGATACAAGCAAGTGAGGATATGCGTCTTCACTTGCTTGTGCTTTTTTGAAAAAGTGTTAATAATTTTATAAAATCCGAATAAAATTGCTATATTTGCACGCAATATAATCTAAACGCATTAGCCCTATGTCATTTATTGCAGATAAAGTTGTAATGGACGGATTGACTTATGATGATGTATTGTTGATTCCGGCCTATTCTAATGTTTTACCTAAAACTGTCGAGCTCTCGACGAAATTTTCACGTAATATTACTTTGAATGTCCCGTTTGTGACTGCCGCAATGGACACGGTTACAGAAGCCCAGATGGCAATTGCCATTGCTCGCGAGGGTGGTATCGGTGTTATCCACAAGAATATGTCGATTGCTGAACAGGCCCGTCAGGTAGCTATTGTGAAACGTGCCGAAAACGGTATGATTTACGACCCCGTAACCATCAAGCGTGGTGTTACAGTAAAGCAGGCACTGGATATGATGGCCGAATATAAGATTGGCGGTATTCCTGTGGTAGACGATGAAAATTATTTGGTAGGTATCGTGACGAACCGTGATCTTCGCTTTGAAAAGAATATGGACAAGAACATTGATGAAGTGATGACCAAGGAACACATCGTAACAACGGCTCCCGGGACAGATATGGAAACTGCAGCCAGAATATTGCAGGAAAACAAGATTGAAAAATTGCCGGTTGTAGACAAAGACGGAAAGCTGGTCGGTCTGATTACCTATAAGGATATAACGAAGGCTAAGGATAAACCGATGGCTTGTAAGGATGCCAAGGGCCGTTTGCGTGTAGCTGCCGGAGTTGGCGTAACCAACGATACCTTGCAACGCATGGAAGCCCTGATCAATGCGGGAGCTGATGCTATTGTAATCGATACTGCTCACGGACATTCTCAGGGGGTTATAGATAAGTTGAAGGAAGCTAAGAAGAATTTCCCGGATGTGGATATCGTTGTCGGTAACATTGCAACGGGAGAGGCTGCAAAGATGTTGGTTGAGGCCGGAGCTGATGCGGTGAAGGTCGGTATCGGTCCGGGTTCTATCTGTACTACCCGTGTGGTTGCCGGTGTCGGTGTTCCTCAGTTGACTGCGGTATATGACGTTGCCAAAGCATTGGAAGGTACGGGCGTTCCTTTGATTGCTGATGGTGGTCTGCGTTATTCAGGGGATGTTGTCAAGGCTTTGGCAGCCGGTGCTTATAGCGTAATGGTTGGTTCATTGGTCGCCGGTACTGAAGAATCTCCAGGTGATACCATTATTTTCAATGGCCGTAAGTTTAAGTCATATCGTGGTATGGGTTCATTGGAAGCCATGGAACATGGTTCAAAGGACCGTTATTTCCAGGCTGATACGGTGGATGTCAAGAAGCTGGTTCCGGAGGGTATTGCGGCGCGTGTACCATATAAAGGTAGCCTGTATGAAGTGATCTATCAGCTGGTAGGCGGATTGCGCTCAGGTATGGGATACTGTGGTGCTCACAACATCATGGAACTGCATAATGCGAAATTTACGCGTATAACCAATGCCGGAGTACTGGAAAGTCATCCACACGATGTAACCATTACCAGTGAAGCTCCTAATTATAGCCGTCCACAGTAATTTTAATATAGATTTAGCGATATTTATAGATGTCGTTAAAGTAGAATGAAGAATTTCGTGTACATTTACGTCATGTTAGTGTATACGGAATTCTTCTTTTTGTTTTAGCGTATGAAGGTATTGGTCTGGAAAATTTTTGTTTCGGTGGCAGCTTGTCTGGTAAGTTTGTCATTTTATGCGGCTGAACCGGATAGGGTATTGTTACATATCCAAGGGGAGGGGGTGACAAAAGGCGAATTTGAGCATTATTGCCGGAGCCATATGCCGAAAGATCGTTTTACGAATTCTGTCGATAAATGTATGGAGGATTTTATCCGTTTCAAGCTGAAGGTATTTGCCGCCAGGTCGTGTGGATGGGATACTTTGCCTACTTTCAGACAACAGTGTAAGGTGCGGCAGGGCGAAGTTCTGAAGTCATATTTTATAGATAATAGGAAAATGGAAGACCGTTGCAGGGATCTGTTTCATTCTTCTGCTTCCCGTCTGGTAATGAACGATTGGGTACAGTTTGATCAGATTACAGTCCCATTGTCCCAACATGCCTCTAAAAAGGAAGAGTATGCTGCAAAGGTATACATGGATTCTGTTTATAAGGTCTTACAGCAGGGAGGAGGTTCCGGCTTGAAGTTCAGAAAATCTGGCGGATGGTTGCCTCTTGTCGGTTTGCTGCAGGAGTTTGTGGATGAATTGGTCGTTCTTCCCAAAGGAGGCTATTCGGCTCCTTTCTTTTCTCCTATGGGAATGCATATCATCCGTCTGGTAGACCGGAAACAGGGGCTTTCTTATGAAGAGGCACGTCCTTATTTGGAAGCCTACCTTGAGCAGCATGATATTTCTTCTTTCTTGAAGAAGAAATATTACGACGGATGGGTAGAGGGACGTTCTGTCACGGGGGATGTTGCTGTTGCCTTGAGAGAGGTAAAGGACCGTTTTCTGGTGGAATGTTGGGATGCCGTTCATCGGCCCGATACGGAATCTCTTGTTGGAAAAGACGGAGTCCTTGCCGGTTATTTTGAGAAGCATAAGGATGCATATCGATGGGAATTTCCTCATTATAAGGGAGCGGTGATACGGTGTTCCGATAAAAAAGCCGCAAAAAAGATAAAGAAATTGTTGAAAAAATCTCCGATGTCTGATTGGAAAGAAGCATTGGATACTTATTTGAAGGACAATCCGTCATTGAAGGCAGATATGCAGGTAGGGTTGTTTCAGATCGGAACCAATGCTTATGTCGATAAGTTGGCATTCAAATGTGGCGAACTGCCTTCTGATTCTGTGTATCATTATGCTTTTTTGGTAGGCAAGCGTCTGAAGAAGGGCCCGGAAGAATTCAAGGATGTGTATGATGATGTGTTGAAGGATTATCAGGAGGAGCAATACAGAACGGAGTTTGAAGATTTGCGCAAGCGTTTCCCTGTAGAAATCAATCAAGAGGTTTTAAAAACCGTTAATTGTGGCGGAAGTAATTAATTATTAATGTATCTTCGTTCATTAATTGATATTTGATGGCTGGGATGAATAAATTAAGTATCTTTGCCGCTGTGCTGTCTTTTTTGACAGGTTGCAGTCAGACGGTCGATCATAAAGGTAAGACCCCTTTGGTGGAAGTCGGCCATGACTTTCTGTACAAGGAAGATTTGCAGTCGGCTATGCCTCCCGGTCTTCATGGAGAAGACAGTACCCGGTTTGCTGAAGAATATATCCATAACTGGGTAGAAGATATATTGCTCTATCGGAAGGCTGAAGGAAATATCCCGGATAATGTAAAGGTGGATGAACTGGTAGCGTCTTACCGTCGTGCGTTGATTATGCACGTCTATCAGGAGGAACTGGTAAACCAGAAATTGGGTAGTAACATATCCGATGAAGAGATAGAAGAATATTATAAACAGAATGGTGGCATGTTTCAGGCTGACCAACCTTATATTCAAGGCCTGTTTATTAAGGTGCCGTTGAATACTCCTCATTTGAATAACCTGCGTAGCTGGTATAGAAAGAATACACAGGATGCAATTGATAAGATTGAAAAGTTCAGTGTGGGAAATGCGATCGTTTATGATTATTTTTACGACAGATGGAAGCCTGTATCCGATTTCGCGGTTAAAATGCCGTTAAAAGCTTTGGATAGTGATGTCGGTTATCTGGACCGTAATAGAAACGTGGAATTGCGCGATACTGCTTTCTGCTATTTTCTTCATGTTGAAAAGTTCCTGCCTAAAGGGGAACGTCTTCCTTTGGAGTATGCAAAGAATGAGATAAAGGAAATATTGGTTAATCTGAAGCGGGTTGAGTTTATAAATGAGATGAAAGAGAACTTGTATAAGGAAGCTTCGGATGACAAGGATATAATTTATTATTAGAACACGGACAATGGATAAGTGTAAATTGCTTAAAATTTATGTATGTATGCTTCTGTTGCTGGCTGGTATTCCGGCTTCTGCCCAGAATAATGTGATAGATGAGGTAGTATGGGTAGTCGGTGATGAAGCGATTTTGAAATCGGATGTAGAGAATGAACGTCTGAATGCACAATATGAGAACCGTCATTTTGAAGGTGATCCGTATTGTGTGATTCCTGAAGAGCTTGCCGTACAGAAACTGTTCCTGCATCAGGCTGAAATTGATAGTGTGACTGTTTCCGATCAGGAAGTACTCCAGCAGGTAGAACAGCGTGCAGCATGGTTGATGGATCAGATCGGGTCAAAGGAGAAGATGGAAGAGTATTATAACAAGAGTTATACCCAGATTCGGGAAATGCTCCGTGAGAACATCCGTGACGGTCTGACGGTCCAGCAGATGCGTGACAAAATTGTGGGAGATATCAAGCTGACACCGGCGGAGGTTCGTAATTATTTCAGTAAGTTGCCGCAGGACAGTATACCGTTTATACCTACTCAGGTTGAGGTACAGATCATAACGTTGGAACCTAAGATTCCGGAAGCGGAGATAGAGCGCGTCAAGGCCCAGCTGAGGGAGTATGCTGAACAGGTGAATAGCGGGGAGACTACCTTTTCGGTGTTGGCCCGTTTCTATTCGGAAGATCCGGGTACAGCCCGTAGAGGAGGTGAAGGAGGTTTTACCGGACGTGGTGAACTTGTTCCTGAATTTGCCAATGTGGTGTTTAATCTGACAGATCCGAAGAAGGTATCAAAAGTATTCGAAACAGAGTTCGGTTTCCATATAGCACAATTGATCGAGAAGCGGGGTGACCGTGTGAACTACCGTCACATATTGTTGCGTCCGAAGGTTGATCAAAAAGACATCGATGCAGCATTGGGACGTCTGGATTCCATTGCCGATGATATCCGGAAGAATAAGTTTTCTTTTGACGATGCTGCAACGTGGCTGTCTCAGGATAAGGATACAAAAAACAACCACGGTCTGTTGGCTAATCCGCAGACAAACACGTCGCGTTTTGAGATGCAGCAATTGGCCGGGCTGATATCCCAGGATGTGGCCAAGGTAGTTGAAGGCTTGCAGATTGGTGAGATTTCCAAGCCGTTTACAATGATCAATTCGAAGGGGAAACAGGTTTGTGCTATAGTCAAGCTGAAGAACCGTATTGACGGCCATAAGGCGACTATTACCGAGGATTACCAGAGATTGAAAGGCATTGTGACGGCTAAGCGGAGCGAAGAGAAGATTCAGAAGTGGATTGTTGAGAAACAGAAATCCACCTATGTCCGTATCAATCCGGAATGGAGGAAGTGTGACTTCAGGTATCCGGGATGGATTAAATAATAAATAATAGTTTCGGTCTGTTCCGTGAGGGACAGATGTTTAAAAGGATATATGCAGAATAGAAATCGACATACTTCTAGCGGGCATAGAACGTTGCTTTTCGGCGTTCTGTGCCTGTTCGGCTTTTGTTTATTGGCGCAGAAGCCCGTTACCGGTCCGCAGAAAAAACAGTCTGCTGGCACACAAGCAGGTCAGGTAAAGCAATCGGATAAGGGTAAGCAGAGCCAGCAACCTAAAAGTAAAGTGTATCTGCTTCATTCGGACTTGTTGCGGAAAGATTCACGCCATCCCGATGCACAGGTAGTGGTAGGTAATGTGGCGTTCCGTCATGACAGCATGTATATGTATTGTGACAGTGCCTATTATTATGATAAGATCAATTCGTTTGAGGCTTTCAGTAATGTAAAGATGGAACAGGGAGATACACTGTTTGTGTATGGTGACCGTTTGTATTACGACGGAATGACACAGATAGCTCAGGTCCGTGAAAATGTGCGGATGGAAAACCGTAACACGACATTGCTGACAGACAGTCTGAACTATGACCGTCTATACAATCTGGGTTATTATTTCGACGGGGGAACCTTGATGGATGAGCAGAATGTGCTGACTTCCGAGTGGGGGGAATACAATCCAAAGACCAAACAGTCGGTATTCAATTATAATGTGAAACTGGTGAATCCACAGTTTACTTTAACCTCGGATACCTTGCGTTACAATACGGCAACTAAGATTGCAGATATTGTAGGTCCATCGGATATTTACAGCGACCAGAACCATATCTATTCCGAATTAGGTACCTACAATACGGTGACAGGTAAAGCTGACCTGTATAACCGTTCTGTCATAACCAATGAAGGGAAACAGCTTACGGGAGATACGTTGTTTTATGACCGGAACAGCGGCGTTGGTGAAGCTTTTTCGAATATGGTCATGACTGATACCATCAATAAGAACATGATGACGGGTGATTATGGATATTATAATGACAAGACAAAATATGCTTTTGCCACAAAAAAGGCGGTAGCTGTGGATTATTCACAGGGTGACAGCCTGTTTCTGCATGCCGATACGCTGATGATGGTGACGTTCCATCTGGATACCGATTCCATGTTCCGTGAAATGCGGGCTTTCCATAAAGTCCGTTTTTTCCGTACCGACCTGCAGGGGACTGCCGATTCACTGGTGTTTTCGAGCAAGGACAGTTGCCTGACCATGTATCATGATCCTATCCTGTGGAATGACAAGCAGCAGTTGGTGGGAGAGAAAATTCTGATCTATATGAATGACAGTACCGTCGACTGGGCACATATAATCAATCAGGCGTTATCGGTCGAAGAGCTTGATTCCACTATGTATAATCAGGTATCGGGAAAAGAGATGAAGGCTTATTTCCGGGACGGACAGATGCATAAGACTGAAGTGGAAGGTTCGGTACGGGTAGTCTATTATCCGATGGACTCGGACAGTACCCTGATAGGGATGAATGTTTCTGAAACCAGTAAGCTGGAAGTTTATCTGCAGGATCAGAAGATAGAGAGGATGGTGATGAGCCCGCAATCAAGCGGTACTCTTTACCCGTTGCCCCAGATTCCGAAAGGTAAAGACAAACTTGAAAATTTTGTTTGGTTCGATTATATACGGCCGCTCGACAAGAACGATATCTTTAATTGGCGGGGAAAGAAAGTTGAAGACCAGTTGAAGAAGAGTGTCCGCGGGCCGATAGAATTGCCTAACCAACATTTGTTTGAAAATAAAAAGTAAGCGTTATGGGATTATTTACGATGAGAAAGCCACGCCCGTTCCATCATGAATATATTTATGTGGACGAGCGGAAGGAGAAGCTGCAGAAGATAGAAGAGACTGCAAAACGTGAATTAGGAATGCTTCCTCCTAAAGAGTTTTCACCGGAAGATATCCGTGGAAAATTCATTGAAGGTACTACTTACTTGAAGCGCCGGAAGGAAAGCGGACGTAAGCCTCTGAGTTATGCTACTATTTTTATAGCACTTGCTGTATTGATCTATATCATGCATTATCTGGTGACAGGCGAACTTACGTTCTGATAGCCTGAAGTGTTTAAATCATCTTTTAACTATGAGCGATGTAATCCGTTTATTACCCGATTCTGTAGCTAACCAGATAGCGGCGGGAGAGGTCATTCAGCGTCCGGCTTCGGTAGTGAAGGAGCTTGTCGAGAATGCTATAGACGCCGGTGCACATCATATTGATGTGTTGGTAACCGATGCCGGAAAAACTTGCATTCAGGTTATTGATGATGGCAAGGGAATGTCGGAAACCGATGCCCGTCTGGCTTTTGAACGGCATGCGACCTCCAAGATCCGTGAGGCCGCCGA
Organism: Bacteroides ilei; assembly: GCF_900128495.1. Lineage (GTDB taxonomy): Bacteria > Bacteroidota > Bacteroidia > Bacteroidales > Bacteroidaceae > Phocaeicola > Phocaeicola ilei. The sequence goes on from NZ_LT635801.1 coordinate 2,522,089, forward strand.
TCTGTTTTCTCTGCATACCATGGGGTTCCGTGGCGAAGCGCTGGCTTCGATTGCTGCGGTTGCACAGGTAGAGTTACGTACTTGTCAGGAGGGAGAATCCTTGGGTACACTTGTCAATATAGCTGGTTCGAAAGTTGAATCGCAAGAGCCTGTTGCGTGTGCGGTAGGAAGTAATTTTTCTGTCAGAAACCTTTTCTTTAATGTTCCGGCACGACGTAAGTTCCTGAAATCGAACCAGACTGAGTTGAGTAATATTCTGACCGAGTTCGAACGTATAGCTTTGGTCAATCCGGATGTTTCCTTTACCTTGCACCATAACGGTACGGAGATGTTGAATCTGCCGGCTATCCAGTTGCGCCAGCGTATTATGGGCGTTTTCGGGAAAAAACTGAACCAGGATCTGTTGTCGCTCGAAGTCGAGACTTCGATGGTGAAGATTCATGGATTTATAGGAAAGCCAGAAACGGCCCGTAAAAAAGGTGCGCGTCAGTTTTTCTTCGTGAACGGCCGTTATATGCGGCATCCTTATTTTCACAAGGCCGTTGCCGATGCATATGAGAATCTGATTCCGGTGGGGGAACAGATTTCTTATTTCCTTTATTTCGATGTCGATGCGGCTAATATTGACGTCAATATTCATCCTACAAAGACTGAGATAAAGTTTGAAAATGAACAGGCTATCTGGCAGATTCTGTCGGCAGCCGTAAAGGAGACGCTGGGGCGTTTCAATGCTGTTCCGTCTATTGATTTTGATACGGAAGGCATGCCTGATATACCGGCGTTCGATGCAGTACCCGAAGGGGTACATCCACCGGTAACGTCGTATGACCCTTCCTATAATCCGTTCGATACGCCTCCTTCCTCGTATACGCCTTCATCTTCCAGCAAGAAGCATCTGGAATGGGAACCTCTGTTCCAGGGACTGGAAAAGAATGAGAGACGTTCATGGGAAACTTCTGCCGACGGCTTTCAGGAAGAGGAATACTCCGGAACGCCTTCTCAGGAAGAGATGCCGTCCTTGTACGACGGACATCCCGAAGCCGCTGTAACAGAAAAGGCCGCACAGCATTATCAGTATAAAGGCAGTTATATCCTTACTTCCGTAAAGTCGGGGCTGATGATCATTGATCAGCAACGGGCACATATCCGTATTCTGTATGAGCAGTATATGCAGCAGATAGCCGACCGTCATAATGTATCGCAGCGCTTGCTGTTTCCCGATATGGTGCATTTCCCGCCTTCCGAGGTCCCTGTTCTGGAAGAGATAATGGACGATCTGACGGCATTGGGCTTTGATCTGAGCAGTCTGGGCGGAGGTTCGTATGCCATTAACGGTGTCCCTGCCGGAATTGAAGGCTTGAATCCGGAGACATTGGTTACCGATATGGTGCAGACAGCGGTTGAAAAGGGATGTAAGGTAAAGGAAGAAGTGCAGAGCATGCTTGCCCTGTCTCTGGCAAAGGCTGCGGCTATAGTCCCGGGGCAGGTGCTGACCAATGAGGAAATGAACAGTCTTGTGGATGGACTGTTTGCTGTTTCTACACCGAATTATACACCCGACGGCAAAACTGTCCTTTCTTTGTTGAAGGAAGAGGATATAGAAAAGATGTTCAAGTAGGGTAGAGACTGAAGGTTAAGCCCATATGTAAAAAAAGAACCTGATCTTTTTCCGGAAAGAACTTGAAATAATTGTCGGGACATTATAGAGTTTGAAAGAAAACGACTTGACGTTTTGTGTAGGATTCTTTGAAATCTTTTCATAACGTCAAGTCGTTTTTTTATGATATTTTTATTTGTATTCTTGCCAACTCTTTATCTGTATATCTTCCTGCTTCATCTTGCAGAACGCTTCTATAAAGGCTTGGGCCAGACGCGCATTGGTGATCAACGGAATGTTATGGTCGATGGCTCCACGGCGGATCAGGTATCCGTTTGTGAGTTCCCGTTTCGTGTGGTTCTTCGGAATGTTTACTATCAGGTCAAACTGATGGTTGGATATCATTTTCATGACATTGTTTTCGGCGTGTGGGCGTTCGTCGGGCCAGAACACCGGGGTAGTGGCGACACCATGTGAATTCAGGAAAGCGGCCGTACCGGCTGTAGCGTAGATGTGGTAGCCGTTCTTTTTCAGCATCTGGCTGGCATCCAGCAGGTCGACTTTCGATTTCGTGGCTCCAGATGAAAACAGTACCCCTTTCTGCGGTATTTTATAACCGGTAGCTATCATGGCGTTCAACAAGGCTTCATTGAAATCGTCGCCAAGGCAGCCCACCTCACCTGTCGATGACATGTCTACCCCCAGTACAGGGTCGGCGTTCTGAAGGCGTGCGAATGAGAATTGTGAGGCCTTTACCCCGATGCGGTCAATATCGAAGGCCGATTTGTCGGCTTTGGTGAATGGCGCATCCAGCATGATACGGGTAGCCGTTTCGATGAAATTACGTTTCAGAACTTTGGATACGAACGGGAAGCTCCGCGACGCACGCAGGTTACATTCGATGACCTTGACTTCATTTTTCTTGGCGAGGAACTGGATGTTGAACGGGCCTGAGATGTTCAGTTCCTGGGCAATCTTGCGGCTGATTTTCTTGATCTGGCGGGCGGTAGAGAAATAGATCTGTTGTGCCGGGAACACCATGGTTGCGTCGCCAGAATGGACTCCTGCATATTCTATGTGTTCAGAAATGGCATATTCTACGATTTCGCCTTGTTGGGCTACGGCATCGAATTCAATTTCTTTGGTTTCCTGCATGAACTGGGATACGACAACCGGATATTCCTTGGAAACTTCACTGGCCATCTGCAGGAAGCGGACCAGTTCTTCTTCGTCATAGCAGACGTTCATGGCAGCTCCTGAAAGTACATACGAAGGACGTACCAGAACCGGGTACCCTACCTGGGCTACAAAGTTTTTGATATCGTCCATGCTGGTGAGCTGCTGCCAGGCGGGTTGGTCGATACCGAGCTGGTCGAGCATGCTTGAGAACTTGTTCCGGTTTTCCGCACGGTCGATTGAAACCGGTGATGTACCCAGGATGGGCACCGACTGGCGATAAAGCTTCATGGCAAGATTGTTGGGAATCTGTCCGCCTACCGAAACGATTACACCGCGAGGCTGTTCCAGATCGATGATATCCATTACCCGTTCAAAAGAAAGTTCATCGAAATACAGCCGGTCGCACATGTCATAATCGGTCGATACGGTTTCGGGATTATAGTTGATCATGATGGCTTTGTAGCCCAGTTTCCGGGCAGTCTGGATGGCGTTCACCGAGCACCAGTCGAATTCTACGGACGAACCGATGCGGTAAGCTCCCGATCCGAGTACGACAACCGATTTTTCATTCTTGTAGTAGTTTACATCATATCCTTCTGCATCGTAGGTCAGATAGAGATAATTGGTCAGCTCGGGATGTTCGGATGCCACTGTGTTGATACGTTTTACGGCTGGAAGAATATGGAGTTTCTTACGGTATTCACGTACCTGCAGGTTTTCTTTTTCCATGTTTCCGGATGTCGGTTTCAGGACGAAACGTGCAATCTGGAAATCGGAGAATCCCAGTCGTTTGGCTTCACGGAGTACATTTTCGGGGAGTTCCTCCAGGCTGTTGTAACTTTCCAGTTTTGCCTTGAAATTGACGATATTTCTCAGGCGTGTGATGAACCAGGGATCTATTCTGGTCAGCTCGTAGATCCGTTCAATGCTGTATCCTTCTTCCAGTGCCTGTGCTATGGCGAATATCCGTAAGTCGGTAGGATTGGCCAGCTCATCGTCCAGGTTGTCGAAACGTGTGTGGTTATTACCAACAAAGCCATGCATGCCCTGTCCGATCATCCTTAACCCTTTTTGGATAATCTCTTCAAAAGAACGTCCGATAGACATGATTTCGCCTACCGATTTCATGCTGGAACCGATCCGTCGGGAAACACCTGCGAATTTGGTCAGGTCCCAGCGGGGAATCTTGCAGATAAGGTAGTCGAGTGACGGGGCCACATAGGCCGAATTGGGAGTTCCCATTTCACCTATCTGGTCGAGCGTATAGCCTAAAGCGATTTTGGCGGCAACAAAGGCCAGCGGGTAGCCGGTCGCTTTGGAGGCCAACGCTGAAGAACGGCTGAGGCGGGCGTTGACTTCAATGATACGGTAGTCGTCGGTATCGGCGTTGAAAGCATACTGGATATTACATTCGCCTACGATACCCAGATGTCTGATGCATTTCTTTGAGAGTTCCTGCAAGGCTGTTACCTGTTCTTCTGTCAATGAACAGGTCGGAGCGACTACGATGGATTCACCTGTATGGATACCCAGAGGATCGAAATTTTCCATGCTGGCAACGGTGAAGCAATGGTCGTTCGAATCGCGGATCACTTCGAATTCTATTTCTTTCCATCCTTTCAGTGACTCTTCTACCAGAATCTGCGGTGAGAAGGTGAAGGCGCTTTCGGCCAGTTCGATGAAAGTCGCTTCATCGGGGCAAATACCGCTTCCCAGACCTCCAAGGGCATAAGCTGAGCGGATCATCACCGGATAGCCGATACGTTGGGCGGCTGCAAGTGCTTCTTTCATGTTCTCTACAGCCTGGCTGACGGGAGTCTTGAGTGAGACTTCATTCATTTTCTTGACAAAGAGGTCGCGGTCTTCGGTATACATGATCGCTTCGACCGAAGTTCCCAGTACCTCGACCTGATATTCCTGCAATACACCTTTCTGATACAGTTCGGTCCCGCAGTTGAGGGCGGTTTGTCCTCCGAATGCAAGTAGAATTCCGTCGGGACGTTCCTTTTTGATGATTTCGGTCACGAAATAGGGAGTGACAGGCAAAAAATAAACCTGGTCGGCTATCCCTTCCGAAGTCTGGATTGTAGCGATATTCGGATTGATGAGGACCGAGCGTATGCCTTCTTCACGCAAGGCTTTCAATGCCTGTGAACCGGAGTAGTCGAATTCGCCGGCTTGTCCTATCTTTAAGGCGCCGGAGCCTAATACAAGTACTTTTTTCAATGCTTTTTTCATGATATGATAGATTTTGATTGTTAACAAGAGTATGGTGGATACAGTTTGCTCCGGAGGAACAGGTATCTCTATCCGTTACCTGCAAAGAAACAATTTATTTTGAAGAAAACAAAGTATTTATGTATCTTTGCCGTCATCAATGAACAAACAGGTAACTAGTATGAAAAAAGAAAAAATTATATTGACCGGTGACCGTCCTACCGGGAAACTACATATCGGACATTATGTAGGCTCTTTACGCCGCCGTGTCGAGCTGCAGAATTCAGGGCTGTATGACAAGATCTTTATTTTTGAGGCCGACGGACAGGCTTTGACGGACAATATAGACAATCCGGAGAAAGTCCGCCAGAATGTGATTGAAGTAGCTCTTGATTATCTGGCCGTAGGGTTGGATCCGGCAAAGTCGACCATCTTTATCCAGTCTCAGATTCCTGAACTGTGTGAGTTAACGTTTTATTATATGGATATGGTTACCGTATCACGTTTACAGCGTAATCCGACGGTGAAGACTGAAATACAGATGCGTAATTTTGAGACCAGCATTCCGGTGGGCTTCTTTACCTATCCGATCAGTCAGGCCGCCGATATAACAGCCTTTAAGGCAACTACGGTTCCAGCCGGTGAAGACCAGGAGCCTATGTTGGAGCAGGCACGTGAAATAGTGCGCCGCTTTAACCATATTTACGGTGACACTTTGGTGGAACCGGAAATACTGTTACCGGACAACGCTGCCTGTCTCCGTTTGCCGGGAACAGACGGAAAGACAAAGATGAGCAAATCGTTGGGTAACTGTATCTATCTGTCCGATTCGGCCGATGAGGTGGAAAAGAAGGTGAAGAGTATGTATACCGATCCGACGCATATCAAAGTGAGCGATCCCGGGAAACTGGAAGGGAATACCGTTTTCACTTATCTGGACGCATTCTGTAAGCCGGAACATTTCGGACGTTATCTGCCCGATTATGCTTCACTTGATGAACTGAAGGCTCATTATACCCGTGGAGGATTGGGAGATATGAAAGTCAAGAAATTCCTGGCCGCCATCATGCAGGAAGAGTTGGACCCTATCCGTAACCGCAGGAAAGAATTCGCGAAAGATATTCCGGCTGTGTATGACATGTTGAAGAAAGGGTGTGAAACAGCACGTGAAACTGCAGCCCGGACTTTGGATGAAGTACGCCGTGCCATGAAGATCAATTATTTTGATGACGATGCGTTGATTGCCGAGCAGGCCAAACGTTTCGCGGAAGAATGATAGTTTATTATTTTACCATCCTGTAAATTTTGTCAGGATGGTAAAATATTGGTTTTCAGTAATAACCGGTTTTACGTAATCGGGTTGGACGATAAATTGCGGATGTTTTCTCCAAAAAAACTGACGGAAAGTTTGCAAATTCAAAATAAAGATGTACCTTTGCATCCGCAATTAAGAACAAGATATTCGGGCGTTTAGCTCAGCTGGTTCAGAGCATCTGCCTTACAAGCAGAGGGTCGGCGGTTCGAATCCGTCAACGCCCACTCCGATTTTTATTTTGTTCTTACAATGCTTTTTGGGCGTTTAGCTCAGCTGGTTCAGAGCATCTGCCTTACAAGCAGAGGGTCGGCGGTTCGAATCCGTCAACGCCCACACCAAAAAGTATAATTGATCAAATTTCCCCCTTTCGGGCGTTTAGCTCAGCTGGTTCAGAGCATCTGCCTTACAAGCAGAGGGTCGGCGGTTCGAATCCGTCAACGCCCACTTCCGAAAGTATCGTTGATCGATTTTTTTGGGCGTTTAGCTCAGCTGGTTCAGAGCATCTGCCTTACAAGCAGAGGGTCGGCGGTTCGAATCCGTCAACGCCCACCTCCGTCAAGCCTCCGATTTATGATGAGGCTTTTTTTTATGCCCTTTTGTTTGTATAGGGTTTTCTGCATGATTATTTTTGTTATTGTAATCAAAATCATTTTTATTCTGATGAAGACTTTGCTTGTAGCCGATAATCAGGCTGTAACGGCGTATGGAATACGTGCATTGGCGTTGGACAGCGGTTTGTATGTGATTCCTGAGTCTCTGCCGTTGGGGGAAATGCATGAACTGTCGTCGGCTTTGGTGTCATACCCGGAGGCAGTGGTCATTTTGGATTATACGCTGTTTGATTGTACGGCGGATTTGTTGCTCGTGTTGGCCGAGCGTTTCCCTTTGTCTTCTTTTGTCTTGTTCAGCGATGTATTGAGTGCGGATTTTATCCGGAGAATGTGTTATGGTGGGCACCGTTTCAGTGTTCTGCTAAAGGATTCTGACTTGACTGAATTGAAGATATGTCTGCAGGAAGTAGCTTCTGGTAAGAATTATATATGCAATAAAGTGGCTTTATGGTTGTATAGTAAAGAATCTGGAATGGAAGTAATTCCTTTGACAGTGACAGAAAAAGAAATTCTCCGTTTGTTGGCCTTAGGTAAGAGTACAAAGGAGATTGCTGCCGAGCGTTTTTTGAGTGTCTATACAGTGATGACTCACCGTAAGAATATTTTCCGCAAACTGAAGGTGAACAATGCGCACGAAGCGGTGCGTTATGCGCTTCGTGCGGGAATTGTTAATGCTATGGAGTATTATATATAATGTCAAAGCGGATATTCTTCGAATGCATACAGGACGGTCGACAGATATCGCTCTCCGGTGTCGGGTAATAGGACTACTATGTTCTTTCCTGTATATTCAGGCTGTTGGGCCAGTTGCAGTGCTGCATAGGTGGCGGCTCCGGCCGATATGCCTACAAGCAGTCCTTCTCTGACGGGAAGTTCGCGTCCTGTACGTATCGCATCGTCATCCTTTACCCGGATGATGCGGTCCACTACCTTGGCATTGTATGTCTTAGGTACAAACCCGGCTCCGATACCTTGTATTTTATGTGGCCCGGGTTGTCCGCCTGAAAGAACTGCCGATGTATCGGGTTCTATACCGACAATTTCGATATTGGGGTTGTGGGCTTTCAATCCTTCGCCTACACCGCTGAGGGTACCTCCTGTGCCTACTCCGGCTATGAATACATCAATTTTCCCGTCAGTATCTTGCCAGATTTCCTCGGCGGTGGTATGGACATGCGTCTGTGGGTTTGCCGGATTCTCGAATTGTTGGAGGATAACGGACCCCGGCGTACTTCTTTGCAGTTCATCGGCTTTTTCAATGGCGCCTTTCATGCCCTTTTCACCTGGGGTGAGGACCAGTTGTGCACCGATAGCTTTCAGAAGATTCTGGCGTTCCAGACTCATGGTTTCGGGCATTGTGAGTATGGTCTTGTATCCTTTGACAGAAGCGACCCATGCCAATCCGACTCCTGTATTTCCGCTTGTCGGTTCTATGATGACGGCTCCAGGTTTTAGTGTTCCTCGTTTTTCGGCGTCTTCTATCATAGAAAGTGCTATACGGTCTTTTACGCTACCTCCAGGGTTGAAGAATTCTACTTTTGCTATGATGTTCGCTTTTGCTCCGTGTGCTTTTGCCAGCCGGCTGAGTTCGACCAGTGGGGTGTGCCCGATCAGGTCTGTAAGCTGTTTGTAGATGTGTGCCATAATCTTGTTTTTTTACTGTTGTTTATTGGCACAAAAATAGGGAAGTCCGGCATATAGGACAATACCCTTTTTGGGGTATATTGGAATATAATAAAAAAAGAGAAGCTTCATGCTTCTCTCTGTGAGTTGCGGAGGCCTGACTCGAACAGACGACCTTTGGGTTATGAGCCCAACGAGCTACCAACTGCTCCACTCCGCGATGTTATTTCCGTGAGTTGCGGAGGCCTGACTCGAACAGACGACCTTTGGGTTATGAGCCCAACGAGCTACCAACTGCTCCACTCCGCGATATTATAGCTTTCTTAAATCGAGTGCAAAGGTACGGTTTATATTTTGAAAAAACAAATATTTTATGGAAATATTTAATGCTTATATGATTTTGTATACTAAAGTGATGACGGAAATATTTAAAATAGGTGCTTAATTTGTGTAGTATTCAGAAATAGCTTATTTTTGCTCACAATATATAGAGTTGTGCAATTGAAATTGGAGAGAGATGACAGTATTGAAAACTAGAGCCAAGCTTGTGGATGTGGCTCGTCAACTGTTTGCTAAGAAAGGGGTAGAAGCAACTACAATGAATGACATTGCGGTTGCTTCAAAGAAAGGACGCCGTACACTCTATACGTATTTCAAGAGCAAGGAACAGATTTACATGGCTGTAGTAGAATCGGAATTGGAGATGCTTTCCAATAAGATGGAAGAAGTGGCTCATAAAAGTCTGGCGCCTGATAAGAAGGTTCTTGAACTGATTTCTACACATCTGGATATGGTAAAGATGGTTGTGTACCGTAACGGAACGTTACGTGCTGATTTTTTTCGTGATATCTGGAGGGTGGAAGCCATGCGCAAGAATTTTGATACCAAAGAGATACGTCTGTTGCGTGAAATTTTGGAGGAAGGAAAGTCCTCAGGGATATTTGATATAGATAATGTGGATATTACAGCCGATATCATCCATTATTGCGTTAAAGGAATTGAAGTTCCTTATATCCGGGGACAAATTGGGGAAGACCTGGACGATGAAACTGGATGGCGTTATGTCGCCAAGATTGTTTTCGGGGCATTAGGGTGTGTCAGAGATGAATAATTTATCTTTTTAAATAATAAACTTATGGGATTATTAACAGGAAAAACAGCCATTATTACTGGTGCTGCCCGCGGTATCGGTAAGGCTATTGCGTTGAAGTTCGCTTCAGAAGGCGCAAACATTGCATTTACAGATCTGGTAATTGACGAAAACGGAAAGAATACAGAAGCTGAAATCGCGGCGTTCGGTGTCAAGGTCAAGGCTTACGCTTCAAATGCCGCAAATTTTGAGGATACCGCAAAGGTAGTGGCTCAGATTAAGGACGATTTCGGTACTATTGACATTCTGGTAAACAATGCAGGTATCACCAAGGACGGTTTGATGATGCGTATGAGTGAAGCTCAGTGGGATGCTGTTATCGGAGTAAACCTGAAATCTGCATTTAACTTCATTCATGCATGCACACCGGTTATGTTGCGTCAGAAGAGCGGTAGCATCATCAATATGGCTTCTGTGGTAGGTGTACATGGAAATGCCGGTCAGTGTAACTATTCGGCTTCTAAAGCAGGTATGATCGGGTTGGCTAAATCCATCGCACAGGAACTGGGCTCACGTGGTATCCGTGCCAATGCAATCGCTCCGGGTTTTATCATTACAGAAATGACAGCACAGTTGTCGGACGAAGTTAAGGCTGAATGGAACAAACGTATCCCGTTGCGTCGTGGAGGAACTCCGGAAGATGTTGCCAATATCGCATTGTTCCTGGCTTCTGATTTGTCTTCATATGTATCGGGACAGGTCATCCAGGTAGATGGCGGTATGAATATGTAATGGTTGTCGGACTTTTGGAATAAATATCGTCTGAATAGATGCGGCAAGGAATCTTGTAGTGACTTCGGGAAGTGTTCAAGGTTCCTTGCTGTTTTTTTATGCAAATCATGAGTGGTGTATGACTGTAGTTTACGAGGATAATCATATCATTGTTGTAAATAAGACGGCTTCGGAGATTGTACAGGGAGATAAGACCGGGGATGTTCCTTTATCGGAAACGGTGAAGCAATATATCAAGGAAAAATACAATAAACCGGGAAACGTCTTTTTAGGTGTGACGCATCGTCTTGACCGTCCGGTAAGCGGACTGGTAATCTTTGCCAAGACCAGTAAGGCTTTGTCCCGTCTGAACGATATGTTCCGTAACGGTGAAGTGAAGAAAACCTATTGGGCTGTGGTAAAACAGCAACCTCCTCAGGATGAAGGTGTGCTGGAAAATTTTCTTGTCCGTAACGAGAAGCAGAATAAATCGTATGCCTATGACAAGGAGGTTAAAGGTTCAAAGAAAGCTATCCTTCATTATCGTCTGATCGGACATTCGCAGAATTATTATTTGTTGGAGGTTGATTTGAAAACCGGACGTCACCATCAGATCCGTTGTCAGTTGGCAAAAATGGGATGCCCTATCAAGGGTGATTTGAAGTATGGTTTTCCGCGCTCCAATCCGGATGGCAGTATTTGTCTGCATTCCCGCCGGGTACACTTCATACATCCGGTTTCAAAGGAGCCTGTTGACCTGATAGCTCCTTTGCCTGCCGGGAATTTGTGGAACGGCTTTGAAATGGATGACAAGTAAAAAGAAAAAGGACGCTTCACAGCGTCCCTTTTTCTTTTTATAACACATAGGCATCTTCTTTTCAAGAGAGTATAGATCAAGAATGTACTCCCTTGTTTTATGGGGTTGGGTTATAGTCTAGTATGTTTTTATGTTGTTTGAATTTTGTAATATACAATCTCCTTTATCTAAATAGCAATAGTCATGCCATAAACTATGAATTTTATAAATAATTTATTATCAGTATATTATGGTTTATAATAATTCTGTATTATCTTAAAATTGTGGAAAAAGATGTGGAAACTGTAGAAACTTTCCACACTATGTATTCCACACTTATCAATTTCAATAAATTTATTATTTATTGGGAGCTTGTTTTGTAAACTTCCAATTTTAGGGTATCCCCTTTTAGACGGGCGCCAGTCGGCACCCGTCTAAAAAAGAATCCACAAATTTAACGATTATTATTTGCATATTGTCATGGGAAGAAGGTTTTCGTAATCCGTTCTTCCCTTTTTTAATTCTCTGAGCAGCTTGCAGAAGTAATCCCTGAAGGAGACTCCTGCCTGTTTGCAGGTTTCTATAAAGGTATTATAGATTGCGGAGTTCTGTATTCCTTTCACGCTTCCGAAGAACAGGCTGTTCTTTCTTTGGACAGTGATTGGTCTTATCGCTCTTTCTGCTGCCATATTGTCTATGGAGTATTCTCCATCATTTCTGTAGGCAAAGATCTGATTCCAGAAGTTCTTCAGATAGTTAAGAGCCTTGCTCATAAGTTCGCTTCGGTTCTCATCCGGATTTGCAAGCAGATCATAAAGTTCTGTCCTTATCTTCTCGATGACCTCAGTTGTTTCCTTACTGTTCCTTCTGCGGTAAATCTCGTCTGCAGTAAGTTTTTCCCGGCGATAAGTATCTTCCATGCCGTATAGCTTTGCTATCTGCTCAAGGAAGATTCTTGCCTGCGGGCTTCCCTGGTCGAAGGCATACTTGAACTTTGCCCTTGCATGAGCCAGACAGCAGAGATGATCTATATCCATAAGTTCGTTGTCAAGATACATATATACGTTATAACCGTCACTCTGCAGTGATTTGATTTTTGCATCACCAAGGAACTCCTTCAACACATTTCTGTTCCTGCCTCCATGTTTCTGTACACCTTCATCATCCGTTGTATCCTCGTAGAAGAAGATGACTATACGCGCTTTTCTGTTTACCAGACACCACATATAGGTCTTTCGTTTCTTATTGTATGCGTGATAGCGGAGCCATGTCTCGTCCACATTCACGTTGGCACCGTCCTGAAGGGCAATCTTCTTGAGGGCAGGTATCAGCTTATTGAGCTGCATGGCACCTTTGTCGGCCCAGTTCAGCAGGTTCTGCATAGAGGTGTTCCAGTCCATATCCGACAGACGGTTCTTCGCCTCCCTGTATGCCGGTGTTGACATCTGGAAGCGGTTGAACATCAGATACGAGAGCATGTTTGCCGTAATGCTTGTACCCGGTACTATCTCGTCATAAAGGCTTGCCCGGACGTCATCCTTCATAGGAAGGAACATGCTTTCAATCCTGCCGTCGGCATGCTTCACCTTAAGTACCTCAAAGTGATGTTCCTCAATATGGCTCACAATGTTTCTTATTTTACGGTAGCTTGACGATATTACAACAGAATCCTCAGGAAGCATTGTATAATCAGACCTGTGTATAATCGGTGTACCTACACAAGTCTTATTGTATGTCATTCCTTTCCTGTATGGTCTTTCCTTGGAAAGGGAAGCCTTCGGAGTATCCTGCGTGTCGCATGATGCGGAAGAGTCCGGCTGTGGAACCTCGCTTGGTGGAGCAGTAGGAGTACCGTCAAAATCATCCTTGTCATCATGCTTCCCTTTTACGACCCTTTTACGGTCAATACCTTTGAGACTTTTGGAAGAGGCATAGGTCTGGGTATTCATAATGGAAAGACGTTCTAAAAGGGCATTATACTTTTTCTCAAGTTTTTTATACTCCTTATCGCGGAGCTTGTATTCAAGGACAACCTTGTCAGCCTTGCTGTTTGCCTTAAGCAGGGCATTTGTAAGGGAGTCTATTTTCTTATTGGACTCCTTCAGGTCTTTTCCTATTTCATCAAGCCGTGCTATCATTTCGTCAAGCTGCTTGCTCTTGCTCTGATTTTCCTCAAACAGGAACAGGGCGAACCTCTTTATCTGCTCATTATCCATACCTTCAAGGGGTGTATGCTCCTTTTCGGGTCTGTTCATCATCTCTTCAAGATGCTTGCGTCTGAGTGTATTTTCTATGAGCTCTTCCAGTTCCATGTTCTCTAATATTTTATGTAAAGATACTCATTTTCAATGAGATATACAAATATTTAGAGAATTTTTATCGCTGATTGTCAGAGTTTTATCTTTAAATTCTTATACTCGTTATTACTGGAGTTTCAAGTATCGTGACCAGGTCTTTCCAGTCTATTTTATATACTGTCACATCGTTCTTGCGCTCTATTTTCATGAACTTATAGCCCTTAATGAAAGACTTCTCATGAAGGTAGTAGGCATTGCGCTCATAGTGTATCATACGAACCTTGCGCTGGTCTTTAGACATGAACATGTAAACATCACCATTCAATGGATCACGGTGGTATCGACCTCGGATTATCTCGCATATACGCTGAGCCTTGCATCTCATATCGTGAAGCTCAGGAAGGTAGTAGAAGTTGTGAAGACCGTTGATGCTCAGCATAAGCCCTCCAGTTTCTCTACCAGTGTTTTCAGCCCCTGATAGTCTAAGCCTTTCTTCTGTATGCACAAGCCCTCACGAGTTCTTATTGTCACCATAATGCTTCCTTTATGGGGAGTTGTACGTTTGAGCTTGTCTTTAGCAACCTCCTGCCGTTCTTCATTGCCTGTCCGAATCAGCTCTTCCGGAATTCCTTCAACTTCTACAGGTACAACCTTTTTCTGTGTCTTCTTGAACCAGTCATAGAATGCCGTGTATGGAATATTGTTGCCAACGCAGAACGAGTTGATGGAAACCCCATTGGGCTCACCCTCGGTTTTGTAGAGGAACCACAGTCTTTCAAAATCTTTTTCGCTAAACATAATCTTTCGAGTTTTAAGTTTAGCACGAAGGTATGCGAAAGAGACATGCTAGTCAATACGCCAATTTTGGAAGCTTACTCATTTTGGGGCTGACGGAAATGGAGTTTTTTTGATAGGACACGTATAAAACAAAAAAAGCGACTATTCATCCTTATGAATACCGCCGATTTGATAAAGAACCCCCCAATTAAGGGTTCTTGCGTCAAGCTCATCTAGTTGTTGTGTTATCCTTCTCTCTTTTTTAACCTTAAAATGCAATCTTAATCCTATTAAAAACCTAATCTGAAAACAAATCTTTTTTATGCTAATACCTTTTATAAAAACTTAAATCTTTAATACCTTAATACTAACCTAATACCTGAATAAAATTGCTTTTCTCTTACTATATATACCTAATTGTAATTTTTTAATTACCTTAAATCTATTGACTAATACCTAAAACTATCTTTGTTATCCTTTGGTTTCACAACCACGATGCAAATATATAGCTATTTCGGTTATTTGCAATGCTTTGTGACAGGTATTATGCGGAAATACCTTTTTTCTTGATTTAAATCATGAAAATGCCTGTTTTTTCGTGTGCGATAACGGATTTTGCACAGAAACCTGATTCGGTGGCTGTTCTTCAGGTTGGACTTCATGATTTGTCAAGCTGATTGGTTGGATATACTCGTTAATGTTAAAACGTATATTTATCTGAGCTTGATGATGCGTTGGTTGCTGCTTCCTCTAAACGTCAGTTGGGGAGAATACAGGTTCTGTTCGAAACGTCCGTCTACCAGTACGTTGATGTATGGCAGAATCTGTTTCCTTTCCGGATCGGCGGCAAGTTCTTCGTAGGTATATCCTGTATAGCACCAGATGTTCTGGCGGGTCCGTTCACTGATTTCTTTGATGAGAGGGAAAAAATCCTTGGGGTTGTAGAAAGGATCCCCTCCGCTGAACGTGATACCGTCCAGTAACGGGTTACCGTTTATGGCTGTAATGAATTCCTCCACCTTTTCGGGGGTCAGGGGATGTCCGGCCCGGGGATTCCAGGATTCCGGATTGTGGCATCCTTTGCAATGATGACCGCATCCTGCAAGATAGATGGAAAAACGGATTCCGTCTCCATCGACAATGGTTTCCGGGTAGGTGAACAAATAGTGTAGCATCGTTTCGGGATGATTTGGAGTGGTGTCAGAATGAAAAGATAGTAATCTTTCCTCCCATTCTGACACCTCTTTGCATTATAGAAGAAGGATATTGGATCAATTGTGTTTTACACGGTCGCGTTCCTCTGCGCGTTTGGCGGAATTCCAACTGCTTAAGTCGCCGGTAAGATAACCGGTTATACGCCGCATGCGGAGGATGTTCTCGCTGTTGCAGATAGGGCATTTGTCGTAAATGACACCTTTATATCCACAGTCGTGGCAGGTATCGACGGGATGGTTTATGGAACCGTATCCGATACCTTCGTCGTGCATGACCTTGACAATCTTCGTGATGGCCTTTACGTTTTTCTGGGCTTCACCGTCAAGTTCCACATAGGTGATGTGTCCTCCCCGGGTAAGTGCGTGGAATGGAGCTTCGCATCTGATCTTTTCGGTTATGCTGATAGGTTCCTTTACGTCTACATGGAAAGAGTTCACATAATAGTCGCGGTCGTTCACTCCGGGAATGATACCGTATTTGCGCCGGTCGATGCGGGTAAACCGTCCGGCGAGTCCTTCGGCGGGGGTTGCCAGTACCGAATAGTTCAGGTGGTATTTTTTCTTGAACTGTTCAGCCACCCGGTTCATCTCTTCTACTGCCTCATAGAGCGTATCCCACGATTTCCGGCTGTGCCCGTGCCCTTTCCCGTAAAGGGCAACCATGGCGTTGTGTCCTCCTATAAAGCCTATACCCAGAGTTCCTTGGTTCAGAACATCACCCACTTCATCGTTGGGGGCAAGCTTTCCTCCTCCTTTCCATACATCGTTGCTCATCATGAAAGGGAATTGGCGGGCAAGTGCCGTACGCTGGTATTGGTAACGTGTGTACAGCTGTTCACCGATGAATTCGGCCATCTTGTGCACCGACTGCAGGAACTCTTCTTTGGCCAGCCGTTCTGTTGCGTCTTTATTGGTATTACCGGCAATGCTTTCGGCCTTGATGCGGGCTTCGATGGCCAGACGCGGCAGGTTCATGGTGGTAAATGACAGGTTACCGCGTCCCAGACAGGTCTTTTCTCCGTTCAGGTTTTCATATACACGTGTGCGGCATCCCATGGTTGCCAGCTCGTAACGGTAGCGTTTCGGATCATTCCGGTCCCATTTCTCGTTTTGGTTGAACGGAGTATCCAGAAACATGAAATTGGGGAACAGAGCTTTGGCCGTGGTACGGCAGGCCTTCAGGAAGAGGTCGAAGTTGGGTGTTTCGAACTGGATTTTTCCTTCCAGTGCAGCATCGAAATCCCCCATGGCCCGGTGATAGTCGGCTTCCGAGTATGATACCCCATCCTTTACCTTAAAGATCTGGATGGGGAAGACCGGGACTTCTCCGTGGGTACCCAGTCCTTCGACCGTGGCTTTCAGTAACTCTTCGATGACCATACGTCCTTCGGCCGACGTGTCGGTCCCGTAATTGATGGAACTGAATACAACCTGGTTTCCGCCGCGTGAATGCATGGTGTTCAGGTTGTGGATGAAACCTTCCATGGCCTGATGGGTGTCTTTGCGTACCTGTTCATGCGATTTGTGCAGCAGGTGTGCGAGTTCCTCTTCCGTTAGTGCGATTCCCTGTTCCTGCAGGGTACGGAGGTAGGTCTGTCTGGTCTCCTCCGATGGTGTGATTGATCCGAAATGCTTCTTGATTTCCGGCATCAGGTTTTTTTCGGAAATCGTCTTGCCTTTCATCTCCATATAGAACGACAGGTTGCCGGCTATGGCCCTCCGGTAACTTTTCAGAACCCCTTTGGCCATGAAAAAGTCGAAGGCAGGGATTGCCTGTCCGCCGTGCTGTTCGTTCTGGTTGGTCTGGAATATGATGGTAGCCAGTGTGGCATAGCTCTGGATTGACTGCGGTGTACGTATGCTTCCGTTTTTTGTGTGGAAGCCCCGTTCAAACAGATCATCCAGATCATATTGTATGCAGGTTGTAGTCTTGGTGGGATAATAATCCAAGTCATGGATATGGATGTCCCCCAACTGATGTGCTTCGGCGTATTGTTTCGGCAGAAGATACTTGAATGTATAGTCTTTTGTGATTTCCGAAGCGAAAGTCATCATCTGTCCTGCAGGAGTATGGCTTGACATGTTGGCGTTGCTTAGGTTTACGTCGTTTTTGTCGATAGCCACAATGCCGTCCATAATATGTTTGATCTGGGTCTTGCGGTCACGTTCGGTATTTCTCCATTGGCGGTAAATGATGTATTTTTTCGCCACATCCGGCTGGACTTTCATCAGTTCGTTCTCTACCAGGTCCTGTATGTCCTCTACTCCGATGACGGGCTTTCCGAAATGTGATATGACCCTTCGGGTGATTTCGTCTATCAGTTGTTCCTGGTTGTTGATTCCTGTCGCTGCAAACGCTTTGCCGATTGCATTCGAGATTTTTGACGCTGAAAAGTTTTCCCGCTTTCCATCACGTTTGACGATGCAAATGTCATTGAAATTCATAAAGCTTGTTGATTGAAAATGGATTAAACATGATATTTCCCGTTTTCTAAGGCAGGTCTTCTGACTGATCTCTCCCTGGAAAAACCTTCCCGTCTTTTTTCTGACAGTGGTTGCGCAGGCGCTTTTCCCCAGTTCTTCGAGAAACACAGCAGCGGGTACTGTTGCCGGTTCGCACGACATTCCCTTTTGAAACTTCCGTTACCTTCCGAAAACGTTGCAAATATAGGGAAAAAGGAACAGATATTAAAATCGGTATATTGTTGAGTTTTCTAAATTGGATAACATTTTATAAATAGAATAGGCCTCAGATTATGTCTGAGGCCTATAATCGGACAACTATAATTTATATAGGTTTTTATAAATGAAAATTTTTATGTAATTTTTGCTTGAGTATCATACCTGTTGTATTTCAAATATTTGGTATGTCTGGCGCCGTTTGGGAGCTGGGAGAGGCTGTTCCAAGGTTGACCGGCTTCAGCCCCATTTCTTCGGCTTTTTTCAGCATGTATTCAAATGCTGCGTCATGTTCGTTAGGGATGATACCGTCCAGAATGGCGTCCTTGATGGAACTTTTCAGGCTACCTATTTCACGGCAGGGTTGCAGATTGAACACGTGCATGATTTCGGCTCCGCCTACCGGAGGCTGGAAATTGCGGATACGGTCTTTTTCCTCCAGGTCCTTCAGTTTCTGGCGTACCAGTTTGAAGTTGTCGAGGAACCGTTGTTTACGGGCCTCGTTTTTCGAGGTGATGTCCGCCTCACAGAGCAGCATGAGGTCGTCTATGTCGTCTCCGGCTTCAAAGAGCAGGCGGCGGACAGCCGAATCGGTTACTACATCGTCGGCAATGACAATGGGACGCATATGCAGGCCTACCAGTTTCTGTACATATTTCATCTTTTCATTCATCGGAAGCTTCATCTTGCGGAAAATTTCGGGAATCATCTTTTCTCCGATGAAATTGTGGTTATGGAAGGTCCATCCGGCGCGGGGGTCCCAGCGTTTGGTACGTGGCTTGCCTATGTCGTGGAGCAGGGTAGCCCAGCGCAGCCACAGGTTGTCGGTCACCTTGGCTATGTTATCCACAACTTCCAGCGTATGGTAGAAATTGTCCTTATGTCCTCGTCCGTTCCGTATTTCCACACCTTGCAGGGCAACCAGTTCCGGGAAAATCAGTTCCAGTAGTCCACAGCGGTCCAGATCGACAAAACCTTTCGACGGAACGGGCGACAGAAGTATCTTGTTCAGTTCGTCGGCGATGCGTTCGCGTGAAATGATCTTGATACGTTCGCGGTTGCGTTCCAGTGCGTTGAACGTTTCGTCTTCTATGTAGAAGTTCAGTTGGGTGGCAAAACGGATGCACCGCATCATGCGCAGCGGGTCGTCACTGAAGGTTATGTCAGGGTCGAGCGGAGTACGGATGATACGTTCTTTCAAGTCAGCCAGTCCGTTGAACGGGTCGACCAGTTCTCCGAAGCGGTTGCTGTTGAGGCATACAGCCATTGCATTGATGGTAAAGTCGCGCCGGTTCTGGTCGTCTTCCAGGGTGCCGTCTTCTACCATAGGCTTGCGGCTGTCGTGGCTGTATGATTCCTTGCGTGCTCCTACGAACTCCACTTCGGTATCATGGAACTTCACCTGTGCCGTTCCGAAGTTCTTGAACACGGAAACATGGGCTCCCCGTCCCAGTTTTTTTCCGAAGGCTTCGGCTATTTCGATACCGCTTCCTACCACTACCACATCAATGTCTTTGGAAGGGCGGTTCAGGAAGATGTCGCGTACGTATCCTCCTACAACATAACATTCCAGTCCCAGTTCATCGGCGGTTTCGGAGATCAGTTTGAATATTTTGCCAGTAAAGTGTTCTTTCAGTTCCATATTGTTTTTATGATTGGGCTGCAAAATTACAAAAAAAAGGGGAGGTTTGTGGCGGATGAAATAATTAAGTTGTATTTTTGTCGTACTAAAAATGTGTTAAGTATATGAAAAAGACGATGTTGGTAGCTGCATTGATGATGGCGGCACTTTCTTCATGCAACAGTGATGGCAAGAAAGCCGGAGAACTGTACCAGAGGGCGCAGGAAACTTTTGCCGCAGGCGATTATAACCTGGCTAAACTTCAGCTTGACAGTATCCGGACGCTTTATCCGAAAGCTTTCGACGCCCGTAAGGCAGGTATCAAGCTGATGCAGCAGATTGATCTGGAAGAGCAGCGGAAAACGTTGGCTTATCTTGACAGCATGATGGTGGTGAAACAGGCGGAGCTGGATTCTGTCAAGTCCGATTTTGTGTTTGAAAAGGATACTGCCTATCAGGAGGTCGGCAACTATTTCTATCCGACTCAGGTGGTTGAGAAGAATATTGGCCGTTCGTTCCTGCGTGCCCAGGTGAATGAAATGGGAGAGATGTCGCTTACTTCCATCTATTGTGGAGGAGGGAATATCCATCATACGGCGGTAAAGGTGAGTGTAGGAGATATGTCGGCCGAGACACCGGCTTCTTCCGACAGCTATGAAACGACCGATTTGGGGCGTGCCATAGAAAAGGCGGACTATAGGGTCGGTTCCAAGGACGGAGGGGTAGCCGCTTTTATCACCGCCAACCAGGACAAGAAGATTTCGTTGGAGTTTTTAGGTGACCGCAACTATAAGACGGTGATGCGGCCAGACGATGTCAAGGCTGTTGCCCGGATTTCTGATCTGGCCCGTATCCTGTCGGGGATGGAGGAAATCAGGAAGGAGCAGAAGGAAGCCAACCTGAAAATCCGTTTTGTAACCCGTAAAATGCAGGAAGGGGAGGCATCGGAAAAGTGATGCTGGCCTCAATTCTGTAGAGGAAAGACGGCCTGTCTCCAGAAAGTGGGGACAGGCCGTCTTTTTGGGTTGTTATTGTGTTTGTTACGGTCAGTCGTCAATCGGCTTGAATGCATCCTTATAAAGGCCGCATATCGGGCATGTCCAGTCGTCCGGTATTTCTTCAAACGGCGTTCCTGGAGCGATTCCGGTTTCGGGTGAGCCTTTTTCGGGGTCGTAGATGTAATCGCATGCGGTACATTCATAGCGTTTCATCACACATCTTTCGGCCACTTTGTTCCAGTCCACCAGTTTCCAGAAAGCTTCCACAAAGGCAGCGCGGCGGTTGCGGTAGTCAATGTAGTAGGCGTGTTCCCATACATCGATGACCAGAATCGGCTTGAGGCCCTTGGTCAATGGATTCCCAGCATTCGGTTCTGCCACGATTGAAAGTTTATGTTGTTTGTCGGAAACCAGCCATACCCATCCGGAACCGAACAGTCCCACGGCCGCTTTGGTAAACTGTTCCTTGAATGCATCAACCGAACCAAAATCACGTGCCAGCAGTTCCGCCAGTCTGGCCGGCATGGCTGGTTGTGTGGGGGTCAGTGTCTGGAAAAAGAATGTATGGTTCCAGGTCTGGGCCGCATTGTTGAATATCCCGCCGTCCGATTTCAGGATGATTTGTTCCAGCGACATCTTTTCAAAAGGTGTACCCTGGATCAGCCGGTTCAGGTTGTCAATGTAGGTCTGCAAATGTTTTCCATAATGGAATTCCATTGTTTCCTGGCTCATGTACGGGGCAAGTGCATCCTGTGCGTAAGCAAGTTTCGGCATAGTGTGTGTCATAATCGTATTGTTTTTAAAGTTAATGGTATGTCAATATATAATTTTTCCGGTAACGCTGTTATCCGACTGGGTTACAGACGTTTTAAAGCCAGTTTGATAACCTTTTCCACCGGGGTATCAGGGGCTTCCTGCATGATGGCTGATACCACCTTCTGCGAGGGTGCCTGTGCGAATCCCAGCATCGTAAGGGCTGCCACTGCCTCTTCATAGATTTCGGCATTGACCGTCGTGGCAATGGAAGAGACCGTTGCCGCCGAATCGATGCCTGTTGCCGCAATCTTGTCCTTCAGGTCGACAATGATACGTTGGGCGGTCTTCAGGCCGATTCCTTTTACAGTCTTCAGCAGCTTGTCGTTTCCTGTGCTGATTACGTTACACAGTTCAGACGGCGTCAGGGCCGACAGGATCATGCGTGCCGTATTGCCTCCGATACCCGAAACCGTAATGAGCAGCAGGAACAGTTCGCGTTCCTGTTTGGTTACGAAACCGTAAAGTACGTATGCATCTTCACGGATGGCTTCGTAGATATATAGCTTTACCTCTTTCTTGTTCTGGATGGTCGAGTAGGTATTCAGCGAAATGTTTACGGCATAACCCACTCCGTGACATTCCACTACGGCCAGTGCCGGAGTGATTTCAGTCAGTTCTCCTTTTACGTATTCAATCATATATCTGTTAATAAAGATAATGCAAAAATATGAAATCATAAGTAAACGCAGAAAATAAAATATGAAATATTTAAAAACATAGCCTGGAGGCTTGTCTGGAAATGTTCTAATTCCGTATATTTGTCAATCAAACAATAAATAAATCAAACAATTGATATGAAAAAGATTAGAGCTGCCGTAGTTGGATACGGAAACATTGGTAAGTTTACATTGGAAGCGCTGGAAGCTGCTCCCGATTTTGAAGTCGCAGGTATCGTGCGCCGTCATGGTGCAGAAAACAAGCCTGCCGAATTGGCCGGTTATCCTGTTGTCAAAGATATCAAAGAACTGAAAGACGTGGATGTGGCTATCCTGGCTACTCCTACCCGTAGCGTGGAACAGTATGCAAAGGAAATCCTGGCTTTGGGTATCAATACCGTCGACAGTTTCGATATCCATACCCAGATTACTTCATTGCGCCGTTCATTGGGCGAGACAGCCAAGGCACACAATGCCGTATCTGTCATTTCTGCCGGATGGGATCCGGGAAGTGACTCGGTGGTACGTACGTTGCTGGAAGCCATCGCTCCGAAAGGTATCACTTATACTAATTTCGGCCCGGGGCGCAGTATGGGACATTCTGTAGCGGTGCGTGCCATTGCAGGTGTCAAGGACGCGCTGTCAATGACTATTCCGGTAGGGACAGGAATCCATCGCCGTATGGTATATGTGGAACTGGAAGAGGGTGCCGATTTCAAGACTGTTGAGGCTGCAATCAAGTCGGATGCCTATTTCGTGAATGATGAAACCCATGTTATCCAGGTCCCTTGTGTAGACGACCTGAATGATGTTGGTCATGGAGTGAACCTGGTCCGTAAGGGGGTATCCGGAAAGACACACAACCAGTTGTTCGAATTCGATATGAAAATCAATAACCCTGCTTTGACAGCTCAGGTATTGGTGTGTGTAGCCCGTGCTTCCATGAAACAGCAGCCGGGTTGCTATACGATGATTGAAATTCCGGTAATCGACCTGCTGGCCGGTGACCGTGAAGAGCTGATTTCTCATCTGGTATAATCACTTGTCATGGTGATATAGCTTACGTTATTTGTTGATTCTATAGGACAGGATGTCTCGTTTCCCTGATGTTTTGAGTGGGAAGAGACATCCTGTCCTTTTTTCAAAATAGGGATTACCTGTATTGGAGTATTGTGCCGTAAGGATGATCAGTCTTGTTTCAGGAACCGGATAGGACTGCCTTTCAGAATTTCCTTGCAGCTTGTGCCGATAATCAGCAAGGTAAACGCGCCGACAACCAGGAGGGGGAGCAGGAAATGCATGACATTTATTCCGGAGCGGTATTGGAAGCCTTCCAGCCAGTGGTGCATTGCCGGATATGTTATAAGGGTGCTGACGGTGAATGCAACGCCTAGATACCGGATAAACGGACGTGCCAGATAATACAGGATCTGTTCCGGCCCGGCTCCATGGATGCGCCGGATGCAGAGTTCTTTCAGGCGCATGCGGACTGTGAAACGGATCTGCCCGAACAGTCCGAAGAATGTCAACAGCAGGCTGATGGCCGTGTATAGCAGCAATACATCCGAGAGTGATGTCGTATCCTTGTTCTCGTTCAGGAAAAACTGGTGGTCGTCTGTGAAACTGAATGGGGTATCCGGATAACGTTCTTCCCATTTTTCCTGAAGTTTCTTTATGAGTTTCCGGTCTGCTTCAGGCTCCTGCCGGTTGATACGTACCGTGAGACAGGCAAAGTCGGAAGGTGTTCCTTGGCGTATTTTCAGGTGCAGCGGGTAGACGGGCTTGTCCAGGGACAGCTTGACGAAGTCTTTGATGACACCGGCTATAGTTTCTCCCTCCCAACTGGCTTCGTCTACATACCGGGTGACGGGTTGTCCTATCGGATTTTCTCCGGACGGAACAAACATGTGGATGAAAGTCTCGTTGACCAGTATCGGTCGGGGAAGCCGGGAGAGGCGTTGCATGGTCTGTACGGAATCCTGCAGTTCCATCCGGTAGAAGGACAGAAAATTCTTGTCACATTCAATCATGTCGACCAACTGGACATGGTTCTGGTCCTGTCCGGGTAGTATGACGGCTATCATACCACTGTAGATGCCGCTTGATGAGGCGGTGGCATCGGCGGTCTCTTTCCATCCTTTTACCTCCTGGAGCCAGTTGCCGACGGCTGGAGTCCCCGTTCCCTCATGGTAGAGGGTCAGGGTATGGCGGAAACGTTCCCCTCCTGACGTTATGAGTGCAGTCTGGCTCTGGATAATAAGGAAGGCCGATAACAATCCCAGGGTAAAGGTAAACTGCAGTGTCTGTAGTGATCCGGTAATGAAACGGCGTTTCCGCCCGGTATAGAAGTCGCGGTAACGGCTTTCTGACAGATGGATCAGTTTCCGGCTGGTGTACAGGGATGGCACTACGGCCATGAACGCAAGAAAGACTGCCAGCCATGGAAGTACCTGCCACGAGAACAGATAGCCAGTGGTGATCTGTGTGTCAAGCATCCGGTTGAAGACCTGTAGCCCGTCGTGCATCAGCAGCAGAGAAAACAGGAAGGAAAGCAGGATCAGCAGGAATGTATCTGTAAAAAGCTGGATACGGATATCCTTGCTGCCGGCTCCCATCAGCATTTCAATGCGGAGGGTATGTATCTGCTTCAATAACCGGGAGAAACTGAGGTTGATATAATTGGAACATCCGATGAAGAGGATCAGCAGGGCGGCAACCAGTCCGATGTGCAGCATCTGCGGATTCCGATGCCGGAAACAGCAGTAATCGGCGTCTTCCAGCCGGGTGTCGAAATATGATTCCTGCAGGGTTTGTGCCTGGTAATGTCCGGTGCCCAGCAGGCAGGGAAGTTCTTGCCCGGCCAGATGTTTCCGGAATGTCTGCAGGTCTGTTTCCGGATGCAGCATCAGATAGCAGTTGATTCCTTGTTCAGGCTTCAAGGCAAGCAGGGCGTCTGTCTTCAGTACACTTTGGTCGGGATGCCGGTATACGGCGGCAACGCGTACAAGCTGTTTCCCGTAAAAAGGAAGAGTCAGTACGTTCCCTATACATTCTGCTGTACCGAATATCCTCGTGGCGGTTTCCTGACTTAGGGCTACCTGGTCGGGGCGGGTAATGGCTTCCCGGATATCTCCTTGAAGTACCTGCAGAGGGAAGAAGCGGGTGAAGTTTGAATCGGTTGCCATTACATGGTCTAGCCGGAAAATCTCCTTCCCGACCTGTACCTGGATTTTCTCTTGTGTCTGTGTGCGCAGGAAACTTTCGGCTTCGGGCAGGGCTTCCATGATTTCGGGAACGCTTCCGCCGTATACAAAACTTCCCTGTACGGTTTTGTCGGATACCGGCATGGGTTGGGTGAGGCGTACGATGCGGTCACGGTTGGGATTACCCGATTCGATGTTCGATTCATACGTCACGAAGGCTGTCAGCAGGCAGGTGAAGCAGATTCCTGCTGTCAGGCTGAAAAGTGAGATGATGGTGAAAAGCCTGTCGTGTCGCCAACCGTGCAGGATGAGCCTGATGTGTTGTATAAGTGTCATATGTTTTCTGGAGCGTTAAAGGGATGTCTCGGTTACTATCTGTCCGTCGAACAGGTTGATGATACGGTCGGCATAGCCGGCGTCATGGCGGGAATGGGTTACCATGATAATGGTGGTGCCTTCCTGGTTCAGTTCGGTAAGGAGTTCCATCACTTCCTTGCCGTTCCTGGAGTCCAGGTTACCGGTAGGTTCGTCGGCCAGTATGATTTTAGGTCCGGCTACCACCGCCCGGGCTATGGCTACACGCTGTTGCTGACCTCCTGAAAGTTGCTGGGGGTAATGTTTGGCACGGTGGCTGATAGACATCCGCTTCATGACTTCTTCTACCTTCCGTTTCCTTTCGGATGCGGGAATGCCCATGTAAAGCAGGGGGAGTTCGATGTTTTCGTATACGTTCAGTTCGTCGATGAGGTTGAAGCTCTGGAATACGAAGCCGATGATTCCTTTCCGTAGTGCGGTACGTCTGGATTCGGGAAGCATGGCCACTTCGTTTCCGTTCAGGACGTAGCTTCCTGCTGTCGGGTTGTCCAGCAGGCCGAGGATATTGAGCAAGGTCGATTTTCCACAGCCGGAAGGTCCCATGATTGCGACGAATTCTTTTTCCTTTATTTCCAGGTTTACGTTGTTCAAGGCCCATGTCTCCACTTCGTCGGTGCGGAATACTTTCTGCAGGTGGGCTACACTGATAATCGGATTTGAGTCTGTTGTTACCATATGCATGTTTTTTGTTTGGTCCGTTGTTTTTGACAGGTTATATATAATGCCGATGTTATTCTGCCCTCATGATGTCGGCGGGGTTGATCCGTACGGCTTTATGGATCTGCCAGCAGAGTGTACCCAGCGTGAGGAGGCCGACGATGGCCAGAGCCCACAGGAAGATGGCAGGTTCTACAGGGACTTTTACCGCATAGCCGAGGGTATAGTAATGGATCAGCAGCAGGGATGCGGGGACTGCGGCGACGAAGGCAAGGCCCAGCATGTATACGTATTTGCGCCACAGCAACCGGTAAAGGTCTCTGTTTCGCGCTCCGTTTACCTTGCGGAGGGCTATTTCACGGTAACGCTGGCGGATGTCGAAAAGTGACAGTCCGAACAGGCCGAGGCATGAGATGATGACGGCCATTCCGGCAAAGATGCCGTAAAGGGTGGCTGTACGGTGTTCGGCCGCATAGATGTGTCTGACTTTATTCTCGAACAGATCATATTCAAAGTCTTCTGTGCCGTACACTTCTTTTTCCACTTTCTTCAGGAAACCGGTTACCGCCTTTTCCTTTCCCGGATAAAAGGCTATCTGGTAGTAGTCGCTGTATGAGAAGTTACTTACCGAAAAGATCATCGGCCGGATACCGTCACTGATCCGCCCGTCGTAATAGTCGTCAATGACGGCCCGTATGGGGAGTGCGTTGTCGTCTCCTTTCAGCTTGATGGACTTGCCCAGGCAGCTGGTGTATCCCAGGGCTTTCAATGCGGCTTTATTGACCACATAGAAGGATTCGAAACCGGACAAGTCGTCCGTTTCTGTTTCTGCCGTGGAAATACTTCCTTCGATGACCGGCAATTCATAGAGCCTGAAGAATTCGGGGGTGGCATACCAGTTGTAGAGCGGGACCACTTGTCCGTCGGCACCGATGGCGTCCAGGGTATATTCACTGGTTCCCAGCCAGGTGGCGTCACTTGTCCATGTTTCAATGTCGGGGCAGGAATTCAACAGCGAGGCTATCTGCCGCACCCGGCTTTTCCGGTTTTTCCGGTCTTGGGCCTTGTAGTCTTCACTTTCATGGTACAGTTTGGCTATCAGTATGTCTTTGGTCCGGAAACCGGGATCGGTCTGTAACATGACGTCCAACTGCCTGTTGAAGTAGCAGGCCAGGATAACCAGGACAAATGTTAGCAGGTACTGGAAGAAAAGCAGTCCCATACGCAGGCGGACCGACTGCCGGGAGTGGGTCGTGACATTCAGGCGTACGGCCGGAACTGTACGGGTATACTTCAGGTAGGGATAGACGGATGCAAGGAGTGGAAAAAGTAGCAGCAACCCTATCGACAGTATGCCGTCGAACGGAGTGTAGCTGAATCTCGTACCGAAGAACCGGGCTGTAGGGTGGCCGGTTAGCTCCACTGCCGCCCAGGCTACGGTCAGGGCTGCAAGCATCAGTAAGAGGTTTTCGGCGTAGATTTGCAGGAAGATGCTTTTCGGAGATGCGCCGAATACTTTCTTTAGGCAGTATTCACGTGTACGTTTCTGCATGAATACCAGATAAAGGTTGATGAAATTCAGCAGTCCGGTAAGCAGCAGGATGATACATACCGCCGTGAATATATGGAGCTGCTGCCGGTTCCCCCATTGATAGATACTGTCAATGGAACTTCCCAGTCCCGACCAGTACAGGTCTTTGTCGGATATCAGCTTGAACTGGTAACTTCTCCAGCCCGGATTGGACGGGCTTACCGGGCGTCTGATCCTGCCCGATGCGGCAATCTTCTTCAGGTCGGTTCCGGGAGTGAAGGAGTAGAATTCGATCGGCATCCTTGACCATAGGCTGGCCTGGAGAGAAGAGACCAGTATGTCGAAGTTCAGGAAACATTTGTTGGCCGGATCTTTCAGAATTCCTCTTACGGTCAGTTCTTTTCCGTTCGAGAACAGCAGTGTCTTCCCTACCGGATTTTGTGCTCCGAACAGTCTCCTGGCAAAGCTTTCCATCAGGAGGGCCGATTCGGGGGTGTCGAGCGATAGTTCACCTTGTACGGTCTCGAAGTGGAAAAGCTGGAAGTAGTTATCGTCGGCTACCAATGCCTGCAAAGGATAACGGTGTCTGTCTATCAGTACGAATTCGTTTTCCAGCGGAATGACGGTTGCCTTCGTCCTGATCCAGGCAGGATCGATGACGGCACTGTCCGATTCAAAAGTCAGCCCTCCCAGGTATCGGTTCCCTTCCATTTCTATCTCGATTCCGTACACCGAATTCCGGTCGGAACAATGACTGTCTACCGTCAGTTCCCGGTAGATGTAACGGATCAGGATGATACTGCACGCCAGACTGAAGGCCAGTCCCAACAGGTTGATTACCGTGTAGGTCCGGGCATGCAAGAGAAACCGTAAAGCATATTTCATCGTTTTCATATAATATATGGTGTTGTGTATGTGTGTCTGTCTTCGTGACCGGGTATCCGGATGGCACCAAAGGTATCATATCCTTCGGTAATTTTACCGGTGTTTTCCTGAATTTTAATTTCAAAAAGTGTGCCAACTATTCAAACTGTTGTAATACAGCGATATATGCAAATATTGAAACTTATAAAAGTGTGCGTATACGCACAAAAAACGTGCGATGTAGCACGTACAGCACAATTTCTTTTTTTCTATATTTGCCTGTACCGTAAGGAGTGCGGTAGATAATAGGCCGATCTGATCTTATCACCTTAGTGATAAGATCGTTTCACCAATGTGATAAGAATTTATCACTCGGGTGATAATATCTTTTCACTCGGGTGATAAAATGAACGGATACTGTAAAACAGATGGATTATGGATGAAAAAGGGAAAATATTGATTATAGACGACAATGAGGATGTGCTTTTCGCTCTCAACCTGCTGCTGGAGCCTTATATGGAGAAGGTCAAGGTGACTACGCAGCCTTCCAGAGTGGAGTATTTCATGAAAAGTTTCCGGCCGGACGTTATCCTGCTGGACATGAATTTCCGTCGGGACGCCATCAGCGGGCAGGAGGGTTTCGATTGTCTGGAACAGATTCTGGCACTTGACCCTCAGGCGGTTGTTGTGTTCATGACTGCCTATGCCGATACCGACAAGGCGGTACGTGCCATCAAGGCGGGGGCTACCGATTTCGTGTCGAAGCCTTGGGAGAAGGAGAAACTGCTGGCTACACTTTCGTCGGCCGTGAAGCTGAGCCGTTCACGGCAGGAAGTGGGACGCCTGCAGAATCAGGTGAATATCCTGCAGGGAGGGGATGATCTGCCCGAACTGATTGGAAATTCGCCGGCTATGATGCGGGTTAGGGAAACGGTGGCGAAGCTGTCGGATACCGATGCCAATATCCTGATTCTGGGAGAGAACGGAACCGGGAAGGACTTGGTGGCCCGCATGCTGAAGTTCTTTTCCCCGCGTCGGCAGGACGTTTTTGTGACTATCGATCTGGGCAGTATCCCGGAGCAGCTGTTTGAAAGTGAGCTGTTCGGCTATGAGAAGGGGGCGTTTACGGATGCCCGCAAGTCGAAGCCCGGACGGATGGAAATGGCTTCGGGGGGAACCTTGTTCCTGGATGAGATAGGTAACTTGTCGCTGCCTATGCAGGCAAAGCTGCTTACCGCTATCGAAAAAAGGTGTATTACCCGGTTGGGGGCGGTAGAGCCGGTATCGATCGATGTACGACTGATCTGTGCCACCAATGCCGACCTGCGTCGGAAGGTGGACGACGGGACTTTCCGGCAGGATTTGCTTTACCGTATCAATACCATCGAGCTTCCTATCCCTCCCTTGCGTGAAAGAGGGGAGGATATCCTGCTTCTAGGCAGTCATTTCCTTACTTTATATAACAGGAAGTACAAGAAGGAGATCCGTGGCATGACCCGGGAGGCGAAACAGAAACTGATGAGGTATGGCTGGCCGGGCAATGTACGCGAGCTGCAGCATACCCTGGAGCGAGCTGTAATTCTGGCCGACCATCCGCTGCTGCGTCCCGATGATTTCCTGTTCCCTCCTTCCGGAAAATCGGTAGAAACGCCGGCCGACGGTGAACTGAATCTGGAGAAGGTGGAACGGAATGTGATAGAACGGGCTTTGCGTGCGAGCGGAGGTAACATGACGCGTGCGGCCGAACTTCTGGGAATTACCCGGTTTACCTTGTACCGGAAAATGGAAAAGTTGGGATTATGAAAACATACGTTTGTTCTTTGGTGGCCCATATCCTGGGTCTGGTACTGTCTGTTGCAGGTGCCATGCTGGCGTTTTACTGGCAGTTGTGGTTCTGCCTGGCGTTATGCGTACTCGTGGCGGCAGGACTGTGCTGTAACCTTTACCGGGTCCAGATGAAGCAGGTGGAAATGATGAGGCGGATTGTGGAGGGGATGAAACGCTCCGACTTCAGTCAGTTGCCTTATCCTGTTTTCCGTAACAGGGCCATGAATGAACTGGCTGCGGAATGGACTTCGGCCATAAAACAGGTCAGGGAGCGTCTGGCAGATGAAGAGGTGCGTCGTCAGTATTATGGAAATCTGTTGGATACGGTAGATACGGCTGTAGTGGTGGCCGACGGCGACGGAAGGAACGAATGGATGAACAGGGCCGCCCGGGATTTGTTCGGCGATGTACACCGGATGCCGGATGAAGTATGGGACGGAATCAGAAAGAATGACCCGGTGATCCGCCTGGAAGGAAGCGTTCCGCCTGTTGATCTGGCCTTGTCGGCAGTCAGGGTGCAGTTGCAGGGGCGTGAATGTTACATGGTGAGTCTGAAAAACATCCATGGGGCACTTGAAAAGAATGAGATGGAAGCCTGGCAGAAGTTAATCCGTGTCCTGACCCATGAAATAATGAATTCCATCAGTCCGATTATATCATTGTCGGAAACGTTGAGTGAACGCACGCAGAGTCCCGGATCAGACAAACTTCTGCAGGAGCATATCCGGCAGGGGCTGCAGGTCATCCACCGCCGCAGCAAGGGATTGCTCGAATTTGTCGAGAATTACCGTAAGCTTACCCGTATTGCGTCGCCAGTGAAGCGTTCCGTACAGGTCTCTTCCTTTTTCTCCGATTTACGCCGCCTGTTCCCCGATGAGGCCTTGCGTTTCGGTGAAGTTACGCCCTCGTGTGTAGTGCAGGCCGACCGTGCCCAGTTGGAACAGGTGTTCATAAACCTGTTGAAAAATGCCCGGGAGGCTTGTTCCGGCATCCCTTCCCCAAAGATAGAGGTCGAGGCTCTTTCCTGTTCGGGAGGTGTCACCTTTATGGTCCGTGACAATGGGGTGGGTATCCTTCCGGAAGTGGCCGAACGGATTTTCGTGCCTTTCTTCACCACAAAGTCGGGAGGGTCCGGAATCGGATTGAGTCTCTGCAAGCAGATCGTATCTCTGCATGGGGGATACATCCGGGTAGCATCGGAGCCGGGTAAGGGATCCTGCTTTACTTTGTTTTTTCCGGAAAATTAATTGTATCTATATTCGATTGTCGGTCAATTTGTCCATGGCGGGTATTGCTACATCCCTTAATGAATGATTTTGAGATAAAAACGATACGGATGTGGATTATAGTCTGGACAGTTTTTTTATTTTTGTATGGAAAAGCCGATAAAGTAATTTTAGGATATATATTGTATGAAACAGATTGTCATTATTTCCATTATTCTTCTGACGATGTTCGGATATACAGGCAAGTGTGAACCGGTAAAGACTGGCCTGTTGAGTGGGGTACCTCAGTATGTCCGGTATGAAGGTTCGTCCGGTGCTTTCTGCATTGTGGCAAAAGGTAAGGCGGCTGCCGTCTGTGTCTCTCCTGAAGATTGGGAGGGGGTGATCCGTGCGGCCGGTGACCTGGTAGACGATATTTATAAGGTAACGGGTGTAACAACAAGTCTGGAGAAGGTCACTTCACCTGTATCACAATCCGTCATCATCGGTACAGTGGGGAAGAGTCCCTTGATAGACCGGCTGGTTGCCGAAGGTAAAATAGATGTGTCTGCTATCAAAGGACGGTGGGAATCGTTTCTGATACAGACCATAGACGGAAATCTGGTTGTTGCCGGAAGTGACAAACGTGGCACTATCTATGGTATCTACGACATTTCGGAGAAGATGGGGGTATCGCCGTGGTATTGGTGGGCGGATGTACCGGTACGTAAAAGTCCATCTGTCTATGTGGCGGCCGGCAAGTACGTCCAGCCTTCGCCTAAAGTGAAATACCGTGGCATTTTCATCAATGATGAATGGCCTTCGTTCGGTGGTTGGGCATCGGCTAAGTTCGGGGGATTGAATTCACAAATGTATGGCCATCTGTTTGAGCTCTTGTTGCGCTTGAAGGCAAACTATTTCTGGCCGGCTATGTGGGCTACAGCCTTCAATGAGGATGATCCGCAGAATCCTGTTCTGGCAGACCTATACGGTATCATTATGGGGACATCGCATCATGAACCGATGATGCGTGCCCACAAGGAATACACGAAGAGAAAAGAGGAGGTAGGGGCATGGAATTATGCCACGAACAAGGAGAACCTTGATAAATTCTTTCGGGAAGGGTTGGAACGGAACAAGAATTTTGACAACCTCATCACCATTGGTATGCGTGGCGACGGTGATGTGGCAATGGGTAACGGCAGTGATGAAGAGAACATGAAGGTATTGCGTGACGTGATAAAAGGGCAACGTCAGATCATACAAGACGTGTACGGGAAAGATCCGTCGGAGGTTCCGCAACTTTGGGCGATCTTTACCGAGGTACAACGGTATTACGATAAGGGATTTACGGTGCCTGATGATGTGCTTCTGCTCTTTTGCGACAATAATTGGGGCTATATCCGCCGGGGTGGCCCATTGAAGGAGAAACAACGTAAAGGAGGATTGGGCCTGTATTATCATATTGATATGAACGGAGGCCCGTGGAATGACCGTTGGGTGAATACATCGCCCATACCGAAACTCCGAGAGCAGTTTCATCTGGCCTATGAAACCGGAATCGATGACTTGTGGATCATTAACGTCGGCGATTTAAAGCCTAAGGAACTCCCTATTGATTTCATTATGCGTTATGCCTGGAACCCGGATGCCATTCCGGCCGACAAGGTAGATGAGTATACGCGGGAGTGGGCAGGACAGAACTTCGGTGACGAATATGCGGAGGATGTGGCCGACATCGTTTCAAAATATGCCAAGTATAATCTTTGGCGCAAGGCCGAGGTACAGGTTCCCGGTATCTTCAGTGTGGTGAATCACCGGGAGACAGACCGGGTGGAACGGTTGTGGCAGGATTTGGAAGAAGAGGCGGAACAGCTCCGGGCACGTATTCCGAAAGAAGAGCAGGATGCCTATTTCCAGTTGGTGTATTATCCGGCGGTCGCATCTTCCGGCATAGCCCGGATCTATTCGGCCGTTACCAGGAATCGTCTTTATGCCCGTCAGGGCCGGCCGTCGGCAAACGGCTATGCTAAGTTGGCGGAAACCTTGTTCGAAAGGGATTTGAGTCTCAGCCGGTACTATAATGATACGTTGGCAAACGGTAAATGGAAGAATATGATGTCCGACATCCACATTGGCTATACCCAGTGGTCGATGCCTGAAAAAGCCAAGTTACCTGAATTGAAATCGGTCGACCGGTTGGAAACTCCGGCCATGGGAATCAGTGTAGAAGGAAGCGAGGCGACGGAAGCAGAGGGAAAACTGGAACTTTCGGTATTCGACGCCTTGCTTGACCAGACATATTATATTGATCTCTTTAATCGTGGCAAGGGTAGTTTTGATTTTACGGCCGTGGCATCGCAACCTTGGATCAAGGTCAGCACCGGAAAAGGGAAAGTAACGGAAGAGAAACGGATTGAGGTCGGCATTGATTGGGAAGCGCTTGCCGACGGAACACACGAGGCCCGTCTGGATATTCAGAGTGAAAAGGTGGATGTGCCAGTCGTGATACGGGCCGTAAAGGGAAGAGTGCCTGAAAGTGACGCACCTTACTTCGGGAATCTGAGTGGAAGCGAATTCTCCATACCTGCCTACCTTTATAAACAATTAAGAATGTGCCGGCTCAGAAAGCTTCATGGACTGTCTTGCCCGATTTGGGTAGAGGGAAGGCGTGTATGGGTATCGTTCCGGTAACGACAGAGAGCGTATCTCCCGGAGATGCACCGTATCTGGAATACCAGGTATTGTTGCCCGATACGGGGAATCTGTCCGTCTGCATCGGTATTCTGCCGGTACAGGATGTCTATCCCGAAAGGGGGTTGCGCATTGCGGTAGGTCTTGATGATAAAGAGCCGCAGGTAATCGATGCGCGGCAAGGATTCCATGACGAGTTCAGGGAATATACCCGGGCTAATCTTGCCAAATCGCCCAATCTGAAACCTTTGCCCGGGCAGGATACAAGTATCAGGCTTCTCGGGAAAGGGCAGCCCCGTCGTGACGAGGTATTCGACAACCAACGTTGGCTTACCGTAAAATTGGATGTGGAAAAGGCCGGTATGCACACCTTGAAAATTTTCATGGTCGATCCTGAAATTGTCCTTGAACGCATTGTCGTGAATCCCGACAACCGCTATCCGAGTTATTTTGGTGCTCCGGAGAAACGGCACGGACAGGAAACCGGCCTTGATTGACAGACATGGGGATGACCGGATGTTACAAGGATATGAATGCGTTTGATTTTGTATGAATAAATTGTTTTATACCGCAGGCGCATGTTTTTTAATCCGAATTTATTATTTTTGAATCAGTATATATTTTATTATGATGACATGAAGAAAAGAAACCGTTTTATCCGTATGATTGTACCGGCTCTGCTGGGCGCTTTTTCCTGGTTTCATACGCCTGAGGTGCCGGCGGCCAATCCGTTCCTGCCTTTGTGGGAATACATCCCTGATGGGGAGCCTTATGTATTTGAAGACCCCGACCAACCGGGCAAGTACCGGGTCTATGTCTACGGGTCGCATGATTCCATGAAGACAGAGTATTGCGGGCGCGAGCAAGTGGTGTGGTCGGCTTCGGTGGATGATTTGAACAACTGGCGCTATGACGGAGTGATATTCGAGTCGAAGACCGATGCCGAAGGCAATCTGCTGAATGTGGACGGTACCGGTGATATACTTTATGCCCCCGATGTGGTGGAAGTGACGGGTAAGGACGGGAAGAAGACCTATTACCTTTATCCCAACAACCAGGCTGGCGGACGCAACGGTATGATAGCCAGGTCCGACCGTCCTGACGGACCGTTTACGGTATGCAACTGGAGCAAGGAATCACCCAAGACTACAGATGGAGTATTGGCCTTTGATCCGGCTGTATTCGTGGATGACGACGGACGGGTATACGGCTACTGGGGCTTCGAGGAGTCGTTGGGTGCCGAGCTTGATCCCGCTACCATGGCTACCGTAAAACCGGGGACCCGGATTGTGAAGGATATGGTATCAAGCCGCAAGCAGGACGGGGTATTCCGCTTTTTCGAGGCTTCGTCCATCCGGAAGATCAAGGATAAGTATGTCTTTATATACAGCCGTTGGACGGCCGAAGGTGAATTCGGTTTTCCCGGCAGCAACTATACATTGGCTTATGCCTATAGTGACAACCCATTGGGGCCTTTCACTTATGGCGGTACGCTGATTGACGGCCGTGCCCGTGGTGTGGATGCCGAAGGCAAGCCTATCCTGACGGCTACACCGGGTGGAAACACCCACGGCAGTATTGTGGAGATTAAAGGCCAGTGGTATGTGTTCTATCACCGCCAGTGCGGAACGAACGAATACGCCCGTCAGGCAATGGTGGCTCCCATCGAAGTGAAGGTGACCGAGGGGCCTGGAGGTAAAGTGGAGATAACGGAAGGGGAATATACGTCCGAGGGTTTCGAAACGGACGGTCTTAATCCTTATAAGCGCTATTCGGCCGGTATTGCCTGTTACTATACAGGACCGCGTCCGGCCTATAACGAGTGGCCCAATTTCTTCTTTTCGGGCTCTTACGTTCAGCCTACGTATGGTGACGAGACGAATTTCGATGCGCTCTATGACCTGCGTGTGAACAGCAATCCGGTGGTGAACAATACGGCAGGTTCCATTGTCGGATACAAATACTTTAACTTCGGCCTTCTTGATCCGGATAAAGAAGCCGAGCTGCTCCTCTCCCTCAGACCGTTGGGAGTGGAAGGTACTGTCGACGTCATGGTGGGCAGTCCCTGGAGCACCGCCGGAGGGGTGAAGATCGGTACGTTGCACCTGGACAGGGATGCCCGGCAGGAAATTACCGAGATGCGTATTGATGTTCCGAAAGCCAAGGATTTCAAGGGTAAGCAGGCCTTGTTTTTCGTCTTTTCCTCTGATACGCCCGACAAGTCCCTTTGTGAACTCCATAACCTGGTATTTGCCGGACGCTGAGGCCGGATGTCTTTTTTAGGAGCGGATTACACGTTACCTTTTTCGGTTTCTCACATTTATTCGTACCTTTGCTGGCAAAACAAAAGAGAATAAAGACATGATAGCAAGTATTGTATGGGATGTAGACCCCGTGTTGGTGCGCCTCGGATCGGTTGAGCTTCGTTGGTACGGGCTGATGTGGGGGGTGGGATTCATCCTTGCCTATGAAATGGTATCCCGGCTGTTCAAGAAGGAGAAATGTCCCGACAACTGGGCTGACAAGCTGTTTGTATATTGTATTGTCAGCAGTGTGATCGGAGCCCGGTTGGGGCACTGCCTGTTTTATGAGTGGGATTATTATGGAGCCCATCCGATAGAGATCCTGAAAATATGGAAGGGTGGTCTGGCCAGCCATGGCGGTGTGTTTGCCCTGATTCTGGCTCTGGTATGGTACTCGAAGAAAGTCACGCGGAAAAGTGTATGGTGGCTGTTCGACCGTATGATTCCGGCCGTGGCCGTGGTATGTATGTGTATCCGTTTCGGTAACCTGATGAATTCGGAGATTTTCGGATTCCCGACTTCCGCGCCATGGGGATTTGAGTTCATACGTTCGCGTGAATGGCAGGAACTTTATAACCGTGACGGTGTGGCCCAGGCTTGTCATCCTACCCAGATATATGAGATGCTTTACTGCCTGATAGCTCTGATCGTTTCATGGGTGATGTATTACAAGTATCATCTGCAGAAATACATCGGACTGATAACAGGTGTGTCACTGATCATCTTTTTCGGTTCCCGTTTCGGGTTGGAATTCATGAAGAACCCGCAGGTTGCGCAGGAAGTGGGGATGACTTTGAACATCGGTCAGCTCCTGAGCCTTCCTCTGATATTGCTTGGTATTTATCTTATTGTAACCTGTAAGAAACGTAGGGAAGAATTCTGATACTCTGCTATTTCCGGTTCCCGATAATAAAAATGTTTCATCCTCCACAAAGA
Organism: Bacteroides ilei; assembly: GCF_900128495.1. Lineage (GTDB taxonomy): Bacteria > Bacteroidota > Bacteroidia > Bacteroidales > Bacteroidaceae > Phocaeicola > Phocaeicola ilei. The sequence continues at coordinate 2,559,941 of NZ_LT635801.1, forward strand.
ATGTTTCATGTAACATTATTTGTGGAGGATGAAACATTTTTTATATACCGTTTTATGCCGACTCTGTAATTTTACGGCACCGTTTTCGGACGGTATGGTATTTAAATTCAATTTTTATGTTAAACTTAATCTATATGTGTAAATGGGAAGCATAAGAAGAACATTCTGTCTGACACTCCTATTTGTTATGGTGTGTTCAGTGCTGCGAGCACAAAGTTTACAAGTTTCGGGAACTGTCGTTTCCAAAACAGATGGGGAGCCTGTTATCGGGGCTACTATCCTTGAACGTGGTACAACCAATGGTACGATTACCGATTTTGACGGTAAATTCTCTTTGACGGTAAATCCGGCATCTGAAATCTCAATTTCCTATATCGGTTTCAAGACTCAGATATTGAAGCCCCAGAGCGTGATGAATGTCATTCTGGCAGAAGATACGGAAATGTTGCAGGAAGTTGTTGTAACGGGTTACACTACCCAGCGTAAGGCTGATTTGACAGGTTCTGTAGCTGTTGTTTCTACCGATGCGTTGAAAACGGCTCCGGACCCAGACCCGATGAAAGCTTTGCAAGGAAAAGTAGCTGGTATGACAGTTACGACCAACGGTTCTCCGAGTGGTACGGCTACGGTACGTATTCGTGGTATCGGTTCTTTCAACTCTTCTCAGGATCCGCTTTATGTGATCGATGGTGTGCCTACCAACATGTCTCTGAATTCATTGAATGCCAATGATATTGAGAGTATGCAGGTATTGAAGGATGCGGCTTCCGCTTCTATCTATGGTTCACGAGCTTCTAATGGTGTAATCATCATTACTACTAAAAAAGGAAAGAAGGCAGACAAGGTGAAAGTAGATTTCTCTGCTAATCTGACTGCTCAGTTCTATTCTTCTCAGTCATTGATGGATGTATGTAATTCATCGGAATACGCCACTGCTATGGCGCAGGCTGCATTGAATGACGGACTGGATCCGGTGGCGTATGCCAGCAACTATGGCCTGAACTTAAATGCAGCTTCGGGTACACCGATTACAGTTTGGGACCCGAGTACCAGCCAGTATATGAATTATACGGTCAATGGTTTGTATGCCGGATATATCAACAGCAAGAAGACGATGCGTTATGCGGATACAGACTGGTTGGATGAAATTTCAAGAGTCGGTTTTTCGCAGAATTACGATATCTCTCTTTCTCATGCGAATGACAAACATTCTACCATGTTCTCATTGGGTTACAAGAAGAACAACGGTATCTTGAAATATACGGATTTTGAGAATATTTCAGCCCGTATGAACTCTTCATACAATGTGAACAAGTATATCACTATCGGTGAAAATTTCACGATGACTTATTCAAGTCAGGTGGATTGCGCTCCGATGGAAAATGCGTTGAAGATGGCGCCGATTGTGCCGGTATATGAAGAAGATGGAACCACTTTCTCTGGTCCGGTGGGTGGTATGAGTGACCGTCAGAACCCGATGCGTGAACTGTATCACAACAAAGACAATCATTTGGACTACTGGCGTCTGTTTGGTAACGGATATATCGATATCAAGCCTTTCAAAGGTTTTGTATTCCGTTCTAACTTCGGTATCGATACGTATAACTCACTCATTAACTCAATGACACATACCTTCCATTCTGATATTGTCAACAATGACATTGCGAAGACGACATTGACCAATAAGAATGAGGTGAACTGGACATGGTCAAACACCATCAACTACAATTTCAAGATTGCGAAGAAACATGATTTCAATGTTTTGCTTGGATCTGAATTGTCAAAGCAGAGTTCACTTGAATTCGGTGCTTATTCAGAAGGTTATGCATTGGAAGATGTGGATTATATGTGGCCGAACGCTGCTACAGGCGTCATGAAGAATACAGGTGCGAAAGTGGGTTATCGTCTGGCTTCTTTCTTTGGTAAGATTGACTATAACTTCGATGACTTGGTGCTGGCTTCATTTACTATCCGTCAAGATGGCTCTTCCCGTTTTGGTAAAGGTCACCGTTGGGGTACTTTCCCGGCAGCTACATTGGGTTTGCGTGTATCTAAATGGATCAAAGCAAACTGGATGGATGATTGGAAAGTGAGATTGTCTTGGGGACAGACTGGTAACCAGGCAATTGATAACAATGCACAGTTTGGCTTGTATGTAGTGGATTACGGATTGGACCGTGTGACTTCAACGGCATACGACTTGTTTCTTCAGGGTTCAGGAACCTTCCCTTCAGGATATCGTGCAACTCAGCTTGCCAATCCTAATTTGAAATGGGAATCTGCTACACAGTATAACGTAGGTACCGACTTTACACTCTTGAACGGCAGTTTGTATGGTACGATCGATGGATATGTGAAGAATGTAGGTGACATGTTGATCAATCCGGCTTATCTGGGTGCCATTGGTGAAGGTGGTAATTCTTGGTTGAACGGTCCTTCTTTGCGCAACTGGGGTATGGAATTCAACGTAGGATACCGTAAGTCACTTGCTTGTGGATTGGGTTTGGATATCAGTGCCAATGTCGACTTCTTCCGTAACAAGGTTACTTATCTGCCGTCGACTACTACTGGAGCTTATGCCCATACTTCTAGAGAAAACTTGGTACAGTCTGGCATGCCTTATGGCTCTTCAGTAGGTTATATTGTAGAAGGCTTGTTCCAGAACCAAGCTGAAGTAGACGCTTCCGGACAAGCTAATGCCCGTGTAGGTGGTTTGAAATATAAAGATGTAGATGGAAACGGCATCATTACTCAAGATGACCAGGAGTGGATCTATAATCCGGTTCCTGCTTTTTCTTATGGTTTGAACATCGTATTGAACTACAAGAATTTCGATTTGACAATGTTCTGGCAGGGCGTTTGCAATCAGGATGTATATAACAACCAGAAAGCACAGACTGACTTCTGGAGTATTGTGGATGCTGGTTCTAACAAAGGAACCCGTTTGTTGGATGCCTGGAATACAAACAACACCAGTTCTACTATTCCGGCTTTGACTACCAATAATACTGCCGATGAAGGTAGAGCTTCCAGCTACTATGTAGAAAATGGATCGTATATGAAATTGCGTACCCTCCAATTTGGATACACTGTGCCTACTACTTTCTTGTCTAAGTTTAAGATGTCTAGTGCCAGAATCTACGTGTCAGGTCAAAACCTGCTGACTATCAAAAGCAAGAGTCTGACTTGTCCGGACCCGGAAAATCCGAACTGGAATTACCCGCTTGCAACTTCTGTATCATTTGGTTTACAAATTGGTTTCTAATTTAAAATAATGAATATGATGAAAAAATATATACTGCTGGCAGCTTGTGCATTGGGTTTGTCACTGAGTAGCTGTGAAGATTTCTTGAATTATACTCCGACTGCAGTAGTAGACGAAGACAAGGCCTTCTCAGATCCGGAGAAAATGGTAAATGCGGCTTACGCTATGTTGGGCGACTGTTGGTACACTTACCCGTTCAACTTGTTCCCTTATGGTGACGTGAGTTCAGACGACTGTCTGAAAGGTGGTTCAGGAACCACGGATACAGGTTATCATGCTTTCGATATCTGGACTACTCTGACTGCTACTACTCCTGGTGAGATGGATGAATTGTGGTATCGTCTGTATGTAGCTATTTCTCGTTGTAACCGTGCATTGCTTGCGTTGGAACGTAATGGCGATCAGTTAGGCGAAGATGTGAAAGCGCAGCGTATAGCCGAAATGCGTTTCTTGCGTGGACATTTCTATTTTAAACTGCTCACTGTGTTCCGTCAGATTCCTTGGATTGACGAGCAAGTAGTGGAAGATAATGCGTATGAACAGGTCAGCAATACTGCCTTGAATTATGAACAGCTTTTCCAGAAAGTGATTGATGATTTTAAGGCGGCTTATGACGTGTTGCCGGTGAAAGAGCCGGGTGAAGACGGTCGGGCCAATAAGGTAGCGGCTGCCGCTTATCTGGCTAAATGCTATCTGACTTTGGCTTGGGGAGACGGATATGAAGCTACTACTGGTGAAAGCCATATCAACTCTGAATACATGCAGAAGGTGGTAGACTATACGGATGAGGTAGTGGCTTCCGATTACGGATATCTGGAAGATTATGGTGACATCTTCTTGCCTGCTTACAAGAACAGTAAGGAGTCTGTCTTTGCTGTACAGTGTTCGGATTACGAAGATGACAATACAACTTATGGACGTGCCAACTGGTCGAACATGCTGAATGGTTGCTGGCAGATGTGGTCTTGCGGATGGGATTTCCACAAACCTTCTCAGAATCTGGTGAACGCCTTCAAAACCAAGAACGGCCTTCCGATGTTTGATGACTATAATAATGAAATTGATTATCCGATTAACGGTCAGCCGACCAGTCAGAAATGGGATCCGCGTTTGTTCCACACTGTAGGTATGCCGACCTTCCCTTACAAGTATGAAGCTGAATATACGATGACTACTGCCAATTCACGTACGCCGAATACTTACGGATACTACACTTCCTTGAAAGAAGTTCCTCAACGTTCTGAAGGAGAAACCTATAACGGTTCATGGCAAGCTTTTGCAATGAATGATTACGTATTCCGCTATACGGACGTAATGCTGATGCGTGCGGAAGCACTGATTGAGCTAAACAGATTGAGCGAAGCGGAGAACATCGTAAATGATATCCGTAACCGTGCTGCACAGTCGGTCGACAAGCATATCAGCTATGCAAAAGACCAGTGTGAGATTGCTCTCTATCCGGACAATTATTTCTCAAACAAGGAAATTGCACGTAAATGTCTGCGTTGGGAACGTCGTCTGGAAATGGCCATGGAAAACGGACGGTTCTTTGACTTGCGTCGTTGGGGTATTGCCTCAGAAACATTGAATGCTTATTTTGAAAGTGAACAGCATGACGTTTATGAGGGTCAGCCCTATGGACAGTATTACAAGGATGCTCATTTTACGTCTGGAAAGAACGAATTCTTCCCTGTGCCATACAATCAGATGTTCTACATTCCTGGATTGTATACTCAGAATAAAGGATATGAATAAATTGTGGATAGGATGATTAAAATATTATTTTTATGAAAAAGTATACATATACAATAAAAGCTGTGCTTTTGGGAGCCTTTTTAGCGATGGTACCATCTATGCAGGCAGAAGACTTGTCTGTCCGTCACTTGGCAAACGAGCAGAATATAATTGTCCTGGATCAGGCGAAGAAGTTTTTACTTCTTCCCGTCCAGGAGGACGCTCCCGAAGGTAAGATCAATGTCATCATTGATAATGAAGCACAGTTAGGACAGAGTATCAACATCCGTCTGGCCCGTGAAAAGGTTGATTATTATGTTCCTTTGGATTTGTCTGCCTATGCCGGTAAAACATTTTCTGTAGATGTTACAGGGGTTCCGGCAGAAGCCTTGTGTTGGAAAGAAATCAGTTTGTCGGATACATTCGACATGTCCAACCGGGAGGTTTTCCGTCCGGTTTATCACCATACTCCGGTTTACGGATGGATGAACGATCCTAACGGAATGTTCTATAAAGACGGTGTCTACCATCTGTATTTCCAGTATAACCCTTACGGATCCATGTGGGGAAATATGACGTGGGGACATGCTACAAGCAAGGATCTGGCTCATTGGACTTACGAAGGTACTGCCATTCTTCCTGATGCGTGGGGTACAATTTTCAGTGGCTCCTGTGTAGTCGACAAGGACAATACGGCCGGCTTCGGAAAAGGTGCTGTGGTAGCATTCTATACTTCGGCCAAACCTACTCCGTGGGGTGACGTGCAGTCACAGAGCATGGCCTATAGCTTAGATAACGGCAAGACGTTTACCAAATATGAACATAACCCGATACTGACTTCAGCCGAGCGTGATTTCCGTGATCCGAAAGTCTTCTGGTATGCTCCGGGAAAGCATTGGGTAATGATGCTGGCCGTGGGACAGGAAATGCAGATATATTCATCTCCTGACCTGAAGAATTGGACAAAGGAAAGCAGTTTTGGTTCTATGCAGGGGGCACATGGTGGTGTCTGGGAATGTCCGGACCTGGTAGAAGTGCCGGTTGAAGGCAGCAAAGAAAAGAAATGGGTGCTGATCTGTAACTTGAATCCTGGAGGACCTTTCGGAGGCAGTGCCACACAGTATTTTGTCGGTTCTTTCGACGGGAAGAAATTTGTGAATGAATCGCCTACCGTAACCAAATGGCTTGACTGGGGAAAAGACAATTATGCGACGGTTACATGGAGTAATGCTCCGGCCGGACGCTGCATTGCATTGGGATGGATGAGTAACTGGCAGTATGCCAACAATGTTCCTACCAAGCAATACCGCAGTACGAACACTATTGCCCGTGACCTGACACTTTTCCGCTCTGGAAATGAACTGTACTTGAGAAGTACCCCTTCGGCTGAAATCCAAAAGGCACGTGACGGAAAGGTGAATATACCATCCTTCAAGGTTGAAGGCAAACATGAAATCGCAAACTTGTTTGAAGGTAACGAAGGTGCTTATGAGCTGGTAATGAAAATTCAGAATGCCGGAGCTTCCAGAATCAAGTTCTGTCTGCAGAACGGAAAAGGTGAGGAAGTGGCCATGTATTATGATACGGTACGCAAGCAGTTCGTGATGGACCGCAGTAAAAGTGGAATCGTTGACTTCAGCCGTGATTTCCCTGCTGTGACTGCAGCGCCGGTGGAAGGGACTGACGAGATAAGTCTGCGTCTGTTTGTAGACCGTTCCAGCATTGAGGCCTTTGGTGACGAAGGAAAATTTGTAATGACCAATCTGGTATTTCCTGCAGAGCCTTATAACAAGTTGGCTTTTGAAGCGGATAAGGGTGGTTATACAGTCAAGTCACTGAATATTTATAAGTTGAAATAACTGGTTTCAGGGAGACATCTTTGTCGGACCCTGTATGGAATGAAAGCTGGGCTTGGATTATGCCTGATGGAAGGTGTTATATCCGAGTTTATAAAAATGTTACATCGTGTAATAAAAATGTTTCATGAAACAAATTTGTTATACGATGTAACATCCCTTACACATGCCAGAGAAATGCTTGCGTACCTTTGGCGCAAATAAAAATCAACTCTTTCATACAAATTTTAATGCTATGAAGACTGAAAAGAAACAGCTTTGCAATCGTATGGGAGCCGCAATCCTGCTGCTCGCTTTAGCTTGTGTGAACGGATACGCACAAGAAGAAAACAAATCATCAAACAACGACGGTAATTCGAAGGAAGAAGGTAACCGTAATGTAATGTTGAATGCTGCCAGTGCCAACGGACCCCGTGAAATCCAGATAGGTCTTCCCTCTGCAGATGTGAATGTATTGGAAAATGGTATGCCCGTTACTTATGCAACGAATCCTCATACCGTAAATTCATTGTGGCGTGCCGATGCCAGCTTGAGTCATGTGGGACTTCTTAAAATTTCAGAAACGGCTATTACGACCGGTAATATCGGATATGCGGTAAATTCCTTTACTCAGTTAGGACAGAAAGGTTTCCATGGAACTTTGGACTATAAGTCCAATCATTTCGGTATGCAGGAATTTTCATTGAACCTGAACGGTGAAATTGCAAATGACTGGTTCTATAGTGGTAGTATCTATCAGGATTTCGATCCGGGAACATTCAAGATAAAATCGACTCCGTTCCAGGACAGAACTCAAATATATAAGTTTGCATTGACCAAGCGTTATAATAATAACCGTGGTGAATTTACGGCTATGTATCATTACAGTAACAGCCATCCGGTATATAACTATGCCACTCAGTCGGCTCCGTTTATATATGTGGGTGACGGTAGTGTGAAGGAATTCGGTAAATTTGCTCTCGGTACTACGTCATATCTGCCTGTAGATAATGAAATGATGTATCGTGACATGCGTACAGGCGAGTTGTATAAGACTACGCTTTATGATGCTGCGCTGAATAAGGGAAGTGAATTTTCTTTGATGAACAATTATAAATGGGATAACGGACTGGCATGGAAAGTCGCTTTGAAATACGATCATGCTACAGGTGCATGCGTGTATCAGACCCCGATGGAACTGACTCAGCGTAACAAGGCGATTGATTATCAGTATGAGGCTGCCGACGGTTCCATGAAAACTTATGACGGTGAATATGTACAGAGCCGTATGTCATGCCTTAACCGCGGATATATTGATGAAGTCATGTTCACTACCGAGTTGTCCCGTAAGTTATCGAACGGAACATGGCGTCTGGGATTGAATGAATGGTATTATAATATAGACTATACTTCGAACACTACCATGTACGATCAGTCTGTGCCTATGGATGGAAGTTATCCGGTACGTCTGTGGAATCCGGCTTTTGCGACTTTTGCAACCCGTTCTTATGGAGGGAACGGATATTATTATGATTTCAACAAGAATGCTTCGGAATATTATAAAGGTCATGAAAACAAGATAGCTCTGTATTTCACTCACGACTGGGATGTAACGGAACGTTTCAATCTGTACTACGGGGCACGTATGGAATATCAGGCACTCCGGGGAAACAATGCGGCCGTGAGAAATGCTAATGGTGACTTTGTTGGCCGTTTTGCCAATTATTATATCGGAGCCACAGCAGTACCGGTATATGATGCCGACGGTAACCAGACTGGATATGCTGCCGGAAATGCGGGTACAGCCGGCGCCGTAACTATCGAACCTACCCCGATGAATCATGACTGGTTCAATTATGCCTTGAGTGCTGCCGCTACGTACAAGCTGACTTCCAAGTTCGGTTTTACCGGTGACTTCACCTATATTGTACAGCATCCTAAAATCGAAAACTTTGCTCCGGCTACCTTGCCGAATACCGACAAGATTTCCGTTCCTCTGGGACGTGCCGGTATCTATTTCAACAATGAATGGTTGAGCCTGACTTCATTGTTCTCATATATTTCGAAGACCAACAATAACTCGACCCTGAACCTTCAGCATGCCATAAACGGTGTGAATGAAATTCTGGCGGCCCCGCTTAACTATGATATCAAGACATTGGGATGGACTACCGACGTAGTGGCCACTCCGTTCAAAGGTTTTGATCTGCACTTCCTGTTCACTTACCAGAAGCCGACCTACAAGAAATATGAAACATCTGTCAAGTTCTCCGACGGATATGTAGGCCAGATCAACGCAACTGGAAATATCGTGGCAGAAATACCGCAGGTTATAGTTGAGATCGACCCGAGCTATATGATTACCAAAGATTTGAAAATCTGGACCAGTTTCCGTTACTTCAGCAAGACATATGCAAATATCAATGATGCATATTATTTCAACGGACGTTGGGAAACCTTCGGAGGTCTGAACTGGCAGGTCAACAAAAATTTGAGTGTGGGATGTTCTGTTGTCAACTTCCTCAACCAGACCGGTGCGAAAGGTAGTATTGCCGGAGCCGAACTGGTACAGAAAGAGGATGCCGACAAGTACGCAGGAACTGTAATGGCCGGTAGCTATATTCGTCCGTTTACCGTTGAATTCTCTGCACAGCTTAAATTCTAACAAAGTTTTGATATAGGTATTAGATTAGATAAGATTTCAATAGGTTTAATTATATATAAGATAAGTCTTTAATAAAAAATTAAGATATCATGAAAAAAAATATCATTAACCTTGGGATGGGAATGGCACTTGCATGCAGCATGATAGCATGCCAGTCCCAGAAGAATGGGATTACCTTTGAACATCAGGGGGATACATTGACGGTTGTACATATTACAAATCCCTCGAAATATCTGTTGCTCCCTATTCAGGAATCATCTGTTGAAGGCAAGGTGAAGCTGGATACAGGAAATCCTGCCGATGTGGCCATGGATGTACGTCTGGCTGTTGACAGTGTAGAATATTTTGTACCTTTCGAACTTCCGGCAGGTGCAAAGGAGGCTACTGTCACTATCGGTAAGGTTCCTTCAAAGGCTGTATGCTGGGAAAATATCCAGCTGGCTGATACCTTTGATACATCGAATACCGATTATTACCGTCCTGTTTATCACCATACTCCGCTGTATGGCTGGATGAACGATCCTAACGGAATGGTATATAAGGACGGTGAATATCATCTGTATTTCCAGTATAATCCTTACGGTTCCAAGTGGGGTAACATGCACTGGGGACATTCAGTAAGTAAGGATCTGATCCATTGGGAGCATCTGAAACCAGCCATTGCTCGTGATACGCTGGGTCATATATTCTCTGGAAGTACGGTGGTCGACAAGAACAATACCGCAGGTTACGGTAAAGATGCCTTGATTGCACTTTATACTTCGGCCAGTGACGAACACGGACAGATCCAGTGTATGGCATACAGTACCGACAACGGACGTACCTATACTAAATATGAGAAGAATCCGGTTCTTACTCCGTTTGACGGACTGAAAGATTTCCGTGATCCGAAAGTATTCTGGTATGAGCCGGCCCAGAAATGGTATATGATTGTTTCGGCCGATAAGGAGATGCGTTTTTATTCGTCTTCCAACTTGAAGGACTGGGAGTATGTAAGTGCTTTCGGAAAAGGATATGGAATACAGCCGAACCAGTTTGAATGTCCCGATTTTATCCAGTTGCCTGTAAACGGTGACCCGGATAACAAGAAGTGGGTGATGATTGTGAACATCAATCCGGGATGTCTTTTCGGAGGTAGCGCTACCGAATATTTTGTAGGTGATTTTGACGGTAAGGAATTTAAATGTGAAACCAAGCCGGAGGTTACCAAATGGCTCGACTGGGGTAAAGACCATTATGCTGCAGTCTGCATTTCTAATCTGGAAGGACGTGAAGTGGCAGTTCCATGGATGAGCAACTGGCAATATGCCAATGTGACACCGATCCGTCAGTATCGTGGTGCCAACGGTCTGCCTCGTGAACTGTCATTGTATACAAAAGACGGACAGACATATATGGCAGCCAACGTAGTGAAGGAGGCTCAGGTGTTGCGTAAGGAAACCCGTAATGTGGGTAACTTTGAAATAAAGAATGAATACGGTATAGATATCTTCCCGGCTAATGACGGCGCATATGAATTGGAAATGGACGTCATTCCGGGGTCGGCTCAGGTTGTGGGCCTGGAACTGTATAATTCAAAAGGCGAGAAATCAAAGATTTATCTGGATATGAAAGCAGGCAAACTGGTGATGGACCGTACGGAAAGCGGTTTGATAGCTTTCGGTGAAAAATCGGAACCGCATGCACTGGAAACCCATGACCGCCGTAAAACGAATTCCATCAACTATAAGAATGATTTCGCATTGGGTACCTGGGCGCCGCTTTCACTCTGTGAAGGAAAGAAATTCCATCTTGACATATTTGTTGACAAATGTTCTGTCGAAATTTTTGCTGACGGTGGACGTATCGCTATGACAAACCTGATATTCCCGACAGAACCGTATAACAGCATTCGTTTTTATTCGGAAGGAAATGCGGCAAAGGTGGAAAACCTGAACTTATATAAGTTAGGTCTGTAAACCGGACATCCTGGAAGTGAAAGTTCTAGGGAAACTATGAAGCACGTCGAACGGCAAGATATCCGCATCTGTTGGTGATGTCTTGTTCGGATAAAAATCTGATTTTCCTGGTAAAGTCAGTGTCCCTTGCTGCTTTCATCGATGAAGACAGGCAGAAGTTCAATACTGCTGCCTGTAAGGATGTATGGACTGGCCTGGTGAACCATGTAATAGAAATTACAGAAATAAAAATAATATTATGACAACAACAAATAAAATAAAAATAGGACAACTTATCCCTGTGATGCTTTGCTTCTTTGCCATGGGATTTGTTGATTTGGTGGGGATTGCCTCAAATTATGTGAAGGCAGATTTGAATCTGACCGATGGAGAGGCAAATATATTCCCGTCATTAGTATTTTTCTGGTTTTTGATCTTTTCTGTCCCGACAGGAATTCTGATGAACAGAATCGGACGTAAAAAGACTGTATTGCTCAGTTTGGTCGTAACTTTCCTGTCTCTGCTGATCCCTATTTTCGGAGACAGTTACGGTATCATGCTCTGTTCATTTTCTCTTTTGGGTATAGGTAATGCGTTGATGCAGACATCCTTGAACCCGTTGTTAAGTAACATTATATCTGGCGACAAGCTTGCAAGTTCACTGACATTCGGCCAGTTTGTAAAGGCTATCGCATCTTTCCTGGCTCCTTATATCGCCATGTGGGGAGCAACTCAGATTATGCCTACATTCGGCTTGGAATGGCGTATCCTGTTCCCGATCTATATGGTCATCGCTATAATTGCTCTGTTGTGGTTGGGGGCAACTCCCATCGAAGAGGAAAAACCTGATAAGGCTTCCGGGTTTGCCGCATGCCTCAAATTGCTTGGAAAACCTTTCGTGTTGTTATGTTTCCTGGGTATCATGTGCCACGTAGGAATTGATGTAGGAACCAATACAACGGCGCCTAAGATTCTGATGGAGAGACTTTCCATGACATTGGAGGAGGCTAGTTTCGCTACCAGCCTGTATTTCATATTCCGTACATTGGGTTGTTTTTCGGGTTCTATCATTCTTCAGAAAGTTTCTGCAAGACTTTTCTTTGCAATCAGTGTGGCTTGCATGATCCTTTCAATGATAGGTCTGTTCGTTTCACATGATCTGGTGGTTATCTACATAGCCATAGCTTTGGTTGGTTTCGGTAATTCCAACATATTCTCCATAATCTTTTCACAGGCATTGCTTTACTTGCCTGAGAAAAAGAATGAGATTTCGGGTTTGATGATTATGGGACTTTTCGGCGGAACCATATTCCCGTTGTTCATGGGATTTGCCAGTGATGCCGTTGGGCAGGCTGGTGCAGTCGGAGTTATGGCTGTAGGAGTCCTTTATTTATTGTTGTATATGTTTAAAATAAAAAAATAATTGACTATGAAAAACAATACTCTTGTTGTTGGCATGGGCGAAGCACTGTGGGATGTGCTTCCTGAAGGAAAGAAATTGGGTGGAGCACCGGCTAATTTTGCTTATCATGTATCGCAGTTCGGATTGGACAGCCGTGTGGTAAGTGCAGTCGGTGACGATAAGTTGGGAATGGAAATTCTGGATAATTTCCGTGAAAAGGAATTGAACAGTATGATTGAAATAGTACCGTATCCTACGGGTACAGTACAGGTGGAACTGGATGCTGCCGGAGTGCCTTGCTATGATATCAAGGAAGGTGTGGCATGGGATAATATTCCGTTTACTCCGGCATTGGAGGATCTGGCTCATAATACCCGTGCGGTTTGTTTCGGTTCTCTGGCACAGCGCAGTGTAGTATCACGTGAAACGATCAACCGTTTTCTGGATGCTATGCCTCAGGACAGTGATGTTCTGAAGATCTTTGACATCAACCTCCGCCAGTCATTTTATACGAAAGAAATCCTATGTAACTCATTTAGAAAATGTAATATATTGAAAATCAACGATGAAGAGCTGGTTACTGTTAGCAGGTTGTTTGGTTATCCGGGTATAGACCTGCAAGACAAATGCTGGATATTGCTGGCTAAATATAACCTGAAGATGTTGATTCTGACTTGTGGCGTTAACGGTAGTTATGTGTTTACACCGGGTGAAGTTTCTTTTGTAGAGACTCCGAAAGTGAATGTAGCTGATACAGTGGGAGCCGGTGATTCGTTTACTGCTGCTTTTGTCGCTTCATTGTTGAAAGGACTTTCTATCAGGGATGCTCATAAATTGGCAGTACAGACATCAGCTTATGTATGTACACAGAATGGCGCTATGCCAGTGTTGCCCGACTACCTGACGTCAGGGAAATAATTCTCCGTTCACAGATTAGGGTTTGCTTCCGGGCAAGCTATTTTCGGACGGATTTTTAGAATAGAAGGATAGTCCCGATATTCGTTATGGCTTGATGCCGTACCGGATATCGGGATATTTTTTGGAAAATTGGAGTTTATCCGTTATTTTTGTAGTATAAACCTCAATAATACATGAAATATACCTTATTCCTCCTTTTTTCTGTTATAGGAATTCTTGGCCTTTTGGTAGGTTGTACTTCTGAAAAGCCTCGTTTTGTTATCGGGGTGTCTCAATGTAGTGATGATGAGTGGCGGGAACAGACAAATAAGGAAATCCGTCGCGAAGCTCTCTTTTATCCGGAAGTGGAGGTTAAAATCCGCTCTGTGAAGGATGATAATGTAGCTCAGGAAAAAGATATTGACCGGTTTATTGATGAAGGCGTCGATTTGTTGATTGTAGCGCCTAATGAAGCCGATGCGCTTGTGCCGGCTATCGAAAGGGCCTATGATGCCGGTATTCCGGTTGTGCTGTTTGACAGGAAGGTACATTCGGATAAATATACGGCTTATGTGGGGGCTGACAACTATGAGATCGGTTATCAGGTGGGTGAATATATAGTAAGCCGTCTGCAAGGTAAAGGGCAGATTGTGGAGCTGACCGGACTGATAGGTTCTTCTCCGGCTGTAGAGCGTCACCGGGGAATGATGAAAGCTTTGAAGCAGGCGCCTGATATCCACGTCTTGGCTTCCGTTGATGCGGCATGGCTCCGTGAATCGGCCGAAAAGGTGTTTGATTCCATTCAGACGGTTTACCCTCATATCGATCTTGTTTTTGCCCACAATGACCGTATGGCGGTAGGGGCATACGATGCCGCTGTCGGGAAAAAACGGGATAAGGATATCCTTTTTGTAGGAATTGATGCTCTGGCAGGAAAAGGGAATGGAGTGGAACAGGTGATGGCCGGTCATCTCGATGCATCTTTCATTTATCCTACGGGAGGAGACCGTGTCATGCAGGTGGCGATGAATATATTGGAAGGGAAACCATATACCCATGATTCGAAGCTGTCGACAGCATTGGTCAACCGCTCGAATGCACGTATCATGCAGATGCAGACGGAGCATATATTTCAGCTGGATAGCAAGATTGAGGTCCTTGACAGTAAGCTGGATGCATTCCTGCTCCGCTATTCGGCCCAACAGATGTTTCTGTATGCCTGCATCGTAATCTTGATATTGGTATGTACCCTGCTGTTTTTTGTAGTGAGAGCCTTCTGGACCAAGAACCGTCTGAATACTGAACTTTCTGAACAGAAACGCCATGTGGAGGAACAGCGTGACCAGCTGATAAACCTTTCGAAGGAGTTGGAGAAAGCAACACATGCGAAGCTGGCTTTCTTTACGAATGTATCGCATGATTTCCGTACTCCTTTAACCTTGATATCCGATCCGGTAGACCAGTTGGCGGAAAGCAAGAATTTAAATGACCATGAGCGTTTCCTGTTGAATATTATCCGGAAGAATGTAACGGTCCTGTTACGGTTGATAAATCAGATTCTGGATTTCCGGAAATTTGAAAACGGGAAGCTTCATCTCCATCTTTCGGAATTTGACATATCCCAGGGAATCCATGAATGGACGGAAGCTTTCCGTACGTTATCTTACCGGAAACACATCCATTTCAATGTTACGGTTGAACCTGAGAGTGCAGGCTATCTGATGATTGCTGATGCGGAAAAGATGGAACGTATTACCTATAACCTGCTTTCAAATGCGTTCAAGTTCACCCCCGAAAACGGCAAAATCGAGGTAAAACTTTCCCGCTTCGACAGAAATGGAGAGGGTTGGTTGTGTTTCCAGGTATCGGATACCGGTATGGGGATGCCGGCGGAGCATGTGCAGCATATCTTTGAAAGTTTCTATCAGATTGATGTGCATCATGCCGGTTCCGGAATCGGTCTGGCTCTGGTCAAGGCCTTTGTTGAGATGCATAAAGGTACAATCCGTGTGAAGAGTGCGGAAGGGAAGGGTACACTTTTTACTGTTGAGGTGCCTATGAAACAGGCTGGTACGCTGGAAAAGGGCTTGGAAAAGAATGCCATTATGGATAACCTGAAGGAAGGAGCTGTATTGGCTGCCGATCAGGAAGGAGGGAAAATTGTAGCTGAAAAAGTTCCCGATGAAAGTAGGGAGACGGTGCTGGTGATAGATGATAATCAGGATGTCCGGGATTATGTGAAGATGCTTCTGGAAGACCAGTATGCTGTAATTGAAGCAACAAACGGACAGGAGGGGTTGAAACAGGCTATGAAGTATGTTCCTGATATCATTATATGTGATGTCATGATGCCGGTTATGGACGGGATGGAATGTTGCCGCCGTCTGAAGTCGGAAGTACAGACTTCTCATATTCCCGTGTTGATGCTTACTGCCTATACGATGGATGAACAGAAAGTCAAAGGTTATGAGTGTGGTGCTGATTCCTATATGTTGAAGCCGTTCAGTGCGAAGCTGCTGCTGACGCGTTTGCGTAACCTGCTGGATAACCGGAAAAGACTGCAAAACTTCTTCGGAGATAAAGGAGGATTGAAGAAGGAATCTATAGCAGAGCCGGATAAGGATTTTCTGGCTAAACTGTATTCCTTGATTGACGGCAGTTTGAGTGATCCTGATCTTAGTGTGGAGGATCTGGGTGGTAAGATAGGTATGAGCCGGGTCCAGCTTTACCGGAAGACAAAGGCGCTGACCGGTTATTCTCCCAATGAATTGCTCCGTATTGCACGTCTGAAAAAAGCGGCTGCCTTATTGGCTTCAACCGACAAGACCATAGCCGAAATAGCCTACGAAGTAGGATTCAGTGCTCCGTCCTACTTTGCCAAGTGTTATAAGGAGTATTTTGGAGAGAATCCTACTGATTTCCTGAAGCGAAAAGGATAGAAATTTGCATGCTTACGGATAAAGTGGTTGGATGATTCGAATTAATCCGTATCTTTGGCGCGTTTATTGGTTCTAGATGGAGAAAAATATGGATATGAAACGGATATATTTACTGTTTGGTGTACTTGCGCTTTGCCTGGGAGCATATGCCCAGGATCTGAAATCACTGTTTGTAGCAATGCCCGATTCTTTGTCGCCCTTGTTGACGGAGGTGAACCGTGCCGATTTCGGTGATTTCCTGGATAGTAAAATGAAGGCGGAGGTAAAGAACCGTTTCGGAAAATCGTCGGAGATGACCCGACTGACCAGTGATTACCTGTTCTTGAAGCTGACGGGAGCAAGTACGGTAGAGATGAAGCTGCTGCCGTTGAATGATTCTGTTAAGATCGTTTGCGTGGTATCCACTTATATGGGTCCGGTGCCCGATAGTAAAGTGACGTTTTATGATACAGACTGGAAAATGCTTCCGGCCGATGATTTTCTGACTATACCCGGAGAAGACCGTTTCTACAGGACACCGGTGTCTGATATCGAGGCAGATTCTTTGAAAAATCTGCGGTTACGGGCAGATATGTATCTGTTAAAGGCCGAACTCTCGGCTGATGACAATACCTTGTCATTTATTTATACCACCCCTGAATACATGGATAAACAGTCGGCGGCAGAACTCAGAAAGTATTTATGGGGAAAGCCTTTGAAATACCAATGGAAAGATGGGCGTTATGTTCCTGAGTAATGATGCGTACGTGTTTTTATGGAAAGGTTGCCGTATGATTTTTCAATGCTGTTTGGAAATAAATCTTAAAAAAAAGAGTTGAATAAAAAACGTTTGCCTTAAAATGTGTTCTTCAACATAGAATTAACTTTATCTTTTATTTTTGCAATAAAAATACATGAAAAATCGTTAATACCCTATGGGATTATAATATTATTTTGATAACTTTGAGACAGTTTTTTGAATATCGACAGATAATCTGTCAAGATTTATTTTGAATTGTTTCAAACCAGTAATGGTATTCTAGCATTCGGCATTGAGCTTCAAAAGGCCTGCCGATTGAATACACGCTGAAAAATATTATAGTTCTAATGATTTTAAAATGTATTAAAACAGTAGCGGTTGCAGCATTTGCTTTAGTAAGCATCAATGTCTCAGGACAGGATTTGCTGGCTAGACAGGCTCCAATCGACAGAAAACTTAAGGCAGTTGATTCTGTGGCGTTGATTCGCCAGATTAAAGCGGAGCAGGCAGCTTATCCTGCATATAGTCTTTATCCGAACTGGAATAATGATAGAGTTCATGCTTATGGCAATACGGTTCAGATTCCGGACAGTTTCCGCATAGACCTGACAGGTTTCTGTATGCCTACTACACATACCATCATTACATCCAAATGTGGTCCACGCTGGCGGCGTATGCATAACGGACTTGATATCAAGGTCTATATCGGCGATACAATCCGGGCGGCTTTTGACGGGAAGGTACGTATGGTAAAATATGAACGCCGTGGATATGGCAAGTATGTGGTGATTCGTCATGATAATGGGTTGGAAACCATCTACGGGCATCTGTCAAAACAGATTGTAAAAGAAGATGAATATGTTAAGGCCGGCGATCCGATAGGGTTGGGAGGTAATACCGGTCGTTCTACCGGATCACATCTTCATTTCGAAACCCGTTTCTTGGGTGAAGTGATCAATCCGGAGTTCCTGTTTAATTTCCCTCAGCAAGATATTGTAGCCGACAGCTATCTGTTTATCCGTGGAGCTAATCGTTATGATTACCAGCGTACGCGTGCGATGGCTGCTTTGAAGAGCGGTAAAACGGTTACGGAAGCTGCTGAAAAATCGGCTATCCGTTATCATAAGATCCGTCGTGGAGATACATTGGGAAGCATTTCACGTAAATACCATGTATCAATTGACCGTCTGTGTAAGATCAATGGAATACGTCGTACTACAATCCTGAGAATCGGTCAGGTATTGAGGTGTTCGTAATTGGAAAATAGAAATTGAATTTTGATGTATAGCATGCAAGGAGTAAAGGCCGGGAACGGACTTTACTCCTTGTGCCTTTTAATGCGGTCTATGGGATGACAATTCTTGCCTTTTTAATTGGGCGATTCTTCGAAAATAAGTAACTTTGCCACACTTAATGAATATGAACCCGAATTTGGAAGACAAGCAGATACATAAGATTCGTGTGATATGGGTGAATATCTGCCGTTTCATATTGGCGGCTGTATTTATCTTTTCCGGTTTTGTGAAAGCCAATGACCCGTGGGGGACTGTGTATAAGATTCAGGACTACATGGAAGCGTGGGGAATTGCACATATGTTCCCCGATGTAACTCCGTTCTTGTCGGCACTTGTTATGGGAGTACTTGAGTTTACACTTGGTTTTTACCTGTTGGTCGGTATCCGTAGGAGACTGGTAGCCACATTGCTGTTGCTGATGATGGCATTTATGACTCCATTGACACTATGGCTGGCAATAGCGAATCCGATATCGGATTGTGGCTGTTTTGGTGATGCCGTGATTCTTACCAATTGGGAAACTTTCTGGAAAAATGTAGGTTTGCTGATAGCGGCGATATCGGTCTTCAAATGGCGGAAAACCCTGTTGCTTAAATGGGTGACGGATAAGGTAGACTGGTTGATGGCTCTTTATGGAGTTATTTTCATCATATTCTTTTCCATTTATTCTATCCGTGAATTGCCGGTTTTTGATTTTCGTCCTTACCATATCGGAGCTGATATCCGAAAAGGAATGGAAATACCGGATGGGGAAAAGCCTACAGTGTATGAAACGACTTTCATTTACCGGAAGGATGGAGTGGAAAAGGAGTTTACAATTGATAATTTCCCTTCGGATACGACGTGGACTTTTGTTGATTCACGGACACGCGTCAAAGAAAAAGGATATGAACCTCCTATTCATGATTTTGCAATCATGTCGGTTGATGACGGTTCTGATTTGACAGACGAGATTCTGGATACGGATAATTATACATTCCTGTTGGTTTCACCACAGTTGTCAAAGGCTGATGAAAGCGGAATGGATCTGATAAACGAGGTTTATGATTACAGTGTGGAACATGGTTACCGTTTCTTGTGTGTCACTTCTTCGCCTGATGAAGACATCGTGAAATGGCAGGACCGTACGGGGGCGGAGTATCCCTTCGGACTGATGGATGAGATAACTTTAAAGACAATGATCCGCTCCAATCCGGGACTGATGTTGTTGAAGAAAGGTGTGGTGTTGAATAAATGGAGTGTAAACAGGATTCCGGACGAGTATCAGCTGAGTGATTCCCTCGACAAGCTTCCTCTTGGAACCATTAATCAACATAGTACGGCATATAAGCTGATGGCGGTGACAGGCTGGTTTTTCGGTCCGTTATTGTTCCTGTTGCTGTGTGATATGCTCTGGCTGAGATGGAAGAAAATCCGGCAGGCAAGGAATACCAATCAATCGCAACAGGCTGAAAAGAAAAATGATTTGATTTAAATAACCCTTTAAATTTTAAACAAAATGAGAAAAAACATTGTAGCAGGTAACTGGAAAATGAACAAAAACCTGCAGGAAGGTATTGCATTGGCTAAGGAATTGAACGAAATGTTGGTTGCAGACAAACCTAATTGTGATGTAATCATCTGTACTCCGTTTATTCATTTGGCTTCTGTAACTCCTATTGTTGACGCAAATGTTATCGGTGTAGGAGCAGAAAACTGTGCAGATAAAGTTTCTGGTGCATATACAGGTGAAGTTTCTGCTGAAATGGTTGCTTCTACAGGTGCACAATATGTAATCCTCGGACATTCAGAACGCCGTGCCTATTACCATGAAACAGTGGATATCCTGACAGAAAAGGTTAAATTGGCCTTGGCTAACAACCTGAAGCCTATCTTCTGTATCGGTGAAGTTTTGGCAGAACGTGAAGCAAACAAGCAGAATGAAGTTGTTGAAGCTCAGTTAGCTTCTGTATTCTCTTTGTCAGCTGAAGATTTCTCTAAGGTTATTTTGGCTTACGAACCTGTATGGGCTATCGGTACCGGTAAGACTGCTACTCCGGAACAGGCTGAGGAAATCCACGCTCATATCCGTTCTTTGGTTGCTGCTAAATATGGTAAGGAAGTGGCTGAAAATACTTCAATCCTCTATGGAGGTAGCTGTAAGCCTTCAAATGCAAAGGAATTGTTTGCAAAGCCAGATGTTGACGGTGGTTTGATCGGTGGTGCTGCATTGAAGGCTGCTGACTTCAAGGGTATCATTGATGCTTTCAAATAATCCAGAGATAAATCTTAATCAGATAAGTTGATGACGGGAGATTCCGCAAGGTAAATGCTCCAGGCGGAATTTCCTGTTATCTTGTTTAATATTAAAATGCCGGTAAATGATGAAATACCTTTTATTACTGATTTTCTTTCTTTCGGCTGCAGGAGCAAATGCCCAGCAGACGATTGTCGAAAGCCTGCAGACCAGACGTGCGGGAGAAGGTACTGTCACTATCCATCAGGATGCAAGTATCGCTTCATTGATCGGAAGCCGATATGTGACTAACGGTGCTGAGGGGAACGGTCAGAAGACTTTGAAAGCAAAAGGTTTCCGTGTACAGGTATATGCCGGGAACAATTCCCGCGTAGCCCGTACTGAAGCAAATGTGACTGCCAATAAAGTAAAGGAGGCATTTCCGGAAATGCCGGTATATACTTATTTCCAGCCTCCCCGTTGGCTGTGCCGTGTCGGTGATTTTAAGACTATAGAAGAGGCACATGCAGCTATGCGTAAGCTGAAAGGCAGCGGTGAGTTTAAGGAGGTTTCGATTGTACGTGAACAAATTAATATAGTTATTGAAGAATGATTGATACAAACTTGTTGAGTTTCCCTGAAGAGAAGGTTCAGAAGCTGATGATGCATTATAAGGAAATTTTAGCGATTCTTGGAGAAGATACGGAACGTGAAGGTTTGCTTAAGACACCTGAACGTGTGGCAAAGGCTATGTTGACATTGACACGGGGGTATGATGTGGAACCCAGGGAAGTGTTGGCGAGCGCTAAATTTAAGGAAGATTACCGGCAGATGGTAATAGTCAAGGATATCGATTTCTTCTCGTTGTGCGAGCATCATATGCTGCCTTTTTACGGTAAGGCTCATGTTGCTTATATCCCTAACGGTTATATTACAGGTTTGAGCAAGATTGCACGTGTGGTCGATATCTTTTCACATCGTCTACAGGTGCAGGAACGTATGACAACTCAGATAAAGGAATGTATCCAGGAAACTCTGAATCCGTTAGGAGTGATGGTTGTAGTGGAAGCCCGTCATATGTGCATGCAGATGCGGGGTGTAGAGAAACAGAATTCCATTACCACGACGTCCGACTTTACCGGTGCTTTCAGTCAGGCGAAGATTCGTGAAGAGTTTATGAATCTGATTAACAGATAAAAAAGTTTTTAGAGTTTCAGTACGACCCGGTCGCCTGCATTTTGTGCCATTACGCTTTGGGTCTGCTGTAATTCCTTGTACCGTTTCATTATGTCAATGTAGCGTTCAGGGTTATTGGCGATTGCAGGGTCGGATAATGCCAGGAGTGTATGTTTCATTTCTTCTTCTACAATCGACAGCTTGAAGTCGAGTAACAGACGTGGTATCAGTTCATAAAGCCGTTCTTCGTCGGTTATGATTTTCTGTGCTTTTGAATGATATTTGCTGAGCTGGTAGCGGTCACTTACCATTTCTGCCGCCAGCTTGCTGACTTCCGGATCCGGATGCGTAAGGAAATAACGTTCTGCCACGAAATCAGGATTTTGTAGTCCTGATTCTGCTTCTTTCAGAATTCTTCTGTGCAAGGGTACATGGAATTGCAGTTCATCTTCTTTCAGGCTGTCTGCAATGTATCGGATAACGGTAAGTGGAATAGACTCACCGTTTTCATTCTCAATATAGCACATAGCCTTTTCTCCATACCGGATCAGCATGCGTACCAGTTCCTCTTCTTTGGCAAAGAATACCTTCTGTTCATTTCCTTCGGCCGGAATATATGATTTGTAGCTTTCATCCAAAGGAGGCTGTTCCGGCAGGTGTGACATATCATCTCCTCCGTTCTGCAGGGGAAGGGTTTGTTTTCCTTCTGTTTCCGGAGTTATCCCGGTAAATGGAGGAGGTGTATTACTTCCTTCCTCTATAGCGGAGCCGGCAGATTCTGTATTTGCCTGTATGGCTTTTTGCTGTTCCCGCTGTTCGCGTTCTTTGCGGCGGGTGTCTTCCTTGAATTTGGTTTCACGTGCCTGTTCTATCAGCTTGGCTGTAGCCTCGACCAGGATCTTTTCCTCCATCTGAAGCAATTGGCTGCTTTCACGGATGTATACAGAACGTACTATCGCGTCGGGGATGACCGATATGCTTTTTACTATACTAGAAATCAAAGAAGCACGTTTGATGGGGTCTTTTCCGGCTTCTTCCATCAGAAGGTTGGTCTTGAAACGGATAAAGTCCACTTCATGTTCATTGATATACGCCTGATAGTCGGTAGCATTATGCTTGCGTGCAAAACTGTCCGGATCATCGCCGTCGGGCAGCAGGCATACCTTGATATTCATCCCTTCTTCCAGCAACATGTCAATTCCCCGGATGCTGGCTTTGATTCCGGCTCCGTCACCGTCATAGAGTACAGTTATATTATTGGTGAAGCGGTGTATCAGTCGGATCTGATCGGATGTAAGGGCTGTCCCCGAAGAGGCGACTACATTTTCAATACCACTCTGGTGCATGGATATGACATCGGTATATCCTTCTACAAGGAAGCACCGGTCCTGGCGGACAATAGCCTGTTTGGCAAAGTATATACCGTAGAGTTCCTTGCTTTTATGGTATATTTCAGATTCCGGAGAATTTACATATTTCATTTGCACATTTTTGGTCTGTGCACTTAAAACACGTCCGCCGAATGCAACGACTTTACCGGATAACGTATGTACGGGAAAGATTACGCGCCCCCAGAAGCGGTCGCGCAGACTGCCGTCGTCTTTTTTATAGCAGAGTCCGGTTTTTATCAGGAAGTCTTCCTTGAAACCCTTTTGAATTGCTTCCTTGGCGAAGGCATCACGTTTGTCGGGGCAGTATCCCAACTGGAATTTCTTGATGATGTCATCCCGGAACCCGCGGCTCCGGAAATAGGTCATGCCTATCCGTTGCCCTTCCATGTCATTGTAAAGTATGTTCTGGAAATATTCGGATGCGAACTGGTTGACAACAAACAAACTTTCACGCAGGCTATGCGCCTGTTTCTCTTCATCAGTCAGTTCACGTTCCTTTATCTCGATATTGTATTTCCGGGCAAGCCATTTCAACGCTTCGTAATAGGAGAGCTGTTCATGTTCCATGATGAAATGCACTACATTCCCTCCCTTGCCGCAACTGAAGCATTTACATAAGCCCTTGCTTGGGGATACGCTGAATGAGGGAGTCTTTTCGTTATGGAAAGGACACAGACCTATGTAGTTGACTCCCCGTTTGCGGAGAGTAACAAATTCCGATACCACATCAACAATCTGTGCAGCATCCAATATACGGTCTATGGTTACCTGGTCTATCATAAGTCAATAGCAAAAATAATAAAAAACGGAGTGTCTTCAGTGTAAAATCCGGGGGATTATAATAATAGTCGTTCCAGTTCGTCGTAGTTTGCAGCCAGATAGGTCGCTCCGGCAGCGGTCAATTCTGCTGCGTCTCCATATCCATACAGGACACCGATGCAGTCCAATCCTACTTCTCTAGCTCCGATCATATCGAATTTCCGGTCGCCTATCATGACAATTTCATGTTTATCTGTTATGTTTAGTTCCTTGATAATGTGGCGGATGACATCAGCTTTTGTGTGGATAGTCCCTTCTTCGTCCCGGGCTCCTATGTAATCGAGATACGGGGCCAGTTTGAAGTGGCGGGTAACAATTTCTGCCATTCTGATTTTCTTGGATGTACAGAGAACCAGAATTTTTCCGGCGTCTTTCAAATGTTGCAGAAATTTGAATACACCTTCATAGGGTTCTGCTTCATAAGCTCCCAGTCGGGCATAACGTTCACTGTATATTCTTGTCGCTTCGTGTGCCTGTTCGGCTGTAAAATGATAGAAGTCTTTGAAAGAATCTTCCAGTGGAGGACCGACAAACGGGCGGAGTTTTTCCAGGTCTTCTATATTGATGCCGAAATGCCGGAGTGCATGTTGTGCACATCTTTGGATGCCTTCACCCGATTTCAATAAAGTTCCGTCCAGGTCAAAGAACAAGTATCTGTAATTTTTAACGGCCATGATGAATTCTATATCGGATTAAGAAAGAAAGAGGGGGCTGAATTTCAGTCCCCTCCATTTTTGTTATATCGAGCAATGAATTGATTACTTGATGTTCGGGTTCAATTTGTTCCATTCAGAAATAGCAGGAAGAACGCCCATAGAGATTACTTCATCACGCAATTCACACAAGTGAGCATAGCTCTTGTCCAGAGCAGCCTGTTCTTCCGGAGTACCCTTCAATTCAGCGCAGTGGCAACCGTCAGCTGTAATTGAAGTTTCCCAAGCCATCATGATGTGGTCATACTTATCGTTTGAGATATAAGTACCAGCCGGCCAGCGGAATGCTTTGCCACCCATAGCGGCACCGATCATTTCGATAGAAACGTATGCCGGGCTCTGGAATGAAGAACGGCCACGCAGGTTGATGATGTTTGCACCACCTTTTGTTACTTTCTGCTGGATTTCAGCCCATTGTTCTTTAGTCAAAGCGTCAGTACCGATTATGTCGATCAACGGTTTGCCGTTTACTTTTGCTGTTGAAGCAAATACAGCCATCTGTTCGCCGTGACCACCGTAAGTACGGCAGTTTTCAACAGCATCCATAGATACTCCGAAGTGCTTAGCCAATTCGCTGCGCAGACGAGTTGAATCCAAAGCTGCCAAAGTAGTAACCTGGCTTGGTTTCAAACCAGAATACAGCAATGTAATCAAACCGGTAATATCGGCCGGGTTGAAGATGACAACGATGTGTTTAACATCCGGACAATACTGTTTTACATTCTTACCGAATTCTTCAGCGATAGCAGCATTGCCTTTCAACAGGTCTTCACGGGTCATACCTGCTTTACGGGCAGCACCACCTGAGTTAACGATATATTTTGCACCAGTCAGCGCTTCTTTGACATCAGAAGTGTAAGTTACGTTTACACCTTCGAAACCGCAGTGGTATAATTCTTCAGCTACACCTTCCAAACCTGGAGCATATGGATCGTACAAGCAGATGTTAGGAGTCAGTCCCATCATGATAGCAGTCTGGGCCATGTTAGAACCGATCATACCGGCAGCACCAACAATAGTAAGTTTTTCGTCAGTTACAAATTTCATAATTCTTAGTGTTTAAGTTATGTTATATAGATTGTTTCCGTTTCGTTTTTGCACTGCAAATATAGGAAAGTTCTTTGGGTAAACGAATCATTATTTTATGAAAAAAATGGGGTTTGTATTAATTACGGAAAAATTTCACTATTTTTAATTTTGATATTTCGTTTTTGTAAAGGGGAGTTGGCAAATTAGAATATACTTCTTCTCTTTTTAGGAGGATTTATGGGCTTGTTTATTATTCTCTTGGTATTCTGTAGGAGAAACTCCGTAATATTGCTTGAAACTTTTGCTGAAATAATGAGGGTCGCTGAATCCTGTTTTGTATGCTGTTTCGGCCACATTGAATTCTTTTTCCTTTAACAGCCTGGCGGCTTTTTTCATGCGTATATCCTTTATATATGTAATAGGGGATTTCCCGGTCAATGATTTCAGTTTTCTGAAGAAAATAGTCCGGCTGAAGTTAAAGTATTCCACCAAAGTATCGACTGACAGGTCCGGATTGCTGATTTCCCGTTCCATGATGGCAGTAAGTTTTTCCAGAAATTCAATGTCTTTTGAAGATAAGGAAGTCGTTATTTCTTCTTTCGGGACAGATGGATCCGTTTTATTGGCAGTAGGTGAAAGGTAGTATTCCTGCAGCCTTTTTCTTTGTGCCAACAGATTGCTTACACATGCCTGTAAATGAGAGACATTGAAGGGTTTTTCTATATATGCGTCCGAGCCTGTTTCTAGTCCTTTCAGTCTGCTTTCAATATCAGCTTTGGCAGTCAACAGGATGGTCGGGATATGGCACACCGTTATATCCTGCCGTAATTCTTGCAGCATCTGGATTCCATCTTTGTAAGGCATCATGATATCAGATATAATAATGTCTGGAATATATTTTCTGGCCTGTTCCAGTCCTTCGCCTCCGTTGCAGGCTTCTATAATCTGGAAATCGGAAGAGAACAGTTCCTTTATAAATTCACGCAATTCGTCATTGTCTTCAACTATCAGCATGATATCGTTACTTTTATCCGGATTGATGGTTTTACATTCTTCATTTTCATCCCTTATTATCGGATAGCGGATGTCGTGGGCCGTTGAGTCATTCAGGATAAATTCTGTCTCTTTATTGAAATGGTTTTTCCCTTTGGGGATGCTGAAGGTAAAGCAACTTCCTTTTCCTGTTTCACTTTCTACTCCGATTGTACCTTTATGCAGTTCTACCAGTTCCTTTGCGAGTGAAAGTCCGATACCTATACTCGGATTGGCCATGAAATCCTGGTAAGTATTACTTTCAAATCTTTCGAATATTTTCTTTTGGGATTTTCTGCTGATTCCTATGCCTTCATCTTTAATGCCGATTATGAAAGCAGATTCCGTCTCTTCGATGCTGATGTATATGTTTTTGTCGTCAGGGGTATATTTGAATGCGTTGGAAAGCAGATTATAGATTATCCTTTCAATCTTGTCAACATCACACCATACATAGGCCTGGTTTATGGAGTGTTCGAAATGAAGGGCTATATTACGTTTTTCAGCCAGTGCATAGAAATCTTGTAAGATCCGGTCTATTAATGGCAACAGATCGGTTTCCTGTACGTAAAGTTTCATCTTGTTGTTCTGTACTTTATTGAAATCCAGGATTTGGCTTACCAGATTGAGCATACGGTCGCAATTATGCTTGATTGTCTTTAATTCCCTTTTTGTTTCATCTTGTACGGAATCTTTCTGTAAAATGGATTCCAACGGACCGATAATCAATGTTAACGGAGTCCTTAGCTCGTGAGAAATGTCGGTGAAAAGCTTTACTTTAAATTGGGATATAAGTTCTTCTTTCAGGGCTTTGTCTTTCAACTTGTAGAAAATCGTATATATTCTCAAGATCAGGATTAATATGAGGATTCCTGTCAGTACATAAAGGATTCTGGCATAAGGGGTTTCCCAGAAAGATGGCAGTACTTCAATGTCCAGAGTCCGTTCATTGTCAACCCATACGCCTTCACTGTTCGTCGATTTGATTCTGAATACATACTTGCCATGTGGCAGGTTGGTATAGATGGCTTCCCTTCTGTCATTGACAATCCGGTATTCCTTGTCGAATCCTTCCAACATATAGGCATATTGGATATCTTCCGTGTTGGACATGTCGAGGGCCGAATATTTGATGGATACGATATGGGCTGTATGTGGAATCTTTACAATCCGGGTTTCATTTATTGCTTTGTTTAATATCCGGGTGCTGTCATTAGGGGTCACTTCTTTATTATCGATATTTAATGAAGACAGGAAAATCGGTGGTATGAATGTATTCTTGAAAACTTCATCAGGGTTGAAGTAGAAGATGCCTCGGTTGGTACCTAATTGGATCTGTCGGTTGTCGAATGTTCCTACACCTTCGCTGAATTGAATGTTGAATGCTTGCAGGTCATTGTCATAGTGCTCGAAGCTTTTATCCTTGAGATTAAACTTGATCAATCCTTTTTCGGTTGCCAGCCATAGGTTTCCGGCATGGTCGTCCTGAATTGTATAGATGATGTCGGCTACAAGGCCGCTATTCTGGGAATAGGAACGGAAAACGGCTTTATCCGACTTGAATTCAACCAGTTCATCCAATCCTCCTCCGAATGTCGCCGCGAATATCCTGCCGGATGGCAGACATTTGATCATATGTACGTCGTTATTGCTCAGACTGGTATTGTCTTTAGATACCCTATACTGTTCAAGGAACTCTATATCTTCCACTTTGGAAAAGTCGGCATCGAAAACAAGGACTCCTGCAGTTGTAGATATCCATATTCTGTCATATATATCTTCGGTAATATGGCGTGTTTTGTAATATCGTCTGATTGGGTAGTTCTTTAGCCGGTTGTTGTGGTTGATGAACCTGATTTTTCCCGTTGAAGTATCTACCAAGTTGATTCCGTTTCCATATGTCGCAATCCATATCCTTCCTTTTTTGTCCTGATATACAAAATAGATATCGTTACTGCTCAGGCTGTAAGGATTGGCTGGACTGTGACGGAATTGGCTGATCTTGAATGTATTTCTGCCTTGTGGAACGAGACGGTAGATTCCATTCCCTTTTGTTGAAATCCAATAGCTCCCGGAGTTGTCCTGGAAGATATTGTAGACTTTTCCTATTTGTGTATCGGCGCTTTCATGGGAGACAATTTTGCCGGATAAGGACAAGCGTCCCGACACTTTTTTGTCTTTATCCAGTATGATCAGTTCCATATTGCGTGTCCCTACCCAGGTCCGTTGTTCCTTATCTACGAAAATGGCTCTTACCTCATTCTGGGATGAATTGGGATCTTGTGTGTCCAGTGTGGACAGATGGAAGAAATTATGTTGGAACGTAATCTTGTTCAGTCCTTTAGACTGGGTACTCATCCATAAGTTCCCTTGTCTGTCGGTCGTGATGCAGAAACAGCGGTCATTACACCTCCATGGAACGGCATCCTGTGTTATGTTAAACGGCACGAGCCGGTTGTTCTCTCTATCATAATAGGAAAGTCCTCCTCCTTTAGGGTGTACCCAAAGTATCTGGTTCTTGTCTTCAAAGATAATCATGCCGGTTTCCGTGGTCAGAGGTTGTCCGTATTCATCGTGTTTCAGAAAATAGGTGAATTTATGTGTCGAAGGGTTGTATACACTTGCCCCGAAAACCTGGTGGCTCAGCCATATCATGCCTTTAGAGTCAATGTAAACCGATTCGATGTGGTTATCGGCCAGTTCCGGGTTCGACTTCTTTGAAACGTGTGTAATCTGATCATCCTTTCCGATGAAGAAGCCGTCACTGTCTGTTATATAAAGCAAGGAACCTGTATTTGATTTAAGGATTTCCGTAATGTTAGCGTGGGTTTCTAGTTGTTTGTAACGGTACTGCTTTCTGTTCTTGTCGTAAATGTATATCTTGCCGTTTGTTGTTCCCAGTATGATTTGTCCGTCAGTTTCGGCGGCCGAATGGAAATTGTCGCCTTTGATAATTGTCTGTAATGTCTTGTGTCCGGGTTTGATCAGATATACTCCGTTGTCGGTCAATATCCATTCTTTTTTTTGCTGGTCCAGGAATACATTGTTGACGCTCTTGAAGGGGTGAATGGCAGGTTGGGCGAAGTGACTGAATTTGAGTTTTCTTTTTTTCAGACAGTTCTGGACGCGGACAGCTTTCCCGTTTTGCGGGACGAACCATACGATGCCGTTGGAAAAGATTCTGATTTGGTCGGCCGATGTTATATTGTCTACACGGACCTGGAGGAATGTTTCATACCAGGGATCGAACCGGTAAATTGAATTGTCGTAGCAGTAGACCCACAGGAACCCCAGACTGTCTTCTTTGACAGAAAGTATCCTGTTATTATTGAAGAGGACTTTGTTGCCGGCTTGCGATTTGTAATTGTAGAAGTTATATCCGTCAAATCTGCTCAGTCCGTTCCAGGAAGCGAACCACAATATGCCGTTGTGATCCTGGAGAATGTCATTTACCAGACCATGTCCGAGACCGTCATGGATTGTATAACCTTTTACCGCATATTGAGGTAATGTGGTAGCTGCAGTGTAAATGCTTGCCAATAAGGATATGAGTAATACAAGGAAGATGTGTTTCATGGTATTGATAAAATGTGTCAGGGCAAAAATAAAGAATAAATTGAAAGAAGTACCGTTTTTATTATTCAGATTTATGCTGTTCAGCAGGTTTTGCCGGATTTTCCATTTATTGTGTTAGAAATTCCACTTGGCAAGTCATTTTTTTATTTTCATTTACGAGTGAATTTTAATCTTTACTATACATGAAAAACAAAAACAAGTATCGTCAGTTATGTTCTAGGCTGAACCGGGCTGAAGGACATTTATCAAAGAATACGCTTCTGGCGTATGGATTATGCTTAGGTTTATCAACGGTCTCCGGTTATGTTTGGGCTGGCCCTGAAACCGGTATGTATGGTCATGTTGCTGGCAATATAGCCCAACAGGACATACACATTTCTGGTAAGGTAATCGATGACAAGGGTGAATCATTGATCGGTGTGTCCTTATTGGTAAAAGGCACTACGATTGGTACGATAACGGATTTCGACGGTAATTTTTCTCTCGATGTACCGTCTGATGCCGTTCTGGTGGTATCTTATGTCGGATATAAGACACAGGAGATTACGGTGGGAACCCAGAAGAATCTGTCGATCACCCTTTCGGCAGATAACCAGTTGCTGGATGAGGTGGTGGTAGTCGGTTACGGTGTCGTAAAAAAATCAGACCTTACAGGTGCTGTCGGTAGTGTGAAATCCGATATTATCGCTTCTAAAGGTTCTACATCCGTTATGGAAAGTCTGCAGGGACAGGTAGCAGGTGTTAATATCTCCCAGTCGTCCAGTCGTGCCGGTGATGGATTTAAAATTCAGATCCGAGGTAAAAGTTCGTTGAATGAAGCCGAGCCGTTATATGTAATTGACGGTGTTGTCTGTGATAATATGGATTTCCTGAATCCGATGGATATAGAAAAGGTTGATGTTTTGAAGGATGCATCTTCCACCGCCATTTATGGATCACGTGCAACGAATGGTGTTGTAATGATAACGACTAAAAAAGGTACGGCCGATGAATCACGGGCAACTGTCAGTTATGACGGCTATTATGGTGTGAAGACTACGGCCAACATGCCTGATTTCATGGATGGTGACAGCTTTATGAATTGGAGATTCTGGAGATATTTGGAGTCTTCGATGGACGCAAGTACAGGGCTGACTACCTGGAACATGACGGATGCCAATTATGAGAATTTCTGGGGAGGAGGAAGTCCGGTTGTCAAGAATATGTATCAAACCAAGAATTATACAGATTGGACCGATCTGGTGACCCGTACCGGATCACAGCAGAACCATTTTGTGAACATTACAGGTAACTCCAAGAACATGAGCTACCGTGTCGGGTTAGGATATCAACAGGAAGACGGTGTTTTATACGACGGATATGAACGATGGAACCTGAAGGGAGCGTTAGATCATAAGATTTCAGATAAATTGTCAGTTGGCTTTTCTACCAATATGGCCACTTCCTTGAAAGAGAGTGGAAGTAACTACTCTGTATTGGCCGGTTTCCGTATGACACCTACCATGCCAGCCTATTATTGGGAAGGGGAAAATGCCGGACAACTTATCGAACAGCCGGGTAAGGATGCTGCAATATATCCTAACGGAGGAGGTCCGACTTCAAATGTGAATCCGTTGGTCGACCGTGAAAACTCGAAAGATGATACGCGTGCGTATGATGTCATGGCGAATCTCTATCTGCAATACAGTCCGTTGAAGGAACTCATATTTAAGACTACTTTTTCTCCCATGTATTCGAAGACCCAGCGGGGAACGTTCTATAACGGACATACTCAGTCACGTTACGGAAAATCGAACATGGCAGAAAAATATAATGATGAAGTTTTCTCATATACATGGGATACACAGGCCAATTATCTGAAAACTTTTGGTGACCATAATATCAATGTGCTGGCTTTGTTCAGTGTTTATGACCAGCGGAAGGAAGGTGATTACATGGGGGTTGTAGATATGCCGTTCGATGTTGACTGGCATAATCTGGGTTCCGGTACAGTCCAGAGTCAGTCCAGTTATTATGAACGTGTGACAATGCTTTCTTATGTAGCCCGTATCAATTATACATATAAGGGAAAATATCTGGCTACTGTTTCTTCCCGTTGGGACGGAAGTTCCAAGTTCCAGAAAGGTAACCGTTGGGGTATGTTCCCGTCGGCTGCGTTGGCATGGCGTATTTCCGAAGAAGGTTTTATGGATTCTACCCGTAATTGGTTAAGTAACTTGAAACTGCGTGCCAGTTTTGGTGTTACGGGAAATAATGCCGGAGTCGGTCCGTATGATACGCAGGCATTGGCCAACATCAAGTATTATTATAATTTCGGAGGATCGGTAGCCAATGGATTTGGATATACTATGATTACTCCGGATCTGACATGGGAAAAAACGGTTGAATTCAATTTGGGATTGGATTTTGGATTCTTGGATAACCGGATCAATGGTACTGTTGATGTATATAACAAGAATTCCAGAGATTTGCTGATGGAAATGCAGACTCCGTATGAATTGGGCTCCTATACCGGATCTATTATCAGTAATGTCGGTAAAGTGAATAATAAAGGTATTGAGATCCAATTGAATACGGTGAATGTACAGACAAAGGACTGGAATTGGGAAACATCGTTCTCATTTGCCCGTAATATCAATACCATCAAGGAATTGAATGGCGGTACGGAGGACCTGGTAGGTAACAAATGGTTTATAGGTCATCCGATCGATGTTGTCTATGGATATAAATATACAGGAATTTGTACCCGGGAAGAGGCGCAGGCTATAGCCAATGACCCGAATATGAAGACAAAATTCTATGAAGGTGAAATGAAGGTATACGATAAGGATGGAAATGGGGAGATAAATGCTGATGATAAGATGATTCTCGGTCATTGTGCTCCTACATGGACCGGAAGTTTTGTTTCCAATCTCGCATATAAGAACTGGGATTTCAGTGTGAACGTATATGTCAGTCAGGGAGGAACCGTATATTCTCCTTTTATGGGTGAATTTACCGATTATTCCCAACGTGGAATGAACCGTATCAAGATGGATTTTTATGTTCCTGAAGGGGCGCCGGTCTTGGCAGAAGACGGATCCGTTACAACCCAGCAATCGACACATTACGGTGAATATCCGTTCCCGACCAATGGTACAAACGGTAAGGGTGGAGGAACGTTCTGGATGACAGGCGGTAATGAAGATCGTGCACAGAATTTCGTTGACAATTCGTATGTGAAGGTGAAGAACATTACATTGGGATATACTTTCCCCAGACATTGGTTGGAAAAATTGCATATATCCAATCTGCGTATTTATGCAAACGTGTTGAATCCGTTGACTTTTACAAAGTATAAAGGTTTTGATCCGGAATGGGCTGACGCAGAAGTGGGTGACGGAACCGGTGGTGTAAGTTCTAGAAGCTGGCAATTTGGTATAAACTTAAAATTCTGATATCATTATGAAAAAGATATTTATCTATACGTTGATCGCATCCTTTGCGTTTTCTTCATGCTCTGATTTTCTGGAGCAGGATAACAGGTCGAATGTTCCTTCTTCTGATTTCTACAATACGGAGAACGGCTTTACGAGCTTGATGAACAGTACCTATTCTTCAATGCGTGAATTGTATAATGTACAGCCTTATATGTTTGTTGCCGGTACGGATATTTACGCCGACGGTAAGAGTCAGGGAGTTGTTATGGGGCAATATACCTATACTACGGACGACAGTAACATAGAAGCTTTTTATGTCAGTTGCTATAAAGGGATACAGCTCGCAAACAGTGTCATAGCTTATGGTGAAACGACTGAGGAGTCATCTTCCCGTCTGCAATATATCGATGAAGCGCGCTATATCCGTGCATGGTATTATTTTCAGTTGGTGCAGCAGTTTGGTGGAGTTGTGTTGAATACTAAAATGTTTGATTCGGCCGAGATGAGCCACGCCCGTGCTTCTTTGAAGGATGTATATAAGTTTATTATTGATGAATTTGTCTATTTGGCTTCTGATCAGTCTCATCTGCTGGACCGTTCATCTTCCGGAGTGGGAAGAGTCAATAAGAGGGCGGCGGCCTTTTATGCTGCCAAGGCGTATCTGACTCGAGGATGGCTTGATGGCACAGGATATGAAGTTCAGGAAGAGAATATTGCAGAAGCGTCTGATTTTGACAATGCAATCACTTATGCATTGGATGCGATTGACGGTGAGTTTCCGACTTTGTCAATTGAAGAAGCTTTCGATGTGAATAATGAGGATAATGCGGAATTGTTCTGGAGTGTACAGTTCAGCAGCTCTTCCGTTGAAGACCCGGTGAAGGACGGTTCTTATCAACAGGCACAGTTCGGAGCATATCAGGGTGGAGCAGAGAAGCCTAGAAATAAGGCTATTGACGGAAACTTTGCTCCGGCATTACGTTTGCAGCAAATGTATACCCGGGGTGACGGGCGTCTGGAACAGACTTTTATGTTGGAGTTTCATGAAGCTTATTTCGACTATTATACGAATCCTACCTCCAAAATCCTGTACTATTATGCACCGGCTTGGGCTACAGATGCTGATATTGAAGCATGGAGGGCCGATGATCCGAATGGAATCAAGGCTGAGACGGTTGTCAGCAAGACAATAGCCGAAGGAGGTATCGCTCCGTCCAATGGACAGCCAGCAACGTATAAAGACCGGCGTTCACAGGATTTCGGAAATGCCTGCATCAAGAAATTTGATGATTATACGGAAACTTCCATTTCAAACAGAAGTACACAGTGTAGTATGCATGATGTTGTATTGGCACGTTTGGGAGAAGCTTATCTGATAGCAGCAGAGGCATATTATAAAAAGAATGAGTTGGAAAAGGCTGCTGAAATGATCAATGATTTGCGGAAACGTCCGGGAACGGTAAAAGCTGGATTTGAAAGTGATATGTCTGTGAAGGGTAGTGACATTACGATTGATTTCATTTTGGATGAACGTGCCCGTGAGCTGGCCGGAGAATATGTACGCTGGACAGACTTGAAACGTACTCATAAATTGGTTGAATATGTAACTCAATATAATGAAGACGGTGTATCGGAGGCCGCAATGACAGGTCCTGACGGCAAGTATAAGATTTTGCGTCCTATTCCTCAGGCTGCCATAGATCTGAATAAGGCACAGGTGGAACAGAATCCGGGATATTGATAAATTATTTTATATTGAAGGACCATATGCGGGAAGCTTGTCTGCATATGGTTCTTTTAACTGAATTATATATAGAATGAAACGTACATTAGCTTTATTTATTATAAGCGGACTGGCCGGTGCTCTGATGGCACAGGATGTTGGGATGAGGCAGGCAGATGTCCTTCCCGTATGGGGAGACCAGGGGAACGGCACTTATGTGAATCCGATCCTGAATGCCGACTATTCCGATCCGGACGTAATTCGTGTAGGGGACAAATATTATATGGTCGCCTCCGATTTCCATTTCCTGGGAATGCAGGTGCTTGAATCGGATGACATGGTCAACTGGCGTCTGCTTTCACAGGTGTATTCCCGGTTCGATTATCCTGGATGGGATAGCAACCAGCGTTATGCCGGAGGCTCATGGGCACCTTCCATTCGTTTCCACGACGGTAAGTTCTGGATCTTCTTCTGTACTCCGCATGAGGGACTTTTCATGACGAATGCTACGGATCCTGCCGGACCATGGACTCCGCTGGTGAATGTCTGCAATGTTCCTAAATGGGAAGATCCTTGTCCGTTTTGGGATGAGGACGGACAGGCTTACCTGGGCCGGAGCATACATGGAGCGGGTCCTATCATTATCCATAAGATGAGTGCCGACGGTACCAAGCTATTGGATGAAGGCCGTACGGTCTATACCGGACCGGTTGCCGAAGGTACCAAGATTCATAAGTGGAACGGATATTATTACCTGAGTATTCCCGAGGGAGGGGTACAGGGGGGATGGCAGACTATTCTCCGTTCGAAGAATATATACGGTCCTTATGAAAAGAAGGTGGTTTTGGAACAGGGGAGCACTTCAATCAACGGTCCTCACCAGGGAGCCATTGTCGATACTCCCCAAGGAGAGTGGTTTTTCTACCATTTCCAGCAATATGATCCGTTGGGCCGTGTGGTACATCTCCAGCCGATGCACTGGAAAGACGGTTGGCCCGTAATCGGAGTGGATATGGATATGAATGGTATAGGGGAGCCTGTACGTGTATGGACCAAACCGAAGACCGGAAAGGTACAGCCACCGTCTGTACCGCAGACGGATGACGCTTTCTCTTCTCCGGAATTGTCTTTGCAGTGGCAGTTCAACCATAATCCGGCAGATGGGGCATGGTCGCTTACCGAAAAGAAAGGGACACTTACCTTGCATGCTTTGCAGGCCGATGATTTTTTGTCGGCACGTAATACCCTTACACAGAAAACGATGGGTTATCTTGGTGAAGCTACGGTCAAGATGCTGGCCGGAGGTTTAGCCGAAGGACAGCGTTGTGGCTTGGCATGTATCGGGAAACGGAATGTACTTGTCGGACTGATGAAACGGCAGGGTAAGGTTTCCTTGTATCTGGAAAAGAACGGGGAGGTTGTACAGACATTGCCGTTCAGTGGCAGAACGGTCTATTTCCGGATGACTGCGGATGCGGCAGCCAACCGTTATGCGCTGGCCTATAGTGCCGACGGTAAGTCATTCCGGCAGATGGGCGACAGCTTTACCATGCAGTTCGGGAACTGGAAAGGAGTACGTGTAGGCCTTTATTGTTATAATACCGAGAAATCGGAAGGGACGGTTGGTTTTGATGATTTCGTTTATCGGCATGACGGTCCTCAATCGGAGTAATTACATTTAAAAAACTGAATTTATGAAACAGATAAAATGGGGTGTGATATTCTTAATGGTAGGTGGCTTGTTGTCGGCATGCGCTGTGAAGGATACTTCTTCGGAAACGGAACTTACTCCCCAACAGCAGATTATCAACAGCATTGCACTTACTTCTTTCCCCGACCGGACTGTCGTGGTGGACGTTCCGGCTGATACCCTCCGGTCACTGAAGGTGCTGCAGAATGCTGTCGATTCATGTTCGTTGGCGGGAGGAGGTACGGTCAAGGTCAATCCGGGAAAATATTTCCTGAATGGGACCTTGCACCTGAAAAGTGACGTGAATCTCCGTCTGGAGGAAGGTGCCTGTCTGCAGTTCAGCGGAAAGGCTTCCGATTTTCTGCCCGTAGTCCATACCCGTTGGGAGGGGACCGAACTGTATGGCCATTCACCGATGATTTACGCTTATCATGCCAGTAATATCGCCATTACAGGAAAAGGGATCATTGATGCACAAGGCGGTAAGGAATTTGCCGCATGGAGCCGGATTGAGGCCTATGACCGCGACCGCCTGCGTGAGATGGGCGACAAGCTGGTGCCTGTCCATGAACGTGTTTTCGGTGAGGGGACCGTACTGCGCCCCTCATGTATCCAGCCGTTCGGCTGTTCACGTGTGCTGATAGAGGGTATCACGGTCAAGGATTCACCATTCTGGACTATTCATCCGGTCTATTGTGACAATGTGATTGTGCGTGGGGTGACAATCGACAGTCATTTTCCAAATAATGACGGTTGTGATCCGGAATCCACTTCGAACGTACTGATCGAGAATTGTACGTTCCGTACCGGTGACGATGCTGTAGCCATCAAATCCGGGCGTGATACCGACGGGCGCTTCATAGGACGTCCGTCCAGAAACATTGTAATCAGGAACTGTGTTTTCCATTCGGAGTGTAACGGGCTCTGTATCGGTAGTGAAATGTCGGGGGGAACATCGGATGTCTATATGGATAACATTGAAATCGGGACGGTCAAGAACGCCATCTATTTCAAGTCGAATCGCGACCGGGGAGGTTATATACGCAATGTGGTGGTCGACAGTATCCGGATTGAACGGGCCAAAGGTGCCATTCTCCGTTTTGAAACCAACTATTTCGGATTCCGTGGAGGTAATTACCAGGCTTTGTATGAAAATTTCCGTATCAGCAATGTGCAGGCAGGTAAGGCCGACAATTATGCTGTGTTCATGGATGGTAATGACGAGCATCGTATCAGTAGCATACAGATCGACAATTTCCATGTAAAGGAGGCCAAGTTTCCTTATTACCTTATGAATACAGAGAATGTCCGTTTTACCGGTTGTACGGTCAACGGAAAAGAGATTCCGGAGCAGCCGGAAGAGGCGGGGGAAAAGGTTACATTGGATGTTTATTGACTTGATCCGGGTATGAGACTTGATGTTTTTATCTTATCACTTGGGTGATGATAACTTATCACTTCAGTGAAAGGATATTATCACATGGGTGATAAGTTCTTTTCACTGGAGTGATAAAATAACTGTTTTTGGCATGGATGACCGATGGATCCGATACTGCCGTATGCGGAAACAGATTTATCAGGGCATTGTCTTGCAGATGTCTTGATTTTAGCTAATTTTGCAGCAAACAGAATTTTATGTATAGACAGCCGTTACATCATACAGACAGAATGGTCCGCTTCCGCCGTTGGAGCCGGAAGAAATATGCTGTGCTCTGCAGTCTGCATTGTCATGTGACTATAGGTAGCGTGACAATGGGAATTGCTGACAGAGCTCTGAGCAAGACCGGGTGTCGGGTTGGCTGTAGCAACGGTTATGCCGGACATATAGCGTGTGATGATGATATGGGGGGATACAGTCCCGATGATGAGGCTGTCCGCGATTCTGTAGCAGATTCGTTATGGAGGAATGTGGTGGCAGAATATGTTTCTGTTTTCCAGGTTCGTGCCTTACGGTCTTGTGTGCCGGGAAATGCAGGTACCGGCTGTTGTCTTTTGATCGTTTGTTTTTTGTGGGCGGTTACCGCCATATTATATAGGTGGCGGACAAGTGTCAATCTTCAGGAAGGAAAGGTTTTCACTTGTCCGTCACCTTGTTTTATATAGGTCGGATACCTCCTTATTAAATAATTTTATGATATGCTTAAGAATCTGGAATTGAAAATAGAAAAAGGAGATTCGGTTACGCCGGAAGAAGCCTTGTGGTTACTCGAAGAGGCTCCTTATGAGGAGTTGTGTGAATCTTCTCACCGTATTACGTGCAAATTCGCTTCCATGCAGTTCGATATGTGCAGCATTATCAATGCCAAGTCGGGAAAATGTCCTGAAAACTGCAAATGGTGTGCACAGTCGGCCCATCATGCGACGGGTGTGGAAAGTTATGGACTGGTCGATGAAAAGGAATGTCTGCGCCATGCTAAAGCCAATGAGGAACAGGGTGTGGCCCGTTTTTCATTGGTTACGAGTGGACGTCGTCCGCTTTCTTCCGAAATGCCGGGGCTGTGCCGTAATTTCGCCTATCTGAAAGAACATAGCAGAATCAGGTTATGCGCTTCTCTGGGATTGGCTACCGAAGAACAGTTGAGGGCTCTGCATGAGGCAGGAGTGAGTCGTTACCATTGTAATCTGGAGACGGCTCCGTCCTTTTTCTCCGAACTTTGTACCACTCATACGCAGGAATCGAAGATAGAGACACTGAAGGCAGCCCGTAAGGTGGGGATGGATGTTTGCAGTGGCGGTATCATCGGTATGGGCGAATCGAAGAAACAACGTGTAGAATTCGCCTTTACGCTACGTGGTCTGGAAGTGCAGTCCATTCCTATCAATCTGCTGCAGCCCATAAAAGGTACGCCGTTGCAGGACATGCCTCCGTTGTCTGAAGAAGATATTATCCGTACCATAGCCATGTTCCGCTTTGTCAATCCTACGGCTTATCTCCGTTTTGCCGGCGGACGTTCACAGCTGAGTGACGCTGCGGTACGTAAATCATTGTATGTCGGGATCAATTCGGCCATCGTAGGCGATCTGCTTACTACATTGGGGTCGAAGGTATCCGAGGATGTAGAACGTATAAAGGAGGCAGGTTATGAATTATGATTTGATTGTCGACAAATTCGACAGGGAGCATTTATGGCATCCCTATACGTCTACCGTCGATCCGTTGCCTACCTATAAGGTGAAGAGTGCGGAAGGATGTATCATTACGTTGGAAGACGGTACCCGCCTGATAGACGGGATGTCTTCCTGGTGGTGTGCCGTGCATGGGTATAACCACCCTTGTCTGAACAAGGCGGTAGAAGAACAGCTTCATAGGATGTCGCATGTGATGTTCGGGGGACTGACGCATGAACCGGCTATTGCGCTGGGTAAACTGTTGCTAGGCCTGGTTCCTCCGTCCATGAATCATATCTTTTATGCCGACAGCGGTTCGGTGGCCGTGGAAGTGGCCTTGAAGATGGCCGTTCAGTACCAGTTTGCGTCGGGACACCCTGAAAAGAATAATTTTGTGACTATCCGTTCGGGCTATCATGGTGATACATGGAACGCCATGTCGGTATGCGATCCGGTGACAGGCATGCACAGTCTGTTCGGTCCGGCGTTACCGGTCAGGTATTTTGCACCGTCCCCCCAGTGCAGGTTCGGTGCAGAGTGGGATGAGTGCGATATACAGCCTCTGGAGGAGATTATCGTACAGCACCACCGGGAACTGGCCGGTCTGATTCTGGAGCCGATAGTACAGGGAGCGGGAGGAATGCGCTTCTATCATCCGCAATACTTACGTGAGGCTGCCCGTTTGTGCCGGCAGTACGGCCTGCTGCTGGTCTTTGACGAGATTGCTACAGGGTTCGGGCGTACCGGAAAGCTGTTCGCGTGGGAGCATGCCGGAGTAGAGCCGGATATCATGTGTATAGGTAAGGCACTGACCGGGGGATATATGACATTTTCGGCTGTGCTGGCCAACAAGGAGGTGGCCGGCTGTATTTCTTCCCATTATCCGAACGCTTTCATGCATGGACCTACATTCATGGGAAATCCTCTGGCTTGTGCCGTAGCCAAAGCATCGGTCGAACTGTTGCTTTCTTCCGGCTGGCAGGAAAAGGTACGGAGTATTGAATCCCAACTGAAAAAGGAACTGGCTCCGGCTGCATCCTTGCCTCAGGTGGCCGATGTCCGTGTGTTGGGAGCTATCGGGGTGATAGAGATGAAAAAGCCGGTAGATATGGCGTGGATGCAGCGTAGGTTTGTGGAGGAAGGCATCTGGGTGCGTCCTTTCGGTAAACTGGTCTATATCATGCCTCCGTTCATAATCCGTCCTGATGAACTTTCCAGGCTGACAGCTGCATTGGTCAAGATTGTGAAGGAGACGGAATAGGTAATGTGGATGATGCAATAAGAAAGACAAATGGATACAACAGACAGTTATTATCAGGAAATTTTGGATGGGTTGCAGCAGGAAGGTAACCTGCGTAGCCTGCCGGAAGCGGAACACTGTGAAAAATGGATATGTCGGGATGGGGAAAGGTTGCTGAATCTTTCTTCCAATGATTATCTGGGGCTGGCTGCCGACAGGCAACTCCGGGATTCATTCATGGCGGGACTGGATGAAGAAGAATTCCTTTTCTCATCTTCTTCATCACGGTTACTTACCGGAAACTTTTCGGTCTACACTGAACTGGAGAAACTGATGGCG
The DNA here is from genome assembly GCF_900128495.1 of Bacteroides ilei. GTDB lineage: Bacteria > Bacteroidota > Bacteroidia > Bacteroidales > Bacteroidaceae > Phocaeicola > Phocaeicola ilei. Next base: position 2,602,119 of record NZ_LT635801.1, read on the forward strand.
GAGACATTCGGTACGGAAAGCACACTGGTTTTCAGCAGTGGTTATCACATGAATACCGGAATACTTCCGGCTGTAACTGACTCACATACGTTGATTCTGGCCGACAAGCTCGTACATGCCAGCATAATCGACGGGATACGTCTGTCGGCAGCCCGGTGTATACGTTATCGTCATCAGGACTACCGTCAGCTTGAGACATTACTTTCAAAAAATCATGCGGATTATGAGCGGATCATCATTGTGACGGAAAGTGTTTTCAGCATGGATGGCGACGTCGCCCCGTTACCTTTGCTGGTGGAGATGAAGAAGCGTTACCCCCATGTCATGCTCTATGTGGATGAGGCACACGGAATCGGTGTCCGCGGCAAGCATGGTCTGGGCGTGGCGGAAGAGCAGGGATGTATACAGGATATAGATTTCCTTTGCGGTACATTTGGAAAGGCCATGGCTTCGGTAGGTGCATATGTGGCGTGCCGTAAGGTGTTGCGTGAATTTCTGGTAAACCGTATGCGTACACTGATCTTTACTACGGCCTTGCCTCCGGTCAATGTGGCGTGGACGAAGTTTGTGTTCGGTCATCTGGACGGATTGCAGGAAAAGCGGGAGCATCTGGCTGCCATTTCCGCTAGGTTGCGGGATGCTGTCCGTGCCAAAGGATATGATTGCCCATCGGAGAGTCATATTGTTCCGCTGACTGTAGGAGAAAGCGGAAAGGCTGTGTTGAAGGCCTGTGAATTCCAACGCAAAGGATTTTATGTGTTGCCAGTCCGTCCGCCTACAGTACCCGAAGGGACTTCAAGATTGCGCTTTTCTTTGACTGCTGCGGTTACAGATGAAGACATGGACCGCCTGTTGGAGATTCTGGACTGACTTGTTACAATTAAATATAATGAGAAATGAAACAGTTGTTTTTGAAGAAAGAAGGAAATCCCCGGCTGTTGCTCTTTTTTTCGGGATGGGGTGCGGACGATCATCTTTTTGACCGGCCGGTAGCAGAAGGGTATGATTATATGCTTTGTTTTGATTACCGTAATCTGGATTTTGACTTTACATTGCTGGACGGTTATCGGGAAATCCGGCTATTGGCCTGGTCAATGGGAGTGTGGGCTGCCGGACGTGTCCTGGCGGGGCATGATGAATACAGCTTCAGCCTGAAGTTGGCTGTAAACGGAACCCCGTACCCGATACACGATACGAAAGGTATTCCGGTAGCTATATTCAAGGGAACGTTGGATCAATTTTCTCCGGCTACCCTGGTCCGTTTCAGACGGAGAATCTGCGGTACCACCGAGCAGGTAAAGGAATTCCTTTCGCATCATCCTTATCGTCCGGAGGAGGAATTGGGTGAAGAACTGGCGTGTCTGTGGCAGACTGCGGCAAAGGAATATGCAGATTCCTTGAAATGGGACAAGGCCATTGTCGGTATGCGTGACAAGATATATCCTCCGGTCAACCAATACAGGGCGTGGGGGGATACTCCGGTCTGTGAAGTGGATTGTGACCATTATGACGCCGGATTGTTTGACGGCTTGATCGGAGGAAGGGAGGAAATATGGACAAAGCCCTGATTCGCCGCCGTTTCTCGAAGGCTGTCGGCAGCTATACCCGGCAGGCGGATGTGCAGCGGAAGATAGCCGTACGTCTTTCGGGACTGGTAGACCGCTATGTACCTGTATCCAGCCGGAAGAAAGTGCTGGAGGTAGGGTGCGGAACCGGTTTGTTTACCCGTCATTTCTTACTGGAGTCACATCCCGAACAGTTGCTTCTGAACGATATATGTTCTGAAATGAAGTCGTGCTTTACCGATATTCTGGGTAAGAATATCCGTTTTGAGGCCGGTGATGCCGAATCCCTTGCTTTTCCTGGAGGGCAGGATCTGATTGTTTCCTGTTCTGCCATCCAGTGGTTTGAATATCCCGAACGTTTTCTGAACGGATGCCGTAGTTTGTTGAATAAGGATGGATTCCTGGCAATCAGTACCTTCGGGCCGGAAAACGTGAGAGAAATAACCTCATTGACAGATTCTGCATTACTTTACCGGAGCCTGCAGGAGCTCCGTTCCGGGCTGGAAAAAGAATATCAGGTAGTATATGCGAAAGAGGAACTTGTCGACATGTCTTTTTCATCTCCCATGGAGGTGTTGAGACATCTGAAAGAGACCGGAGTGACTGGAATACGGGATTTCCGTTGGACCAAGAGGACATTGTCCGATTTCTGCCGGAGGTATGAAGAACGTTACACGAAACCGGATGGGAATGTCTCGCTTACATACCATCCTATTTATATAATATGTAGAAAATGAAGGAGGAATTCAGAATGAAAGATAATGTATATTTTGTAAGTGGTATCGATACGAATATCGGTAAAAGTTATGCAACCGGATATCTGGCCAAGACCTGGAATGCAAAGGGAATACGTACCATTACCGAGAAGTTTATCCAGACAGGAAATACGGACATTTCGGAAGACATCGAACTTCACCGTCGGCTGATGGGTACCGGACTGCTGCCCGAAGACAGGGAAGGACTGACCATGCCTGAGATTTTCAGTTATCCCTGTTCTCCTCATCTGGCTGCGGAGATAGACTGTCGTCCGATTGATTTCAAAAAGATAGAAAAGGCAACGGAAGAACTCAGCAGGCGTTACGATGCGGTCTTGCTGGAAGGTGCAGGAGGCCTGATGGTACCTTTGACCCGTGAAATGTTGACAATAGATTACATTGCCATGAAGAAATATCCGCTAATATTTGTAACTTCGGGGCGTTTAGGGAGCATCAACCATACGTTGTTGAGCCTGGAAGCCGTCAGCAAACGGGGAATCAGGCTACATACGGTGGCCTATAACCTGTTTCCGGAAGAGGATGATGACATTATCCGCCGTGATACAGAAGACTATATCCGGAACCTGCTGGAACGGGAATATCCCGAAACGGAATTTGTTATTATACCGAAAATCGGTGGATAGGAGATAAATATGAGATTAAAGACTGGCTACTACCATTTGTTGGCTATACTGATTGTTGTAGTATGGGGAACAACCTACGTGGCAACTAAAGAGCTGATCCGTCACGGACTGACTCCGCAAGACATCTTTCTGTATCGTTTTACCATTGCTTATATTGGAATATGGCTTATTTCTCCACGCAGGTTGTTCACTGCCGGTCTGGTAGATGAACTATGGATGGCGGCTGCCGGATTTTTCGGAGGGTCGCTCTATTTTTATACCGAGAATACGGCTTTGGGAATCACACAGGCTTCGAATGTGGCTTTCCTACTCTGTACGGCTCCGCTTTTTACCACTTTTCTGTCCTTGGCCTTTTATCGGGAAGACAAGGTTACCAAAGGACTGATATATGGTTCGGTGCTGGCATTGGTGGGGGTTGCTATGGTCGTGTTCGACGGGAATACGAGCTTGAAGGTTTCTCCGGCGGGAGATCTGCTGACTTTGCTGGCGGCTTTCTCATGGGCCGTTTACAGCCTGATTATCCGTAGGATGACAGGCCGGTATCCTATTGTGTTCATCACCCGCAAGGTGTTTTTTTACGGGTTGGTCACTATTCTGCCGTTATACCTGATGCAGCCTCCTCACGATGCGATGGGTGAGTTGTTGTCCGACGCGAAGGTTTGGGGAAGCCTGCTTTTTCTTGCTGTTGTGGCTTCCTTGGGATGTTTTGTGTTGTGGAATGTAGTGCTGAAGAAATTAGGGACGGTACGTGCGTCTAACTATATCTATTTCAGTCCGCTTGTTACGTTGGCGGCTTCATCCGTTATCCTTCAGGAACGGATGAGTCTTCTTGCCATGACCGGTGCGGCATGTATCATGCTAGGCGTATATCTGGCTGAAAAATTTGGGACCGACAAAGCTCCGGGAGTTGGCGGAAGGTCGGGAAAGGAGTAAGCATCCGGGATTGATGGCCTGATGGCATATTCTTATGAATTGTAGAAGAGATTAATCTTTTTGGTCTTGATGTCTTCGATGTCGATTTCTGTCTTGTAAAGGTCAAAAAGGTTCAATGTCTTGAATGTATGGTCTACCAGGTCTTTTTTCACTTGTATGGTGATACCGCTACCCAGTGCGATCTTGAAAGAGTCTGTACCGGTGATATGTTTCAGGATTGCGGTACTTAATGTCTCGTTCTGGACTCTGCCTGCCAGGAGCACTGCATTTCCGAAGTTCTCGTCTTTGATTGTGATATTGATGGTATGAGCCTTCAATGCAGTTTCTAGTTCTTGGATATTATGGATGGTTGTCATGGATATGATGATTTTTTGATAAAGCGGGGCAAAGGTAGCTAAAAAGATTTTCTTTTCTACAAAGTTTTTTAGGGTTATTGTGCTGTCTGTTCATAACTTTTTTTTACAACATACTGTAACGTTTGTGGATAGATTTTGTACTTGCATGCATTGTTTCAGTATGTAGGTCGGTTTTTATGTGTTATGTAACATGTATTACTGTTTTTTTGAATGTAAAGTTATGATTTATATAAAAATAGTATAAATTTGTTTAGAGATATAAGTTGTTATAACCTTAAATTGTGATAAAGATATGTTGAAATGTGCTAAATGCGGACAGGAAATGGTTGAAGGAACAACCGTTTGTCCTTCGTGTGGAACGCCTGTCAGTGGAGGTGTCCTGAAACAGTTGCCTCAGATAGGATTCGGCGAAGCCATCAAATTATGTTTCAGTAAATACGCTACCTTTTCAGGAAGAGCGCGCCGTTCGGAATATTGGTATTTTGTCTTGTTCAACTTCATTATCGGACTTGTTCTTGGTATGATTCCGTTTTTAGGATGGGTACTCGGCATCATCTACAGTTTGGCTACTGTTGTGCCCAGTTTGGCTGTCGGAGCACGCCGTTTGCACGACAGCGGCAAATCGGCTTTGCTGTTGTTGCTGCTCCTGATTCCGGTAATCGGTGGTATTATTATCTTGGTTCTGACGCTGATAGATTCCGATAAGGGTGACAATCAATACGGACCGTCTACCAAGTATGTGGTAGAATAGATCTGATTCAATGAAAAAAATCTGGATCCCTTTGCTTCGTACGGTGGTACGGAATAAAGGGATTCGCTTTTATGCAGGCGAAAAGCCGGATGGATGGAACTGCCTGTGAAAATTATTTTTCATTTCTAACCATATAAATATAAATGACTTATGGCTTTGATAAAATGTAGTGAATGTGGACACGAAATTTCGGATAAGGCGACAATATGTCCTCATTGCGGGGCTGTGAATCCAATGAATGTAGGCGCAGCTTCTAATGGCAATCCGATGCATCAGACTATTATTGTCCGTCAGGAATCTAAGAAGTCGAACGGTGCAGGAACAGCCGGTTTTGTATTGTCCATTCTTGGATTTGTCTTTTCGTGGGTCCCTTTTCTGGGGTGGATATTGTGGCTTCTGGGGCTGATCTTTTCGTTTGTCGGCGTATTGAAAGCTCCACGTGGTCTGGCTATTGCTGGATTGTGCATTACATTCATATCTTTGATTATACTGATTGTTTTTGTCGGTGCTTTGGCTGCCATATTTACTTTCAGTTATTGATGGATCGGTGCAAATCATTAAGCCGGCTTCAAGGGCTGATACCTTTGGAGAATATGTCCGAAGCATACGGAAAAGGGTTGAAAAAATATGGAGCGCAAGGTATAATAAGTGAATAAAGATGAAAGAATGAATCCGGTTATAGCTTTTTGTCGGAAAGCATTTTATCTTTGCAGCCGGATAAGCAGGACAGACTAGACTTATTGTGTCGTTAAGATATGAAACTATGAAAGGAAAATTGATTTTTATTACAGGTGCCACAAGTGGTATCGGTGAAGGTTGCGCACGGAAATTTGCAGCTATGGGAAGTGATCTGATATTGAACGGGCGGAATGTAGAGAAGCTGGAAAGTTTGAGACAGGAACTGACAGCCCAGGGAGTCGACGTACTGACTCTGCCGTTCGATGTGCGTGACCGGAAAACCATGCGCCAGGCAGTAGATTCCTTACAGGGAAAATGGAAAAGCATTGATGTATTGGTCAACAATGCCGGACTGGTCATCGGACTGGATAAAGAATATGAAGGCTCGCTGGAAGAATGGGACGTAGTGATCGATACCAATATCAAGGCTTTGCTGGCCATGACACGGATGATTGTGCCGGGTATGGTGGAACGCGGATGCGGACACATCATTAACATCGGTTCTGTAGCCGGAGATGCAGCGTATGCAGGCGGTAGTGTATATTGTGCGACGAAAGCAGCAGTGAAAGCCCTGTCCGACGGATTACGCATTGACTTGGTAGATACGCCGTTGCGGGTGACTAATGTAAAACCGGGCTTGGTAGAGACAAACTTTTCGGTGGTACGTTTCCGCGGTGATAAGGGAAAGGCAGATGCTGTGTATGAAGGCATTCGCCCGCTTACAGGCGATGACATTGCCGAGGTTGTGTATTATGCAGCTTCTGTTCCGCCACATATTCAGATTGCAGAAGTGCTGGTAATGCCTACCAATCAGGCTACAGGTACGATTTGTTATCGGAAAAAATAGTTTATTTAAAAATGTTGGTTCTTCCCTATTTTTGTGAAAAAAACAGAAAACTATCAGGTGCTGGTCTGATGTGTTGAACAATAGCACTTGTTTGTGTGTAGATCTTAATGAATGGAAAAACGAATTTGAATAGATGATGCTATTGAAAAAACTGTGGGCTGCACTTTTTTGGGGAGGGGTATGCCTGATATCGTGCGACCGTACAGAAGATTTTCCTTTATCGAACAATAATGACTTTACATTGGAATTGGAGTGTGTCAAGTCAGCTTGGTCGCAGGACAGTCGTACGGTAATCGATGATGAAGGTCGTGGCAATTTTGAGGAAGGCGATCGCATTGATGTGTTGACAAAGGACGGAGAAGAAACCTCCAACGTCTGGTTGCAGTATGAGGGTGGAAAGTGGACCCCTTCTTTGAAACGCTTGGGTGATGGTCAGGGAACTTGGGCTGTATCGGCTTTGTTTCCTGTGCTGCCGCAGCCGGTAGGGGATGTAACACGGCGTATTCTTAATTTACCTTTGGATCAGAGCCTTGCTGCGAATAAGCAGGAAGCGGATATTCTTTTTGCCCGGACTACGGTCGGGCCGGGAGATACTTCAGCCAAGTTATTGTTCAAGCATGCCTTGCATCAGATTAATATTCATCTGAAAGGTTCTGTTCCGGAGGATTTGAAGTTGCAGATACGGAGCTGTACGAGCGGTGAGATTTCGCTGGTGGATGGGAGCGTGGCCTTGCCGAAGAAGACTTATTACTGGGTTACGCCACTGCAGACGGCAGACCATACGTATTCGGCTATTATTCTTCCACAAGATGCTTATGATTACCAGAGAGGAGAAGGATTGCTTCGTCTGACTTTTGACGGAAAAGAGATTTCCTATTCGCTTAGTACGGAAGTGCAGTCGTTCCAACCGGGAATGCAGACCACACTGAATCTGACATTGAAGTCTGAAGAGATAGATGATGTAGTAGATACGGAATTTGCCAATCAGACCCGTTGGGTATATGGCATAAATTCTCCGGCTTGTCCAGAGATAAATGAGCTTCAAACATATCCTGTATGGATGTCAAGTTTCCCGGAAGGGGTCTGGTTTCGGTATGATTATAATGGTTTGCCTGATAATGTAACTTATCTTACTTGGAAAGAAGGTTGTGGGTGGTATGACTGTAACAAGACGTTCGACTATAAAGGAGGAGATGGAAATTTGTGTTGGGCTGCCACAGCTTCTAATTTACTTCATTGGTGGTTGGAACATAACAGTAAATATGTGCAAGCATATGAAACTCGATATCCGGGAAATCCTTGTCCCAAGGAGTATCGTCAGATGACAGAAAGCGACCAGAATCATAGTGAGGTCTTTAATTTCTTCAAAAGGTCATTCCCGAACTTAGGTAGTTGGGAGACCGGTGGGGTCAATTGGTTCATTAACGGTGACGGCCGGAATTTGAATGCGAACTATAATACGGATTTTACAGGCTTTTTCTGTGAGGTGTTTTCGAAAAATGATGCCGTAGCTACAGAAACCCATAATATGTCGAAAGAGAACTTTAACTGTTGGATGAAGGATGCCTTCCGTACGAATAGGGCGATTGGTTTTTCTGTATTCGGTTTTGCCAATGCAGGTAGCGGTATGCATGCCATGACTATTTGGGGAGCAGAATTTGATGCAGATGGTAATGTGGCCTATTTGTATTTCTGCGATAATAACATGTCTGATCAGGATCCTAACTATGGGGCCATCAAAAGATTTAAAGTAATATATAAATTGGCGGGAAGCTCTGGAGACCGGACGAGAGAGACCTTCTTATCTCCCTTGGACAAGATGGATGGAACACCGTCAAAGGCGATTTCGACAATTTGTTCATTGACTTTAGTTGATTTACGTCAGGATCTCTGGCGGAAAGCTTTTCCTGAAATAAAATGATAAATAGAGTGATAAAATGAAAAAGAATTGTTTTTATGTGCTGGCAGCTGCATGGATGGCAGTATCTTGTACAACCGATGAAATTCCGACTCAGTCCTTTTCTGATCAGGCCATTACGATTGTGGCTAATGTTTCTCCTCATTCGCGGGCACCACAATTGGATTCTGATGGTAGCGGTAGTTTTACCAAAGGGGACGTAATGACCTTGTGTGTGGGAAAATCGGATGCGGATTATATTTCCATGGATTATGCATATCAGCAGGAGACTATTACGTGGGGAGGATTGAACTTACCGGAAAGTACCAGGGAGATAAGGATGGCGGCTTGCTATCCCAAGCAGACGGTAGGGGCAGATGGAATGTTTAAGTTTAATGTTTCGGCAGCTCAGAATAAAGATTTGTTGCTGTCTCCAGCTCAGACCATTGAAGTGGGAACGTCCTATGCGGTAAATCTTAATTTTAGGCATGCCTTGCATCGCTTGGACCTGACCTTTACTCAAGGAAATGGTTATTCTGCTGGTGATTTGGAAAATCTGTCACTTTCTTTGAATGCAAAGAATTGTTGTATGGTAGATGCTTTTAAGGGTGAGATTAAAGAAGTAATGTCTGAAAAAGCGCCATATACTTCTACTGGTATGACTGCTTCGTTTTATCTTGTTCCTCAGGAAACTTCCGGAGTCACATTAGATGTTACGGTGGGCGACCAAAAGAAGACCTTGGTATTAAGTGATTTGTTGAATCAGTTAGGTGAGCCCCAGAATAGTTTGAAGAGCGGAGCCAAATGTACAATTACGCTGAAGGTCGGTCGTGAAGGTATTGTAGTGGAAAGTGGTTCCATTGGCGCATGGGAAGACCAGGTGACAGTGGAGGGTGACCTTACAATCGGTTGACCTGTTTGTTGAAGCGATAGTATAAATCCCCTTATTGAGCTTGTTTCTGTAAGCTGATAAGGGGATTTCGTTATATAAGGATATCTGAAGCCACTGAAAAGGGAAATGCATTGGTAATTTACTTTATTTGACTTGACTTGGAGAAGTCAATTAATATACAAAACAAGAGAACATAAAAAAACCGCTGAAAATCAGCGGCCTTAAAAATACATTTGTGGAGCTGGAGGGATTCGAACCCTCGTCCAAACAAGGAAGCCATATGCTTTCTACATGCTTATCTCTGCCTTCGGTTTTCGTGCGTAAGCAAGACCAGAGCCACCTACTTGCGCCTTAGTTCCTAAAATTTCATTCCAACTGCGGAACAAGGCTGGAACTATTCCCGATTTTACTGCACCGCTTTACCAAACGCCTCGGAACAAGAGCTTTTGAGCGATGTCTCGTTTCCATCACTGTGACGGAAATAAAGTTAATCTACTATACTTCGATTAAGCAGCGAGAGCATAAGATTCGTTGCCAGATAAAAGTTCAGTAACTGAGATTATAGTGCAAATCACTGACGCACTGCATGCTTACATACCACATCTCTCGCTGTCAAATCCAGTCAACCCCGAATGATGAGTATTTGTGGTGCAAAGATAGATGTTTGCAAATGAATTACCAAATGTTTTGTGCCAAAAAGATATCGGGCCCGGATAAAGATACTTATACGTATGTCTCGAGAAACTTCACATGATGGTCAGGGATAACTGAAAGGCTTTCGGTTGTTGCGGGGAACAAAACGGATTCACCCGATTTTAGCTCCAGTCTGTATCCGTTATTGTCGGTAATAGTACACGAACCTTCCAGACATACATAGATTACGAATGAGTCCAGTTCCTTGTAGTCCATAGTCATGTTTTCCGTCAAGTCATAAAGGCAGGTTGTGAAGTAGGGGCATGCAACCAGTTCTACCGGTTCGTTCATTTTCGGTGTATAAGGCGTTCGATAGTCCTTTTCTACCGTGTAGTTGATAGCCTCTTTTGCCAGTTCGGTATGCAGTTCACGTGGATTTCCATCCTTGTCTTTACGGTTAAAGTCATAAATACGGTAGGTGATGTCGGATGTCTGTTGAATTTCGGCTATCAGGCAACCTGCGCCGATGCTATGGATACGTCCGGCGGGCAGGAAGAATACGTCTCCCGGCTTGACGGTATATTCGGAAAGGACATTGCAGATGGTATTGTCTGCCACCATCTGTGTGTATTGTTCGGGAGTGATATGCTGTTTCAGTCCGGGACAGATACGTGAATTCCCGTCTCCGTTACTGATGACGTACCACATTTCAGTCTTTCCCATGGAATTATGGCGTTTCATAGCCAGTTCATCATTTGGATGTACCTGAATGGAAAGATCTGCCTTTGCGTCAATAAATTTGACCAGCAGTGGAAATTTTCCATTGAAACGTCTGTAATTTTCTTCACCTACCAGTTTTCCCCGGTATTCGTGTATTATGTCTGTGAGACTCTTGCCGGCATCACTGCCGTTGGCAACAATGGATTCATTGCCCGGGACATCGGATATTTCCCAGCTTTCGCCTACCTGCTCTTGCCGGTTGGTGAGATGCTTGAACGGAATTATCTTGTTTCCGCCCCAGATTGTAGTCTTAAGAATGGGCCTGAATTTTAAGGGATACATAAATTTAGTATCTTTTTGTTGTTTTGGTGGCAAATGTATTAAAAAGAATCCGCTTCATCAACGTGTTTTTTCATTTCAGTTGTTAAAGTATCAGTATTGGATATAAAAAAGGATCAGGTACGGATTGTTGTCTGTACCTGATCCGGATTATAATAGGTTTGTTTCTTTTACATTAGGGCTGTATTGGAAAGCATCTGGTATACCGTACTGCAGATACCCAGCAGGATAACACCTAGCAGGCAGATGAAGAGGCTGGCACGTGTCAGTGCACTGCTTTTGAACGTTGGCAAAGGGTTATCGTTGGGAGTAATGTACATGGCTTTTACAATAAGCAGGTAATAGTACAGTGAGATGATTGTATTGACCAATGCCAAGAATACTACCAGCCAGTGTCCTCCGTGAAATGCGGATGCAAATACGAAAAACTTGGAGAAGAATCCGGCAAACGGTGGGATACCGGCCAGTGAGAACAGGGCCAGTGTCATTACAAAACTCAGTTTCGGGTTCGTCTTGTATAGTCCATTATAGGCATCTCTGTCTACCGTTCCGTTATTGTGCTGTTCAATGGTGTTTATGACACCGAATACAGCCAGATTAGCTACGATATATACCACTACATAATATACCAGTGAGGCCATGCCTTGTGCAGAAGCTCCCATTACTGCCAGCATGATATAGCCTGCCTGAGAGATACTACTGTAAGCCATGAACCGTTTCAGGTCTTTCTGCAGGATAGCAAAAATGTTGGCTATGGTAATGGTGAGAACTACTACGATACTCAGCATCAATTCCCAGCTGTCGGCCATAGGGGCGAACACTTTCAGAAGGATACTCATCAGGGCAAATGCTGCTGCACCTTTTGATATGACTGAAAGGTAAGCACTGACTGTTGTGGGTGCTCCTTGATAGGTATCTGGTGTCCACATGTGGAATGGTACCAGGCTCAGTTTGAATCCGAGGCCTGCAAAGAAGAATACCATGGCCATAATCTGGAGTGGAGTCCCGGAAATTACCGTGACAATGTCATCGAAATACATGGTTCCGCATGTTCCGTAGATGAGTGACAGTCCATATAGCATCAGTCCGGATGAGAACATGGCATTCAGAATGAATTTAGCTCCGGCTTCGGCGCTGTGATGACGGAATCTGTCGAATGCAACCAGACATGCCATCGGAATGCTGGCAAGCTCCAGTCCTACGTAGAACAGCAGGAAGTTTCCCGCACTGACCATGTAGTACATACCTAAAAGAGTAGAAAGTGTCAGCAGGTAGAATTCACCGGCCTTGAAGCGGGTGTCTTTACGTGACAGCCATGTATCGGCCTGGAGGAATACAAGTAAAGTACCTGTAGTCAGTATGGTCTTGACGACTGATGCCATCGGTGTACTTTGATACATGCCTCCGAAGGCTTCGGCCGTAGTAGGAACTATGTTCAGCACAATCTGGACAATCAGAAGGCCGCAAGATAATGTCTGAAGCGCTTTGTGGTTAGGCGCTTTTAATATCAGGTCGGCAAGCAGTATGACTATCAGGATGATGGCCAGACTGATTTCTGCCTGCATGGAGAATATTGCACTTATATCCATATTTCAAGATTAATGTATTAATTGTGAAATGATTGGTTCAACACTGCCGCTGATAACATGGCTTACCCAATATGGGGCCAGTCCCAGACCGGCTACAGCAATGATCAGGCAGATAACGGCAAAGCGTTCGTCCCAGGTTGCGTCGGTCAGTTTCAGATGTTCCGGATTCTTACAAGTTCCGTATAGGATTTTACCTACTACACGCAGAATGTAGACAGCGGTGATTACGATACTCATCGTTGCTACGATGGTGCATACACGGTGGAATGTATCCGGATTCTGGAATGATCCGACGAATACGGTCATTTCTGCGATGAATCCGCTCAAGCCTGGCAGACCCAGGTTGGCAAGACCGGCAATGACATATCCTACAGCCAGGAAAGGCATGATCTTCATCAGTCCGTTTAACTGGCGGATGTCTCGGGTGTGGGTGCGGCCGTAGATCATACCGATCAAGGCAAAGAAGAGGGCCGTCATCAATCCGTGGCTCAGCATTTGCAGGATAGCACCAGTTGCGCTGACTTTAGTCATCATCAGTAAGGCAAAAAGTACGAGGCCGCAATGGCTTACGGAAGAGTAGGCATTGATGTATTTCAGGTCGGTCTGTACCACTGCACTGAAGGCACCGTAAACGACCGAAATAGTAGTAAGAACCAGGAAGAAATCTCCCCAGATAGCAGCTCCGGTAGGCATCAGGAACATGGCTATGCGGAAGCATCCGTAACCACCCAGTTTCATTAGTACACCTGCATGCAACATAGATACTGCTGTAGGGGCTGAAGCGTGACCGTCAGGACTCCATGTATGGAACGGGAACAGGGCTCCCAGAACGCCGAATCCGAGGAATACCATCGGGAAGAATATGCGTTGCATTTCGGTAGGAATCTGATGCTTTACAATTTCCAGAATATTCATGGTTTCGGCTCCGGCACCATAGTAGATTCCGAGAATACCGATCAGCAGGAAGGCAGATCCTCCCATTAACATCAGGGTCAGTTTCATGGCTGCATATTCTTTCTTGCCGCTTCCCCAGACACCGATCAGCAGATACATTGGTATCAGTGCCACTTCATAAAACATGAACATGGTGAACAGGTCGGTCGAAATGAAGAAACCGAAAACACCGGTACTCAACAGAGTAAACCAAAGGAAATATTCTTTTGTCAACGGTTTCAGTTTCCATGAAGCGAATGTACCGGTAAATACGATGATGGAGCTCAGCAGCAGCATCACAACAGATATTCCGTCTACTCCGACTGAGTAGGCGATGTTCAGTGGGGCGTACCAGGTGATACTGTCGGTGAAAAGCATCTCATCAGTGGCACCTCCGTTACGTAATCCTATATAGGATATAGTCAGATAGGCAGCAAGAACCAGCAGAATGGATGATCCTGCCACCATTACTCCTCGAACCTGATTGACGTTCCGGGCAATCCATAACCCGAGCAGCATCAGCAGAGGAATCAATACGAAAAGACTCAGTATATTCATTTTCTTGTTTACTTTTTCTTTTGGCGCGTCATTCCGGTTTTAGCGGATTGATGCATACCCTGGTTATACTAACAATAATACGGCAGTAAGTACAATGATACCACCTAAGAACCACATGGTATAGCTTTGTACTTTTCCGCTCTGGATAGGCTGTACGGTTTCGCCGGCTGCATTTGTACACCAGGCCATGAAGTTCATGAACTGGTCGATAACATGACGGTCGAACCATGCCAGCGGAGTGGAAACGCAACGAAAAATGATCTTTTTGGTTACGAAGAGCCAGATCTCATCCATATAGAAGCGTTTGTAGGCAGCTCGATGCAAGGTGCTGAAGCGGCGTGCCAGCATTTCGGCAACCGGCTGTTTTTCGCGTGCATACATCCACGTAGCCAGAGCAATACCTATGATGGCAATGATGATGCTGGTTACGGCTACCTGTGTATTCAGGTGAATGTCGTATGATTCTCCGTTTGCGGAGATGAAGTGACCGAATGGGATAAATCCGGCAACAATAGTTACCAGGGCCAGAAACATCAGTGGGAATGTCATTGTAAGCGGACTTTCATGTGGCGTGTGTGCTGCATGGAGTTCCTTGTTTTCTTTGCCCCAGAAGATGCAGTAATATAGGCGGAACATATAGAATGCTGTCATTCCGGCAATGATGGCCATGATCCAGCCGATTACCGGGCTGAACTGGAAGCAGGCTGTCAATATTTCGTCTTTTGAGAAGAATCCGGAAAATGGAGGGATACCTGCAATGGCCAGACATGCGATACCGAATGTGATATGGGTGACAGGCATATATTTGTGCAGGCCTCCCATTGTTTCCATTTCGTTACTATGTACGGCATGGATGATACAACCGGCACCCAGGAACAGGAGAGCTTTGAACATGGCATGTGTAAACAAGTGGAACATACTGGCCATATATCCTAAGCCGCCTTCATGAGGATTCATAGCGGTGCATACGCCTAAAGCAACCATCATGAAGCCTATCTGTGAGATGGTAGAAAAGGCAAGGACACGTTTGATATCGCTTTGGGCACATGCAACCGATGCGGCATAGAAGGCTGTGAAGGCACCTATGTATGCCACCCAATGTAATGTTCCGGGAGCAAAGCCGATGAACAGCGGGAACATACGGGCTACCATATAGACACCGGCTACAACCATGGTGGCCGCATGGATCAATGCAGATACCGGAGTAGGGCCTTCCATGGCGTCGGGTAACCAGATATGTAACGGGAACATGGCGCTCTTACCGGCACCACCCACAAACATCAGTCCTAAAGCCCAGGGTAAGACCATGCCGGCTTTCATGAGCTGTTCTTCACTCGGACTGAATGTGAAGGTCTGCATGTAATATCCGTAGATCAGGATGCCAATCAGGAAACCTAAATCGGCGAAACGGGTTACGATAAAGGCCTTCTTACTGGCTGCGATAGCTTCCGGCTTGGTATAGTAGAAACCGATCAGCAGATAGGAAGATACACCTACCAGCTCCCAGAATACGTACATCTGGAAAATGTTTGTTGCGACAACCAGGCCTAACATGGAGAAGGTAAATAGAGAAAGGAAAGCGTAGTAGCGTTGGAATCCTTTCTCACCTTTCATATAGCCGAAGGAGTAGATGTGGACCATGAGTGACACGGTACTGATGACAACCAGCATCATGACAGAAATGGGGTCCAGCATGATACCCATGTCGATGTGCAGTGAATTGGTGAACGGCAGCCATTCGATGTTCCACGGAGTAAGTGTAGCATACACTCCTTCGGCAGTACGTGGCGCCGTAAAATAGTTAAACGCAGTGAAATAACTCAGTACGGCCACCGCAGCAAGCGACAGGGTACCGATGAATCCCGCTACGCGATGCTTCATATACATACCGGCCAGTCCCAGAATCAGGAAGCTCAGTACGGGAAGCAGAAGAATTAATATTGTATATTCCATGAGGATTTCTGTTAGTTTAATTCATACTCGTGTTAACCTTTCAGGTCGGTAATATCATCGGTAAGTACTTGCTTGATATTACGGTATACATTAATGATGATAGCAATGGCAACAGCTGTTTCTGCGGCGGCTATGGCTATTCCGAACAGGCTGAAGAAATGTCCTTCCAATTCTCCCGGAAACAAATAGCGGTTGAATACGGCAAAGTTGATGTTGGTTGCATTCAGCATGAGCTCAACCGAGATGAGCAATGCCAGCAGGTTCTTTCGAGTAAAGAAGCCATAGATTCCGCAAAACATCATTACAGTACTGATGACCAGGTAATGTATTACATGAATTTCTATTTCCATACTTATTTTTCCTCCTCTTCTTTGTTTTTACGGGCGATAAGAATACCACCGATCATACATGCCAGTAATAATACGCCTACAACTTCGAACGGCAGTACATACTGATATTTTCCGGTCCCGATCAGATCCAACCCGATTTCACGTGCTGGAAGTTCCTCTCCTTGCGGTATCATGTTCAGGGCGAAACCGTTCGTGAAAACCAGGAAAAGTACCAGGGCTGCACCTATGAGGGTGGTGAGCAGTACGCTGACCAGCTTGGCTTTACCTATTTTGTATTTCATATTCTTGTCCGACTGGGTCAGCAGGATTGAAAATACATAAAGTACTACGATACCTCCGGCGTAGACCATCAACTGGACGGCTCCCAGAAAGGTATATCCCAGGATACCGTAAATGGCTCCTGTTCCGAACAGCACAAACAGCAGGTAAGTAGCGGCGCGCAGAATTTTACCTGTCGTTACAGATAATATTGAGCAGACCATGATAGCGGCAGCTACTACATAGAATACGATTTCTTGAAGTGTTATTCCCATATTCTTTTTATTTAGCTAATGTTGAACCTTCATGGTTCAGTGTCATGACGAGTTTCTCTTTTTCGAACACCGCGTTTTCAAAGTCGTTGGTGAATTCGATGGCGTGGTGCGGACATGCATTTGTGCACAACTGGCAGAACATGCAGGATCCGAGATTATATTCGTATTTCACTAGAACCTTTTTCTTTTTTCCTTCTTCGTCTTCACGCATTTCCGAAACTACTTTGATGGTTCCGTTCGGGCAAGCCATCTGGCAAAGTCCGCAGGCAATGCAGTGGTGATGGTTTTCTGCATCGTGGATCATTACCAACCGTCCACGATGACGTTCCGGGATATGAAGTGTCGTATGGCGGTTCTCGGGATATTGTTCGGTAACCTTCGGCTGCCAGAAAACTTTCATAGAGGTGCGCATGCCTATCAACAGGCTCTTGATGCCGGAAGCATATCCTTCTATATATTCTTTAAAATTACTCATAGCTGTTTATTTCAAAAAACTAAACCAAAAACTTTACAAATGGTCATCAGTAAAAGAACCAATAGGGATGCCGGCATGAGGTATTTCCATTCCAGTGTCAGTACCTGGTCAATACGCAGACGCGGGAATGTCCAGCGGATCCACATAAGCAGGAATACGATGAAGAATGTTTTACCTACAAACCAGATAACTCCCGGGATATAGTCCATTACTGCGTTGAATCCGTCAAGTCCGGCTATATGGAACGGCATCCAGCCTCCCAGGAAAAGTGTAGTGGCGATACCTGCGGTGATGAACAAGTTCAGGTATTCGGCCAGGTAGAAGAAACCGAAGTGCATGCCGGAGTATTCGGTATGGTAACCGGCTGTCAGTTCCTGTTCCGCTTCGGCCAGGTCGAACGGGCCACGGTTCGCTTCAGCATTACCGGCAATCAGGTAGATGATGAAAGCGGCGATGGCAACAATATGTCCTTTGAAGATGTTCCATCCGTTAGCCTGGGAAGTTACGATTTCCTGTATGTCCATTGTCCCGCTCATCATGACCATTGTCAGTACGGTAAGTCCGATAGACAGCTCATAGCTGATGATCATCGCACCGCTTCGTACCGCACCGATGATGGTGTATTTGCTGTTACTGCTCCAACCGGCCAGCAGGATTCCCAACACACCGATGGAAGATGCGGCCAGCACGAAGAATATACCGATATTCATGTGAAGTATTTCACCTCCTTTGTTCCATGGCAGACAGGAAAATGTCAGGATGGAAGCAAGGATTACGAGAAAAGGAGCCAGATTATAAAGGAAATGGTCGGAATTCTTTAATTCGATGATTTCCTTGGTCAGGATTTTCAATACGTCGGCAGGGACCTGGAGGAGACCTCCTTTACCGCCTACGCGGTTCGGGCCTATACGGCACTGGAATGCTGCACAGACCTTACGTTCCATGTATATGAGGACGATGGCAAGTACGGCATAGAGCACTAGTATAATCACGCCTACAACTAATCCTTCCAGGAAGATAGCCAACCCTTCGGGCATAACACTGCACAGGGCAGAATGGATAGCCATGAAAAGCGGCTGCAGGTTATAGTAATCTAAAAATGACTGGTTCATAATTTTTTTATTAAGATTATTTATCTGTCAATGTCTGGCACTACATAGTCGAGTGTTGCACCGATTGCAATCAGGTCGGCTATTTTATTTCCTCTACAGGCTGTATCCATCGAATGAACCAGAGGAAGTCCTGTGGAGCGGTAGTGGAGACGGTAGGGCGATTTGTCTCCATGGCTTTCGATCATGACCCCGAATTCGCCACGGCTGCTTTCAACCGATGCCGAGAAGTTGCCTTCCGGTAATTTGATGATAGGTTTGGTCTTGACGCGGAATTCGCCTTCCGGAATATTGTCGATAAGTTGTTCAAGTATGTTGCAGGATTCCAGAATTTCATCCATACGGACCATGTAGCGGGCGAATGAATCGCCTTCCGTATAAAGGATTTCCTTGAAGTCGACTTTGTCGTACACCCCGTACGGATGGTGCTTGCGCACATCGTTGGCCCATCCGGAGGCTCTTCCGGTACCTCCTGTCGCGCCCAAGGAAATGACTTGTTCCTTAGTAAGTACTCCTACACCTTTCAGACGGGTTTCGGCAATGACGTTGCCTGTAAATATGTCATGGTAGTCTTTGATGACACTACGCATATGTTTGATGAACTCTTTTACTTTACGCTGGAAATCCGGATGCAGGTCGGCCTGTACACCACCTATCATGTTATAATTCTGGATGAGGCGTCCTCCGGTAGTTTCTTCCAGAATATCGAGAACCATCTCACGTTCACGGAAGCCATAGAAGAACGGGGTAAGTCCACCCATATCCATTACGACGCAGGAGTAGAACAGCAAATGGGAGTCGATACGTTGCAGCTCGTCCATGATGGTACGTATATACTGTGCACGTTCCGAGATTTCAATGCCGGCAGCCTTCTCGATACACATGCAGAGGGCGTGGCGGTTCTGGTTGGCACTCAGGTAGTCCAGACGGTCGGTCATGGCCAATGTCTGCGGATATGTCAGACTTTCACTGATCTTTTCTACACCGCGGTGGATATATCCGCAGATCGGGTCAATCTTGCAGATTGTTTCTCCATCCAGTGAGGTACGCATACGGAGTACTCCGTGGGTAGAAGGGTGCTGCGGACCTATATTGATCACGAAATCCTTCTGGTTGAAAAGAATGTTCTTCTTGTCGGCTATGGTTCCGTCCGGATTCAGGTAATATTCGTCGGTCTCGTCGGCATTTTCTTCGTTTTCCATATTCAGCGGATTCGAATTCATGTCGTAATCTTTGCGGAGCGGATAACCTACCCAGTCCTCACGGAGGAAGATCCGTCGCATGTCCGGATGGTTCAGGAAGCGGATACCGAAGAAATCGTATACTTCACGCTCCTTGATTTCCGCTGTTTTCCATAAGTCGTATACTGAAGGGATAAATGCATTTTCGCGGTCGGGTGTCAATGTTTTCAATACTACCCGTGCATATGTTTTGCTTGATTCCAGATAATAGAGTGCTCCCAGGCCGGCTTCTCCCCAATCCATACCTACTATGTCGCGTAAGTAGTCCATCGGCTCCTCTTTGTCGTGGCGTAACGCTTCCGCTACTTTACGGAAAGAGTCGACCGGGATGGTTATGACCGTTTCCCCTTGCCCGGTGATGGTTGCATCGGGAACCAGCTGTAATATTTTTTCTTGTATATTCATCATATGTAATAATCGGCTAAATTATTTTTCTTCTTTCGGTTCTTCTTTCTGGCGGTTGGCGCCCAGGAATTTCTCTACTTTTATTTTGCGCTGCAACTGCATCATTCCGTAATAGAATGCTTCCGGGCGTGGAGGACATCCGGGAATAAATACATCTACAGGGATAATCTTGTCGATACCGTTTACTACATGGTATGATTTGATAAACGGGCCTCCGGAGATTGTACAACCTCCTACGGCAACTACATATTTAGGTTCGGCCATCTGGTCATAAAGACGTTTCAGTACCGGAGCCATCTTGTAGGTAATGGTACCCATAACCATGATGAGGTCTGCCTGGCGGGGGGAGTTACGTGTTACTTCAAAACCGAACCGTGCCATATCGTAGCGGGCGGCGCCCAAAGCCATGAATTCTATTGCACAGCAGCTGGTACCGAAGTTCAATGTCCAGAGGGAGTTGCTCCGTCCCCAGTTGATCACTTCGTCTATGGTGCTGAGTATGATTCCTGCGCCGTCACGGTTCAGCTCGTCGACCATTCTTTCAAGATAGTCGTTGTTCTTGAATTCATCGTACTCCATTGAACGGATAGCGGTACGTTTCTTTACTTCCATTCCAGCGCTCCTTTCTTCCAGGCATAAGCCAGGCCTAAAATTAATACCACCAGGAAGAAGCCGATGCATACCAATGCATATGTTCCTACTTCCTGTACAACTACAGCCCACGGGAACAGGAATACGGTTTCAATGTCGAACATCAGGAAGAGGATGGCAAAAAGGTAGTAACCTACCTTGAACTGCACCCAGCTCTTGCCTCGGGTCGGAATACCGCATTCATACGGCTCACCTTTCTGCGGATTGGTTGAGCGCGGGGCAATCAGTTTTGCAATCGTCATGGCCGCAACAACCAATGCAATGGCTGTAAGAATAACTACAACTAAAAATGTAAAAAACATATATAATTTTAATTTGAATGATTCAAAAAATAAGATACCTGCCGATAAAACGCTTTTACCGGCATACGATTGTGTTTATTGGATGGAATCAGATTTCTAGATTATGATATGTTCCAGCAGATAGATATAATTGCAGGAGTGTCTCCTGGCGGCATACGGAGGGTAATATGCCTTGCCGGTCGTGTATGAAGGGGATAAGTCTATGGTTATGAGGGGCGACGTTGTAGTATATAACGTTGATTTTGTGTTGTATGTGTCAGGATGGGGAATTGATACCGTTTGAACCGGCTGGTTGGAGTTCTTTTGAAGAAGAAGGTATTCAATAGTCTTTGTCAGAGGATCCTGCGGAGATTCGAATTGTGCTTGTGGGGATACTGGAGTATTCTGACAAGCCTGTTTGGAGCCTGCCGGATCCGATGTGTTGAAAGAAAGCCCTATAATAAGATTCATTATAAGGATCAGAACGAAAATTATAATAGTCTCAGTCCGTTTACCCATGTCGCACCTATTGAAAAACGCTGCAAAGATAGTAATTTTTTTCGGTCGGTGAGGGGCATATATATAATAAAAAATGTCAGAATTGTCATGTCATGTTAAAAAGTTACCGGGCATTTATGTCAGTTGAAGAATTTTTCCAGCTTCTTTATCATCATGCCCAGGCAGAAAACCACTACGTGGTCGTTTTCCTGAATCGTTGTATTACCGGTTACCAGGATTCCTTCTCCATTACGGATCAGTCCTCCGATTGTAGCTCCTTTCGGAAGTCCGGCATCCTTGACCTGGCAGCGGGTGATCCGGGCATTAGGCTTGACTACAAACTCGGCTACATCGGCGTTGGCGAAAGTGAGGCATTTCACGTTAGATACGTCTGCATCCAGCATCATCTGGTAAATGTGGCTGGCGGCTATGAATTTCTTATTGATGACGGTACCGATATCCAGACTTTCGGCCATGCTGATATAATCGACATTTTCCACTTCGGCCACAGTTTTGCTGACACCCAGACGTTTGGCTGCCAGACAAGCCAGAATGTTGGTTTCGGAGCTGCCGGTCAGGGCCACGAAAGCTTCCGTATTCTTGATGCCTTCTTCCATCAGCAGTTCCATGTCACGTCCGTCACCGTTGATGATCATGACATCATTGTCTACCAGTTCCGTCAGGCGGTTGCAGCGGTTAATGTCACATTCAATGATTTTGCTGCGCATATATTCGGGCATATACTGGACGGTCCGGACGGCTATCCGGCTTCCTCCCATTATCATGACATTCCGGATATCGGCATAGTTTTCCTTACCGGCAATTTTCCGTATGTAGGGAATGTATTTTTTAGTTGTGGTGAAATATACGATATCGTATAGCTGTATGACATCGTCACCGCGTGGGATGATGGTTTCGTTGCCACGCTTTATGGCGACAATATGGAACGGGATGTTTCTTCCTCCCAGTTCATGTAAAGGTACGTTCAGGATTTCGGCGCTTTCACGCATTTTGGTTCCCAGTAGGACCAAAGCTCCGCCGGCAAATTCCCACCATTGCCGTATCCAGCTCATTTTCACGGCGTCGACAATGTCTTTGGCCGCCAGCAGTTCGGGGTAAATCAGAGAGTCGACTCCCAGTTTGGCGAAAAACTCCTTGTGCTTGGGCAGCAGGTATTCATAATTGTCGATACGGGCTACTGTTTTCTTGGCACCCAGGCTGGTCGCAAGCATACATGCTGTCATATTCTGACTTTCATTGGGGGTAACGGCTATGAACAGGTCGGCTCCGGCCACTCCTGCCTCTTTCAGTCCTGATATGGATGTGGGCGACAGGTTGACTGTCATCAGATCGAAGTTGTTACCCATGCGGCTGAGCTTTTCTTCATCTTCATCCATCAGAATGATGTCCTGTTTTTCTCCAGACAGAAGTTTGGCCAAATGGGTGCCGACGTTTCCGGCACCGGCAATGATTATTTTCATAGATTCAGCATGTGTTTTAAAGTGTTACATATATTGTCTTCTCCGAGTCCGCAGATTTCATACAGGTCTTTTACAGGACCATGCTGTATGAAGCGGTCGGGGATTCCCAAACGTCTGATTTCCGGGTAATAGCTGTTGTTCGACATGAATTCCAGAATGGCACTTCCCATGCCTCCCTTCAATACCCCGTCTTCGATGGTCAGGATTTTCTTGAACTTCCTGCCGATGGAATGTAGCATTTCCTCATCCAGCGGTTTCAGGAAACGCAAGTCATAATGGGCGATGCTGCCTCCGGTTTCTGTCTCGGCTTTCTGTATGGCTTTTGCTGCTGTATTTCCTATAGGGCCTATGGTAATGACAGCCAGGTCTTCCCCTTCTTTCATGATGCGTCCTTTCCCTATTTCAACCGCTTCCAGTTTGCATTTCCAGTCGGTCAGTACACCTTTTCCTTTGGGATAGCGGATAACGAACGGTCCCTGGTCGGGCAGTTGGGCAGTATACATCAGCTTCCGCAACTCGTGTTCATCGTAAGGCGAAGAAATGATCAGGTTCGGAATAGGGCGCAGGTAGGCCATATCGAATACTCCATGGTGGGTAGGTCCGTCTTCACCTACCAGTCCCGCACGGTCGAGGCATAATACTACGTTCAGTTTCTGTATGGCTACGTCGTGGATCACATTGTCATATGCCCGTTGCATGAAGGAGGAATAGATGTTGCAGAATGGCAGCAGTCCTTCTTTTGCCATCCCTCCCGAAAAGGTAACGGCATGCCCTTCTGCAATTCCCACATCAAACGCACGGTCGGGCATGGCTTTCATCAGTATGTTCATGGAGCACCCTGTCGGCATAGCCGGGGTGACACCGATAATCTTTTCGTTCTGCTGTGCCAGTTCCAGCAATGTATTTCCGAATACGTCCTGGAATAACGGAGGCATACCTGTAGTGTCGGCAACGATCCTTTTTCCGGTTTCCTTATCGAAAATGCCTGGAGCGTGCCATACGGTGGCTTCTTCTTCGGCGGGTTTGAATCCTTTGCCTTTGACGGTGTGTACATGAAGGAGTTTGGGCCCCTTCATGTCTTTGATCTCTTTTAAGACACGTGTCAACGTCAGTACGTCGTGCCCGTCTACCGGGCCGAAGTAGCGGATGTTCATGCCTTCGAAGATATTCTGCTGCTGGGTAAGCATCGATTTCAGGCTGTTGTTGAACCGTATCAGGCTTTTCTTGCGCTCCTCGGTAAGTATCCCCCATTCATGGAATTTTTGTGAAAGCTTGTAGCGTAGCTTGTTATATCTTTCAGAGGTTTGGAGGTTCAGCAGATATTGTTTCATGCCACCCACGCTACGGTCGATGGCCATGTTGTTGTCATTCAGTATGATAAGCAGATTGTTCGGGGTGGATGATGCATTGTTCAGTCCTTCGAATGCAAGTCCGCCGCTCATGGAACCGTCGCCTATGACAGCCACCACATGGCGGTCGTCTTCTCCTTTTCTGGCAGCTGCTACAGCCATACCTAAGGCAGCCGATATGGAATTGGATGCGTGTCCGCACGTAAATGTGTCATATTCGCTTTCTGCCGGTGACGGGAAAGGGCACAGACCGTTCAGCTTCCGGTTTGTACAGAAGCGGTCTCGTCTGCCTGTCAGAATCTTGTGTCCATAAGCCTGATGGCCTACATCCCATACGATGCGGTCATAAGGCGTATTGAAGGTATAATGAAGTGCAACTGTCAGTTCAATGACCCCTAAGCTCGAGCCAAAATGTCCTGGGTTGCGTGACAGTTCATCAATGATCATCTGTCGGAGTTCATGGCAGATTTCCGGCAGTGATTCGGCGGGAAGATGGCGCAAATCCTTCGGGCTATTTATTCTATTCAACAATTCGTAAGAAGTGGGTTGTTCCATCCGTTTGTAAATATTAATAATACAAAAGTACGACAAATACTTGTATTGTGCTTACATTTGCATCAAAAAATATAAGACCAGTTTAATATGGAGTTCCGGACTAAAGTAGAATTACCCGTCGGGAAATGGAATATCCGTCATTCCGACAAATTGATGTTGTGGGGGTCCTGTTTTGCCGAAAATGTCGGGAAATTGTTGGTCGACAGCAAGTTCCCGTGTATGGTCAACCCTTATGGCATTTTGTATAATCCAATGTCGATATCCCGTGCGTTGAATGAGATACTGGACGGGAAAGTCTATACCTTGGCCGACTTGCGTTGTGACAGGGGACTATGGTACAGCCTGATGCATCATGGTTCTTTTTCTGATCCGGATGCTGAATCGTGTCTGCAACGGATCAATCTCCGGATTGGTGAGGCATATAGTTCTCTGCCGGAAATCCGGTGGATGGTTTTCACTTTCGGAACGGCCCGGGTATACGAATGGAAAGAAACGGGGGAGGTTGTGGGCAACTGCCATAAATTGCCCGAAAAATGTTTCGAGAGGCGCCTGCTGGATGTGGAGGAGATTGTGTCGGCATATACCCGGTTACTGGAAAAGCTGCATGAAATGAATCCGGAGTTGCAGATATTGTTTACGGTGAGTCCCATCCGCCATTCGAAAGACGGATTCCATGGTAATCAGCTGAACAAGGCTGTATTGCTGCTGGCTGTCGACAAGTTGTGCGGTCTGTTCGATTTCTGTCATTATTTTCCTGCTTATGAAATCATGATGGATGAACTGCGCGACTATCGTTTTTATGCCGACGACATGCTGCATCCCAATCCGGTTGCCGTTGCGTATATATGGGAGTGTTTTTGTTCGACATTTTTTGACCGTCGGACAATGGCCGTCATGAAAGAGTGGGATGATATCCGTAAGGGGCTTAATCATGTACCGTTTAATGCCGATTCGGAATCATACCGGAGTTTTTTAAGTCAAATTCTGTTAAAGATAGAACGGTTAAAGGAAAATTTTCCGTACTTAGATGTGCAAAATGAAATTATATTATGTCAAGCTCGATTGAAGAAATAGCTTCTGTTTTGGGAGCCGAAAGATTTGGAAACAGTGAAGGGAGGATAGATTGGATTTTGACGGACAGCCGTTCGTTGTGTTTCCCTGAA
Source organism: Bacteroides ilei (assembly GCF_900128495.1). Classification (GTDB taxonomy): domain Bacteria; phylum Bacteroidota; class Bacteroidia; order Bacteroidales; family Bacteroidaceae; genus Phocaeicola; species Phocaeicola ilei. Next base: position 2,628,253 of record NZ_LT635801.1, read on the forward strand.
GAGACTTTGTTTTTTGCTTTAAAGACTAAACGTAACGATGGACATAAATATATCCGCGACCTATATAATAAAGGTGTGCGCAATTTCGTGGTAACCGATATACCTGAAGATCTGGCGCATTATCGTCATACCAATTTCCTGAAAGTGGGGAATACCCTGAAGGCGCTTCAGAAACTGGCTGCCCGGCACAGGGAACAATTCCAGGTTCCCGTTATCGGTATTACCGGAAGTAACGGGAAGACGGTGGTCAAGGAGTGGCTTTATCAGTTGCTGAGTCCGGAAAAGGTCATTACCCGTTCTCCACGCAGTTATAATTCACAGATCGGTGTCCCGCTGTCGGTATGGCTGATGAACGAGCATACCGAATTGGGTATTTTTGAAGCCGGTATCTCGGAAATGGGTGAGATGGAGTCTTTACAGCATATCATCCAACCCACCATCGGTGTCATTACAAACATAGGAGGGGCCCATCAGGAAAACTTTCCATCGCTGCAGGATAAGTGTATGGAGAAGCTGCAGCTGTTCAAGGATTGTGACGTGATTGTCTATAACGGAGATAATGAGCTGATAAGCAGTTGCGTTTCTAAATCTCTGTTTACCTCCCGTGAAATAGCGTGGTCCATGAAGGACAATGAACGTCCGTTGTTCATCGAGCATATAGAGAAAGACGGAAGTGGTACTACCATCAAATACCGTTACCTGGGTTTCTTCAAGGAATACCGTATACCTTTCATTGATGATGCGTCTATCGAGAACTCCTTGAACTGCCTGGCGGTAGCCCTGTATCTGATGGTTTCTCCGGAGGATATTGCAGCGCGTATGGAGAAACTGGAACCTGTGGCCATGCGTCTGGAGGTGAAGGAAGGAAAGAACGGATGCGTGCTGATCAATGACAGTTATAATTCTGATTTCGCTTCGTTGGATATAGCACTCGATTTCATGTCGCGACGTACGGAGGACAAGAAGCGTCATCGTACGCTGATTTTGTCGGATATTCTGGAAAGTGGCCAGCCGAACAAGCTGCTATACCGTCAGGTGGCCGATCTGGTGCACAGTCGGGGTGTCGATCGTATTATCGGTGTAGGTGAGGGGCTGATGGAAGCCGCTTCGCGTTTTGAAGTGGAGAAGACCTTTTTCCGTACGACAGCCGAACTGATTGAATCGGGCGTCTTGTCGTCTTTGCGTAATGAGGTGGTTCTCATTAAGGGGGCACGTGCCTTCCATTTTGATGAGATTACCGATCTGCTGGAACTGAAAGTACATGAAACGATTTTGGAAATCAATCTGAATGCGTTGGTAGATAACCTGAACTATTACCGTAACAAGCTGAAACCCGAGACGAAGATGGTCTGTATGGTCAAGGCTTCGGCTTATGGAGCCGGTTCGTTTGAGATAGCTAAGACACTGGAAGACCATCGGGTAGATTACCTGGCGGTTGCCGTTGCCGATGAAGGGGCCGATTTGCGTAAGGCTGGTATAGGCAGTTCTATCATTATCATGAATCCGGAGCTGACGGCCTTTAAAACCATGTTCGATTATAAGCTGGAGCCGGAAGTCTATAGTTTTCACCTGCTGGAAGAACTGATCAAGGCTGCCGAGCGTGAAGGTGTTTCCAATTTCCCTATTCATATCAAGATTGATACGGGTATGCACCGTCTGGGATTTGCTCCCGATGAAATGCCCCGGTTGGTAGACCGTCTGCACCGCCAGTCGGCTGTCATCCCACGTTCCGTATTTTCTCACCTGGTAGGAAGTGACTCCGAACGGTTCGATTCATTTACCCGGCGGCAGATCGAAACCTTCGAAAAAGCTGCGGCTGCCCTTCAGTCCGGATTTTCGCATAAGATTTTACGTCATATCTGTAATACGGCCGGTATCGAGCGTTATCCGGGGGCACAGTTTGATATGGTCCGGCTGGGAATCGGGTTGTATGGAATCGATCCGTTCACAAACCGCATCCTGCATAACATCAGTACATTGAAGACTACCATCCTGCAGATTCATGATGTGCCGGCCGATGAAACGGTGGGATACAGCCGTAAAGGGGTGTTGGAACGTGATTCGCGTATCGCCGCTATTCCTATCGGTTATGCCGACGGTCTGAACCGTCATCTGGGGAATGGACACGGATATTGCCTGGTGAACGGCAAGAAGGCTCCTTATGTAGGGAATATCTGTATGGATGTATGTATGATTGATGTGACCGACATCGACTGTAAGGAAGGCGATAAGGCTGTTATTTTCGGTGACGAACTGCCGGTTACCGTATTGTCGGATCTCCTGGATACGATTCCATATGAAATATTGACCAGTGTGTCGAACCGTGTGAAACGTGTCTATTATCAGGATTGATTGAAGGCGGATGCTGTACCGGATCTGCTGTTAGATAGAGAGGTAGAGGGTATTTTTCGAAGGGAAAAATACCCTCTGTCTTTATGTCTTTCCGGAGGGACTTGGAAAGATGAAGTTCTTTGTTACAGGATACGCAGTCGTTTCAATCGGAAGATAAAGTTGTCTGTGTCCGAAGATGAAGTTGTTTTAATCGGAAGATGAAGGTCTTTCGTGAAAAGATGAAGTTCTTTTTCTCAGGTCGTTTTTCTCTTTTTTGTTACATTTGTAACTAATGGTATCTAAATAGTTAAATCCTTAATCTGTATTATCATGAAATTGAAAAAGAAATTGAAAGTGCTGACTTTATTGGTCGCTATTATTATGTTTGGGCATATCTCTGTATCTGCCGAGAATTACCCTTATCGGAGTGATGTGTTATGGGTAACGGTTCCCGATCATGCCGACTGGCTTTATAAGACCGGTGAGAAAGCGGAAGTGGAGGTTCAGTTTTACCGCTATGGTATTCCTCAGGACGGGTTGAAAGTAAATTACGAGATAGCCCCCGACATGATGTCCGACGGGAAGACCGGTGAAGTGACTCTCAAGAATGGCCGGGCCGTCATTGATATGGGGACAATGAAACAGCCCGGTTTTCTGGATTGCCGTCTGACGGCTTCTATAGGTGACAAGAAATACAGTCATCATGTAAAGGTCGGTTTTTCTCCGGAAAAGCTTCAGCCTTATACGAAATTGCCGGCCGATTTCACTCAGTTCTGGGAAAAGAATATGGCTGAGGCAGCCAAATGTCCGATGAAATATACGCAGAAATATGTGCCGGAATATTCGACGGAAAAGGCCGATTGTTATTTGGTCAAGCTACAGTGTTTCCGTCCGGGGAATTACGTCTATGCCTATCTTACCCGTCCGAAAGCAGAAGGGAAATACCCGGTCGTGCTCTGTCCTCCGGGAGCGGGGGTGAAAACGATCAAGGAGCCTAAGCGTCATATCTATTATGCCGAAGAAGGTTGTATCCGGCTTGAAATGGAAATCCATGGTTTGAATCCGGAACTTCCCGAGCAGGATTTTAAGGATATTTCGGCTGCTTTTGGCAATTACCTGGTCAATGGAATAGACAACCGTGACAACTATTACATGAAGAAAGTATATATGGCCTGTGTGAGATGCATTGATTTCCTTACCTCTCTGCCCGATTGGGACGGTAAAAATGTAATTGTACAGGGAGGAAGCCAGGGAGGAGCGTTGGCTCTTATTACAGCAGGATTGGACAAGCGTGTGACAGCCTGTGTGGCCAATCACCCGGCATTGAGTGACATGGCCGGCTATAAGGCGGGCAGAGCCGGAGGCTATCCCCATCTTTTCAAGAATTATAAGGGTATGGACAAAACTGACATCCTGAATACGCTGGAATATTATGATGTAGTTAATTTTGCACGTCAGATCAAGGTGCCGGTGTATATGACGTGGGGATATAACGATAATACCTGTCCGCCTACAACCAGTTACATTGTCTATAATATTCTGGATTGCCCGAAAGAGGCGCTTATTACCCCTATCAATGAACATTGGACTTCGGAAGCTACGGAATACGGGCATTTGAAATGGATTCAGAAGCATTTGAAATGAATGCTTCCGGAGAGTGAAAAAGAAATCCGGTCTGGCTTGTGGCCGGACCGGATTTCTTTTTGGCTTTCAGATCTTATATCTTGGAATCAAGATTCTACAGTTTCCGGATATTTTATACTTCAACCAGTTTATATTTAGGAACCATAATCTTCATCATGATCCAGCTGAACATATAGGCCAGAGAAGCTACGATAAATACAATCATATAACCGGCGTCAATGCCTTCAAATCCCAGGAATGACATGTTGGTTTCCTTTGAATAGGTAAAGAGCAGACCGGAGCATTGGTTGAACAGCAGACAACCTACACCACCGGCCATACCGCCGATACCGGTTACGGTTGCTACTGCCGATTTCGGGAACATATCACTTACTACTGAGTATACGTTTGCACTCCAGCTCTGGTGTGCAGCACCGATAATACCGATAATGATGATAGGATACCAGCATGAAACGCTTCCTGCCGACTGAGCGAACAGACCGATCAGCGGGAAGAAAGCGAAGATCAGCATCGCTTTCATACGACCTTTGTACGGGTCCATCTTTTTCTTCTCGATAAACATGGTTGGAAGGTAGCTACCGTACAGTGAAAGCATTGAAATCAGGTACAAGGTAAAGATCAGCATCTTACCCATAGTTGAATCAGAAGTATATCCGTACACGTCGCGGATATAGGCCGGAGCCCAAAACAGGAAGAACCACCATACACCGTCAGGTAGGAAACGTCCGAAAATGACAGCCCAAGTCTGGCGGAATGTGAATGCTTTCCAAAGGCCGATTTTAGGTCCGTCATCTGTAGTTGCTGTTTTTTGTGTGTTTTCTGTAACGGTATCCTGTTCAATATATGCCAGTTCTTCGGCATTGACATGTTTGCTTTTCTGCGGTTTGTCGTATACCTTGTAGAACAGAATCATCCATACCAGACCGCATCCACTCATTACGATAAACGCCATTTCCCATCCGAAACTGCTGGCTACAACCGGAATAATGAACGGTGCTACCAATGCACCTATCTGTGCACCGGCATTGAACAGACCTGTTGCAAAACCACGGTCTTTCTTCGGGAAGTATTCGGCTGTAATCTTGATAGCTGAAGGGAAGTTACCCGATTCACCCATGGCAACGATACAGCGCATGAAGATGAATAGCCATACACTGACGGTTGATATGGCAAGAGCGGTATTTCCGACGGTTTTCAGCATAGCCAGGTTTTCACGGGCTGCACCGAATGTGAGCATCCATTCACCACCGACGATTCCGTTAGTCAGGATACTGCAAATGGAATGTAGGGCAGCGCCCACAACCCATGTGCCGAAGCATATCAGATAACCTTTTTTAGTCCCTACCTTATCGATGAATTTACCGACAAACAACATGCTGATGGCATATACGATAGAGAAGACACCTGTAATTGTACCGTAGTTGGCATCGGTCCAGTTTAATTCGGGGGCGATGAAGTCCTTCCATGTCAGTGAAAGGACCTGACGGTCCATATAGGTGGCGGCGGTTGCCAGGAACAGCATCGTACAGATTACCCAGCGGTAGTTGGTCATTTTTCCGCCGGTTTCTTTAACATTACTCATTGTATAGAATTAGTTTTTTAGGTAAAAGTTTATAAATTAGATTTTTAGGGTTTTATCTCATTTCTGTGTATTCAATCTTGTCCATATCGCCATAATCCAGGTTTTCACCGGCCATACCCCATATAAACATGTAGTTGCTGGTTCCGGCTGCTGCATGGATTGACCATTCGGGTGACATGATGGCCTGTTCGTTTGCCAACCATACCAGGCGTTCTTGTTGAGGTTCACCCATCAGGTGGCAGATCATGTTACCCGGAGTAAGGTTAAAATAGAAATAGGCTTCGATACGACGGCTGTGTACGTGTGCCGGCATTGTATTCCATACACTACCCGGTTTAAGTTCGGTCAGTCCCATCTGCAACTGGCACGGGCCTTCTTCCAGTACATTGTTTACAATCAATTGGTTGATGACACGGTCGTTGCTGTCTTCCATCTTTCCGGCAGCGAATGAATTGGCTTTCAATGAGCCTTTACGTCCGTCTAGAGTAATCCATTGGGTCTTGTAAGCCTTATGTGCTGTAGCCGAGTTCAGATAAAATTTGGCAGGTTTGCTGGCATCTTTACTCTTGAAGGTAACTTTCTGGTTGCCTCTGCCGATATAGAGGGCTTCCTTGAAGTTCAGGTTATATTCCTTTCCGTCGACTGTTACAATACCTTCACCACCTATGTTGATGACACCTAATTCACGGTTGAACAGGAAATACGGGGCTTTCAAAGGATCGATGGTATCCAAGGTGAGTTCTTTATTCACCGGCATTGCACCACCAAAGATAAAGCGGTCATACATGGAATAGGTGAGGTTGATTTCATCTGGAGCCATAACCTTGTCCATCATGAAACTGCTGCGCAATCTTTCTGTATCGTAGGTTTTTACATCCTGCGGATTGCATGCTGTCTGGATTTTGTAACTGGTAATCTGGGCATTTCCTGATAAAGCGGTGATACCCAACATCATTGCGATTGCTAATTTTTTCATGTCTTTATGTTTTTATATTGTTTATTTATATTATTGATTGTTGCGACTTTCTTTTATGATTCTGCTCCGATTGAATATGGCCATAGCCAAAGTACAGAGAACCAGAATGATGGAGCCAATGATTTTCAGATTGTACATCAGATGGAATATAAGCCATGAGAAGAGGCTTGATGCGAAGTCCAGTGCTCCTCCCTGGAATCCGTCCGGTATTTTTACGGCCGAGTCGCCGGTCTTTTCGTATACGTCTTTCGCTGCCTGGGTAAAGAATGGGGCCAGGTCGGTTACAAAATAGAGGCCTACAATCAGTGCTACCAAACCGATAATAAAGGTTTTCAAGACGTTACCGTTTGTGATTGGAAGAACTGCCGGGAACAGATAGAACATACCGGCCAGTGAAGCCAGAGGAAGGAATTGGTTGCCCGGCAAAACGACAGACAGGAATAATGTTACCGGAATCAGCAGCAGGGAAACTACCAGTGTGGTAGGATGTCCGATAACCAGAGCCGGACTCATTCCGATATTCAGACCGGCGCTGTTTTTGAACTTGCGGGCAATCAGTTCACGTGTTGCGTCTGATATCGGGCGCAGACCTTCGATGAACAATGCCGTGACACGTGGAATAAGTTCCATTACGGCTCCCATCTTGATACCCAGTCCCAAGATAGAGGGAATATTGTCAACCAGCTGCCGGCTGTTTTCACAGGCAAGGGCACCGATGGCGCATCCGACGATAACTCCCAGGAATAGAGGTTCTCCCATAATGCCGAATTTCTTTTTCATGCCTTCAGCGTCGATATAGAGTTTGTCGAAACCAGGAATCAGATCCAATGCCTTGTTGATGACTACAGCAAAGGGAACGAAACCTTGGCAGAACGGTTGTGGAATGGATATTCCGTCCATCTTATCGTAATATGATTGGAATTGCTTGCTGGTCAGATCGGCCATGACCAACGTGATGATATAGCAGATGATGGCAGCAAAGAATCCCCACCAGATATTGTCGGTTGCGAAGTAGACTACTGCTCCGATAAAGGCAAAATGCCAATAGTTCCATAAATCGATGTTGACGGTCTTTGTCGTTTTGGTCAGCAACATTACGATATTGACTGCCAGACATACCGGAATGATGAAGGCTCCTACCGATGTGTTATAGGCAACAGATGCGGCGGCTGGCCATCCCATATCAAAGATTCCTAGACTTAATCCGTAAATTTCGGTTACTTTTTTCAGTGGATCTCCCAGACTACTGGTCAGAAGGGCTGTAATGACAGAGAGTCCTACAAATCCGACTCCGACTAATAAACCGCTTTTTAAAGCTTTTCCGAATTTAATACCTATGCATACTCCGAGTATTGTAAAAATAATAGGCATCATAACGGCCGCGCCCAGGCCGATGATATAACTAAAAACTTGTTCCATATTCTTCTGTTTGTCTTTCTATAAATAGAGGTTTAGGGTTAATAAATAAAATGTTTTGCATCAAAAGTACTTTGTTTTCTTATAATTTGCAATTCATTTAGTGTTAAAATCTTAATTAAATCAAATTAATAACATTTTTTTCAGTGTTCGTACACAATTTTTTTAGTGTTCGCACACAATAATTATAAGAGGTGGTTAATTAATCTACTTATAAGCACAGAAAATCCACATCTGTTACATGGGTTATTTGTTATATTTGTCAATAGAAATAACTTTAATATTAAGATATGGGAAACAAAGGAATAGTATTGGGGTGTCTGGGAATGTTCGCCTTCCTGTTTGGAGGTATACAGGCTAAGGCCGATATTGTGGAACAGCAGAAGCCGTGGTCGGTGAGAATGGCCGAATCGGAAATGGTGCGCTGGCCGGAGTCCTGGCAGCTGGATTTCCAGCCTGCATTGAAGTGGGATTATTGTCACGGGTTGGAACTGGGGGCTATGCTCGATGTCTATGACCGGTATGGTGATTCTAAGTTTTTTGATTATGCAGTGGCCTATGCCGATACGATGGTAAATGCCGACGGAACGGTAAAGAAATACAAGTTGGCAGATTATAGTCTCGACCGTGTAAATTCGGGAAAGATTCTGTTCCGTATTTATGAGCAGACAAAAGATAAAAAATATAAGAAGGCGCTTGATCTGTTCAGAAGTCAGTTCGACGGTCAGCCACGTAACGCCGACGGTGGATTCTGGCATAAGAAGATTTATCCGCATCAGATGTGGCTGGACGGAGTATATATGGGTGCACCTTATCTGGCGGAATATGCTTTCCGGAATAATGAGCCGGATTCTTATCAGGAGGTAATCAGGCAGATAAAGCTGGCAGCTTTACATACTTACGATCCGGAAACTGGCCTGTATCGGCATGCCTGCGATGTAAGTAAGACTGAAAAGTGGGCGGATAAGTCTACCGGGCAGTCTCTTCATACTTGGGGGCGTGCTTTGGGATGGTATGCTATGGCCATTGTCGATGCGCTTGACTATATCCCTTTGCATGAGGAAGGGCGTGATTCGGTCCTGGCCATATTCGACAATATAGCCAAGCAGCTCAAGAAATACCAGAGTCCGGAAGGTTTGTGGTATCAGGTGATGGACAGAAGCGGTGATGAAGGCAATTATCTGGAGTCTTCCTGTTCGTCCATGTTTGTCTATTCCTTGTTGAAAGGAATCCGCAAAGGTTATCTGCCGGCTTCATATTTTTCGGTTGCACGGAAAGGATACGAAGGGATTCTGAATGAGTTCATTAAGGTAGATGATAACGGGTTGGTGTCGATTACGAAAGCATGTGCGGTTGCGGGCCTTGGCGGCAAGGTCTATCGTTCGGGTGATTATGACTATTATATCCATGAACAGATCCGTGACAATGATCCGAAGGCTGTCGCTCCGTTTATTATGGCCTCATTGGAGTGGGAACGTTTACCGAAAGAACAGAGGCGCTTTGCGGAACCTCGCCAGTTGGTGGTGGCTCAGGACGGTTCCGGTGATTACCAGACAATAGCCGAGGCATTGGAGGCGATAAGGGCTTTTATGGACTTTGATGTGAAAATTTATGTGAAGTCCGGAATATATAAGGAGAAGCTGGTTGTTCCTTCATGGATTCAGAATGTGGAGATTATAGGTGAGGATGTCAACAATACGGTTATCACTCATGCCGATCATGCCAATATGAACCATATGGGAACGTTCCGCACCTATACGGTTAAGGTAGAGGGAAGCCATATCACTTTCCGTAACATTACGATTGAAAACAATGCTCCCCGGTTGGGACAGGCGGTTGCCCTGCATACGGAGGGTGATTGTCTTCGTTTCATCAATTGCCGTTTTCTGGGTAATCAGGATACGGTATATACCGGAGTGGCCGGTACCCGTCTTTATTTTGACCATTGTTATATTGAAGGGACTACCGATTTTATATTCGGACCGTCTACAGCCTGGTTCGAGGAATGTGTCATTCATAGTAAGGCCGATTCTTATGTGACTGCAGCTTCTACACCACAGAATGTCATGTATGGTTACGTGTTCAACAAATGCAGGCTGACTGCAGATGATTCTGTAAGTAAAGTTTATCTAGGACGTCCGTGGAGACCTTACGCCTATACCTTGTTTATGAATTGTGAGTTGGGTAAACATATTGTTCCGCAAGGCTGGAACAACTGGAGGAACAAGGCTAACGAAAAGACTGCACGTTATGCAGAATTTAAGAATTCAGGAGAAGGAGCAGATTTATCAGGACGTGTGGCTTGGTCACGGCAACTGTCTGATAAAGAAGTGTCTGAAATAAATCTAGATTCGGTCTTCTCGACAACAAGTGAATGGAATCCTTGTAAATAAAAACAATTATTATATAACTAAAAACAAAAAATGCACATAGAAGGATGTGTTTAAAATGAACTTTGCACACTGGATTTTTTTAAATGACACTATTTTAAACACATCTTTTTTATGTATTATCAACAAAAACTGAGAAGAAATGTTTTGACTTTCTTGTTGGGCTTGTTTTGTCTTGTTTCTTTTGCGCAGGGACAGCAGGTTCAAGGTATCGTGAAAGACAAGACAGGAGAGCCGATGATCGGCGTAAACGTATTGGTAAAAGGTACTACAAACGGTACTATTACAGGTATTGACGGTGATTTTATTCTTACAGGAGTAAAGAAATCGGATGTATTGTCTTTTACTTATATCGGTTATAAGGGAAAAGAAGTCAAGTATGAAGGTCAGGCTACCTTAAATGTAACCATGGAAGAGGATTCCGAGACTCTGGATGAGGTTGTGGTGATCGGTTATGGTACAGTCAACAAGCGTGATTTGACTGGTGCAGTTGCTTCAGTCAGCTCAGAAAAGATTGCTGCGGTTCCGGTTTCCAGTGCGGCAGAGGCTTTGACCGGTAAACTGGCTGGTGTGAACATTACTACAACTGAAGGTTCTCCTGATGCAGAGATGAAGATACGTGTACGTGGAGGTGGATCCTTGTCGCAGGATAATTCTCCGTTATATATAGTTGATGGTTTTCCTGTATCAAGTATCAGTGATATTGCTCCGTCTGAAATTCAGAGTATTGACGTATTGAAAGATGCTTCTTCAACAGCTATCTATGGTGCCCGTGGTGCAAACGGTGTAATTATCGTGACTACAAAGAGTGGTTCTGAAGGTAAGACTCAGGTGGATTTCAACGCTTCTTATGGATTCAAGAAGGTAACTAAGTTGGTTAAGGTGATGAGTCCTTATGACTATGTAGCTTATCAACACGAATTGGGGTCTACGGATTATGGTAATTATCAGGATCTGGATATCTGGAAGTCGGTTGAAGGTGAAGATTTCCAGGATGAAATCTTCGGTCGTACCGGTAACCAGACTCAATATAACGTAAATGTGAGCGGCGGTAGTAAGCAGATCAAATATAATGTAAGCTACGCTCACAACGGTGAGGAAAGTATTATGTTGGGATCCGGTTACAGCAAAGATAACATCAATGCAAAGATCAATGCAGAATTGAGCAAATGGATGACATTGGATTTTAATGCTCGTATGAGTTATACTACAATTGATGGATTGAGTGGTGGTGCCGATACAAACGAATCTAATGCTGCAAATTCAATTGTAGCCAATTCGGCCCGTTTCCGTCCTGTTGATCCGCTGACCTCCAATTCTGATGATGATGAAAATAATACAGGTACTCAGAAGGATCCGTTGGAACGTCTGCTTGCTACTTATAAGAAAAAATCTACTCTCAATCAGAATTATAACGTAGGTTTGAACTGGAAGCCATTCAAGAATATTACAATCCGTTCTGAATTCGGTTATGGATGGAAATATGAAAATACGGATCAGGTATGGTCGTCTGACGCAGTCCAGAATTCAAAACTGGGTTATAACGGTCAGCCGCAGGCAGTATTTAACCGTGATGTGACCAAGAACTGGCGTAATGCGAATACCATTACTTATGACAACAAGAAAATGTTTGGCGGACGTGACCGCTTGAATGTCCTGTTAGGTCATGAAGTAAGCAGCAGTCAGGAAACGACTTTGGAAAATACTTCTGTTGCTTTTCCTACATCTATGACTATTGATGAAGTTCTGGCCAATATGGGTGCCGGTACTGCATTGCCTAATCAGACCAATATTGGTATTAAAGATAATATGGTATCTTTCTTTGGACGTGCGAATTATACATTGATGGATAAATATCTGATGACAGTGACAGTACGTGCCGATGGTTCCAGCAAGTTTGCTAAAGGTAATCAATGGGGTGTCTTCCCTTCTGCAGCATTGGCTTGGCGTATTTCGGATGAAGCATTCATGAAAAACACTTCCAAGTGGCTGTCTAATCTGAAATTGCGTCTGAGTTTCGGTACAGCCGGTAATAACCGTATTAACTCAGGTTTGATGTACAGCACGTTCTCTTTGTCTGGAAACACATCGAAGGCACCTTTCTTTGATGAAAACCGTGGATCTATGTTGGAACATGGAACTACCCTCTCTAATCCGGAGCTGAAATGGGAAACTACCATTACCCGAAATTTGGGTATTGACTTTGGTTTCTGGAACAACCGTCTGTCGGGTTCTGTCGATGTTTATTGGAATACGACAAAAGACCTGCTTATGCAGACTGAGATTCCGTCCAATACCGGTTACAGCTATCAGTACCAGAATTTCGGTAAGACCTCGAATAAAGGTATCGAATTGTCGTTGAATGCTGTGATGCTGGATAAGAAGAATGCCAGTTTGAATTTTAATTTCAATATTTCTTATAACAAGAACCGGATTGATGAATTGAACTCTGATAATCCGTGGCAGCAGTCTTATTCATGGGCTGGAAGTACATTGGCCAAATATGAAAACTATTGTGTGGAAGAAGGTGGTAGCCTGGGAGAAATCTGGGGGTATAAGACAAACGGTTTCTTTACAGCTTATGACCCGGTATCTAATCCGAACGGTGAATTGGTGCTGAACGGTACCAGTTGGGCATTGAGAGACGGTATCCAGGATAACAGTAAATCAATTACCGGTGGTACTTTGTATCCGGGTGCATTGAAGTTGGTATGTGATGAGAACGGTGAACCGGTAAAACAGAGACTGGGAAATACGGTTGCTCCTGTAACCGGTGGTTTCGGTTTTGATGGAACAATCGGTAACTTTGATTTTAACCTGTTCTTCAATTATTCGGTAGGTAACCAGATTATTAACGGTACCAAGTTGGCTTTGTCATTCTACACCGGTTCGGCCAAAGGTTATAACCTGAATAATGATTTCTCTTTGGCAAACGGCCGTTATACTTGGATTGACCCGAGTACAGGTCTGAATCTGGGACGTCCTAGTGTCAATACGATTGAAGCTTACGGAGGTGCTGAAAATTTGATTGCACGTCTGAATGAAATCAATGCGAATGCTGCTATCTATAATCCGGCTGCAGTTTCAACTATGCAGTTGACAGACTATGCTGTTGAGGATGCTTCATTCCTGCGTATCAATAATATTACTGTAGGTTATACGTTGCCGAAGTCATGGGCTAAGAAAGTGTTTGCCCAAAGAATCAGAATCTATGTGACAGGCTATAACTTATACTGCATTACAAATTATTCTGGTGCAGATCCTGAAGTGGATACAAGCAGTAAGAAGAATCCGATGAACCCGGGTGTTGACTATGCTGCATATCCGAAGAGCCGTTCATTTGTCGGTGGTATCAATGTTACATTCTAAAAAACAATATTAAGTTTGGAGATTATTTTATGAAAAATATAGTAAAACTGTTTATTCTGGGTGCCGGGGTCCTTTCAACAACAGCCTGCTCCGATTTTCTGGAACAGAATTCACCTTCGGACCTGACGTCTGAAACCATATCTCAGTCAAGTTATTATACAGGACTGACTGTCAATAAGATTTATGGCGACCTGACAAATGACATTACTTACTCACAGGCAATTCCTATCATTTGGGGATTGAATTCCGATTGTGAATTGGTGGATGGCTTGGGAGATGATGCTGTCAATTCTTCCAGTGAACGTGGTAACATGAACTATAATGCGAATCCGGGCTGGTCTAAGTTAAGTGATATGTGGACCAAGATGTATGGTGCCATAGAGAATGCTAATCTGGCTATTGACATGGTCAATAACAGCCCGTTGGTTGCGGCTGGAGGTTCTGAGGCGACTACCATGCTGCGTTATAAGGGAGAAGCCCTGACATTGCGTGCCATGCTTTATCTGGATCTGATCCGTTTCTTTGGGGATATTCCGATGAAACTTGAACCGAGTCAGTCTGATTTGAGTAATGCATATCTGGCAAAGACCGACCGTGATGTCATCATGGACACTTTGATGGTCAATTTGAAGGAGGCCATTGAGTATCTGCCATGGGCCGGTGAAGTTTCTACATACACTACCGAACATGTAACCAAGGGTTATGCACATGCCTTGCTGGCACAGATTGCTTTGACCCGTGCGGGATGGGCCATCCGTGAAAAGGCAAAAGAAGGTTATGAAACTGCTACTTATTCGGATCCCACCTATCCAACTCAGCGTTGTGATGCCGCTACCCGTAAGGCAATGTATGAACTGGCATTGGAACATTTGAGCGCAGTAGTTTCCAATTCTACACATAATCTGAATCCGTCGTTCGAGAATGAATGGTATCTGCTGAACCAGCGTGAACTTGATCAGACTTACCGTGAAAATATCTTTGAAATACCGATGGGACTGGGTGTCAGCGGTGAATTGGGTTATACTGTCGGGGTCCGTATAAACGGTGCGAGTGCCTATTACGGTGCCAAGGGTAATTCATCCGGTAAGATGAAAGTGACTGCACCTTTGTTCTGGTCATACGACAAGAAGGACCAGCGTCGGGACATTACTTGTGCACAGGTACAGTTGAAGGAAGAGAATGGTGCTATTAAGGAAAGCTTTATCGGTAATTCTCCTTTTGCCATTTATGTAGGGAAATGGGATGTCCGTAAGATGGATGAAGAATGGCGTCAGTCGGCTATTGCTACAGGTAATGCCAAATGGATGACCGGTATCAATGTTGTCCGTATGCGTTATTCTCAGGTATTGCTGATGTATGCAGAAGTCATGAACGAATTGGCTGGTCCTGACGGAAGCTATAGCGGTGATGCCGGTTTGACAGCCCGTCAGGCATTGAAGGAGGTTCATTGCCGTGCGTTTGCCGATGCTGATAAGGCCGATGCCGAAGCTTATGTTAACGGAATCGCTGCAACGAAAGATGCTATGTTCGATGCTATCGTCGATGAAAATGCGTGGGAACTTGCCGGTGAAGGAGTACGTAAATTTGACCTGATCCGTTGGAATCTGCTGGCTGAGAAAATCAATGAATTTAAAGATGCCTATGTTTCTCAGATGCAGGATGAGGTGAACGGTTATCCGGAGAAAATCTATTTCAACTATTCGGATGCTGCACAGACTACTATAGACATGTCTAGTATCACCTGGTATGGTCTGCCTGAAGGAAAATCTGATAAAGATTATGATGACAGTAAGGATTTCTTCGGTAAAGAAAGAGTGGATGATGCTCAGAAGAATCTGAAGATAAATCTTCCTTCTATTTCCAGTGGTCTTGTGGGGGACAATGTAGAAGTTATCAACCGTTATCTGCTGCCGATCGGATCAACTACGATTTCTGCTGCTGGCGGAGCATTGCATAATTCTTACGGATATACAGATTAATCATTGCAAATCAAATAAAGGAATAAAAGATGAAAAACATTAAATATATTGCTGGTACAGGAGTTTTGATGCTTATGTCTGCATTCAGCTTCGTTTCATGTACCGATGGTAATGATTGGGATGTAGACAAATCTTACGACCGTGTATTCAGTGTGCAGGAAGACAAGATTTCTGTGTCGGAAGATGCTACTACTGCCGAGGTGTCATGGACTACTGTAACCGGTGCTACAAGTTATATCATTGAAATCAGTACCGATAGTCTTTATAACGATATTGAGATGGGTGGCTCTAATGCTGTGGTGTACGGTTCAGACAATTCAATTGTTGAAAGTCCGTATGTCATTACAGGTTTGAAGGCTGATACAAAGTATTTCTTGCGTATGAAGGCCGTAGCCGACGGCAAGCAGGATTCCAGATGGTCGTATCTGGATGACTATAGCTTTACGACAAAGACAGAGCAGATTTTTGAATCACTTTCCGGTAATGATTTGAAAGCTGAATCTGTGACTTTACGTTGGGAGGCTGGAGCCGATGTAGAACGAATCGATATTACTGATGCCAATGGAGCGGTAGTCGTTTCTTATAACCTGTCGGCCGATGAGAAAACAGCCGGAACTGCTACAATTTCAGGTCTGACTCCGTTGACCTCTTATACAGCTACGCTGTACTTGGGTGAAACCAAACGTGGTGTACTCGAATTTACAACAACAGCACAGGTTCCAGATGCGGACTTTACATACAATTTGGCAGCAAGCGATTCGTTGAATAATGCAGTTCTGGAAGATCTGTTGGCTCAAGGTTATCAGACAGTGAATGTTACTTTGGCAGCAGGTGCCGAATATTACAATGAAGAAACTCTGGATATTCCTGACGGAATGTCTGTAACGTTCTTTGGTATGCCGGGAGATAAACAGGCTGTGGTAGGAGTCAAGAATTTCAATCTGGAAGGAACACATGCATTTGTCAATTTTGAAAATGTTGAATTGACGGGTGAGTATGGTGAATATATCATCAATCAGGATGTTGAAGCTACGGTTGGTACCGTCAAGTTCAGTAACTGCTTTATTCATGACTTCAAGCAGTGTCCTGTCAGAATGAAGGAATCGGATGCCAAAGTGATTAATGAACTGATCTTCGAAAAATGTACGGTATATGGTTCTACAAGCAGAACATACAGTTTGGTACATGTGGATGCCGGAAGCGGTAAGGGTACGATTCAAAATGTCCGCTTTACCCAATCTACTATCGTCTATACGGGTAAGAGTTTTGTATACAGTAAGAATACTAACTTCACTTCGCTGGTTATTGAAGATTGTACGTTAAGTAAGGTAATCGGTAGCGGTGATTATCTGTTGGATTGTGGCAGCGATTCTTACGGCCCTTCCGAAGGTGTTACCATCAAGAATACAATTCTGGGTAGTACGGCAACCGAAACGACAAAAGGTATCCGTGCTTCAGGCAATGTGACTGTTGACAATTCATACCAGACAAGTGACGTTTATTTCACAGGCAATAAATTCAGCGGACTGACGGATTATGAAGGAACAGAGGCACAGTTGTTCCAGGATCCGGCTAATTTTGACTTTACTATCATTGATAACAGCTTTGCCGGTAAAGACAATTGCGGTGATCCGCGCTGGTATAAAAAATAACGTATAAGGTTATTGTATTGTAATAGAAGGAGATATGTCTTCCTGACATATCTCCTTTTTTAATGATTCTCTGTAGGGAGAGAAACATTTCAGATGTCTTGTCTTTACCCGATAACTATTTCCTTAATTCTATTATTAATAATATGTCAAATAACTGTATAAGCGTTTTATGCGTTTTTTTTCTGCTTACTTTTATTTCGTGTTCAGGTGATGAACCCAAGTTGGGTAATACTCCGGATGCCAATCCGGAAAATCCTACACCTGAAAAACCAGGTGATGATGGCAGTGCCTCCACCCTTCCGGAGTATGATGCTCCTGACCGTTCCAGAATTATCGCATTTCCCGGTGCATATGGAGCCGGCCGTTATACGGCAGGAGGTGCCGGAGGCAAGGTTTATGTTGTCTCTTCATTGAAAGATGACGGATCTGTCGGAACATTGCGTCATGCTGTGGAAGCTTCGGGAAAAAGAACCGTGGTCTTTGCTGTAGGCGGAGTCATCGAATTGGCCAAACAACTGGTGATAAAGAATGATGATATAACAATAGCCGGACAGACAGCTCCGGGAGCAGGAATCTGCTTGAAAAACTATACGTTACGGGTAAATGCCAATAATGTCATTATCCGTTTCATCCGTTGCCGTATGGGGGATGAGTGTAAGACTGAAGACGATGCGATGAACGGTTATCAGAGTTCCTATCCGGGCAAGAAGAACATCATTGTCGATCATTGCTCCATGAGCTGGAGTACCGATGAATGTGCCTCTTTTTACGGGAATACAGATTTTACCATGCAGTGGTGTATCGTAAGTGAGAGTCTGACCAACTCGGTCCATGTCAAAGGAGGACATGGATATGGAGGCTTGTGGGGAGGTAGTCCGGCTACTTTCCATCATAATCTGCTGGCACATCACAGTAACCGTACACCACGTCTCTGCGGAAGCCGCTATTCGAACCGTGCGGACATGGAAAAGGTGGAATTGTGCAACAATGTGGTCTATAACTGGGCGAGTGAAGGTGCATACGGTGCACAGGGAGGTTCTTATAATGTCCTGAACAATTATTATAAACCGGGTCCTGTAGCGGCACCAAAAAAGGTACATTGCCGTTTCTTTACAGCCTATGTCGATGACGGAGAGAACAACCAGGCTAAAGGGGTAGCAGGGATGTTTTATCTGGCCGGGAATTACATGGATAATTCACGTACCGATCTTTCCAGCAGCCAGCAGAAGGAGATAGCGGCAGCCAATGCCGACAATACCTGTTCTACGGCGTTTGTTGTCAAGAATGACGAAGTCCCGGTTAAAGGATTGCTGTTAGCTTCACGGGTCGAGATTTCGGATGATTATACTTATCTGCAGTCGGCAAAGGATGCATACGAATCTGTTCTGGCCTATGCGGGAGCTTCTGACAAACGTGATGCAATCGATACCCGTATTGTAAAGGAAACACGCGAGGGAACGTACACGTACCATGGCTCGAATGGAAGTGATTACGGATTCATCGATACCCAGAAGGATGTGGAAGGATGGGCTGAATATACTGAGACCCGAAGCTCATTGGCTGATACCGACCAGGATGGTATGCCTGATGACTGGGAAAAAGAGAAAGGGTTGGCCCCGGATGATGCATCTGACGCTGTAAAATACAATTTAAGCAAGGAATATACCAACTTGGAAGTTTACTTGAATGAGTTGGTCAAAGATTTATACCCTGAATTTTAAAGGCTTGTTTTATTTTCAGGCCGGTATATCTTTCATCCGTGTAGAATAAATGAAGGTTTCTGGTGGAATTTTTGTGTATATGACTAAAAATACGGCAGATAAAACATATTTTTTATGTCCGGTCATAAAGAAAGGTTTATTTTTGGACGTTTTTCTGATGTAATTTGTTGATATTAAAATAATGTGCTTCTATGAAAAATGTATTGTTTAGCATTTCTTTTCTGGCATTGACTATGTCTTTGGCTTCGTCACCTATGTCGGCATTACCGGCGGTCGGCGGAGGGGTTGTCCCCTTGAAGGAGTATCCGGCTCCCGACCGTTCACACATCCCGGCATTTCCCGGAGCAGACGGGGCAGGCAAGTATACATCCGGTGGAGCAGGTGGAAAGGTTCTTGTGGTCCGTTCGTTGAAAGATGACGGGTCGGAAGGGACTTTGCGTTGGGCTATCCGCAAGAAGGGGCCGCGTACCATTGTTTTTGCGGTAAGTGGAATTATTGAGCTGACCGAACCGTTGAAGATACATAACGGTGATGTGACAATTGCGGGGCAGACGGCTCCGGGAGACGGTATCTGTCTGAAGAACTATACGTTCAATATCCAGGCCGATAATGTAATTGTCCGTTTTATCCGTTCACGGATGGGGGCCGATGCCAAACGGAAAGGAGACGATGCGATGAATGCGTTCCAGAATCACCGGAATATCATCATCGACCATTGTTCCATGAGCTGGAGTACCGATGAATGTGCTACGTTCTATGACAACAGTAACTTTACTCTGCAATGGTGTATCATCAGTGAAAGCCTGGCCAATTCCATTCATGAAAAAGGGGCTCATGGATATGGTGGCATCTGGGGAGGACAGACAGCTTCTTTTCATCATAATCTGTTGGCAAACCATACCAACCGTACCCCGCGTCTGTGTGGCAGCCGTTATACAGGTAAGCCGGAGGAAGAGAAGGTGGATCTGTTCAATAATGTGATCTATAATTATGGAAGCGCGGGAGCTTATGCCGGTGAAGGAGGAAGCTATAATTTTCTGAACAATTATTATAAGCCGGGACCGTTTACCGCAACCAAGTCGTCGTACAAGCGTTTGTTTACAGCATATGCCGATGACGGGAAAAACAATAATGTCAAAGGAGTACATGGCGTGTTTTACTTTAACGGGAATTACATGGATCCTACCTGCAGCAGTCTTACAGACAAGCAACGTCAGGATATGATGAAGGTGAATAAGGATAATACGGTGGGGTTGGTTGTTAGCGGCAAGTTTGCTCCGAAGAATGAACTTTTGTCCGACAAACCGTTTGAAATAGCGGAACGGTCTACCTTGCAACCGGCATGGGATGCCTTCGAGTCTGTTCTGGCGTATGCAGGTGCTTCTTACAGGCGTGATTCATATGACTGCCGTATTGTGGATGAGACTAGAAAAGGTATTTACAGTTATACGGGAAGTCATGGAAGTTCGTTAGGGATAATAGACCAGCCGAGTGACGTCGGTGGATGGCCGGAATATAAAACGGCGGAAGTCCCGGCCGACAGTGACGCCGACGGTATGCCGGACGCATGGGAAAAGGAACATGGTCTGGATCCGGAGGACGCTTCTGATTCCGCCGGATATAACTTGAGTGCGGAATATACGAATCTGGAAGTCTATATGAACGGTCTGGTCAATCATTTATATTCTCAGAAATAGCGAGGATTATAACGGTGGAAACAAACCGTCAGGAAAAGGACTTGAAATGTTGGAGGAGATAACTTGAAATTTTAGATAAAAGAACTTGGAATCTTGGATGGAAGACCTTGATGTTTCTGAAAAAGAACCTGATCTTCCGGAAAAGATTTCAAGTTCTTTTTTTATGATGGAAAATCCGTCCGTGATTACCGGAAAAACGTTTTTTATCAGATTTATCATCTTGACGGTGAAATAATCACCATATTAGAACAATTATTCCCTTTGAAAACTTCGGATTTTACGTATTTTTGGTCGTAAATCTAAAAATCTAATTACCATGAACTGGAAAAGATATTGTGTATATGCAATGATGTTGGGGGTGGGGATGTATGCCGAGGCTCAGGACATTCCATCCATGAAGCCTTTTTCCGATGGTATCCACCATTGGAATCTGGTGAATCCCGACCGGAACTATAAGCGTTTTACGCCGGAACAATATGTGAAGATAGCCGATAATTTTGTAGCGTACCAGAATGAGGACGGCGGCTGGCCTAAGAACATTGACTGGCAGGCCGAACTGAATACGGATTCCGTTAAGGCTACTATAGACGGTCATCAGCGGAGAAGTACGCTTGATAACCGGAATACCTATTCGCAGATTGAATATCTGGCCCAGGTCTATACGTTGACAAAAGTCTCCAAATATAAGGATGCGGCCCAAAGAGGTCTGGATTTCCTGTTGCGTACCCAAAAGAAGAACGGTGGATGGAGAGGTTGGGATGTGGATGCAATCACGTTCAATGATGAGGTGTCTACAGGTGTGCTCCGTCTTTTTCTTCATATCAATGAAGGGGACATAAATTTCGGTTGGTTGGACGATACGACACGCAGGCGCATCTATCAGGCTTTTGAAAAGGGAATTGACATGATTCTGCGTACCCAGTATGTACAGGACGGGGTAAAGACCGTATGGGGGCAACAGCATGATAATGAAACTCTTTTGCCCACAGGAGCTCGTTCGTTCGAGCTGGCGTCTCTTACGGCCGGCGAAAGCTGTGATGTCATCAGTCTGCTGATGGAAATCCCGCATCCTTCTGCACAGATTACAGAAGCTGTAAAATCGGCAGTAGCCTGGCTGGAAAAAGTAGCCATCAAGGGTATCCGTGTGGAACAGGTCGCTGTTCCGGCCGATAAGGCTACCAATCCGGAGTATCCGTTCGATCGGGTTGTGGTAAAGGACAGGAAGGCTCCCCGTATCTGGTCGCGTTATTATGAGATGACCGACAATACGCCGTTTATGTGTAACCGTGACGGGGTGAAGGTGTACAGGCTGTCGGATGTAAAACCCGAACGCAGGGTAGGGTACGACTGGTATACCTATGCTCCCGAACGTATATTGTCGGCCTATCCCGGCTGGCTGGAGCAGGTAGAGCGTGACAGTAATTTTGCCGGTTACGAGGTGGAAGACAATATGCCTTCGTTCTACAGGCAGATGAAGCAGTTGCTCACTTATCCGATGGCGTGGGAGAATACTACTGGAAAAAGTTTCGGGCAATGGCGTGAAGAGGCCAGAAACAAGTTGCTTGAATGTATGCAGCCGGCTCCTCCGGCAGCGCCTTATGACATGAAGGTGATCGACAGTGAAAAACGTGATGGATATGTCGTACAGAAGATTGTGTTCAATCTTTCGGAATGGTACCGTGTGCCTGCCTATCTGCTGGTACCCGACGGTAAGGGGCCTTTTCCGGGAGTGTTGTTGCTTCATGACCATGGAGCCCATTTTACAATCGGAAAGGAGAAGATGGTACGACCGTTCCATGTTTCGGAAACGATAATGAAAGATGCCGACAACTGGTCGGTTGTGTGCTACGACGGTCAGTATGTAGGCGATTATCTGGCCAAAAACGGTTATGTGGTATTGGCTGTCGACGCCCTTTTCTGGGGTGAACGCGGACGCAAGGAATATGCCCGTTATGATTCCCAGCAGGCTTTGGCGGCCAATATGTTGCAAATGGGAATGAATTGGGGTTCTTTGATTGCGTGGGATGACATACGGAGTGCCGAGTTTCTGGCATCTTTGCCTCAGGTAGATAAGGAAAAGGTCGGTACGATGGGATTTTCCATGGGGGCGCACCGTGCATGGATGACCGCTGCAGCTACCGATGCCGTCAAGGCTGGGGCTGCTGTATGCTGGATGAATACGACCGACAGTCTGATGACATTGACAAATAACCAGAATAAGGGCGGTTCGGCCTATTCCATGCTTATACCGGGTATCCGTAATTATATGGATTATCCGCATGTGGCTTCTGTAGCCTGTCCGAAGCCGATGCTGTTTATCAACGGGCTGAAAGACAAACTTTTCCCGGTGGAAGGAGTGAAAGAAGCGTATCGTATCATGCAAGGAGTCTGGGAGAGTCAGTCGGTCCCAGACCGTTTCCAGACCAAGTTGTATGATCTGCCTCATTTTTGCAGTAAGGATATCCAGCGCGATATCCTGGAGTTCTTTAACAAGGAATTTAATTATACACATACAGGAAAATGAAGAAATTACAGTTATTGATTGTAGCGTTGGCGGTATTGTGCTTGTCGGCGTTTAAGTCGGATCACGTCATCACTATTTTTATGATCGGTGATTCAACCATGGCCAACAAGACATTGGATGCCGGTAACCAGGAACGTGGTTGGGGACATGTATTGGGAGGCTTTTTTACGGAAGATGTCCGTGTAGACAATCATGCCTTGAACGGGCGCAGTTCGAAAAGTTTTATAGACGAGGGGCATTGGAAGAAAGTGATAGACAACGTGCGTCCGGGTGACTATGTGTTTATCCAGTTCGGTCATAACGATGAAAAGCCGAAACCCGACCGTCATACCGATCCGGGTACTACTTTTGATGAAAATTTGCGGAAGTTTGTCCGTGAAACCCGTGAAAAGGGAGGGATACCTGTATTGTTCAATTCGATTGTACGGCGGAATTTCGGGGAGAATCCGAATGCTGTAACCGATGATGACTTCCGTAAGGAGAAGGCTGATGAAATTGTGGAGGGTGACACGCTGGTCGATACGCATGGAAAATACTTGGATTCACCCCGTAATGTGGCTAGAGAGATGGGAGTATGTTTTATCGACCTGAATGCTGCCACGAAGAAACTGGTGGAATCTTATGGTCGTGAAGGGTCGAAGAAACTTTTCATGTGGATTCCCGAAGGTGTTTCTCCTGCCTGTCCGAAAGGTCGTCAGGATAATACTCACCTGAATGTGTTCGGAGCCCGTCAGGTAGCCAGACTGGCTGTTCAGGAAATTGAAAGCAAGATACCGGAACTGGCCAAATTTGTACGCTATTATGATTTTGTTGTAGCTAAGGATGGTAGCGGCGATTTCTTTACCGTACAGGAAGCTATAAATGCTGTACCCGATTTCCGGAAAAATAAGCGTACTACCATTTTAGTCCGTAAGGGTGAATACAAGGAACGTGTCATCATTCCTGCATGTAAGATCAATGTATCTTTGATCGGGGAAGACGGAGCCGTCATTACGGACGATGCTTATGCTTCCAAGCTTAATATATTGGGTGATCCGATGTCTACGTCCGGTTCATCTACCGTGTATGTCTATGCTCCCGACTTCTATGCCGAGAACATAACGTTTGCCAATACGGCAGGACGGGTAGGACAGGCAGTCGCCTGTTTTGTAGACGGCGACCGGGCCTATTTCAAGAACTGCCGTTTCCTGGGTAATCAGGATACGCTCTATACGTACGGCAAGGACAGCCGGCAGTTTTATGACCATTGTTATATAGAAGGGACTGTCGACTTTATATTCGGTTGGTCTACAGCTGTGTTCAAGGATTGTACCATCCATAGTCTGGGAGACGGTTATGTTACCGCTCCGTCGACCGACAAAGGAAAGAAGTACGGTTATGTATTCTGGAACTGTAAGCTGACCGGAGCAGATGAGGCCCGTAAAGTTTATTTGTCCCGCCCCTGGCGTCCGTATGCGCAGGCTGTCTATATTGAATGTGAGATGGGCAAGCACATTGTTCCGGCAGGATGGAACAATTGGGGTAAGAAATCGAACGAGTCTACCGTGTTTTATGCCGAATATAAGAGTACTGGTGAAGGAGCTGACGCTGCGGCCCGTGCATCGTTCAGTAAACAGTTGAAAGATGTTTCCGCATATCGTCCGGAAGAGGTTTTGAAGGGTTCCGACGGGTGGAATCCGGTTGCCAACGGCAATGCGTTGCTGAAGGAAATAAAGCGTTAAGCGTTTTTAGTCATCCGCAAATTGTCTTTTGTGATGTCTTTAGCCTGGATAGAATAGGGACTTCCGACGATTTGCGGATGATTTTTGATTTGTTTGCCGAAAGAAAAATTCTCCTGTTTTTTCTATTTTTCTTACTTTTTCTTATTTTTGCTTTAATTGCAGGAATAGTAATATGAAAAAACGTTTGCTTTATCTCTTGATGTTTCTTTTGTCCGGTTTGTCTGTAAAGGCACAGCTGAACTGTACATTTACCCATTATTCATTGGAGGATGGGTTATCCGAGAATTCCGTAATGGATATGGTGCAGGACCATGACGGACTGATATGGTTTGCTACATGGGATGGTGTAAACCGGTTTGACGGGTATGACTTCAAGGTATATAAAGCGCGTCAGGGCAATGATTTGATGTGGAGTTCAAACCGTGTAGACCGCGTATGCGTGGATAAAAACGGTGATGTATGGTGCCTGACCTATGACGGACGGGTATCGCGTTTTGACAAGCGGATGGAACATTTTACTGAAATACCGATTGACGGTAAAGGTAAGAATCTGGTCATCACTTCAATTGTGACCTTGAAGAACGGAACCATATGGCTGTTGACTGATTTGGACGGAGGTGTCCGTGTAACGACCGATCCTGAAACAGGACGTCTGTCGACAAAAGTCTATCTTTCTACTGTTACTGACCAGCATAGCGAACAGATCAATTCTGTTTTTCTGGATTCCAAGAACCGGGAGTGGCTCTTGACACGTAACGGATTGTTACGTATCGACGGGAATACAGGGAAAAGTACCTCTTTTTTTGTCAATTCACATGCAAATGGAAGAAATAACCAGAACCAGCCGTTCTATTCAGCCTTGATGATGGATAATGCCATCTATTTCGGTTCTACTCTCGGGCGGATATGGAAATATTCGTATTCATCGAAAGACGGTGATATGTTCAATCTGCATGAATTGGCCGTCAAGGATGATGTGGTGTCTTTGGGCAAATTGCCGGGTAAGAAGTTGGCGATAGCTACCCGGACGAATGGTTTTGCTGTAGGTAATTCCAAACTTGATTACGTCACCTATTATAATGGAGAAAAGTTGGGATTTGATTTTCAAAGTTATCCAGTTCAGTCCATGTATGTTGACAGCCGTAATGAGTTATGGTTCGAGATAAGGAAAGTGGGATGTGTGGCACATTTCAATACACATACCGGGATTTTCAAGGTAGAGCAGATGATGGTGGAACGTGATGCTGCCGACCGTTCTGTTCCTGCATTCAAAATCTGTGAAGACACCAAAGGTAATCTGTGGGTTCATCCGTTAGGGGGAGGCTTGTCTTGGTTTGACCGTCAGAGCAACAGACTGCTTCCTTTTTATGACGAAGTTGGTTCTGTTACCTGGCGCTTTTCAAACAAACTGCATGCCATGATGATCGACCGCCAGGGAAATCTTTGGCTTGGGACTCATTCCAAAGGTCTGGAAAAAGTCACATTTTATGAAAGCGAATTTCACCGGATAAAACCGATGGATTGCAACTATGATACCAATGCCAACCAGGTCCGTTCTTTGTGTCAGGATAGCAGGAAACGTTTCTGGGTGGGAACGCGTGACGGAAAGATATCTCTTTATGCTTCCGATTATACTTACTTGGGATATCTTACCGAAGCCGGGACTGTCAGTAAGACCGGCAAGGAATTGCGTGTCTCGTCATATAAGATTATAGAAGATTCAAAAGGAAATATCTGGATCGCTTCAAAAGGTGAAGGTGTTATCCGCCTTGTACCGCAGGGAGACTCATACCGGATAAGCCGGTATACGTATGATGCTAGGAATATCTACAGCTTGAGCCATAACAGTGTATACGATCTGTGTGAAGACCATTCCGGACGTATCTGGGTGGTTACGTTCGGCGGAGGACTCAATTATATGCTTCCCCAGATAGACGGAAGTTACCGCTTCATCAATTATCGGAATAACCTGAAATCTTTCCCGATGGACCGTTGCTATAAGGCTCGTCGTATCCTTCTTGACCAGAAAGGTATTTTGTGGTTGGCTACTTCCAACGGGCTGTTGGCCTTCAGTGAGAAGTTTACCCGTCCTGAGAATATTGAATTCAAGCTGTATGCCCGTGTTTCGGACAATCTGGACGCACTGAGTAATAATGATATTTATGATATTTTGCTGACCAGTAGGAACCGCCTGTTCTTTGCGACCTTCGGTGGTGGGCTGAATGAACTAAAAAGCCTGGATAGAAAAGGTAATGCACGGTTTGCATCTTTTGGAACCCGGAACGGATTGCCGGCCGATGTCCTGTTTTCTTTGGCGGAAGATAAAAGCGGTAATATCTGGATAGGTTCGGAAGGTGGTTTGAGTAAGATGAACATAAATACCTATCATTTCGACAATTACCTGAAACCGGAATTGGGGGACGAATTGTTGTTTGAAGAGGCTACTGCCTTACGTGCCGATGACGGGCGTCTGTTGTTCGGGTCGAATAGAGGAGTGTTGGCTTTTCTTCCGGAGCAGATCCGTAAGAATACCTATATTCCGGAACTGGTCTTTACCGGTCTGAAAATATCGAACAGAAATGTAGTGCCTGGCGTCGGTTCTGTCCTGCCCGAGTCCTTGAACAGCCTGAAGAATCTGGTTCTGTCGCATAAGGAGAATACGATAACCGTTTCTTTTGCTGCTCTTGACATGACTTATCCTGAAAATGTCCGTTATGCCTATATTCTGGAAGGATTCGATGACGGTTGGAATTATGTAAACAAACAGCGTACTGCAACTTATACCAACCTGCCTCACGGTGATTATGTGTTGAAGGTGAGATCGACCAATAGCGCTGGAATGTGGGTCGACAATGAGCATATATTGCCCATTAAGATTGAGCCTTCGTTTTGGGAGACCCCTTATGCTTATGTGCTGTATGCGGTTTTGTTCCTGTCTGTCTTGCTGGGAGGTACCTATATTCTGTTTGTCATTTTCCGACTGAAACATGAGGTTTCCGTCGAACAGCAGGTTACGGCTATGAAGCTGCGCTTTTTTACGAATATTTCTCATGAATTACGGACCCCTTTGACTCTTATTGAAGGGCCGGTAGAATATATCTTGAAACATAAGGATTTGGATAAGGAGATACGTGAGCAGTTGCAGGTTGTGGAAAGGAATACCAACCGGATGTTGAGGCTGGTCAACCAGATTTTGGATTTCCGTAAGATTCAGAACAATAAGATGAAGCTTTGTGTAGAGCAGGTGGATATTGTACCTTTCGTACACCGGATTATGGATAATTTCCAGTCGCTGGCCGAGTCGAATAAGATTGATTTTATTTTTGAGACTGAGTGCCAGTCCTTGAAATTATGGATTGATGCGGATAAGGTCGAAAAAATTGTCTTCAACCTGTTGTCGAATGCGTTCAAATATACTCCGCAAGGTAAGTGCATCACAGTGTTTATCCGCGAAAATGAAGATACAGTTCAGATAGGAGTACAGGATCAGGGTATCGGAATTTCTGAAAAGAACCGTGATTCTGTGTTTGTGCGTTTTGAGACGTTGCTTGATAAGAATCTGTTTAATCAGAACAGTTCGGGCATAGGATTGGCTTTGGTTAAGGAGTTGGTTGAGTTGCATGGTGCAGAGATTCGTGTGGACAGTAAAGAGGGTGAAGGCAGTTGCTTTACCGTAGAGTTCAAGAAAGGGAAAGAACATTATCCGGAGAATACGGAATTTATTATCTCGGATAATGTGGAAATGGAGAAGAAGGGTACTGGTCAGGCATTTGTGCCTTCGGTTCCGAAAGATGCCGACGGACGTGAAGATGCCGGAGGTCTGAATGTGATGGAGCGTAACACCATTCTTCTGGTTGAAGATAACCTTGAACTGCGTTTCTTCTTACGGAGTATATTCAGCAACCGGTTCCATATCGTTGAAGCCTCCAATGGTGCTGAAGGTCTGGAAAAGGCTTTGAAGTATGTTCCGGACATTATTATCAGTGATATCCGTATGCCTGAAAAGGATGGGATTGAAATGACAAAGGAATTGCGCGATAATCTGCTTACCAGTCATATTCCTATTATTCTGCTTACTGCCAAAACGGATACGGACAGCAAGCTTCAAAGCATGGAACTGGGGGTAGACAGTTATATTACCAAGCCGTTCAGTGCCGTCTATCTGGAAGCTCGTGTCAATAACCTGTTGGGACGCCGTCAGAAGTTGCAGCAATATTATTGTGAACATTTGATGGATATTCGTGAAAAGTCTGAAGAAAAGAAGGTCGAGGAAGAAGACGTGGATACGATGTCTGTACAGGACCGGCAGTTCCTGGAGAAGTTGACGGAGTTGATGGAACGTCATATGGATAACGGTGATCTGGTGGTCGATGATCTTGTACGTGAAATGGCAGTCAGCCGTTCAGTATTCTTCAAGAAGCTTAAATCATTGACCGGACTTGCTCCCGTTGAATTCATCAAGGAGATGCGTGTCAAGCGTGCGGCCCAACTGATAGAAACCGGAGAGTTTAATATGACCCAGATTTCATACATGGTCGGTATCAATGATCCCCGGTATTTCAGTAAGTGCTTTAAGCAACGTTTCGGGATGACTCCTACCGAGTATAAGGACCGTTCGAAATCAAAATCATGATCAGAAAGGATATCCGATGGCGAAATGTATTCCCATGCCTTTCTTGAAATCGGGTATGTTATAGTATCCTTTCTTTTCTGTATCGTATGGTACATGTAGGGCGATACCCCAATCCAGTCGGAGTACGATGAATGTCAGGTCGTATCGTAGGCCGATACCTGTGCCTAATGCGATATTATCAAAGAAGTTCTTGAAGGTGAACTGGGCGTCCGGACGTGCCGGGTCTTCCCGTAACAGCCAAACATTCCCGGCGTCAAGGAAAGTGGCTCCGTCCAGATTCCCTCCGAAGAGGTTGGAAAGCAGGCGGAATCTGTATTCTATATTTGCTTCCAGCTTGATATCGCCGGTTTCATCTACATAAGAATAGTTGTTTGACTCGGCCGGATGGAACCGTCCCGGGCCAATGGACCTGATTGTAAATGCACGGATGCTGTTGGCTCCTCCCACATAGAACTGTTCACTATATGGAGCGATAGTCTTGTTTCCGTATGCCCAGATGATTCCTGCCATGAATCGGGTTGCAATCTGATTCTTTTCGTTCAGATAGAACAGCGGACGGATTTCTGTGGTCCCTTTCAGGAATTGGGCGAAAGGTGTTCCCAGCAGTTTCTTGTTCTGTTTACTGAATCCTTGTCCGAATGTGGCATAGATCAGTGAAGTTACGTTACCTGCCGAAGTTATGGAGTTTTCCCACCACAGACGGATTTTTTTCTTTTTCCATGAGTTGTCATAGGTGAATGTGTATGTAACCGATGGGATAAACTGGTCGTCCAGACTGTGGAATAACATCGGGTTGGCCGTTGCGATGGAGTCAAAGGTTGCGGTTCTGTGTTGCAGATGGTTGAATGACAGATTCAGTGGAGTGACTGTATGTTTCATGCTCCGTGATGGCTGGAAACTGTATGAAACTTCTCCGCCGAACGACAGCATCTTGAAATATTTTGCACGGTTCAGCTGTTCGGCATAAAGTTTGAAATTGGTTTGTGCCGGATACATATATGTATTGGCACGGTTCTTGACCCATGGTAGGATAAGCCGTGGAAATTCAAGAGACAGACTGGCTCCCAATTCGTATGAGTTCATGACAGACTTTTCTCCTTCAACGGTTGAACTGGTCTGCCATTCATAGGATCCTCTCAATTCCAGGTTGAGTGATGCTGCCATTCTCCGGAAGTTTTTCCGGCTGACCTTGAATATGGCTCCCGGTCCGATCTGCTTTGTACTTTTATTGGTTACATTGAATTCCAGTTCGCTGTCGTAAGGCAGGTCGAATACGGAATTGACCCGTATATCCAGTGTGTCGTTCCCATTGGAACGTGGAATATATTGGAATTCACTGAACTTGAATACATTCAGTCGGGCCAAGGCTTCTTGCGTATAATTCTGCCGGATCTGGGAGTAATATTGTCCGGTATCATACAGGAAACGTTTGCGTAATACGCTGTAGCGGATACCGGGCTTTTTACCTGCATAATGGATAGTAAAATTACGCAGTTTGATGGAATCGGTCGGTTGTTCACCGTTATAGCCTGTCAGGTAGACTGACGTATGTCCGATGCGGTATGTTTTACGAGCCTCTTTCGGAACATTTTCTTTCGGCAGCATTTTTAATGCGACGTATCCCGGCCGGGCGATTGTATCGGCCAGGTACGTGAGAAAGTCGTTTCGTGTATAGTAGTAGCCGTTATTACGCAACAGATCTACAATACGTTGCTTTTCCTGATTCAGGTTATTGACGTTGAATATATCTCCGCTATGGATGAGGCTTTCGTCTTTTCTGGCATGGATCAGGCTGTCGGCATGAGAACTGAACCCTTCGTATGTAATGGTATCTATATAATAAGGTCTTCCCATATCGATGTTGTAACTCAGTTTTACGGCACGGGGGGTCTTTGTACTGTCTACCTGATAAGTGACTCTTCCATTGAAATATCCGTATTCCTTAAGCAGATTACTTGCCACTTTCGTACGGGTTTCCGGGTTCACGGTAGACAGGTATACCGGTTCTACAGCCATCTTTTTGAATATCCAGTGCCCTATTCCTTTTTCGTACCGTTCGAAGCGGTTATAGATCCAAAGTCCGAACGGTAAGGGGAAACGTATATTCGGATATACGACCAATGCATAGTTAGGGGCAACGCTTACTGCTCCCTGTGCTTCGGCCAGGGCATTCTGTCCTTCCGGACTTTTATCTTCGTTGGCGACAGTTATCTTTTTCAGTCCCTGGTATAGAATCTCTCCTTCCGGCAAATGTTTGGTTGTCGAACAGGATGCTGCCAGCAAAATAAGCAACAGACTTAAAATGATATGTAGTTTACTTCTTTTCATTGTTTCCGGTTTCTGTTTTTGTTTCTTCTTCGGCAGGTATCTTTTCTTTCTCATTTTGCTTTTCTTCCTTTTCTCTTCTCTTTTTCCTTGTCTTGAAGATGAATAATTCTCCCAGTTTGCTGACTTTTTTCCTCAAGACGATACCGGCTCCGGTTTCGGTTACCTCACCGTCAAGAATGCTTTCATAATTCTTGTTATGGAACAGTTTGATGTAGCGTGTACCGCTGTTGTCGAGCCTGTATTCCAGGGATATATTGTCAATGAATGCCTCTTCTTCCTGCTGGGCATCGTTTCCGGTCGATATTTTTCCGCCTATTACGACTTGGAAACGGTTATTCCAGAAACGTTTTGTAAACTGGATATTGTAGTCTGTTCCTGATGTCCCGTTTGTTCCGTCACTGTTTTCCATACCGAAATTGATATCAATACTCTTTAGGGCATTGCCTGCAATCTTGTTGATTTCACCTTGCAGGAATGAGTTCAGCATGTTATTGGTGTCGAAACCTTTGCTTGTGGAATTTTCGGACAAGTACATTCCCGTTACCAGCATGGTGATAGCCAGCTTGTTCTTTTCTTCGGGCGATTTCGATGCCAGTTCGTTCTGCATGCTTCCGTCATCGGGTGCCGCAAGAGTAAAGGTAAATCCTAGATTATCCAGCCGGTTGGTCAGGTTGACACCTACGTCAAAGTTTACCATACGTGAAGAGTTCTCGTCATTGGGAACCGAAGCCCGCACACGTTCCGAGGCCTGTATGTTCAGGGTCGGGTTCATTACATTGCCGGTCCATTCAATGTAGCTTCCTTCCTGTACCCGGAATGTCTTGAGCGGGATAATCGGCATCTGGTATTTCAGTTCTCCACTGATGAGTGAATATCTTCCGTTCATGACCATGTTTCCGTCAGGTTGATATTGGAATGACAAGTCGCCTCCTCCTTCCAGCAGCATGTAGTTGCTGCCATTGGAATTCAGGTCAACCCGTGCCTGTACGGCATTATCTATGTGGATTGTCATCAGCATGTCAATGCCGCCTAAGGCCAGGGTTGGAAGTCCGGTCCTTTCAACTTTGGTCGTATCACTGAAATCGACGAAAGTCACAGTTTCGCTCAGATTGTCTTCCACAGTCAGCGGAGAGTCTGTCATGACATAGGTAAAGTCGCTGGACCCGAGAATGTTGATGTTCCCTTTCATTTGCAGATTATCGAATGTCCCTTTCATGGTCGAATTGAAATCCACATCCAGTTTCCCGTATACTATGGCCTCTTTGGTTTGTTTGGCGTT
This sequence comes from Bacteroides ilei, assembly GCF_900128495.1. Taxonomy (GTDB): domain Bacteria; phylum Bacteroidota; class Bacteroidia; order Bacteroidales; family Bacteroidaceae; genus Phocaeicola; species Phocaeicola ilei. The sequence continues at coordinate 2,661,495 of NZ_LT635801.1, forward strand.
GATCAGTTCGAAATTCCGGGCATACATCCTTAAGTCCAGTTGCATGGCTGCCAGGTCGGATACATCGACAAGTCCGTTGATGACAAACGGTGATTTTCCTTGGGTCGTAATCTTGAAATTGTTGAACTGTAATTGACTATCCTCTATCTTGACCGGATCTTTGTCGAACTGCAGCATCAATGACAGTTGGGGAATGTTCAGCGTTGTATTGTCAAAGCTTACTTCACCGTTCAGGACAGGTTTGTCGCTGCTTCCGTCTACACTCATGGTGCCGTTCAGTTTTCCTCCCATAACAGCCATTCTGTCGGGTATAAACGCATTGGCAATACTTAGCGGAAATTCCGACAAGGACATGTCCGCTGAAATCCTGTCTTCCGGATCGGTTTCAGATGCTCCTACATACGATCCGTTGATGGCCATGATTTCGTTATTGTCCAGGCTGATAAAACCGTCTATGGTATGTTCTCCGCTCTCTTTTGGCAGATAGACAAGATTCATTCCTATATTACCTATTTCCTGTTTGTTATAGGTAAGCTTGTCGGCCGAAACCTCTGCGGCGACCTGCATGTCTTCTTTTGTCTGGATATAATGTGCCTCGGCGCTGATTGAGCCTGTTATATCAGGCATGTATGGTACTATCCTTTTCAATTCGCCGATATCAATACGGTTAAGTCCGACAGTCAGGTTCTGTTGGCTCAACGAATCCGGTGTAGAATAGAACGAGATACCTGTGTGGTTGTCGTCATACAGGTTCAGGTCGGCATGTATCCGTCCGTTGTCTCCCAGGTAGATATAGTTGTCTTTGTTTACATGGAACGGGCGATAGATAAGTGTCGGAGTATCGGGACTGATGTGCAGACTGATACCTCTTCTACGGAGTTCGGCCAGCAATCCCAGATTTACTCCCTCTTCATTCTTGTCGTTTAAGTATTTGATGCCCAATTGGGCTGTCGTTGTGCCGATATAGCCGTCTAATGTTATGTTAAAGGCTTCCTGTCGTTTGCTGGCCAGTGCCTTGACTCCACTTTTCAGCTTCAGTTCGCTGGAATCTTGCAGTGCGGTAAAATAAATTGTATCCAGCCGGAGGCTGTCGGTACGCAGTCCATAGAGTTTGGCCGAACCGTTCAGCCCTGTTTCCGGTGAAGTATTCAGGTCGATATTCAGCCGGTCATAGCGTATCTTTTGGATGGCCAAGAAATTAGCCAAGGGATTGTCGGAACGGGAAAGAACTCTCAGTCTGGCTTGCGGATACATGGTTTTCAATGTTGCCTGCTCAATACTCTTTTCTTTCCACTGTGTGGAAAGTTCTGTCATGAGTCTGTTTGCATCAGATGTAAATTTTTCCAGGCTTCCCATCGTCTTGAACAGAAATACGAGGTCACCTGCATTTACGTAACAGCGTACCGAATCGGGTGACATGGTAAATCCGGCATTCAAGTCTTTTGTATGGTAACTTTTTTCTCCGGCATCAAGGATGATATTTTTAAGTGACGCACGTGCCTTGTGGTTATCCTTCATATTAGTTTCCAGGTGGGCCACCACTTCCATAGAGGGTTTGAGGTTTGTAGATCCCGGACTTAAGGCTTGCAGGTCAATCTTTTTCAGTTCTGCACTCAGGTCGGCAACCACTTGTCTGGGATGAAGGGTGGCATCCAGTCGGGTGGACATATTGATCACCGTATTGACAATATTCAGTTCGGCCTTGGCTTGTGAGCGTAGCAGACTTGCAGTCAATGACATTCCACTTAATGAACGTGAACCGTATCCCAGGTGGTTGATACCTCCTTCTATTTCAGCAATGGTATGCCTGGAAAAGAAATCCAGACCTTTTCCTTTTGCTTTCAGGTATGCGGAAAGGGTGAATATCGAGTCTTGGGGAAGAAAATCGTGGATATTGAGCCGGTCTATTTCCAGGTCGGCGGCATAACTTTCATCCTGTATGCCATAGAAGCCGGTCAGATTCACTTTACCCTGGTCTGGGGTAGTGACCGTGATTTCTGTACCTATCCTGTTCCGGTTGATGTTTGTTGTGTTCTCAAGCTTTATTCCTGACGGAATCCTGGTACCTCCCATAAGGTTACCCAGAAACTTCAAATCACCCGTTTCGACCGACATGTTGATATGCCCTTGACGGCGGAGGCTGTCTAGCGGAAAGGAGAGAGAGCCGTCTGCATGCGAACGTAAGGCACCGGGAAGTGAAACCGTAAGTGATGTAAGCCTGATATTCTTCAGGTTGCCGTTTAAGCCGGCACGTATCTGTAAAGGTACGGCCGGATATTTCTGCATCAGTTCCTGTGGAAGGTCTGGGACGATCTTGAGCATGTCATTTTTCCCGATATCGGCCATCAGTCTTGCCTGTATGGTTCCGTCTTTATTGATGTCGGTAGCATCCCAGTCCATGGAGGCACTCATTTCCATGTATGAGTCCTGAGTATTTATTTTGAGGGTCGGGACTTTCAGGGTTTTGGCGTCCGAAACCAGACGTCCTTCCGTTGAGATTACTTCCAGACCAGAACGTTCCTTCAGGTTGAAACGTCGGATAAGCGCACGGATATCATTCCCTGCATAATAAATCGAATCGACCCCTATGTTGATACTGGTCAGCTCTATATGTGACGGGTCCAGACCGGTAGGCGTTGCCGGAGCGTTACCGGTATCGAATGAAAATTTGCCTTCTTCCAGCATGAATCTGTCGGCGGCATAGGATGATTTATGCAGATCGACGAATCCGTTGCGTAATGATGCTTTCGTTATCGCCGCATGCATGTTCAATGTATCTTCCGGCATCTGCATGGCAAAGGATACATTTTCCAAGTCTATTTTCTGTAGCTTGATTTTCCAGCGGACAGGTCCCGATGCTGTAGTATCTTTTTCCGTCGTGTCGTTCGACAAGACCAGTGAAAGGTCTGTATTTCTTAGGGTGGCCTCGTTGACGACGGCCAGCTCCGGATTCAGTTCCACTCCGTGTGACTGGATGAAGAAGTTCCCAAGCTTCCCTTTCAGGGTCATACCTTCTATCAGGTTGGCTGTATTTACGGAAGCCTTTTCTATTTCCATTCCGTCCAGTTCTATCTTTTTCTTGAATAACGGCAGGAGCTGTACCTTAGCGGTGATACGTTCCGCATCGAGGATAGTGTCCCGCTTGTCTATTACGGTTGTGTTCTTGATTGACAGGTCGAGTGGAAAAGAAAGAGAGATGCGTCCGATTGAAATCTGCATGCCCGTCGCTTCAGAAGCATATCTGGTAGCTGTATCTACGATAAAGTTCTGAATCGGAGGTATATATAGTAAAATACATAATATAACAAAGAGGGCGAATGGCGATAAAACAGCTATTCCCGTCCATCGGATGTATTTTTTCATCTAATGATTTTTACTGATTATATATTGCGAATATACTAAAATAACTGATACAAGGTTTATTTTGTTCCACAACTATTTCATCATGTTCATAATAATTGTTTACTTTGTGCATTAACTAACCAAAAATACAATATATGAAACCAACATTATTTGTTCTTGCAGCAGGTATGGGTAGCCGTTACGGTGGTTTGAAACAGCTTGACGGGCTGGGACCTAACGGTGAAACAATTATGGACTATTCGATTTTTGACGCTATACGTGGCGGCTTTGGTAAAATCGTGTTCGTTATCCGAAAAGACTTTGAAAAAGATTTCCGTGAAAAGATTATCAGTAAATATGAAAACCATATCCCGGTAGAAGTTGTATTCCAGTCAATCGACAAGTTGCCGGAAGGATTTGTTTGTCCTGCCGGACGCGTCAAACCGTGGGGTACCAATCATGCCGTCCTGATGGGTAAAGATGTGATCAAGGAACCGTTTGCCGTAATCAATGCAGATGACTTTTACGGACGTGACAGCTTTGCTGTAATCGGCAAATACCTGTCAGAGCTTCCGGAAGGTTCGAAGAACGACTATTGCATGGTAGGTTTCCGTGTGGGGAATACCTTGTCGGAGAGTGGTGCTGTAGCCCGTGGTATCTGTTCGACTGATGAGCAGGGACATCTCACTACAGTGGTAGAGCGTACTGAAATAATGCGTGTCAATGGTCCGGTCTGCTATAAGGATGAGCAGGGAGAATGGATTCCGGTAGAAGATACTACTCCGGTATCAATGAATATGTGGGGATTCACCCCGGATTACTTCCAGTATTCGGAAGATTATTTCGTTGATTTCCTGAAGGAGAACATAGACAAGCCTAAAGCCGAATATTTCATTCCGTTGATGGTGAATAAGCTGATTAACGAGGGTACTGCCACTGTCAAGGTACTTGATACTACTTCCAAATGGTTCGGAGTTACGTATGCAGCCGACCGTCAGGGAGTGGTCGACAAGATCCAGTCTCTGGTAGATGCCGGTGAATATCCTTCTAAATTGTTCTAAGAATAAGATTCCCGGATTATGTATCCGGTATAGTGACGGTGTACATTGAAAACTTTCTGTTTTTAGTGTACGCCGTTTTTGTTTCAGAGAACACAAGCTGTAGTATAAAAAAGCCAGCCAATTATCCATGTTGTAATGAGGGGTTGGCTGGTTTTTTATTATGTGTCATTATTATTCTCCCGGTAGCGGCCAGTTAGGAGAAGGTATGTGCATCTTCTTCATTTCCGCATCAAATTCTTTGACCATTTCAGGATATTTATCGGCCAGATTGGTCGTTTCCTGAGGATCCTCTTTCAAGTTATACAGTTCGAGTGGGGTATTGGGTCTGATTGTTACACATTTCCAATCACCTTTTCGGGCGGCACGTTGTTTCCCTGGAAATTCCCAATATAGCAGACGGTTATCTGTATCAATCTGTTTCCCGTAAAAGAGTGGGGAGATGTCTATACCGTTCAATTGTTGTGGCAGATACTCAGTACCACCTGCCAGAGCTGCCAGTGTAGGCATCATGTCTGGAAAATAGATGATGTTGTTTAATGTCTGTACTGGTACGGTTCCCGGCTGGTTGACAATGAAAGGTACACGGATTCCTCCTTCATATAACATACCCTTGCGCCCCTTGAACCCGGCGTTGCAGTTCAGTACTTTGATAGGGGCCTGGACGGCTGCTCCGTTGTCTGATGCAAAGATTATCAGAGTCTTTTTGCGTAGGTTAAGCCGTTCCAGTTCATCAAGCAGACGTCCGATGGCAGCATCCATGTGTGTAATCAATGAGGCATAACGCTTGGTATCGGGAGTCCAGGTTTCCTGTCCGTCATACCACGCTGTCTGGTCAATGTTATAGGGTTCGTGTGGGGCATCATATGCCAGATACAGAAAGAACGGATTGTTCTGGTTCCTTTGGATAAAGGCGATAGCATCGTTTGTACTTAAATCGTTATTATGGATTCCATGTTTTCCGTTTGCATTCTCTGGTATGTTGATAAGGCTGTCACCGTGGAAGCGGTAATATGGATAGTAGTAAGGAGAATTGCTATGTACGGTCGATATGGTCCAACCATAAAATTCATCGAAGCCACGATGGTTAGGAGATGCTCCTTTGTCGTACCCATCCAGATGCCATTTGTTGACAAGGCAGGTACGGTAGCCGGCTGCACTGAGAACAGTTGCGATGGTTGTATCTTGCGGCAGCAGATTTGCCCTGCGGACAATGGTTGAATCACCGTTAGGATTGACCTTGATACCGGCAATACCTCCTGCAGTACACATATTGTCTCGTATACGGGTATTGCCTGTATTCCGTCCGGTCATCAGTGCACAGCGTGAAGGAGAACTGATTCCACTTCCGGCGTAGCATTGGTTGAAACGAGTCCCCGTTTCTGCCAGGCGGTCGATGTTTGGTGTTTGTACATACTCGTTGCCATAGCAGGATAAATCTCCATAGCCCATGTCATCTGCCAGAATGAAGATGATGTTAGGCTTTTCCGTGTCAGCCTGAGCTTTCTTTACACTGGTACAGCTGACCTGGGGCAAAATCAGGCCGGCAGCACAGATACTGCCGGCGAAGAGTTGTTTTTTCATGCGTTAATATGGATTTAGTATAGTTCATTTTGGGTCCAATTCTTGGATAATTGGATTTGGTCATAGGGTATACCGAACAGAATCGGAGCAGAAGACTTACTCCATTTCCAAATTGCAGGCGAACCTGTCATGTCTGTAATATTACTTACAGTCATACCATTGTCACTGGCTTGTAGAGATGGATTAAGGCCTTGAGTACGATGGGCATAATGTTGTTCCATGACAGAAGTGATTCTTCCTCTACGTACTAAATCGTACCATCTGTGACCTTCAAAACATAATTCCAACAATCGTTCGTCTTCAATGGCAAGATCCATTTCTTCTTGTGTCTTTGCCGTTGTATTGTCCAACCCGGCACGATTCCGTACTTGATTCAGATAGTTGGCCGCTTGTGACGTATTTCCATTTTCATTTAAACACTCGGCATACATTAACAATACATCTGCATAGCGGTAAATGATATTGTCATTTCCGGAAGCGCAAGTTGTCATTCCTTCATTTCCAAAATCAAAGTATTTTAAAGTTGTAGGTATATAGGTATAACCTTCTTTCGTTACTTTTACTTCGTCGCTGGCTGTTGATATGAATTCATCAACATAGATTCCGTCATATGTCAATTTGTTAAAGCGTTGGTCATTATTGTTTTCTTTAAATTTATTGAATAGTTCCCACGTCATTAACATAACACTGGTTCCTTGTGAGGTGGTAATTGTAGATTTTGTACCGTCAGCATAAATATAGGCAGATTGTGTAGAAGGAGTAGCGGCAGGAATGCAACGTCCCATCAATTCATTAGCAACGACTGTTGCGCCATTATTGAATTGGGCTGCAAATATTATTTCTTTTCCCATTGGATTGCTGGATGAATAAATATCCAATACATCCTTTTCCAGACCTAATCTATCCGTGTTCTGATTGGCATAGTTAATGATGTTGTCCAAGGATGTTTGAGCTGATTTGAAATCTTGTAATGTCATATATACTTCAGCTTGCATCGTGTAAGCAGCAATCTTTGTGGCCCGACCTTGCATATTGTCAGCTGCATAATAATAGGGTAGATTGTCAATGGCTGTCTCTAAATCTGATTTGATAAGGTTGTAGACTTCATCAACACTACTCCTGTCATATGCATAAAGAGTCGTGTAATCGTTAATGGGGGTTGTTGTAATGGGGACAGGTCCAAACAATCTGACTAATGTGAAGTAAGCATACGCCCGTAGAAATCTAGCTTCCCCTTCAAATTGCTTGTGGTTCGTTTCGGATGCATTACCTAAATATTGCAGTACATTATTACTTCGGTTTATTACATTGAAACAATATTCCCAAATGTCATTGGTTATTCCCAAGGTTGCATCCCATGTACATTCATTCAGACTGATGTGGTTGACTGAATTATTTTTTTTGTAGTCGTATGCTTCATCTGTTGCTATGCTATTGATAAAATTTACATTTAGAGTAATACCCTGCAAATGATAGTAACCATTGAGAAGTATATTTTGTAGTTCTGTATCATTCTTTAAATATGTTTCCATTTGCATTGAGTCGGTAGGGTAGCGGTCGAAAAAACTATCACTACATGAGGTAATACCCAATGTTGCGGCTGAAACGATTGCTATAGAGAATAGTTTATTGATAGTTTTCATATTTACATTAATTAGAGTTAGAAATTAAAATTAAGTCCGAACGTAAATGTACGTGCTACAGGATATCCACCGAAGTCTACACCATTGTTCGTTGCTGAATTGCCCTCATAATTAGCTTCTACAGAGTAACCTGGATAGCGGTCGAATGTCCACAAGTTTTGAACATTAGCGCTGATTCGAAGATTTTCAATGCCGATTGTTTTACATATTCGTTTTGGCAATGTATATCCTAAAGCAATGTTTCTTATACGTAAGAAGTCTGCATCATACAGATAACGTGTAGAAGGTCCGATATTACTTCCTAAATTATTGGTTCCAGCTTTGTGAGATGTTCCATTACCGGGATTGGTTGGAGATTTCCATCTTCCTAAACCGGATTCTTTGAGAACATTATCATCATAACGATTTAATGAAAAAGCTCTTGCTGCTGCATAAATAACGTTACCGCCGACTTGTCCGTCAATATTGACAGCCAGGTCAAAGTTTTTATAGGAGAATGTGTTGTTCCATCCGAAAGTAAAGTCTGGCTGATAGTTTCCGACTAGTTGATAGTCGTTTACATCAATGATTCCGTCCTGATTGTAGTCTTCGAACATTAAATCTCCTATATCTTGTGTTCCATTGGTGGCATGAGTTGCTAAATCTTCGGCTGTATTAAAGGTCCCAATGACTTTCAACATATACATATCTCCCATAGGGCGTCCTACATAATTTCGGATTACATTTCCCCATTTGGTTCCGGCACTGGCATTGGCCAGTTGTGTCTGATTGTTGGCGAGTGAAAGGATCTTATTTTTGTTTTTAGACCAGCTTAGAGTAGTTTCCCAGTTGAATGCTCCTTTAAAAGGATTGGCAGATACTTGTATTTCAACTCCTTTGTTCTCTATTTGTCCGGCATTCATGTATACACTATTTGAGATACCATTGAAATTAGGAATGTTGGCTGGCATAACAATATCACTGGTTCGTTTATATAGGTCTATCACGACGTTGAGAACATTGAATAAGCCGACATCGAATCCTAAATCCCATTGTTCATTCTTTTCCCATCCTAATTGTCTGTTTGAATATCCGCTTGGATAATAAGTCGGTAATGCTGTGGTACCGAAAATTACATTCTGATCGGAGCTGATGGAAGAAATCCATGCATAGTTATTTCCAATCTGGTCGTTACCGGTCACTCCATAACTGGCACGGATCTTGGCAATGTTGAGCCAATGAAGGTTTTTCATAAATTCTTCCTCTGTAATGTTCCATGCGGCAGAACCTGAATAGAACCAGCCTGCACGTTTGTCGGGACCAAATTTGCTGGAACGGTCACGACGGATTGATCCGGATAATACATATTTATAATTATAATCATATACGATGCGGGCAAACATGGCATCAAAGACGTAGAGTGAGTTGCTTGAAGAACCATTCCATAGTGTAGCTCCGTTAACGTTGGTAATGGATGTATTGTTGTACGCTATAGGATTATCTGCATCTGTACGGTCGTCTTGCTGGACTTCAAAATCACTATTATATTCGAAATCATAACCAAGAACGGCATTCAAATGATGTTTTTCACCGAATAGAGTATCATATGTAGCTGTTGTAGACCAATAAGTATTATAGCCGAATCCTGATATACGATAACCGTCAACACTATTCATATAAGGTGTTGATTTATTCCCTGTATAGGCACTACCAAGTAAATAGGCTGATTGATAATAATCTTGTTTTGCTGAATTTGTTGTAAAATTGATGGAAGAACGTAGGGTCAGGCCTTTAATTGGCTTGATTTCCAGATAAGCATTAGCCATGGTACGGATTGACCAATTGTCATTACGGTTTTCCAGGAGATTCGTTACCGGATTACGTAATTGGTTATTTAAGCCCAAATCGGAATAATGTTGGGCAATTTGTGTATAATCTCCATTGGGTTGATACACAGGCAGAATAGGGGGCATGGATAAAGCTTGTGCAATTACACCTGTTACATCTTCCGTATTACCTCCAGTAGGTTTCTGTAGCCTTTTCTTACTATATGTTGTGTTAAATGATGCTCCAAGTTTTACAGCTTTAGATAGCTTGGCTTCAAATCCTCCTTTAATGCCTGTACGACGGTAATAGGAATTAAGTAAAATACCATCTTCCTTTTGATAATTGGTCGAAAAATTGTATTTTATCATATCATTACCACCGGTTACAGATACTGTTCCTCTGTAATTTAAAGCATTACGGAATATTGCATCCTGCCAGTTTGTATTGTAGTAGTTACCACTTTCACGCATTTGTGTCAGTTGTGGATAATTTTGTATAGTACCATTATTTGTCCGGGCTTCGATAATCATATCCAGATAGTCATCAGCTTCTAGTACATCTACATAATCCTGAGCCTGACTCCATCCTACTTGGGTTGAAAAACTTACTTTAGGTTTACCGGACTGGCCTTGTTTGGTAGTTACGATAATGACGCCGTTACCAGCTTTTGAACCATATATGGCTGAAGAAGCGGCATCCTTCAAGATTTGGATATCGGCGATGTCGGCAGGATTGATATTGTTGAAAAGTTCGGCGTCTGTAGTTGGATAACCATCTATGACATAAAGAGGATCATTACCACTATTGATTGATCCAGCACCACGGATACGGATTGCAGGGGCTGCTCCAGGTTCGCCACTGATTTGTTGGATAGTGAGACCGGAAGACATACCTACTAGGCTTTGGGATACATTAGAGGTTGGCATTTCTGCAATTTCACCTCCTTTTACAGTTCCGATAGAGGTTGAAACGGAACGTTTTTGGATGGCTCCGTAACCTACAACTACAACTTCATCAAGTGTTTCACTGTCTTCTTCCAGTAAAATGTTGAATTGGCTTTTACCGTTTAGGGGAATTTCTTGGCTCGTATATCCGATGTAAGATACTATTAAGGTTGCGTTGGCTGGAAGCCGGAGGGTGAAATTACCGTCGAGGTCAGTAACTGTACCATTGGTTGTATTTCCTTTTTCAATGATAGTGGCTCCGATAATTGGCAGACCATTCTGATCTTTGACAACACCTTTAGCTTCAATGGTATTTGTTTGTTGTGCACTCGGGACATTTCCCGTATCAGATAATGTTTGTTTGATAGAGGTGTCAGTAGGTTTTCCTGCTCCTTGGTAAGGGAATAGGGAGGCAAGGCAAAGTACTGATACTAAAACTTTAGCTGTTTTCATAGTTTATATTTTTCATTGATATTAGGTAAAGGAAACTAGTTTCTGGACGCAATATAGAAAATGCTTTTATTCTTTTATAATTTGGAGATTGAATTTTGGGCCTAAAAAACAAAATGCTAAGTATTAAAATCAAAATGTGCAGTTTCGTGACTGGCTGCGGATTGAAGAAATGTTTATAAGGCTTTAATTGTGATGAAAATGATAGTCAAGATTTTTATAAATGAAAGTTCCATGTAGTCCAATTGATTTTTCATTTAAATTACTTGATAATGTTCTGTTTCTAAAATTAGAGTATTTCCAAGATATTTCATGAAATGAAACGGGGCTTTTATAAAATGGGTAATATTATTGGCCAAGTATATTCATTAAATTTCTTTCTTTTGTATCAAAGACAGAAAGTAAAGACTATGATTGAATATTTGATTGTATCCAATAATATTCTCTTGGTAAGAATAGCCAGTTGTGATATTGCTTATATCAGTTCGGACGGAAGCTATACCACTATGAAGTTGATAAACGGGGAGGATTATACATTTTCCTTTAATTTGTCATCTTTTGAAAGGATTATAGAACAGCAGTTGAAGGATAGTGCCAAAATGTTTATCCGTGTAGGGCGTGGATTACTGATAAACAGCACTTTTATTTATGCGATAAATCTGAACAGACAAGAGCTGGTTTTAGCGGATACACGGACTTCTGCCAAATATACGTTACATGTGTCGAAGGATGCTTTACGTGGCTTAAAATCATTGATTGAGAAAACAATTTAATACATCTTATTATTATGAAAGAAGATAATGACGTATATTTTCTAGGTTGTGAAAAAAAGAGATCTTATGCTGGAAGAAAGAAATATATAATGATTTTTCTCGTGCTTTTGGCATCGGTAATGGTGGGTGGATACTTTGTGTTTATAGATAAAGAGCCGCATGAAGGTGAGATGTTGCAGACTATATCGATATGTCCGGAAGGTGATGTAGTCAGGAAACCTCGTTTTGACAAGGATAAGGATATAACAGCCTTTTATCAGTGGTTCGGTGAAAATCTGAAATACCCCAAAGGTCTAGAAGAGATGGAGGCCAAGGTGATTGTTAGATTTGTGGTGAATACGGATAGTAGTCTTTGCGATTTTGAAGTGCTTAAAGCTCCGGATGAAAAAGCTTTTGAGGAAGCCGTTATCGGTTTACTGAAACGATCTCCCAAGTGGAGTCCTGCCGAATTGGCGGATGGAACAAAAGTGAGAATGGAATTTACGTTGCCTGTGTCTTTCAAGCCGGAAAAATAACAGATAAAAATATGAGGAAAATTCTTTTTGTGTGTTGTCTGATGGGAGTGGTTTTTGGTCAGGCTTCATCATTTGTTCGTGATACTGATGTTAATATGATGGACTGGAAAAGTTATTATCGCCAAGGTGAATCATATTATCATAGGAGGCAGTTTTTGAAGGCATTGGAGAAATACAGACATGCTCTGAAGCAACATTATTCTGATACCCTTGTACATGCCATTGCAAGCTGTTATTACGAGAGAGGTTATTACAGGAAAAGTATTGAGCTGTATCGTGATTTTTTGGAGAATGATTCGTCAGAGCAAAAAATAGACTTGTTGGCTAAATGTTATGATAAGTTAGAATTACCGGATTCAGCGTTGATGTATCGCCGCCAGATAGCAGAACGGAATATTGAGAATCAGTCTAATATATTGTTGCTGGTCCAGGACTGTCTGAGTCTGGAGATACCAGATACAGCACTTTATTTTCTGGATAGATATACTGCTGTTGACTCTACCGATTTGACTGTCAACAAACTAAGGGCATATATCTTTTACAGGACAGGAAACTATCATCGTGCTATTGATCTCTATGAGCAAATAAAAGATGCAGGAGACAATCAGACCAGTACCAATTATTATCTTGGGTTATCGTATGCTCAGGCGGATAGTCTGTCAAAAGCATACGATTGTTTGGAGCTTGCGGTGGAACAGACCCGTAGGCGGAATGCGCATATCTTATGCCAATTCGGTATTGTGAGTAGTAAATTAGGGGATTTGAGTGTAGGAAATCAGGCTCTTGATGAAGCGATAGACCTTTTGCAGCCGGATAAGACATTGATGGGTTATTTATATGAAACAAAGGCTTCCAATTTCACAAAGATGAGACAGGTTGACGAAGCCATCGCTTGTTATAAACGAAGTCTGGAATATAATCCACACCACTATATGTGTATTTTCCACATCGGTTATTTATTTCATTTGAAAAAGGATATTCATAACGAAAAGGTTTTTTTTGAAAGATTTCTGGGTGCAGTAAAGAAAGCAAATAAAGAGGATGAATATAAGAAATCGGTCGAATATGCAGTAGGTTATTTGAAATCGGCTAAGGAAGAAGATTTTTTCCGTGGTGGGTTTATTGATTGATAGAGTTATACTTTAAGGATACTTTATTTATGAGAAAATCTTTCTGTTCTTCTTTTCTATGTTTATTGGAGGGACATCTATGGTTCAAACTATACAGGGAAGGATTATAGATACCGGTTCATCTGCTGTAGACGGAGCTACGGTTGTTCTGCAGGAACTTTCCGTATAACCTGATTCCCCATAAAGGATTATAAAAAAAGTCCTACAAAATCGATATTTTGTAGGACTTGCCTTTTCTTTGGGTGATCCGCCTGGGTCTTGAACCATGCGGTTCACAAGTCTTAAAATCAATATTTAAGCGTACCTCAATCTTTAAGGGGGTACGAATTAGGCACTTTTTTCAAAGAACATTTGACTTCCCTTGTCGGGATTGTGTCTGCCTTTATCTTCGGTTCAAAGATACAGTTTTATTTTGAACTGTGCAAGTCGTTGAAAATAAATCTTATGCGGTTAGTGCAAGGTGCAAGCTATATATATAAATATACTTGCACCTTGCACTAAATCGTGAGAAACTACATCTGTTGATTAATTTTCCTAAATTCGGTAGGACTGATACCTTTGTATTTACGGAACAGTCTGTTCAAATGACTCTCATCGGTAAATCCAAGTTCTTCTACGATTTCATTGATTCTCATATCGGTATGCAGAAGTCTACTTTCTACCATCTTCATTTTATAATTCAAGATATATTGTTGCATGGTTTCATTGGTTTGCTTCTTAAAATATCTCCCTAAATAGTTTGGAGAAATACCAAAATGCTGACTAATTGCTTTTGCCTTAATCTTATCAGGATGATAGATGTTGGATTGGATATATTGCAGAATGTTCAATGACATTTCGGTTGAGTTTTCATCCAGTTTTTCTGGCAGGAACATGGCTACATTGCGGGCAACCACGATAATGATGGTATTGATTAGCTGCGTGATGATTTCCGTACTGTATAAATGTTTGTTCGTATATTCACGTATAATGGCTTCTATCATCGGTTTCACTAGTAATTTATCCGTTATGTTTCGCAAGATGCAGCCCGGTTGATGATTGGCATGTTGCAGAATAAACTCTAAACGTTGAATATTGTCTGCACCAAACACCGCCGAATGTATGTAGATGTCATTGAATTTAATATAGACGAATTTCGTTTTTGTGTGTATGTCAAACGCATGTATATCTCCCGGCGTAATCATAAACAGGTGTCCATCATGGTAAGGAAACTTATGGTTATTTATCCACTGAATACCAGTACCTGTTAAGATATAGACCAATTCAAAAAAAGTATGGTCGTGTTCCTTCAATGTGGATTCGTCCAACTCACTGAATAATATTTCAAATGGCTGGTGCAAATTTTCTCTTTTCATACGAAAAACTATTTGAACGCAAAGATACAGATAAAAGGAAAAATAATACAGGGAAATCATACAAAATATGTATAATTTTGCCTAAACATTAAAAGCAATGAGTATGAACGATGAATTAAAAAAATGTTTGTCCGGAGAATGGTACGATTGCCATGCCCCTGTCTTTATTGAGTTTAAGAAAAAGACCCACAAGTTATTGTTGAAGTATAACGCACTACCCTACGAAAGCAGGGAGGAAAGGCGGTCTGTTCTAAAAGAAATGCTTGGAAGCATCGGTGAGAATGTTTCCGTTGGCAATCCTTTTGTGTGCGATTATGGCTGTAATATTTATATTGGTAACAATGTCAGTATCAACACAGGATGCACATTGGTGGATTGTAATAAAATCAGTATTGGAAATAATGTTTTGATTGCCCCCAATGTACAAATCTATACAGCAACGCACCCCATAGAATTGAACGAACGTCTGACACCCGTAGAAACGCCTGATGGAATCGAATATGTTCGGCATACCTACGCTTTACCTGTCACCATTGAGGATGGGTGTTGGATTGGTGGAGGTGTCATCATCTTGCCGGGTGTTACTATCGGCAAGGGAAGCGTAATAGGTGCAGGAAGTGTTGTAACTAAATCTATTCCTGAAAACAGTTTGGCAGTAGGAAATCCTTGTAAAGTTATTCGCAAAATTAATTTTTCCCATGAGTAAAGTTAAACTAGTAGCTTTTGATTTGGACGGTACCATTGGTGATACCATCCCCTTATGCATACGATCTTTCAAAAAAGCTGTAATACCTTATATCGGACACGAATTGTCTGATGACGATGTAATACAGACTTTCGGCTTAAATGAGCAAGGAATGATAGGGAGTATTATAGATACTTTACACAAAGAAAGTGCATTAGAAGATTTCTATACTATCTATAAAAATCTGCATGAACAGATGTGTCCCCGACCATTTCCCGGAATACGAAAACTGATAACCGACTTGAAACAAAGCGGCATTATTGTAGCACTTATAACGGGGAAAGGGTCAAAAAGCTGTGACATCACTTTACAGCAATTTGATATGAATACTTTATTTGATAAAGTTCTGACTGGTAATGAGGTAAGAAACATAAAAGCGGATTCGTTGAAATGGTTACTGCAAAGCTATCATTTATCACCCTGTGAAGTAGTATATATCGGAGATACTATTGCTGATATTAAGGCATGTAAGGCAATAGGAGTAGATTGCCTTTCTGCTGCATGGGGAGTGCCAGAAAAGGTTGCACAAGATTTAGTAAGGCATAATAAAAATATTTTTTACGATATACCATCCCTCTACAATCATCTTCTAACCAAATAAGTCCAACCTTCTGATAAACCTCTTGTAACAGAATATGATGAAAGAGAAAATAAACAAAATATTAGCACAAATAGATTTAGAGATTGACGAAATCGATCTCTACGGCTATGATATTATTGAAACTTCTCTTTCAATGGTACATCGTTTACGGAATATTCTAATTGATTTGAAGAACCAGTTACAAACTTATGTGTTTGCATCAAAAGAAGAGGAAATATCTTTTTTCAAAAATCAGAAACCTGAGTTGTTGGGACGTTTATTGTATTTCTATAAGATATATCGCATTGAAACGCAATGCCCGACAGGAAGCAATGAAGTCATAAAACATCATATTAACATGGAACTGGACAGTCTGACTTACTTCTTTAATCGTAATTTGGATTTTTATCAATATTATCGTTCTAATTCAACTATATATGATGAATATTACTTTATACGTGGCAAAACAGATATTCGTTTATGTATCGATAGCGCACAATTTGATAAAGACCCCAACTTTTCAACCGGATATGATTATAAAGTCGCGAAAATACTTGCCAATGAAATGCTACGTATTTATCTAAACAAGAAGTTACAGAAACTCGAAAACGAAAGTTATATAGAGAAGCAACAACATAGTATCAATTCAAAAACACCTGTTCGCTTTACGGGAAAAAAAGCTGCACTAATAGAACTTGGCTATGCTTTGGTTTCTTCCGGCGACATCAATCATGGAAATATTGAAATTAAGGAGTTCATGAATTTCCTTAGTTCTATGTTCAATATAGATTTAGGCGGTTATTATGATGCGTATATTGCCATGAAAGAGCGTAAAGACAGGACTACTTATCTTCGTAAACTAACAGATAATCTTATTAAGCGTATGGATAACGATGATTTACGATGATAATCAAAAAAGAATGAACTTATAACTGAATCCTGTTTTCATTTACACAAAATTTTGGACAGTGTCAAAAAAGTCTTTAGATTATAATATTTATCTTCTAAATTTTACTACTTTTGTGATATAACGCTTTATTAATACAGATTGTTCAACCCATATGAAATGGCAAGTGTGCATATAGCTACGCTTAACGGATAGCATTTTAGTCATAGCTATTCAACAACGGACAGGCTTATAATAGGTTTGTCCTTTCTTGTTTTGCCATTATTCCAAATTCATAATTATGCGATGTGTCATGCCGCCTTGTGCAGCAGGACTTGTCGCATCATATCAAGTTGAACAATGAACTATACATATAAGAATATTTGGCTCATCAATTTTCCCGTAATGATGAGCATCCTTATCGAACAACTTATCAATATCACCGATGCTATTTTCTTGGGGCATGTAGGAGAAATAGAACTGGGTGCATCCGCCCTTGCCGGGGTTTGGTATCTGGCTATCTATATGCTCGGCTTCGGTTTCAGTTTGGGCTTACAGGTCGTTATCGCACGGCGTAATGGCGAGCAGCATTATTCCGAAACAGGGAAGACATTTTTTCAAGGATTGTTTTTCCTGTCGGGACTTGCTGTCTTTTTGTATTTGTTCTCCAAACTGTTTTCCCCGATTATTCTAAGTAAGCTGATTGCTTCTGCGGAAGTCTATCATGCTGTGATTGATTATTTGGACGGACGAATTTGGGGACTGTTGTTCTCCTTTCCATTCCTTGCCTTACGCTCGTTCATGGTCGGTATTACCTATACAAAAGCCTTGAACATGGCGGCTCTGACAGCCGTATTAGTGAACATTCCAAGTAATTGGCTGCTCATATTCCATTGGGACATGGGAATAGCAGGTGCAGCCATCGCATCGTCTTTTTCCGAAGCATGTTCATTGGCAGTGCTGGCAATCCATGTTTCACGTAAAATGGATAAAAGGCTTTATGGCTTGTCTTGGAGCTTCGACAAAGGTGTATTACTCCATGTTTATCATGTATCCGTTTGGAGCATGTTCCATTCGTTTATCAGCGTAGCCCCTTGGTTTCTGTTTTTCGTAGCAATAGAACATTTGGGAGAATTGCAACTGGCAGTAGCAAACATTCTCCGAAGCATATCTGCCCTATTCTTTGTCATTGTCAGTTCGTTTGCCGCCACAACTGGCTCGTTGGTAAGTAATCTGATTGGAGCAAACGAAAGAGAACAAGTGTTTCAGTTATGCAGTAGGGTAATCCGATTAGGCTATGCTGTCGGCTTACCGCTGATTACGCTTGCGTTGGTATTCCATCAGTCTGTTGTCAGTGTCTATACAGATAATTCGAATATCGTACAAACTGCATGGTTTCCGTTTGTGGTCATGTTGCTTAACTACGTCTTTGCCTTACCCGGTTATGTCTATATGAATGCTGTAACAGGAACAGGAGCAACACGAACAGCTTTCATCTTTCAGGCGACAACCATTGTTGCCTATCTGCTCTACCTGTGGGGATTGAGCCATTGGGATGTACCTCTTGCCGTTTATTGGACGGTAGAATACCTGTTCGTAATTGGACTTGGGGTGCAATCTGTTATTTATCTTAAATATAAACACTATTAAAAACTGAATGTCATGATGAAAAAGATATATCCACGCACAGGCGACACGCAGACTGTGTACCTGAATGCGGTTGTAAAAGACCCGTCTATCGAAGTGGGCGACTACACCATCTACAATGATTTCGTGTCCGACCCGTTACTTTTCGAGCGGAACAATGTGCTTTATCATTATCCTATTAACCATGAGCGGCTGATAATTGGCAAGTTTTGTTCCATTGCCTGCGGTGTGAAATTTCTGTTCAACTGTGCCAACCATACCTTGAAATCCTTATCCACATATACTTTCCCACTTTTTTATGAGGACTGGGATTTGGAGAAATCGGATGTGGTAACGGCTTGGGATAACAAAGGCGACATCGTGATAGGTAACGATGTATGGATAGGCTATGAAGCATTGATTATGGCTGGCGTTCACATCGGCAACGGGGCAATCATAGGTTCCCGTGCCGTTGTTACGAAAGATGTACCACCTTATACGATAGTTGGCGGTGTTCCTGCCAGACCGATAAGAAAGCGTTTCGATGAAGAAGTGATACAGAAGCTCGAAACGCTGAAATGGTGGGATTGGTCTGCTGAGAAGATACAGCGATGCTTGCGTTATATTGGGAAAGGTGATATAGACGGGTTGTTACAAATGGTTGATAATATGTAGCATGAAAAGATTTGCGGAAGAAATACTGGCTAAAATTGACGCTGAAATCCAATTAAGGGATTGTGGTGTCGATTCTGCAATGGATAATGCCTTATATATGGTAAGGTTCATTGCACCTATGTACGAACAACTAAGAGAAATGATTATTAGCTATTCATTTCCGAGTGTAGAAGATGAAATATGTTTTTTCAAAGAATTGAAACCGGAAATTCTTAGCAAGTATATATATTTTAATAAGGTGTACCATATAGAATTGAAATGCCCAGATGGTAGTAATGACTGTATCCGGGAATATTTGAGTGCAGAATTGGATAAACTGACGTATTTCTTCCGCAACAATATAGAGTTTTATCAGTATATACGTTCACAATCAACACATTTGGATAATTTTTATTTTACTCGAAAACCAATAGGAACTTCAATAATGCCAAGTTTTGAAAGTTTCCAATATGATGCAGACCCGTTATTTTCAACCGGATATGATTATAAGGTCGCAAAAATACTTTGCAACAAGTATTTGAAAATTTATTTAGAGGACAGGATGGTTAAATTAAACAATGCTGAATACAAAACAGGAAGAAGTTTTAGATTTAACTCTGTATGTTTTACCGGAAAGAAAAATACCTTGATAGAATTGGGTTATGCGCTTGTTTCTTCCGGTGATATAAATCATGGTAACATAGAAATAAAGGAATTTATGGAATACCTTAGTTTCGTTTTCAACATTGATTTGGGTGATTATTATGATGCGTATATTGCTATGAAAGAGCGAAAAAACAGAACTTCTTATTTGAACAAGCTGATTGAGAATCTGACAAAGAGAATGAATGAAGATGATACAAAATAAATAAGTGCTTTTTAATTAGCAAAATAAAATACCGTGTTCATACCGACACGGTATTTTTTTATTTTTACTGAAACAGTCTAAAAAAGGACTTTTTTTATTCTCAATACATAATAAAACTATCTGAAAAACACTTGAAAACCACCGAAAAATATTTTTACCATGACGGTATGAACCATGACTTTTAATCATTTTCATATCCCGAACTTTGCAGCAAAATCAATTAGTTAACAATATGGATGTGATTACGATTGAATCAAAAGCCTATAAGGAGATAGTGGCTAAGATAGATGTGATAGCCAATTATGTATTTTCACAGGAGGACACGAAAAACGAGGATGAAATCTGGGTGGACAGTTACGAGGTCTGCACATTTCTCCAAATCAGCGACCGTACATTGCAACGTTTGCGTGCAAAAGGTGTAGTCGCTTTCTCTAACATAGGAGGACGGTGTTATTACAAGATAGGCGAACTGAAACGTCTGCTGGAAGAACGGCTGATAAAGAGCAATGACGAATGTATGCGTAACCTGATAACCAATCATGAATTGTATGCTAAGGAAAGAAGAAATACTAAGCAGGACAAATAACGGCTTGTCGGTGTTCAAACACTACCTGCCCGGCAACTGGCGTATCGGTAGGAACTTTCTCAATCCGTTGTATAAAGACAGCAAGGCTTCCTGCAACATCTACTTCGACCGCCATAGCGGTATGTACAAGATGAAAGACTTCGGTAACGACAATTACAGCGGCGACTGCTTTTTCCTCGTGGGGCAACTGAAAGGGCTGGACTGTAACCGGGCTTTGGACTTCATCGAGATACTGGAAACCATCGACCGGGACTTGGGACTGGGTTTATCTTCCGGGACACCCGTTCCTATATCCCAGACTACCGACAAATGTATTGCGACGAACACACCTGTTGAACCGCCCGAAAAGCCTGTCAAGCCTTACCAGTTCAGGGAACAGAAATTTTCCACCGCAGAAATGGAATACTGGCGGCAGTACGGCATCACTCCCGAAGTGCTGGAGCATTACAAGGTCTGCTCACTCCGGGAATACAGCAGCGAAACGGCAGAGGGAAAGCCATACACCTACATTTCATCGTCGGCAGAACCGATGTACGGCTACAAGGGCAAACAGTACATTAAGCTGTACCGTCCCTTTTCCACACCCCGTTTCCTATATGGCGGCAGCTTCGGGGAAAACTACTGTTTCGGGTTGGAGCAACTGCCCGCCAAAGGTGACACATTGTTTATCACGGGTGGCGAGAAGGACGTGCTTTCACTGGCGGCACATGGCTTTCATGCCATCTGCTTCAACAGTGAAACGGTAATGATACCGTCCACGCTGGTTTATCGGCTGACGTTCCGTTTCAAGCACATTGTCCTGCTTTTCGACATGGACAAGACAGGTAGGGAGAGTTCAAGCAGGCAGGAAAGACTGCTGGGGGAATTTGGCGTGAAACGCCTTTCTCTACCGCTTCCGGGCACGAAAGAGGAAAAGGACATATCGGATTATTTCAAGGCGGGTAACACCCGTGAAGATTTCCTGAAACTGTTTATCAGATTTTTAGACGACCTATATAGCGACACACTGATTATGCTTAAATCATGCGAGATAGACTTCAACAATCCGCCCGTCAAAGCACAGGTCATCATATCGGCGGGCGATGTTCCATTGGGAACACAAGGCAACCTGTTCGGCATCACAGGGGGCGAAGGAACGGGCAAGAGCAACTATGTAGCCGCAATCGTGGCAGGCTGTATCTGTCCTCCCTATACGGAAACAGACACGCTGGGCATACGGATAACCGCTAATGACAGACACAAGGCGGTTTTGCTCTATGATACCGAACAGTCGGAAGTACAGCTTTTCAAGAACGTAAGCAACCTGCTGGCACGTGCGGGGCAAAAGGAAAAGCCGGAAGAACTGAAAGCGTTCTGCCTTACGGGAATGTCCCGAAAGGAACGGTTGAACGCTATAATACAAAGCATGGATAAGTTCTACTACCAATATGGCGGCATCCAGTTGGTTGTCATTGACGGCATCGCCGACCTCGTAAAGAGTGCCAACGATGAAGCGGAAAGCGTGGCGGTGATAGATGAACTGTATCGGTTGGCGGGTATCTACAACACCTGCATACTTTGCGTACTTCATTTTGTCCCGAACGGATTAAAGCTGCGTGGACATCTTGGAAGCGAATTGCAAAGGAAGGCAGCTACCATCCTGTCAATCGAAAAAGACGATGAACCCACGCAATCGGTAGTGAAAGCCCTGAAAGTAAGGGACGGAAGCCCGCTGGACGTGCCGCTGATGCTTTTCGCATGGGACAAGAAAGCCGGGATGCACACGTACCGGGGCGAAAAGCCACGTGAAGAAAAAGAGAAGCGCAAGGAAAGGGAACTGGTGGGTGTAGCCCGTGACATTTTCGGGCGGCAGACACACATCACCTACATAGACCTTTGCGAACAGTTGCAACAGGTACTGGACATCAAGGAGCGGACAGCCAAGAACTATATCCGCTTCATGCGGGAGAAAGAAATCATCCTGAAAGACCCGGCAAACCAAAGTTATTTTATGATAGGTCTCATTTAATTTCAATCGGGAGTAGCTTATGTATATAGACAATGACAACTTCGTGGCATGGATGGAGCGTATCATAGACAGGCTCGACATGCAGGATAAAAAGATAGACCGTCTGATGAACAGCCACAACTGCCTGAACGGTGAAAAGCTGCTCGACAATCAGGACTTGTGCTTTATGCTCAAAGTGAGCGTCAAGACCTTGCAGCGTTACCGGAAGAAAGGCATATTGCCCTATCTTCTTCTGGACGGAAAATATTACTATCGGGCAAGCGACATACACAGGCTTATTCGTGAGCGCACGGATTAGACAGTGTTTTTTGTCATCATTCAATTAGTCGTGTCCTGCCCTGTTGTGATAACACGGCAGGATTTTTTTATTGTATGCCATGATTTCTCAATGATTTTCACTACATTTGCAAAAGTAGTACAAGAGAATAACGGCGATTGAACAGCTTTGACTGTGATTTCGTCTTTATATATAATATTGAAAATTAGCGTTCCGCTGAACGTCCTGATACGAAAACTGGCAAATTTTCAAATTGAGGGGATATTCAGTGCAGGATACGTTATGCAATCGCATAGCGTGGTCTTGCCTGTTTCCTCAAAGGTATTGCCAGTACCACGTATCGAAGCAGTGTAAGAGCCACGCTTCTTTTTTGGGTACTGGCGGACAGTTGAATATGAATATTAAACTGTTAAATACCTGATAGTATGAAACAAATAAAAGCGCATATCGCCGTATCTCTTGACGGACACACAGCCACATTAGACAAAGAACTGGACTGGTTACCCCGTGAAATAAAAAATATCATTGGCAAGCAATACTTGGAAGCAAATTGCCTGCTCATGGGAGCGAACACCTACAACTACATCTTTGAACATTGGGGCGGGTGGCCACACAAAAGCAAGCGGTCTTTTGTAGTGTCACACTACGACACCAACGTAACGCCGGACTGCGGGGTGGAGTTCCTGACCGAAGAACCGCTGCAAAGGGTTTATGAACTGAAACAAACGCATGACATACTGGTGGTGGGTAGCGGAAAACTGATTACCTCGCTGATAAAAGCCGGACTGCTGGACAGTCTGACAATCTATACCGTTCCCGTCATGGTAGGCAAAGGCATCGGCTTTGTCGGGGAAACATTCGGCTCGCAGTGGAAGTTGTCGGAAAGTAACGTATTAGGAAACGGAATTGTCCGTTCGACCTACCTGTTTGACGGGAACATATAAAAAATGCGCCCGGTTTCCCTCCGGGCGCAACCACTAAAATTTCAATTATCATAAGCCTTAAAACCCATCACAATGAAATTTCAGCGGTAAAGATAAGTTATTTCTTCGGCTTTCCTTTCTTTTCAGGGAATGAAAAAGCGACATTGAACTGTTCGTCCAGTACCAGCGAAGCATCGAAAACCTTGCCGTTCTTTCCCTTGAAGCCCTTGATTAACCCGGTCTTCCGCTTCGTCACCAGTTCGACAACCTGCTTGTCGGTCAGTTGCTTGTCGCACTTGTTACGGAATATGGTAAGCGTACAGTCCACGTTGGAACATTTCGCCACTTTCGGGTAGAACAGGATGCGTCCGCTGCCACATTTCGGACAGGGACAGGTTTCACCTCCGGCAATGGACAGTTGTACGGAAAGCAGTTCCGCCGTGATTTGGGCGGCATAGACCTCGATGCCTTTCCTGAATGTGTCGGCATCCATGCAGCCCGCTTCTATCTTGGCAAGGGCGGTTTCCCACATCCCCGTCATTTCGACATCGGCAATCTTCTTGTCCTTGACAATCCTGTAAACGGCAAGTCCCTTTTCTGTGGGTATAATATTCCTTTTCTCACGCACGATGTACTGGCGTGCGAACAGTGTTTCTATAATCGCCGCACGAGTGGCTGGCGTACCTATCCCGGCATCTTTCAGGCTGGCTTTCAACTCGGCATCCTCCAGTTCCCTGCCCGCATTTTCCATTGCGGCAAGCAGGCTGCTTTCCGTATGCAGCGGCTTCGGCTTGGTCTGCTTTTCGAGCAGATCCACGCCGGAGAGCGACAAGGTTTCTCCCTCCTGAAGCTGTGGCAGTCCGGCAGCTTCTCCGTCCTCGCCTGCTTCCTGTTCGTTGAACACAGCCCGCCATCCGGCTTCTTTCATTATCGCCCCTTTTACGGTGAAATCGGTATTTCCGGCGGACAATACAGCGGTGGTAACGTCTTTCACGCATTTGTCCGAAAAGGCTTCCAGCATACGCCCGGCTACCAATTCATAGACCGCCCTTTCATCTTCGGAAAGTTCATCGGGCAGGTTCTCGGTAACGATTAAGGCATGGTGGTCGGTTACCTTACCGTCATTCACGCTGCGGCGGTTCAGTGTGTTGCTGTTCAAGCTGGCGGCATATCCGGCAAAGCGGGGGTATTTTCCCAACAGTGCGATGCGCTCGGGCATTTCCTCGAAAACATCCTCCGAAATATAACGGCTTCCGGTTCTCGGATAGGACATCACTTTCTTTTCATACAGGCTTTGTGCTATCGAAAGCGTCTTGTCCGCTGAAAAATCCAGCTTCGTGTTCGCTTCCTTTTGCAGCGTGGTAAGGTCGTACAAAAGGGGCGGTTCTTGGCTGGTTTCTTTCCTCTCAACAGACTTCACCACAAGCTGCCCGGCATCCTTTACCCGTTGCAGGGCGGCTATGGCATCGGACTGCTGTTCCCACTTGTCTGTCGATTGGGCGGTGAAACCTATTCCCCCGCTGGCGGTCGCCGCTTTGAGCTGCCAGAACTTGGTCGGGACAAAATTCCTGTTCTCCAAAAAACGGCTGCATATCATCACGAGCGTGGGTGTCTGCACCCTGCCCAACGAGAACACGCCCTGTCCGGCGGCTACGCTCAACGCTTGGGTGGCATTTATCCCTATCAGCCAGTCGGCTTCACTACGGGACTTGGCGGAGAGGTAGAGGTTATCGTAACGTCCGCCCGGCTGCAAATTGTACATCCCCTCACGGATAGCCTTGTCGGTAAGGCTGCTTATCCACAGCCGGAAAAAAGGCTTGCGGCAGTTCAGGTAATGGAATATATACCTGAAAATCAATTCCCCCTCACGCCCGGCATCGGTGGCGACAATAATCCTGTCGCACTGGTCGAACACCTCCTTAATCACTTTCAACTGTTTCAACACGCCGGGGTCTGTCTTGTAGCCTTTCTCGGCTTTCACCTGACGGGGGATTAGCCGGAAATCGGACGGAAGTATGGGCAGGCTCTCCCTGCGAAAATTTGCTACGCCGTAGGCTTCAGGCATGGCAAGCTGTATCAAGTGCCCGAACGCCCATGTCACTATGTACCCGTTGCCGGACAGATACCCGTCATTCCTTTGTGTCGCCCCGATAATCCGGGCGATGTCTTTTGCCACGCTGGGTTTTTCCGCTATCAATGCAATCATAATTCTTCACTTTTTAATGGTAGGTACTACATTTTCATCCCTCTGGACTTCTTGGGCTTGTCCGCTTTCAGGCTCTTGTCCTGTGCTTTTTCCTGTTTCTCTTTCTGCTTGGCGGTGGGTTTCTGTTGTCCCTGTTTCAGCGGCTCTTTGGTCTGTTTGGTTACTTCATCGGTCTTTCCTCCAGAATTGACCGCTACCTGCGTCCGGCTCTCGGAAACGGGGATAACATCTTTCGGCTGCACCTTGCCGGAGGATTTGCCCTGTACTCCGGGCTGCACATGACCGTTGAACTCCACACCCTTGCCGTCCTTTAATCCTGTGACTTGCTGCTGTGCGGGCTGCTGCCCCTGCTGCAAGAACTGGACGGCAGACCTCGGCAGGAACTCCAAGCCACGCTCCACTGCGCTGACTTGAAGATAGGCACTGCGTTTCGTCCCGTCCTTGAATTGCAGGTTTTCCATCTTGACGGGTTTCCCAGCTTCAAAAGCGGCTTTCTGTTCCGGGCTTACTTTCACGCCACAAACGGTATCGGGACATTTCCACTTGTCTGCCCGCATGTACTCCAGTTCATGGGTATACCTGTCCCGGCTGACAAACACTGGGATTTGCTCCCCGTGTTTCGGGTCTTTGATTTGGATAATACCGCCCAGATTGCCAGTTCCCAGCAGGTTGCCTTGTTCCTGCTTGGAAAATTCGTACCCGTTATACGGGCGTTGAAGCAGTTTTTCATCCATTTGCACGCCGTGCAGCTTAGGCACTACCGTCCCGTCCTTTGCCTGATAGAAAGAGAGCTTGACATCGGTAGGTTTAAGGTAGAAGCCGCCTACCGTCCCCGAAACGGTATAGGTGTTGCGGGATTTGTAGCCACGCATCACCCTGTTGAAATCCTTTGTGTTTTTCAAAGTGTCGGCGGTAATGCCGACTTTCTTCAAGTCCTCCCAATTGATTTTAGCCGGGTCGAAACGGTAGTCCTGCCTGCCCCCGTTATTGTCGGGATTCGGAACTCGCAACATTTCCGCCCGTCTGTCGCCCTCCGGCGTGGGGTTGCGGTGGTTGTTCTCGATAGCTTTTGCGTCCTGTTCCGCTTCCGTAGCCTTGCTGCGGAACAAAGCCAGTCCCTCCGTGTCCTGATACCTGCGGAAGAAATTGGAAATGAAGTTGCTGAACACATCGCTGTTCCTGTCCACCTGCATAAACTCACCGTTATGGGATTGGGTCGGTTCAACGGTCTGCAAATTGCCCTCGTTGTCGATACCTTTAACGGCACTCACTTTCCCCTGCTGTTTATCCAAGACCAGCAGCACGTCTTTTTCCTGCCCCTCTACGGACGGGTTCATTCTGTTTGCCATAAATAATTGGAATTTTAGTGGTTACGGGATTATTCCCGTCCAAAAGTAACGACTAAATATGCTATATTTTGACAGGCGGCAATGAGTGTCCCGATTTGTCTTTCGGTGTCTCGGTTTGTCTAGAGTTGAAAGTAGAGAAATAGCTATTTCCTATAAAATTTTAATATGGAATGACAAGAGTTTATATAACGCAAATAAAAAAGGAGAAACAAATAATGACTAAAACTATTTTCCGTATCTTTGTGGATATTTGAAATATTGATTTAATAATCAATAGGAAACATATTTTGATTTATAAATATTTTACACTGGAAAATATGAGAATACTACATTTTTCCGATTTTCATTTAGATAAGACTCCGATAAATATAAACAAGTCTCAGAAGCTTATTGAAAATATGCTTCAAGCTATAATGCCATATCACAATGAACGACATATTGATCTGATAATATTCACTGGGGATATGGTTAATGTTGGAGGTAAGTCATTTGATAATATTCAACAGGGTTTCCAAACATTTAAAAATCTCATAATTAATCCCCTAATAAAAGCTTTAAACTTAGGTAATGAGAGATTTATATTTTGTCCAGGAAATCATGATGTCGACAGGGCACAAGATAATAAATTTGCAGAATCAGGATTAACAGAGCAACTAAATAACGCCCAAAGTTTAGACGAGTTTTATGACGATTCTAAATCCTCAGAAGTTATGAAGAGGATTTTAGATTTTAAAAAATTTGAAAAGAGTTATTACGAAGGAACTCCAAATTTATCTTATCAATATTCAAATTTTCAATCTAATTTCAAAATTAATATAGATGACAAATCTATAGGGATAACAGCACTAAATACAGCATGGAGATGTTGGGATTCAAATACTGATAAAGGTAAGATATTAATGTGTAGCAGACAAATTAGCGATTCTGAGTCATACATAAATGATTGTGATATTAAAATTGCACTATCGCATCATAGTTATACTTGGATGAATAATTTTGAAGTATTGCAATTGGAAAAGTATATTACACAAGATTATGATATGTACTTCTGTGGACATACACATAGTAGTAATGCTGAATATTGTATTAAACCAGAAGGGAAAACATTTAAATTAGTTGCTCCGGGAATTATGACAGCTAACAATCTTGAAAAAAATCCTCAATATAAAAATGGTTTTTCAATTATTGATTATGATTTGGATAATGCATTTGTTGAAACAATGTTATTTTTTCAAAATGATGTATTACAATTTATTCAAGATAAAAATCATGGCAAGACTGGTGTTTGGCATGTTGATATCCCCCTTGGAGAAGAACAGCTACAACGTAAAAGAATACAAGAGGTAATTATTAGCATCAAAGAAGAAGTAGAATATCTTAATAAGCATTTATTGAGTTATAATACTGATACCAAAGCACCAAAAACATTTAATGAAATATTTGTAGCACCTCAGCTGACTATAAAGAAAAAGCTAGATAAAGAAAA
Organism: Bacteroides ilei; assembly: GCF_900128495.1. GTDB lineage: Bacteria > Bacteroidota > Bacteroidia > Bacteroidales > Bacteroidaceae > Phocaeicola > Phocaeicola ilei. Next base: position 2,690,289 of record NZ_LT635801.1, read on the forward strand.
GGATGACAATCAAGAATTTGAGGAAGAAAATATTAATATTGATGAAATTATAAAATCTGATGATAATTTTATTATATTCGGTATAAAAGAATCTGGGAAAACGATTCTTCTTGATAAACTATTGTTAGAAATTTTAAACAAGAGTAATGGGACAGATACATTACCGGCTGTAATACGATTTAGTGACATAAAAAACGATATAGAGTATTGTATACGAAATTATTGGCACCAAAAGAAAACAAGCTCAATACAATTGATTGAACAATGTAATATAATATTACTAATTGATGATTTAGATTTTTCAGATAATCAACGTATGGAAATTCTAATATCATTTATAAATAGTCATCCTAATAGTCGATTCATTGCCACATGCTTAGAAACTCAAAAAAATGATTTGGTTTTGGACGCCTATTCTTGTCCTGACATAGATTATAAAAGGGTAGAAATTAACGAATTTAATTCTAAACAAATCAAAACATTAGCACAGAACTGGATAACCGACAACAACAACCCTGAAGCTAAAGCTAAAAAAATTGAGTTATTAATAAATGCATTCTCTGCTATTGACCTACCTCGTACCCCTTTCGCTATTTCTATGTTTTTATGGATTTTAGAACGGCAACAGAATTACAGACCTCAAAATAATTCTATTTTAATAAAGCAGTTTTTAGAATCCTTGTTACAAAGTAACGAAACTAAGGGCGCGCCACGAGAGCAATTTGATTTTGTCAACAAAAGTAGTCTTTTGGGAATATTAGCTAAAGAAATGCTTGATGCTGGAAATCAAAATTACTCTTTACCATCATCTAAGGTTTTGGAAATCATAGAGAATCATATGGCTGAATTAAAATTTAAATTTTATAGCGCAAGGAAAGAAATGAACAATTTCTTAAATCTTGGTATTCTCACAGAAGATGATAAAAGTAGAATAACCTTTCGTTTTTCATGTTTTTTTGAATATTATCTTTTTGTTTTCATGGAACAAAATGATGATTTTAAAAAATACGTATTATCTCCAGAAAGATTTACAAAATTTAGCAATGAAATTATTTATTATACTGGGATTCATAGAAATGAGAAAGAAATATTAAAAATGATTGTTGATACTCTTGAATATGATTATATAGATATTAACGACATTGTTTTCCAGAAAATAAGATCAGTAGATGACTTTTTTAATGTTGATAAAAGCTTAATAGAAAATCTTAGTGTAAATGATCTTATGCAAGTTTTACCTGACAAACAAACAGAAATAGAAAAAGAAGCAGAAAGTGATGCAAAATTAAACAGCAAACAGGCTTCTGTAAATCAAGGAGTTATAGAGAAAAAAGATTCGAACAAATTTAATGATTACGCAAAATTATTACTTCTATCGATGGACGTTCTAAAGAATTCCGAAGAAATAAAAGAAGAAGGCATAAAAAAATTATATTATACAACCATTTTGCGCAATTCTATTTCTTATATGATTCTATTTAAATTAATATGTGAAGAAATGATTAAGCATTCTTCTCATTACTCACAACAAAGAATAGAAGATTTAAAATTCTGTTTACGTATACTTCCTGTTCTTCACCAAACACTTATAAGTGAACATATGGGAACTTATAAATTAACAGAAGTGATAAAAGAAAAATTAGATGAGGATTATCAAAACGATAATATTTCAGAAATGGAAATATTCTTATCAACATTTCTTTATATTGACCTCAAAGGAGAAAAATATACTGAAGCTTTAAATAGATTTATTTCCTATTTCAATAAGGCATATATTGCAGACGCTTGTTTTTTTAAAATATCAAGTTATTATTACACTTCTAATGATAATGGACTTGATAAGATACTGCTTAATGCTTTATCTGATATGTACATTCGCATACACCAATCTAAAAAAAGTAACAAATATTTAGATAAAAGTAAAGTGATGAAAATGTTAATCAATAATAAAAAACGAAATAATTTGGAATCTAATAATTGATATCAAAAAGGGCAAGTTGAAAATTGCTATTATCTGAAAATATAAGGGAGGATTAAACCTCCCTTTATTGAGTGCAATTTATAAAATTTATTCCAGTAATGAAATTAATGTAACCATACTATTTTCCGCCTTGACGCACATTATTCACAAACCTACCTTTGCGCCATAACCAAATAACAACAATGATTATGGCGAAAGAAAAAGTAAACTATCAGGAGGTATATGACCTCTATCAGTTATGCAGCGAGACCAAGGATCTTCGGGAGTTCTGTGCTGATTATGGAGTAAACTACGACAAGTTCATGAACTGGCAGCGTCAT
>NZ_LT635801.1:2692690-3434844 GCF_900128495.1 Bacteroides ilei
TTGTAGAATATCTTTTTCAGACACATACCCGAAGGTATGTACCTTGTTTTGCTCTGTCCAGGATGCCGATTTCTTTACCTTATTATTATAAAGTATTGACGGTTCTTTCATTCAATCACAACCCCAAGGGGTCATGACCTTCTTGTACTACATCTTGTTTGTTTATCTAAAGTCTTTCAAAGATCCTGCTTCCTTTTCGAAAGCGGTTGCAAAGGTAAGGCGGATTTTTCTAACATCCAAATTTTTTCGAAGATTTTTTTCGGAAAAATTTTTCAGCGCGTCTCCATTGTATGTAAACAACAATGGAAATTCAGGCCGCGGATTCCGGGCTTATCCTTTCTCGCTCCCTTGCCTCCATGCAAGGTAAGATACTCGGTGCAGCGCCTTACGTCCGCTCTCCGCTTACACTGTGTCAGTCTCAGATTTGCATCTTTACCGCGTTTCTCTCTCGAAAGCGGTTGCAAAGGTACGCACTTTTCGGAATTCCGCAAGCCTCACGCCGAAAATTTTTCCCGATTTTATGTAACGAGATTGTAACACGCTGGAAGGCAGGAATATAGGGAGGAAGATTTTTCCGGAGGCACTGAAGGGGCCTTTACGGAGTACACATACTTCTATTCGGGCGCACGCATGCGCAATGCGCACGGGCGTGCGGAAAAGAACCTGGAATTTCCTGAAAACACCTTCATCTTCTGCAAAATTCAACTTGGAATCATACACAAAACGACTTCATCTTCTACGGAAAATGAACGCACGTTTCAAACAAAACGACAAGGTGTTTGGAAAACTTGCTTCCCTAAGATATTCCAGCATAGAAAATACCATAACTTACAAAGCCAGTAAATAAAAAGCTTTTCAACAACCCACCGAAATCAAACTACAATTTCTGGCCGTTATTCCTCTTGTAATAAAGAGCCATTATCGGTAGAATGCCCTGTGACATTCCCGGATAAGACAATGTGCACACCGGCAAACAACAACGATTCCAATAAAAAGAAAGTATCCCCTATCCGAATACGGGAATAATTAACCTTCCCGATCAATGAGTAGCCTGATACCAGGATGTATTTACCCAACCGGCAGCTTGGGGATTTGTACTTGGAGCCGAAGTAGTGATTCCCGAAAAGACATGAATCGGCAACGGACCGCTTCTTGCAGAATAAAATTTCTCTGTATGAACCATATAGGGCGTAACTTTGGCCAATTGACGGTCGAAAGCCTGAAGCAAACCCGGATGGCCGGCACATAACTGCCTTACATAATCACCGAAATCATAGAAAATGACCGGATCATATCCATCCATACGCTGCACAGACCCGTTACCAGAATTATCAAATGTACAGATAGAATTGATCTCCTTCATCAAAGCCGCCATAGCATCCAGCTCGGAACAGTCGGTAACACCCAATGTGCCATAAGGATATTGGTAACTGGAATAGAAACGGTAAAATTCATCACAAACAGACCGGTAGTCCGGTTCACCGAGCAAATACTGTAAGAGTAGAATAAGGCATGCCGAAAGCCATCACCTCGGTAGGACAAGCTATCAGATAATCAGTTACATGACGCAGTTCATAAGCTACTTCAATAGACGACATGTAACAATCGTCAAACAAGATAAACTCCATCTTCAGCCCGGCACGTGAAATACTACCTGAAAGTGTCGTGATATCCGTCTGATATACTGGTGTAAGTCCACCGAAATAACGCGTCAACGGCCCGCCGGTATACTCCCAATGAGGTTTGAAAGGAATATCCGACCTGCTGCCTGTTCCATATACCGGAAGCCAACCCATTCCATGACAACCGATGACCATAGCATATTCAGCTGCAGGAGCAAATGATTTCATATCATTAAGGATGGAAGTCAGTCCGTTTTCTGTAGTAAAAGCGGGAGAAGTATATTTTTTCAAGGTTTCGCGGACAGATTTTCCACCTTCATATTTCAGTTCAAACATAACTGCCTCCGAAGCCGAAGTAGAGATAAAAACGATAATCCTTTCATTTTTCAATCCGACCCGGGCTACGGCATTTTCCATATCAGAAATATTATCATAAAAATAAGATGTCAGATTACCCGACCAGGGCATATACATGAAAAGTGTCTTCCGGACAGACGGCGCATCCGGTTCATCATTGCTCTTTCTACAAGAAAAACTGCCCAAAACAACCAGTAAGACAAAAAGGAAATAAGAAAATTTTTTGAGTAGTTCCATAGCAAATGCGAAATTGGTGAACGGCAAATATAAAGAATTTCACATAAATATGCAACGCATGAGATTATGATTCTTTCTACGGAATTTCTTTTCATTATCCGCATCGGAACCGTCATTACCGGAAATGTGTCTAAAAATTATACACCAAGTGTCAAATTATTAGACATAAGTCAAAATAATAAATATATAACTAACTAATATACAACAAATTAAATCTATGGCATACACTTTGCTATATAATCATAAAACCAACCAATTGAAGGAGTTAAAAACAAAATACATTACCGGAGTCACCGATAAGCTTTACCGGGTACTCTAATGCGAAATTCCCTAATCGGAAGTACAGCACTATCGGAAAGCGGCCGGCAATCCGACAGTAGACCCGAATTCGGGACAATTCCATTATGAATAAATAATAACAAATTAATAATTACCATTATGATCAAGATTGAAAACTTATGCAAGACATTCCGTACAACGGAAGTAGAAACCATCGCCCTGAATAAGGTTAACCTCGAAGTAAAAGAGAAGGAATTCGTAGCCATCATGGGACCATCCGGATGTGGAAAATCTACCTTGCTGAATATACTCGGCCTGCTGGACAACCCTACTTCGGGCAACTATTACCTGGACAACAAAGAAGTGGGACATTTGAAAGAAAAAGACCGTACCAACGTCCGGAAAGGCAATATCGGTTTTGTATTCCAAAGTTTCAACCTGATTGACGAGCTGAACGTATTCGAAAACGTGGAACTTCCGCTTACCTACCTCAACATTCCAGCCGACGAACGCAAGAAAAAAGTAAACGAAATACTGCAGCGCATGAACATCAGCCACCGTGCCAAACATTATCCGCAACAGCTTTCGGGAGGTCAGCAACAGCGTGTAGCCATAGCCAGGGCCGTCGTTTCGGGACCGAAAATAATTCTGGCCGACGAACCTACCGGTAACCTGGACTCCAAAAACGGACAGGAAGTGATGGAGTTGCTTACCGAATTGAACAAGGAAGGCACTACCATCGTCATGGTAACCCACAGCCAGCGTGATGCAGGTTTCGCCAGCCGTATCATCAATCTTTTCGACGGACAAATTGTATCTTCCATTGCTGAAATGTAAAATCAACATGTAATGATAAAATATCAAGAAACATGAAACAAGCATTACAGTTCCTTCTCCACCGAGGAAATGCAAATATGATAAAAATACTCTGTCTGGGAGTAGGAATGGCCATTGGCCTTGCAATGTTGGCTGAGGTGATATTTGAAAGGAGCTACGATACCTTTATTCCACAGGCCGAAAATACCTATCGCCTCGGAGAACTATATCAGGCGGAAGTAGGCAAGGAAGTACGCTACGGACAGACAGCCGGAGCTCTCGCCCCCGGACTCAAAAAAGAGAGTCCCTATATTGAGGCAGCAACACGCTTCACTCCCATCGAATCCGGCATGGAATTGCTTACGGAAACGAACAAAGAAATCCAAGCCAACAGCTACTTGTGCGATACCGCCTTCTTTGATGTATTTCCGCGTAAAATTCTGATGGGAGAAGATCCTCACAAAGGGCTTGCCCAGGCTAACAATGCCTATATTTCGGACAAGCTGCTCAAAGTGCTGGGCCATGATATCCTCGGAAAAACATTGACATGGAAAATTTTTCCACAATTCAAGATAACCGTAACAGGAGTTTTCGAGGCACTTCCCGAAAATACCCATCTGCCGCAAATGGATATCCTTGTAGCTATGCCAACCATCGGACAATTGATGTGGGACGGCAGCAACAACTGGGTGGGGAACGACCGCTACTCAAGCTATATCCGGCTCAAACCAGGATACCCGATCGAAGATTTCGACAAACAGGCACAACAGATTTTCATTTCACATTGCCCTCCGGAAAATCTTGCCCAAATCAAAGCTGCACAGATACGCATTTATTCCGAACCGATAAGAAGTATCTTTTCTTCTTCGTCGTATAACCGGATCATGAACATCGTATTCCTCAGTTTTGCCTTGGTCATGCTGGCCGTATCAGTACTGAACTATATCCTGCTCACCATTTCTTCCATGGTGAACCGTGCCAAATCCATCGCCACTTACCGGTGCTATGGAGCCGGATCGGCTAATATCTATAAAATGATTCTGTTCGAATCGGCCTTCCACTGTGTACTTGGACTGATTATAGCCATATTAATTATATTCGGTCTGCAGGATTTCCTGCAGAAACAGACAGGGCACAGCCTATCCGCCCTTTTCCCTCCAGCTACCATACTGATCTGTGCGGGAGTGGTGATACTCGTCCTGCTATTTTGCGGACTGGTACCGGGATATCTCTATACACGTATACCTGTCACCTATGCATACCGCCGCTATACTGAGAGCAAACGCCATTGGAAACTGGCACTGCTATTCTTCCAGTTCCTGCTTACCACCTTCTTCATATCTATCCTGACGGTGATCGGACTGGAATACCATACCCTGACCAATTATAAAACGGGGTTTGCATACAAAGATGTTTTCTATACCTCTGTTTCAGGAATTCCGCAAGTTGAACGTGACCGTTGTGTAGAGGAACTGAAAAAGATTCCTAACGTAAAGGAAGTGACCTGGGGCTATCAGATGCCCAACAACAGTTGCTCGGGAAACAATGTCTATGATAACGAGACCGGTCAGGCTTACATGAACATAGCCGACATGTATGATGTAGGCTCCGACTACCATAAACTATTCGATATTCCGATTATTGAAGGAAATGGGTTCATTCCCGACTGGAAAGATACCGTTACGCAACAAGCCATGGTAAGCCGTCAGTTCGTTGAAAAAATGAACCAGCTGGCCGGATGGAAAGATTCCCCCATAGGTAAGACATTCTTCCTCTCCGGGCATCAGGGACCATCAGTCATCTGTGGCGTATATGAAGATATCCACCTAGGTCCACAGATAGCCGAACAGGTTGAAGAACGCCCTACAGTCATGTTCTATAATCCTCAGCCCTGCTATCAGGTTTTCATCCGCCTGAAAGAAATGACTCCTGAAAAGATTCAGCAGATACAGAATATCGTTACCCGTACCATGCCGAGCCAAGACAAGAAAGTATATAGTCTGGGACTGGAAATGGGGAATATGTACGACTCCATACTTCATGTACGCGATTCCGTACTTTTTGCAGGCATCTGTATCTTGATCATTGCATTGATTGGTCTGACAGCCTATATCCGTGATGAAGTGGCCCGACGCCGTGCAGAAATTGCCATCCGCATTATCCATGGAGCCAGCGTAAGCAAAATACAGCAGCTGTTCCTGAAAGACCTGCTCAGAATTGCGGTTCCGGCAACCCTTATCGGAGCATTGCTTGCTGCCAAAATCGGCTCCCGCATGTTACAGCTGTTTGCTGTCAAAATATCCCTGTCCTGGTATCTGTTTGCAGGCTGTGTCCTTGTCGTACTGATCATAGTTCTGGCTGTATCTTCACTGCTGGTGTTGAAGGCCTCCCGCATGAATCCGACCGAAAACCTGAGGTCGGAATAAACATTAATGGCATACCCGTTCGCAAACGGATATGCCATTACTATAATATTTTTATCTATAGATTATCAAGCCTGACGTCCCATCATTTTCTCGCAACGTACATAAACGGACACACAAACCAGTCCCAGCATAACGACAAAGACACCTACCAAAGCCGGATAACGGTACCCCATTCCGGCATCAATTGGAAGGCCACCTGCATAAGCGCCTAAAGCGTTTCCCAGATTGAATGCGATCTGCACACAAGCCGCCCCCATCATTTCACTCCCACGTGAATTCTGCAGCAACAATAACTGCTGGGGAGGTGAAACCGCAAACAAGGCAGCAGTCCCGACAAACATCAACAATACAGAAAGCACGGGATTCCCGGCAAAGAAATAAGTACCCAGCAATGCCAGAATCATGACCACCTGCGTCATCCTGATAACAGGCGCCAACCCGTAAAGATCGCCAAACTTTCCGCCCACCAGATTACCGATCGTCATTCCCAGACCGGCAAACATCATAATCAGTGTCATATTCTCGGGCGAGAAACCGGCTTCGTGAATCATTTGGGGAGTTACATAACTGAACCAGCAGAATACACCCCCGTTACCGAACATGGTAGTCAGGATAATCAGCCACGGAGCAAGATGAGTCAGAAAACGGAACTGCCCCTTCAACCCACTGTCCGGCAATGCAGGTAAACCGGGTATCCATTTCCAAAGCAGAATATACACCAAAATACCCCATACCGCATTAAACATGAACGGCAGACGCCATGAGAACATATTACTGAACATGGTACCGAAAGGAACCCCGAACAAATTGGCTATAGTCATCCCGGCAGTCATCAACGAAACAGCCTGGGATGCTTTTCCCTTATCGGCAATCTTCTCTGCCACAATGGATCCGACACCGAAAAAGGCTCCGTGAGGCAATCCGCAGACAAAGCGCATGACAAGCAAAGTCCAATAATTGGGAGACAGGGAAGCAAAAAGGTTTCCCAAAACATAGATAGCCGCCAATCCTAAAAGGATCTGTTTCAACGGACGTGTACGCGCCACCAGAACCATCAACGGAGCTCCCACACATACCCCCACGGCATAAGCCGAAATAAAATGTCCTGCCTGTGGAATACTGATACCCAGATCATGGGCGACATTGGGTAAAACACCCATCATCACAAACTCCGCGATACCCAGTCCCAACGTACCGGAAGCCAGTGCCAACAAACTTTTTTTCATTCAATTATATCCTCTTATTCTCTGATTTCTAAAAGTGTTGCAAAAGTAATGCTTCCAATTGAAATGAAAAATCAACACAACCGACTTCCCTTCCTTTCTTTCCAAATTACTTGATTTAAATCAATAGCGAACAGATGATACCGACATCAGAAAGCCGTATGGTAATTACGCAATTCTTTCCGGAGTTGAAGTGCCAATCCGTCGGTCATGTCATTAAGTAACTCCCAAAACTGCGGACCGTGATTCATTTCACGGGTATGAGCCAGTTCATGCAGAATCACATAATCCATCAAATGGGCTGGAACCAGCATCAAATAACAGGACAAATTGATGGTCCGGGAAGCAGTACAGCTTCCCCATCGGCTCCGTGCCGCATTAATGCGCACTTTTTTATAAGGAAGTCCGACACGGTCCGACCACATTTTCAACAATTCAGGTAAATAGGCTTCGGCACTACGTTTCATGGCACGGACAATAGCGCTACGCACCAGTTTCTGTACTCCTTCATTACTGAAATCCGTATCAGACGGACAATATATTTTCATTCCGTCATCAGTCTGCCTGACAGTAAAGCAATGCACTTTACCCGGTTCCAAAGTCAGCCGGAAACATTCGGTCTGAATAGAAAAATCAAAATCGATACAAGGCTTTTCAATCTTCTTATAAGATTCCAGCAGGCGGGAACGGTATTGGCCTATCACCTCCATCACATATTCGGTCTTACTATACGGAGGCACCGTAAGATACAGTCCGTCCGGTTTGACCCTCATCGAAATATTACGGGCCAAACGATGAGTACGAATGATAATCTTACCAAACTCCTTATCCGATATGATACGTTTTGTAGCCATCCAAAAACAAAGATATTAAAATCCCTATAAAAAATCTTCATAAAAACAAGAAAGGATTACTGCTCACGCGGTAATCCTTTCTTATGTATTGAGTTAGTAATTTAAATTTGAGAGAATTGAAACTTCACAGCCTCATCACGTTTTTTATTTATATAAGCACTAACTATTTATATATAAAAGCAAATGAAAATGTTCTAAGTGTTATTTCTCTATAGGAGTCTTCAACGGAACCTTAAGAGGAGCCTTCACCGTATCAGTCTCATACGCCACCTGTGGATCGTCCGTCTTATTATCAAACTGATCGTATACATAAACTACACCGTTTTTCCCATCCCCCATAGAATGTTTTACCACTCCGCCGATAGTAAACAGCAGAGCCATCACAGCCGCAGCCTTGAACAGAGGCATAAAACGGGATTGGAGTGTAAGACGTTTTGCCTTCACTACCGGACGTTCTATCTCGGCAAGGACACGTTCATCAAAATCATCTCCCAGTTTCAGCTCTTTTTCTGCTTCCTGATAAGTAAACAATGACTTATAACGAAGCAGATAGGAAGGGATCTCCTTCTGATGGAAAAAAGCACGGAGAATCTCTTCCTCTTCCAAAGAGGTCTCGCAATTCCAGTACCGCTCCAAAAGTTGTTCAATATACTTATAATCCATAGGTATCAATTTCGTTATATTTCATTTTTATCCGTTGCCGCGCCCGAAAAAGATTCACTTTGACCTGCTCTTCCGTAAGCTGCAACACATCGGCTATTTCTTTGTAACTTTTCCCCTCTATATCCCGAAGCTGGATAATGGTCCTTTGCTTTTCGGGAAGTTCATTAATCAGACGATGAATAATCTTCAGCTGTTCTGTCTGCTCGAACTTTCTGTCGGGAGTCAATGCGTCAGGTACATCCTGCGTTTCCGGAGTCAGCTCCAGATTCTGGGCCTCACCCTTCTGGCTACGGTCAATCGCCAGATTCCTGGCAACCGTAAGGCAATAAGCCTCAACCGAATCAAGCTCTTCCCACTCATCACGCTTATTCCAAACCCGAATCATAGTATCTTGCACAATATCCTCCGCTTCGGCACTATCGAGTGTAATTCTCAATGCCAACCTATAAAGCTTGTCCTTAAGCGGCAATATATCGTTTCGAAAACTAATCTTTCGCATCGCTTTCTATACTAATGACGGGTGAGTAGAACAAAAGTTACACTCACCCGCCTATTTTTTCAATTTATTTTTTGATAATTGTTCCCGCATCCGCGTTAATCGTTGATGCAGAGGTTATTACAACCTGACTGACTCCGGCCTCAACTGCAGAAAAAGAATTTTCCAATTTAGGAATCATTCCTCCTTGAATCACTCCTTCAGCAACATATTGTCTGAAGAGTTCAGGCGTAATGACCGGTATTACACTATCATCGTCATTTTCATCGCGAAGCACACCCTTCTTTTCAAAGCAGTAAACCAACGTCACATCAAAGGCCTGAGCCAATGCCTTGGCTGTTTCTCCGGCAATCGTATCGGCATTGGTATTCAGCATATGTCCTTCTCCATCATGGGTCAAAGGAGCCATCACCGGAACAAATCCCTGACTGATAAGGTTGGCAAGCACTCCGGAATTCACGTATTTTACATCACCGACAAAACCGTAATCCACATCCTTTACGGGACGTTTGACCGACCTAATCACATCCAAATCGGCACCTGTCAGCCCCACAGCATTCACCCCTTTACTCTGCAGACCGGCCACAATATTCTTGTTCACCAACCCACCATAAACCATAGTAACCACTTTCAAGGTTTCCAAATCGGTAATACGCCGGCCATTTACCATCTTACTTTCAATTCCGAGCTGAGCCGCTATTTTTGTGGCCGAGCGTCCGCCGCCATGTACTAAAACCTTATATCCCGGGATAGTCGAAAAATCGGTCAGCAACCGGTTCAATGTCTCAGCCTCTTCTACGATTTTTCCACCTACTTTTATAACAGTCAGTTTTTCTTTCATTGCATCCAAAATTTATACATCATTCCAAATAAGTATATCCATACAATCCTGAACGATAATTGGCAAGGAACTCTTTGCCCTCCTCGAGCGAAATCTTACCTTCCTTCACCGACTTGGTCACCCATGTTTCAAGCGTACGGACCAGTTTCTTTGGATTATACTGTACATAATCCAGCACTTCAGCCACTGTCTCACCGTCAATAACCTGATCAATGGTATATCCATTATCATCCACACTCACATGCACGGCATTCGTATCGCCAAACAGATTATGCATATCACCCAGAATCTCCTGATAGGCTCCTACCAGAAATACTCCTATATAATAAGACTCTTTTCCTTTAATAGTATGTACCGGCAAATCATGAGTTACATTACGGCTCGTTACAAAATTGGCAATTTTACCATCCGAATCACACGTTATGTCTTGCAAAGTAGCCGTACGGTCCGGCCGTTCGTCAAGACGTTGGATAGGCATGATAGGAAAAATCTGATCGATGGCCCATGAATCCGGCAAAGACTGGAACAAGGAAAAGTTACAGAAATACTTATCAGCCAGCAGCTTATCCAAATTACGGAATTCATCCGGGGCATGTTTCAGTCCCGATGCTATACGGTTAATTTCACGACAGACAGACCAAAACAGACGTTCAATCTGTGCACGTGTCTTCAAATCCACGATCCCGTGGCTGAACAGATCCAACGTTTCTTCACGGATCTGCTGTGCATCGTGCCAAGCCTCCAGCATACGGGGCTGGCTCAGATTATCCCAAATATCATATAATTCATGAACCAGTTCATGATCATCCGGTCCTACTTCAAACTCTTCATCCATTTCCGGCAAAGAAGCTGTTTCCAGCACCTCAAAAATCAGAACCGAATGATGTGCCGTAAGTGAACGGCCGCTTTCCGTAATGATATTCGGATGAGGTATATTGTTCTTGTTGCTCGCGTCTACCATAATGGAGATGGAGTCATTGACATATTCCTGGATAGAGTAATTTACACTGCTCTCACTGGTAGACGAACGTGTCCCATCATAATCTACCCCCAAACCGCCACCTATATCGACAAACTCTACAGGAAATCCCAGTTGATGTAACTGTACATAAAATTGGGAAGCCTCACGCAAAGCAGTCTTTATACGGCGAATCTTGGTAACTTGACTTCCTATGTGGAAATGAATCAATTTAAGGCAATCCTTCAACTCCTTCTTTTCGATAAAATCAAGCGCTTCTAGCAATTCGCTCGAAGTCAGGCCGAATTTACTGGCATCACCGCCACTGTCCTCCCATTTCCCACTACCCGAAGAAGCCAGCTTGATACGTATACCAATATTCGGACGGACGTTGAGTTGTTTAGCCATACGTGCGATGAGACGGAGTTCATTCATCTTCTCTACAACCAGAAAGATACGTTTTCCCATCTTTTGGGCCAGCAGAGCCAGTTCAATGTAACTTTCATCCTTATAGCCATTGCAGATAATCAACGAATCAGAATCCGTATTGATTGCTATCACGGCATGAAGTTCAGGCTTCGATCCGGCTTCAAGTCCCAGATTGAATTTCTTCCCGTGGCTGATGATTTCCTCAACCACCGGACGCATCTGATTTACCTTAATGGGATAGATGTTAAAACTCTGTGCCTTATAGCCATATTCTTCGGCAGCCTGTTTAAAACAATTGGAGATCTTTTCGATACGATTGTCCAGAATATCAGGGAAACGTATCAACATGGGAGCAGTGACATCCCTTAACTGAAGCTCATCGACCAGTTCCTTGAGATCGACAGCCACACCATCCTTTCGAGGAGTTACCACCACATGACCTTTGTCATTAATACCAAAGTATGAAACGCCCCACCCTGTAATATTGTAGAGCTCTTCAGAATCTTCAATGCGCCATTTTCTCATTTCACAACATAAAAGTCTAAGTTTATAACTTATTTTTATCTAATAAATTTTTCAAACGTTGTACCGAGTCCTTTATTTCTTCCGAACTTTCCAACAACTCGGCATTAAAGCGATATTTGGCCCGGGCATAAAAAGGCATACGCTGTTCCAGTGCACCGGTTATTACGTTCATCAGTTCATCATCGGTCTTGTCGGCCAAAAGCGGACGCTTTGCTTTAGCTACCTTCAAACGGCGGAACAAGACTTTCGGATCTACATCCAGAAACACCGTATCACCCACACGGTTCATATATTCCATGTTATCAAAAAAACAAGGCGTACCTCCACCCGCCGCAATCAGTACATTCTCGAACTCACCGACTTCATGCAACATTCTTTTTTCCACTTCACGGAATCCGTCCTCTCCCTTCTCGGCAAAAATTTCCCGGACCGTTTTATGGAAACGTTCTTCAATATACCAGTCAAGGTCTATAAACTGCAACTGTTCGGCCTGTGAAAAGGCTTTTCCCAACGTAGTCTTGCCCGACCCCATATAACCGATCAAAAAGATTCGTCTCATTACTTTTTTCTTGTAACGCCCCGCGTCTTACGGGTTTCTGCTTTTTCTTTCTGTAACTCAATAACTTTAAAACAAGCTTCCAGGCTCAAATCGGCCGCTTCTACCTTATCGGGTATCTTGTAATTCTTCTTCTGATAAGAGATATAAGGACCGTAACGTCCGTTCAGAACCTGCATATCCGGATTTTCGGCAAAGACCTTGATTACACGTTTCGCTTCCGCCTCCTGTTTCTCCTGTATCAGTTTGATAGCATCATCCAGTGTCACTGACATCGGATCGGTTCCTTTCGGAATAGAAACAAAACTGTTGTTAAAACGAACATACGGTCCGAAACGTCCGGTTCCTACCGTAACAGTATGGCCTTCATATTCACCCAACGTACGGGGAAGCTTGAACAGATCCAAAGCTTCTTCCAGTGTAACGGTCTCCAATGAATATTCTTTCTTCAACTGGGCGAAACGGGGTTTCTCTTCATCATCGGCTGCACCGATCTGTACAACCGGCCCATAACGGCCTATCTTCACTGAAACCGGCTTGCCGCTCACCGGATCGGTTCCCAGCAAACGTTCACCTACTTTATGTTCCATCTTGGAATTCATCGTCTGTTCTACCTGCGGATGAAAACCTTCATAGAACTGTTTCATCACATTGGTCCATACTTTCTCACCTTCGGCAATTTCATCGAACTCCTTCTCGACACTGGCCGTAAAATTATAGTCCATTATCTTGGGGAAGAACTCTTTCAGGAAATCATTGACCACAATACCTACATCGGTAGGCAACAGTTTGGCTTTCTCACTGCCCACCATTTCTGTTTTCGTACTTTCCTCAATCTTTCCATTCTTCAAACACAGAATCTCATAATTACGTTCTACTCCTTCACGATTTCCTTTCTCCACATATCCACGTTGCTGGATGGTAGATATTGTCGGAGCATAAGTTGACGGACGACCGATACCCAACTCTTCAAGCTTACGCACCAGGCTAGCTTCCGTATAACGGGGAGGACACTGGGTAAAACGTTCCGTTGCTGTAATTTCTTTACAATCCAGCATCTGACCAACTTCCAGGGCCGGGAGCAGACGTCCTTCGCCCTCAGGCTGTTCCACATCGTCATCATGCGATTCCTTATATACACGCAGAAAACCGTCGAACGTCACAACTTCTCCTACAGCAACAAACGTATCTTCATGACCGCTGATAGATATCACTGCCGTAGTCTTTTCCAGTTCGGCATCAGCCATCTGTGAAGCCAGCGTACGCTTCCAGATCAAATCATACAAACGTTTCTCCTGGGCCGTACCTTCAATCGATTCATGTGCCATATAGGTCGGACGGATTGCTTCATGCGCCTCCTGAGCTCCCTTGGTCTTTGTCGTGAAATGACGGGTATGTACATATTTCTCACCCATCAGTGACAAGATTGTTTCACGGCTTGTATTCAGTGCCAGATCCGACAAGTTGACTGAATCGGTACGCATGTAGGTTATCTGTCCGTTTTCATACAGCCGTTGTGCCAACATCATAGTCTGTGCAACCGTATATCCCAACTTACGGGCAGCTTCCTGCTGCAACGTAGAAGTGGTAAACGGAGCAGCAGGTGACTTCTTCATCGGACGGGTATTGATATCTTCAATAGTAAACTCTGCATCCTTACAACTTTCCAGAAAATCCTTGGCCTCTTTCTTTGTTTTAAAACGCCGGCCCAGTTCCGCCCTGACTTCAGATCCCGAAGCATCGGTAAATATAGCGGTAACCTTATAGGAAGCTTCGCTCACAAAAGCCTGGATTTCACGCTCACGCTCCACAATAAGCCGTACGGCAACCGACTGCACACGTCCGGCCGACAACGAGGGTTTGATTTTCTTCCATAATACCGGAGAAAGTTCAAAACCTACAATACGGTCAAGTACACGGCGTGCCTGCTGCGCATTCACCAGATTTACATTAATGTCACGCGGATTTTCAATGGCTTTCAGAATAGCGTTCTTGGTAATTTCATGGAATACAATACGCTTGGTCTTTTTCGGATCCAGCTCCAATACTTCAAACAAATGCCATGAAATAGCTTCTCCTTCACGGTCCTCATCGGATGCCAGCCACACCACATCAGCTTTCTTCGCTTCCTTCTTCAGCTCGGCGACCAGTTTTCTTTTATCTTCCGGAACCTCATAAATCGGAGTAAAATTATTTTTTATGTCGATACTGAATGCTTTCTGCTGCAGGTCTCGAATATGGCCGTAACTTGAAAGCACTTTATAACCATTTCCCAGAAATTTCTCAATGGTCTTTGCCTTCGCCGGAGATTCGACTATTACTAGATTATTTTGCATAATTCGATGTATTCCATTTATAAATTCTCAGCAAATGTATGAAAAAAGACGAAATACACCTTGTAATACAAAACGTTTCTGCTTTTTTTCGTAAATTTTATCCATAAATGCAATAAAAGCTGTAACAAAAGCACACAAAAGGAATGAAAAGACAAAAAAACTGCCATTAATCCCGCATTTTTCATTCATGCGGGACAAATGGCAATCTCCATTCTTCCAACAACAGTTACCCCAACGTCAGAAACGACAGCTGATTCCGGCCATCACATTGAATCCCTGGACCGGATAACCGGTAGAAGTTATATAATCTTTGTTCAACAGGTTATTGAAACGTACAAAGACGTTCAGACGTTCCAAAATGCTGTACGTAGCCGATACCGACAAGTTATTCACCGGATCAAGCCTTTCTGCCCAATCTGTTTTCACACGACCCTCATACTGATAGGCTATACCTGCATGTAAGCCGTCCAGCAATTTGAAATCGGCCGAAGCATCCAATGTAAACTGAGGCTTGAGCATCAGGAAATTATCGGTTCCATCTTCAGGATTCCAGCTGTTATACTGCCCGGCTACCGAAAAATCGAACATTCCTCTGTAACCATATCCGATTCCAGCTCCTACATAAGCAACCCGGGCATCACCCTGCCCCAGCATTGTATACAAAGCGTCCGGCACAGAAGAACCGGTACCTGCAAGATCAGCATAATTATCGCCTACCCCCGGTAAAGCAAATACTTCATCCTTCAAAAACTTATATCCCCCATACAAATCAAATTTCAACCCTGTTACCGGGGAAGCCTTCAAGCCGGCCGTAGCATCCAGATACGTATAGGTGGAACGGAGCGGTTCATACAGCATCCAATAGGGAGTGATTTCATTCAATCCAAAAAAATCATTCAGACGGGCACCGCCCACAGCATGTACAAACACCACATACGAATCGGCAAAGGTATAGTCCAACTTCACGTCCGGAGCCGCCTTTATGCCACTGCCGTTCGCACTTTGCCAGTCCACATGTGCCCCCAACCGTAAATTCAGTTCATCGGTCCGATAGGTATAATAGGGATTCAACTGCAACAGCGTGTAATCTTTCCAATAGGCATCGTACATTACATTGTCCATGACAAAAGCCACATCAATACGCTGGCCATCATTGATGGTCCCTCCTACAAATCCTTGCGTATGGACTGTATGCTGTGAAGTTTCCGGAAGGAACCGGGTATCATGCCTGTATCCAAAGCCACGGAAACCTGTCTGCAAGGCAAAATCAAGCGGGAAAGCATTCTCTTCCGATGCAATCCCTACATAACCTTCACCCATCGAATAACGCTGTGACACAGCCGATGAAAGGACGGAAGACGGTTCCGATGCGCTATAAGGCATATAATTAAAGACCTGTGACCCGAAAGCTCCTCCAAGCATCAGACTGACCTTATCGAACCGGTGCCTGTAACCTAGTGACACATCGGTACGGAAAAAACGTGATTTCCAATCCCATTCTCCTTCGTTCAGGGAAGCCACATTCCCGCTGAATCCATAAAAAGACCCCATGACATCCAGTCTGTCCCTATCGGTCATATTCCAAAGATACGACAGTTTGATATCGGTATTGTTACGGTTTCCATACGACAAACGTACATAACCGGGCAGCGCCTTATCCTGTACCGGACCATTCGAAACAAGCTCCATCGGGGCCGACTGCCATCCCACCAGAGGACGGACAGACATTGCATAATCGATATCCTTCTTTGCGACAGCCGGTTCCTCTATCTTCGGAAGGACATTCACCTTATAGGCATCCATCACTTCTGGATTATATTGATTTTCGACCACTACCGTACGGTTCAACGTCGAGTCTTCCGGCTGGCTTTGAGCAAACAAGACACCCGCAGGCATCATTGCGCATAATAATATAGCTGATATATGTTTCATATCTTTAATCACTTGTTAAGTTTAGAAAGTCGCGTCTCTATCATCTCCGCAATATCGTCATCGGCCTGATAATTCTGTTTCAAGGACAACAGATACTGCTTGGCATCCAGATTACGCCCCAGTTTCATATAAACATCTGACAGCAGGACGAAGCTACGTGCCAGCCAGTATGCATGAGGAGTGCTCACATCGATATAATCAAGTATCTCCTTCTCTGCCTCGGCCGTATTCCCTTCATCAAAATAATACTGTGCCAGCAGGTATTTGGCTTCAGCTCCATAAACGTTACGTGTATCTTTCGCCAGCACTTCCAGATCCTTTACCGCCTCTGTTCCCTTTCCGTCTTTCAACAAAGCTTTTGCCCGGTAATAACGCGCTTCCGTTTCAAGTTCTGGATTCAGCTTGTTCTGCGCCAGGACAGAAGATGCCAGTCCAACGACTTCCTCCGGTTCATTCAGCATCCAGGCACAACGCAAAGCACCGGTCAACGCCTCAATGCGCGCATCTTGGGCTGTCGCCTTATCGGCCATTTGCCTATAAATGTTCAAAGCCTTGGCATAGTCCTTGTCCGTATAGGCCATATCGGCACTCATTGCCATTGCTTCACCGGCATATTTATTGTCGGGATATGCCAGGACCTTATCCAGATGCACGGCCGCCTCCCGGTAATTCTTTTCATTATAATCAATCAGACCCAGATAATAATGGGCATCCACACTGAAAGCACCTTGGGGGAACGACTGCAGATAACGGGTAAAACTACTTTTAGCCTCTGCCAGATTCCCTTTCATATAGACACGTTCGGCTGCGGTATAGGTAAGCGAATCACGTTCATTCACATCAAAGTTGGCGCCACCCGGAATAGAAGAGGCAAACGCCATATAATCATCCACCTTGTTCAGGTCTACATAGATTGATTTCAAGTCACGCTGAGCCATCCGTGCCTCATCGCTGCCCGGATAAGAGGTTATCACCTTCTTATAGGCAGCAATCGCCTCATCATAACGGTCATTCTGATAATACAACAAACCTATTTCACTGGCTGCCTTACGGGCCAGCGGACTATCGGGATAGCGCTGTAACAATGTAGAATAACGTTCTATCGCATCCTTGCTGTCTTCCAACTGAACAAAGGCACGTCCCTGTTCATACAAGGCATCATCGATATACTCCGATGACGGATAGGTTGTAAGCATCCGGTTCAATGCCTGTATCTTTCCGTTATAGTCACGCTGCAACCCCAATACAAAGGCTTCCTGGAACAACGAATAGTCTCCAAACGACGGATCTGCCTCAACGGCCTTGGCGTACAGCCGGCGTGCCTCATCAAACTGACGTGCATAAAAATTACAGTCGCCCATGCGGTTATATGTATCGGCAATTACGGCTTTCTGTTTCGGAACGGACGACTCGGCACAACGGGTAAACCAGGTCAGAGCACCGGCATACTGCTTCTGCTTGAATGCCGTATAGCCCAGATTATAAAGTGCCAATGCATATTCCTCAGTGGTCTTTCCCGTAGCAAATTCCAGATACATGCGTAAATCGGAGGCTGCTCCCTGATATTGTTCCAGACGGTATTTCGATTCACCGCGCCAATAATAGGCATCGGCTTTCGTCTGACGGTTATAACGTCCCAGTTCCAGAGACCGGGTAAAATAATCTATCGCATTTTCAAAAGCAGCCTGTGCAAAAGCCTGGGTACCCATACGGAACAGCAGCTTCTGCTTGGCTTCCAGAATACGGTCGCTCGGATGACTGATCTTGGCAATGGAGTTCAAGGCCGCCTGATAGCTGCGCGTATTCATATAGACTTCAATCAGATAGTCATTCACCTTGTCGGTATATTGTGACCCGGGATATTCATTCAGGAAACGTTCAAAGACTGTGACCGATTCGGCAAACGGAGAATAAGATGTTTCATGGATACTCAATGCGTAATTGTAAAGCGCCTGTTCCTTGATTTCCCTGTCATAATCCATCGTAGACGCCTGTTCGAAAGCCATACGAGCACGATCCCGGTCTTTCAGCTGCAGATAAGCCAGTCCCATATGCAGGTAAGCGTTCTGGGTCAAGGCATCCTGCCCTGCCGCAGCCTCTCCCAGGCATACGGCCGCCTTTGAATAGACATGCGTATAATAATAGCTCATACCCAGGTCATACAATGCCTCCCGTGAAGCACCGGCCCCCACTTCCCGCTGATAAGCCTCCAAAGCATTCGCAGCCTGTGCATACTGTTTCATCTTGAAATAAGCTTCACCCTGGATACGTTTCATTTCAACGGCCTTTTCCTGCCCGGGATAAGTTTCCAGATAAGTGGAAGCCACCTCAAGAGCTTTCCGGGAATTACCTTTCACGAGATTGATTTCCGCAATATAGTACGGCGATAAAGCCGCAAATCCGGGAGAGGCGGAAGCCTCTTCAAAACCCGCCAATGCCGAATCATAACGTTTCTCTACATAATCGATGTATGCCAGATTATAGACGGCATCCATATAATATTTACGACTGACTTCCTTCAGTATATTGAACCACAACGCCGCATCCTTCAACCGGTCCATCCGCAGATAAGCTGTGGCAAGGCGCAATGCACAGGCATTCCGTTCGCTGTCATCCAGCAGTTCGATATCGCAGCCTTTAAAACTGGCCACAGCTTCCGGATACTTTTCCGCAAAGAAATAGGCGGAAGCTATCAGAGACTGGACACGATTAGCATATCTGGACTCAGGATAATCAACCAGATACTGTTCCAGCTGAGCGATACAGTCAGGAGCCTTCAGCTCATAAGCGGTACAGGCCAACATGTATGCGGCCTCGTCCGAAAAGGAGGTCTGAGGTTCCAGTTCAATATACTTTAACAAAGTCTGCTGTGCCGCCGCATAATCATGACGCAGGAACAATGTCTTTCCGTCATCAAACAGCCTACGGGCACCGGTCAGCGGCTCCGTCTGTTGCGCTACCGCCATCATGGGCAGCAGGCACATGGCACCCGCTATCAACGCATGTTTTCTATTCTTCATATCAAGATTTCTTATTGTTTCATTTCTTTTTTATATCCCTCCAGGAAACGGCCCACCCCTTTCCGTATGGAATCCAGTCCGAATTCTTCCGTACAGATCTGCTCCAACGGCATCCAGAAAGAATCGGCCACATCGTCCATTGCCAGCAGACGGCTGTCGTCCTTTACCCGGCAAAGGAAAAACAAATCCAGCGTATGTACCAGAAATCCGGAATACAAATAAGTATTCGGCAATGTGAACAGGTATTTTGCCTCTGTCATTTCCAGACCGGTTTCTTCACGTATTTCCCGAGCAATGCCTTCTTCGGCAGTTTCATACAAGTCAATGAAACCTCCAGGCAGGTCGAGTGTTCCTTCCGCAGGCTCTTTTCCCCGGCGGCAAACCAGCAGTTCACCCTTTCCATTCAAGATAAAGGCCACTACAGCCGCACTTGCATTGAAATAATAGACGAAACCGCAGCTTGCACAAATTTTCGACTTTTCATCGTTCTCCTCAAAATGGGATGACCCACATTTCGGACAATAGTTAAACAATTCCAACGGATGCATAGTTCCAGAATTCATAAGATTCTACAAAGATAAGACAATTGCCGATATTGCAACCGGAATCGGCTGAAAATACAGCTGTTACAAGCTGACGCCGTTAAACGTACATGAATCAAGGATCAGATTACGTACACCGGTCACATTGTTTATTCCCGGATCGGTAATCCCCTTCAAATGACAATTTTCCAATAAGACCGTCCCTACACACGTCCGGTCTTCCAGTCCGTCGACCCAAATACCGTACCTGCTCTTGTCGCAGGTTACATTCTGCAATACGATATTGGTGAAAAAAGGATAATAATCTCCCGAAACCACCTTCTCATATTTCAATTCCAGTTTCAATACAGCCTGTCTGCACTCGGAAATCTTCACGTTACGGATATAAAAGCCGTCGACCACACCTCCCCGAAGCGCATTCGACTTTATCCGGAAAGGCCGGTCCATCCCGGCACTTCCTACCACACAGTCTTCCATCCACACATTATAACAGCTGCCCGATATCTCACTGCCTACAGCTACAGCCGCATGCCCATCCTTCATGATACAGTTGCGGACAATAATATTCCGGCTGGGAACATTCCAGGCACGCCCGTCGTTATTTTTCCCGGATTTGACAGCGATGCAGTCATCACCCGTATTGAAGACACAGTCCTCTATCAGTACATTTTCACAAGATTCCGGATCACAACCGTCATTGTTCGGCCCATGGCTGTCCAGTGTAACCCCCTTCACCACAATATTTTTCGACAACAGCGGATGCAGCAACCAGAACGGAGCATTGTGTAACGTCACGCCTTCTATCAGAATCCTGTCGCATTGGTAAAACTGGATAAACTGCGGACGCAGTTCGTCCTTCTCGTCAAAGATGCGTTTCTCCAACGGTATCCTGTTCTGCTCACAATACTGGAGTTTTTCCTTACCCATCAAACGTCCCAGTTTCTTGTCGGCTTCCGACGTCCGGGCACGTTTTCCCCACCAGTTTTCCTTTGAGGCCTGACCGTCGAGAATGCCCTTCCCGGTTACTGCGATATTGGTCTGCCCCTTGGCATAAATCAAAGGCGACTGTGCCATGCAGTCCACACCTTCCCAGCGGGTCGCTACAGCCGGAAAATAATCGGCCGGATCGGTAGAGAACTTCAGTACGGCTCCTTCTTCCAGATGCAGGTTCACATCCGAAAGCAAATGGATCGGACCGGTATAGAAAACCCCTTCCGGGATGACAACCATACCTCCACCCTGTTCATGACAGTCGGAAATGGCTTTCCGGATTGCCTCGGACACATCTTTTCCATTCTGAGCTCCGTACCGTACAATATCGAACCTTCTGTCCGGAAACGTCGTACGCAATATTGCACCTTCCACCTGTTCTTTCTTCTTCCAGACAGCATCCATATCCGACAACCTCACATCCTCTTTTCCGCCTGTTATGCCACTGCCAGCCATACATACCGACGGAAACACAATGCAGACCCAAAACCATAACATTCTAAACATATCTTTCCTCATTTACAGTCAGCTAAAATTTCTCAAATATATAAAATATAATAAGCCCGGCAGCCAACACATCCATATTTTAAATGAAACCCACATAAATTATGTATATTTGCCAATTAAAAATCCTGATTATATGCTAGAAAGAGACTATATAAAACGACTGATACGCCAGTTTTTCGAAGCAATTGAAAAACTGAAGGAAGAACGCGACAAGAAAAATACCCCCGAACTCCAATTACAGGCCAACAGCATGTACCGTGCTTTCTTCATGCAGCCTGCCAGTTTTTTTTATGAACAGGATGTAGAGTTCATACTCATGCAGCTACAGAACGATTTTCCGGAAAAAGGTTTCCTTCCGAGAGTGGAGATGCTGTCAGAATTATTTTACTTTGACTACACCCTGCAGACCAATCCGGAAACAGGTAATATGCTGTTGAAAAAATCCTATGAACTATTGAGTTACTACGATACTCATTGTGACACATTTTCTTTTGAAAGACGAAAAAAAATTGCAGAAATCAAGCAATTAATCTACTAATAGCTATATTTTCACTCTTTTTTAGAAAAAAAACATAATTACTTAAAAAAGTTTAGCTATATTTGCTTACAGAATGATACTAAAAAAATAAGATTGCTTATCTTTATATGGAAAAAATTGACAACCTAGACAAACAAATTCTTGAGATTATATCTCAGAATGCACGTATACCGTTCAAAGATGTCGCAGCAGACTGCGGTGTATCCCGTGCGGCAATCCATCAGCGCGTACAACGCCTGATTGATTTGGGAGTAATTATCGGTTCCGGGTACCATGTAAACCCGAAAAGCTTGGGGTACAGTACTTGTACCTATGTGGGAATCAAACTTGAAAAAGGTTCGATGTATAAAAGTGTAGTGGCCGAGCTTGAAAAGATTCCGGAAATTGTAGAATGTCATTTCACAACCGGCCCGTATACCATGCTAACTAAACTGTATTCAACAGATAATGAACACTTGATGGAACTGTTGAATTCCAAAATTCAGGAAATTCCGGGTGTAACAGCTACAGAAACCCTGATTTCTCTGGAACAGAGTATCAAGAAAGAAATTCCTATCCGCAAAGAAAACGAAAACAAATAATGGATTGGCTGAACACCTATCACGTGGGAGGTATCGTCATCGGCATCTGTACTTTTCTGATTATCGGATTGTTTCATCCGGTAGTGATAAAAGCCGAATATTATTGGGGAACCCGCTGCTGGTGGATTTTCCTGCTGCTAGGCATTGCAGGCATCACCGGTTCCATACTGATAAGTGATATCCTGATTTCAACACTGCTGGGAGTATTTTCATTCTCTTCCTTCTGGACCATCAAGGAGCTGTTCGAACAGCGGCAACGTGTTCTGAAAGGCTGGTTCCCGATGAATCCGAAGAGGAAAAAAGAATACGAATCATAATTATTCTGATCAGACGGATATATAAAAATCCCTTTATGAGTACCTCCTTTTTCCATAAAAGGCAGGAATCATAAAGGGATTTTCCATTTAACAAGGCGTCTCCGCCATACTGTCTTGAAGTTTTTACAAGGACAACTTGAAATATCCGTCAATATATCAAGACATTTTTCCGGGAAATTCAAGATGTTTCCACAAAAGACCAAGTTCTTTTTCCACACCTGGTTCCAGCCGGCAACACTTGATAGTTATAAGCTAGGAGATTTTGAAACCGGAAGAAAGCTCTTCTGTCTTCTTCTCCTGATCCTCAGGATGGTAGGTCTGCAAGGGAAGTTCTCCGGTAAGGGCACCCACCGCATTCATGGCCAAGGCTCCCATTTCGTCTTCTCCCGGAATCACTACAATAGGAGCAAGTCCTTCTATCCATTCACGGAGCATAGATACACAATATTCATTATAGGCAATGCCACCTGTCAGGATAATGGCATCGGTATGCCCGTGGAGGGCCACATGCATGGCACCTATCTGCTTGGCCACGGTATAGACCATTGCCTCAAGCACCAGTTTATGACGTTTGCCTCCGGCATGGGCCCAGCGGATAATTGTCGGCACATCGGTTGTTCCCAAATGGGCAACCAGTCCTCCCTTCCCGTTCAACATCTTATGGACTTCCTGCCGGGTATACTTACCGCTGAAACACAAGTCAACCAGCTGTCCGGCCGGGAGGGTCCCGGCCCGTTCGGGACTGAAAGGTCCTTCACCGTTGATGGCATTATTTACGTCGACAACCTTTCCATGATGATGGGCGCTTACCGATATTCCTCCACCCAAATGAGCCACGACCAAGTCAAGGTCTTCATATCTGCGCCCTATGCGGGTAGCATATCTACGGGATACTGCACGGCTGTTCAATGCATGAAAAATAGAGACACGGGGTAACTCGGGTACACCGCTGATACGGGCAATATCCCTCAGCTCGTCCGTCACCACAGGATCGGCTATAAAGGCCGGACAACCCGTCTGCTGCGCCAGTTCATCGGCAATCAGAGCCGCCAGATTGGACGCATGTTCTATTCCGGCATGCCACAAATCATGCTTGATGTGCCCGTCAATCCGGTATACACCTCCCGAAGTCGGCTTCAACAATCCCCCACGGGCAATGACCGCATCAAACTGCATCGGGATGCCGGCGTCTTTCAAAGCCTTCAAGATACAGTCCCTGCGATAATCATATTGCTCATTGATGTGGACAAACTGCGACAGCTCCTTTGTCGAATGTGAGATACTGGACTTCCATACCGGCGTATCGTTCTCATAAACAGCCAACTTGGTGGATGTCGACCCCGGATTTATTACTAGAATCTTCATAACTTAATCATTTTGGGTTCCTGCAAGGCAAGCCAATACCAGGCTGAAGAATTTGGAATTTCCTGAATCGCTGCGCGAAGGGACTACGACCGGTGCAATCGTCCCAGTCAACATTCCAGCCGTATCGGCATCGCCGAATAAAGTAATAGTCTTATAGAATACATTCCCGGACTCTATATTCGGGAATATCAGAATATCCGCATTTCCCACTACCGGAGAAGACAAGCCCTTGATTTCACCGCTATGCGCATCGCAAGCAGTCTTCGCATCCATAGGCCCGTCCATAAAGACCGGTCCGAAAGCTCCTTGTGAGGCCTCGTCTCTCAGCTGCATGTAACTCAACGTATGGGGAAACTTTTCACTGACCTTTTCCGAGCAGTGCAACAAAGCGATACGGGGCTCCACACACCCCAGTTTACGGCACAATCCCACATCATTATGGATAATGGCCCGATATTGCTCTAAAGTGGGACGGGGAATAACCGCTGCATCCGAAAAAAAGAGCAGTTTATGGTACAACGGAATCTGTGCCATAGCCACATGACTTAAAATACCTCCCGGCGGAAGCAGACCGTTTTCCTTGTTCAGAACGGCACGAAGCAAGTTATCGGTATTGATCAGTCCTTTCATCAGGATATCCGCCACACCGGTCCTCACCAGCTGCACGGCCAACGCCGCAGCCTCATCAGGCGAACCGGCTTCATAGATATGGACAAAATCGGGAGAAGCACACTGCATATGACGTGCCAGCTCCTGATGTCCTACATCAACAACCAACAGAAACTCGGCGATTTCTTCCCTCAATGCACGGATAATTACATACTCTGTATGCGGATCGTTCGGACAAACAACCGCAACCCGGCGTCTATAGTTGCGTACCCGCAAACTATTAACCATTTGGGTAAGTGAACGGAATGGCTCCATACTATCAGATTTTAAACAAATATGAGAAATAAATCTGATTTAATCTCTATATTTGCCATGTTTCTCTGAAAGATTTAACGTATGAAAACATATACAAGCTTTGACATAGATGCCGATTATAAAAATTTGCATAACAGGTTCCCGAATCATTACGAACGGCCGGTCATCGGAATCACCGGAAATTTCAGTGAAGGTAACTTAATGTTAGCTCCAGGCTATTATACTTCCATTCTGAAAGCTGGAGCCGTCCCGTTTATCATTCCACCCTTCGATGATTATAACATTCTGATAAATCTGTTGGACAGCCTGGACGGACTGTTGCTGACCGGAGGAGGTGATATAAATCCGCTTTTCCTGCATGAAGAGCCCATCAGGGAACTGCATGGGATCAATCCTTACCGCGACCGGCAGGAACTGATGATAACCCGTCTGGCAGCTAACCGGCAGATCCCGATTTTAGGAATATGCCGTGGCATACAAGTCATGAATGCCGCATTCGGAGGAACTCTATACCAGGACATCCACGTACAGATGGAAGGGACACGCATCAAGCACGATCAGGATCTGGACAGGGCCTACGCCTCACATACCGTAAAGATAGAAAAAGACAGCACATTGGCCCGGATCATGAAAACGGATACACTGGCAGTCAATTCATTCCATCATCAGGCTGTGAAAGAACCGGCCCCCGGCTTCCGGATTTCCGCCCGTGCTACGGACGGAGTGGTCGAAGCCATTGAAAGTTCCGAATTCAAATCGATGCTGGGCGTACAGTGGCATCCTGAATGTTTCATTATGAATAACGACGAATGCATGATGCCTTTGTTCGACTGGCTGATACAGGAAGCGAAATCTTTCCGCCAGGCAAAAGCATTCCACCGGACAGTGCTGACTTTGGACTCACATTGCGATACTCCCATGTTCTTCGACCAGAATATCAATTTTGCTACCCGTGATCCGAAAATCAAGGTCGACCTGCATAAAATGAACGAAGGACGCCAGGACGCCACCATCATGGTAGCCTACATTCCACAAAAGGAACGTACTGACGAAGCGTTGCTGGCTGCAACAGCCAAGGCCGACCAACTGCTGAACGAAATAGAAAAAATGGTTGCCTTGAACTGTACGGCTGTCGACATAGCCTATACCCCCGCCGACCTTTACCGTCTGAAGCATGCCGGCAAAAAGGCAATTATGCTGGGAATAGAAAACGGATACGCTATCGGAAAAGACATATCCAATGTGGAACGGTTCCGTAAAAGAGGGGTTGTCTATATGACACTCTGCCACAACGGGAACAACGACATCTGCGGATCGGCACGCTACAATGACGAAAATCTGGGTGTAAGCGAATTCGGTGAGAGCGTTATCAGAGAAATGAACCGGGTAGGCATGATGGTCGACCTGTCACATGGTGGCGAAAAGAGTTTCTATGACGCATTGGAAATCAGCAGAATGCCGATTGTCTGTTCACATTCATCCTGCAGGGCATTATGTGACCATCCCCGCAACCTCACCGACGAACAGCTGAAAGCTATCGCCCGGAAAGGAGGCGTGGTACAGGTCTGCATGTATGAAGGATTCTTACGTAAAGAAGGCAAAGCCACCGTATACGATGCCATCGAACATTTACACCACATGGTAAACATAATGGGAATCGAACACGTAGGTATCGGTACCGACTTTGACGGAGACGGCGGAGTCATCGGCTGCAACGACTCATCCGAGCTCATCAACCTGACCCGTAAGCTACTCTATGAACGCTACAGCGATAAAGATATGCAGCTTATCTGGGGAGGAAACTTCCTGCGCGTAATGGAAGAAGTGCAGAAAGGATCACTCCTTGATACGGATCAGCACATTGGCTAGAATTGCAGTAATGCCACCGGTAGTGATACCCGACGAAAAAATATTCCGTACAGTTTCGGGAAGCTGACAAAGGATATCCGGAACCAGTTCCACACTCAAACCGAACGAAAAGCTCAATGCCATCACGAGGGTAGCTTTACGGTCAATATTCTGAGATGCGATGATACGGATACCGGCAGCCGCTACGGTACCGAACATAAGTAAGGTAGCGCCTCCCAATACAGGTTCAGGCATCAGGGAAAAGACCAGTCCTACGGCAGGAAACAAACCCAGCAAGATCAGGAATCCGGCAATGAAAAAGCCTACATAACGGCTGGCGACGCCCGTCAGTTGGATCATCCCGTTATTCTGCGCAAAGATGGAATTTGGAAATGAATTCAGTATACCGGCCAGCATGGAATTAAATCCATCAGCCAATATACCTCCCGATGCGCGTTTTACGAACGTTTCACCCTGTACAGGTTCACCCGAAATCAAGGAATTGGCGGTAATGTCACCATAAGCCTCTATTGCCGTAATCAGATAGACCAAACCCAGCCCGATAATGGCCGAAATATCAAAAGATATGCCGTATTTGAACGGAATAGGAATATTGAATCCACCGTAATTCTGTACCGAACTGAAATCGACCATACCTGAGATCCACGCTACAGCATATCCGATAACCAGTCCTATCACAATCGAACTCATACGTAGATAACGGTTCGAGCTACGGTTGAAGAATATAATCAATATAAGAACCAGTGCCGCCAGTCCCACATGCTGGAATGCGCCGAAAGTACCGTCGGCCCGGGCTGCTTCCCCTCCTCCGCAGGCCGAAATACCTACCTTGATCAGGCTCATGCCGATCAAAGTGACAACAATCCCCGAAACAAGCGGGGTAATGATCCGGCGTGTATACCTCAACACACGACTGATAAGCATCTCTACCGATGAAGCGGCAATACATGCCCCGAAAATACTTGAGAGCCCTCCGGTAAGCCCTGCTGAAATGATCGGGCCAATAAATGAAAAGCTTGTACCCTGGATACATAACAGTCCGCAACCGACAGGACCTATACGGCGGCATTGGATGAAAGTCGATATACCGGAAGCAAACAAAGCCATCGACACCAGGAAACTGCTGGTCTCCAGATCAAGCTTCAACGCTCCGGCTATAATCAGGGGAGGAGTAATAATCGCTACAAAAATGGCCAACAAATGCTGCAAAGCAGCAAAAATAGTCTCTTTCAAAGGCGGACGGTCATACAAGCCGTAAATCAGTCCGTCACCCGGAACAACCTTCTGTTCTTTTTCCATCGAACTATCCTTATTTCAGATTATAATAATATCAGTCCTTAATCTTAATTTCACAATTATCCAGACTCTCAATAATGGCCAAAGATTCCACATGAATCCCTTCATTACGCAGATAATCACCGCCATGCTGAAAAGATTTCTCAATCAGGAAACCCATGCCAACCAATTCGGCACCTGCCTTACCGACCAGGTCGATAATGCCTTTCGCCGCATTACCGTTAGCCAGGAAATCATCGATAAACAATACTTTATCGCCCGGACACAGATAATCCGCACTCACACAGACATCGTATGAACGGTCCTTGGTAAAAGAATAGACAGAAGTTGTCAACATACGCTCCATCGTACTCGGCTTTTTCTTTTTGGCGAATACTACAGGCAGTTCCAACAAATATCCTACCATAATGGCAGGAGCGATACCGCTTGCTTCAATCGTAAGAATCTTATTGATACTGGTTCCCGCAAAACGGCGTACAAATTCCACCGCCATGGATTTCATCAGAATAGGATCCATCTGATGATTGATAAAATTGTCTACTTTCAGGATCCCTCCCTCAAAACATTTACCGTCCTGTAAGATACGTTCCTTGAGTGCCTTCATATCTAAGAAATTTTTAATTTATTGCAATGATTTGCAAAATTACACCTTTTATCCTATTTGCGAGGCATCCATGCGGAATATTTAGACTGTAAAGATGTTTAAAGGGAGGAAAAATACCCTGGACGAACTATCAAGGCTGGTCCGACTCGTCTTTTATCACGATGTCATCCAGAACAGTACCCGTATTCCAATCGGCTACTTCCCCTACTTTAATGACCAGTCCTTCCTTCTGGACCGTAACCGTATATTGGTAGAGTTTTCCCGATTCAAAATGCTCGGTTACTTCTGTCGAAGCCGTATAAGACTTTTCACCACGCACATAAGACAAGGTCAGACTTACCGCTTCTTCGGCTGTTGACGGATTCAACAGGACAGCCAAAGTATATCCCGATTCCGGAACAACAGCAGAACCGCAATCTACAGTCAGCTCATTCACAGAAGGTTCTCCCTCATCTTTCTGTATCCGGTTCCTGACCATATCATAAGTACATTTACTTACAATGTCGGTACCATTCAGATTCAGTCGGGTCAAAGACAAATCATCGTCATTTCCATTTTTGAAAATCAGTCTGACCAGACTATACTTATGCTGGAAAGCAGACTCACCGGTAAAGCTTACGGTACCGCCCTGGGATGTGGTATAGCTGCACGAAGTACGTGCCACCAGAAAGTCGTATTTACCCAAATCATCCAATTTTCCGGTCTGCCGACTGATATCCGGCATAGGAATTGAATTACGTACCGCAACCGTTCCTTCCTCATAAGGATAAAAGGCATCAAAAACAAACTCACTGACTAGGTCAGGCCAGAACAACTGGGAAGAAGAACTCCAGTTACCACCTTCACGAGTCCATAAAGTAGGCGAATCCACATCAGGCATAAAGAATCCGATCCGGTCTCCATCGACGAAACTTGTCGTCTCTCCCGATATTACAGTTCGTGACAACTGAGGATTCGATACAGATGCCTGTATACCCAACGTCTTTCCTTCCGACGGCTGGTCGGCCGATTCACTCTGTTGGCAGGAAGCCAACATTCCTAAAGCCATAACCATGCATGGCACAAATCTGAAAATGTTCATAGATATTAAATTTTTATTTCTCGTTACACTTTATGAAACGTAAAAAGTCGAAATTTTATAGCCGGTTAATCAATTTTTCTTTTGAAAAAAAGCGGAACACTTCTTTTTTCCATATTTTTGCCGCAAGCGTAAAACAAAAAATATTTTAGTAACATGAAAAAACTTTCATCACTTCTTATCCTTTTTCTGTTGTCGGTAACATTTGCTTATGCACAACAAGCCAAATATGTATTCTATTTTATCGGCGACGGCATGGGGGTAAATCAGGTACAAGGAACGGAACTTTATCTGGGAGAACTGGCAGGTAAGATCGGTATTTCCCCTATCGGCTTTACCCAGTTTCCATATGCAACTGTCGCAACGACTTTCTCCGCAACTAACGGAGTCACCGACTCTGCAGCGTCAGGAACAGCTCTGGCTACAGGTAACAAGACAAAAAACGGAGCAATCGGTATGGAAAAGGATCTGACGACTTCAGTAAACAGTGTAGCGACCTGGGCCAAGGCAAGCGGCAAACGGGTAGGTATAGCAACCAGTGTCAGCATTGACCATGCAACCCCCGCAGCTTTCTATGCACACAATGCAAGCCGCAAGAACTATTACCAGATAGGACTGGACCTGTTCAAAAGTGGCTTTGATTTCTATGCCGGTTCCGATTTTCTGGATCCGGCCGGCAAGGACAATAAATCCGGAGTATCCGAGAATCTATATGACATGATCGAAAAAAACGGTTATGTACTGGCCAGAGGATATAAAGATTATCTGAAGAAATGCAAGAAGGCCGACAAGATGATTCTGTTCCAGACCCAGGAAGCATCCGACATAGACCGCTATTCCATTCCTTATGCCTTAGACCGCAAGAAAGGTGCACTGACCTTGGCCGACATTACACGTTCTGCCGTCAATTTCTTGTCGAAAGACAGCTCAAAAGGTTTCTTCCTGATGGTTGAAGGTGGGAAAATTGACTGGGCCTGCCACAGCAATGACGCCGCAACAGCCTTTAATGAAGTAATTGACCTGGACGAAGCAGTGAAAGTGGCATACGAATTCTATGCCCAACATCCGGATGAAACACTGATTGTAATTACAGCCGACCATGAGACCGGAGGTTTCGTTTTAGGAACCGGTTCCGATAAATTAAACCTACAGGTATTGAAGAACCAGAAGGTAAGTGAAAGCGGTTTCACACAGATTCTGAACAGTCTCCGCAAAAAATATAACAACAAGGTTTCGTGGGAAAATGTACAGAAAGCTTTGAAGGAAAACTTCGGATTCTGGGAAAACGTCAAACTGACAAAGGAACAGGAAGAACAGCTGTATGCCACTTACCAGAAGACATTCCAGGGAGATGCTGTAACCATGGAGAAAAGCGAATACTCACAGGACGAACCGTTGGCAGCCGAAGCAAAACGTATCATTGACGAAATAGCATTGGTAGGATGGACCAGTGGAGGACATTCTGCCGGATATGTACCTGTATTTGCCATAGGTGCAGGAGCAGAACAATTCCAGGGACGCCTCGACAACACTGATATCCCTGTCAAGATAGCTCAAGCAGCCGGCTACACAAAAGAATAACTGCCCTATCAGTCAAACGACAGATAAGGTAATAACCTTTCAAGGTCTTTCTCAGCAAACTCTTCCATCATGGACAACTGGGAAAGACCTTTTATATTTCCTCTTTTCCTGCGGTATTCCAATATTGCCCTGGCCTTATAAAAATCCATATATGGATGTGAGCGCAACTCATCAAGCCCTGCCCTATTGACTCTGAGCTTTTCTAGCTGAGGATTTTTCACCACAAACCAGTGGTTCAGTTCCGCATCCAGATAAGGTATTTCCTGTAATTGCGTGACAGCATAAAATCCTCCCAAGCGTTTCCGGTAATTCACTATCATCCCGGCCAGTCCACGTCCGATACCAGGAATACGTTTCAAAGATGCCGTATCGGCCAGATTCAGATCAATAACAGTACCCTCCGCATATTTGTCACTTCTTACCGGGACAAAATCTGCCGTATCCCTCTCTTCCTTCAAGGAAGTAGAAACAGACGATTGCACGTCAATGACAATATATGGTTTCAACTTCGAAAAAGAAGCTTCAGACAAGCCGTAAATACGGGCAAACGATTCCGGTGTACGGAATATGCCTCCTTTTTCCCGGTAACGGAGGATATTACGCACGACAAAAGATGGAAGTCCTAAAGAACGGAAAGTGGAAGAATCGGCCTTATTCGGATCAAAAGGACGGAGAACGGCTGCCTGAGGGAGTGGACGGATATCATGAAAAACCGATTTTTCTCTATACAACGAATCCTTCATGCTCAGATGCGACAGAAATGACTTTATTTCTTCATCCTCAGTCAGAACCGGCAGAACATGTGCCGGCATAAGATACTTCCTTCCTACAAGAACTATCGACAGCACCAAAGCCACGGCAAGCAGCACAATGATCGCCCTTCGTTCCGATTTTGAATAATAGAAGAAGTCCTTCCACATACATATTTCTAGAACAGACCCAATTCATTCAAGAAAATCGCAGCAATACCAATGGGCGCAATATATTTCAGGATGAATATATAAACCGGATAATAACCGGCCTTCAGACTCCCGTAATTAGTGACCTCATCACGTACAATCTGACGGTTCAATACCCATCCCACAAACAATGCGGTCATCATTCCTCCTATCGGCAACATTATTTTTGCAGTAAGGAAATCAAGCGCATCAAAGAAATTCATGCCTGCTATCTTATAGTCACTCCATACCCCCAAGGCTAAAGAAGCCACTATACCGATAATCAGACTGCCGGCAGTAACCATACGGGCAGCTTTACCGCGGGAGAAATTAAATTTTTCGTGCAGAAATGCCGTAGAGACTTCATGCAGGGAAATGGTGGAAGTCAATGCAGCCAGAGCCAACAGGACATAGAACAGAATGGAACAGACATACGCCAAAACCGGAACTCCGCTGAATGCCTGCTGGAATACATTAGGCAACGTGATGAAAATCAATGACGGACCGGCATCGGGCTGTATACCCACAGAAAATGCAGCAGGAAAAATAATCAGGCCGGCCAATACCGCTACAAAGGTATCAATAACTCCCACACTCATAGCTGTATGTCCCAGCCGGGTATCCTTCCCGAAATAAGATGCATAGGTAGAAAGGCATCCCATACCCAGACTTAACGAAAAGAAAGCCTGCCCCATAGCACCCAGGAATACAGACGGAGTTACCTTACCGAAATCGGGTTTCAACAGGAATTCTATACCTTTTTCCGCTCCGGGAAGCATGATCGAACAGACAGCCAAAAGGAGTATCAAAATGAACAAGACAGGCATCAACACTTTGGATGAACGCTCAATACCCTTCTGGACTCCCTTTACAATAATAAAATGTGTAAGCAGAATAAATACAAATAACCATACTAACGGGCGGAAAGGATTTAACGAAAAATCCTGGAACATGGTTATAAACTCAGAAGAACTCCGTCCGGCAAACCGGTTAGTTACAGCCTGGAATATATACT
The DNA here is from genome assembly GCF_900128495.1 of Bacteroides ilei. Taxonomy (GTDB): domain Bacteria; phylum Bacteroidota; class Bacteroidia; order Bacteroidales; family Bacteroidaceae; genus Phocaeicola; species Phocaeicola ilei. The sequence continues at coordinate 2,726,406 of NZ_LT635801.1, forward strand.
CCAAAGTCCATCCGGCCACGACTGAATAATATCCGAGAATCAGGAAACCGGTCAGTACACCTAAATATCCGATGTATTTCCAGCATCCCTTAGGAGCCAAAGCCTTAAAAGCCTCTCCAGTACTGGCTCCTGCATGACGGCCTACAGTAAACTCTGCTATCATTATAGGAAGTCCGAACAGAAAGACACATCCCAAATAAATCAAAATAAACGCAGCACCTCCATGATTACCAGTCTCATAAGGGAAACGCCATATATTACCCAATCCGACAGCCGAACCTGCCGCTGCCAGAATCGCACCTAACTTACTTCCAAAATTAACCCGCTCTTTCTGATACATAATAAACCGATAAAATTATAATTTAATATATATAACGGCACAAATATACAAAAATATCGTATTTTTACGGGAAAATTTTTATTCTTATCTATGAAACAGCTTTTAAGAAATTTTCCTGTCACTCTGTTCATCATAATCGTAATTTGCTATCTTTCATTCTTTACCCCTCCCAAAACAGATATGGAAGAGATTCCCTACATCGACAAAATTGTCCACCTTTGCATGTATGGAGGGCTTACAGGTGTAATCTGGTTTGAATATATCTGGCATTACCGGGAAACCAAATGGAAAAGTCTGTACATTGGCGGAATTCTGTTTCCGGTCTGCATGAGCGGAATCATAGAGATACTGCAGGGGACCTGCACAACCGACCGCAGCGGAGACTGGCGTGATTTCATAGCCAACTGTGTAGGTATTGGCCTGGCTTGTATTCTAAGCCGATATCTGGTCATGCCCCTGATCAGAAAAAAACAATCCGATAAATAAAAAAACTCCGGATCCATTTTCCAATGAACCCGAAGTTCTATATATCAACGGAAATCCTTTAAATCTTCCTGAAGCTTCTGTCTGGTAAAATAGATACGGCTTTTTACCGTACCTAACGGTACTCCCAACTTATCGGCTATTTCACGATATTTGAATCCCGACACATACATAGAAAAAGGAATCCGGTAATCTTTAGGCAAATCATTTACGATGCGGTGCATTTCCTTTAAATCATATGAGCCCTCTACCGGATCGATCTCTATGTCTATACCCTGATTCAGATAATAAAGGCTATCCGTCTGGTCAACATATGTCTGGTCACGTACCGCTTTCCGGTAATTATTGATAAAAATATTACGCATAATGGTATAAATCCACCCCTTGAAATTCGTTTCCGCAGTATATTTGTCTTCATTATGCAACGCTTTCAATGATGTTTCCTGCAAAAGGTCATTTGCCTCCTCGTGGTCTGATGTCAGTTTATAGGCAAAATGTAAAAGTTCACCCTGTACGTTCACTAGATTTTGAGTAAAAGTGGCTGCTCCCATATTCATTTTTGAAAAGTTAATATTCTTCTGATCCAATCACAGTGCAATATTACTCTGAAATATGATGACAGACAGCCTGATATCTGTTACACAAAGGGGTAAAAGCTGTCAGATGACAGCTTTTACCCCCTAATATGATAGTTTACAGGTAATCAAATTTTCCACATGACACGAATTACCGGTTCCAGTGGGTATAAGGATTTTTCATCAAGAATGAATTATAGTACTTTACCTGCCCCGTAACCTCTTCACCCAGAAAATCGGGACGTTCAAAATCTTCATTCTCCGAACCAAGTTCAACTTCGGCTACGACCAGCCCCTGATTCTCTCCGTAAAATTCATCCACTTCGAAAACATGCTGGCCGACCCTTACCAGGAAACGGGTCTTGTCAATCATGCCCGGCTCACACAACGACATCAGTTCCTCGGCTTCCTGCAAGGGAATTTCCCGTTCCCATTCATACCGGCTGATACCCGAACTGTCCGATGCACCCTTTATCGTCAGATAGCCTTTCCCGTCTCTGATACGTATGCGCACCGTCCGTCCCCTTGCACTGCAGATATAACCTTGCTTGATATGGCTGCTGCTGAAAGCCTTTTCCCGATAAGAATTATCCTTGACTAGAAATTTACGTTCTATTTCCTGTGCCATTCCGCTATTATGCAAGTGTAAATCCCACAATAATCAAGATAGCCAGAACAATCAGGCCAATACACATGTTTCTGATCAGACGTTTGGCTTTCTCTTCTTCACGCTTACTATATCCGTGCTTACGGTTATTATTATTCTTTCCCATAGTCTTAACATTTTAGGTAAAACATATACCCAAAAATACAATAATATTTAAAGAAAAGCCAAAAACTCTGATTCTTTTTATACTTCACGGTCAGAGAACTCCATCAGATAAGCCTTGATGAAACCGTCTATCTTACCGTCCATCACTCCATTTACATCCGATGTCTGGAAATTAGTACGATGATCCTTTACACGCCGGTCATCGAATACATAACTGCGGATCTGAGATCCCCATTCTATCTTTTTCTTTCCAGCCTCAACCTTGGCCTGCTCTTCCATACGGTGTTTCAGCTCCTTATCATACAGGATAGAGCGCAACTGACGCATGGCATTTTCCTTGTTTTTAGGCTGGTCACGGGTCTCCGTATTCTCAATCAGGATTTCCTCTTCTTCCCCGGTATACGGATCTTTATACTGATAACGCAGACGGACACCGGATTCAACCTTGTTCACATTCTGTCCGCCGGCACCGCCGCTCCGGAAAGTATCCCATGACAACCGGGCAGGTTCTACGACAACCTCAATCGAATCATCGACCAACGGAGTCACAAAAACCGATGCAAAAGAAGTCATACGTTTTCCCTGGGCATTATACGGAGACACGCGCACCAGACGATGCACACCGTTCTCACCTTTCAGGTATCCATAGGCATATGCACCTTCAATATTCATTGTCACAGTCTTGATACCAGCCTCATCACCTTCCTGCAGATTGGCAATAGAAAGTTTATAACCGTTACTTTCGGCCCAACGCATATACATACGCATCAGCATAGACGCCCAGTCCTGACTTTCCGTACCACCGGCTCCGGAATTGATCTTCAGGACACAATCCATCTGGTCGGCTTCCGAACGAAGCATATTTTTCAGTTCCAGCTCTTCTACAGCCTTCACCGCTTTCGAGTAAGCTTCATCCACCTCCGCTTCGGTTACCAGCTCATCCTTATGGAAATCGAAAGCCAGTTCCAGTTCGTCGGCCAAAGTCTTCACTTTCTGATATCCGTCAATCCATCCCTGCAATCCCTTCACCTTCTTCATCTGGGCTTCAGCCTTCTTTGCGTCATCCCAAAAACCGGGAGCCTGGGTACGGAGCTGTTCTTCCTCTACCTGTACTTTCTTGTTCTCGATATCCAGATAATGATAAAGAGCCTGGGTACGTTCCTTTACGTCTTTTAATTGTTCTATTGTAATCATCTTGAATACTTAAATATCTATTTCAAAATGCAAAATTACACATTTTTAGCCAAGTACTGAAAAACGGAGCCCGAAGAATTACTCTTCATACATCTTTTCTATTTCCGCCGCATAATTCTTCATCAAGACAGAACGTTTGATCTTCAGCGTATTGGTTAGCTCCCCTTTCTCCATACTGAAAGGCTCGGGCAACAATACAAACCGCTTGACCTGTTCATAATGGGCAAATTCCTGTTGCAAGGTATCTATACGAGTACGGAAAAGATCTATGATTTCCTGTTTCTGCAACAGGTCCTTACGGTCGGTATAACTGATATGATGATCTTTCGCATACTTCTCAACCTGATGATATTCGGGTACAATCAAAGCCGATACGAATTTACGCTGATCGGCGATAATAGAAATCTGGTCAATATAACGGTCGACAACCAATTTTGTTTCAATAGCCTGGGGAGCGATGTATTTACCGTTTGAGGTTTTGAACAGATCCTTGATACGGCCCGTCAGATACAGGAATCCATCCTTGATATATCCTGCATCTCCGGTGTGGAACCAGCCGTCTTCGGTAAAGGCTTGCTCCGTTATGGCTTCTTTCTTATAATAGCCCTTCGTTATGGTTCCTCCACGCAGCAATATTTCATTATTTTCGCCGATCTTGATGTCTACTCCCTCCAAGACACGGCCAACAGAACCTATACGGAAATCACCGATCCATTCACAGGATACGGTAGCCGTACTCTCAGTTAATCCATAACCGGCAATCATATTGATTCCTACAGCATGTACAAACTCTTCTACCGCAGGAGGGATAGCGGCCCCCGCTGTCGGGAAGAAATTTCCGTTCTCGATACCTATAATCTTCTTCAAAAGGCTGAAGATAGTCTTTTCATAGAATCTATATTTCATACGGAGCATCATCGGCGGGGTAAGCCCATTCATCAGATAAGTGATATTATGTTCCTTACCTACCGCAAGCGCGTCAAGCATCAGGCTCTTCTTCAATCCCGAAGCCTCATTGATCTTCTCCAGAACGCCCGCATACACCTTCTCCCAAAAACGGGGAACACTGCACATGGCAGAAGGACGCACTTCCTTGATTGTCTTCTGGATATCTTGAGGACGAAGATTTATACACAACAGACAGCCTCTATTAATGCAGAAATAAGTCCATGCCCGTTCAAAGATATGCGTAAAAGGCAGAAAATTCATAACTACGTCCGATTCATCCAATCTGACCAGACGCCTTCCATTGGCCTCAAATGCCGCCTCATAGCAGGAATGATGTAACATGACCCCCTTCGAATCGCCAGTGGTACCCGATGTATACAGGATGTTGGCCAAATCCCGGCTTTCCGATTCGGCCGTACGTTTATCAACCTCCTGCTGGAAACTTCCATCGGCTCCTTTAGCCAGAAAATCGTCAAAATAGACGGAATTGGTATCCGAAGCAGCCTTCTCCACTTTCGGATCGAATATAATAATCTGTTTCAAGGTCTTACAAAGGTTTTGTACCCGGAATGCGACATCATATTGATATTGTTCACCCACAAACAGGTAACGGATTGAAGCATCTTCAAGTATATAGTGGACCTGGGCTTCGGAACTGGTCGCATATAAAGGGATTGAAACCACCCGGCTTCCGAATGCCCCGAAATCGACATACAGACACTCGGGCATATTTTGTGAAAATACGCCTATATTTTCCTGCACTTCCACTCCCAAAGCTACCAATGAATTCGAGACACGCTTCACTTTCATAGCAAACTGATTCCATGTAACCGGGATCCAGCTTCCGGTCGTATAATCGCGATACTTTAAGGCAACACGGTCATGATATTTTTCTGCCTGGCGGTAAACCAAAGTAGATAAATAAGAATTAGTCATTTAAATTTTAATTAATTTATTATCGCTGAACGCAAATATAGAGTTTAATTTGGAATAAATAAAGTATCTTTGCCCTACAAAATAAATAATCTTTATGTTTGAAACTGGTTACTATACTTCCGAAGCACTCACTTTGCTTCAGGCACTGATCGGCATCCCGTCTTTAAGCAGAGAAGAAGAAGCTGCTGCCGACTTTCTACAGAACTATATTGAGGAAACTGGAATCATGACAGGACGTTTCGGCAACAACATCTGGTGTATCGGCCCGATGTTTGATGTCAAGAAACCCACCATTCTGCTGAATTCCCATATCGATACTGTCCGTCCGGTAAACGGATGGCGCAAACAGCCGTTCACTCCCAAAATAGACAATGGCAAACTATATGGGCTGGGGAGCAACGATGCCGGAGCCAGCGTAGTATCATTGTTCCAGGCATACCGTTACCTGACTTCCACCGAACAAAGCTACAACCTGATTTTTCTGGCTTCGTGCGAAGAAGAAGTTTCCGGGAAAAACGGGATTGAAAGTGTATTGCCCCAGCTTCCCCCCATCACATTAGGAGTAGTAGGAGAGCCGACGGAAATGTGTCCCGCCATTGCAGAAAAAGGCCTGATGGTACTTGACGTGACAGCCAGAGGAAAAGCCGGACATGCAGCCCGGGACGAAGGAGAAAATGCCATATATAAAGTATTGGACGACATCCAATGGTTCCGTTCATACCGGTTTCCCAAAGAATCTCCACTATTGGGACCTGTAAAAATGAGTGTCACACAAATCAATGCCGGAACCCAGCATAATGTTGTACCCGACTTATGTACCTTCGTTGTTGATATCCGCAGCAACGAATTCTACTCAAACGAAGAATTATTCAAAGAAATCACGGCACACATCAGTTGTGAAGCCAAGGCACGCTCTTTCCGCCTGAATTCATCGCACATTGACATCAACCATCCGTTTGTACAACGGGCCATCGAACTGGGTAAAACACCTTTCGGATCACCCACCCTGTCCGACCAGGCCCTGATGCCTTTCCCCTCCGTAAAAATCGGTCCGGGAAAATCATCACGTTCACATACAGCAGACGAATACATCATGCTGAACGAAATTGAAGATGCCATCACTACCTATATCCGGATTTTGGACGGACTGAAGTTATAATTTGTTTAACACCAAATCGAATCAGAATGAAATTCCCTAAATGTCAATCGGCTGTACTCCCTTTATTGTTGGGAACCGCCCTTTTCATCTCATGCGGAAGCAGCAACAAGAAGAACGTCCAGGAAAATATAGAGGAGGAGACATTCATCAAAGCTCCTGAATTCAATGCCGACAGTGCCTATACCTATGTCGCCGCACAGGTTGCATTCGGTCCGCGCGTCCCCAACACTGCCGCCCACCGCTCATGCGGCGAATATCTGGCAAAAAAGCTGGAACAGTTCGGAGCAAAAGTCTACAACCAACATGCAGACCTCATGGCTTACGACGGTACGATCCTGAAATCACGCAATATCATCGGAGCCTATAAACCGGAAAGCAAGAAGAGAGTTATGCTATGTGCCCATTGGGACAGCCGCCCTTATGCTGATGCTGGCGAAGAGAAATTCCACCATACTCCGATAGACGGAGCCAATGACGGAGCCAGCGGCGTAGGAGTCCTGTTGGAAATCGCCCGTCAGCTCCAGAAACAGTTGCCGGAAATCGGTATTGATATCATATTTTTCGATTCTGAAGATTACGGAACTCCCGATTTCTACCAAGGCCAGCATCAGGCCGACACCTGGTGTCTGGGATCACAATATTGGGGAAGAATCCCTCATGTAACAGACTATAAAGCCAGATTTGGTATCCTGCTGGATATGGTTGGCGGCAAAAACGCCACCTTCTATTATGAAGACTATTCCAAACATACAGCCAATAAAGCCATGAAAAAAATATGGAAGGCAGCCGATACGCTGGGATACGGAAACTTTTTCATCAAAGCAGACGGCGGACCAATCACCGACGACCACATCTATGTACACCAGTTACGTCAGATTCCCTGTGTTGACATCATCGACTTCAATCCGAATACCGAAACCGGGTTCAATGAAGCATGGCATACAGTCAATGACAATATGGAAAGAATTGACAAAGCGACCTTACAGGCCGTAGGACAAACCGTTATGACAGTAATATACAACGAAAAATAAAGATAGGACATAATGAAAACAATTAATGAACTTCAGGATGAAGTAATTGAAGAGTTCAGCGATTTTGATGACTGGATGGATAAATACCAGCTGCTGATTGATCTAGGCAACGAACAGAAACCACTGGACGAAAAATACAAGACAGAACAGAACCTGATCGACGGATGCCAAAGCCGGGTATGGCTGCAGGCAGATCTTGTAGACGGGAAAATTGTATTTCAGGCAGAGAGTGACGCTCTGATTGTAAAGGGCATTATCGCATTGCTGATCAAAGTAGTATCAGGACATACTCCTGATGAAATCCTGAACTCCGATCTTTATTTCATTGAAAAGATCGGCTTGAAGGAACATCTTTCTCCTACCCGGAGCAACGGACTGCTCGCAATGGTAAAACAGATGCGGATGTATGCCCTGGCTTTCAAGGCAAAACAGGAAGAACAGAAATCCTGAGCTACAGCATATAATAAAAGATTGAAGCCTCGGAAGTTATCGCTTCACGAGGCTTTTTACATCAGCCGGTTTATAAAACTTTCCCTAAAAGATTATCCTTCCTCCACGATCATGCTTTCCGGCATTTTATCAGAACCCTGTCACCGCTAACCAAAGTCGTTGCAAACAGATAAAGGTCACCTCCTTCCTTCAGCTTCAGTTTTTTTCTCAACTCGGCTACTGTAGCCGGGAAATTACGGACTGTAAGATTAGCCTTATCCACTCCCTCCAGAAATGCTCTCAACTCTCTCTTTCCAAAACCCGAAACACCGATTACATTAAAACGTCGCCCCGGAAAATCGACCAAAGTTTCCGATGTGTACAGATGGCTATTGGAATGTAATTTTTTGACTGCATATCTTTCGGATAACAGACGGTAAGGTGCGGCCTTCAATAAAGCAACTCCCGGTTCATACAAAAAAGATTCTACACAATCAGCCAGTACACATGTGGCATCCTTTTCCTCCTTCATGGTAAAGCGGAAAGGCGTTGTCAACGAGTTATCAACAATCTGTTCACAACTTATCACCACCTCATTCCCCCTTTCCAATACCTCAGGAAAGACTTTCCGAAGAATAACGACCAACTCTTTGCACTCGTTATTAACAGCTATAACATGTACTTCACAGACATGTTTCAATTCACGCAACGCCGAAAACAGATCCAACATGGGAGACAGCTTGATCATAACCGTACGTCCCTTTTCAACCAATAATGGTTCTAGAGCACAAACGTCCGGTTCACATTCGGAAATAGCTACAGTCTTTCCGCCGTAAATATCCCTGCGGGCCGGATCCAGAAACAGACAATCGACAGGATCCATTCCTTTCAGATATTCAACCCCGTCAGCCTGTCGGATCTGGATATGCCCCAATCCCAACAGTGGGAAATTATGGCGGGCCAATCTGCAAAGGTTGTCCTGCTGTTCCACATAATATACTTTCTGGAACTTTTTTCCTATAAAGGAACAATCCACCCCCAGTCCGGCTGTCAAATCGGTAAAGGTATCCCCATGCACCAATGAAGCCTTATAACATGCTGTTATTTCGGAAGAACATTGTTCCATCGACAAATGTGGAGGATAAATTATACCTTCCGTCCGTGCCCAGGAAGGAATCTTTTTACAGGCTATCTGCCATCCGGCAATCTGGACCACCGCTTCGGAAATATCTACCAAAGGATATTTGCCCGATTGCAATGCCAGCTTCCTGACATCGTCCATACGATGCTCTTTTATAAAATGTAGCGTTTCGGGAGACAATAAATCCATAAAAACATATTTTCTGTAAAGATACGTTTTTTCCGACAAAACATCCCTTTTCACAAAGGGATACAAAAAAAGGGATATGTTTTTCACATACCCCTGCATTCCATTATAAGATTGTCTTAATATTCGTCCTCGTTGAAGAAACTTATCTATATTGGTTATCAATATATTATAAATTAATCAATGAAATTTACACAAACAAACTGCACTATCTGAGACGGGCTGGGGCGATGGAAAGAATAGTTGGACAAACAAAACTATACTTTATGGAAACATAATTATAAAAATTATAGTTCCGTATTAACCTGCAATTTGAACTTTGCCGTCGACTTCTGTGATTTCGTCACTTTTTAGCATCGCTTTATAAACACTCTGAAGAGAGGTTATGATATTCTCTCCTGTACGTTTGAAGCCAAATTCTCGCGCTGTAACAATAAACAAATCATCAGGAGTGATACCATAACTATTAGTTACTATCACCTTCATCGCCAAGGCCAATTCTTCGTCGCAGATATATGCGATTGGACGGATATAATCATCCTCAGGATTTGGAATCCTTACTCTTATATTGTCAAAACCGGCTATCCGCACAAATTCTTTTTTATCAACAGAAATTTTACCTTTCAAGTAATTCTTAAATATAAAACTAACATCATTGCGCACAACAGAGGTAACCTTTTGTCTACCAAATAATGGAGCGACGCGGCGGCATAACTCTTCAAAATGTATTGGCTGTTCTATCGAAATGACATTAAAAATTGTATCATATATTTCAGTGGCACCCTCTTCTCCAAAAGGATTTGCACGTTTATACATGTCAAATCCATACCCGGGCTCCTGACTTTCCGCTGACTCAATGATTTCTTCAATATCAACTGGAGGTATGACAGATTGCCCTATTTGACAACTCTCGACAAGATGGCTACTTATAGTATTAGCCCCCAATGCTTTTTCAATAGCATTAACGAGCTTTTCTTCTTCTGTTGTCTGGTCTTTTATCCAGTCGGTTGACCATATGCGATATATTGTCCATCCCATATCTTCAAGTATGGTCTGACGCAGTCTATCCCTTTCTCGCGCAGTCCTTGAACTATGATAGGTTGCGCCATCACATTCAATTCCAATGACAAATTTACCTGTATTGATTGGGTCTTTGACGGCCATATCTATACGGAAGCCCGAACATCCTACCTGAGTTACCACATTATAACCTTTAGATTGGAGAAAATCGTATACTGCCTCTTCGAATGGAGAATCAAAATCTAAATTATAATTATATGTAAGTTCTTTTTCCAGAGCGATAATGCCTTGTTGCGCAAATTCAATATACGAACGTAGCATCCTCACACCCTCTGAAGATGTTTTGTCAAGATCTATATCATTCGCAGTGATTGAACCAACCAGCTTTACGTTGTACTTGGCTCGGGTGATTGCGACATTCAGACGACGGTATCCGCCTTCACGGCTTAATGGTCCGAAGTTCATATACATAATATCTCTGCTGTCTTTAGCATATCCTATACTAAAGATGATTGTATCACGTTCATCACCCTGGACGTTTTCCAGATTTTTTATAAAGAATGGTTCTTCTTTGTCCTCTATAAAGAATTTGTCAAATCTTGAATCCTGCAGTCGTCTTTGGCGGATAGCAGCATCCACGGCATTCTGTTGAGCTTCGCTAAATGTCACTACGCCTAATGAACGATTCGGATACTTGCGGAAATGTTCAAAAACCAAATCAGCAACTTTTTTAGCTTCAATGATATTATTCTTTTTTCCTCCTCGGTCATATACTCCGTCCTTAACATAAATATATTCCACGCCGGTGTCAGGCGCACTTTCTATCGATGAAGGGAAAGTAATAAGCTGGCTATTGTAAACCTTGACATTCGAGAACGCAATAAGATGTTCATCACGGCTTCTATAATGCCATCTCAAGCTTCGCTCAGGCAAAACAGCTACAGCTTCATCAAGGACTGATTCAAAAGCTCCGGCATCCTCGCTTTCTACAGTCTCATCGGAATCAATATCATAGTCTTCATCATTAAGTGATGCCGAGAAGAAACTTGTAGGTGGAAGCTGCTTTGTATCTCCGACAATAATGGTCTGTTTGCCTCGCATTATGGCTCCAATAGCATCCTCAGTATGAACCTGCGATGCCTCATCAAAGATGACCAAATCAAAGTTGTAACTTTGAGCTTCCAAAAATACACTTACAGATAGAGGAGACATCATAAAGCAAGGACGCAAAGCCGTGATGAGATTTGGAATTGTCATAAAGAGCTTGCGTAATGGCATAAGTCTCCTTTGCTTGTTAAGTTCCCTTTTCAATATTGCAATCTCATCCCTTGCAACATTAATTGAATTGAAGTCCGGAATTCTACTTAATGCACGTTCTCGAACTCGTGCTCGTGCAATTTTGAACTGCCCTTTATCTAACTCACAGAATTCGCTAATAGTTTGTGCTTGTATTCTTCCCCTGAAATCTTGCACGGCAGGAAACTTTGGAAGAATTGCATCAAGCCAAAGACGATAAAATCTTTTAAGATATGCATCCGTAATGTAGTTGGAATCTATTTCCAATCCCTCAACTTGTTTAATAAATGTACCAAGACCAAGTTTATCGCACTTTTCTCTGTTAGAACAGTAATCGACCCACTCTTCCAACAAATACTTTTTATCGCGGCAAAGAGACATCCTTCTGGAAAGATCTAGGATATTTGTCTGATAAAAATCTTCTTCATTGTTAAAAAGAGATGCAAACCAGTCTATATATTCACTTGCTGAATCTATAAGTGCGGATATTTTTCCGCTCGTATCGCCACAATAGGATATAATATTTTTATCATTGCATACAGCTTTAACAAACGAATCAGGTAAACTATACTGTGTCGCAAGTTCTTTTAATCCAGCAGCGTATTTAAGAGCCTCTATCAATTCATCCCAATTCGTCTCAAGTCCGTTATAAAAATCTTTGTAAAATCCTCTGATTTTGTCTTTTTGTCTTGCCAGTTGATTATTCAGACCTTTCAATGAGATTGATAAATCCAAATCAGAAATGGCTGATTCATAATCGCACGGCGTATTGCGAATATTCATTAAGGCATTGTACTCTTCAATGAATTTTTCAGCCAAAGATATAGTCTCAAGTGAGTATGTATTAATCTTATCCCATATGGAAGTTTCGTCGATTTTAACCTTGAGAATCGCTTTCAATATCCTTAATTGCTCATCAATATAACTTGACGAACTTTGCATATTGAATTGCGAAATCTCAGAGGATGGCAACTGTCCGCAGGATGTAATTCTGACGAATTCTGGCGTAACTGAATGCAGTTGATCTAGGACTTTTCTAAATGTGTCTATAGCCGATAAAACGATATCCCACTGAGTGTTAACGCCTTGATAATATTCACCATAAACTTCCTCATATTGATGTTTGTCAGCATCAATTATGGTTTGATTATCTGAAATAAGCTTGAGAGAATTCAAGGTAGATAAAGCATCTTCATAGGACAACTTCCCACCTTGAGACAAATAAGAAGTCAGATGTTTAAGGTCATTGTGGTAACCTTTCTTGAACACTCGCAAAAATGAACTATAATCACCTCTAAATCTTTGTAAAATAGGATAGAAATCCAAAGATAATATTTCATTGTCAAAACGAGATAATATGCTCTGTCGAGCATTGATGAGAGAGTTGTGGCAAGTTTTATGAGCTTCCAAGTCTGACTTTATACGATTGAGGTCATTTGTGTCAAACCATTTTCTCGTAGGCCTGATATTTACAATCTCTCCTATTGCGGACACTGACTTTACAAATGAAATTATTTGATTGATAGTCTTTGGCACCGGTATTCCTAATTTTGGACCAAGTTTCTCCGCAGATGTAAACAGATCGTTAAGCTTAGTTGTCGCCTGTAATAGATCAGAATGTATTCCATCTATGTTTGATGTTAACTGGTTGCCATCTTCGCTATTGATTCTGTTTTGAAGTTGCGACATAAAAGAGGTTAAATTATCTTTGCATTTTGTCGCATCAAAAGACAGTCTCTCTGTGTTATATATTTCCTTCAGTTTTTTTTGAAATACGCTGAATTTCCTCAACGGATTCTTTATATTCACACGCCTTCTTTATTAATGAATCAGCATTGTGATCAAATACCCATTCCTCTGGAATTACTGGGGACTTGGCTGCAAAATTCAGTATTTCAACCAGAGTGGCGTTTCCATTCAAAGACGGATTAACCTGAATTCCTAATTTAGAGCAAGCAGACGAATGCTGTTCGCCCAACTTGTTCAAAAGAGATGTCGCTTGATTGGTCTTTGAATCAATATCGTGACGTAATTCATTTGACAAATATCTTACAGTCGAATTACGCCAAACATTATTTAAATAATCCTCACTTCTTTTGCTGATTGTTTTGGATAATTCACCAAGCACATATATTCTTTCATTCAGAACATCGTTTGTTGTGTCATCAACATTGTCTATCGGGAAAATAACATCAGGGGCATTTCCCAGTTTTGCCAATCTTCCTTGTATTGTGTAGATGGAAACATTTAGGCCGGAAGCAGGCGTATGTAATTCCTCTTGGTATTCATTGAGCACATTTCGCTTCCTTTCTAAAAGTTCAAGTTGCGCCAAGGCTTCTTCTCGAACACGAGTACGGTCTACATTTATAGAATTGGCAAGTTCGTTCAGGATTTCTTTCTTATTGGCTTTATGGCTGTGAAGTGTTAAGCAGAAATCGGCAAGACCTACACTCGCCAAGCGGTTATAAACCACTTGCAAAGCTGCCATTTTCTCTGAAACAAATAGAACTTTCTTTCCATCAGCAATGGCTTCCGCAATAATATTCGTAATAGTCTGGCTCTTTCCTGTTCCTGGAGGGCCTTGTAAAACAAAGCTCACTCCTTTTTTGGAGAGCAAAATAGCGTCTTGTTGGCTTGAATCAGCATCTACTACTTGAAATGTATCTATAGGCCTTACCTGTTTATCGTGGTCAAAATTATTAAGTTCATCAGGTATCTGTTGTATTGTGCTTTGTTCTCCGACGATGGCTGAAATTACGCCATTGTCATTCAGCTTTTCCTCATTTCTCTCCAAGTCTTTATACATATTGATTTTGAGGAATGACAAATTCGCCAAATGAACACTTCTCTCTACACTCCAATCTTGATTCTCTATTTTAGAAAACAATCTTTCCATGTACTCTTCAGGAGAGTCGTGTGCAGAATCAAATTCCGGAACACTAATGCCGAAGTCATTATCCAGTTTGTGTGCTAAAGTAGGATTAATCACGATTTCATCATCGTGCAGTGTAAGTCTGTAAGGAGAAGTAATAGATTCTATTAAAAGTCGTACAGGAACTAGAATAATAGGAGATGAAAATATTTGGGACGATTCAGGCTGTTCCTTCCATTTAAGCATACCAAAAGTGAGGTACAAAGTATTAATGCCTTGCTCCTCAATAGATGTGTTAGCTTTATATCGTAATGATTTTAAGGTCTTCTGCAGTTCACCGATAGGTTTATTGGTTTCGATGTCGCCTTTAATGATTGTGTCGCATATTTCTTCGCCATCGTCAGAGATTTGTACTTTTTTAGCATATGGAAACTCTAACTCTTTTTCATTTATGACAAGCTGATCCCATAACTTGTCAAATGAAGGAGACGTAATTGTAACATTATTACGCTTCCCTTCAAGAAAATTTATAAGTCTGTTTCTTTTACCGAAATCAAGCAGTTGCTTCTTCCAGATCTCTACTCGATTATGCAGTTTTTGTCCCATATTACTATTATTCTCTAATTATCTGATTGTCAATTATAAAACTTTATCACAAAGGTTCAAGCAGAACTATATAATTTAGAATGGAAGATCATCATCCATCTTCCGTTCGATATTATCAAACCTTGTCCAAAGATTATTCAGTACAATTATTTTGCGGTCTTTTGATAGTTGATTCCACCACTCATAAAAGCGTTCAACCTGATTCACCTGAACCACGGCTTTTGTTATATACCTAAAATTTCCAGAGACAAAACATGAAATCAAATCTTTATTGCTTTGCAGGTATGTTTCAAGTATAGATTTTTGTAACAGGTCACTGAGCTTAGCTGTTATTATTTCCAAGTCTTCAACATATTTGGTGTCTTCATACATTTTAGTACAAACGCCTGTAAATGAATCAGCCATATTAGAGTATATGTTTTTTTCATCTTTAGAAAACTTGACTAATAGCGAATTCTCTGAAGTGACATTCCTAACCACTTCTTGGAAAGATGAAATACGATTGTCTGGATTAGGAGGTATCATACTTTCCAACACTACTGAATACTTAAATAGTTGCGATATGTTATTATCACCTATAAGTCGTTCAAAGAGCTTTCCGACGAAATACACTTCAGTCTTGTGATCGTAAATATTATTAACGAATTCTTCCGGTGTTGAGTATGCCCAGTTAAGACTGACACTCTTGGTGCAATCAATTGCTTCCTGAGTAGTTTTCCCAAAACCAAAATCAATTATTTTAGGGATGCCGTCCGTTGAGACCAATATATTTCCAGGCCTGATATCACGGTGCATAATACCATTATCCTCAAGATATTTGAAGCCACTTATGGTCTGAACAAAAATATCGTTGATAGCTTTTGGATTAGCTTTTATATACTCGTCTATGTTGCACCCTTCAATATATTCCATCAGGATATATCCGGTTGTATGTTCCGGATACAGATGATATGAAAAGACGCGGACAATGTTCGGATGATTTATCTTGTATAAAATCTTGATTTCATTGACGAAATGCTCATAATATTTTGTCTTACATTCTGAAAAATATGGCGAATATTTTTTACAGACAAATCGTTCATTTATTGTTTCGTCTTTGATGAGTATAGTTCGTCCGGTACCTCCTTGTCCCACTTCCTTAAGGTATTTATACTCTTTTGATTTGATAAATCTTATAATATCATTTTTCATATGAAATCTACTCTACTTTTATATCCGGTAGGCAGTTTATAAATCCTACTATTTTGAAAGGTTGAGCTATGTATTTATTTCTTCTTGACAACATATTTCTGTTTAGGGTCTGTTTTACTTTCTGTAGAAGTCATTGTCAATACATCACCAAGTAATGGATCAATGTAAAAGCGCTTCATCCTGTATTTGTCGGAATATCCCAGATGTTCTGATATTTCCTGTAGAGTGCGAGGCTCTTTACAATAGTTCATCAGTTCCTGTATTGTTTCCTGCCTTTTCTCGTCTCTTGACTTTACTCCTTGACTTTTTACTCCTTGACTTTTTACTCCTTGACTTTTACTCCTTGACTTTTCGTTTTCCATATATTCAGAATTCAAGGAGTAAGAAGTCCAACGACCTTTGTTGACGGGTACGAGCATACCTTTTCCAACCAAGGCATACAACGTTTTTCCGACTTCCAATGGATTTTTGCCGAGTAATTGCTGCATACGGAAATTTGATGTGCTTCCTTCGGTAAAGGCTGTGGCCAAAACTAATTGCTCCTCCTTGTTAAGTTTCTCGTAGTCGCTACCATAAATATCGTGAAGTGCTATGTGGCATTCGTCTGGTATCAATGATGCCATAGTGAGTGTTAATTCCACCAAATGCAAATCCTGATTTTCAATAAGACAAGGCTGACGCCAATTTTCCTTTTTCCAAGCATTTAATATTGTCGGAAATCCAGAACCTATGTTGTCACCAAAACCTATCATCCTGAACATTGCCTGCATATTCGGGTTGCGGGCTTTGGAGTGTCCTCCGGCATAAATATCCATTACAGGAATTTTCAGGGAGCCAGGATTGGAAAAGACAAAACAATCATCGTGCTTCTCAACTTTCAACACTCCGGTTATCATATAGTCAGAATGTATCACAAGATTGGTCAATGCTTCTCGCACTGCTTTATGAATGGCAGTGTCATCTATTCGCTCCATACCTTCCAGTCTGAACGGGCGCTTCAAGTCTTTGATTAATTTGGACTGCACGGTCATAAAGAAGTTGTACAGATTGTTTTCCCATCGTCCATCGTATGTCAGTCGGTCACTCCAGCGGCTATCTGGCTGCAGGTTCGTCATGTCCAGGTAGTCCATACGAATATTGTCAAACCGCTCTCTAATGGACAAGCCTTTACCGAACATCAGCAAACCGGCAAGGGTCAATCCCTCCCGATGTGTATTCCTGTCAATTATATAGCCTCCCATATTCAGCAAGAAGTCTTTGTCTGAATAGTCGTTCCAAACATGATCCATGTTAGCTGTGCGGAATCTGTTGCGGTATGCTGCAAGAGTATTAGCATCGATGTCATCCATCGTGTAATTCTCCATAAGAATAGAATCATTGCCGCTGTCGTTGGCATCCCGAATCATTGCCTTTACATCATCTTCGGTACAATGATAGTCTCCCTCATAGTTCCGTTTGAAAGAGCCGTTCATCATATTACCATTGATATAGATTGGCCTTTGTCGGTAATCTACTTGCGGAATATTGATAACCAATAGAGAACGTCCTTCATATTCAACTATATCAACATCTTCTTCGATAAGGATATTTCGGTTTACTTTGTTGCTATTCAAGGTATCGAAGAACTCCTTTTTCAGTTTCTTTGGATTATTAACACCTGTTATTTCAAATCTTTTTGCCGAGTCTGGTTCTTCCATATGCTCGGTTATGCCAAGCACGATGATTCCTCCTACAGTGTTTGCGAAGGATGAATAAGTCTCCCAGACTGATTTAGGAATTTGATTCTCGCATTTCTTACATTCGAATGAAATGCGTTCTCCGACCTGAAGTAAGGTATTTATATCTGTTATATCCATCTTAGTCTTTTTTTGATTGGTTAATTAGCGTCCTTACATCAACATCGAGAATCCTTGCTATCTGCAAAAGGGTTTCTAACCCTGGTTGAACGGAGTTTGTACACCATTTAGAAACGGTTGTTTGGTCTTTATGCAGTTGCTCGGCAAGCCATTTTGCCGTCCTTTTTTGTTCTACCAATACGACTTTAATCCTATTGATGTCTGTTTTGGGGCTATCTGTCATTGCATTGTTGGTTTTTGAGATTGCAAATATATAATTTAAAATAGAATATTTGAAATAATTATATGATTATTTGGTGTAATAATTAGCGCGTAACGCTAATTATTTTGATTTATCCAATACTCGAGTCAAAGCCTAAAACGACAAAAAATATCCTTTATTAGTTGCTCTTTATCACCTTTTGTATCCTTTTCTCGGCATTATTACTAATCGTAAGGCATGAAGTAAGCACCTTCTCCGATACACCTCTTCCTCCTCATCCGGTCTGCGACCATCCCAACGAAGGTCTGAGTCGGAATTACCACCGCCTCCGGAAGAAACTGATATCGGTTGCCCACTGATGAGCGCATCAGCTACTGTAAAAATCATATTGCGAACTGAAGGTATAACCAACTGGCCGAGCAATGTATTCAGCTCTGACTCCATATTTTCGTTTGTGTCTGAAAGAATTTTATTCTCTCGTCTCAACTGATACAGTTCTCCGTAATCCGCCAAAGCATTGTATTGGGCGGCTTCGACCTGCCGGGCTGCATCATTTCTGTATAGAGATTCTACCTTGCGGACAATCTCGGTGAACTGCTTGGCGATAAGTCTATTCTGTCGTTCAATCCATTTGTCTGTACCAAACAGCGGCACTTTCTCTGTTATTTGCGGTGGCGTGAAATCAACCTTGTGGTTACGAAATGGCTGTATAACAGAACGGGCTTTCGCTACATCCTTTGTCAATTGTTCCAATTCATCTTCCTTTGCATGGAGTTTATTGGATTTGTCTTCAAGTTTTTCCTGATACTCGGTAATGAGTTTCTGTATGTCCGCCTTCTGCGCTTCATACCTGTCAAGAGTTATCTTGCCGGACGCGAGAGCTTCATCGATTTCTTTAAGCCGGTTCCTTCCGGCAAGCATTTCCCGTTCAAGTTTCCGTATCATTGTCTGAAGTCCCTTGACTGCTTTCTCTGCTTGTTTCGCATCTTTGGACAGTTTTCGGATATAATCGCGTTTACTAAGATGGCTAACGTTCCGGCCTTCAATACTATCACCACGTTCCAACCCATACTTGCTACCGACCTCATCATAGAGTGAGGTGTGCATTTCACGAAGAATCTGTCCGTATTCGTAGCGGGTCTTGCCAAACTTAGCCGACCACATGACACATTCGCGTCCACTTTTGGAACGTTGTCCGACAGGAACGATCAAAGCATGGATATGCGGACTGCTCTCATCGAGGTGAACCTGGAAGCCGATTATATTTTCCTGTCCGTATCGCCTGGCGCACCAGTCATAGACATCTTTTGCCCATTGTTCAATTTCCGGACATCGTTGGAGATGGCTGTTATCTGCACCCTTATCCAGATTTACGGTTTGGGTTCCAAATGCCATCTCAAGTGTACGGTCATGATTGCCGCCGAAGATAAATTTCGCACAACAATTCGGTTGAATCTTACTGTCCGGCTTGAAAGGCTTCCAACCCAACTCGGCCAGTCGTTCCTGTAAACGGACTTCAAGCGATTTCTCTTGATAGCCTAACGGATGAACTTTCCCATCGGGCCCAATCTCGAAATTCAGTTTCATTCGGGTCTTGTCATAGTGATTGGTCGGATCCTGATTCTTTCTGTCAATCTTGTCGTCATTCCAATGCCTTTCGTTTTCATTCGCCTCTGCTGTGCCGAATGACTTCCCGGCTTCAACATGCATGGCCTGTTTAATATCTGTATTCATATATGGTATTCTTTTGATAAATGATTAATATCTGAGCTTGCTCTTGTGCCAGTCCGCTCTGCGGAACAATGACCGGATTTTATTGCCGCCAGGCAAAAAGTCCTTATTGTGTTAAGGACTTTCTATAAATTCTCGGAACAAGTTCCTTTACTATTCAATAAGTTCCAGATCCAGTTCATCAATGAGCAACTGCAATGCTGGATTACGTTGTATCATCTGATGGAGTATCTGTCTCTTTGATGGTGAATACAGAAAGAAGTCTGCAATGTCCAATCCTTGGCTGCGTTGCTTTTCATCGGATGTACATTCCAAAACATTGGACACAACAACCCGTTTACATATTCCAGACAACAAAGCAGACTTTTCTTTCCATTGTTCGGTTGCTCCTAAATCAGGGATGAGAGTAACTTCCCTGCCTTTGAGAACCTGCATAGCTTCACTGTTGAAACAACCATTCTTTCCACCTGTTGCCAGCCATATATAATCGGGGATAAAATGGCTCATTACAACAGCGGTCTTTTCACTTTCCACCAGCATTACCGGAGACGATGAGTTAATAAGAAGATGTTCTCCAAACAGACATTGCTTCAAATGGAAATCCTGCAACTTCAACTCGGAATGCGCCCAGCTGACAAAAGCCTGAGGCTCTTTAACCCGATGCCCTGTCTCGGCATTATAGCACATTACCTTGCCGGTTCTTACCTGTCCATTTATATCTGTCTGCCAGAAAACCGTTGCGCCTCCCCATTTTGAAGATGTCCCTATGCGATACATTTCAAACAATCTGCTTGCCTCATTTTCGCCAAATACATGACAGAAATACTGATATAAGGGGTTGATTGAATAATGTGACAGACTCCTTAACACATAAGATGAAGGAATATACGAAGGAACAATACAAGACGGAGTTTTCTCTGCCGTCTTATAAGGGGCAGAAAGAAGTGACTTGCCGCTTCCCTCATCCATTTCCAACACATCAGGATTATCCTTGAAGTATTCCTTAGGTGTATAGTGGTAGCCACAACTGTTTTCATGATCACACTTGCCGACATTAGCGGGAAAGCTAATGCTGCCTTGTTCATCAATATACCTGACAAAACACCGGTTTTTACCACAGTTCGGACAAGTAGTCTTGCTTCCAGGGCGGTATTTCTGCAAATGGAATCTGTATTCACTCATGGTCCTCTGATTTTAGTGTGGTTGCACTCTGCACTTTTGCACTTTGAGAAGATTGCACGGTATCCTGGCAAGATGAAAGTGCAATGGTGCAAGGTGCATCAGTATTTTCTGTCATAAGTTTGCGATAGACTCCATGCTGAAGCTTTTCTATAAGAGGGTGTTTAAGCCGGCATAATTGGTCAAGCGCATAATAGACGGTACGTCGGGACATATCAACTTTTCTACCGGCAATAACAGCATCCCCGGAAGTGAACCGATCTTCCAACAGAGAAAGCCACGCTTCCTTAGTTTCGCCGATACTGTTTATGACAATGGCTTCCTGGAGCCTCCTGTATGTTTCCTCATAATAATCAATCATACGGATTGCCGATTCTACGGAGTCCCGCTCAATATATTGCATATCTCCACTATCAGTAGCCCATTTCATTACCTGAAACAACAGGGCAAGACGTGCTACATGGCCGTTGAGTTTCATCTTGCGGCTTTCAACATCCGCATCATCCTCAATGGCATTTACAGCATCGATAATTCCATTGTACCATTCATAAAAGTATTCTTCAGCATCGTCAGACATTGTAAGGATACGGGGATTGACCGTTGTACCCTTGTCATCAAGGATACAGGGGATACTTAGGATTCTGTTGATTATTGTCCTCCATTGATTCATGATGTCAGGACGGGCTGTATTCCGTTCTTCCCGTCTCCATCCGGATATCTTCCTGTTTTTGGGGTAGACAAACAAAAAACGGTCAAGCAATCCGTTGGCAAGGAACTCTGCACGGAAGACTTCCTGCAGCATATTTGTCTGTACTGAACCGATGACATTTATACATGGATTCTTGATTAGAACAGGACGTGATTCTGATTTGCGGATAATCTTTAACGGCTGTCCGCTATAAGCTGTCAGCAGATCTTCAATGAGGTTGTTCTTGCTGTTGTACCTTTTGACGGAATTGAACAAAGCCAGGATTTCATCGACGACCAATGTTATCCCACGCTGATTATGCTGATGAATATTCATCATCGCCTCCGGGGTAGAATCATAAATGACCGTCGTTACAAAATTCGGTTTCTTGAGCAGTTGTTCTTCCCCGTCACTTCCGTGCTTGCCTGCTGACATGGCTCTTTCATATTCATCATATTCCTCGTTATATTTCTCATGCAGCCGGTCATCATACTCATTAATCGGCTTATAGATAAAACCGAGGGGAGGAGTCTTTCCGAGCCCGGGACGTCCGACCAGCATCATATAAAGGGATGGGCAAGTTTTCCACTCGCCCTTTATACGGATATGACAAGAGTTGCCTATTGCAGTAGCAACAGCAGAAAGAATAATAGACGCAGTATATTCCACATTGAAATTTTCGTATCTGGCAAGATTGAGGATAATCTCCTGTATCTTGTCCGGGAAGGCATCCAACGGAAGACCTGTTTCCGGAACGCCTTCCACTTCCGAACGAAGCATGTTGGTCAAATGAATGGTGTCAAACATAGCCACCTCCTTGCTGTTTTGGAAGTTCATCACTAATAGCGAAAGCTTCATAATGGAAACGACGCAGAAAGCGGTCTACGTCTTCCTGCGTGTACCAGTATTTATCACCTTCACGCGAGTAGCCGAGATAACCGTTGTCTCGCAACTTTTTAAGATACTTATCTTTAATGTTCAACATCTCCATCAAAGACTTGTTATCATAAAGACGATGCCCACTTTCATGAGCCAGAGGCGGCAGTTTCTCCTGTTTCTCTACTATGCTGAGAATCTTTTCAAGCAGTTCCCGGTCGCATAGTTTCTTTTCTCCATTTAATTTTTGAGCCATAGTTTATCGTATTATGGCTTAACCTTCCTTATGCACACTCGGACTGTAAGCCGGGTTTACGTGCTATGATACGACTGTGCACATCGTACCAAAAGCACGATGCAAAGGTTCAAACTCCTTAGGAATCTTGGTGTTAGAATGAATTAGATACTATGTTAGAGATCGTGTTAGAGTTGTATATAACACGAAGGTGATGAGCTTATAACCTGCTGCTTGTCAAACAAAAAAAGAGTAGCACATTGGCTACTCAAATAACTTGTCAATTTTCTCAAATCCTGTGGGCGCAGCTTTGTTTTTTCGGGTATGCCTTGATTGAGTCAAATCTTTCATGTTAAATAACTTATCTAATTCAGTACCCGGAAATAATTCCACTCTGCCAGGCATCCAGTACATCTTCTCATCATATATTGTTTTTTCAGGATAATCTTCGCAATAGATACGTCCGCACATATATGCAAGAAGGACTTTGTTCAAAGTCCACTCATAATGGTCATCGTTGATAATGATATATTCTTCTTCAATGGCTTTGGCAAAGATCTTTCTTGCCAATTCAGTATCAAGCCGAGACGGTAAAGTCACTTTATGGTGATCTGGAACCATATCTTCTTGCACAGATTCAGTTTCTACGATTTTCTTTCTCTTTATTCGCTTCTTTTGATGCAAGTCCTCTGCTGCATATATCAGCGTTATTGCACATCCGATAGCGGTACTGATTCCCACAATGACAGCCGTGCCGGTTTCTGTTCCCCAAGATGGACGAAGCACCCCTAAGCCAAGAAGGATGAGGATACCAATAATGGTAGTGAGTCCTACTCCCCAGAATACCTTACGGCTGTTTAACTTGTATATATAGGTTACAACCAGTACAATAAGGAATCCTGCTATCAGGATACATGCAACTCGAAATGGCAATGACATCATAATTCTTTATCTTTTCGCAGTGATTATATAGTCAAGTTGATTAATTCTCCGCTTAGTTTTGCCACCTCTGCCGATAGCGTTTCCGGCAGGAAACGGGCATAAACCTTCTCTGTAATATCCGTGCTGCTATGTCCGAGCAGACGGCTGACTACCGACATGGATAGTCCCTTGTTAAGCGCAAAAACCGCAAATGAGTGCCTGGCTGCGTGCATCGAGAGACTGAACGGAAGGCCGATTTGTTCACCGACAACGGCCAGCGACTGATTGATGCATTTCGTGGCATTGTTGCGGGCTTTGTACAGTGCCTCCGCATCATCCAGATCCAAAGTCTCTTTTACAAGGTTGAACACATATCGGCATCCCTCACGTTTTTCCCGCCATTGCTGTAATATATGTAATGCAGGTTCAGTAAGAGGTATGACGTGACGTTTGTTTGTCTTTATCATAATCTTCCGCAACTCTTTCCTTGCGAAGTCGATATGTTTCCATTGCAGGGTCATCACATCCACTACACGGAGACCGCAGGCGTGGAACGCAAAGAAGAACATTTCTAGAAATTCTTTTCTGCGCGGTTCAGTACAAGTCTTGTAATATTCAAGCAATGCCGCCATCTGTTCCTTACTTAGACTTTTGCCGTCAAACTCTGCCTCTTCTTCAGAAAGCGATACCTTAGTTACAATGCGCATATCTTGAATCCTTGCATTGACGGCAGGTTCCATCATGCCCATTTCACAGGCGTATGCACATGCTTTTAATATCGGAGTCAAAGAGTGGTTGATAGTGGCATCACTGTTCTGCTTGATTTCCCTGCGCCACGATATATAACTGTCTAACAACTCCGGAGTCATATCGCCTACATAAATGCTGTCAGAACGATAGGTTCCCTGTCGGGTAGCCCTCAGGAATGTCTGGAATATATTCATGCAGCTCTTTCCGTTTTCATACCGGCTCCTTCCGATTCTGTTTCTTGCATAGTCAGAAGAAAGACGTTCCAATGTAAACTCCACGAAGTCCTTTCCTTGGTCACGGCGCGCAAGAGGTTTGTCAGCAAGAAAGCCGGATACGACATCAGCGGTTATCTGATTAGGATGTTTTTCGTTATATTCGGCAAGTTGCGAATCTATACGTTCAACACGAGCTAGCAATAACTGGTTAAGTCGTTTGGCTTCACCGCCATGACTTGCACGAATTTCACCTCGTCCCTGATTGCCGTTCTGGTTCCAGTCCGCAACTTTGACGAAGACATTCGTAGTCTTGCGAATTATCTGCCTGTTCCAAGTGTATTCCAACTCGACAGGATAGGCTTTTTCCTTGTCAACCACTTTCGGTGTACGAAGGCGGAATTTGCCCAATGGATATAGTCTTTTCGGTCTTCCCATATGCTTTTCCTCCCAATTCAATATTCCTGAGGAGAAACAAAGGTAATGTATTTTAGACAAACAAACCCTGTTTTCGAGAAGAAAAACCGCAATTTAGACAAACAAACCACACCATCAAGCACCATAAAACACCAACGCGACAAACAAATTTTCATTGTTCATCGCGCTGGTATTCAATTGTTTAACCTATCTGAAGGCTATCAATATTCCTCCTCGTTGAAGAAGAAATCTTCTTTGCTCGGATAATCGGGCCAGATATCTTCGATACTTTCGTAAATATCGCCTTCATCTTCCATTTCCTGCAAATTTTCTATTACTTCCAGCGGAGCGCCCGAACGCATCGCATAGTCAATCAACTCATCTTTAGTAGCTGGCCATGGCGCATCTTCCAGTTTTGAGGCCAATTCCAATGTCCAATACATAGTATTTATTTTATTAAAAGTTATTTTATTCTATTTTGAGCCACAAATGTATAATAAATTCTTTCACTTGCAACTCTTATCCCAATAAATTTCATTGTAATGTGTTAAATCATTTAACTTTCTCGATAAAACGAACAAATAATCTGACAATCTGTTTACAAATTGTTTCACTTTCTCATCAACTTGACATCCTTCCCGTTCTTCCAGATCGAGAATCCTTCTTTCCGTACGCCGACATACCGTACGACATATATGGCACACAGAAGCCTCGCGGGAACCGCCGGGAAGTACAAAAGCCTGCAAAGGAGGCAATGATCCGTCCAGCAGGTCAATCGCCTTCTCCAAACGTTCTACCGTTTCATCCGATATCCGGCTTTCCATCTTCAAATCAGTCTGTGTCTGGTCTGTAGCCAGATAAGAACCAACCGAAAACAACTTATGTTGCACATATTGCAGAAGACTCCGATCATCACCGTCTTCCATCAAAGAAATGAGCATACCTAAAAAAGAATTAAGTTCGTCGACCGTTCCATATGCCTCCAGACGGGCATGAGTCTTCGACACACGTATACCGCCAACCAACGAAGTTGTCCCATTGTCTCCTGTACGGGTATAAATCATACTTTTCTTCATAGCATTATAGTTAAAGGAAATTTACCACTCGATGTTCTTTTATACGCTTTTTATCAAAGAATACCAGACCTATATCATACAAGTCGAATGTAACTCCCGTACGTGGATCTGCAACCACCTGCCTCCACCATTCTTTTTTCTCCTTGTTTTCATAAGGACTTCCCACAACAAAGCAGGTATTCTTGCCAGCGTACGGCAACAACCGTTCAAAAACTTTTCGGTAAGAAGAAGTATGGGCTATATGAACCAACCCAAGACGCTCCTTTCCGGCCAGCAGTTTATCGACATCATCTTCCCATGCCGCACCATAGAAAATATTTGGCTTATCCGACAAAAAAGAATTAACTGCAGATTCCTTTTGACCGTCAGACCAGGTCAATAGAGGAACATTCCTTGCCGCTGCCATATAACTGGCCTCCAGTCCGCTACCTGTTCCAAACTCCCAAATGGATTCAGGCCGCAAATAATTCACCAGGCGGAACAGTAATTTGTCTGTTTTCTCCCGATAATGAGGAAAAGCCACTCTCGTTTTCCGCTCTTTATGCAAAACTGTATACGCGTAATATGGCATCTGTTCATAAATGACAAATGTAATCAGGAAAAAATCAGATGGGGAATGTACTCCATACCCACATCGATGACGGAAACGACAGCACCAGTTCCATCCGCGTAACAACAAACTTGTCATATGTTCCAACTTAGTAACCGGAACAAAGATAGCAAAAAACAAAAAAGTATTGTCACCCTATACCGGGTAACAATACTTTTTATGAAAAAATCAATGTATAAATTCCATCATTTACGTGCACCTAACTTATCGTCAAGATAAAGTATACCGGCATGATCACCGCATTTCTTCAATTTCTCAACGATACTCTGAGCAGTTGCTTCTTCTTCAACCTGTTCACGGACATATCCCCACAAGAAATCCTGAGATGCTTTATCCTTGACTTCAGAAGCCACATTCACCAAATTATCGATCAGCTCGGATACATGACATTCATGATCATATACATGTTCAAACACTTCCTGAACGCTGCCCCATCCTTGTGGAACAACATCAATCTTATCAACCAATGCTACACCTCCACGTTTTGCCAGATAATCGGCCAAATCATAAGCATGCTGCAATTCTTCCTGTGACTGTAGTCTCATCCAGTGTGCAAATCCATCAAAACCTTCTTTCTTCAAATAAAAAGACATGGACAAATACAGGTTAGAAGACCATAATTCGGCTGTAATCTGTTCATTGATTGCTGCTTGTAATTTTTCTGAAATCATAATATAATCGTTTTTTAATTAATAATCAATCCTTTAATCTATCCGCAAATTCAATGCCAAAAACAAATAGTATATATCGAAAAAACTTAATTTCCTGGGAAATACGCCAAATTGACATCAGCTGTATAAAAAAACGTCATCTATTCCTTACCAGATTAGGCAGAAACACCGCCAAAATGCCAAACAGCGGCAACAATGTAGTAATCTCAAAAACATACCTGATGCTTGTTTCATCTGCCAGCCACCCAAAAAATACGGAACCTATTCCTCCCAAAGCAAACGAAAGTCCATAAAATACACCGGCCATAGTCCCGAACTTTTCAGGTATCAGATCGGTTGCATATACCAGAATGGAAGAGAATGCCGACGATATAATCAACGCCGTCACAACAGCAAGGGTCATTGTCCAATACAGACTGTCTACATAAGGCAAAAAAACCGTAAATGGAGATGCCCCAAATATAGAACCTAATATCACATACTTACGCCCGAATCTGTCGCCTATGGCCCCTCCGGCAATAATACCTACCGCAAATGCAAAAAGATAAATGAACAGACAGATCTGAGAATCTTGTATTGTCAGCCCGAATTTATCTATCAGGAAAAAAGTAAAATAATTGGCCATGCTGTTCACATAGAAATTCTTCGCAAACATCAGAGCTACCAAAAGGATCAATGCGAAACCTATCTTTTTCTTCGACAATCCGGAAGATTCTCCTTCCACCCTCAGATGTTTCCATCTTACCCCGTCAGCCAACTGCCTGCTTAACCATCGGCCGATCCAGACAAGCAGCAATGCTGCCACGACAGCCACACCGGCAAACCACCCGATAGCCCTCAAGCCATAAGGCACAACAACCATGGCAGCTACAAGCGGACCTACAGCATTACCCCCCTCACCCCCTACCTGAAAAACAGACTGGGCAAACCCCTTACGACGCCAAGATGCCATCCGGGCTACCCGCGATGCACAAGGATGAAAAACGGAAGACCCCAAACCGATAATCGCAACTGCCAGCAGAATGAACGAAAACCGGCCGGCAAAAGAAAGCAGCAACAATCCGGCAAACGTAAGACACATTCCGAACACCAATGAATAAGGACGGGGATGACGGTCGGTATACGACCCTACAAAAGGCTGGAACAAAGAGGTAGCCAACTGAAAGACCAGCGTTATGATTCCTATCTGGACAAAAGAAAAGCCGAATTTCTCCTTGATCAAAGGATAGCTGGCCGGAATGACAGACTGTATCATATCATTCAACAAATGTGTCAGCGTAATGACAATCAGAACCTCATAAACGGTTCTTCTTGCCGTAAACCTTTTTTGACTGTGTGCTTTCATAGATTTTCATCTTACACGTACCGAACAGCTACTTGATCCAAGTAACGATAAGTAAATATAAACAAAAATCCACAGATTTCCAAAGAGATAAGGCAATTAAATTCCCCAGGGTCCGACTCTCCTATGGAGCATATACAAAATCAGGCTTAATACCTGGTACGGTATCAAGCCTGAAAAACGATCTATACTATCTGTCTCACTTGCCTTGCTTGTCCGACAAAGACTCGGCAACTTCCTTACGCAACCCTCTCCAGGTCGGCATCAGCTTCAATTCCCTCCGTATAGGCATATCATACAACAGGAACAGCAGAAGCAACAAAATACACGCATATGCAGCCCATCCATACAACTGTTTGATGCTGATTTCCATCACTCCCGACATAAAGCTCTCCATAGAGTGCTCAAAGAACGACGGATCCCGGCTCAAAGCCACACTGTCTACGGCAGCACCATACCGGGCTATGTTATCGGTTACATAATAGGAAAATCCTTGTGTATAAAGTGCGGCTCCCATCACACCTCCCATCACCATATGAAGCATATTGAACACACTGAGCCCCTGGAAAAAATGCTGGAAAGTCATAATCTCCTCCAGACAGACCATGAAGGTAGCGCTCAATACGGCATAAGAGAATCCACGACAAACCGCAGGAAGATAAAGTTCGGAAATATGGATATCAGCCGATATCACAAAATAATATCCTAACAGATAACATATCAGTGCTATAATACCGACAATCAGCAGGCGCAAGTAGTTGAAACGTTTGACATGCATCCACCAATAGGCAAACAAACAGCCACAAACCACCCCGATGCCGATAAACCAGTCAAGCTGTACACTGACCAAGGCTTCGTAATGCATGACTTCTTCATAATAGATCTCTTCCAACACATGTTCCGTTGCCAGAAAACCCTCTACCAAAGTTATGAGGATAAGTATGGGGAACAAATGACGGTATGTCCACATCTTGGGCTCTATATAGGGATGACGGATAGAAAACATACGCCCGAGACAGATAACCAGTGTAGCTACAATGGCCACAGCCAACTGGCACATGACCGGACTGTTCCACCAGTCATAGAAATCAGCGTAATCGAAAAAATACGCCAGCTCCAGCAATAAGGCAGCCCACAGAACCGCCCCCAGCCAGTCAATCCCGAACAGAGGGAATTTCTTCATCATCCGGAAATGCCGGGTACAGGTAAACAGGATTATCAGTTCTACCATCATTACACCGGCTATACACCAATGCATATAGCTCCAATGATAATAATACATCAGGTAAGTAGCCAGCAGGTCGGACAGCTGCATACTACCCAGAATCACAATGTGAAGCAAAGGGAAAAAGACCGTAAAATCACGCTTGGGAGTCATCCAAAGCTGGATGTTTGACATTGCCTCAAACGTACCCTGAATCTTGCATATCCCTTCCACAAAACAAACTGCCCATAACAACGGCAGGAAAGTGATGTGAGGTGCCAACAGGTTACACACCATCACCCCCGATGCGGCCGCAATCATTAACGTCTTGTTTGTAAACCGGAACTTCATGCGGAACAGCAAAGGAAAATAAATAGCCATTCCGGCCAGATTCGAATACAGACACATCAACAGATCTTCACGCATCAGGGAAGTCTCGCCCACCATCTGGTTGACTGTACCCAGATACAAACCGCCGGAAAACTGGAAGGTGAAGGCAAAAAGCACATAAATCCAAGGACGAATCTTTTCCGGTACAAAACTTCGAAACATAGGCATGGAAAAAGGCATGCCTAATCCACCTGGTCCTCCCATAATCAATATCTGACTTTACATTCTACATTAAATCCGGCACGAAGCAGCTTCAGATCTTCCTTATCATTTCCTGTCAGGCTGATACGTACAGGTACCCTCTGTTCTGTCTTCACGAAATTACCGGTGGCGTTGTCTTGCGGAATCATGGAGAACGAGGCTCCGGTGGCATCCGAAATAGATTCGACGATTCCCGTATAGGTTACACCCGGCACAGCATCGGCTGTGAAAGTGACCTTGGCACCTTCCTTGATATGCGGAAGCTGAGTCTCACGGTAATTGGCAATGACCCACAGATCACTTCCGTCTACAATATTCAGCATCGTCTGGCCAGGCTGTACCAACTGGCCTTCATGTATATCCTTACGTCCGGTAACTCCGTCGCACGGGGCTACAATCACTGTATATGAAAGATTCAGACGAGCCAGATCAACGGCAGCCTGAGCCAGACGTACCCCCGCCTCGTTCTGTCCCAAACGGTGCGTCTGTTCACTTTTCACCAGCGAAGTTGAATGTCTAGCCCGGGAAACCTGTTCAAAACGGGCTTTGGTTGCCTCATAAGCGGTAAGGACATTGTCGTACTGCTGCTTGGTAACGGCATCTTCCTGAAGCAGTTTTCTGTAACGCTTCAGTTCACGTTCCGCATTTTCCAACTGTACCCGCACTTCGGCAATGGTCGCATCGTTCACGGTCAGATTATTCTGCGTAGTAGCGATTCCGGCCTCCGTCGCCTGCTGTCCGGACAAAGCATTCGCCAGATCGGCTTCGGCCTGAGCCAGACGTAAGCGGAATTCGGTATCTTCAATCAGCATCAGTGTATCTCCCTTATGTACAGGTTTGTACTCTTCAAAATAAATCTTCTTGATAAAACCGGACACACGTGTATTTACCGGAGTTATATGCTGTTTCACCTGGGCATTGTCTGTATACTCCACATTACCCAAATGAATGAAACGGGAACATACATATATGAGTCCCACTACCAGAAGAGCTATAATAACAATATTATAAGTCAGTTTCTTTACATTTCTTGTTGCCATGATTTTTCAGATTTTATCGGAATGTTTTTCAGATTATTATAATGTATGAGTCAGGTACTTCATCTTATAGAAATTATAGATGACATTGATACGTGCATTGACCAGCGCCAGATCGGCACTCAACTTCATGTTGCTGGCGTCCAGCATATCGGTCAGCAAGGCCATTTCATTCTTGTAACGGTTATCGGTTACAGCATAATTTTCATTTGCCAGTTTCACACTGTTCTCCTGTGTACGCAGGTCTGTAAAAGAAGTCATAAAGTTCACATAACCAGCTTGTACGGCATTTTCCACCTGCTCCTGGGCCAGCTCATGCTGTTCCTGAGCCTTCCGGACATTCAGCCTGGCCTGTTTGACCTTCCGGTTGTTCTTGAACAGCGAAGATATGCTGTATTTCAGTCCTACCCCGACATACCAGTAATTGAAATTATTGTCGAGTACGGGAACTTCAATCGTGATCGGACCATCCAGATGGTCGGCCGCCATCAGAGCTATCTTCGGCAAACGTGCCGAGCGTTCCAGCTTCAGCTGCTGCTGGTTCATCTTCACCCCTAACTGGGCCTGCTGTAGTTCCAGGTTATTCCGGTATGCCAACTCCTGCCAATCCTTTTCGGCCAAAGTCTGGATCTGCTGGTCCAGCAATGTCGTATCCGGATAGATCAGTGTATTCTTATCCAAGTGCAAAGTCGTGACCAGATGATGGTTCATAATCTTGCAGGCATCCTCAACCTTGGCCAACTGCAGTTTCAAGGTTTCTTTCTGCAGTTCATAACGTGTTATATCGTTTTTCAGTACAGTACCTTCCTCACGCCGTGCCTTCATGTTGGCTATGACCTGATCCGTCAGTTCCAGGTTCTTTCTCAATACCTGCACCTGATTTGTCAGCTTATACAGATCCAGATAATAACCGGCAAGGAGGAAACGGATTTCCTGCCTGTTTTTCTGCCAGTCAAGTTCGGCCATCATCTGCCCCAGTTCGGCCAGACGGATACTCCCCGTAATAGCCCCGCCGGCATAAATCACCTGTTCGGCCTCAAAAGCATAATTATTACCGAAATGAGGCATATCCACTCTCATTCCGTTACTATAATCCCGGTCCCAAAGCTTGCCGTCACCCAAATAACTGGCTGACACAGAAACGTTAATATCCGGCAATCTCTGTGCTTTGGCAGCCTTTACAGCCTCATCGGCAGCCTCTTTACCTGTGCGGTAAGTCTGAATACTCTTGCTGTTTTCATCCGCAAGACGGAAAATCTCTTCTATGCCCATCACTTTAGGCTGGGCACATAAATTATGGCTGCACAGTGCTATGCAACAAAGCACTATGAGCCTCATTTTTTTGCTCATAAAAATAAGTAAATGATTGGTTTATTTCAGAATAATAATAAGAAACAGTATAGAAATAGATATAAGGAAAATCAAATTTGGAAAGCTATTCCCCACGCATGAAAATCATGAATCTTATTCTTGAAAGGAATAGTAACGTATGTCGGTTTGATGGTATTCATTTCCTTATTATTGTCTCTTGATTTCGGGTACAAAATTAAAAAACGGATAAATAAGTTGTAACCTTAGCCGTATACACATTTAAATGGATTTAACAGATTAACAAGCTATTGAGCAAGTTTTATTAACAAAAATCCGGGCAAATAAAAAAAGCTGAGCATTGAATAATCAATAACTCAGCTTTTTAAGTACCCAGACCCGGGGTCGAACCGGGATGGATGTTACTCCACTGGTGTTTGAGACCAGCGCGTCTACCGATTCCGCCATCTGGGCATTTGTTGAATTGCGTTGCAAAGGTAGCGCATTTTTTTGAATTTGCAAATTTACAAACTTAAAAATCCACTGTACATCAGCCAAGCATACCTGTACATCAAAATAAACCCCGTTACATGTCAACTCAATTATTTTTTCTATTTTTGTAACCGAACCAACATATAATTAGCATGAAAACAGATATCCGACTCTTATTCTTAACCGGAGGCCTGGCTGCAGCAATTGCGTCATGCTCTTCTCCCAAGGCCGAAGGCTACCAGATTGAAGGAAAAATTACCGATGTACCTTCTGGAACAATCTACCTTAAGTGCTACCAGAACGGACAATTCAACACAATCGACTCGACAACCATCACTGACGGAAACTTCGTATTCAAGGGACAAAGCAAAGAACCGCTTGTATACGGACTGACTACGATAGAAAAAAGCCGCCGCCCGCTGACATTCCTGATAGGTAACGAGACGGTGCAGGCCACCCTGAACGAATCAGAAAAAAGCATTGAAATAACAGGCTCCACATTCAACGACACGTATGCAAGGAATGAACAGGTTGCCGATTTCAACACAATCGACAGCCTCATCAGCAAAGATCCTGCATCACCCGCCAACGCTTACCTGTTTGCACGTAACTGCGCTCCTCAGATGGATTACACACAGGTAAACGAATACCGTCAGAAATTCGCGGCATCACTGAACGGCACCGAATACATCAATCAGATCGACACCTTACTCAGTCAACTGAAAAATCTGCAGGTAGGAGCTGTAGCCCCTGATTTCACTTTGCCCGATACCGAAGGGAATCCTGTACAGTTGTCTTCATTAAGAGGAAATTATGTATTGATTGACTTCTGGGCTTCATGGTGCCCCGACTGC
Source organism: Bacteroides ilei (assembly GCF_900128495.1). Classification (GTDB taxonomy): domain Bacteria; phylum Bacteroidota; class Bacteroidia; order Bacteroidales; family Bacteroidaceae; genus Phocaeicola; species Phocaeicola ilei. The sequence continues at coordinate 2,760,837 of NZ_LT635801.1, forward strand.
CGTAAGGAAAATCCGAATGTCGTAGCGGCATACAATACATTTAAAGATGAAAAATTCAAAATCCTGGGTGTATCACTGGATACCAAGAAAGAACCGTGGATCAACGCCATCGAAAAAGATAATCTTACCTGGATGCATGTAAGCGACTTGAAAGGATGGGATTCGGACATTGCCCGTCTATATGTCATCAAATGGATTCCGCGCAATTACCTGCTTGACCCCGACGGTGTCATTCTGACATCAGGTCTTGAAGGAGAAGCACTGACCCAGAAACTACAGGAAATATTCAAGAAATAAGACAAAGGCTGCAGGTCGAATCTGCAGCCTTTACTTTTTCTTATCATATTACCATTTTACAGGTTCATCCAGAATATTGCCATCCATGGCATCTTCCGCAGTAAATGTGTTACTCTTATATTGTACACATAACATAATCAGCGGTTCTGTTCCATTATTACGTACCGAACGCTTACCTGCCGGCGAAACACGTACTACGCTACCCTCTTCCACAGGAAACACATGTCCGTCTACCTGAAACTCCCCGTTTCCTTTCAAGAAAAAATATAACTCTTCATGGTTCTTATGTGTATGCAGAAATCCGGTTTCGGTCCCCGGCTGAAATACCTGAAATGAGAACTCACTGCCGGTAGTCTGCAACGCCTGACCGACAAACACCTTTCCCGGAATCTTGATTTCAGGACCCATTTCCAATACATATTCACTGATTTCACCCAATTTACCGACATTCACGGCGCTAAAAGTTTGCGATTCGGCTATTTTCTCAATCTTTTTCATCTTACTTTCTTATTATTCGGTTAATTTATATGCTGCAAAATTAACCCGATGCTATGAGAGAAACAAGAAGTCACTTCATTGTAAGTTAGTTACTTACAGGAAACCATTATTGAAAATGAGGGCTTTTCCGGGAATAAGATTAACGCATATTAACTGTTGTTCCACTCAGAGAAGAAACATCCGGAAGGGAAGATTGCAAAACTTATTTTTACGTCAATCCGTTAATTTCTGCCAGCAACCTGATATAAAGTAAAAAAGCCAAGTAATTGATTACTCAATACTTAGCTTTTACCCTGTACCCAGACCCGGGGTCGAACCGGGATGGATGTTACTCCACTGGTGTTTGAGACCAGCGCGTCTACCGATTCCGCCATCTGGGCATTTGTTGAATTGCGCTGCAAAGATAGCGCAATTTTTTGAATCCGCAAGCATTTTACACAAAAAAACAGGAAAAAATTTCATCTAACACTATTTAAAGGGCTTTAAGAGGCATTTTTGAAAATAAAGGCTATATTAGCGCAAACTTTAAAGTTATCCCAACACCATGAACAACAACTATTATTGTATCATTATGGCTGGAGGAATGGGAAAACGGTTCTGGCCTTACAGCAGGAAAGCGCTTCCCAAACAATTCCTCGATTTTCTCGGAACAGGACAGACGCTTCTCGAGCAGACTTTTGACAGATACAAGTATATTGTTCCACCCGAAAACATCTTCATTTCTACACACTCCGACTATAAAGATATCGTACTGCAACAGATTCCGGAAACAGACGAAAGTCATCTCATCGTCGAAAACGAAAGAAGGAACACGGCTCCTGCCATTGCATACGCTACACATATCATCCAGGAAATAAACCCTGACGCAACCATTGTCATCACTCCATGCGACCAGCTTATCCTGAAATACGAAGAATTCAAACACGATATACTGAAAGGACTTGAGTTCGCTTCAAGAAACGATAAACTGATTACCTTAGGCATCAAACCCAACCGGCCCGAGACCGGATATGGATACATCCAGATAGACGACGAAAAAGAAGAGGATTTCCATAAAGTAAAGACATTCATCGAAAAACCGGCTCTGGAGTTTGCCGAAATATTCGTACAGAGCAATGAATTCTACTGGAACTCCGGGATATTCATATGGAACGTACAAGCCATACAGAAAGCCTTCCATACACTGATGCCCGACGTATGTCCCCGTTTTGAATGTGACCATCCGGACTTCTCTTCCTGTCCGAATATCTCCATCGACTACAGCATTATGGAAAAGGCGGATAACGTATATGTGGAAATCTGTAATTTCGGATGGGCGGACCTGGGAACATGGAAAGCGCTCTATGAGGCTTCCCCGAAAGACAAAAACCGGAACGTAATTATACACAGCAATACCATTCTTGAAAACTGCAAAAACAATGTTATCATCATACCCGAAGGGAAAATAGCCGTCATACAGGATCTGGACGGATATCTGGTCGCCGCACACGACAAGGCTCTCCTTATCTGTAAAAAAGACGATCAGAATGCCATCCGCAAGTTTGTAAATGATGTGGAAATGGAATTCGGCGAAAAATATTCATAAAACAAATTTCCGACTATATTATAGCTATATATGAAATCAGACGCATTTACCGGCAACCTACCAATATACGGCCATCGGTAAATGCGTTTCTGTCAATATTCGAAAGTAATGCCTAACGTCGGCAGCAAAGTGCCGCTTTCCTGACCGATCGACTTCATCACATAACGCTGTTCCGACAACGGAGCCGAAGGATTCTCTATCACCCCGGTACTCATCCACACGTCCTGCTGTTTCAATTTGCTGCCCGTAATGTTCTGGATATCCAGATAGATGCCGAACATGCATTTCTTCCAATAGAAGACCTTGTCTACACGCACGTCTACCCTCGCATAGGCCGATAACCGCTCCGTATTGTAACGGCTGTAATCGAAATAGGCCTTTCCCTGCGCATCCCAGGCCTCCACCAATGAAGATTTATCGAGATCGTATGGCGTATAAGGCGACCCTCCTATGCAGCTCACCCTCAGTCCGGCACTCCAGTTTTTCGGGAAATTATAGGTACCCGAAGCATTCCAGATAAAACGGTTGTCCCAGGCGGACGGCACATAAGCACTTTCGCCTTCTTTTCTGAACTCACTCTTGAAGAGGGTTAGCGAGGAAGACAGATTCAGCTTTTGCCGCAATAGCCACCTGAACATCAATTCCAGTCCGTAGGAACGGCCTTCTGCACCGGATACCAGCCGCTCATTACCGATCACTCCGTAGTCATTCCCCTTACAGGACAAAGGGATTCCATCATTGACCGACAACGGCATGTGGTCATAATACTTATAGAAACCTTCCAGAGTAAGTTCCATATTTTCACCGGGACGCCATGCCAGCCCTACACTTTCCTGCGAAACGGAAATATAACGCAGATCCCGGTTTACATAATTACCATCTGTATCCTTAAAGCCTAAAGCAGTATAGGCAGGCAACTGATAATAAAGTCCCATGTTACCGCTCAGAAACCATCCGTCGGCAATCCGCCATGACACCGACATACGGGGCGACAACTGACGCCAGAGCTCCTTCATTTCATCATTGAAGTCATTCCCGTCCGTACGTACTCCCAAAGATGCGGTAAATCCTTCATCGGGCGATTCATAGTCCATGGATGCATACAACCCGTAACGCCAGAGACCCATAGCTGTACGGTATTCCAAAACCCGGGGATCCTTTATGAAAAATGAATGTCCGCAAACGTCCAAATTAGCAAAGTTTAAACAGGCTATGAGATGCCAATGCAGGCATAGGAACAGAATTTGCAGGCACTCCCTGTAAAACAATTGAAAGGAAACACAATGAATCTGCTTGACTTCTACCGTCAATATCCTGACGAAAGCTCCTGCGAGGAGGCTCTCCGTCGTTTCCGTGAACGCCACGGTCTTTTCTGTAGCCGCTGCGGCGGTTTGCGTTTGAGTTGGAATCCGAGCCACCGTTCTTGGACCTGCATGGACTGTAAGCATGAGATGACCTTGCGTTCCGGTACTGTGATGCAGGGAAGCAACCTGCCCATCCGCGACTGGTTCGCCGCCATGTACCTTCTGACGGCGACCAGACGTGCCATATCCTCCAAGGAAATCCAACGCCAACTGGGGCGCAAGCGTTACCAGCCCGTATGGGAAATGGTGCACAAGCTTCGTGACGTGATGGGCAAGCGTGACGCACGCTATAATCTTCATGGAGATGTGGAGATAGACGAAGGGTTCTTCTCCACCGAGACGCCTGAGGCTCAGAAAAACTGCCCGCTCAAACGTGGACGTGGAAGCCAGCGCAAGACATCCGTCCTTGTCATGGCTGAAAGCAGTTTCCCGGACACTCCTTCCGATAAGAAGCGGAGTACCCCTAAAATCGTGGGACACATAAAGATGGAGGTAATAGACGATTTGAAGGCTTCCACCGAAACTCCCAGGATAAAACAGGCGACAGACGGGAAGGCAAATGCCACTACGGACGGTTCCAGCACATACGCATCCCTTGAAAAGGACGGGGCAGTGGCTTCCCACAAGGCCGTTGTCATGGATGACAAGAAAAAAGTCGGAAAGGTTCTACCTTGGGTACATATCGCCATCAGCAACGCCAAGAGGAGCATCCTTGACACCTACCATGACATAAAGGCGGAATTCCTGCAACTCTACCTTAACGAATTCTGCTACAAGTTCAACCGAAGGTATTTCGGTTTTAGGCTCTTTGAGAGGTTGGAACTCTGTGCTTGCACTTATAGAGCTGAGTTTAAACATCGAATTTACTAATTGGATATTTGCGGACATTCATCTTATGAAAAGTTTCTGGTAAGTACGGTTGGTATACTGCGAGAAACCCAGTTCGATACCGGCATTCAGTTTCCAGTTTGCCCAAGACGAAGTATTTTCCATGCGCAATTTTGTTTCCTGTTCTACAGACCGCAGGTTCAAGGTCAGGTTGTCGGGAGAACTTTCATCATTATCCTTATACTTGATGTTACGGTTGTTCAGATAACTGTGGCTCAACGTAACCGACTGTACATGTTTCCCCGCATAATGCCGGTATACCCCACCTACCGTAAAGGTCTCCTGGTTTATAGTAGGGAGGTAGCTCAGCAGGTATTCACTGTCTTCCCCGTCAATATCGAAATTCAACTTCATCCGGTCTATTCCCCCCAGGCCAAGCAGCGTCAGTTCATTATGCGCATCGAACCGAGTCTTTATCTTGAACGAAGCATCGGTATAGGCCGGCAGGAAAGGCAGCCCCAAAATCTTGAACAACATCTGCAGGTACGACTGCCGTACAGACACTATATACGATGTCCGGTCGCCCAAATGTCCGTTAGAGCTCAACGAGACTTCCGACGCCCCTAAAGTTGCCTTCACCGAATTCTCCTCCATATCTCCGTCGCGAAGGCGGAAATCGAGGATGGAGCTCAAGGCATTCCCTTTACTGGCCGGAAACGCCCCGCTATAGAAATTCACACTGCGGATAAGATCGGCATCAATCAGTCCTACAGGACCGCCCGAAGCGCCTTGTGTACTGAAGTGGTTAATGTTCGGAATTTCGACACCATCCAGATAAAAACGGTTCTCGGAAGGACCGCCGCCCCGCACTATCAGGTCGTTCCGATAGCCGACCGGTGAAAAGGCGACTCCCGGGTAGTTCTGGACCACTCTTGAAATGTCCCGGTTAGCACCGGGCACCTTTTCAATTTCCTGCATGCCGATAACCCGCAGGCTTACCGGGCTTTCCGTCACCCTCGGGAAAGGAGTAGCCGTAACCGTTATACCTGCAAGTTGAGCGTCTTCCTCTTCCATTTCAATCTGAATATGAGGTGTCCGGTGGTTTACCCTGTATTCTGGTGTGAATACAGTCTTATACCCCAACATAGAAGCCTGCAACCGATAGATTCCGGGAGGTACCTGTTCTATGACAAAGTGCCCATCGGAATCGGTCGATGCCCCCACAGCCAGTCCTACCACCAGGACATTCACATATTCCAGAGGCTGGCGGCTTACCTTATCTATAACCGTACCTTCCACCCGATACGTCTGCCCCCAGACTGAAAGGACTCCCGACAGCATACACAACCACAAGACGACCCATTTTTTCATTGTGTCACGTTTTAAAATTAACAGCCTAAAGATAACTATTTTACAACCAAAAGGCATAAAAAAAGTCATCCTTTTCAGGATGACTTTTCACTTTATATCAAACAAGGAGTTATCTGATTATGCCTTACCTTCCCAGGCTTTATTGATAGCTTCAGCTATAGACTTGAATTCTTCACTAGTCAGTTCCAGCTTCGGATTCGAAAACAACATATCCGACTCCTTCTGCATCGGAATCAGATGGATATGCGCATGAGGTACTTCCAGACCGATTACGGCTTCACCCACTTTACGGCACGGAAAAACCTTCTGGATAGCCAGTGCCACATGTTTGGCAAACACATGCATGGCGGCCAGCTCTTCATCGCTCAAGTCATAGATATAGTCCACTTCACGTTTCGGGACCACCAACGTATGCCCCTTCACCAGCGGATTGATATCCAGGAATGCATAAAACTTGTCATCCTCAGCCACCTTGTAGCTAGGGATTTCTCCTGCAATAATTTTACTGAATATTGTTGCCATAATTTATAAATTAAGAAGGCAGACCGGCACAAAAGCCGGCCTGCCTGACGGTTAAAATGATATTCCTGTAATTTCCAGACTGATTTTACCTTGCGGGATAGTGATTTCGGCCACGTCACCCACCTTCTTGCCCAACAGACCCTGGGCAATCGGGGTGTTTACGGAAATCTTGCCTTCCTTCAGGTTCGCTTCAGTTTCCGATACGATGGTATAGGCCATCTTCATTCCATTCTTCACATTCTTCAGTTCTACACGTGACAGAATCTGCACAGTATCGGCCTTCAACTTGGATGTATCGATAATCTTGGCATCACCGATAGTAGCCTTCAACTGGTTAATCTTCATTTCCAACAGCCCTTGAGCTTCCTTCGCCGCATCGTATTCGGCATTTTCCGACAAGTCACCCTTATCACGTGCCTCCGCAATGGCGGCCACAATTCTCGGACGCTCTACCGATTCCAGGCGCTTTAATTCGGCAACCAGTTTCTGGTAGCCCTCTTCTGACATATAAGCCATAATGATTCCTCCTTAAAATATTCGTTATTAAATTAAATTTTATTTATTCTCTTTCCTATAAAACAAAAAAGAATCCCGGCACATCAAGATATGCCGGAACCCTTCCTTCATATGATTTATGGCAAAGGTAGCCTTTTTTATGATAACCACAAGTACCTTAGCCAACTATTTTACATGCTTTTCAACATGTTATAATAAATTCTTAATTGCCGCTTCCACATCAACCTTTTCATCCAGACGCTGCGTCAGCTCGTTGTTACGGTTCACCAGGAACGAAGTAGGCAACTGCTGTACACCATAAAGGCGGACATAAGTGGAATAAGGTCCTTGAGGATCGCGGACACAGATCCACGGCAGATTGTCGGCCGCCGTCTTCCAATAGTGCTCGTCAGTATCGAACGAAATCTGATAGATTTCCAGACCTTGCGGCGCATACTTGTCATACAGCTCACGCAAAAGCAGGTTACGTGCTCCCGACTGTGCATCGCCGTAAACGGTAAAGTCTATCAGAACCACCTTTCCCTTCAAGTCTGTCAGGTGACGGGTATTTCCGTCAATATCCTTCAAAGGAATATCGATGATAGACGTTTCCTGAATCTTGTCGGCAGGTATTTCCAAAGGTTTCACTTCAGGAGTACGGGTATTCTTCATACCTTTGATTACCATATTATATAGGTTACGCGAACGGTCGGCATGCGGATACATGTTGGTCAGGCTGGTAGCTACAGCAGCAAAACACTTCACGTCATCCTTGCTGTTCAACGGATCGAAAATCATATAACCGTTCAGTTCCTGAAACAAAGCAAAATAGGCATAAGCCTTATTCGGCTCTTTGTAGATATAATTACGCTTTACATTGTTTTTATAGGCATCTACCAGCACAGCAATACTGTCACGAGCAATTCCGATAGGCATTCCAGCCTTGGCCACTTCGTTCACCTTTTCCTGAAGGGCAGCCTGCAGTCCAACCAGTTCCTTGATTTTCGTATTGTTTTCGGAACCTTCAATCTGGTAATCCGTAGCGAAATTATTGAAATCGGCCTTTACACTGACTGTTTCCGTTGAATCGACAGAAAAATTGATGACTTTATCTTCAATCCGGAGACGGTAGAATTCAGGAGATTCAGGACGGGTTCCCGAGAACTTGAAGGAACCTCCATCATCAAGCTTGGCAGAATCCAGGGCAACGATACCTTCCAGTCCGGTCTGTTCAAAATAGAGCATCTTGTCAGCAGCATCGGTCACGGAACCTTGCACTTTAAAAGCAGGCTCGTTGTTGCAGGCAGTAAAGCCTGTCAACAACAGCGCTGCGGCGATATAAGCATTTCTTTTCATTGCTAGATTAATATTAACTTAATTTTGTGATGCAAAGATACGGCTTTTCATGACTTCACAAAGTTTTTAAGGTAAGTTATTGAAAGAAAAGAAAAAACTTTCTACATGACGGAAGGCAGGATACCGGCAGCCATATGTATGTCGACGTCGGGAAAATCATCTTATCACCCAAGTGATAAAATCTTTTCACTCCAGTGATAATATCTTATCACCTATGTGATGAGTTCTTTTCACCCTAGTGATAAGATAATTATTCCTTCTGTAAAGAATCATACAGCAAGGTATGGCCCGGCACCGTTATCCGGAATCTTTCCGAAGCACAGTCTTCCGGATTGTAACAAAACCACATTTTATAGAAACTTTTCTCTCATTTTCACCCGATTAGTCCAAATATATTTGTACCTTTGGCACGAATTTTTAAGATGAAAATTATTTAATCCAAATTTTATGATCAATCCTATTGTTAAGACGATCGAGTTAGGCGATGGAAGAACCATCACCCTCGAAACGGGAAAGCTAGCAAAACAGGCAGATGGTGCTGTAATGCTACGCATGGGTAATACCATGTTGCTGGCTACTGTTTGTGCAGCAAAAGATGCAGTTCCCGGTACTGATTTTATGCCTCTGCAGGTAGAGTATAAAGAGAAATATTCGGCATTCGGACGTTTCCCGGGTGGCTTTACCAAACGTGAAGGCAAAGCTTCTGACTATGAAATCCTGACCTGCCGTCTGGTTGACCGCGCTCTCCGTCCGTTATTCCCGGACAATTTCCATGCAGAAGTTTACGTAAACATTATTCTTTTCTCGGCAGACGGCGTAGACATGCCCGATGCATTGGCTGGTTTGGCAGCTTCAGCAGCTTTGGCTGTATCAGATATACCGTTCGGCGGACCGATTTCTGAAGTACGTGTAGCACGTATCGACGGTAAATTCGTAATCGATCCGACTTTCGAAGAACTGAAACGCGCTGATATGGACTTGATGGTAGCCGCTACCTACGAAAACATCATGATGGTAGAAGGTGAGATGAACGAAGTGAGCGAACAGGATTTGCTGGAAGCAATGAAATGTGCGCACGAAGCCATCAAGGTTCATTGCAAGGCACAGATGGAACTGATGGAAGAAGTCGGTTCTACACAGAAACGTGAATACTGTCACGAAGAAAATGACGAAGACCTCCGCAAGGCTGTACACGATGCCTGCTACGACAAGGCATATGCCATCGCTCAGTCGGGTAACAAGAACAAGCACGAACGCGAAGACGCCTTCACTGCCATCTGTGACGAATTCAAGGCACAGTTCACCGAAGAAGAACTGGAAGAAAAAGGTCCGATGATTGACCGTTACTACCATGACGTGGAAAAAGAGGCTATGCGCCGTTGCATCCTTGACGAAGGCAAACGTCTGGACGGCCGTACTACCACCGAGATCCGTCCGATCTGGTGTGAAGTAAGTCCGCTGCCAGGTCCTCACGGTTCTTCTATCTTCACCCGTGGTGAAACACAGTCACTGAGTACAGTCACATTGGGTACCAAACTCGATGAAAAGATTGTAGACGACGTACTCGACCAGCATAAGGAACGCTTCCTGCTACACTACAACTTCCCTCCGTTCTCTACAGGTGAAGCCAAGGCACAGCGCGGTGTAGGCCGTCGTGAAATCGGTCACGGCCATCTGGCATGGCGTGCGTTGAAGGGACAGATCCCTGCCGATTACCCTTACTGCATACGTGTGGTTTCCGATATTCTGGAATCAAACGGTTCCTCTTCAATGGCTACGGTATGTGCCGGTACACTGGCATTGATGGATGCAGGTGTACCTATCAAGAATCCGGTATCTGGTATTGCAATGGGATTGATCAAGAATCCGGGCGAAGAGAAATACGCTGTATTGTCTGATATTCTGGGCGACGAAGACCACCTGGGCGATATGGACTTCAAGGTAACAGGAACAAAGAACGGTATCACCGCCACCCAGATGGATATCAAGTGTGACGGCCTGACATACGACATCCTTGAAAAGGCGCTGTTACAGGCAAAACAGGGACGTGAATACATTCTGGGCAAACTTACCGAATGTATTGCCGAACCTCGTCCTGAACTGAAACCTCACGCTCCACGTATCGAGACCATGACTATTCCTAAGGAATTTATCGGTGCCGTAATCGGCCCGGGCGGTAAGATTATCCAGGGCATGCAGGAAGAGACCGGTGCAACCATCACCATCGAGGAAATTGACGGAGTGGGCCGCATCGAAATTTCCGGCAACAACAAAAAATCCATCGATGACGCCATGCGTCTCATCAAAGGTATCGTAGCCGTTCCGGAAGTAGGTGAAGTCTACATGGGTAAGGTACGCTCAATCATGCCTTACGGCGCATTCGTTGAATTCCTCCCGGGCAAAGACGGTTTGCTGCACATTTCTGAAATCGACTGGAAACGTCTGGAGACAATCGAAGAAGCCGGACTGAAGGAAGGTGACGAAATCGAAGTCAAGCTGTTGGATATTGACCCGAAGACAGGCAAGTTCAAACTTTCGCACAAGGTACTGACTCCGAAACCGGAAGGAATGCCTGAAGGTAACGGAAACAACCGTCCGAAACGTGAGCACAAGCCTCAACAGCACAAAGAACAGAAATAAGGAGTTCTCTATAAAAAACAAAGGCTGAAGTCAATGACTTCAGCCTTTGTTTTTTATATCCCGACTTCGGATATTTATTTCTGCGCCTGAAACATCCAATAGTCAAAATACATCAAACGACCGGGTTTATTGCCTTTACATACGAAATACAGGTCGTGCACACCGCTCACCCCAGCTATGTCTGAAGAAACCAGCGCCCAACGGTCATCACCTCCTGTCATAGGAACATCTACAGTAGCCAGCAGATTGCCTTGCGGATTATCCAGACGGACTTCCATCGTAACACCTCCGTTGTGCGTAGTCCCTAACCGGGCCATAAACTTTGACGCACCCTTCGCACGGAAATCAACATCTCTTACCTTTATATAGGCTCCGTCTTTCATGGCGTTGACAAATACGCCCACTTCCTTGTTCTGACCAGCTTTCATTCCTTCCGAAAAAGCCATGGTCTCGGCCTCTGTCTTCCGGTACGGATTCAAGGTCTCAAGACCTTTTTCTATCCCTGCCGTCATCTTCATAGGCACCAGTGTTCCGTCTTTATTGAATTCGGCTTTCTGTACACAAACGGAACGGGTAAAACCGCTGCCACCCGGCAGTGCACCGTTGTGATAAAACAAGTACGTGGACCCTTTATAGTCTACAATACCCGGATGGTTGGTAAAGCTGCCGCCCTCGGTAGGCATCAGCGTACCGCCATATTTCCACGGGCCCACAGGACTCTTGCTCATCGAATATCCCAGGTGTTCGGGAATAGGCCCTCCCGCCCAAAGCAAGTAATACCAGTCATTGTGCCTATACAGCCAAGGCCCTTCCTCATACAATGTAGGACGTTCGGCAACATTCCCTTCCCGTTTACCGAAAGATTCTACGGTCATCGGGACACGGACAATGTCGCCCGAATACGAAATCATGTCCTCATTCAGCTTCACATAGTAACAGAACGGGTTACCCCAATACAGATAAGCCTGACCGTCATCGTCAATCATTACAGTAGGATCAATATCACCCTTTCCGCTGCTTACCAACGGCTTGCCCAACGCATCATAGAAAGGTCCGTACGGGCTGTCTGACACAGCCACACCGATGGCCCCACCTCCTTGTCGCATCGTTACAGGAACGTATGCATAGAATTTCCCGTCACGCTCCACGCATTGCATGGCCCAGGCATCACCCTTGGCCCAACTGAAGGTCTTATACGAAAGCACTGCTCCATGATCGGTCCAGTTAACCATATCGGTCGTAGTATACAGCTTCCAGTCGTTCATGACAAACCACGTAGAAGCATCTTCATCATGACTGGTATAAAGATACAGCGTACCGTTATATGCCATCGGTGCCGGATCGGCCGTGTAATGTGTCTGCACAATCGGATTCTGCGCATATACAGACGCAGCCAGCAACCCGAAGGATAAAAATAAAAATCCTTTTTTCATCATAGTTTAATGGTAATATAAAGTTTAACATACAGGTTTGTTCTCACATAGTTCAGAAATAAGGGAAACGTCCGGTGACCGAATGAAGAACTTAAAGAAAGGACTTCAACATTGGATTATAACATTTAGACACCTGGCACCGTGTTTCCGCAGTTAAAGGTACATAAATTTATAATATCTACGACAGAAGAAGATACTAAAAAATAAAGATGGATGTCCGGTCAAAATCCAGGAATCATACAAAATAAGGGAGACCTGCATGACAGCAGACCTCCCTTCTACTCCTTATATGTACTGAGAATTATTCTTCTACAGGCTGGAAATCTTCTTTTCCAACACCACAAACCGGGCAAACCCAATCTTCCGGAATATCCTCAAAAGCTGTACCTGGAGCGATTCCACCTTCAGGATCACCTACTTCTGGATCATAAACCCAATCACAGACAGTGCAAATGTACTTTTTCATAATTTCGTTGCAATTTAATTTTTAGTGTTACTAAGTTTGTTTCAATTACAGAAAACAAATATAGGGAAAATATGTTCACTCCCTATCATTTAATAACAATTTTTTCAATTCTTCCATTCCAGCAGAAGCTCCTTTCTGTATTACATGGACTTTCCGGCCCGAGGCAATGGTCACTTCCTTAGGATCAATAAGGTAAACAGGTACATGCTCCGGTACATAATTAAGGAGTCCGGCTGCCGGATACACATTCAAGGATGTCCCGATGATTACAAAAATATCGGCCTGTTCTACTATTTCTATGGCAGTCTCAATCATAGGAACAGGCTCGCCGAACCATACGATAAACGGACGGAGCTGCGACCCGTCGGCCGCCTTGTCGCCGATCTTTACCTCACAATTACCGGCCGACAGTTCCCTGATGCAACGCGGATCGTTCGGATTCCGGCTGGACGTCACTTTCATCAGTTCTCCATGCAGATGAATCACATGATGGCTGCCGGCACGTTCATGCAGATTATCCACATTCTGGGTCACAATCCTTACATCGAAATACTTTTCCATCCCGGCAAGCAGCTCATGACCTCTGTTCGGTTTGGCCGCCAGCAATTCCCTGCGCCGCTGGTTATAGAAATCAATGACCAGCTTCGGATTTGCCGCATACCCCTCAGGCGTCGCCACCTGTTCCACCGGATAACGGTCCCATAGGCCGCCCGAATCACGGAATGTACTGATCCCACTCTCGGCACTCATGCCCGCGCCTGTAAGCACTACTAGCTTTTTCATATCCAAATCCTTTCTTTTTAGTTAGATGACACAAAAATAAGAATTTTTAATCGCCTAAAGAAGTTCATATTCAAAGAAAAAAGATACCTTTGCGAAATTGAAATTGACAATCATTTTTTAATTTAAGACAACTATATGGATAAATTCAGTTACGCCATCGGCCTGGGCATAGGCCAGAACCTGCTTAGCATGGGCGCACGCAACATCGATGTAAACGATTTTGCACAGGCTATCAAAGACGTATTAGAGGGAAACAAGACAGCTATCACCCACACAGAAGCCCGCGAAATAGTAAACAAATATTTCACAGAGCTGGAAGAAAAGATCAACGCTGAAAATATAGCCAAAGGAAAAGCATTCCTGGAAGAAAACAAGAAGAACCCGAAAATAGTAACCTTACCTAGCGGACTGCAGTACGAAGTCATCAAAGAAGGTAACGGCAAGAAACCGAAAGCAACCGACCGTGTACGCTGCCACTACGAAGGGACCTTGATTGACGGAACATTGTTCGACAGCTCCATCAAGCGCGGTGAACCTGCAGTATTCGGTGTAAACCAGGTAATCAAAGGATGGGTAGAAGCCTTGCAGCTGATGTCGGAAGGCGCCAAATGGAAACTCTACATTCCGTCAGAGCTTGCCTACGGAGCCCAAGGAGCAGGCGAACTGATTCCACCCCACAGCACGCTGATTTTTGAAGTAGAGCTCATCGAAGTGCTGTAACAGACGGGAAAAACTTCTTTTTAAAGACGTAAAAATTATCATTCTATAAAATTTTAACTGAAGCAAATGAAAAAAAGTACTGTTTTAATGATGTTTGCAGCCGCAGCAGGCTTGGCATCATGTACTGCTCAAGGCCCCAAAGCAAACATGAAGAGTGACATTGACTCACTTTCATACATGATGGGGGTAAGTAACACACAAGGTTTGAAAGAATATGTAATGGGCCGTCTGGGAGTTGACTCAGCCTATATGGCCGATTTCGTAAAAGGTCTTGAACAAGGTGTGAAAGAAACTGATGCAAAAGAAAAGGCTTATATGGCCGGTATGCAGATCGGACAACAGATCAGCGGTGATATGTTCGAAGCCATCAACAACCAGCTGTTCAACGGCGACAGCCTGCAGAGCCTGAATAAGGAAAACTTCTTGGCTGGTTTTATTGCAGCTGTACAGGAAAAGAGCATCGTATCAGCTGATTCAGCAAGTATGTACGTACGCGCCAGAGCCGAAGTCATCAAAGAAAACTCAATGAAGCAGAAATATGCCGACTATATCAAGAAGAACGAAGACTTCCTGGCACAGAACAAGAGCAAAGAAGGTGTAAAGGTTACTCCAAGCGGTCTGCAGTATAAGATCATCACTGAAGGTAAAGGTGAAATTCCTGCCGATACTTCAAGAGTAAAGGTACACTATAAAGGAACTTTGATTGACGGAACTCAGTTCGACAGTTCTTACGACCGTAAAGAACCTACTACATTCCGTGCCAACCAAGTGATCAAAGGATGGACAGAAGCATTGACCATGATGCCTGTAGGTTCAAAATGGGAACTGTACATTCCAGCTGAATTAGGTTACGGTTCACGTGAAGCCGGTCAGATCAAACCGTTCTCTACTTTGATTTTTGAAGTTGAGCTGTTAAGCATCGAAAAATAATACGGAACATTATAAAAAGAGGTAAGAAACTATATTCTCACCTCAAAACAAAAAGGTATTGTCTGCGGATCAGATCCTGTAAAGACAATACCTTTTTTCATATCCTTTAGAAAATCCTGGAATCATTTCCCTCCCGCAAGACGGGAAACGGATCAAGGCTTCTTTTCCTTCACATCCGAATGAGCCTCTACTACATTTACCACATAATCGCCAAGTTTCTCACATTCGGCTATAATGTCCATATAATAAACCCCCATCTGATAGCTGTATTTTTTGTCGTTCACATCAATCACATTCTGTTCCTTCAGCTGTGTCCGGTAATTGTTGATTTCATTCTCGATATTAAACGACTTGTTCACATCGACCGTATGATGTACATCTTCAACCAGCTCAATCATCTGCGTCAAGGCCCTGTCAGTCAGATTAAACATCTGATGAATATGTGCATACTGCTTCTCCGTAAAATCCACAGTCCCTCTATGCTTATGGTTAATGGTACGGGCCAGATTATAGCAACTGTCACCGATACTTTCTATTTCCGTCACTTCACGAAGCATTCCACGGATCTGTAGCTTACTTTCAGAACTTAACCGCCCTTCGGATACCTGATTCAGGTAATTGGCGATCTCGACCTCCATATTGTCACTGATAGTCTCATATTTTTCGATCCGGCTGAACAGTTTGTTGAAATCGGCCTCATTATCAGTATGAAGCAGATCATTCACCATACGGAACATACGCTGAATCCTTTCTCCGAACAGATTGATTTCCTTCCGGGCCTGTAGAATAGACAACTCTGCCGTAGAAAGCATACCGCCGGTAATGAACTGCAGGCGATACTCTTCTTCCTGCTCTTTTTGCGGGATGATTTTACATACAGTCTTTTCTATCAGTTTGACAAACCATATCAGGATCAATACATTACATACATTAAAGCAGGTATGGAACGCTGAGAGCTTGAATGATACGGCAACCCCGTCGGCTTCGCTCACTTTCATGACATCGGTAACGAACCAGCCTACCATAGAAAGGAAAGGCTTGAACAGGATCAATACCCATATTACGCCGAACACGTTGAACATCAGATGCGCCATTGCAGCCCGCCGTGCCTGCGTATTGGCTGTCAAGGCGGCCAGATTGGCCGTAATGGTAGTACCGATATTCTCACCGAGTACCAACGCAGCACCCAGTTCATAACTGATCCACCCGTTGGCACACATAATCAATGTAATGGCCATCGTCGCAGCCGAAGCCTGTACAATCATGGTCAGTACCGTACCAATCAAGACAAAAAGTATGACAGAAAAGAATCCCATACCGGTATAGTTCTGCACAAAAGCCAGCATATCCGGATTCTGGCTCAGATCGGGAGCATTCGTCTTCAGCAGGTTCAACCCCATAAACAGGAATGCGAAGCCGAAAATGAATTCACCGACAGACTTTCGTGTACTTTTTTTAGAGAATAGAAGTGGAATTCCGATGGCCAGAAGAGGCAGTGAGAAAGCGGAAATATCGACCTTAAAGCCGAGAGCAGAGATAATCCATGCGGTTACGGTTGTTCCGATATTGGCACCCATAATTACACCGATAGACTGGGACAATGTCAAGAGACCTGCATTGACAAAACTGACAACCATCACCGTTGTGGCCGAGGAAGACTGGATAAGAGCGGTTATCAGCATACCCGTCAAGACTCCCGTCACCCGGTTTGTAGTCATTGCCGTGAGAATACTACGAAGCCGGTCTCCCGCAAACTTCTGCAAGCCCTCACTCATGATTTTCATTCCATAAAGGAATAGCGCAAGCGAACCGAGCAGCGCTAAAAAATCATAAAAAGTATATTCCATTTATAATTAATTAAATCGAAGATGGGCTTTTTACTGTTTATTGAGTAATTTAACTGCCCAAACATCCGTTAGTAACACATATTACATTTATGCTACAAATATATTGCAAAAATACCAATTCTACAAAAGAATTTCCCGGGGGGAGCACTCTTTTAGACATTTACAAAGGTTTCGAATTAGATATGCCCTATGGACCGATCAGTGCCAAAGTCAACAACAAGGTTGAAGGACTGAACTATAACGTATATTACAACAAAGATGTCGAATTTCTGGATATCACCAGTGCTTCGGGCATGCGCACCTATGTCCGCTCTCTCTGCTTTATCCTGGTCAAGGCTGTAGAAGAGCTTTATCCTAAAGGAAGCATATCGCTGGAACACCCTGTATCCAAAGGATATTTCTGCAACCTGAATATCGGCAGAGAAACTACACTGGACGATGTGAGCCGGATCAAAAGGAAAATGCAGGAAATTATCGATGCCGACATCCCGTACGAACGGATTGAATGTCATACTACCAAGGCCGTAGAGCTCTTCCGCCGCCAGGGAATGGAAGACAAGGCCCGGCTTCTGGAAACTTCAGGACAACTCTACTCCTATTATAACAAACTGGGGGATACTATTGACAGCTATTACGGAAGTCTGGCCCCCAGCACAGGCTACATACGCACTTTCGATATCGTGAAATACTACGACGGACTGCTGCTCCGTATTCCCAACCGTCAGAACCCTACAAAAATAGAAGATGTAGTCAAACAGGAAAAGATGCTCGACGTCTTTCAGGAATATCACCGGTGGAACAAGATCATGGGCATTGCAACCGTAGGTGATTTCAATATAGCCTGCAATGAAGGCCATGCTACAGATCTGATCAAAGTATCGGAAGCACTGCAGGAAAAGAAAATCGCCCGCATAGCCGATGAAATAGCAAGCCGGAACCTGAACGGAGAACGAGTAAAGCTGGTATTGATAGCCGGACCGTCGTCTTCCGGAAAAACCACGTTCAGCAAAAGGCTGAGTATTCAGCTGATGACCAATGGAATACGCCCGTATCCGATCTCATTGGACGACTATTTCGTAAACCGGGAAGACACTCCGATAGACGAAAACGGTAACCATGACTTTGAATCACTCTACGCACTGGATATCCCTTTCTTCGAATCGCAACTGAAAGCCTTGTTGGCCGGAGAAGAAATAGAACTGCCACGATTCAACTTTACGACAGGCAAACGGGAGGCCAGCGGGAAAAAGCTGCGTATCGGTGACAACATGATCCTGATACTGGAAGGTATCCATGCGCTGAATCCGGCCCTCACGCCCAACATCCCGGCAGTCAATAAATACAAGATCTATGTATCGGCACTGACCACCATACTTCTGGACAACCATAATTATATACCGACAACCGACAACCGCCTGCTCCGCCGCATTATCCGCGACTACAAATACCGCAACTATTCGGCCGAAGACACGATCCTGCGCTGGGAAAGTGTGCGGGCTGGAGAAGACAAATGGATCTTCCCTTATCAGGAAAACGCCGACGCCATGTTCAACTCGGCCCTGCTTTTCGAACTGGCCGTCCTCAAAGACTACGTAGAACCGATACTGAGGAAAGTACCGAACAGCAATCCCGCCTACTCGGAAGCGCACAGGCTGCTCCGGTTCCTGGCCTATTTCGTATCTGTCCCGGCCAATGAAATTCCTCCTACATCTTTATTGCGCGAATTTCTGGGAGGAAGCAGTTTCGAATACTGATTCAGCCGTTATAGAAGACTTATTGGAACCGGCAGATAAATAAATTCGGCAAAAGATATCCATTCCGTGCCTAATTTCATTATTTTTGCGATAACAAAAACTAAAATATCATATGGCAATCAATTCACGTCAAGTACAAACACAGAGCCAACAGCAAGTCCAGACGTTATCACCACAACAGATTCTGGTAGTGAAACTGCTGGAGTTACCGACTGTGGAACTGGAAGAACGCATCCATTCCGAGTTACTTGACAATCCTGCACTGGAAGAAGGGAAAGAGCCGGCAGAAGAATCTGAACATGAAGACAACTATGAGGAAGGAAGTGGAGAAGAAGACAATGCCGACTATAATAATGAAGACCTATCGTTAGGTGATTACCGTTCGGAAGATGATATACCCGACTATAAGTTGCAGGAAAACAACCGTTCACAGGACGATAAGCCGGAAGAAATACCGTTTTCTGACAGCATTTCATTTTATGAAACGCTGAAAGAGCAGCTCGACATGCAGAATCTGACACCGGAAGAGAAGCAATTGGGAGAGTATCTGATAGGATCTCTGGATGACGACGGACTCCTGCGCAAAAGTATGGACACGCTGATTGATGAACTGGCCATATACCAAGGGATATCGACGACTCCAGAAAAACTGGAACATGTCTTATCGATTATCCAGGATTTCGACCCGGCGGGAATCGGTGCACGCAACCTGCAGGAGTGTCTGTTATTACAGATCCGGCGTAAAGAAGATTCTCCGCTTAAACAGATAGAATATGATATCATCAGCAAATGTTGTGACGATTTCACCAAGAAAAACAAGGAAAAGATACTGCAGAAGCTGAACATCACTGAAGAACAATATAACAAGGCTGTAGCCGAACTGGTCAAGCTAAATCCACGTCCGGGAAGCTCGATGGGCGAAGCTATAGGCAAGAACTTCCAGCAGATCATTCCCGACTTCATTGTCGAGACAGAAGAAGACGGAAGTATCAACCTGAGCCTGAACAACAAGAATATCCCGGAACTCCGCCTTAGCCGTGAATTTACGGACATGCTTGAAGAACATACACGCAACAAGGCCAACCAAAGCAAGGAATCAAAAGATGCCCTGATGTTTCTGAAGCAGAAGGTTGATGCGGCACAAGGTTTCATCAATGCGGTAAAACAACGCCAGCAGACCTTACTGAATACCATGCAGGCCATTATAGATCTTCAACGGCCGTTCTTCCAGGAAGGCGACGAATCCCTTCTCCGTCCCATGATCCTGAAAGACGTTGCGGAAAGAGCCCACCTGGACATATCTACCGTATCACGGGTAAGCAACAGCAAATACGTACAGACCAATTACGGGATCTACTCCTTAAAATTCTTCTTCAGCGATGGATACACGACCGAAACAGGTGAAGAACTTTCTGTACGTGAAATCAAACGCATCCTGAAAGAGTGTGTAACCAACGAGAATAAGGAAAAACCTTATACCGACGATGAACTGGCCGATATTCTGAAGTCAAAAGGTTATCCGATAGCCCGACGGACGGTTGCCAAATATCGCCAGCAGCTCAATATACCTGTAGCAAGATTAAGAAGATAATATAAAAATGGAAGAGACAAACATACCCGACCAGCTGACCTACCATGAACCGGAGCCTAAGGCACAACAAGCCCCACAAGATCCGTTGTATATGGCCTCACGGATCATCTCGGCCATATTCACTCCCTTCATGGCCCCTATTGTCGCGTTCCTGATCCTGTTCTTTTTCTCTTATCTCCGTATTCTGCCGCTTGGCTATAAGCTCAGGGTACTGCTCATGGTGTATTGCTTTACAGTACTACTCCCCATGATAGGAATCTATCTGTTACATAAGGTAAACGGATGGACCTTGCATGAACTTTCTTATAGAGAGAAACGGTTTATTCCTTATGGACTGACCATCCTAAGCTATATAGGATGCCTGCTGACGATGTACCGCATCCATCTTCCCCGCTATATGGGAGGAATTATCATTGCGTCCTTGCTCTGTATGGTAATCTGTACCATTATCAACATAAAATGGAAAATCAGCACCCATATGGCAAGTTGCGGCATGATTATTGGTGGATCATTGTCTTTCAGCCTTATCTTCCAGTTCAACCCTACTTGGTGGCTTTGCCTGTTTATCCTGCTGGCGGGAATGTTAGGTTCGGCACGGATTATCCTCCGTCAACACACACTGAATGAAGTGACGGGAGGTTTTTTTGTCGGATTGTTTTGTGGAATCATAGGAATTTTGTTTATTTGAATCTATATATTAACCTCTTAAAAAAGTAAGATTTATGAATTACCCAACTAATGTAAAGTATACGAACGAACATGAATGGATTCGTCTGGAAGGAGAAGAAGCATATGTAGGTATTACAGACTACGCACAAGATCAATTAGGTGACATTGTTTTCGTTGACATCACAACAGAAGGAGAAACACTTGAAAAAGGTGAGACATTCGGCACCATTGAAGTTGTAAAGACAGTTTCTGACCTGTTTATGCCTATCGGAGGCCAGGTTCTGGAAATCAATCCGGATCTGGAAGAACATCCCGAACTTGTAAACCAGGATCCTTACGGAAAAGGATGGCTGATCCGAATCAAGCCAACCGACACAGCCGAAATGGATGAATTACTGGATGCCGAAGCATACAAACAGATCATTAACGAGTAAATATTGGAAAGAGCATGAAACCAACTGTAAGTATCATCATGGGCAGCACCTCCGACCTTCCAGTTATGGAAAAGGCAGCCAAATTGCTTGACGAAATGCAAGTCCCGTTTGAGATGAATGCCCTTTCGGCACACCGTACTCCGGCCGAAGTAGAAAAATTCGCAAAAGAGGCTGCCGGACGTGGTATTAAGGTCATCATTGCAGCGGCTGGCATGGCAGCAGCATTACCAGGGGTCATCGCAGCCAATACGACACTTCCTGTCATTGGGGTCCCTGTAAAAGGTTCGGTCCTCGACGGAGTTGACGCTCTTTATTCCATCATCCAGATGCCTCCCGGTATCCCGGTTGCAACCGTTGCCATTAACGGAGCCATGAATGCAGCAATTCTGGCTGTCCAGATATTGGCATTAGCCGATACGGAACTTGCCAAGAAATTTGCAGCCTATAAAGAAGGGCTGAAAAATAAGATCGTCAAAGCAAACGAAGAACTGAAAGAAGTCAAATACGCTTACAAGACAAATTAAATTAATGGATTACTTCAACTATTCACGCCGAGAGGCAAATGAGGTATACGTTGGCGCCACTCCTATGGGTGGCGCTAATCCTATCCGTATACAGAGCATGACCAATACCGTCACAATGGATACCGAAGCTTGTGTAGAACAGGCCAAGCGTATCATTGAAGCGGGAGGTGAATATGTACGCCTGACTACCCAAGGCGTCCGTGAAGCCGAAAACCTGAAAAACATCAACATCAGCCTCCGGTCACAAGGATATAATACCCCGTTGATTGCCGATGTGCACTTCAACCCGAAAGTAGCGGAAGTGGCTGCCCTCTATGCTGAAAAGGTACGTATCAACCCAGGGAATTACGTCGATGCCGCCCGTACTTTCAAGAAACTGGAATATACCGATGAAGAATATGCCCAGGAAATCCAGAAGATACGTAACCGTTTTGTCCCTTTCCTGAATATCTGCAAGGAAAACCATACCGCTATCCGCATCGGGGTAAACCATGGTTCTCTGTCCGACCGTATCATGTCCCGCTATGGCGATACTCCGGAAGGAATGGTGGAATCATGCATGGAATTTTTACGGATCTGTGTAGACGAACATTTCACAGATGTAGTCATCTCCATCAAAGCATCGAATACCGTTGTCATGGTCAAGACCGTACGGTTGCTGGTCGAACAGATGGAAAAAGAAGGTATGGCCTTTCCGTTACACCTGGGTGTAACCGAAGCCGGCGACGGTGAAGACGGCCGTATCAAATCGGCATTGGGCATCGGCGCCTTGTTGGAAGACGGTTTGGGCGATACAATCCGTGTATCGTTAAGTGAAGCCCCTGAAGCCGAAATACCGGTAGCCCGTAAACTGGTAGACTATATATCCAGACGCAAGGACCATCCTTATATTCCCGGTATGGCAGCTCCCGATTTCAGCTATACCAATCCAAGCCGCCGCAAGACCCGAGCCGTAAACAATGTAGGTGGCGGCAATCTTCCTATTGTCATTTCACCACGTCTGGAAGGCCAGACCGAAGTCAACGAACAGTTCCGGCCTGACTATATTTATTGTGGACAGAATCTGCCAGAAAACCGTCGTCAAGATATCGGCTATATTGTTGACGCCAACCGCTGGAACGGCTTAGAAGGTACCTATCCGGCATTCAATTATCAACAGCTTGTGGAGCTTCACCATTGCAACGCCCCGTTGAAATTCCTTTTCATCCCTTACATGGGCCTGAACGACGAAGCCATAGCTTGTCTGAAACTTCATCCTGAAGTAGTTATCATAGCACAGAGCAACCATCCGAACCGATTGGGTGAATTCAGGGGAATCGCTCATCAGCTGATGAACCAAGGGTTGGAAAATCCCCTGGTTTTCTTTCAGTTCTATCAAGAAAAGGAACTGGAGAATCTACAAATCAAATCGGCAGCCGATATGGGTGCATTAATCTTTGACGGATTTTGTGACGGTATCCTTCTCTATAACACAGAAAAGGAAATACCCATAACCAAAGTAGACGAAACAGCCTTTGGCATCCTGCAAGCCGGACGTATCCGGACTTCCAAGACTGAATATATCTCATGTCCGGGATGTGGACGGACCCTTTATGATCTGGAAGCGACCATAGCCCGTATCAAAGCGGCTACATCACACCTGAAAGGCCTGAAAATCGGAATTATGGGGTGTATCGTCAACGGACCGGGGGAAATGGCAGATGCCGACTACGGATATGTAGGTGCAGGGAGAGGCAGAATCAGTCTCTACAAGAAAAAAGAATGTATAGAAAAGAATATTCCGGAAGAACAGGCCGTTGAAAAACTGATTAAACTCATCAAAGCTAACGGAGATTATAAGGAAATGGAATAATCACACTACACACAGTAATAATTACATAGCCCGAAAACGACAGGTGGAATCTTTATAAAGAATCCGTTACAATCGTCTTCGGGCTATTACTTTATTTCTGGGCTACTTGAGGTGCCGACAAAATCAGTTTATATTTTTCCGGATTTGTCAAGACTTCGATGGCCTTCTTCAAATCATCATCGTCTTTCAGGCGCTGCATCACAGCTCCCTTCTGATAAAAATAACGGGTAGCTATCTCCTCGGCCAGCTGTTCCTTGATCGGCTTAGCAAAATAGTCCAGGTCACGATCCAGATTATGATTCAGCTTCTTCTCCAACGCCTTGAATTCCTCTGATGCCCCGTCCATATATCCTTCGAACTCAGCCACTTCTTTCAGTGTCTTCAATATCTTTTCACTTTCACGGTCATATTTGAAATCACGCGATTTAACCAGTTCCTTGAATCCGGCATAATCGGCATCCGTTATTACCAGCGAATCGATATCGGTCAAAGAAGGATGATCCAGACAATATTGGGTAGCATAATCAAAAATAAGATCATCATTCATCAAATAAAACAGGATATTGGGCAATTTGTCGCCTTTCACCTCAATATCCGGACGGATACCTCCTCCGTCACGGACCTCACGTCCGGCCGCCGTATGGAAAACGGTTGTCAGACTGTCCGGAATCCTAGCTACTGAACCGTCGGCGTTCTTTTTTGCATAATCAATGGCCTGAATACACCGTCCACTGGGAATATAATATTTGGAAGTAGTGACTTTCAATGTACCGTTATACGGTAACGGACGGGTAGTCTGCACCAGTCCTTTTCCATAGGTACGGGTTCCCACAATTACGGCACGGTCCAAGTCCTGCAAAGAACCGCTGGTAATCTCGGAGGCAGAAGCCGATCCCCCGTTTACCAAGACAGCCAGCGGGATTTCAGTATCAACCGGTTCGTTGGCAGTCTTGTACGAACCTGCCGCCTGACGCAGCTTACCTTTGGTAACCACAATCTCCTGCCCTTTCGGGACAAACAGATTCACAATGTCGACCGCTTCCTGCAAAGAACCACCTCCATTATCGCGCAAATCAATGATCATCGACCGGGCACCCCGTTCCTTCAAATCAATAAAAGCCTTCTTTACGTCTTTTGCACAATTATCGGTAAATCCGGTAAGCGACAGATAACCGACACTGTCATGTACCATACCATAATAAGGAACCGGATTGGTTCGGATATTCTTACGTGTAATCTTGAATTCCATGACGGTACTGTCATTCTTCAACGGACGGAGCACTTTCAGTATGAAGGAAGTTCCCGGCTCCCCACGCAATGCTTCACTCACCTTCGACGAAAATTCCTGAGGTTTCATCGTACCGCGCACCATATCCTTTCCGCCCACCGACAGAATAATATCACCCGCCTTTACACCAGCTTCGGCTGCAGGCATACCTTCGGTCGGTTCTACAATAGCTATACGGTCTTTCGCCTTATAATAACGGATAGCCGCACCTATACCTCCATATTTACCGGTTATCATTTCCTTCAGGCTGCCCACCTCTTCATCGGGATAATATTCAGTATAGGGATCGGTCAACGACAACATTCCGTTCACTCCGGTTTCTATCATCTTCTCAGGATCAATCGTATCTACATAAAACATATCCAGTTCCTTGAAGATTGAATTGAATATATCCAGATTCTTTGCAATCTGAAAGTTACGGTCGTCATCCTTAAAGCTGGAAAGTCCCAGCCCCAATAACACAACGAATGTGACCAACAACGATTTCTTGGTATTCATAGTCTATTTAATCCATTTAACTTATACAAATAAACATATTATTCTGCTTATGCCTGCAGAACCTCATCAATATTTAACTTTATTTCGTTCCATTTCCTCTTTGAAAGATTTGTCCCTACCGACTGAATTACGGCCTCGGCTACAATCGCACTGATCTGCGCACACTTCTCCAGTGAATACCCGCTGGTCAACGCATAGAGGAAACCCGCCGCATAATAGTCTCCGGCACCCGTGGTATCAACAACCTTCTTTATCGGGTGAGGCAAAACCTGGATAAACTCCGTACCTTTCTTTACCAAAGAGCCTTCCTTTCCTGTCTTTACGATGGCGATACTACATTTCGATGCAATCTCCTGAAGCGCCTCCATCGGCTCCTTTCCCGTATAGGCACGAGCCTCACTCTCATTGGCAAAAACAATATCCACATATTTGGTGATGAGCTGATCAAAAAAAGCACGCTCCGACTCCACCACATTATAACTTGCCATATCCAGACAAATCTGCATACCGGACTCCTTGGCCAGCTGGATGGCACGAAGTACCAGATCATGATCCTGCAACAGATAACCCTCTATATATAAATAGGAATAGCCCTCAAACATGGAGCGCGACAAATCATCGGCACAGATGGTCCCCGATGCTCCCAGATAAGTGGCAAAAGTACGTTCACCATCCGGAGAGATAAAAGTCGAGGCAATCCCCGAAGGAAGACCGCACTTCAGCAAACGGGTTTCCACCCCCTGCTTCTCCAGTGTATTTTCATAAAATTCTCCCATCTCATCCTCCCCCACTTTACCGATATACCCCGGTTTAGATCCCAGATTGGCCAAAGCATATGCCGTATTGGCTGCCGAACCGCCACTTGAACGCTGCGTCTTCATTGCCGCCAGCTTTTCACGGACTTTCAACAACCTGTCTTCATCTATCAACTGCATGCTTCCTTTCGGCAAATCCAGTTCGTCTAAAAGCTTATCGTTCTCCATCGGAGCCAAAATATCGACTAAAGCATTGCCAATTCCTATAATTTTATCCATTATGTGCTATTTTTTTTGCAAAGATATTGCATATTTCAAAATATCCTACTACCTTTGCGTCGCAATTGAGAAAAACCTTCTTCAGTAGCTCAGTCGGTTAGAGCATCTGACTGTTAATCAGAGGGTCGTTGGTTCAAGTCCAACCTGAAGAGCTTAATAGAACTCAGATTGCAATTCTTCAGTAGCTCAGTCGGTTAGAGCATCTGACTGTTAATCAGAGGGTCGTTGGTTCAAGTCCAACCTGAAGAGCAACTTTTTAAACATATTCACAAATTCTTCAGTAGCTCAGTCGGTTAGAGCATCTGACTGTTAATCAGAGGGTCGTTGGTTCAAGTCCAACCTGAAGAGCAAAATGAGTTCGTTTCTCAAGAACGAACTTTTTTTGTGCCCGGAATCAAACAAACAATTATATATGGACGACTCAAACTCGCGAACGCACACATACAGTAAAAACCTGCTTCTACAGAAGTAGCGAGATTTGATTCATCCCGTTACTTCTTAGACAGCGCAAAAAGAAAGGAGTAACGCATATGAGAAAGTATCTTTACTGCGAAGCTGGCTTTGTGGAAAAAGCCGACTGGCTTCCTAACTGCTGGGTAAATGTAGAATGTCCCACACAGGAAGATTTCGATTTCCTGACCAAAGAACTGAATGTACCCGAATCTTTTTTACAGGATATTGCCGACACAGACGAACGTCCTCGTACCGATACCGAGGGGAACTGGCTGCTTACCATCCTACGTATCCCTATGCAGACTCAAGGAAACAAGGTTCCTTACACAACTGTTCCTATCGGAATCATAACCAACAACCAAGTTACCGTTTCAGTATGTTACCACTCCACAGACATGATTCCTGATTTCATCGAACATACCCGCAAGAAAGAGATTAACGTACGCAACAAATACGAACTGATTCTCCGCCTCATCTATTCATCGGCCGTATGGTTTCTGAAATACCTGAAGCAAATCTATAATGAAGTGAACCATGCCGAAAAAGAACTGGAACGGAGCATACGTAATGAAGACCTGCTACGCCTGATGAACCTGCAGAAAAGTCTGGTCTATTTCAATACCTCCATCCGTGGGAACGAAGTAATGATAGGCAAGCTCCAGAACATATTCAACGACAAGGATTACCAGAATGTAGAACTGACCGAAGATGTAATCATCGAGCTGAAGCAGGCACATAATCAGGTGAATATCTACAGTGACATCCTTACGGGAACAATGGATGCATTCGCTTCCATCATCTCCAACAACGTGAACACCATCATGAAACGTATGACCAGCATATCCATCATCCTGATGGTTCCAACCCTGATTGCAAGTTTCTATGGGATGAACGTAGATGTACATGTAGACGAAATGCCACATGCCTTTTCATTCATCGTACTCTGCTCTGTCCTGTTATCGGCCTTAGCATTCGTAATTTTCCGTAAAATAAAATGGTTCTGATATACAAAAGGCTGCCCTTATAATACGGGCAGCCTTGTCATACTATCCTTTTCAGCACAAATCTTCTTATGTCTATCATTCCGCAACCTGGACAATGACTCTCCGATACCCTTTCAACGCAGGAACCCCTTTATCCGTCACTTCACAAATTACATGAATCTGTTTCCCTGCCGCATCCTCTGGCACACATAAAGTGGCGCAACTGTCATCGGATTTCAGGATTTCAACCTTCCCTGCATAAGTCCCCGCCTCAGGAAGGACCCACCAATGGCAGGTAAAGGCATCACCGTCCGGATCGGTTGTTCCCGAAGCATCCAGCCTGATTTCTGTACCCGGCCCGGCAGATACAAGAACCGGCGCCAGACCTTTTTCCTTATTCACCACCACTACAGGATTCCTGTTACCTTTCCCTTCAGCAGCCCAATCCATGCGGGCTGCAAAACTGGCGAACGTTGCCGGATAGAAATAATTCTCGTATTTCTGTGAAACAGCCTTAACCGTCGGATCAGTATTGGTATAACATTCGGTTTGCCCGTCAAACGACAAACCCCACCGGAAATATCCGCCCCAACCTACCTGCCCGGGGATAGTCGGATCATTCAGCCCATTGGGAAACACATGCAGGAAAGAAGGAGTATCACCTTCCACTCCATACTTGTTTTTCGGATAGATCTTGCCCAGGTTTCCATGTCCCTGTATATGGGTAGCATATTCCTTCCAGTTACTGCTTCCCGTACTGTTCTGGGTCAGCCATGCACTTTCATCCCAAATGAAATGAATATCTTTTCCACAGGTCTTGCGTATCCATTGATGAGAACTGAAGGCATAATTTCCACGGTCACCCCAAGGCACATCCTGATCGGTAATGGTATAGACATACAACTTATGGAGAAACTTACGGAACTCTTCTTCTGTACGATCATGCTTTACCCTCCAGATAGCCTGTGCCAAGGTATTTGCCCCACCCCATACGGTAATCCACAAAGGACGGTCGTCCTCTTCATCGGCCAACCGGATAATCAATTCGCTACCGGGAGAATCATTCCCTTCACCCAACTTTCCAACTCCTAGTTCAAGGCTTCCCAATAAAGTACGGCTCCGCAAATAATCAGGACTCGGCCAGTAGCCTAAAGACTGTTTCTGGGATTCCTGATCTGCCGGAAGGAAACTTGTCTGGCCTGAGCGCTTCATCAGGTTCGGCAAATCCCTCTCATACGCATTGATGGCTATCTTCAGACTATCCATCCAATCGGTCGGATATGCTCTACCACTGCTGTTCCAGCCTCCCGTACTTATCAGTCCTTCTATTTCATACAAATCGGCATGTACCAACAGACGGACCATGGATTCCATATCGTCCGGTTCCACATCCACCGGTGCAATATCCGTCAGAACTACAATACGCGGTTTCAAGAAAGAAGTTTCAGATTGAGTCTTTTCCGAAGCACAGGCAGTGGCCGTAACAAAGAAGGCTCCCAGCAAAAAACCCGACCACCCTGCCAACATCTGTTGTATTTTCATCATTTTCCTCATTAGATTTGGTTATTCACATTTCAATTACAAATGTATAGGATAAAAAGATTTATATTTACCTTTTACCCACACACCTGAAAAGCCCGCTCCATTTTTAAATAATTTTAACTTATTCAATTTATTTCCAGACTTCACAAAATTCCCACCATGTATTCAAACAAAGCAGTTCCCGGTAACAACTATTTTTCATACATTTGCCCTATAATAGCCTTAATAGACAAACAAAAAAATACTTCAAACATGAAAATAGTATTACTCGAACCATTAGGAATCAGCGAAGCTTCCCTCGAAAAATATACGGCTCCGCTCATTGAAGCAGGACATTCTTTCAAAGCATACCCGAAAGATACAGATCCTGCCATCCAGATTGAAAGGGCCAAGGATGCCGATGTAATCATGATTGCCAACATGCCCCTTAAGGCAGAAGTCATCAATGCCTGCGACAAGCTGAAATTCATAGACGTAGCCTTTACCGGAGTAGACCACATAGCCCTCGACGCCGCACGTGCCAAAGGTGTCAAAGTCAGCAACGCTGCCGGCTATTCTACCCAGGCAGTAGCCGAACTTGCACTCTGCATGATGATTTCTCTGTTACGTAATGTTCCACAGGTATCGGAACGTTGCCGCAACGGTCAGACAAAAGACGGACTGGTAGGTTGTGAACTCCGGGGAAAGACCGTGGGCATAGTAGGAGCCGGAGCTATCGGAACACGTACTGCCGAGCTGTGCCATGCCTTCAGATGCAAGGTGCTGGGAAACAAGCGTCACGTTACCGGACAGGAACCTTCCTTTATCGAGTTCGTTCCACTTGAAAGACTGCTGGAAGAATCGGACATCGTTTCACTCCACTGCCCGCTCACCGAAGAAACCCGACACCTGATCAATGCAGAACGTATCGCACACATGAAGCAGGGAGCTTACCTCATTAATACTGCACGCGGACCTGTTGTCGATTCGGAAGCGTTGGCAAAAGCATTAAACGAAGGCCGTCTGTCGGGAGCTGGAATCGATGTATTCGAAAACGAGCCTCCATTGGATACGGCACATCCTCTGCTACATTGTAAAAACACATTGGTAACCCCACATGTGGCTTTTGCTTCGGCCGAGTCAATGGAAGCACGCGCTGCAATCGTTTTCAATAACCTGTCTGCCTGGATGGCTGGCAAACAGCAGAATATCATTCTCTGAAACGAACCATAATCAATACTGGGACAGCACCAGCTCTTCCGCATCGCCAAAGTTATCATATCCTGTCGTAATCACCCAATCGCCTGGCTTCAGACCTTCGGTGATTTCATACTGTACAGGATTCTGCCTGCCGATGGTGATGGGAACTTTCACCGCACGGGTCTTGTCGGCATTCAGCTTATAGATCCAGTTTCCACCCGTCTGCTGGTAGAAATTACCACGGGAAACCACCAAGGCCTTTTCCGGCTGTCCCAGTTCAATCTGTACCCTGAAACTCTTTCCCAGGCGGACATTCTCCGGCAGGCTGTCCGTAAATACCAGATCCACTTCAAACATACGGTCCTTCACTTCGGGTACCACTTTTGTAACCTTCAGCGGATATTTCCGGTTCTGGTAAGAAATGGTGGCAGGAAGTCCGGTGGTAACCCGGTCGATGTAATACTCGCTGAGCGATGTATGTATCTTGAACTGATCCATCACCTTCACTTCGGCAATGTTTTCTCCGGCAACCACTTTCTGACCGGGAGCCACTTTCACGAAGCTCAGTTGTCCGTCAATCGGGGCACGTACCACCAGTTCCTCTACCCGGTTCTGGCTACGTTCCATCTTCTTGTACTCCCGCTCCAGATCATTACGGAGCAGTTCTTTCCGGATAACCGTCATGGCCGAATCACTGCGCAGGCTCTGCAGCTTCAACCGGGTAGATGCCGTCTTGTACCTGAACTCATCTTCCGAAACCTCCAGCTGCGCCTTGCTACGGATGCCCATCGAATACTCTTCTTTTTCGAGGGTATAGCTCTTGCGGATCTTATTCAATTCATATTCTGCTTCCAGCGTCTGCTGTTTCAGAGTCAGACTCTTCTGTTCCATTTCCAACTGCTTCTCCCGGTAAGAAATACGCTGTTTCTCCCATTCATCCCGCTGGTCTTCTATATCACGCATCAGGTTCGGATTGGTAAGCACCAGAATGGTGTCTCCCTGCTTCATCAACCGGCTTTCCTCGGCCACAATACGATGTACATTTCCCTCTTCACGGGTATTGACGATGATGGTCATGATCGGTTGTACAATGCCTTCCACATCTACATATTCCATAAAATCGGCATCACGTACTTCAGCAATCTGCACATTCTCCGGTTTGATGCGTAACCGACGGGGTCCTGCTGCCAGCACAATGACATAAACCAATCCGGCAAGCAGGACTGCACCGCCTATCAGGCTATAGCGGTAACGGATGTACCACGGTTTTTTCTTCAATTTGATATCCATAGTCGTTGATTTTTGTTTTTGGTTAGAGTTCGGCCGGAAGATTATGCCACAACGGCCGGTCGTGTTCGAAATCATATTGGGTCATGCTCCGCAAGCCGTAATACAGAGTCCAGTACGTCTGCATGGCGGCCATGTAGTTTCTGCGGGCCGAATCTTTCTCGGTTGTGGCGGCATTGAGGTCGAGTATCGTCGATTTTCCCAACAGGTACAGACGCAAAGCCACCTCATAACGTTTCTGCGCCGTACGGTCCGTCTTGGCGGCTACAAGAACCTGACGCCCCTGCAGATTGAACTGACGCACCATCTTTCGTACATTCAGTTCAAAATCGGTTATCCCTTGTGCCACCTGGGTCTCAACCAGTTCCACCTGCGATTTGGCTACACGCACCTTGCCTTTTCCTCGTCCCCAATCCAGAATAGGGATAGCAATGGAAAGGCTGACATACTGCTGGTCGAGCGGATTACGGTACGATTCCTTGAACTTGTCTGCCGTCTGTGACAGACCGAACTGCAGATACAAATCGGCTTTCAGTCCCCGGGAAGCCCGTGCCGAAGCCAGCTGGCTCCGGCTTTCCAGGCGGAGACGCTGATACATATCTATGTCCGGGCTGTTGGCGTATGCCTGCCGTAGAGCCTCATCCAACGCAATCTCAAAAGAAGGAATGCTGTCGGAAGGCAACACTTCTATCGTTACATCTTCCCGTATACCCAGAAAAGAGCGGAAGGTAAGCATGGCATCCTCCACTTCCATACGGGCCTGCATAAGGTTGGTCTCTTCATTCAGCCTGTTCACCTCCAGCTGCAGCATTTCGTTTTCGGTAATGCTCCCGATGTTATAGCGCCCGCGTGCATAACGGTACAGGGTATCGGCCGAAGCATAATTCGATTCGGCAATATCAAGGTTGGTCTGGGCTGTTGCCAGCTGATAGAACAGCTCGCAGGTTTTCGAAGCGATAAGCTCCAGCGTCTCCGCATAACTTTTCCCGGCCTCACGGAAACGCACCGGTTCAATGCGTTTGTCCCATTTCAGGTAGTTGTAACCGAAAACAGACTGGCTGTAGCCTATAGAGAAAGGTTGGGTATTATACGCTGTCGACCCGTTGCCCAGTTCATCCATACGCTGTACGGAAGTCTGCACAAAGAAGTTACCTCCCGTCAGTGGAACATTCTGACTTATTTCAAGTCCCATATCGGTACTGAGCTGGTTCTGGCGGATAAACAGTTCCGTTCCGTCGGGTTGGGTCACCTTGTTTATCTGACGGTTCAGATAAGGATTGGAAATCAAGGAAACCGAAGGCAGGTAATTGGCCCGGAACGAACGGTAGTTCCAATAAGCGGCCCGATAAGTATGCCGTGCAGCCTGCGCCTCGGGCGAGCGCTCCTGTGCCAATGTAATGGCTCTGTCGAGTGTAAATACCTGCTTGTCCGTCTGTGCCGGAAGGAGAAGGCAGGAAACGGCAAGCAGTCCTATCATGAAAATCAGCCGGTCCATAATCATTGCTTTAAACAGATCTATATGAAAAATCCGTTCAAAAACCGTACCATTTTCACAACACGATGATTAACAGAATATTATAAGCAGAACAGATATACGGTTCCTGTGCGCATCCGCACAAAAAACGTGCGGAACCACACACTATGACACACCCGGAATACAGAACCGGAAAAGATTCCGCCGTCAGGAATGACGTGGACGGATCTTTCTGAACACATTCGAGAGAGTCCGCCGGATAGTGTCTGTAAGAATAATCATGATTACAGCAATGATGATCAGTACGATACCTTCACCTTCCTGACGGGTAAACGCTTCCTGGAAACACCATACCCCCACACAGACTGCCGTAACGGGTTCGAGGGCTCCCAACACCGAAGTCAGCGTACCTCCTATGTTGCGGACTGCCAGCAGCAAGGTAATGTTTGATATGACCGTAGGCACCACAGCCAGCAAAATCAGGTTAATGACAGAAATTCCGTCGGGAATAGGCTGTATCCCCTGGTTGGTCATTGCCTTGACGGCAAAGAAAACGGTAGTGAATACAAAAACATAAAACGCCAGTTTACGGCTGGGTACATCACGCAGATGCGACTTGTTGACCGCAACGATATAGCTGGCATACCCCACAGCCGAAAGCAGCACAATAACGACACCCATCGCATCGAACCCGAACGACGTGCCGTCCAGTGACAGTTTGGCCACTCCACAAACAGCCAGTACAATAGCCAGATAAGTCACCCACGATGCCTTTTCACGGAACAGCAGCAGAAGAAACAGGGTTACAAACACCGGATACGTAAAATGAATGGTTGTAGCCACTCCGGCTCCCATAAACTCATATCCCCAGAAAAGGAACATGGCCGAAGCCGTATAGAACAATCCCAGCAGCATAAACCAGGGAATATCACGTCTTTTGATTCTGAAAGATTCCTTATTCAGTTTCATCATTCCCGCAAGGGCAAAGGTTGCGAGCATAAAACGGTAAAAAAGGATGGAATCGAACTCCATACCTTTCTGCATCAGCGGTAAAGTAAACAGCGGAATCAGGCCAAACGTTACCGAAGTGATAATTCCATACAGAAAACCTGCTATACGACTCATTTTTATCCGATAATATCAGTTATTCTAAAACGTTTTGAAATCTTCTTAAAGACACCTTGAAGTTCCATCTGAAAGGACTTGATGTTTCTATCGGAAGAACTTGTAGTTTTGCGCGGAAATTCAAGTTCTTTTCCAGAAATAACTTGAAATTTTTCCCTGAAGCAAAATCAGCATAGAATGTACCGACAGTTGACCAGCCAAACCAGACAGAATCCATAAGGTTATCGTACCTACAAAGATAATACAAAAAACTATCCCCGCAATACATAACCTTTCTTTGTCAATGATTCGATCCTGACCGATGCATCTCCTTTCAAGGCCCTGCGCAAGTAGGTGATCTGTACGTTCAAGGCCAACGAATTGGCATACGAAGCGTCCCCCCAGACATGCTCCAGCAACAGCTCCCTGCTCACCACGGAGTTCTTGTTCTTGATCAGCATACGGAGGATTTCTGCCTGGCGGGAAGTAATCATCACCTTATTGGCCTGGGTGCGCAATTCATTGTTCGTATAATCGAATGTGGTATGACCCAACTGGTAAACTTCCTTATCCTCAGAGTCGTCTACATCTCCGAAGCGTTCCCGGATCCGGGCTGTCAGTTCTTCCGGATAAAAAGGTTTTGCCAGATAATCGTTGGCACGCACCTTAAATCCTTCCAGACGGTCTGTCTTGTCGGAGCGGTCGGTCAGAAAGAAAATCAGCACATGCCGGTCGTGCTCCCTGATCTGCCGTGCCACTTCATATCCGTTTACTTCGGGCATATTGATATCCAGCAGCACCAAGTCCGGTTTCACCTCCGGATACTGCTCCAGGGCAATCCGTCCGTTGCCTGCATAAAATACTTCATACCCTTCCGCCTCCAGAAAGCGTTTCAGGATCATGGCATACTTCAAATCATCGTCGGCAAAAAGAATCTTCAGTTTTTTCATATGCATCTTTATTTCTTATTGAGGAATCTCGAGGGTAAAGACGGAACCTTTGCCCAATACACTTTCTACACTTACAGTCCCTCCATGGGCTTCCACCATAAGCTTCACATAGCTCAACCCCAGACCGATTCCCGGCAGGCTGCGGCCGATAACCTGTTCCGAACGGTAGAACTTATCGAAAATATGCAACTGGTCCTGAGAAGATATTCCGAAGCCATTGTCTGCTACCTGTATCACCAGCCTTCCCTCTGCCAGCGAGGCACTGATGCGAATGCACACTTCGTTCCCCGAATACTTTATGGCATTCTCCACCAGGTTGCTGATGCTATTCGTGAGATGTACCGGATCGGCAGTGATCCACAACGGTTCGGGAGTGAGACGGGTCTCAAAACGTACATGTTTGTCGGCCGGAACCACAGTCAGCCTCAACAATTTCTCCAAGGTCTCACTCAAATTAAACAAGCGCACCGAAAGCGGGGTCTGTTCATCATCCGCCCGCGTCATCTCGCGCACCTTCACCAGATAAGCCGAAAGATTATCAAGTTCGAACATGGAGTCTTTCACCACTTCATCCATCATCTGCTCATCTTTCCGCATCCGTCTGTTGTTCAAAAACGCCACGCACATCTTCAAGGTCTGTACCGGACGCTTCAACTCGTGGATCATCGTATTGACAAAACCTTTCCTCAGCTCATCCAGTTTGTACTGTTTCAGGATGGTCTGTACCTGATAGATCAGGCAGAAAATCAACAACAGAATCAGTACCAACGAACCGACCAGCTGCCACCCCATCTCTTTCAACAACGGATTCGTCGGCAGGTCGATATAGCCTGTCACCGCATCGCGGACAAAAGGATTGTAGGGATAGATAAACTTCATCCGATACCTCATACATGATTTCTCGGCCACATACGTCCCCTTCCAAAGAATGGAATCAAGTTTGGCCGACTGCAAATCCACCGCATGGATATGATGACTGGCGAAGAGCGAATCCAGCGCATGCAGATCAAACGGCCGGTCTGCATACTTAGTATAACGCAAACTTGCATTCACGACCTCGTCGAGAGTCAAACCAGTGACATCAAATGAGTCTACCAGATGTAAATTTCCCAACGAGTCAGCATCATACATTTTAGAGAACCTGACATACGATTCAGCCTTCCCTTCCCCAAAATTCACTCTCAGAGAATACCCCAGCTTGACCAGATCAGAATCTTGCATCACACGGTTCGCATCAACCATCTTGATAATATGGTTGGCATCCATTGCCGAAGTAAAGCTCCTGTCCTGAAGCACCAGCAGGGTATCATTCAACCGGGCCATATAGGCCAACGCCGTATAGGTATATTGATGGTACAGCCAGTACACCTGCCCGCCAATCACCAGCAAGGCGGTTACGATTGTCAATATCCACACCAGTTTGATCTGTTTTCCCATCTTTTCAAATTCTTTTCCACAAAAATAGAATCCTTACGCCATTTATAAGGTATATCCGCTACCTAAAATCGGAGAAGGTAATATTTCAGTAATAACTTTTTCCGGAAATTCACCCTACTGCCATTTACCTTTACCGCATCGGAAACTTAAAACTGCAAGATTATGAAAAAGATTTTAGTTCTTACACTCAGTCTGATGGGCAGCTTATTCCATGCCCTTTCTTTACAAGCACAGATATTTGTCGTGGACACAGGTTCCATCTTTAACCAAGACTCCATTGATACCCAACGCATCAAGGTACAATATGAGATGACTTACCTGCAAGATACGGTTTCGGAAGACGCCAAACCCGGCCAAGAAACCCTGATGCTGGAAATCGGCAGACAGTACAGCAAATGCTACAGCTACAATTTCTATGTAAGTGATTCGTTGCTGATTGCCGACGCCCAAGCAGGTGCATCCAAGGAAACCATGCTACAACACGCCACGGCAATCGGAAATTCCCGAATCTCTTACCAGATATTCAAACATTACCCGGCAGGTAAAGTCACGACACTCGACCGCCTGGCAACCACCAATTTCCTGTGTGAGGAGAAAGAGGAAATGCCGGAATGGACCCTTCTTCCCGATACAGCCACCATTCTTTCTTATTCCTGCCAGAAGGCTACCTGCCATTTTAAAGGCAGAAACTATACTGCCTGGTATACTATGGAAATTCCGGTTTCGGAAGGTCCCTGGAAACTGTTCGGCCTGCCGGGACTGATAATCAAAGCGGAAGACGACAAGAAACACTATACGTTCAACTGTACCGGGATAGAACAATGCAAAACTCCGAAACCTATCCTGATCAATCTCAAAGGAAGGGAAAAGGTTTCCCGCCAGAACTTGAACAGGATGTATGAACGGATGGCTAAAGACCCGATGAGTTTCATCGCCTCGACGGCACCCAATGTAAAGGTCAGTGTGACCGACAAACATGGAAACCCGATGAAATCGATGAAATCATTCTCCGTACCTTATAACCCCATTGAACTGCCTGAATAACCCTCCTGCCGTATGAAACCACTGATTTTGTTTTCCTTTCTGCTTTTCACCTGTCAGATGCAAGCGCAGTTCCTTATCAAAGGAAAAGTCATCGACAACGAAACGCACCAACCGCTGGAAATGGCTGCAGTCACCCTCACCCGTGACTCAAGTAGTACCGTCTACAAATATGCCTTGACCGATCCCAAAGGATATTTCTCCTTTTCGGTATCCGAAGACGCTGCATGGAAAGTACATGTCACCTATCTGGGATACCAGAAAGAAAGCCGCCCTGCACGGATGGGAACAGAAATGACGTTCCGGTTGGAACCGGAAGCCATCTCCCTGAAAGAAGTGGAAATCAAGGGAGGACGTATCTACGGACGACAAGATACCGTGACATACGACCTGGCTCGTTTCACTTCCGGAAAAGAGCAGAACATCAAGGAGGCACTGAAAAAATTACCGGGGATCGACGTGAACGAACAAAATGGGGAAATCCGATACAACGGAAAAGCCATCAGTCAGTTTACCGTGGAGGGAATGGATGTGTCGGGAGGCCGGTACAACCAGATTACGGAGAATCTGAAAGCTGATGCGGTGGAAAAGGCCGAAGTGATAGAGCACTTCCAACCCATCCGTTCCCTACGCAACAAGATGCCGAGTGACAAAGTGGCTTTGAATCTGAAACTGAAACCGGAAGTACGTTCCCGCTGGCTGCTCACCTTGCAGGCGGCAGGAGGGTATGGCGACCAACTACTGTATAGCGGAAAACTTAATGCCTTACAACTGGCCCGTGAACGGCAAGGCATCTATGCGTATAAGACAGACCATACAGGGAAAGACCTTTCTACCGAGCTGCAACAACTGGCATCCGACAACCAGAACTTTATCACGCCTGCCGACGTTCCGAGTTTTATCGGCCAGCCAGACTTTTCTTTCCCTCTGGAAAAACAACGGCTGATGGACAATACCACTCACCTGGTATCTGTGAACCGTCTTTACCGAAAAAACGAGGAACGACAGTCCCGTTTCAGCTTCCACTATCTGTACGACGAACAGCACCGTAATCAAGGGACCCAGGAAATTTACTACTACCCTACCGATACCGTCCGTATCGCACAGGAGCAGACATACGGTCTGTACACCCATCAGGTACAGGCCAGCTACAATTATGAACGGAACGGCGAACAGTCCTTCTTCCGGAATCTGCTGGAAGCAGACGGAACCTGGAGCAAAAGCCGGGAAAACCTGCGGGGCAGCCGGGAACTGACCCAACACCTGCAAACGGCCGGTCTTCAACTGACCAACCGGCTGAATTACCTGACCACCCGCGAACACTCCACTTCCGGCTTCCGTTCATTCTTCCGCTATGCCTATCAACCCACTACACTCCGGTTCACACAAGTCGACCAGTCGTTCGGGCTTCAGCAAGTGTATGCAGACAACCAGGCTTATTACCAATGGAAAAAAAACGGAATGACTTTCGGAATTACCGGCGGTATCCAAGGGGAGTTGCTGTTCCTGAATCAGACGACAGATTTCTCCAGCCATCAATTCAAACTCTACGCAACCCCGATGTGGATGTGGGAACGGAACACCTTCCGTCTGACCGTATCTGCCGATGCCGCCTACCTGAGAAAACCCAACCAAGGATATACCGACATACGGATCAGTCCGACGGTCTCGCTACACTGGCAGCTCGGTCCACGCTGGGAACTAGTAACCCGCGCCCAACTTCAACAAAAGAACGGAGAGGCAACCGATTATTATCCATACTCCTACTGGCAGAACTACCGTACCCTTGTTTCCTTATCGCCTCGTATCCCGGAATTACAGGATCAGCTTTACTCCTTTTACCTGACATACAAACGGACCGTCCACGAATTTTTCTGGAGCCTCTCGGGAAGTTACTGGAACCGGAAGAACCGGCAACTGACCCATTCGGAATACCGGGACAGCATCTTTACCCTTACTACCTGGGACGTACCGAACCGGATCCGTAACTACAACCTGAACAGCCTCATCTCGAAAGGATTCTACGGATGGAACCTGAAAACCTCACTGGAAACCCAACTGATTCATAGTGAAGGGAAGCAGGCCGGACAAGGTTCAATCCAGAACTACCGCTACACCCAGCTCACCCTGACTCCCAAAATCAATTGGGCGCCCCTTAACTGGTTCAGTGCCACATATCTGGCTACACTTACCTGTAACCGTTCCATCATCGGCGAAGGGAACCGTCTGCCTGCCTTATGGGATATCCGTCAGAAAATCAATTTTGAAATAGGAAACAGGACATTCAGTATCCGTCTTATCGGAGAACACTACTATAACCAGCTCGATGAAGACAGCCATCAGCACGTATGGCTTGCCGACACCGAAGCTTCGTACATCAAGGACAAATGGCGTTTTTCCATGAGTCTGTGTAACTTGTTCAACCAAAAGGAATACCGATATACCACCTATTCAGCAGTCCAACAATATACTTCGTGGATTAAAATGCGGCCAAGAGAAATCCTGTTTTCCGTTCAATACCAGTTATAGGAAGCAGGAACAGCAAAAGGATATATCTTATATTTTAACTGTCCTAGAGAAAAATAAAAAACGCTAACTACTTATTTTCAAGTAATTAGCGTTTCTTGTACTCGAAGCGGGACTTGAACCCGCACAGCCGCAATGGCCAAGGGATTTTAAGTCCCTCGTGTCTACCGATTCCACCATTCGAGCAGCCTTTAAAACGAGCGGAAAACGAGACTCGAACTCGCGACCCTAACCTTGGCAAGGTTATGCTCTACCAACTGAGCTATTTCCGCGTTTACGGGTGCAAATGTAGGGAGTTTTATGTTACACTCCAAACATTTTACCCGTTTTCTCATTTTCTTTACCAAAAATCTCCTTTCAACGTCCTAACAAAGCCTTTTCGGCCTGTTCTACAGCCTCAAAATTGAAACCGCCTACCACCTTGTCCATCAGCTCGGAAATCTTGTCGTTACACAGGTTACCGATACTTCCGGCATGTGTGTGATGCACTTCCTTACTGTGGGTAAACTTACCGGCTTCAATATCCAGCCCTACCTTCTTATAGGCATCACGGAAAGGCATACCTTCACTTGCCAGACGGTTCACTTCCTCTACGCTGAACATGTAAAGATACTTGTCGTCATCCAAAATATGTTCATTGATCTTGATCTTGTTCATGATATAGGAAGCCATCTTCAGACAATCCTTCAGTTCATCGAACGCTGGCAGGAACACTTCCTTGATAATCTGCAGGTCACGGAAATAGCCGGAAGGCAGATTGTTCATAATCATCATGATCTGCTGTGGAAGCGACTGGATTTTATTGCATTTGGCACGTGTCAGTTCAAATACGTCCGGATTCTTCTTGTGAGGCATGATGCTCGAACCTGTAGTACATTCGTCGGGCAGTTTCACGAAACCGAAATTCTGGCAACTGAACAAACAGGCATCGAAAGCCATCTTCGACAATGTTCCGGCAATGGAGGCCAGGGCAAACGCTACGTTACGTTCCATCTTACCACGGCCCATCTGCGCATACACAACGTTATAGTTCATTGAATCAAAACCCAGCAGGCGGGTCGTCATTTCACGGTCGAGCGGGAAGGAAGAGCCATATCCGGCAGCCGACCCCAGCGGATTACGGTTGCACATCTTATAGGCAGCCTGCAGGAACATCATGTCATCTACCAGACTTTCGGCATAGGCTCCGAACCACAGTCCGAAAGAAGACGGCATGGCAATCTGCAGATGGGTATATCCCGGCATCAGGACATCCTTGTAACGGTTACTTTGGGAAATCAGAATCTTGAACAGGTCTTCCACGGCCTCGGCTACCTGCTTCAACTGTTCACGGGTAAACAGTTTCAGGTCGACAAGTACCTGGTCGTTTCTGGAACGCCCGCTATGTATTTTCTTTCCCACATCACCCAATTTACGGGTCAGCATCAGTTCAACCTGAGAATGTACGTCTTCAACACCGTCTTCAATGACAAATTCACCTTTCTCGGCAGAAGCGTAGATATTCTTCAATTCCTCCAGCAACACTTTCAACTCATCGGCAGTCAGCAGTCCGATGCTTTCCAACATAGTTATATGAGCCATTGAACCAAGTACATCGTGCTTGGCCAGATAAAGGTCCATCTCACGGTCCCGTCCTACGGTAAAACGGTCTATCTCTTCATTTACCTGGACATTCTTTTCCCAAAGTTTCAAAGCCATATTCGTAATTGATTATTATATATTAATAAGGTATATTAGCCAACAGCATGGCAATTTTCTCAACACTGTTCTGCAACGGTTTGGCAATCATTGCCTTCATGAAGGCATTCACATCAGAACGGACAGTCACTTTCAGTTTTGCCTCCTCTCCGGCAACAGGAAGAATCTGGATCCACATATTCAACGGAACCGGAGTGTCCTTTCCCTCAAACTTGATACACTTACATGGTTCACGTTCAATAATACACAACTTCATGGTGATGCCCTGTACCTTCATGGTCAATGAATCACGGTCAAAAGAAATCTCTTCCATCTGAGGCATTTCAGTCTTCACCATATCCCAACTCTTGCGCATCTCTTCCAGGTTGTTCAGGTCAGACAGTTTGTTATATACACGTTCCTGACTATACGGAACATATTTTACACTACTTTCAGCTTGTACCATAAATAAACAGATAAAAAAACACGGATTGCAAGGATAGACACGGTTCCATCTGCAAACCGTGTGTCCGTGTAATCCGTGCCTATAAATAGTTGATTAAAACAAATCGCTTATTTGCCAGTCCAATGAGAAGGGTCTTCTCTCCATGCCTGAAGAACAGGGATATCGGCAGCATCAATATAGTCGGTCTTCAACGCCGCATCCAGTACAGCATTGTAGTTGGTCAAGGTAACCAGTTCGACCTTAGCATTCTTGAACGCTTCCGCAGCGACATCAAAGCCATAAGTGAACGATGCGACCATACCCACCACTTCACATCCGTTGTTGCGCAAAGCCTGGACAGCCTTCAGACTGCTTCCACCTGTTGAAACCAGGTCTTCAACGACAACTACCTTCATTCCCGGACGAAGTTCGCCTTCAATCAAATTTTCCAAGCCATGATCTTTTGGACTTGAACGCACATATACGAACGGGAGGTTCAACTCATCGGCAACCATTGCACCTTGCGCAATAGCACCTGTAGCGACACCGGCAATGGCGTCTACCTCACCGAATTTTTCGAGGATGACACGACAGAACTCCAATTTCACAAAATCACGCAAAGCCGGATAAGACAAAGTCTTACGGTTATCGGTGTAAATAGGAGATTTCCAGCCGGAAGCCCAGGTAAACGGGTTCGCAGGCTGAATTTTAATTGCTTTTACTTTCAGTAGTTTTTCTGCAAATAATCTTTCCAAAGCTTTCATAACGTTATAGATCTGATAAACATTAATGCAAAATTAAAGAAATCCATTGGGAATAAGAAATCTAAGCATATTTTTTTTAATAACATGCAAATTTTCGCCTATTTTGTCCATGCCAATGTTACTACACTTATTCTGATCCCTTCTATTTCCGACAGGACATCGGCACACGAAACTAAAGTGGCTCCCGTAGTGAGCACATCATCGACAAGCAGCACATGCTTGTGTTCCAACAAGTGGGAACCTTCCCTCAGTGCGAACAGGCTTGACACGTTCTGCCAACGTTCATACCTGCTTTTATGGGTCTGCGTCACATTGTTGCGGGTACGTACCACCGCATCTGTACACAACGGTATTCCCGTCACCTCCCTGAGCCCTTCGGCCAACAGTTCACTCTGGTTATACCCACGCTGCCGGAGACGCCTGGCCGACAAAGGTAAAGGCAGCAGAACATCAATTCCGTCAAAAAATCCGGACGGCTGCAACTCACCGGCCAGCAGGCTCCCCATCGCACGGCAAAGACCTTTCTGTCCATAATACTTCATGGAATGTAAGATATCGGCTACCATCCCTCCCTTGGTGTAAAAGAGCAAGGAAGACGCACGTTCTATCGGGAAACGCCCCCAGAAACACTTTTCCATCTCGTTCCCGACCGAATTCAACAGCCGTGTATAAGGCAGCCTGCACTGGCAGGAAACGCATATTCCCTTTTCTGTAACCGTAAGCTTTTTCCCACAAACCGCACAAAGCCTCGGAAACAGAAATTCACGTACGTCAGTCCAGATATTCATCGGCATCCGTCTGTCTGATATACCGCATAACCTCTTCCATCGAGAATCCCCTCCCCACCGCAAAACGGATCAGTTTGGCATTCCTCTCATATTCATTCCTCCCCGTCACACTCCGTCTCTTCCGGCGGATCAGTTCTTCCAACCCCTTACAATACTCCTCTTCGTCAATTTCATCCAGACCGGCCCGGATCTCTTCAGACGAAAGCCTTTTCATCCGCAGAGCCTGGGATATCTTCATTCTCCCCCATCCGGCAAAACGGTATTTATCACGGACAAAAGCCCTGCAGAAGCGTGCATTGTCCAGATAACGCTCTTTTTGCAGATGCGCTATGATCCGTCCGGCCATCTCTTCACCGGCTCCCCACGACACGAGCTTCGCCTCCACCTCCGACAGGCAATGTTCCGCCGCCGAACAGAAGGCCTCGGCCTTATACTGCAACTCCTTCTCTGAAAACTCTTTCATAATCTGACTGCTTTTATCATACGGTC
The DNA here is from genome assembly GCF_900128495.1 of Bacteroides ilei. Taxonomy (GTDB): domain Bacteria; phylum Bacteroidota; class Bacteroidia; order Bacteroidales; family Bacteroidaceae; genus Phocaeicola; species Phocaeicola ilei. The sequence goes on from NZ_LT635801.1 coordinate 2,805,755, forward strand.
GTTTCCCGACAAGTCCTTACGCAATTCTACATGTCCATATCCCATTCCTTCAAGCAACCGGACCGTTTCAGGACCATACATGCGGTTTATCTCATAATAGAGGCAACCTCCCCTCACCAGGACAGACAGCCCCAGCTCTCCTATACGGCGGTAAAAGACCAACGGATCATCGTCCGGCACAAAAAGGGCAAGTTCCGGTTCCCAGTCAAGTACATTACGTTCCATATCCTTACGCTCCTTTCCGGTAATGTAAGGCGGGTTACTTACCAGGACATCAACCTTCATTTCCGGCCAGTTTCCGGAAAGCACGTCCACTCTCATGAAACCTACATCGGTCCGGTTCAACCGGGCATTCCGGCGGGCTACTTCCAGAGCCTTGTCCGAGATGTCCCATGAAAAGACTTCTGCCTTATGTAAACGCTTGGACAATGTCACAGGAATACAACCGCTTCCTGTTCCTATATCCAAAACGCAAAGCCCTTCATTTTTTGCATGGTCTGTGACAATCCATTCCACCAGTTCCTCCGTTTCCGGACGTGGAATCAACACATCCGGAGTGACATGGAACGGTAATCCGCAAAACGTAGTCTTGCCTAAAATATATTGCAGAGGTTCATAGCGTTTCAGACGGGACAGAATATCTTCCAGCTTCCGGATGTCATTCATTGAAAAATTCATATCTTTGCCCGTATACAGATCGACAGTGGAAACATGGAAAACCTCCTCCAGAATCCACTTCGCAAGAGCCGACAATTCGGTATCCGGATAAAGACCGGAAAGCGACTGTTTGATATAGGAATAAATAGGATGCATAGACTGCAAAAGTAAACATATTTAATAAGACAACTATGACAAAAGACGAAAAATATATCAGCCGGTGCATACAACTGGCCCGTAACGGACTATGTACCACCGCTCCTAATCCGATGGTAGGTGCCGTAATTGTACATAACGACAAGATTATCGGAGAAGGCTACCACATCCGTTGTGGGGAAGGCCATGCCGAAGTCAATGCGATAGCTTCCGTCAAGGACGAAAGCCTGCTGAAGGAATCCACAATCTACGTCAGTCTGGAGCCCTGCTCGCATTATGGGAAAACCCCTCCGTGTGCCGACCTGATTATCCGCAAAGGGATCCGACGGGTCGTAGTAGGCTGTATCGATCCGTTTTCACTGGTAGCGGGAAGAGGAATCCAGAAACTGAAAGACGCCGGCATTGACGTGACCGTCGGTGTCCTGGAAAAGGAATGTCGTGAACTTATAAAACGGTTCGTAACATTCAATACCCGGCAACGGCCGTATATCACCTTGAAATGGGCCCAGTCGGCCGACGGATTCATCGATGTCTGCCGCACGGATGGACATCCCGAAGTCCTCTCCACACCAATCAGTTCCATGTATGTACACAAACAACGTGCCGAACACCAAGCCATACTGATAGGCCGTCGGACTGCGTTACTGGACAATCCGTCGCTCACCACCCGGCTATGGTACGGGAAAAATCCGGTGAGACTGGTCATAGACCGCGACCTCACACTTCCCCCCTGTCTGAAACTATTTGACGGTAGCGTCCCTACCTGGATATTTACCGCGTCGGAACCCGTTTCCCCTCTACCTGATGTTAACTATTGTAAACTGGATTTCAGTCGGGATATCCTGCCCCAGATAGCCGGATTCCTTTACAAACAGAAACTACAATCCCTGCTGGTCGAGGGTGGAAGCACGCTGCTGCAATCATGTATCGATTCAGGATTCTGGGACGAAATCTACATCGAGCATGCCTCCAAAGCACTTCACAATGGCATTAAGGCTCCAACCGTTCCAGCCGGATATCCGGCTGACTATCAACAGCGCGACCATGTGCAGATCATTCATTACAGGAAATAGAAGACGTGACAAAGTTCCATTTCGCCGATAAAATAGCCGGTTTTATCCATAATTTTATATAAAACTTGAACCAAAAGTTCTGTTTCGCGAAAAAACTTTCTACATTTGTAACTTGTAATATAATACAAAGCATACAACCACAAATGAAAATAAGATTCGTACCTATCATAATGGCTGGCCTGTTTGCCGCGGCTACATTTATGACCTCTTGTTTGAACGATGATACGCCAGAAATTACGTATAGTTCGGAGACCAGCATTACGTCTTTCTCACTGGGAACCCTACATTGCGAAATCCATGGTCTGGATAAAAACGGGAACGACTCCGTATATACCGACACGATATCCATGTCGAACTATCCGTTTACCATCAACCAGCTGCAGCGTACCATTGAAAACAAGGATTCATTACCGGTAGGAACTGATATTTCGAGGGTACTGCTCAACATAAAGGCCGATACGGATTACATCCTTTATGGCAAGATAAACGAGAAAGGCGGTGAAGCCAAAGATACGCTTTGGACATCGGGCGACACCATCAACTTTGCCGTAGCTCCAACAGAAGGACTGCAGTTCAAAGTTATGGCCTATAGCGGCGTCATCGGCAAGCCTTATACGGTCAAGATCAATGTACACAAACAGGTCCCTGATTCTCTTGAATGGAATCTGTCACCAATGGGATCCGGTTTCCAGAACGGAACACTAAGCCGTATGAAATCTGTCTGCCTTGGCAACAGACTTTATGTCTTTGGAGAAAAAGACGGAAAAGGAGTTGCCGAATATTGCGACATCTCCGCCAATAATACTCCAGGGGACTGGGAAACACTTCCGTTGCCTGAAGGCACAGACAGCTATTCTGTAACGTCATGCGGCAATGACATATACTTCATTGCGACGGGTGCCCTCTACCGGCTTACCACCACAGGTTATGAGGTCTGCGGCAATGAGACATCATTGTCACAACTGATAGCGGCATCAGCTATCAACGGAGAATATTTACTCTATACCAGAAAAAACGACGGACAATTCCTGACTTACAACACTGTACAGAACACATGGAGCCCCAACGACGAAATCGAAAATTGTCCGGACGCCAGCCAGAACATTTCATCTGTCAACCTGCCATTATCATATAACAATACAATTGTCCGTACCATTCTGATGGGATACAATGAAACCGAACCGGAAGGTTCAGGCTTTGTGGCTACCCACCTGAGCAATGAAACGACATGGACAACCTACAATTTCGCACAGGCCGATACTTTCAGATGCCCTAACATTGCAGATCCGACCATGATATTCTACAACAAGAAAATCTATGTATACGGAGGCAATGTAAAGACGACCGACTATGAATACGCCCCATTCAGCGTATTCTTCGAATCGGCAGACAACGGCCTCACCTGGAATCCTGTACAACGTTATGTGACATTCCCGAAAGGTAACAATGCTTTCGCACAATATTATAAAGGCAACGGAAGTTACGCCAGTGTTGTGGACACCAATAACTTCATCTGGATTATCTGGAACGACGGACAGATGAGCAGGGGACGTATAAACCATTTTGGCTTTGCTACCAAATGGGAATAATATAAAATCTGAAAATTAAGACCATGCTATATAGAGACCAACTGGATAAATCGCGCATTCCGGCACACATAGCCATCATAATGGATGGAAACGGACGCTGGGCCAAACAACGTGGGAAAGCCCGCTCGTTCGGCCATCAGGCAGGAGCCGAAACGGTTCATGTCATCGCCGAAGAAGCTGCACGTCTGGGGGTGAAGTATCTGACACTCTATACGTTTTCAACAGAAAACTGGAACCGTCCTGCAGACGAAATCGCTGCATTGATGAGCCTCCTGATGGATTCCATAGAAGAAGAGACCTTCATGAAAAATAATATCTGTTTCCGGATCATCGGAGACACAGCCAAACTGCCGGCCGATGTATTGGAACGTCTGAACCAATGCATCGAACGAACCTCCTCCAATACGGGAATGTGCCTGGTATTAGCCTTGAGCTATTCATCCAAATGGGAACTGACAGAAGCCGTAAGACAGATAGCGGCCAAGGCCGTCAACCATGAGATCGAAATCGGAGAAATAACCGACAAAACAATAGACCAACATCTGGCAACCAATTTCATGCCCGATCCGGATCTTCTGATACGCACCGGAGGAGAAATCCGCCTGAGCAATTATCTGTTATGGCAATGTGCTTATTCCGAACTTTACTTCTGCGATACCTATTGGCCCGATTTCAAGGAAGAAGAGTTCTGCAAGGCAATCTGTGATTATCAACGAAGAGAACGCCGTTTCGGCAAAACCAGTGAACAAATATTGAAATAGAAAATGCGATACTTTTTTACTCTGATCTTGCTTGCACTTGTATGTTCCATTTTTAATCCGACAAAAGCCAGTGCGCAAGAGTTGAACGATACAATCTACAACCCGACAATCCTCTATAACGGAACACCGAAAAAATACGAGATTGCCGACATCAAGGTTGAAGGTGTTAAGAACTATGAGGACTACGTGCTGATAGGTATCTCCGGATTGGCTGTAGGCCAGACCGTAACCATACCGGGCGATGACATTACCGATGCGGTAAAACGCTATTGGAGGCACGGATTGTTTTCATCGGTCAGCATTACGGCAGAAAAAAGTGTCGGGAACAAGGTGTATCTGAAAATCTCCCTCACCCAACGTCCACGTATCACTGATATCCGCTATTACGGAATCAAGAAAAGTGACCGTGAAGACCTGCAGGCCAAACTGGGACTGGTCAAGGGAAGCCAGGTTACTCCGAACCTGATAGACAGGGCAAAAATATTGATCAAGAAACATTTCGACGAAAAAGGCTTCAAGAACGCCGAAGTGAACATTGTCGAAAGAGAGGATCCTGAAAACAAGGAACAGGTATATATTGATGTCAACATCGATAAGAAAGAAAAGGTCAAAGTACATAAGATTACGATAGAAGGCAACCAGGTACTGACCGACAAGAAGCTGAAACGTATCATGAAGAAGACAAACGAAAAAGGTAAACTCATTAACCTGTTCCGTACAAAGAAATTCATTGAAGAAAAATACGAAGAAGACAAACAGAAGATTATCGACAAATATAACGAATTGGGATATCGTGACGCCATCATTGAGGAAGACAGCGTTTCGAACTATGATGACAAGACAGTCGATGTCTACATGAAAATCTATGAAGGTAACAAATACTATCTGCGCAACATCACATGGGTAGGTAACACCGTTTACCCGTCCGACCTGCTGAATCAACAGTTACAGATGAAGCATGGTGATGTCTATAACCAGAAACTATTGAACGACCGTATCAACAACGATGAAGACGCTATCGGCAACAACTACTATAACCGTGGTTACGTATTCTTCCATCTGGATCCGGTTGAGGTCAACATTGACGGAGACTCCATCGATCTGGAAATGCGTATTGCCGAAGGTCCGCAGGCAAGTATCAGCCATGTACGTATCAACGGTAATGACCGTCTGTATGAAAACGTGATACGCCGTGAACTCCGTACACGTCCGGGCGACCTGTTCAGTAAAGAGGCTCTGGAACGTTCATACCGTGAAATTGCCCAGATGGGACACTTCAATCCGGAGACTATCAAACCGGATGTACAGCCTAACATCCAGGACGGTACGGTAGATATCAACTGGGGACTGGAATCAAAGGCCAACGACCAGGTGGAATTCTCGGCCGGTTGGGGACAGACAGGTATCATCGGTAAGCTGAGCTTGAAGTTCACGAACTTCTCGTTCGCCAACCTGTTCCGCAAGAACGACAACTTCCGTGGTTTCCTTCCACAAGGTGACGGACAGACACTGACAATCAGCGGACAGACCAACGGACGATACTACCAGTCGTATAGTATCTCACTGCTTGACCCGTGGTTCGGAGGGAAACGCCCGAATTCACTTTCATTGTCGGCTTTCTTCTCTGTACAGACTGACGTCAGCGACCAGTATTACAACTCGGCCGTCATGAACAGCTATTACAACTACATATCAGGATGGGGTAATACCTATGGCGGATACTACGACAATTATGAATTGTACTACAATCCTGACAAGTCAATCAAGATGTTCGGGCTTTCATTAGGATGGGGAACACGTCTCCGCTGGCCGGACGACTTCTTCACCTTATCGGCCGAATTGTCATACCAACGCTTCATGCTGAAAGACTGGAGCTACCTCTACATCAAACTGAACAACGGGCAGTATATGAATACAGGTAACTGCAACAGTCTGGCGCTGAACCTGACGCTGGCACGTAACTCAACCGATAACCCGATATTCCCGCGTTACGGTTCCGAATTCAGCGCATCTCTACAGATAACGCCGCCATATTCTCTGTTCAGCAAGAAAGACTATTCAACCTACGGCAAAGACAATTATGAAGAGGCTGCCAGCATGTATAAATGGATCGAATACCACAAATGGAAATTCAGAGCCAAGACTTATACGGCATTGATGGACATCCAGAAGTGTCCGGTAATCATGACCCGTACTGAATTCGGTATTCTGGGACATTTCAACAAATACAAACGTTCACCGTTCGAAACCTTCTACGTGGGAGGTGACGGTATGACGGGCTACAGCTACAACTACGCATCCGAAACCATTGCATTACGCGGTTATGAAAACGGATCCTTGACACCTTACGGTAGCGAAGGTTATGCATACATCCGTCTGGGAGCTGAATTACGTTATCCGCTAATGCTGGAAAACTCAACCAGTATCTATGCATTGGGATTCGTAGAAGCCGGTAACGCCTGGACCGATGTAACCAAATTCAATCCGTTCCAGTTGAAACGTTCGGCCGGTGTGGGTGTCCGTATCTTCCTGCCTATGATCGGTATGATGGGTATTGACTGGGCATATGGTTTCGACAAGATCAACGGTTCCATGCAATATAGCAAGAGCCAGTTCCACTTCATTATCGGACAAGAATTCTAATTACCTGCCTGATGCGGATGTTGTTCCCGCAACATCCGCCATCAGCATTAAAAACACTATATTATGAAAAGATTGATCCTTTCGGTAGCATTGTTAGCAGTGTGCACATTAGCAGTACAGGCCCAGCGCTTTGCACTCATTGACATGGAATATATCTTGAAACAGATTCCAGCTTACGAACAGGCAAACCGCCAGCTGGAAAGCCTCTCCAAGCAATGGCAAAGTGAAATGGAGGCAAAAGGGAACGAAGCCAAAACCCTTTATGAAACTTACCAGCAGACAGCCGGGAAACTGACTGCTACCCAAAAGACTGTAAAAGAAGAAGAGATTGTAGCTAAAGAAAAAGAAGCGGCCGAACTCCGGAAAAAATATTTCGGCCCGGAAGGCGAAATCATGAAAAAGCGTCAGGAATTGATCGGGCCGATCCAAGATGCCATCTATAACGCCGTAAAAGAAGTAGCTGTAGAAAAAAATTATGATGCAGTTATTGACCGTGCATCGGCCCAAAGCATGATTTTCGCATCACCACGCATTGATATCAGCAATGAAATCCTCTCGAAATTAGGATATTCAAATTAATTTCATACATTTGCAGTCGACATTGAATTAAGTATTTTAACCATAACATTAGAAACTATAAGATTATGTTGAAAAAAATTGCTTTATTACTTTTACTCATCGCTCCGATGACCGTATTCGCTCAGAAATTTGCACATTACAAATCTATGGATGTTATCCTTGTAATGCCGGAATATGCAAAAGCCCAGACTGACATCCAAGCTTTACAGAAGCAATATGAAGACGAAATCAAACGTGCTTCGGACGAGTTCAACAAAAAATTTGCAGAATACCAGCAGGAACAGAAAAACTTGCCGGCAAATATCCAGGAACGTCGTCAGAAAGAATTGCAGGAACTGCAGGAAAAAGGAATCCAGTTCCAGCAGGATGCCCAGCAGCAATTGCAGAAATCATATACAGATATGATGGAACCGATCTATAAGAAAATGGAAGATGCAGTCAAAGCTATCGGTGCTGCCGGCGGTTACACTTATATCTTCGACCTGAACCGTACAGATATTCCTTACGTTAACGAAACAATGTCTAAGGATGTAACCAATGATATCAAGACAAAACTGGGTATCAGCTTGACAGCAGCTCCTTACAATCCAGGAACAGCGACTACAGCACCAGCAACTACTACAAAATAATCAAGATATCCCTAATCCCTCGGAACCTCCGTTCAAAGGGATCCGATACTGACGAAGAATCCGGTAACACTTGTTTCGAACAGTCTGCCAGATTCTTCGTTTTTTATTTATAACCTTCTACCTTTATATGCCTATGTTTACAACTGGACCTATCGGTGTCTTTGATTCCGGTTATGGAGGGCTGACTATCCTCAACAAATTCCGTGAACTGCTCCCTCAGTACGACTATATCTACCTTGGAGACAATGCACGTACTCCATATGGTACACGTTCATTCGAGGTAGTTTACGAATTTACCCTACAAGCCGTACGCAAGCTGTTTGAATTCGGATGCCCGCTGGTCATCCTAGCCTGTAACACTGCCTCGGCCAAAGCTTTACGTAGTATACAGCAGAATGATCTCCCCCATATAGATCCTCACCGGAGGGTATTAGGGGTAATCCGTCCTACTGTGGAATGTATTGGCGGACTGACCCAGTCACGCCACATAGGACTGCTTGCCACGGCTGGAACTGTAAAATCGGAATCATATCCGCTGGAAATACATAAGCTGTATCCCGATATAAAAGTAACCGCTGTAGCTTGTCCTTTATGGGTTCCATTGGTTGAGAACAATGAATATGACTCTCCGGGAGCCGACTATTTTGTAAAGAAATACCTGGATCAACTGCTGGGCCAGGATCCGGAAATAGATACAATCATCCTGGGATGTACCCATTATCCTTTATTGATAGACAAGATCAGGCAATTCACCCCATCCCACATCCATCTGATAGCCCAAGGCGAATATGTTGCCCACAGCCTGAAAGACTACCTGATGCGTCATCCGGAAATAAAGTCCCGATGTACAGCTAACGGGACCTGCGAATTCCTTACAACAGAATCAATCGAAAAATTTCAGGAATCGGCAGCTACATTCCTGCATGAAAAAGTCCGTGTAAGAAGCATTGTTCTGGAATAACCGGACATGAAAAGAAAGACGGCTGAGATGGAACATGTCTGCCAGTTTTCATCTCAGCCGTCTTTTTATCATATAAAAGAGTAATCCGTCATTTCTTCTTCAACTCGTCGGCAGGTACAATCCGATAAAGCTTGTCGCTAGGCCGTACACGGTCGGGAACCTTGAATGAAACATGTACTCCTTTCTTGACAACATCTACCGGCTTCAGGTCAACACGAGCCTCATCCAGCGTTACATACATGGCTCCGGTAGTAGGTCCCGTAATCAGCAACTTGTCGCCAATCTTGATTTCGGCAGCTTCAATCAGAAACTCGGCTACACCGATATTCGAAAAGTATTTGATACCACGTCCTGCATATACCTTGCGTTCTGTCGCTTCCGAACCGTAGTTCTTACTCCATTCCCCCAAACGCTGGCCTAAATAATAACCGTTCCAGAATCCGCGGTTAAATACCGTCTTCAAACGGGCATCCCAATCAGCCTTCTTCTCTTCTGTAAAAGTACCGTCCAAGTAAGAACGGATAGCTTCCTTATAACATTCTACCACGGTTTTCACATACTCCGGTCCACGGGCACGCCCTTCAATCTTGAACACACGCACACCGGCCTCAATCATCTCATCCATGAAATGGATAGTCTTCAGATCCTTCGGTGACATGATATACTGGTTATCGACTTCCAGTTCAATATCGCTCTCCTTATCCTTTACAATATACGACCGGCGGCATACCTGCATACAGGCTCCACGATTGGCCGACGCATTCAGCTCGTTCAGACTCAAGTAACATTTTCCAGACACAGCCATACACAAAGCTCCATGACAGAACATTTCGATACGAACCGGATTTCCCATAGGCCCGACAATATGCTGTTCCTGAATCGCTTCATAAATCTTACGGACCTGCTTCAAATTCAGCTCACGGGCCAGTACCACCACATCGGCAAACTGGGCATAGAATTTCAAGGCCTCAGCATTACTGATATTCAACTGAGTGGAGAGATGTACCTCCTGCCCCACCTGATTACAATATGACATCACCGCCACGTCGGCTGCAATAACTGCACTGATACCTGCCTCTTTCGCGGCATCAATGATTTTACGCATCAGCTCAATGTCTTCATCATAGATGATGGTATTGACTGTGAGGTAACTCTTTACACCATGTTCGTCACAAACCTTTGCGATTTCACGCAAATCGTCAACCGTAAACGTGCCGGCCGAACGTGCACGCATATTCAGGCTTTCAATTCCGAAATAAATGGAATCGGCCCCTGCATGAATAGCCGCAGCCAACGACTCACGAGAGCCCACAGGAGCCATGATTTCAAAATCTTTTATAGAATAATTCATCCTTTTCTTGTTGATTTGGGATGCAAAGGTAGTGAATTTTTCCGTAATTTTGCAGCCGGAATCAGCCATTTCATTATATATAAGATATTTACGATAGGAAAACCAACTATACGCAATGAATATTAGGAATATAGACTTAGGAGAAAAGCCCGTATTGCTGGCTCCCATGGAAGATGTGACCGATCCTGCATTCCGCCTGTTATGCAAGGAATTCGGGGCCGATATGGTATATACCGAATTCGTATCAAGCGATGCACTGATCCGCTCTGTCGGAAAAACACTGCTAAAACTGAACATCAGTGAAGCCGAACGCCCTGTAGCCATCCAGATATATGGCAAGGATACCGAAACAATGGTTGAAGCCGCACGCATCGTAGAACAGGCACAACCGGATATTCTTGACATCAACTTCGGATGCCCCGTAAAACGGGTTGCCGGAAAAGGAGCAGGAGCAGGCATGCTGCAGAACGTACCGAAAATGCTGGAAATTACCAAGGCTGTTGTCAATGCCGTAAAAATACCGGTTACAGTAAAGACCCGCCTCGGATGGGATGCCGACCACAAAATTATTGTCGACCTGGCAGAACAACTGCAGGATTGCGGTATAGAAGCTTTGACCATACACGGACGTACACGCGCCCAGATGTATACCGGAGAAGCCGACTGGACCTTGATCGGTGAAGTCAAGAAAAATCCCCGGATCCATATTCCTATTATAGGAAACGGCGACATCACTTCTGCCGAACGTGCCAAGGAATGTTTCGACAGATATGGAGTAGACGCCATCATGATAGGACGTGCCAGCTTTGGACGGCCCTGGATCTTCAAGGAAGTGAAACATTATCTGAAAACGGGAGAACAGCTCCCTCCCCTTTCCTTCAAATGGAAAATGGACGTACTACGACGCGAAGTACAAGACAGTGTCAATCTTCTCGATGAAAGAAGAGGAATCCTCCATGTCCGCCGTCACCTGGCTGCCTCTCCCCTGTTCAAGGGTATCCCGAATTTCAAAGAGACCCGCATAGCTATGCTGAGAGCTGAAACACTAGTACAGCTGAATGAAATCCTGGATCATATCGAAATGACATTCGGACAACAGCTATAAAAATAAAAAAGGTAAGGATATGCGGATAAAACCGGAACATATCCTTACCTTTTTCTCCTTATAATCTCCTTATAACCTGGAAACCTTCTTCACATCACCTGAAATATGCGCAGGGCTCCCTTTATAGCCGACACTACCTCCTGTCGATACCTTGACAGTAAGTGTTCCGGACGGATGGCAGGTAATATCGCCAGAAGTTGAAGCACTGGCCGTCACATTACCGGCCTTTACATTATCGGCCACCACATTACCACTGCTCGTCGCTGAAAAGACAGCATCCCGACAAGAACCGTTTTTCAAAACAATATCGCCCGACGAACTTGCTACAGCAGAAATATTTCCCGAACAAGTCACCGACTTAACCTCACAGCCTCCTGACGAAGAAGCTTCCATTTCCACATCGGCTGAGCTGACCAATGATCCCACATTACAGTCGCCCGATGAGGAAGCTGACAAGAAGAAAGCTCCGCCATCCAATTTATCAATATTGATATCACCGCTACTGGAAATATCCAAAGTAACCTTTCCATTACATACTACATCCGACAACTTGATGTCACCACTGCTTGAAGCCTCCATATCCAACTCCCCGCATTTGATGGCAGAAGCATCCACATCTCCCGAACTGGATGAATGGATGCGTACCGGCTTAGCCGTATTCAAAGCAGTACCTAACTTTATATCGGCCGAACTCGAAGCCGCAAAAGAAATGACTTCAGGAGCATATACACGGACTTCACATTTGCTGTCTCCCCATCTGACAGATTCTCCATTCTTCAACTTAATTCCGGCTTTCAGCTCACCGTCCGAAACAGCAACATCAATATAAGGCAATATATTTTCCGGTGCATAAATCTCAATGCGCGGACTGCCCGCAGTCTGATAATAAACCACATTGACCGATGCATAAGCTACAATTGATGTCACATGAGTGGCACTGACCTCCCGGGTTACATACGTCTTGCTGGGAACAATGGTTTTACCCGTTACAGCAAAACCGCAAGCGGAACATAGAAACAAAACCGCTACAAACATAAAGGAGCCTACAACTCCAACCGATGTCTTCATTTTTTATATGTTTTAATGTTTATCTACCCTTTAGACGCAATTCGCCACAAAAAGTAACACAAAAAATGAAAAAATCAACCCATCAGTTTAAATACCGGTGAAATAAACCAACGTTTATACATCAAAGTAGCCAGTTGATACACAAAAAATGCTGAAACAAATCCCACAATAGCATCAATCAGATAATGGGCCTGAATATAGACTGTAGCACAACACAACAAGATATAGAAGGGAGCCAGCACAAATGCCAGCTTCTTGCTGACACGCCATGCCATGATCATCACAATGGTAGAAATACCGACATGCGAACTCGGGAATGCAGCAGTAGGACGTTCACCCACTTCCTGTGAAGCCTCGACCAACCGATAAAAGAAGCCTTTATCAAAACCCGGTCCGGGAATCAGGTAATCATTGGTATTAAAATAATCCCCGATTGAAGGGAATATACATGCATTTATCTTATCCATACCTACGGCAGGAAAATAAAACTGAGGACCGGCAACCGGTAAAAGAATATAGATGAAATAATAGATGAAGAAAGACGTAACCAGCACAAAACAGATTTTCTCGAACCATTCGAAACGGAAAAGGAAATAATACACTACAACGACCAATATCATGGGATAATAACAGAAATATCCCATATTGAACGGTTCGCTGAACCATATGGAAGGACATAACCTGCTGAAGGTGACAGCCGGCTGACAACCGAATATAGCTTGCTCGGCATGTGCGAACAGATGATCCAGATTTGGAAACAAACGGTTAAATTCGAATGTATCGGGGTACCAATAGGCCAGTAATACCATCTGGACTGCCATACGGATAAAAGCTGTCAGACGGCAGGGGAATGCCTGATACAGATAAATCAGCACAAACGTCAATACAACGATTCCCAAACGTTCCAGCAACATCGTACCCGGATGGTCCATCCGTGCATATAACAACAATATCAATATGGAGGTAAGTGCATTATATATAAGACTGATTGCCTCTACAGCAAAAAGTCCTTTTCCACTTTCAACCCGTTCAAATAACTTTATAGCCATCCTTCTTTCTTATACCAAGCAATAGTTTCCTTAACGCCTTTATCCAACAAGTAATCGGCTTTATAGCCTAATTCCTTCTCCAGAGGTGTAATGTCACAACGCCAGTTACGCTGCTTCATAATCTTATATTTATCCAGATTCAACGTACTTCCCTTATGAAACAGCTTTGCAGCTTGTTCTGAAAAGAAAGAGATGACTTTCAGCAAGGGCAGAGGACAAGTAAAACGGATCCACCATGGATTTCCCAACTCCTTCCGGATCAGATCGGAAAAAGTACGGCTGTTATAGACTTTTCCGTCACTGACAAAATAAGATCTTCGGGAAACCTTTTTTTCAATAGCCAGATAAACAGCCTTGACCAGATCCTTTACATACACAAATGTGATATCCTGACGACGGAATCCCGCCGCTATATCCAAATGCCTGCTGATTGATTCAGCCATCAGATAATAGTCACGTTCACGGGGACCGTAAACCCCCGTAGGACGGAATATCACATAAGGAAAATCTTCCATTGAAAACAGAAACTCTTCCGAATGTAACTTACTTTTTCCGTAAGCCGTATTAGGATGAGGGGTATCCTGTTCACATATCGGCATATAATCTTTTTCATGAATCGGACCGAAAACACTCAGAGAACTGAGATAGATAAACCGTTCAGGTACCATATCCAGGCGGACCAACGTTTCGATGAAATGACGTGTTGCCCAATAATTTCCGATTTCAAAGTCAGCCTTATCACTACATTTGGTCACACCGGCACAATGGATGATATAATCCCATCCTCCATGCTCCAGTTTATGCTTCTGCAACTGTTCGGCCAGGTGGTCGGAATCAGTAAAATCAAGAACGGCAAAACGTATGTCCTGCTCCTGCAGATACTTGCGGCTGCTACTCTTCCTGACACCCGCCCAGACCTGCATTCCACGTTCCAGACCACCTTCAACCAGAAAACTGCCTATAAAGCCACTGGCTCCTGTAACCAAAACTTTTTTCTTCATCTGTTTATTTTTCGGGTTCTACATGAAGGCTCACATACGTTCCTTCACCGTATTTTTCTCTTAACTTACGCTCGACAGCAGTCGCTTTAGCGTGTGCCTCCGATAATTTCAGATTACCATCCATGCGGATATGTACATCAATGGCATAATGGCTGCCTATCCGACGTGTCCGGAGATGATGCGGCTCACTAACACCTTCTTCAGAAAGGACAATCTCGGTGATCTGTTTCTCCACTTCTTCAGGCAACGAACTTTCAAGCAATTCGTCCAGACAAGGTTTCAGCTGCATAATGGAGACCTTTATAATGAACAGACTCACAACTACAGCAGCTATAGGATCCAGTACCCTCCAATTTTCCCCTAAAATAATAGCTCCACCGATACCGACAGCCGTACCGATAGACGAAAAGGCATCGCTCCGGTGATGCCAGGCATTGGCTATTACAGCGGGGCTGTCAAACATCCGTCCTACCCGACGGGTATATTGAAACAATATTTCCTTAGACACGACAGAAACGACAGCTGCTCCTAAAGCAATCCAACCGGGAGAAGCTAACTTCTCACCGTTGATGAAAGCCATGATCTGTTCAGCTCCATTCCAAAAAATACCTACACCCACAGCCAATAATGCCACACCAATCAGCAAAGTGGCCAAAGTCTCATACTTACCATGCCCATAATCATGATTCTTATCGGCCGGTTTCCCGGAAACACGGACAAAGACAATCACAATTACGTCTGTTACCAAATCAGAAAGAGAATGTACGGCATCAGCTACCATTGCCGCACTATGCCCCAAGATTCCTGCAACAAATTTGCAAGCTACTAGCAGGACGTTTACAAAACTTCCTACCAAAGTCACTTTATAAAGTTCTTTCTCACGTAGAACTGCATCAGTTTTATCCATTCTTTCATTCCGTTAAAAACAGAGCACAAAGATAATGGTTTATATACATCTTTCCTTAAAATAAAACAAGTTATTGATGTGCCATTTCATTTATTTTGCTTACTTTGTACTAGTGATATCAATCAGATGCCATTTCATGAATATAAACTAAAATAGAGAAACTATGGCTAAAAACAAAAAAGAGAAAAAAGGCGGAAAAAGAATGAAGAAAAAAGAGCTGAGTGAGCTACTGATAAACTTCTTCCGTACCAAGCCAACAGAGAGTTTCAGCCTCAAACAGATATTCGTATCATTGCACCTTACTACACACCCACTGAAAATGCTTTGTGTAGATACTATCCAAGAAATGACAGAAGACAATTTCCTTCTCGAAACAGAGAAAGGCCATTACAAGCTCAATGACAAAGGTCAGATTCTGACTGGTACCTTTGTACGGAAAAGCAATGGAAAGAATTCATTTATCCCGGACAACGGAGGAGAACCGATTTTCATAGCCGAACGTAATTCAGGCCATGCCATGAACAATGACAAGGTAAAGGTAGCTTTATGTGCCAAACGTCGTCGTCATGATATAGAAGGACAAGTCATTGAGATACTGGAACATGCAAACAGTACGTTTGTCGGTACACTGAAAGTAAGCAAGAACTATGCATTTTTGCTTACGGAAAGCAGTACCCTTGCCAATGACATCTTTATCCCGAAAGAAAAGCTGAAAGGAGGCAAGGACGGCGATAAAGCTGTAGTAAAAATCATTGAATGGCCCGATGAAGCCAAGAACCCGTTTGGAGAAGTCATCGATATACTGGGTAAAGCCGGAGACAATACAACCGAAATGCATGCCATACTGGCAGAATACGGATTACCGTATACATACCCACAGAATGTAGAAGCAGCTGCCGACAAGATATCGGCAGAAATCACTCCACAAGACTATGCCGAACGGGAAGATTTCCGGGATGTCGTAACCTTTACTATCGACCCGAAAGACGCCAAGGATTTCGATGACGCCCTTTCCATCCGTCAGCTAAAACCAGGATTATGGGAGGTAGGTGTACACATAGCCGATGTATCACATTACGTGACCGAAGGCAGTGTCATCGACAAAGAGGCGGTAAAACGCGCTACATCCGTCTATCTTGTAGACCGTACCATACCGATGCTTCCGGAACGTCTATGTAATTTCATCTGTTCCCTCCGGCCGGATGAAGAAAAACTGGCTTATTCGGTCATTTTCGACATGAACGACAAAGCGGAAGTCAAAGACTACCGTATCCGCCATACCGTAATCAAGTCCAACCGACGCTTCACATACGAAGAAGCACAGAATATCATCGAAACCGGACAGGGAGATTATAAAGAGGAAATTCTGGAGTTAGACAAACTTGCCAAAATCTTACGCGAAAAACGGATGGCGGCCGGTGCAATCAATTTTGACCGTTGTGAAGTGAAATTCGAGATTGATGAGAAAGGCAAACCCCTCAGCGTCTATTTCAAGGTGTCCAAAGACGCCAACAAGCTGATTGAGGAATTCATGCTGCTAGCCAACCGTACCGTAGCCGAACATGTAGGAAAAACGCCTAAAAACAAAAAACCGAAAGTATTCCCTTACCGTATCCACGATCTGCCGGATCCCGACAAGCTCGACAATCTAAGTCAGTTTATAGCCCGATTCGGATACAAGATCCGTACCAGTGGAAGCAAAACCGAAGTGTCAAAATCATTGAACCGCCTGCTCAGTGATGTAACCGGTAAAAAAGAGCAGAATCTGATAGAGACCGTTTCACTGAGAGCCATGCAGAAGGCACGCTATTCTATCCATAACATCGGACACTACGGACTGGCCTTTGATTATTATACTCATTTTACCTCACCTATACGTCGTTATCCCGACCTGATGGTACATCGTCTGCTTACCCGATATGAGGCAGGCGGACGTACGGCCCAAGCCGATAAATATGAAGCCTTATGTGAACACAGTTCAGCAATGGAACAGACTGCCGCCAGCGCCGAACGCGCTTCTATCAAATACAAACAGGTAGAATTTATGGGAGAACGTATCGGAAACGTTTATGACGGAGTTATATCCGGTGTAACGGAATGGGGCCTCTATGTGGAAATCAACGAAAACAAATGTGAAGGAATGATATCCATGCGTGATCTGGGCAATGACTATTATGAATTCGACGAAAAGAATTATTGCTTGATAGGACGCCGCCATCACCGCAAATTCAGCCTAGGCGACCCGATCAAAATCAAAGTGGCCCGTGCTAATCTGGAAAAGAAACAATTGGATTTCGTACTGGCAGAAGAATAAAATCATATAGATTTCTGAAACGTAAGCATTCGGTAAACCACGTTGCAAATTTTGTGAATTAGTTCCGAATCGGTGTTATTTGTAGTCGATTCGGAACTAATAGTATCTATTCGGAACAAGTTTGATGGGATTTAGCCCAATCACGTGGTAGAAGTTCTTCCATATTCTTCTCATCCCTTTCATAATATGGGATTTTACTCAGGACATCTTCCATCCAGATTCTGGGGTCTACTTCTGCAGACTTGCAGGTGGCAATCAGTGAGTACACGATGGCAGCCCTGTATGCGGATGCGTCGTTGCCGCAGAACAGATAATTCTTTCTGCCCAAGGCCAAAGGTCTTATGGCATTTTCTATGCGGTTGTCATCAATTTCGATTCTTCCGTCGTTTACGTATCTGGAAAGCCTGGGAAGAAGCGTGTACGTATATTCGATGGCTTTACCCATGCGGCTTTTAGGAAGCACTCTGAGATAAGCATCCTGCAGCCACTTTTCAAATTCAAGTATCAGCGGATAGGCCTCACTGATACGTTTTTCCTTACGCTCTTCGGCTGCGAGTCCGGCATCATTGGCTTCAGATTCTATCTTGTACAGCTTGCCGATGTAGTGTATTGCCTGTGTGGCCAGGGTCCTGTTCTCTTCCAGGGCATCCACGTACTTCCTTCTGGCATGTGCCCAACAGCCGACCAGGGTGATTCCTTTCATCTGCTCGAACTGTTCGTAAGCTGCATAGCCGTCACATTGCACAATGCCACGGTAGCATCCCAGCAGTTCACGGGCTACCATCCCCGAACGGCTGCCACGGTCATAATGGAACATGACGTCCCCCGTGATGCCGTCGCGCACGCACCACTCATACCCTTTTTTCGCCTTATGTTTCTCATTGTCCATCACAGGAATGACACTCTCGTCCACTTGTATATACTCACTGGAGAGTATCTTCTGTTTGAGCAGGTTGTACAGCAGCTTGAGTTTCTCCACCGCCATTTCATACCATCCGCACATGGTAGATTCGCTTATGCTGATTCCTGATTCGCGATACTGCTGTATCAGACGGTAGAACGGGAGATGATACATGAACTTGCCGATGATAATGTCCGTCAGGACCGAGGCGCCTGCCATACATTTGCTGACCGGAACAAGAGGTAGCGGGTGAATCAGGATCTGCCTTTCCTCGGGGTATTTCTCCATATCGGATTTACTTATCACTTTGTGACGGACGGTCTTCAGGATATATACTTTTGCCGGAACACGTTCCAGGCGTGAACTCTCTTCCTTTCCGATTTCAATGAATTCATCCTTAAGCCTGCCTTCCTCGTCTGTTGTCCCTTCAGGGTAAAGATCAACAACCTCTACAGGCAGTGAGGAAGTGTCCAGAGACTTGCGGACCGGTTTTTCCTTGACTTTTATAGTTCTGGTGATTTCTTCTTCACTCTTGCGGACTTCCTTCTCCATCCGGGATATTTCCATGGAGGACATTTCCTCCTTTGAGAACAGAAACAGCTGGTTGGGATCAAGCGGAAGACTCTTCTCGCTCATCCGCCCAAAGACTTTTTTCCGGAGCCAGTAAAGGGATTGTTCCAGCGAGGAAACCCTGCTGATAAGCGCCGCTTTATCCTGACGGAGCTTCTCAATTTCTTCCAATAAGGCTTTTTCCTGTTCTTCTGTAAGCATCTGTATCTCATTGTTCTACAATGTAAATATACTAAAATCCAATGACATACAAAAGCGAATAGAGTAAAAATCCGATACTATTTTCGAAGTTTCTGCAGGTTTTCAAGTCTCGTGCGACGGGAGTCGCGGGCTTCCATGATACCCTCCACAATCATGACAAGTTCCCGCCATTCTATATTTGTACAGACCTCATTGTCGTTGGCAGAATCAGGCTTGCCTAAGGTACCGGCTTCCAGAAGTTTGGAATACAGCACCATGCCGCCCGGCTCCCAATGCAGGAGCTTTATGCGGTCACGGGCACGGTTTATGAAGATATATACGTTGCCGTTGCTGGGGTCCTGACCCATGGCGTCGGTAATGATACCGCTGAGAGTATGAAAGCTTTTGCGCATATCAGTCGGGCGGTTATACAACAGATAGCGCATACTGTCATTAAGGCTGAACATGGCTGCAGGCCTGGATGATTGAAAACAGTTCCTTTTCATTTAGCTCACCGCAAATGCGTATGGCAGTACCGGCCGGTGTACGTATTTCTATCTCTTTCAATCCGCTTGGCGGGATCGGTGCGTTTTTCTGTTTACGCCCGCTTGTTCCGGCAAATGAAGGAACAGGAACAAAAGATCCGCTGTGGGGAAGCTCGATAAACTCACCTTGAGCCGATTTACCCGATGATTGCTCGGCGGCATAACGGGATTTGCTGTCATAAAACCGCCATACAGGGATATTGAGCTCCTCTAATCTTGACTTATAAGTCACTTTGTGCTCTTTGCAGTAGTTCATTATCTCTACTACTTCTTCTCGTGTCATCATAACTTTGCTTTTTGGACGTAAAGTTAATGATGGAAGTTGGAGATAAAAATACGTGGTTTACCGAATGCTTACTCTGAAACAATCCCTCCAGACTGTCTGGCTTTTCAGTATGTAAGTCAGACAGTCTGGAGGGATTGTTGATTTCTAGGAATTATCTAAAGATATTTCATTAAAATAACAAAAGAAAGCCAACCAATTCGTACTTAACTTTTAGTATTACGAATTAGTTGGCTAACCTCATTTTCATCTTTATTGCCTAAGATATTACTGAAATATCATAAGAATATGAATTCTAAAACTTTAAATTCATGTCAATTAGTTACACATTAATTATTATAGCCATAATTTTGATAAGCTTTCTTTCCAGCCTCATCAAGAACATTGTTATTCTCGTCTGTATACAAATCAAGGGTTGCCTGTTTAAAGGGTTTCAAGGTATGATAAGGCTGTAAAAATCCTAAACCTTTACGTCCAGAAAGAGACCCATCACTAACTTCATTATCTGCTACTGGCCAATAATCAGGACCCTCAGTCAATGTAGATGCCTCCTTATTATGATACAATATACGAACATACTGCCAAGCAGAATGATGTAACCAATCATAATAAATCATTTCCATATTGAATTCACGAGCAACTTCATTCAAAATAAAATTCTGGAAACGATCAGTTTCACTTAAAGCACCACCTAAAATACTCTGCCCTGGATACATTTCCCGTACAGAAGCCTGAGAACTACCATCCCATGAAGTGGCATCAATCATCATCTTAGAAGAATAATCTTGAGTCACTGTATATGGGTAATGACGCTCAGATGACTCCAGATTTTCACTGCCTGGATACAAACGAGCAATTACTTCAGCACGTTTTTCACCTGGACGATATGCGGCACGTTCACGAACCTTATTAATATCAGCTATCGCATTTGAATATTGCCCTTTCAATCCATAAGCATTAGCACGAATCAAATAAGTTTCTGCAATACGGAAAATAGGAACATCACGTCCTGAATAATAAGTATCTGCTCCCGGACGATCTGGATCATCATATTTACGGGTTGCCGGCTGAGGTTCTTTGGACATGTTATTCAAACCACCATGATTTGTATGATCCAAATAAGGCTCGTTACCATTTCTCTGATTACGTACAGGACGATAATAATACTTTCCATCTTTTTTCACCCAACGTGCAAATAAGAAATAAGGTTGTGCTTCTGCCTCATCCAAATCAATAGCCGTTGCTTTAGTATTTTCCAAATAAGCATAAGCAAGATCACCTGAACCCATCTTATGTTCTCCAGCTACAGCCTGACGTCCACCCCACGACTGACGATCATAAGTCGGTAATATGTGTGAATTAAAATATGAAGCCTGCTCTTCAGTCCAAACATAAGTCCCATTTTGAGGATCATTATAAGCATAATAAGGCAGATTTGCAGCATAGCCACTCGCCCCTCCTGTTCCACGAAGAGCTGTTTCCATTTCAACCCAAAAAGACTTTTCAAAACGTGAATCAATCGTTTTATCCGCAAAAACATCAAACCCAAAATCGTTCGTCGAAGCAATATGGGAACGTCCACGATATGGATAATCACAACATGTTTCAGGAATCCCCCACAATGCGACCATATATGCCGGTGACAAGAAATACATTAAACGATTCCCATACCGGCCATTATTTCCATCAGTAGCCGGATAACCATATACACAAGAAAATATTATTTCCGGACTTGTTTCACCAGAGAAATCCCCACCTTTACGGACAAATAATGTTCCATAATCGTCAGCTAAAGCATAATGACCATCCTGATCAATTACATAATTGCTATAATAAATACAAGAATCCAAATCAGCAGAACCTGTGCCTTTATATAGCATACCCAAATATGATTTAGGATTAGTATTATCTATTGTACCATCCGAATTACGCCCATACTCAGCTGTTCCATAATCCTTACCCATATAACGATACAAATACAATTTTGCCAAGAAATGAGCGGCTGCTCCTTTTGTAGCTCTACCAAATTCACCAGAAGCCATTTCTGAAGCTGTAGGTAGATTATCAAAACCATAGCGAAGATCTGTAATTATTTGTCTATAAATAGATTCAGATGATTCACGTTTGAATGCATAACTACTTGGCAACCCAGTTGTATATGTACGCGGGAAATATACATCACCCAAGAATGTATTCATAATATAGATACAATAAGCACGATTAAACAAAGCCTCAGCTTTTGCACGGGCTGCGTCAGTTCCTGATGCATATTTACCGGGACCTTTTCCTTCATTAATAGTCTGAATAACACGATTACAGTTATTAATAGTAGGATAATATCCTAGCATCTGACTACTTGTATATTCAGCACAAAGGCCATCCATATTATTAGCAGGAGCTCCAGTAGAACTCCAAACAGAAGCTGAATAATTAGAGGTTGTGGCTCCAGCAGCCGTCATATTATCGACCCCAAGAAAATATGTTGACGGCCCCTGTGTATATTGTTTAGATTGACGGAAAGCATCATAAGTCGCAGTAATCAATTCACCCATTCCTTTTTCGGTATTGAAGTAATCCTGAGTAATAGTAGATACCATCTCTTCTTCCAAAAAGTTATCGGTACAGGAAGCCAACGAGACTGCTGCCACAGAAAATAAAATATATTTATTAAATTTCATAATTACTAAATTAAATATTAATTAAAATCCAAGACGAATACCAATTACATAACTACGTGTTAACATCGTATTATTTGTCTGTCCACCTGTAGTTTCTCCTTCTGAGTTAAAATTAGTCCATCCTGTAATATCATCAGGATTAATACCTGCTTTTACCAACTCACCACCCCAAATAAACGGATTCAAGCATTGAGCATAAATCTGACATTTATTAATACCAGCCTTATTCAACCAACGTTGTGGGAAATTATATGAAAGCGAGATATTACGTAATGCAACCATATTACCCTTAGTATAGCTCATATATTTACTATAATCTGTTACTCCAGTATATGTACCGCCACTATATTGAACAGGATATTTACCATCCGGATTATCCACACTCCACAAATCTGTTTCAACACGACGCCCTAACGTCTGTGTCAAACCATAATACAAACCTCCGAAACGTCCATAGAAAAATGCACTTAACTCCCAATCTTTATAGGTAAAAGTAGTAGTAAATCCTGCCGAACATTTTGGAGACCAATGTCCCAGATGCTTCTTATCATCATCATTGATAGTACCAAAGCCATTATCTTCATATGTCACAGTTTCTGTATGAGAATTTCCCTCAGTATCTGTCCATGTAATATTAGCAGTTTTTGCACCTTCCGTTCCTACTGGAACTTCAACAAGAGGTTGGTCTTCAATCATCGCCATACCAGGTTTCATGGTAATACCATTTTCTTTATATAAAGCTAACAAACGTAAATCACTATCTGTATTCTGCCACAAACGATCATATTTATAATTCCATACATTATCAATCGGGCGACCAATAAACCAACCATTAGCAGTATCATCAACCTTACCATTAGCCAATTCTACAATCCAACCTTTATTTGTAGAGAATGAAAAATCAGTTTTCCATGTAAAATCACTAGTGCTGACATTTACAGTAGATAATGTAAACTCAAAACCACGGTTGGCTGTTTTACCAACATTTGTACGAATTGATGTATAACCTAAAATACCAGGAATAGCTTTCGACAAAATCAAATCACGAGTACGGGCCTCATAGTATTCGATACTACCACTAATACGATTGTTCAAAAAACCAAAATCAATACCAACATTAGTTGAAGCAGTCTTCTCCCATCCTAACTCAAGATTTGGTAATACATTAGCCTTAGCTCCATTAGAAATTACTGTTGAATTACCTTCGCCAAAAAATTTACCTGCTCCTGATGCAGTCATAGCACCAGATGTCTGATATGGACTTACAGAAGCATTACCAGTAACACCATAACCTACACGAAGCTTTAATTGATCAAGCCATGAGATATTTTTCATAAAAGACTCTTCACTAATCTTCCATGCCAAAGCAGCTGACGGAAAGAAATCCCATTTATTACCTAAAGCTAATACAGAAGCACCATCCCAACGACCTGTTAATGTCAACAAATAACGATCTTTGAAATTATAATTCACACGTCCCATGTAAGAAGCACGAGTTTGTTTAGAATAAGAAGAACCAATGCCATTACGAGTTGTATCAGAATTAGCCAATGCATACCACAAAGCCGTAGGGAAAGTACAACTATATGCACGATAATCCATACCTTCTGTACGATACATTTCAGCCGACTGCATCAATGTCAATCCAATTGTATGGGCATCTAAGAATGTTTTATTATAAAAAACCATATTCTCCAAAGTCCAAGAAATACTAGAATCCTGATCATTGTATGCTGTATTTGGAGCATAAGCTGAATTCTCCAACGGATTAGAAAATTCCTCACCATAATAACTACCATAACGAGAATTACGAGTTTGAGCTCCTAAATTTGTACGCCATTTAACACCGTCTAACGGTGTCCATATTTTCCCAAAATCAATATCCAGATGTGAACTAAGCAACATAGATGTTACACGCGTTTCATTTATGGCCTTATCAATATCCCATGCAGGATTATGCTCCAAACCATTATTAGATCCAACACCTTGTATAGGGTTACCATTTTCATCAAAAGCCGGATAAATAGGCAATAACGTCAATGCATAACTATATGAATCTTTTGCACCAGTATTTGATGAAGAGCTATTATTAATAATACCATAATTCTGTATAGAATGGCTTGCCTTAATCCCCATACCAACAGTCAACCAAGGCATAGGAGTAATTTCACCACTAATATTAGCAGAATAACGCTTATAATCCTGATCCTTCAAGGCAGCCTGTTGATCCAAATAAGCTAAAGATAAATACAGATTAGAGGTTTCTGTACCAGACGAAAGTGAAATCTGGTGATTTTGTGTAATACCTGTACGAGTAACCAATTTGGTCCAGTCTGTAGTCTCATAAGCACTAGGATTATATACTGGAACCTGCGCTGCATAACCTTTAGCTATTTCCTCTGGAGTTGCATTACGCATTACATAATTACCGCTCGTATCCTTTTGCCAAGCACGGTCAAAATTCACTTTGGCTTCCGGTGTATTACCCAAGTCAAAAATATTAGCTATTTGATCAGGATCTGGAGCTGTACCATATTTACCTGGATAATTATCTGAATTTATCAATTTCTGCATTTGCCAATCAACATACTCTCCCGAATCCATCCAATCAGTCATAGAACCAATTTTTGAGAAAGTAACATTTCCACTATAAGAAATAGAAGCTTTTCCTTTAATTCCCTTTTTAGTGGTAATAAGTACGACACCATTTGCACCACGAGAACCATAAATAGCTGTAGCTGAGGCATCCTTCAAAATTTCCATTGATTCAATATCATTAGGATTCAAATCTGCCATTGACCCAGCAGTCAAAGGTATACCATCTACAACATAAAGAGGATCATTAGAATTATCAATAGAACGTGTACCACGAATACGAACATCCCCTAATTGTCCAGGACGACTATTGGTAGAAATTTCTACACCGGCAGCCTTTCCCTGCATTGCTTGTAATGCATTCTGCACCGGCCGTTCTTCAATAACAGATGAGGTTACACGAGTTAAAGCCCCTGTAACATCACTTTTCTTCATAGTACCATAACCTACTACTACAACTTCATCTAAGACCTCTGTATCATCCAACAACGTCACATTAAATACAGATTGTCCCTTTACTGGAATGGCCTGTGTTTTATAACCAACAAAGCTAATTTCCAAAACGGCATCATCAGAAACATTAGATAAGGTAAACTTACCATCCATATCAGTAATTGTACCATTAGTAGTCCCTTGGACTAACACACTTGCACCAATCACCGTTTCGCCAGTTTTGTCAAGTACTGTACCTGACACACTCTTACCTTGTGCATAAGCAGTCATCGCAACTACTGACAACAAGATTAGAAAAAATAAACGCTGCATCAAACAAGAGCCGCGCAACAGAATAGACATCTTCCTGTCTTTCATACTTCTAAATTATTAAGTTAAACAAAAGTTAGGGCTATTATATAACAATCGTTATTTTTTTGGTCACAAAATTATTTCCAATTTTATTAATACGGCATAGAAAATTGTATATAAAACATGGGAAAAACGACCATGAAATTAGTTTCTAAGTCTTTAACAGAAATTATTAGTATTGTCCCGTCAAAATCGGAATACAAATAAAATACGTTTATTTTATATAAATAACAATCTTTTAGACTTAGCAATCTTATAAATTATTTTAAAAACGCATAAAACAATTTATTAATAGTCCATAAATATCCATAAAATAAAGATTTATTACCTCCAATATGCCTAATTAAAAATTTCTGTTCACAGTATAAAAATACTCCAGAGTCCTTTTATCCAGCTTTTCTACACAATAATACAGAATGGACATACAAAATACCTCTATATTTATTTTTTCAACCTCTAAAGTTTGATATATGAAATACAAAACATTATTATTCTGCCTCATGATGGGGTGCACATTCCCCATCCATCTTGGTGCACAACCCTATAACGGAGAAAAGCTTTCACGAGGATTTGTCGGAATTTCTGACGGACATGGCATGCAACTAAGCTGGAGAATGTTCATTACAGACAAGACCGACATGCCATTCGACATCTACCGGTCTACCGGCAAAGGCAAAGCAATCAAACTGAACCCAGCCCCCATTACACAGACATCCGACTTTCAGGATATGTCGGTCAACTGGGAGAAAGACAATACCTGGATTCTTAAAAGCGGAAGCAAAGAACTCGCCCGCTTCAGCCGGCAAGCCGGCTCTCCCAAACCCTATTTATCTATCCCTATCCAACGTCCTGAAGGCGGCACAATAGCTGGCGAGATCTATGAATACAAGGCAAACGACTGTTCAATAGGAGACCTTGACGGAGACGGCGAATACGAAATCGTATTAAAATGGGACCCTACGAATTCTAAAAGACCACCACAAAAAGGTTTCACCGCCAATACAATCATAGATGCCTATAAAATGGACGGCACACATTTATGGCGTATTGATCTGGGACCTAATATCCGTTCGGGAGCAGCTACAACCAATCTGCTGGTATTCGACTTCGACGGAAACGGACAGGCCGAGTTATGCTGTAAAACAGGGGACGGAACGATAGACGGTACGGGCAATTCTATAGGTGATCCCAAAGCAGACTGGCGTACTTACGAAAAAACAAGTCCGACCTACGGTAAAATTGTACAAGGACCGGAATACATCACAATATTCGACGGGAAAACCGGCAAGGCCTTAGATACGGAAATTTATATTCCCACACGCTATCCACTTGACGGTTGGGGAGGCATCGGCGGAAATTGCGGGAACGATAATACAGGAGGACGTTCCGACCGTTTTACAGCAACTATAGCTTTTCTGGACGGCAAGACCCCTTCACCTATAATGATAAGAGGATGGTATGGACGTACTGTAATGGCAGCATGGACCTTTACAGACGGAAAACTCAGACACAAATGGACCTTCGACAGCGCCTTACCGGAATGGAATGGATATTCAGGTATGGGAAATCACAATCTGACAACTGCCGATTTCGACCAGGACGGATACGACGAAATCTGCGTAGGTGCAATGACCGTTGACCATAACGGAAAAGGACTTTACACAACCGGATTACGTCATGGCGATGCCATCCATGTGGGTGACCTGATTCCTGCCCGTCCGGGACTTGAAGTATTTGGTGTACATGAGAATGAAGGGAATAATCCAATTGTAAAACGAACTCCCGCAGTGGCCATGTTCGACGGAAAAACCGGGGAAATCATCTGGAAAGACGGACTGGGTGCAGATGCGGGAAGAGGTGTATCAGCCGACGTTGACCCACGCTTTCCCGGATCCGAGTGTTGGAGCAACCTGCCCGGACTCCGTAAAGCAGATACCGGAGACATAATCTCCAAGAACAAACCGGCTTCCTGTAATTTTATCGTATACTGGGACGCCGACCACCTGTCGGAGCTGCTTGACCACACCTCTATCAGCAAATGGAATTGGGAAACACAGACAACAGATCTTCTTATGAAGGCGGAAGGTGTAGTCTCCAATAATGGGACAAAAGGAAATCCCTCTCTCTCCGGAGATATTTTGGGAGACTGGCGGGAAGAAGTCATATGGCCATCGGAAGACCAAAATGAATTGCGTATCTATATAACTCCGATTCCAGCAAAAGACCGCCGTGCCACTTTAATGCAGGACCGCCAGTACAGATTATCCGTTGCCTGGCAGAATGTAGGCTATAACCAGCCACCCCACCTGAGTTTCCGGTTGAATCCCTAAAAAACCAGATACAACTGCCTTCATCTTTACAGATACAAAGGCAGTTGTATCTACTTATTTAACAGACGCCGGCTCAAGAAACGTATCGGGTACCATACAGACAAGGAACCGATTACCAGAACAGTAACAAAAATCAGGACAACATCCCATACATGGACACTTACGGGATAAGCATCTACTACAAAACTACCGGAATTTCCCAAGGAAATAAGGCCGTATTCCTGTTGCAACCAGCAAAGGACCAATCCCAATATGACCCCGATAAAAGCTCCTAAGAACGAAATCATCCGGCCTTCAAATAGAAAGATACGTATTATCTGTCTATCGTTTGCTCCCAAATTACGCAACGTTACCACATCGTCACGCTTATCAATAATCAGCATTGACAACGAACCGATAACATTGAAACACGCAATCATCAATATAAAGGTAAGGAAAAGGTAAGAAATCAATTTCTCGATTTCCATAATGCGGAACGTATCCGACTGCTGCTCATAGCGGTCTTCGACCCGGAAATCATCTCCCAGAATATCACTGATCTGTTCCTTTACAGAACGCTCATTGGCTTCAGACTTCAATTTCAGGTTTATAGCACTGACTTCATCGGTGTATTGAAAAAGTTTCCGTGCAAAACGTAAAGACGTAAGTATATAAGCGGCATCATACTTTTCCTGATTCACGGCGAAAACCAAGCCAGACGAGAACAGATTCCCCGTTACGAAACTGGAAGATGGATTGGCTATATTCACTTTGGCTCCTCTACGGGGAGCATATATTTCCAAAGGATCCAAAAAACGGATGCCGGTACCCAACGTAGAAAGGAACTGGATACCCGGAATGGCATAATCAGCCACTTCATCATGCAGAATCAGATCTCCGCGTCCGAACAGGATACTGTCAATGGGAGTAAGCTGTTCAAAATTATCTTCTACACCTTTGATTGTAGCCATCGACTGCCGCCCCAGATATTGGACCATAGCATAATCTTCCAACGATTCTGAAGCCACCTCTATGGAAGGAAGTTCCTTGACTTTCAGTATACGTGGATCCTGCCCGCTGAAAACCTTACCCTTTACCGCCGTTATTTTCAACTGAGGATCAAAAGCCGTAAAGAATGTCGCCACCAGATCCTGGAAACCGTTAAAGACCGACAAAGTACACACCAAGGCCAATGTAGCCAAAGCAACACCACATACCGAAATGGCTGAAATCACATTAATTGCATTATGCGACTTTTTCGAGAACAAGTACCGGCGGGCTATATAGAATGGAAAATTCATGCTTCTAACTAATATGACTTGATGAAAAAACAACGGAGAACAAGGAATACGGCCTATACACCTTATATATTATATTCCCTATTCTCCGCCATTTTCATTATGACAACTATTATTTTTTCAACAGCTCGTCTATGTGGGCTGCATAATCCAAGGAGTCGTCCACAAAGAATTTCAGTTCCGGAATAATACGCAACTGATGACGTACCCGGTTCCCCAATTCAAAACGGATAGACTTCATGTTATCATTGATATTCTTAACAATTTCCGCACTCCGCTCCGAAGGGAATACACTCAGATAAACACGGGCATAACTCATATCAGGACTGATGCGTACAATACTGACAGAAACCAGCACACCGTGCATGGCTTTCGTCTGCAGCAGAAAGATCTCGCTCAGCTCCTTCTGGATCAGACGAGCAATCTTATTTTGTCTGGTAGTTTCCATAATACATCTTTTATTTTTTACGAATAATGGTCAAACCGTCACGTAAAGGCAAAATCACCTTCTCTACACGTGAATCGGTAGCGACCAGATCATTAAATTTCTTGATTCCGATAGTCTGTGTATCGGTATGATGAGGTTCTTCTTCCAGAACATGCCCATCCCACAACGTATTGTCGGCTATAATATAACCTCCGGAAGGCATCTTCTTCAGAATCATTTCGTAATACTCCACATAAAAACGTTTGTTCCCGTCAACAAAAGCCAAATCGAACATTATATCCATATCAGGCACAATCTTCAGGGCATCACCTATATAGAACTTTATTTTATCGGCATAAGGAGAATTTTCCAACCACGGACGGGTAAAGTCCTCCTGCTCGTCGTTGATTTCAAACGTATGAAGCATTGCCCCTTCTTCCAATCCTTCGGCCAGACATAAAGCAGAGTATCCGCTGTAAGTACCAATTTCCAATACCTGTTTCGGACGTATCATCTGTACAAACATTTTCAACATCCTTCCCTGCAGATGCCCGGAAGCCATACGCGGACGCAACAACTTTACATGGGTAGCACGATATAAAGCTTTCAAATAATCACTTTCTTCATCAATATGATGAAGTATATACTCATCCAAAGCGTCCGTTTCTTTCATCTCTTTAATCTTGCTCCGTTAAAAAGGAAGTTAAAGAAAAGCCTTACCTTCCTCATTTCTATTCTGATCCGTCAATTACAGATAACGGTTACGGTTAGGCAGAACATATTCACCGGCATTATCCAATACATCCTGTACCTGATTGATTTCAAGGAACGATGTCTTGGTTCCCGCTTTACCGCCGCTCAAATAAGCCACCATATCATTCTTCGACAGGACACCGTCATCCAACAACTTACGTAATGCTGTGAAGTAGTATTCCTGACCATTTGCCTTTTCCGGCATATAAATAGCTTCCACTCCATAAGATAAAGCCAGATGACGCATGGTCTTTTCTTTATAACAGATAGCCAGTACAGGATATTTTCCACGGAATGCAGCCAGGTTACGTGCAGTCAAACCACTGAAACTGTCAGTAATGATGGCCCGGATAGGCATCAACGTAGTTGCACGTACCGCCTGCTTGGCCAGGAAACTGGTAACATCCGTATTTTCAGGAGTCAATGGAATAGGTATATCATTTTCTTCCATCTTATCCTTTTCGGCCTGAGCTGCCACCTTAGCCATTGTCTTGACAGCCTCTACCGGGTATTTGCCGTAAGCCGTTTCACCGCTCAGCATCAACGCATCTGTACGATAATAGATAGCATTGGCAATATCCGTTACCTCCGCACGGGTAGGACGAGGATTATTGATCATGGTATGAAGCATCTGGGTAGCCACAATAACCGGCTTCTTGGCCAAAATACATTTCTTGATCAACTTACGCTGAATTCCCGGAATACGTTCCTGAGGGACCTCAATACCCAAGTCACCACGGGCTACCATTACGCCGTCGGCAACTTCGAGAATCTCATCGATATTATCTACACCTTCCTGATTCTCAATCTTGGCAATAATTTTAATATCACTGTGATGGGCATCCAGAATCTCACGGATATCCAAGACATCCTGCTTGTTACGTACAAATGAATGAGCTATGAAATCAATGTCCTTTTCTATGGCATAAAGGATATTGTTACGGTCTTTTTCTGTCAAGGAAGGCAGATTGATGCGGACACCCGGAACATTTACACTCTTGCGGCTTCCCAAAGTGGCATCGTTACATACTTCACAGAACAAGGCCTCATCATTCTTGTCGACAACAACCATATCCAGCTCACCGTCATCCATCAGGACATGGGCACCGACCGACAAATCATGAACGAAGTCGGGATAACTCACTGCAATACAATCATGAGTGGTTCCCTGCTCAGGTTTACCTACAATCTGGGTCTTATCACCAGTCTTGAAATCAATCGGACCTTCCACACAAGCTGTTGTACGGACTTCCGGACCTTTGGTATCCATCAAAATGCCGATACGGTTTGAAACTTCACGGACATTCTTGATCAGTTTCTCAAACCCTTCACGGTTTGCATGAGCGGTATTCATACGCACAACATTCATTCCCGCATTGAACAAGTCTCTGATAAAATCCACTTCACAGCGTAAGTCCGAAATGGACGCAACGATTTTGGTTTGTTTAAGCATCATAATATATAAATTTATTTTTTTGCATGTAAAAGAGCTTCTACTCCCAATCTATATGAATCCAGGCCAAAGCCACAGATTACCCCCATACAGGCACATGAAATCATCGATTTATGACGAAACTCTTCACGAGTATGGACATTCGATATATGTACCTCAATTACCGGTGTTGTCACTGCACGAATCGCATCCTGCAAAGCAATGGATGTATGGGTATACGCTCCCGCATTCAAAACTATTCCATCATAAGAAAAGCCGACTTCATGAATTTTATTGATCATTTCACCTTCCACATTCGACTGATAATAATCAAATTCAACAGAAGGATACATCTCTTTCAGATCGGCCAGATAGTCCTCAAAAGATCTGGACCCATAAATGGTAGGTTCCCGTTTCCCCAACAGATTGATATTGGGACCATTGATTATTTGTATTCTCATATACGGTTCAAAACAAAAACTTTAATAACTTTGTTGAGAAATCTGGCACAAAGTTACGAAAAAGAAATGAAAACTCACGAGAAATCCGAGAAGATAATAATAAAGTATAAACAATACTTGAAACTGGAAAAATCATTGTCGGAAAATACCATACAGGCTTATCTTACAGATCTCGACAAACTGCTCGCCTTCTTCACTCTGGAAAACATCGATTATACACAAGCGACCCTGGAAGATCTGGAAAACTTTTCGGCAGGACTTCACGACATCGGAATCCACCCGCGTTCACAAGCAAGAATCTTGTCAGGAGTACGTTCATTCTACCGGTTTCTTCTTCTTGAAGACTACATAGAACAAGACCCTTCAGAACTGTTGGAATCACCCCAAATAGGGCAGCATCTGCCAGATGTACTTACCGTAGCGGAAATAGACAGCCTGATAGGATCGATTGACCGAAGTACAAAGGAAGGCCAGCGTAACCGTGCCATCCTTGAAACACTTTACAGCTGCGGGTTACGTGTTTCCGAATTATGCAACCTGAAGATATCCGACCTTTATCTGAACGAACAGTTTATAAAAGTTGAAGGAAAAGGCAGCAAGCAACGTCTGGTACCCATTTCACCGAGAGCAATCAATGAAATCAGAAATTATTTCATTGACCGCAACCAAACTCTGATCAAACCCGGATACGAAGACTATGTATTCATCAGCCGGTTCGGAAAAAACATCTCCCGCATCATGGTATTCCACATTATCAAAGAATTAGCCGACAAAATAGGACTTAAAAAGACCATCAGTCCGCATACTTTCCGTCATTCTTTTGCCACCCACCTGCTGGAAGGTGGGGCCAACCTGCGTGCCATCCAATGCATGCTCGGGCATGAAAGTATCGGAACGACTGAAATCTATACCCATATTGACCGGAATATGCTCCGACAAGAAATTATAGAACACCACCCACGCAACAACAAGCAATATGTTAAATGAAAAAATCTGATTTTAATATTTTTTTTAATATTTCCCCGAAAAAATAGGATAAAAAGTTAATACGTAATATAGTTTTTCTTATCTTTGCCCCTAGGTAGCTCGAAATATGAAAACAACTAGATAAAAGATAAAAATTTAATATACAAACCTAACATTAAAAATCATGATTAAAAAGTTGTATTTGCCGTTAGTGGCATTGTTAGTACTTGCTCTCTCTTCTTGTAGCAAGATGGGTGAGCTGTCTTCCGACTACTTCACCACAAATCCGGAAGTTTTGGAAGCTATCGGTGGTAAAGTTCCTGTTACCATTACAGGTAAATTCCCTGAGAAATACTTCAAGAAAAATGCAATCGTTGAAGTTACTCCTGTCTTGAGATGGGAAGGTGGCGAAGCTAAAGGCCAGCCAGCAACATTCCAGGGCGAAAAAGTACAGGGCAACGACCAGACTATTTCTTACAAGACTGGTGGTACCTATACAATGAAAGCTTCTTTTGATTATGTTCCAGAAATGGCTAAATCAGAACTGTATCTTGATTTCAAGATCAAGAAAGGTAAAAAGGAATACACTATTCCTTCTGTAAAAATCGCTGATGGTGTAATCGCTACATCTGAACTGCCTACAGTTGCTTCTGCAAATGCAGCTGAAGCTCAGGATGCTTACCAGCGTATCATCAAGCAGGCTCAGCAGGCTAACATCATGTTCTTGATCCAGCAGGCTAACTTGCGTGCAAGCGAACTGAAATCAGATAGCTTGGCTGCATTCAACAAGAAAGTGGTTGAAGTTGCAGGCGATACAAAGAACTTCAAACTGAACAATATCGAAATCTCAGCTTATGCTTCTCCTGATGGTGGTGTTAAACTGAATACCGGTTTGGCTGAAAAACGTCAGAACAACACAGAATCTTACTTGAACAAACAATTGAAGAAAGGTAAGATTGAAACTGAAGTTGACGCTAAATATACTGCTCAGGACTGGGAAGGTTTCCAGGAATTGGTTTCTAAATCAAACATCCAGGATAAGGATCTGATCTTACGTGTTCTCTCTATGTATCAAGATCCGGAACAGCGCGAAACAGAAATCAAGAACATCTCATCTGTTTACAAGACTTTGGCTGACGAAATCCTGCCTCAGTTGCGTCGTGCACGCTTGACAGCCAACTACGATGTAATCGGCCGTAGCGATGAAGAAATCAATGCTGCATTCGATCAGGATGCTAAAGTATTGAGCGTAGAAGAATTGCTTTACGCTGCAACTCTTACTAACGACAATGCCCGTAAAGAAGCTATCTATAAGAAAACTGTAGAACTTTATCCGAATGACTGCCGTGCATACAACAATCTGGGTATGTTGGCATACGCTGCCGGTGATAAGGTTGCTGCTGAAAACTACTTCAAACAAGCTTTGGCCAAGAATGCAAATTCTGCAGAAGCTAACACCAACATGGGTCTTTGTGAATTGGTTAAAGGTAACGTAGCTGACGCTGAAACTTACTTGAGCAAATCAACCGGTGCTAACTCAGCTAATGAAGCATTGGGTAACCTGTATATCAAACAAGGTCAGTACGACCGTGCTGTAAACGCATTCGGTGACACCAAGACAAACTCTGCAGCTTTGGCTCAGATCCTTGCAAAAGACTACAACAAAGCTAAGAGTACTTTGGAAGCAGTCAAGAATCCGGACGCTTACACTGATTACCTGATGGCTATTGTAGGTGCTAGAACCAACAATGCCGACTTGGTAAAATCAAGCATGGCTAAGGTAGCTCAGAAAGATGCTACATTGGCTGCAAAAGCTCAGAATGACCGCGAATTCGCCAAATATGCTAACGAAATCAAATAATATCTGAGTATATAAAATAAAAAAGCCGGAGTGCCACCGCATTCCGGCTTTTTTATTTCCATAATAGTCGTACTCCATCCGGATTTTGAACATTACAAATAAATTAGTTACATTTGCAGCAAACAAACCGGAATCATGAAAAAAACAGTTTTCCTGCTTATTATATCTATCGGGCTCATCTCCTGCGGAAAGTCATCCACCTTCACACTGCAGGCCACACTCGATGGAATCGAAGACAACAGCCATGTATTGATTGTATACGACGACCCGAGTTCAAAGCTGGATACAATTTATCCCCAAAACGGAAAGTTCACTTATCAGATTACTCCGGATACCACTATCTTATTCCGTTTACTTTCATCGGAAGGTGAAATAATACCGATTGTTGCAGAACCGTCACAAGAGATAACTATCAAAGGAAGTTTCCAGACTCCTGTTATCCAAGGAGAAGGTGAAAACGGAGAATACGGGAAATTCATGGAAGCGATATCTAAACTTAGCAACAATCTGCCAGCCATACAGAAAGAAGCTGAAAACTTTATTCTCTCCCATCCCCAATCCTTTATATCGGCCTATCTGATCAATCAATATTTCGTACAGGTTCCGGATCCCGATCCTGATAAGATAGAAAAACTGATCAAACCTCTAAGCGGAAATGTCAAGGATTGCCGTATCATGGGAGTTATTCTGAAATCACTGGATCCACAGACCGGTAGAACAAGTTCACAAGACCAGGTCAATTACTTTTCATGCAAGGACCGGAACGGTAAATATACTTCCTGGAACAATGATAAAGACGGGTATACCTTACTGAATTTCTGGGCTAGCTGGGATCGCACAAGTTGCGAAAAAAGAGATTCAATCTATACCAAAATCAAGGATCTGCCCAAAAACAAACTAAAAGTAATCAACATATCACTTGACTACAATAAAGACAATTGGATTTCCGCATGCAAAGAAGATTCCGAACTATGGGTAGAATCCTGCGACTACAAAGGCTGGAGTAATCAATTGGTAAAACAAAACCGGATAAATGAATTGCCTGCCAACATATTGATTGACCACAATCGGAAAATAATTATGAAAAATCTGTATGGTAATGCGTTATATAATAAAGTCATGGATTTGACCAAAAAGAAATAACCCATTACAGATTTGACATAAATGCTCGTAAAACTATTTGGCGCAGCCGTCCAAGGGATAGACGCCACCATTGTAACCATTGAAGTAAACAGCTCAAGAGGCATCAAATTTTTTCTAGTCGGACTACCCGATTCGGCAGTAAAAGAAAGCCATGAACGGATTGTATCGGCACTCCAGGTAAACGGATATAAATTTCCCACCTGTCAGATCGTAGTCAATATGGCTCCTGCCGATATCCGTAAAGAGGGCTCTTCCTATGACCTGCCTCTTGCGATAGGCATATTGGCGGCTACCGGAACCATCTCTTCGGATAAACTTGACAGGTACCTGATTATCGGAGAATTAAGTCTTGACGGAAGCCTGCAACCCATTAAAGGAGCGCTACCTATTGCCATCACAGCCCGTGAACAGGGATTCGAAGGTTTCATTCTCCCGAAACAGAACGCACGGGAAGCAGCTGTGGTCAATAACCTGAATGTATATGGTGTAGAAAATATTACCGAAGTTATCCGATTCTTTAACGGAGACAAGGCCCTTGAACCAACTACAGTCAACACGCGGGAAGAATTTTATCGTAGCCAATACGACTTTCCTTACGACTTTTCCGATGTAAAAGGGCAGGAAAACGTAAAACGGGCCTTGGAAGTAGCTGCGGCAGGAGGACACAACCTCATTATGATAGGTGCTCCAGGAAGCGGAAAGTCCATGATGGCCAAACGTATGCCGGGAATACTGCCTCCGTTATCTTTGGCCGAAAGCCTTGAAACCACCAAAATTCATTCTGTAGCCGGAAAACTCGGCAAGAATTCTTCATTGATAGCTGTACGCCCCTTCCGAAGTCCACACCACACCATTTCACAAGTAGCTATGGTAGGTGGAGGAAGCTCTCCACAGCCCGGCGAAATCAGCCTGGCACATAACGGAATCCTTTTTCTCGATGAACTGCCCGAATTTAGCCGGAACGTTCTGGAAGTCCTTCGCCAACCCCTTGAAGACAGGTACATAACCGTATCACGCGCCAGATATACCCTTAACTATCCGGCCAGCTTTACACTTATAGCGTCCATGAATCCTTGTCCTTGCGGATACTATAACCATCCTACCCGCCAATGTGTATGTACTCCTAACCAGGTACAACGCTACCTGAACCGAATATCCGGTCCTTTGCTAGACCGTATCGATATCCAGATTGAAATAGTTCCGGTTCCATTTGAAAAAC
This sequence comes from Bacteroides ilei, assembly GCF_900128495.1. Classification (GTDB taxonomy): domain Bacteria; phylum Bacteroidota; class Bacteroidia; order Bacteroidales; family Bacteroidaceae; genus Phocaeicola; species Phocaeicola ilei. The sequence goes on from NZ_LT635801.1 coordinate 2,844,023, forward strand.
TGTCCGAACAGAATCCCGGAGAAACAAGCCTGGCCATACGTGAACGGGTTATCCGGGCACGCAGAATACAGGCCGACCGGTTTTCCGGCTGTACAGGCATCCACTGCAATGCACAAATGAATTCCAAGCAGCTCCATCTCTATGCCCAACCTGATGCCCATGGCTTACGTATGCTGAAAGATGCCATGCAACGTCTGAACCTTTCGGCACGAGCTTATGACCGTATATTAAAAGTGGCACGTACCATAGCCGATCTGGAGGAGTCGAAACAGATCTTGCCCCACCATCTGGCCGAAGCCATCAGTTACCGTAACCTGGACCGGGATAATTGGGCAGGATAGCTGTCGGGCAGGATATAAATAACGAATGTTATATAAAATAACAATACTCCGTTATAACACCTGACAATTACCGATATGTTTCCAAATTTGGATATGATAGAAAGAACTTGAACTTTCCGGAAAAGAATTTGATCTATTGTCCAGAAGTTCAAGTTCTTTTTGTCAAAACATCAAGTTCTTTCAAGACAAAGACCAGGTTCTTCCATCAAAACGTCAGGTCATTTCCGGCCATCCCTCTTTTCAACCTCCCTTTATCACCCTCTTTTTCACATGTTTCGTGTAAACCATTCATAAATAGCAATAAAATCTATATCTTTGCAGGCAGTAAACATGTATCAAAAATAATATATTAACATATAAACATATATGGAAAAGAAATTCAAACGGACAACTGTCACATCGGCTCTGCCATACGCCAACGGACCGGTGCATATCGGTCACTTGGCTGGGGTGTACGTACCAGCTGATATCTATGTGCGCTATCTGCGCCTGAAAAAAGAAGAAGTTCTCTTTATCGGAGGATCGGATGAACATGGAGTACCTATTACCATCCGTGCCAAGAAAGAAGGAGTTACCCCACAAGATATCGTAGACCGCTATCATACGCTTATCCGCGATTCATTCAAGGAATTCGGAATTTCATTCGATGTATATGGGCGTACTACGTCAAAAGTCCACAGCCAGACTGCTTCCGATTTTTTCCGCAAACTATATGACAAAGGGGAATTCATCGAAAAGACTTCCATGCAATATTACGATGAAGAAGCACACACATTCCTCGCCGACCGCTATATTACCGGTGAATGTCCACATTGCCATGCCCAAGGTGCATATGGTGACCAATGCGAAAAATGCGGCAGTACATTGTCGCCTACCGAACTGATCAATCCTAAAAGTGCCATCAGCGGCAGCCAACCGGTCATGAAGGAAACCAAACACTGGTACCTTCCTCTCGACAGACATGAAGGATGGTTACGCAAATGGATTCTGGAAGACCATAAAGAATGGCGTCCGAACGTTTACGGACAATGCAAGAGTTGGCTCGATATGGGTCTACAGCCACGTGCCGTCAGCCGTGACCTCGACTGGGGTATTCCTGTACCGGTAGAAGGAGCCGACGGCAAAGTATTGTACGTATGGTTCGATGCACCAATCGGTTATATTTCAAACACCAAGGAACTGCTCCCTGATTCATGGGAAAAATGGTGGAAAGATCCGGAGACCCGACTCATCCACTTCATCGGAAAAGACAATATTGTATTCCATTGTATCGTATTCCCAGCCATGCTGAAAGCCGAAGGAAGCTATATCCTTCCGGACAATGTCCCGGCCAACGAATTCCTGAATCTGGAAGGCGACAAAATATCCACATCACGGAATTGGGCAGTATGGCTACATGAATACTTGCGTGATTTTCCTGGCAAGCAGGATGTACTGCGCTATGTGCTTACAGCCAACGCTCCAGAAACCAAAGACAATGACTTTACCTGGAAAGATTTCCAGGCACGCAACAACAACGAGCTGGTTGCCGTTTATGGAAATTTCGTAAACCGTGCTTTAGTACTGACCCACAAATATTTCGATGGGAAAGTTCCTGTCTGTGGCGAACTGACCGACTACGATAAGGAAACCCTGAAGGAATTTGCCGATGTCAAAAGTCAGGTAGAAAAACTGCTGGACGTATTCAAGTTCCGTGACGCACAAAAAGAAGCAATGAATCTGGCCCGTATCGGAAATAAATATCTGGCCGATACAGAACCATGGAAACTGGCCAAGACCGACATGGACCGTGTGGCCACTATCCTGAACATCGCATTGCAACTGGTAGCCAATCTGGCCATCGCGTTCGAACCATTCCTGCCATTCAGTTCAGAAAAGCTGCGCCATATGCTGAATATGGAATCATTCGACTGGGAACAGCTGGGACGTACCGACCTGTTGAAAGAAGGCCACCTGCTGAACAAGGCAGAGCTGCTGTTCGAAAAGATAGAAGACGCTGCTATCGAAGCACAAGTACAGAAACTGCTGGATACCAAGAAAGCCAATGAAGCGGCCAATTACAAAGCCAATCCGATTAAGCCGACTGTTTCCATCGAAGACTTTGACAAGCTGGATATCCGGGTCGGAACGGTCCTGGAATGTGAGGTTGTACCTAAGATGAAGAAGCTGTTGAAATTCAAAATCGCCGACGGCCTTGAAAACCGTACAATCGTAAGCGGTATAGCACAACACTATAAACCTGAAGAACTGGTAGGCAAACAGGTATTGTTCATTGCCAATCTGGTTCCGCGTCAGTTCAAGAACGGACTGGTAAGTGAAGGTATGATTCTGAGTGCCGAAAACTTTGACGGTTCACTGGCTGTCACTTCCGTTTTAAAGGAAGTAAAACCGGGCAGTGAAGTGAAATAATCTTTTCAACTATCGAGAATTGGGAATGAACGGTCTTCCGACCGCCATTCTCAATTTTCTTTTCCCTTTAACCCTCCTACAACTGACGTGGCAGAATCACTCAAAGAAAAAACGGCAAAAGGCTTATTCTGGAGCGGCATAAACAACGGTGCTATGCAGTTCCTGAATCTGGTATTCGGAATCGTAACTTCACGTATTCTGAACGACACCGATTATGGAATGGTAGGTATGTTGAGTATCTTCTCGCTTATTGCATCCTCACTTCAGGAAAGCGGATTCACTTCCGCTTTGGCCAATAAGAAAGAAATACGGCACGAAGACTACAATGCCGTATTCTGGTTCAGCAGTATCATCAGTATCACTATCTACCTGATTCTGTTCTTTTGTGCCCCGCTCATTGCCAACTTCTATGGTAATGAAAAGCTGGTTCCACTGGCACGCTACTCTTTTCTGGGCTTTGTCATCGCCAGTTTGGGAATTTCACAGAACGCCTACCTGTTCCGCAACCTGATGGTAAAACAGAAAACAATCGCCAGCATCAGCGGACTGGCTGTATCGGGAGTCGTAGGTATCATCATGGCCTACTTAGGATGTTCCTACTGGAGTATCGCCACTCAAAGTATCGTTTACATCAGCGTTCTGAATATATGCCTATGGAGTTTCTCACCCTGGAGACCAAGCCTGAAAATCAGTTTCACCCCCTTGAAAGATATGGTTAATTTCAGCACGAAACTGATGGTTACCAACATTTTCAACCATTTCAACAACAACTTATTCTCCATAATCCTAGGCAAGTACTATTCGGAAAAGGAAGTAGGCCAATTCAATCAGGCCAACAAATGGAACTACATGGGCCACTCATTTATCAGCAGTATGGTAGGCAGTGTGGCACAACCCATGTTCAACCAAGTGGGTAACGATCTCGAACGGCAACAACGGGTATTCCGCAAGATGCTCAGATTCACATCCTTCATCGCTTTCCCGGCCATGCTGGGACTATCACTCATCGCCCCTGAACTGATTACCATTACCATTACGGCCAAATGGTTGCCCAGTGCACATATACTGCAGATTCTGGCCATAGGAGGAGCCTTTATCCCCATTACAGCCCTTTACTCAAACCTGATCATCAGTAAAGGGAAATCAAATATTTTCATGTGGAATACCATCATATTGGGTATCCTGCAACTGATTGTCATGCTGACACTTAGCCCTTATGGCCTGCAGACCATGCTCACGGTTTACGTAGCCATTAACATTGGCTGGCTGTTCATATGGCATTATTTCCTCTATAAAGAGATTCGGCTTCCACTCTGGAAAGCTCTGAAAGATGTGGTACCATACGCCGGTATCGCATTGTTTACCATGGCAGTAACTTATTTATTCAGTCGGCAGATTACCAACATATACCTGCTCATTCTGACTAAAATGACCGTTGCGGCAATAATTTATACCGGACTCATGTGGATTACCGGATCTGAAACATTCAAAGAAAGTCTAAGCTATCTGATAAGAAAGAAAAAAGCATGATTATCTGCGTACTATTTCCAGCGTTACGTCACCCAGCTGAGCCGCCAGTTCTGAAAAGGAACTCCCGGAAGAACCGTATATTTTAGAAGTGCGCGACAACGTGAACATATCAACAACGGCATCTTGTATTCCACGCACAGACCCTCTGTCGGCAACCGCATCGGCCACCAGCAATCTTTTCCCATACCGGCCACGTAAATCCGACTTTACTTTCTCCGAATCAGTAGCCAGGTAAATACACAAGCCGGCATGTGCATCCAACTCTTCATCCAAACGGGAATAAAACAGTTCCAACGGACTTTGCCGGATAGATACAACATTATCAGTACGTCGGATATGAAGCCCTATCGTATAATCTGAAAACAGACTACAGCGACGTTCAACTTCCCTACGGACAAGGTCTACCGGACGGAACATTGACTGTACCAACCTATTGTCGTACGCCATAAACTGGTCGTAAGAAGCCATATACACCTTTCCTTGTGACGCCCACTTTCTCCAGAAAGATTCCTGATAACAAAGCGGCCCTACCTTCCGTTCATACATACACGAATGGAATAATATTTTCTGGAAAAGGACAGGAATATAAAAATTATGTTTTCTAGGGCGATCATAAATCAGCAGATCCTTGAGTGAAGCCTCCCTGACAGAGACTCCCCTTTCACCCACCGGCTCAAACAGATCACCAAAAGGTGCATTCAGTGCCCAGTCACGGAACCATACTACCCGAAGTTCACCCCCCAGCCGCTGCATCAACGTATAGGCTGAAGCTACAGCACGCATACGGTTAGCCAAACCTCCTACTGGAACTAAAAGCATCTTTCTCATAATCAGTCTCTCTGTTTTCGATACAAAAATAAGATAAGTTTATCTATCTTTATTACTTTTGCAGATAGAAAATACAGATGAAGCCTCTTATGAAAGCAACCCTTATGCCTCAGGTGAAAGTTTCGGTAGTGATGTGTACCTATAACGGAGAAAAATTTCTTCAGGAGCAGATTGATTCCATACTGAACCAGACCTACCCTATACATGAACTGATTATCCAGGACGACCGTTCAACCGACCATACAGTAGACATTGTCCGTAAATACCAACACCAAGATTCCCGCGTAAAGCTTTTTATCAATGAACAGCCGTTAGGCTTTAACCATAATTTTTCCATAGCTTTCACCCGGGCTGAAGGCGACTATATCGCTTCTACCGACCAGGACGATATCTGGCGTGCCGATAAAATTGAAGTTCTTCTGAAACACATGGCAGGACATAGCTTGCTGTTCCATAATTCAGTGTTGTTCACCGATGATCCCCAACATACATCGGGAATGAAAAACGCCTCAAATGTAATCTATAATCCACTATATCTATTGATAAAGCCCTATGTCCCCGGACATGAATGTTTCTTCGACAGATCCATCATGTCCCGTTTCATGGAAGCGGTAAAAAAAGAGCCGCATATTTCCTATGATTCATTGTTGATGTTGGCAGCCGTCACATCAGGAGCGATAAGTTTCATCAATGAAGGACTGGTATACTGGCGCCGGCACCCTAAGGCTACATCTTACCATACCAGCAGCCAATACGGACTGCTGAAAGGACTGTTGTCCGCTTTTAAAAGTCTGAAAGACCCTACGAAAAGGAATGTTACCCAACGCTATTTCAAGGCATTGAATACCTATCCGTTCACCGGAGCTTCCGCCAGGATTGTCCGCTACATGGGAAAAGGGAATTTGTGGGGAATCATACAAAGCTGTATGATATGCTGTCACAATCATAAACAACTTTATCCCTACAACAATATATTACAATCATATATAAAGTCATTTTTTACACCCTTGTATTTTATCCGTGACTGTAGCAAGTTCATTATCTGTTAAAGCCTGAAGCCTATGATCCGATTCACTATTTTCCCCAGACTCCATATCCTTCCCGGCCAAAAGGCCAATCCCTATATCCACGATTTTGTGACTTCACTGGAACGTGAAGGAGTATCAAAAGTGGTCAACCCGCCCCATAAAAATCCGTTGCTTAGCCTGCTCCCTCCCAAAAACTGGGGAGATGTATTCATTTTCAACTGGTTCGAAAGTATCCCTGATTTCAAATATGGACCGCTACAATCTGTGATAGCAATCTGTTTCGTCTTATTACTGAAATCCAACAGACGGAAAATCATTTGGATTCTGCATAACAAAAAGCCTCATGCGGGAGGCCATACCCGACTGAAGAGGTTTCTCACCCGTTTCATGGCAAAAAAATCCGACCTGATCCTAACCCATGCTACCGAAGGAGTGGAAATGATCAGGACACATTATCCTTATGCAGCTGATAAGATACATTTTCTGCATCATCCCACCAAGAACAGGCTTCCGGAATCATCAAATGAAATGAATCCGGAATACGACCTTCTTATTTGGGGAAGCATTTCACGCTACAAAGGAGTACTGGAATACCTCACCTACCTGAGGGAGAATCCTCAGGATCTCAAAATCTGTATCATCGGCAAATGCTCACCGGCATCATTAGCCGACGAAATACGGTGTATAGCACCCAGGAACGTTACCTTTATATGTGAAAGTCCTTCATTTGAAGAACTGGCCCGCTACATCCGACATTCAGCATTCGTATTAGCCCCCTATTGCCCCGAATCGGTTCTGAGTTCGGGAATCCTGATGGACTCCCTTTCATTCGGTGCACGCGTCATCGGACCTGACGTAGGCTCTTTCAAGGATTACGCCAGTGAAAAACGGCTGAAAGTCTATACATTCCACAACTATGATGAAATCGGTCAAATTGTCGCCATCCATAAAACAGATCCCGTTTCACGAGAAAGTTACAGAAACTTTCTCGAGGAAAACGACTGGAAGCATTTCGGCGACCGAATCATTGAACTAATAAAATCGATCCACTGAAATTATGAAAACCTACGCACCTATCCTGCTATTTGTATATAACCGCCCTGCACACGTATATCGGAATATCGAAGCCTTGCTGAAAAACAGTCTGGCCGCAGAAAGCGAACTGTTCATCTATTCGGATGCAGCAAAAGACGATACATCACAGAAATCCGTAGATGAAGTACGTAACTTTATCCGGTCTGTACGAGGATTCAAAAATATAACGATAACCGAACGTACAGAAAACTGGGGACTGGCCCGCAATATCATTGATGGAGTAACAACTCTTGTAAACCGATACGGCCGCGTCATCGTACTGGAAGATGACCTGGTGATATCGCCCTATTTCCTGAAATTCATGAATGACGCCCTCGAAACTTACAAAGACGAAGAGCGGGTGGGACACATACAGGCCTGTGATTTCACCCAAGACCCTTCCCTTCCGGATACCTTTCTCATTAAATGGACCGGAAGCTGGGGATGGGCTACCTGGGACCGTGCCTGGAAGCATTTCAATCCTGACGGAAAAGTTCTGCTGGCTGAACTGGAAAAAAGAAACCTGACCTATACCTTCGACTTCAATGGCAAATACGGATATACCCGGATGCTGCGCAGACAGATTGAAGGCAAGAATAATTCCTGGGCTATCCGTTGGAATGCATCTCTCTTCCTGAAAGATATTCTCTCACTCAATGTAGGAAAATCATTGGTACAGAATGAAGGATTTGATGGAAGCGGGACCAATTGCGGTGGTGGCGGACTTTATGCATCCAATCTTTACATGAATCCGTTGCCGGTAGAGAAGATTTCCCCTATCAAGGAAAACATGCAGGCTCGTAATGCCTATATACGATATTATGCACGTACCAACTCTTTTATGGCAAAAGCTATCCGCCGCATCAAACGTACATTAAAAGGAGATTTCGGAGCATGAAACTTTACTATTACCATACCCGCCCCATTGTCCCTGCTTTAGAGGAATGGAAGGAACATAAGCATCCGGGACACATTCTGTACGGACTTACCCATTTCCCGAAATATGGAATAAAGCCTATACTCCATCCTTATCGTCACTTCACTTCCCGAAAAAAGCTGATGTGGTACAATCTGTGTACCATTTGGAACAAACGGAAAGAATTCGATATACTCTACGGAACCTCCTACCGGGGCCTGGAACTGCTTATCTTCCTGCGTGCCCTGAGAATCTTCCGCAAACCGATAGCTGTCTGGCACCATCAGGCTGTTCCTCAGACAAAAGGTTGGCTGAAAAGCCGGCTTTCACGTCTCTTCTATAAAGGGATAGACTGCATGTTCTTTTTCAGCCAGGCACTCATAAATGATTCGTTGAAGACCGGAAAAGTAAAAGAAGAAAACATGTTCCTGATTCACTGGGGAGCCGATCTCGACTTCTATGACCGGATAAAAGACGAGGCCAAAGACAAGGAATTCATCTCTACCGGTAAAGAGAACAGAGACCTTCAGACACTATTGCAGGCCTTTAATGACACCGGACTGGAATTCGATCTCTATACATCTCCTGCCAATGGTGACCAGAAATATGAGGAGATAATCAACCGTTTCCATCACAAGACCAATATCCATATTCACCTCGTAGAAGGAATCATCCCTTATCAACTGGCACTCGAAGTAGCCCGTTCAAAGGTTGTGGTCATTTCTTGCCTCAACTATCCGTATACCATCGGACTGACTACCTTGGTAGAGGCACTGGCACTGGGACTTCCTGTCATCTCTACCCGCAATCCTAAATTCGAAATGGACCTGGAAAAGGAACAAGCCGGTCTACTAGTAGAATACGCCGACGTAAAGGGCTGGGAGAAGGCATTAAAACAACTGCATGAACATCCCGAACAAGCCCGTGAAATGGGCAAGAACGGAAGACGAATGGCAGAAAGCACCTATAACCTGGAAAATTACAGCCGTGAACTGGCCGAAGTCCTGATAAAAAGATTTACCCACTATAGTACATTCAAAAAAGAATAATGTACCTTTGTATAAAATTAACCCTACAGCCTAATGAGAGTACTTATCATCAATACATCCGAACGCAGAGGAGGAGCTGCTATCGCTGCCAACCGGCTGATGGAAGCCCTGAAAAACAACGGTATAAAAGCCAAGATGTTGGTGCGCGACAGGCAGACCAATGAAGTTACTGTAGTAGCGTTAAAAAAATCATGGAGAAGCCTTTGGCAGTTTGCATGGGAACGTATCGTTATTTGGGCTACCAACGGTTTCCATAAACATAATCTGTTTGCTGTAGACATTGCCAATACAGGTACCGATATCACCAACCTGCCAGAATTCATTCAGGCTGATGTCATCCATCTTCATTGGATCAATCAAGGAATGCTCTCATTGAAGGATATCCGGAAAATCATCGACTCAGGCAAACCTGTAGTATGGACCTTGCACGATATGTGGCCTTTTACCGGTATCTGCCATTATGCCAAATATTGTGAGAAGTATACCGTCCAGTGCCAAGATTGTGAACTGCTGGTACACCCGCATCACAAGGATCTTTCATACAAAGTATTCCGCCGCAAACAGAAGCTGTACAAAGATGCCAATATCACATTTGTGGCTTGTAGCCGTTGGCTGGAAGGCATTGCGCGTAAAAGCGCCCTGATCAGGAACCAGACCATTACAAACATACCGAACGCTATCAATACCAATCTATTCACTCCGCGTCCGAAAAAATCAGTACGCGAAAAGCTGCACTTACCGCAAGACAAGAAACTGTTGCTATTCGGTTCCATGAAAATTACCGACAAGCGGAAAGGCATTGATTACCTGATAGAAGCCTGTAAACTGATAGCCGAGAAGAATCCCGGACTGAGCAGCCAACTAGGTGTAGTAGTACTAGGAAGTCAGTCGGAACAATACGCTACGCTCTTCCCCTTCCCTATCTACCAGATGAATTACGTAAACAATGAAAAGGGTCTGGTAGACATCTATAATGCAGTCGACCTATATGTAACTCCATCCCTGCAGGACAATCTACCTAACACGATTGTCGAAGCAATGGCATGTGGCATTCCTTGCGTAGGTTTCAACGTTGGAGGAATTCCGCAAATGATCGACCATTTACATAACGGATATGTAGCCCAATATAAATCGTCCGAAGACCTGGCCAATGGCATCTGCTGGTCGTTCAATGAAGGTGATTATAACAGTTTAAGCGAAGAAGCACGGCGAAAGGCAGTAAATACCTATTCCGAACATAACGTCGCCATGAAATATATCCAGATTTACAACCAGATTACAGGAGACAATGCATAACATACATCATCTGCACCCCAAATTCTCCATTATTACCGTGACCTATAATGCCGGAGAATTACTGGAAGATACAATTCAAAGTGTTATTACACAAACCTACAAGAATATCGAATACATCATCATTGATGGAAAATCGACCGATAACACTCTTGAAATCATCGACCGGTATCGTAACCATATTCAGACAGTAGTGAGCGAGCCCGACAAAGGTCTGTATGATGCCATGAACAAGGGAATAGCCAAAGCGACAGGAGACTATATCTGCTTTCTGAATGCCGGCGACGAACTGCATGAAGATGACACCCTACAGCTAATGGTACACTCGCTCACATCCCTTACAGAACTTCCGGATGTCATTTATGGTGAAACAGCCATTGTAGATAAAGAAGGGCATTTCTTGCGTATGCGCCGCCTTTCCACTCCAGAAAATCTGACATGGAAAAGCTTCAAACGGGGTATGGTAGTCTGCCACCAGGCTTTTTTTGCCCGCAGAGACCATGTCATGCCATACGACCTGCATTATAGATTCTCTGCCGATTTCGACTGGTGTATCCGTATTATGAAACAAAGTAAGGTACTCCACAACACCCATCTTACCCTCATCGACTACCTGAATGAAGGAATGACAACCCGTAACCACAGGGCATCACTGAAAGAACGCTTCCATATCATGTGCAAACATTATGGATACATCTCCACAATATTGTGTCATATTTCATTCATTATACGACTTCTATATAAAAAATAGAAAACTATAAAATAAAAAGAGTCATAACATTAAAATCGAACAAAATGAAAAAACTGGTAATTTTAAGCCTTTTATTGGCATCTGTAACCGGGAATCATATTTTTGCACAACAGAAATATACCATTTCAGGAACCGTACCGGCCCAATATGAAGGCAAATGCATTTATCTGTACGAAAATTCACGTAACCCGGCCAAGATAGACAGCGCATTTGTGAAGAACAGCACTTTCACCTTAAACGGTGAAGTTTCAGAAGCCCAGTTCGCAAATCTGGTCGCTGCCCCCAAAGACTTTATCGGGTCCGTATACCTCGATTCTACTCCGATATCACTCACTGTTTCTGAAACCGACTATCAGGCTAACGGCTCCGATATCAACAACGTATGGGGAGAATATAACAAAGCCAACTACAAATTCAGTCTCACCGGCAACAAGCTTTCACAAGAATATCGTGAACTGAGCCAGCAGGGAGAAGCCGCCAAAGACAAGATGGATGCTATCGAAAAACAGTTCAATGAAGAACAGGCCAGACTCACAGAATCAATCAAAGCAATATTACTGGCCAATCCTACCAATATAGCATCAGCCTACATCCTACAACGTTCCTATTACAACATGGAAACAGCCGAAGTAGACAAAATGCTGGAAGCTCTGTCGGCTTTAAAGGATATGCCCGCCTATAAAGCCGTAGCCGAACATCAAGTAGCTGCCCGAAGAACTGCTATAGGAACTTCATTTACACACTTCGACATGGCCGACCGTAACGAGCAAATGCACAATACTGCCGAATTTATAGGTAAGGGGAATTATGTATTGGTAGACTTCTGGGCCAGCTGGTGCGGACCTTGCCGGGCAGAAATGCCAAACGTGAAAAAAGCATACGAGACTTACCATTCTAAAGGATTCGAAATAGTAGGCATTTCATTGGATTCAAAAAAAGATGCATGGACAAAAGCCATCGATCAGATGCAACTCCCATGGATACACTTATCCGACGTCAAAGGATGGCAATGTGCCGCAGCACAGCTATATGGTGTCAACAGTATCCCATTCATGCTGCTGATAGGTCCCGACGGCAAGATTGTTGCCCAAAATCTAAGAGGCGAAGCTTTACAGAAAAAACTGGCGGAATTATACCAATAATTTCTGTATAATAAGCTATAGGCAACATGTAATCAAAGACGCTCTGATATAAAACCAATATTCTGAAAATGGCCCTGTCACTACTCTATAAAGATAGAGTCTGACAGAGCCATTTTTATATACCATCAATCACACGGATTATTCCTTCCGTTTCCGATACTGAAGTACAAGAATCACTACCGCACCGAGAATCAGAACACCCAATGAAGCAAAAGCTACAGCTTCGGTTACATGCAGTGATTTCGGATCAAAAGTGAAACGGACAGTATGTTTTCCTGCCGGAACATTCATCGCACGCAGAATGTAGTCGGCACGTCCGTGCTCCACTTCCTTATCGTCGATATATGATTCCCATCCCGGATAATAGATTTCAGAAAAGACAACTACTCCACCCTTCGGTGAACTGGTTTCGTAAACCAACTCATTCGGCTTATAACTCTTCATGACAATGCTATTCAAGCTGTCAGCGGTAGCTTCAGCCGCCTTTATCTGACCGGAAAACCGTTTATCGACTACAGCAGTCACCGCAGGGTCAAGATGATGGATAGCATCAATCTCCTCATTGGCATTATCCACATATTCCACTTTATCTACAAACCAGGCATTACCCAACGCATATGGATTGAATACCGGTGCAGTACCCCCTCCTTGTAATGGGAAAATGAAATAACGGGTATTCAGCATATTCAATACCGGATAATGAGAAGAGTCTACCCGGGTCATGTCCCCACCAGCTTCTGAAAAATCCTTGAATAATGTATTCATTTCACCGTGAATATGCTCTTCTATCATCTCCTGGTAACGGCGGAGTTTGGCGGCATGATATCCACCGATACTCTTGTGCCAATATGAAGTCTCATTCTCATTAAACGTATTGGTTGAAAGATTTAATACACGATAATCAAGGGTCTTGTCGGCAAGAATGGCTTTATCTGTTTCTGAAGGTTGCAAAAATGGTTTCATCTCGGTTCCCTTCTCCACAAACTGCCCATCATACAAATAACGTTTATTTACGCTCCACATATCAACCAAACATATCAAAGCTATCAGACCTATAGTCCACTGAGCTTTCAGCTTACCTTTACAATACATCCATAGTAGGAAAAAGCCTATCAGAATAAAAATCAGGCTACGCCATGCATCAGCTGTAAAGATAGCCACACGCATTTCTTCCAGATTTATCAGAATGGGCGCCAGCTGTTCGGCAGGAATGGCATTTTGCAGAGCTTCCAGCTCCATTGACGACACATACGAAGGGAAAAAGACTTTAGGCAAGACCGCAAAAAGCAGACATAGTCCTCCCGTAAGTATCAGACTTATATAAAACGAACGGGACTTCTCCTTAAACAAGGCAGGACGCTCTATTACTTCTTTCAATGACATCATGGCAAGTAACGGAATAGTAAATTCTGCTATCACCAGGATAGAAGACACCGCACGGAACTTATTGTACATAGGCACATAATCAATGAAGAAATCGGTCAGTCCCATAAAATTCTTACCCCACGAAAGCAAAACAGAAAATATTGTACCGCCCAACAATGCCCATTTCATAGGACCTTTCACAATAAAACAACCCAAAATGAAAAGGAACATGACAAAAGCACCGACATAAACCGGACCGGATGTACCTGGCTGTTCGCCCCAATACTGACCAATCTGATTATACAATCCCAAATAGGTAGGATCAGCCTTTGACATGGCCGTTTCATTCTTCGACAATGGCACAGACGCACCCCCCTTTACATTCGGCACCATTAATGAAAATGTCTCACCGATCCCATAACTCCATTGAGTGATATAGTCACGTTCCAGACCACTTCCCGTCTGGTTGGCCGAATTTTCCTTGACAAGCTCACTCTTGCCGCGCATACTTTCCTTGCTATACTGATAAGTATGATACAGGTTTGAAAGATTTATGCAGATACCGATTATACCGGCTACCACCAATACACCCGTAGCCTTAAGGAATTGAGGAAAGCGCTTCTCCTTCCATGCCGCCACACCATAGGCTATAGCCATAAAAAGCATGACAAAAAGGAAATAGTAAGTCATCTGTACATGGTTCGACACAATCTGTAAAGCCACAAATAAAGCGGTAACCAATCCACCGGTCCAGAACTTTCCTCTATAGACCAATACCATACCGGCAATAGTTGGAGGAATATATGCCAAGGTTACAAACTTCCATATATGCCCGGCAGCTATAATAATGAAGAAATAAGACGAAAAAGCCCAAACGATAGCCCCCAAAGCCGACAACCATACCTTGAAGTCAAAAGCACGGAGAAGGATATAGAATCCAAGCAGCATGACAAATACATACCATACATAAGTAGGAAGGAACAGATGATAGATACCCTGGATATAGTTCAACACCTTATTTGAAGAATAGCTGGGAGCCATCTGGTAAGTAGGCATACCACCGAACAATGCATTGGTCCAACGGGTAGTCTTACCGGTCTGTTCACGGTATTCGTTAATCTCTTGACCGGCTCCGATACCAGCAACGGCATCATGCTGCGCCAGAATACGCCCTTCGGTCACCGCCGGACAGAAATAGGCAAACGAAATGATGACAAACAGCACAATCGCCACAATATCAGGAAGTATTTTCTTGAATCGGTTCATGATACGATAGTTTATTAATTAATGTTTTCAGGGAGCAAAGATAACAATATACTCCATGAAAAATAGTAACTTTGTAACCGAAAATCATTTTTACGCATGAAAATAGGAATCATCACGGCCATGTCTTCCGAACAGAAGCAACTGGCCAGCCAACTGGAGAACAGAACAGAACGCACAGAAGGACCTTTCACCTATATTGAAGGGACCATCCGGAAAAATACAGTTATCTTGATGCAATGCGGTATCGGTAAAGTGAATGCTGCAGCCGGATCCGTAGAACTGATACGTAATTTCCAACCCGACTGTATCATCAGTACCGGTGTGGCAGGCGGTATAGATACCTGCCTGAAAGTAATGGATGTAGTAGTAAGCCGGCAAATCGTCTATCACGACGTATGGTGTGGTGAAGGAAACGCCTACGGACAGATACAAGGACTACCCACCTATTTCAACGGTAACGATACACTTTATCAATGCGCCTTGTCGCTCGATACGGAAACCGCTATCCATGGCGGACTTATCTGTAGCGGAGACAAGTTCATTACTGAACGTAAAGAACTCGAAAGCATCAAAGGAAACTTTCCCGACGGTCTGGCTGTCGATATGGAATCAGCGGCCATCGCACAAGTATGCTACTTGTATAATGTACCTTTTATCAGCTTCCGCATCATCAGTGATACACCGGGAGCCGAAAAACATCTGGAACAATACCAGAACTTCTGGGGCGAGATGGCCGACCGGTCTTTCCGCATTACGGAAACATTCCTAAAGGCATTACCAGCCCGACTTTAATCCATTCATACATATATCACACAGATTATGAAAAAGATACCTAGCTTTACTGTCGACCACATCCACCTGCAACGTGGCATTTACGTATCCCGCCAGGATACGGTAGGTGAAGAGATTGTAACCACCTTCGATATCCGGATGAAAGAACCTAACAGAGAGCCGGCCTTGAGCCCGTCGGCCATCCACACAATCGAGCACCTGGCCGCCACATTTCTCCGGAACCATCCGGTCTGGGCCGACAAGATCATCTATTGGGGACCAATGGGATGTCTTACCGGTAACTACCTGGTGATAAAAGGTGATCTTTCCTCACGGGAAATAGCTCCACTGATTACAGAAACATTCCAGTTCATTGCCGATTATGAAGGAGAAATCCCGGGAGCTTCCCCGAAAGATTGCGGAAACTATTTAATGATGAATCTTCCGATGGCAAAATGGGAGGCAAACAAGTTTCTGCACGAAGTACTGGAACAACTTACCGATGCCAATCTGGAATATCCCAAATGAAATAAAAAAAGATGAGCCGCCTTCCTACATACGGAGAGCGGCTCATCTTCTGTTCGTTTGCAGCAAGTAAAGAATTACTTACGCAGACCGAGTTCCTTAACAATGGCACGGTATCTTTCGATATCACGGCTTTTCAAGTAGTTCAGCAAAGAACGACGCTTACCTACCAATGTTGTCAGAGCTCTTTCAGTACTATAATCTTTTCTGTTGAGCTTCATGTGCTCAGTCAGGTGAGAAATACGGTATGAAAACAATGCAATCTGTGCTTCAGGTGAGCCAGTATCAGTGTTAGACTTTCCGTACTTTTCAAAGATTTCTTGCTTTTTAGCTGCGTCTAAATACATAATTTGACTGTTTTTATAAATGTATAAATCTGATTTGCGGGTGCAAAGATAGTGAGAATCTTTTAGACAGCAACTTTTTCAAGGCCTTTTTTTATCTTAATTTGTTCAAACCGACCTTTTTAGCCCATAAATCTTGCTTAAATCATATTGTTTTTCGTATAATATTAAAGAAAAATCGTAACTTTGTGCCCAAATTATAGGTATAGTATGCAAGACATTAGAAACATTGCCATTATTGCCCACGTAGACCATGGGAAAACTACATTGGTGGACAAAATGATGCTGGCGGGACATCTGTTCCGCAATGACCAGACTAACGGTGAATTAGTATTGGATAACAACGACTTGGAGCGTGAAAGAGGAATTACAATCCTTTCAAAAAACGTTTCAATCAACTACAATGGAACAAAAATCAACATTATCGATACTCCGGGACACGCTGACTTCGGCGGCGAAGTGGAACGCGTACTGAATATGGCCGACGGATGTATCCTGCTCGTCGATGCCTTCGAAGGCCCGATGCCTCAGACCCGTTTCGTATTACAGAAAGCGCTGCAAATCGGATTAAAACCGATTGTGGTTGTCAATAAGGTAGATAAGCCCAACTGCCGCCCGGAAGAAGTATACGAAATGGTCTTTGACCTGATGTTCAGCCTGAATGCAACGGAAGACCAACTTGATTTTCCTGTTCTTTATGGATCTGCAAAAAACAATTGGATGGGCGAAGATTGGAAAACCCCTACCGGAACCATCACTCCGCTACTTGACGCCATCATAAAATATATTCCTGCACCGCAGCAATTGGAAGGGACACCACAGATGCTGATCACTTCACTGGACTATTCTTCATACACCGGACGTATTGCCGTAGGACGTGTACACCGCGGAACTCTTTCAGAAGGTATGAACATCACACTAGCCAAACGTGACGGAACCATGGTGAAATCAAAAATCAAGGAAGTCCATACATTCGAAGGTTTGGGACGTAAAAGAGTACAATCCGTTTCATCCGGTGACATTTGTGCCATCATAGGTGTGGAAGGATTTGAAATCGGTGACACCATCTGCGACTTCGAAAATCCGGAGCCACTGCCACCTATTGCCATAGATGAACCGACCATGAGTATGCTCTTTACCATCAATGATTCTCCGTTCTTCGGTAAGGAAGGTAAATACGTAACTTCACGCCATATTCATGACCGCCTGATGAAAGAGCTCGACAAGAACCTGGCTCTGCGTGTACGCAAGACTGAAAACGAAGACGGAAAATGGATTGTTTCAGGACGTGGCGTATTGCACTTGTCTGTTCTGATCGAGACCATGCGCCGTGAAGGTTATGAATTACAGGTCGGACAACCTCAAGTGATATTCAAGGAAATAGACGGTGTAAAATGTGAACCGATAGAAGAACTGACCATCAGTGTACCGGAGGAATTCGCCAGCAAGATGATCGATATGGTTACTCGCCGAAAAGGTGAAATGGTTTCCATGGAAACCCAGGGAGATCGTGTAAATATCGAGTTTGACATGCCGTCACGTGGTATCATCGGTCTGCGTACCAATGTACTGACAGCTTCACAAGGAGAAGCCATCATGGCACACCGCTTCAAGGAATACCAGCCGTATAAAGGCGATATCCCTCGCCGTACCAATGGTTCTATGATTGCCATGGAAAGCGGAACGGCTTTTGCCTATGCTATCGACAAGCTGCAGGATCGTGGAAAATTCTTCATCTACCCGCAAGACGAAGTATATGCCGGCCAGGTAGTGGGAGAACACGTACATGAGAACGACTTGGTGGTTAATGTTACCAAATCAAAGAAACTGACCAACATGCGAGCTTCCGGTTCGGACGATAAGGCCCGCATTATACCACCGGTAATTTTCTCATTGGAAGAAGCATTGGAATACATCAAGGAAGATGAATATGTGGAAGTGACACCGAAAAGCATGCGTATGCGTAAAATTATTCTGGATGAAACAGAACGCAAGCGTGCCAACAAGAATGCATAATAATAAAACAATACATTGTTCTGGAACATAACTCCAGAATATCTTTCATAGAGTGGAAGATCTGCACCGTTTACCGAGAAAAGACGCAGGTCTTCCATTTTTTCATTCAACATAACGCCATGAAGAAAGAACAAAGAACTTACCTGATCCTGCTGGCCGCCATTTGTGCGGTTACGCTTTTCACCATTGGAGGCATTACATTTTTCCATACCAAAGGTGAACCTCGTGAAGCCATCGTTGCCTATACCATGCTTGATACAGGCAACTGGATACTTCCAGAAAATATCGGAGGTGAATTTGCCTACAAGCCACCTTTTCTTCACTGGTGTATCGCCGCACTGGCATCTGTATCCGGTATTTTAAACGAATACATATCACGTATGCCATCCATGATCGCCGTCACCATGATTGCTCTGATCGGATTCCTGTTCAATTCCAGACGAAGCGATACCAAACTGGCATTCCTGACTGCCCTTATCACACTCAGCAACTTTGAAATACATCGTGCAGCGATAAACTGCCGTGTAGACATGGTACTCACAGCCTGTATCGTACTGGCTCTCTACTCTCTCTACCGCTGGTATGAAAAAGGTTACCGCTCTGTCCCATGGACAGCTATATTCTGCATGAGTCTAGGGACATTGACCAAAGGCCCTGTAGCCATTATACTCCCCTGTCTGGTCATGGGAGTAATGATGCTTATCCGACAAGTCAATTTCTGGCGTACGCTTCTTTCATTTATCGGAATAGCCATCTTGTCGTGCATTATTCCGGCACTATGGTATATAGCCGCCTACCACCAGGCAGGACAAGCCTTTCTGGATCTGGTAATGGAAGAAAATTTCGGAAGATTCCTCGGAAAGATGTCATACCCGAGCCATGAAAACCCTTGGTACTATAATGTAATGACAGTCGTGGCCGGTTTTACTCCCTATACTTTACTTGCCCTTATTTCCCTATTTTTTCTGCAATACAGGAAAATAAACGGCAAACCCCTGCAATGGTGGAACCACCTGAAAGCCTATATCGGAAAAATGGATGATGTACGTCTCTTCAATCTGTTGAGTATCATACTGATCTTTGTATTCTACTGTATCCCGAAGAGCAAACGGAGTGTCTATCTTATGCCTATCTACCCGTTCATCGCCTATTTCCTGGCCGAATATATACTCTGGCTCTACCGCAACAAGCCCCAATCCTTGCGCATTTACGGAAGTATTATATACGGACTATGCCTGCTACTGACACTGGTATTTGTTTCTGTCAAGATGGGATTAGTTCCCGACTCAGTCTTTCATGGAAAACATGCAGCCGACAACATTGCATACCTGCATGCCTTGAAAGACACCCCCATCCATCCACTACAATTCATAGCCATCCTACTTCCTCCCGTATACGCCGTTTGGGGATTCGTCAGAAAACATTATGCCCCTCTAGCGGTCACCGGAATCACATTTATCCTATTTCTGGCATTGGACGGCTTCTACCAACCTACCGTCCTGAACATCAAATCCGACAAGACTTTTGCCGGACAAATCATCGAAAAAGTACCCGAAGGCAAAATCTATTCCTTTGTCAATGTAGGCATGATGCATTTTTTTACCATCAACTTCTATACCCATAACCGGGTGGATGTTTGGGAATACCATATGCCTGACGAAGGTTATCTTATCGTCGGTGAAAATGATCTTGAAGCTTTGCCAAACAGGAAAAACTATACACTGACAGAGGTTATGCACAGTGACCATAGGGGATGCGATGTAAAACAAATTATGTATTTATATCATTTCAAGAAGAAAACCTCGGCACAAAGCATCGTAACAGAATAAAATATAGTATATTTGAAACAATTAACTCAGATAACACCACCAGTCAAGATGGACAGACGGGAAATTACCGGTGAAGTAATCAGATTTGGAACGGTAGGTCTGCTGGCTACAGCATTACACTATGGTATCTACTACCTCCTGCAACGCTACATACCCGTGAACATAGCCTACACAATAGGATATGTACTTTCATTTATAGCCAATTTTTACCTTACCGCATTCTTCACGTTCCGCTCTGCTCCATCATGGAAAAAAATGATAGGTATGGGAGGAGCACATGCCGTAAACTATGCACTGCATATCATACTGCTCAACCTGTTCCTTTTTATAGGAATACCTGCCATATGGGCTCCCTTCCCGGTATTCGCCATCGCCATACCAATAAATTTCATTCTGGTCCGTTTTGTCTTTAAGCACCGTAAACTATGAAACAACATATCCGCCTTGCCATTGTCGTTCCTTGTTACAACGAGGAAGAAGTATTACCCGAAACCACACGTCGTCTGACGGACATCCTGCAACGCCTGGAAGTAGACGGAATGATCGGTTCCGGAAAAATCCTTTATGTAGATGACGGAAGCAAAGATGCGACCTGGCGGCTCATCAAAACTTTTTCGGAAACAGACGAAAAGGTAGAAGGAATCAAGCTGGCTCATAATGTAGGCCACCAGCAAGCATTATGGGCAGGACTGGAATGGGCCTCGGTACATGCAGATGCCGCAATATCAATCGATGCCGATCTGCAGGATGATGTAGAAAGCATTATCGCCATGACTGATTATTATAACAAAGGCATTGACATAGTCTATGGCGTACGGAAAGAACGTAATACAGACACATTCTTCAAGCGCAATACAGCTCTCCTCTTCTACCGGTTAATGCACAATCTGGGAGGGGAAATTGTCTATAACCACGCTGATTTCCGACTGATGAGTAAACGGGCTCTCCAGGCTCTGATGAGTTACCCGGAAAGGAACCTGTTCCTCCGGGGTATGGTCTGCACGCTCGGATTTCCTTCTGCTGTAGTCTATTATGACCGGAAAGAACGGTTTGCCGGAGAATCAAAATATCCACTGAAAAAAATGCTGAGCTTTGCTCTCGACGGAATAACATCCTTCTCGGTACGCCCCCTACGTTATATCGTTATATTAGGCCTCCTGTTTATCCTCATATCCATCATTGCCATCATCTACGGCCTCATCAGATTCACTGAAGGACAAACTATCCCAGGATGGACTTCCTTAATGATTTCTGTATGGTTCATCGGAGGAGCCGTACTGACTTCGGTAGGTATTATAGGAGAATACATCGGTAAAATCTATAAGGAAGTGAAACAACGTCCACGCTATCTGATAGAAGAATGTACTGCCGGAAAATAAATCCAACTACCAAATCAACTATCCATAACATACACAAATTACAACAAAACATAAAATATCACTCAAAAACTCAACTTAACATCAAACAACCAACAATTTACACTATCTTTGCAAACGCAATAAAAAACAGTTTATTACCTGCATGAAAGAATTCTTCCAAATGATGCGGCGCTTTGTTTCGCCATATAAGAAATATGTTGTCGGAGCAATAGGCCTCAACATCTTGTCGGCCATATTCAATGTTTTCTCCTTTTCTTTATTGATTCCTATCCTGAACATTCTATTCAAAACAGGTGACTCAGAAAAGGTATATCAATTTATAGAATGGGGGAATGGCGACTTTAAGGACGTAGCAATCAACAATTTCTATTACTATGTTTCACGCTTGATCGAAACATTCGGACCTGCTACTACTCTATTATGGCTAGGCTTGTTCCTCGCAGGAATGACTTTACTTAAAACCGCTTGTTATTTCGGCTCGACCGCCATCATGGTACCACTACGTACAGGCGTGGTACGTGACATCCGTATCATGGTCTATACCAAAGTAATGCATCTCCCGCTCAGCTTCCTTTCAGAAGAAAGAAAAGGAGATATCATTGCCCGTATGAGCGGTGATGTGGGTGAAATAGAAAACTCCATTACCAGTTCACTCGACATGCTTCTAAAAAACCCTATCCTGATAATATCTTATTTTGCTACGCTGATAATAACCAGTTGGCAGCTGACCTTGTTTACTATTATCGTACTTCCTGGTATGGGTTGGATTATGGGGCGGGTAGGACGTAAACTGAAACGCCAGTCACTCGAGGCCCAAAACAAATGGAGTGAAACCATGTCTCAGTTGGAAGAAACTTTGGGCGGAATGCGCATTATCAAAGCGTTCATAGCAGAAGAAAAAATGATAAACCGCTTTGTAAAATGCAGCAACGAATTCCGTGATGCCACAAATCGGGTAGCTATGCGGCAGAGTCTGGCACATCCGATGAGCGAATTTCTGGGTACATTGCTCATCGTGCTGGTTCTCTGGTTCGGCGGTTCACTCATTCTGAGCTCCCATTCTACCATCAATGCATCTACCTTCATATTCTATATGGTCATATTGTACAGTATCATCAATCCGTTGAAAGACTTTTCCAAAGCCAGTTACAATATTCCTAAAGGACTGGCTTCTATGGAACGTGTAGACAAGATACTGAAGGCTCCCAACAACATAGTTGAACTCCCTAATGCGGAACATATATCCGAACTGAAGGAAGGATTGGAATTCAGAAATGTATCTTTCAGTTACGGCACGCACGAAGTTTTACATGACGTCAGCCTGTATGTACATAAAGGAGAAACCATTGCCTTGGTAGGACAAAGCGGATCCGGGAAGTCAACATTGGTAGATCTGGTTCCCCGTTTCCATGATGTAGGCGGAGGGGAAATCCTGCTGGATGGCAAGAATATAAAGAATTTCCTTGTAAAAGATTTGCGTGGACTGATAGGAAATGTAAACCAGGAAGCTATCCTGTTCAACGACAGTTTCTTCAACAACATCGCTTTTGGGGTTGAAAACGCAACAATGGAACAGGTAGTGGAAGCAGCCAAAATAGCTAATGCACACGACTTCATAATGGAAACAGAAAAGGGTTATGACACCAATATAGGTGACCGGGGATGCCGACTTTCTGGAGGTCAGCGCCAACGTATATCTATTGCCCGTGCCATACTGAAAAATCCAGCTATTCTGATTCTGGATGAAGCTACATCAGCACTCGACACAGAAAGCGAACGCCTGGTACAGGAAGCATTGGAACGTCTGATGAAAACACGCACTACCATTGCCATCGCCCATCGTCTATCAACCATAAAGAACGCCGACCGTATCTACGTATTATACGAAGGGCGTATCGTGGAATGTGGCAAACATGAAGAACTTCTGCAGAAAAACGGGTACTACAAACGTTTGAATGATATGCAAGCCTTATAACAGACAACAAACATTCACTTTTATACATAAAATCAACTAAAATTACAGAGTAACCATACTTCCTTGTTTTACTGAAAAACACAAAAAAACATAATTGGAGAAAATTCTGGCCTTGTTGCATGCAGTAAATCAAAAATCAATGCATTTGATATACAAAATGATTTCTGGATATAAAAAATAACAAGATTACCCGACATAAAATAAACCATATAGGAGAATGATGAGCAGCAATAGTCTTATGGTCAGCATAATAGTACCTAACTATAATTATGCAAATTATTTAGACCAACGTATTAATAGTATCCTGAACCAGACATATCAGAGCTACGAAATTATTATTCTTGATGATGCTTCTACAGATGATAGCCTCAAGGTAATCGAACGTTACCGGAATCATCCCAAAGTCTCCCATGTAGTTATAAATGAAGAAAATACCGGAAAACCTTTCATGCAATGGATGAAAGGAATCACATTGGCACGCGGAGAATGGATATGGATTGCAGAAGCAGACGATCTGGCACTTCCACAATTTCTGGAAACATGCATGAAATACATTCAGATGGATCAGCATGCATCCGTCTGCTATGTAGACAATCTCTACATCGATCAAAATGACCGGCCTTTACCTTTCAAATACCAGCAATACTCCTCTAAGGCAACCATATACCATGGGCCACAATTTGCACAAAATTGTCTATATTGGGAAAATATC
Source organism: Bacteroides ilei (assembly GCF_900128495.1). Classification (GTDB taxonomy): domain Bacteria; phylum Bacteroidota; class Bacteroidia; order Bacteroidales; family Bacteroidaceae; genus Phocaeicola; species Phocaeicola ilei. Next base: position 2,868,566 of record NZ_LT635801.1, read on the forward strand.
ATCGCCAATGCCAGTGGAGTAGTTTTCCGTAAACAATTTGCATTGAACATTAAGAATCAGGTATTTTATAAAATGCGCTATTGCGGAGATTGGATGTTCTGGTTTGAAATGGCACTCCAAGGTAATGTCATTAGTATCCATGAAAAACTCAACCATTTCCGCCAACACCTCTCACAAACGACCAAAGGAAAAAATAACGGCCAAAATTTCGTGGAAAGTTTGAAAATTATCCAATATATTGAAACGATTTTTCCACAAATCAACAACTACAAACGAAAACAATGTTATGGAAGAATGAGCCGCTATATCCGCCATATCAAGAACCAACATGTAAAAGAAAACTTAAAAGAAGTATATAGACAGGAATTACATTCATCATTATTATTCAACTATTATTTCTTCAAACTACACAGGCATTTTCGTTTTATCCCCTGGATAATGACGGAAGAGAAAGATCATGAGAAAGCTGTAGTCACCCATATCATTTAGAAAAAAAGCCAACCGGTTAATAATAAATCGGTTGGCTTTTTCTCATTATAAATAATCACTTTTTCCGATCTCTTTTCATTGTAACCAGAAAAGGACAGAGATATTGTAAATACTGATTCCAATGCAAGACAGACAAGTCAGACTTATCTCCACCTAACTTTTCTTTCAAATAAAGAAACAGTTCATTCCGCTTCTGGATATTCCCAACTTTCTTTATCTTCCGATACAACATTCCCCGGGCTAACTTTCGTTTATATTTCCCAATAATGATATCACTCTGCTCTATTGATGATACGACATCAATATCCTCCCGAATCCGATTACCTGTAGATATCCCTTCAACACTGACCTTGGCTTCATGCTGACGGAAATGATTCAATGTTTTACGGACTTCTACAACACATCCCTGTTTTGCCATTTCAAACCAGAACATCCAGTCACCACTATAACGCATGGTCAGAAAAATTGAATTCTGCAGATTTAATGCCTGTTCCCGTTTAAATAATACACCACTGGCATTCATGATACAACAATGCCAATAAAGTTTATGTCTAATGTATTCACGGCCAGAAAAAGTAACCGTTTTCATATTATTTTTTCCCCAATAATCTACATTCTGCCTTATAACATTTCCATTCCCATCTATATAATCAGATCCCACCATGCATATGGAAACATCTTGATAACTATGTACCGCTCTCAGACAATCTTCCAGAAACGTCGGCTCAGAGACATCATCAGCCTCGGCTATCCAAACCCATTCTCCTTCAGCCAACAATATTCCTTTCATCCATTGTTGGAAAGGACTTCCTGTATTTCTTTCATTGACAACAACGTGAGAAACATGCTTATCATTTTTATATTTCTGCAGAATATCAATACTGTTATCCGTTGAAGCGTCATCTAAAAGAATCAATTCAAAATCCTGGTAAGATTGGTTCAAAACAGTCTGTATACGTTGGTCCAGATATCGACCGTAATTATAATTAGGGATTACAACACTTACAACTGGCTTCATAATACTTTTGATTTACAATACCATTTAAAGACCCAATATATGGATATCCAGATATTTCTCTTTTTTCAAATGCAACGTATAGGGCAACATATGCAGAAATCTATGTATACGTGCACCATAATGATTCAACACATGTTCATCCTTCCATGGAGTAAGTTTCTGATAATAGAGATATAAATTTCTCAGCGGATGCATACAATGATATTGCCACGGTTTTCGTGCCGAATAATGCAAAATGGCCGGATGCTTTAATGTTTCGATATAAGGAGGACACCAATGGGCGGTCATTCCCTTTGGTATACGATAAGCTCCTTCCTGGACATTCCACTTCATATCAACCAATACTTTCTGATCATAGAACAACCCGTTCAACAAGTCCTGATCATTATACAGAATCTTATCCGGATGAGCTTGATAAAAAGCCTTGCATCGTTCTTCCAGATGATATTGGCGCCAATAAGCAAGATTCAACAACAGCACTCCTCCATTAAAATAATTATAGGAAATATCATATTCCAAACGTCTGCAATGCCTAACATTTATCTGGTAACTATCCGGAATAGCAGCTAACACTTTATTTTCTATATCAGTATTCCACAATTCATCAAGAGGTTGCAAAACCAAAATATCACAATCCAAATATAAAACTTTAGATATTGAATCAGGTAAGATGGAGGCCAAAAGGCAACGGTAAAAAACGACCTCGGAAAGACGTTTTTTCTCCCAACGAATGGTATAACCGGCCATCTTTACTGCAGGAACCTGATAAAAGAAAATACATGAACCGTAATTTTGAACTAATCCTGATAATATTTTACGGTCTTCTTCCAATAAATCATTGGCTATAATATGAAAGGTAAGATCCGCCGGATTATCATTCTCCATGACCGAAACCATAGTCACAGCACAAAAACGGACAAATTTTCTATCAATAGTAAAAGCTATGTGCTTCATATCATTACACTTTTAAGGTTTGGAAAAAAACGGGTATAGTATTGTCTTCCCTGATATATCCGTCTTCCTGCAGACGATCAATGACATTCAACCCAATTACTCTATCATATTCCTCATTGAGTTTTCCTTCCTTGTACAGACGATAAAAATAACGCCAATGCCGACCTCCATGGCGCCCTTTATGTTGTTCCAGCTGCTTGCCTCCGTTTATCATCTTCTCAATAAACTGCTTTCTTCCCCGCACATTGTAATGATAGATCCGGACAGAGCTTTCTGCCACACGCTGAGGAAACATCTTTACCTTATGATTCCCCATGGAAATCTGGATATAGCCGTCAGCCCTATGAATAACCTTCCAATTCTGACGCTCAAACAAAGAATAAACAGACAAGTCATATTTTTCGGGATCAGGAACATACCTTACCACACGAGTCCATTCCCAAAACGGTTTTTCCTCTTCAGGATATACGCTGTTTATTCTGCAATTCAATACATTAGCGGAGGTTGCAGAAAGCTCATCCTTTAAATTACCAGAAGGTGCATACCATAATTCATCGGCATCTGCATTGATGATCCAATCTGCGTGATAAACCGTTTTAGCCTTCCATATCATCCGGTCTACCCATGATTTCTGTTCATAATTTTCGGCTGTTTCCCTAATGATTTCCAGAATCCATCCTTTCTGCCGATACTGTTCAAGAATGTCCATGGTACGGTCAGTAGAATTATTGTCGGTCACAATAAAGCCATCTACCCCCATTGCCTTATGAAACAAAAGATTTTCTTCCAGCATGGCTTCTTCATTTTTAACCAATAGAGTCATAACCAGACGAGGATCAGAGGTCTTCCGCAATGTATGGAAAACATCACGCAAGGCGTATCCTATCTTTTTCAACATATACAGCATCATAGGCATATTATTTTATAGGTACCATAATCCATTCTTTGGGTACAATTGTATTGCCTGGTTGGGTAGAGGTCCACTGCTCCGGAGCTATCACAATCTTATCCGGGTCCGGATTCAACCAAGCCCCCCACCAACTGAAAGTACTGTTGCAGATAATATGATGACGGCAACGACTCATCAGCATCATATCCTGCCAACTATCTTCCCCTTTATTCCAATCAACATATACAGCACGCCTTAACGGCAAATTCTGCTTCACCCATTCCAAATCTTCCGAAAAGACATAATAAACAGGATCTTTTACCCGTTCTTCCATAGCCGACAAAGCATTCTTATAATAAGGCAACTGACAAATACATCCGATAGCCTCCCAGTGTTTCGGCAACAGGTAATCACCGCGACGGATATGAATTGAAACAGGAACACCATCGGAAGCAAAGTCTCCCAGAATCTGCCTGGTCTTTTCATTCACCTTATCCAGATCAAACGTAAAAGCATTACGCACCTCATCCTTGATATCTTCAAAATACCGTTCATTCTGATAAAATCCTTTAAAGTATATAAACGGCCATCTATATTTCCGGGTGTAAGGTTTCATAGAACCATGTTGTTTCCGTTCCAGAATCGTTTTGAAGAACAGAAACTCCAATACCTTCTTCACTCTTTGGTTGATACAGAACTCAGTATAAGGTAAATTGAACACCTTATGCATTTCATAACCGTAATGCACTTTATAATGCATCATATCCGACAAATCGATACGTACATCCGTAAAACGTTTCCTCATCCGAAGATAAAACGCATAAATGAACATCTGATTTCCCAAACCTCCGGTAACTTTTATCAACCGCATAAAGTATAAATTTTAATAAACAACAATCAATCCATTTTCCCAAGACGTTCATTCACCCCGTCAAGATAGGCCCTCCAGAACTTAGGAATATCACTCCAATGGTATGCATCCGTAAACAGAGAGGCAATACATGCTACCAACATATAACCTATCACTCCATTAAATCCCCGAAGATATCTCACTCCCCAGTTCATCCCGTAATGGTGGTTCAGATAAGTGGAATTACGTACTTGATAAAACCGTTTCCATTTCTTTTTTCTGTTGCGCTCACTCCAAGTATCATCCGAGAAGAACTTCTGTTTGTCCATTAAAGCTTCTGGAATATACTTGATCTTATAACCCGCCCGGACAGTACGGATGCAATAATCTGTATCATCACAGAAAATGAACAAATCCTTGTTGGGTAATCCGATCTTATCTACTACTTCACGACGGATAAATGGTCCCTCAAAAGCAGTTCCAGCTATTTTTATTGGAGAAACCACTTCCATCTTTGAGAGTTTTCCGCAATAAAGTGAAGCAAAAAGGTTCTTCAGGTCCAAGGATTGAAAATCATTGGTGTAGATTTTATTTTCCATCAATCTGCGAGGAGCCAATATGCCGGTATTGGAATCAGCGGTATAAGGTAAAAGCCGCTCCAGACAGTCGGGATGCGGAAACACATCATCATCCATACACCAGATCCAGTCAGCCCCCATCTCACACGCTTTCTGTATGCCAGTATAAAAACCCCCAGATCCTCCTACATTGTCCTGATTGACTACAACCAACCCGGCCTGTCCTGCCAACCATTGTCCGGTTCCGTCGGTACTTCCATTATTGACCACAATAATTGTATCTATCGGCTTATTCAACCGAAGGCAGGAAATATTCCGTTTCAGAAGTTCCAGACGGTTATATGTTACAACTACTGCTATGATATTCATAAGATATCTGTAATTATCAGTAAAGATTATCTATCTTACCCGGCTGTACACTACGGTATGCCTCCATCAGCTCAAAACATTTCTGAGCATCAAATCCACGTGCTTCAGCGTATGCTTTAGCCATAATACGGTGCATTTCAGGAGTAGCCGGAAGTCGTTCAAAATTCTTACAGCCGGCCTTCATATCAATCGGACCGACAGCCATACGATTCAAATCCACAATCTCAATCTTTATGGATCCATCCGGCAATTGTTCAAACAAGATATTCGCACGCCCGTAATCCTTATGTGCATAACCATGTTCATGCAAAACAGCAGTGACACGTCCTATAGCCTGTAATACATCCTCGGCATACGGAAATTTATGGGTAAACAGATCCTCATAACGGTAGGGGCAGGTAGATGTCAAAGTTACATAATAGCTACGGTCAAACAAAAGTCCTTTACGGATATTCATATAGCCAACAGGAGTAGGTGTTCCCACCCCCAGCTTTCTATAAACGTTGGCATAATGATAGGAACGTTTTGCTTTCGACGGACGTAACACACCATACACAAAACGATTGATTATATTCGGACGATGGAAAGCCTTTATCACATATTCTGTCCCCTTATATTCAATACGTCTCAATTCATTGCGTCCTTTATGTATTACCGTTCCTTTATTGTTTTTGAACAAATCCGGAATACTCAACATAAATTCCTCCAGATCCTTAAACTCAGGTTCCAGAACTACAGTCCGATGATTCAGTATACTCATAATCGTTTTATGCGGATTAGATTTTATCCAAACCTTTTGTATATTTCAACCAGTAATATTTCAACGGATTCTTATATTTCAGCTGTTTCCAAGGACGACTTCCATGCGGACGGTGCCATACCGGTAAAGTCGTAAACAGATAATTCACAAAACCCAGTTTCAACGCTTCATGAGAAATGGTAACATCAAACCAATTCTTTGAAGTATCTAATTTACCGAAATCAAAAGCCTTCAAAAACTCAGGAGTAAGGAGAGAACAGCAGAAACTGCAATGTTTCTTCTCGGCATACACCCGATTTTCCTTCCCGCGGGCATGCAGATAAGGATAATTTATTTCACCTTTCTCATCAACGGTCACCGCTGCTGCAATAGCACATTTTTCATAAGCCAAAGCCCCGTCATACAGATCCTGCAACGTATTTTTCTTCACGACCACATCCGATTCTACAATCAGCAGACCGGCATCGTCGGCAATAGCTTCCTGCCGAGCTTTTTGCAGAACCAATAAATAATTGGGAGAAGGATGATCGGTAATATCTGCCAGATTCACCAATGTAAAGCCAAATTCTTTGGAAGCCTTTTCCAGGAGTCTGGTATTTTCTTCTGTACTGAAATCGTTATAGACAGTATATGTATAAGGCACCCGTATTTCCGAATCTCTAATGGCTTTGATGGTTTCAAGAGTAAAATCAATCGAATCCTTTACCGGAGTTATAACATGCAGGCATTTCATATTTTCATCATATTTATGTGCAAAGTTAAAAATTTTTCGGTCAAACTCCATATTTAGTCCAATATACGTCGGCTTAATTGTAAGGCAGCGGCCACCGTATCATCCATATCGGCATAAACATACTGTCCGAGACGTCCTCCGAAAAACACATCCGGCATTTGTGAAGCCATCTGAACATACAACTGATAAACCGCCATATTGCGACTGTCATTTATCGGATAATAAGGTTCTTTACCCCTTGTAAAATCATCGGGAAACTCGTAGGTAATCACAGTATCAACTTGTGTTCCAAACTCGAAATGCTTATGTTCAATAATACGGGTATATGGTACGTCACATCCCGTATAATTTACAACCGCATTTCCCTGGAAATCAGGGAAATCAAGATGTTTATGTTCGAAACGAAGACTACGATACTCCAGATGCCCACACCGGTAATCAAAAAATTCATCGATACAACCGGTAAACAATATCCTGTCGGCCAGTCTATCCAGTTCATACCTGCAACTCAAATAATCGGTTCCAAGCCTGACTTCAGTTTCCCCCAATAATCTTTCAATCAGTATATTATATCCTCCTACCGGAATACCCTGATAACGGTCGTTAAAATAATTATTGTCGAAAACGAAACGGAAAGGAATCCGTTTAATGATAAACGCAGGTAATTCTGTAGCCGGGCGCCCCCATTGTTTTTCAGTATATCCTTTAATCAGACGATAATAGATATCTTTTCCACACAATGTCAAAGCCTGCTCTTCCAAATTGGCCGGCTGTACAATATGAGCATATTCTTTACGCTGTTCTTCAATCATCGCTCTCGCTTCGACAGGTGTCTTCACTCCCCATAACTGGTAGAAGGTGTTCATATTGAAAGGAAGATTATACAGTTTACCCTGATAACAGGCCAACGGAGAATTTGTGAAACGGTTGAATTCCACCAGACCATTAACATAATCCCAAACCTCCTTATTGTCTGTATGGAAAATATGGGCTCCATATTTGTGTACATGGATATCTCCTACAGATTCGCAATAGATATTACCTCCGGTATGACTGCGCTTATCCACCACCAGGCATTTTTTCCCTCTTTTCCTTGCTTCATAAGCAAATACAGCTCCGAAGAGGCCGGCACCGACTATCAGATAATCATATTGTTTCATCCCTTCAATATTTCTTTAGTATCCATAATCAAGAGTTAGAAAACAAATTTAAAGAAAGATTTCACTTAAGCCAATTATTCTATGCAAAAATAGTACCTTTGCGCGCATTTAGCAGGGAATGTATGTTATGAAAGTAATTGTAGACAATAAAATCCCATATATCAAAGGAGTCATTGAAGCGCTGGCAGACGAAGTGGTCTTCCTACCGGGGAAAGAGTTCACTCCCGAAACCATAAAAGATGCGGATGCACTCATTATACGTACACGCACCCAATGCGACAAACAGCTTCTTGCCGGCAGTAAAGTAAAATTCATAGGTACTGCCACAATCGGATTTGACCATATTGACACTGTTTATTGTAAAGAAGCCGGTATCACCTGGACCAACTGTCCGGGCTGTAATGCGGGAGCAGTAGAGCAATACATACATTCAGTCCTAGCTCTGTTACAGACAGAAAAAGGTCTTGATCTAAAAAACACATGCATAGGCATCATAGGAGTCGGACATGTTGGAGAACGGATCCGACACCTGGCCGGACAGCTCGGCATGGACATCTTATTAAATGACCCTCCGCGGAATGATAAGGGAGAAGAAGGATTCTCCGACCTTCACACGTTGGAACAGAAATGTGATATCATCACTTTCCACACTCCGTTGGAACGGAAAGGGAAATACAGCACTTTCCATCTGGCCGACGAAAAATTTTTCCGCTCATTGGAAAGACATCCTTATATCATCAACACTTCACGGGGAGAAGTAATCGATACCAAAGCTCTACTACAAGCTTTAAATACCAAACGAATATCCGGAGCCGTCATTGACGTATGGGAAAATGAACCGAATATCGACAAGGAACTGTTAGATAAAGTATTTATCGGTACACCACATATAGCCGGATATTCAGCCGACGGCAAACTGAATGCGACGCGTATGGTTCTGGAAGCATTCTGCAAATTTTTCGGGAAACCGATAAACTTCCATATAGAACTTCCAGAAAAACCACAGGCCGAATATAATCCGGATCCAACAATACGGCAGATTCAGACGTATAATCCCCACGATGACTGCAACATGCTGAAAACACATATAAAAGAGTTCGAACAGTTAAGGGGGAATTACAAACTCCGCAGAGAATAAAAACTCCCTTGCTCACTCCAGAGAGTTCACCAGCTTTTCTATGACAACCGGATAATAACGGTATTCCAGCTCATGCACTCTGGCAGCCAACGATTCCGGAACATCGTCCGGAAAAACCGGACAACCAGCTTGAAAAATAACTGTCCCCTCATCGTAGTGCCCATCAATATAATGAATGGTTATTCCACTCACGTGCTCACCGGCAGCCAAGACCGCCTCATGTACATGCAACCCATACATCCCTTTTCCTCCAAATTTAGGAAGTAAAGAAGGGTGGATATTGACAATCCTATGAGGATACAAAGTAATCATTTCATCCGGTACCTTTAACAGGAACCCAGCCAATACAATAAAATCAATCTCATAATCCTGAAGGATACAAGTAGCCTTTCCAGCCGCAAATTCGCTGGATGATATAACCCGACATGGCACATGCATCCGCTCTGCCCGCCCGATAACACCGGCAGTTGGACGGGATGCTACCACCAAAGCAATTTCCGCCGTTTTTCTAGCATTGAAATAACGGATAATATGCTCGGTATTTGTACCTTCACCTGATGCAAAAATAGCAATTCTCTTCATTTTTCTCTGTTTTCGTGCACAAAAATAAAAAAAATGTGCAAAGAATATGCATTTATTTGCCTGAATATTTGTTTAGAACAAGAAATATTTATTCCTTTGCAGCGAAAAATAAACAAATTTATTCTATTTATAAACTTAAAATTTGAAAATTATGTCTGAAATCGCATCAAAAGTACAGAAAATTATCGTTGATAAATTGGGCGTTGAAGAATCAGAAGTAACTCCAGCTGCTAGCTTCACTAACGACCTGGGTGCAGACTCTTTGGATACAGTTGAATTGATCATGGAATTCGAAAAGGAATTCGGTATCTCTATTCCAGATGATCAGGCAGAAAAGATCCAGACTGTAGGTGACGCTATCTCTTACATCGAAGCTAACGCAAAATAATTGATTCTGTCTCTTATGGAATTAAAAAGAGTTGTGGTAACAGGTCTTGGTGCCCTGACTCCTGTAGGCAATACGGTTCCGGAATTTTGGGAAAACCTGCTGAACGGAGTAAGCGGAGCAGGACCTATTACTCATTTTGACGCATCAAAATTCAAGACTCAGTTTGCATGCGAGGTCAAGAATTTCAATGCGACCGATTTTATCGATCGCAAAGAAGTCCGCAAAATGGATTTATATACCCAATATGCAATAGTTGCTGCAAAAGAAGCCGTTACTGATGCGGGTATTGATCTTGAAAAAGAAGACCTGGACAGAATTGGAGTCATTTTAGGTGTAGGTATCGGCGGTATCCACACTTTTGAGGAAGAAGTATCAGGATATGAACATACCAAGGATACAATCGGACCTAAGTTCAGCCCGTTCTTTATTCCGAAAATGATTGCAGACATTGCATCAGGACAGATTTCTATCATGTATGGCTTCCATGGGCCTAACTTCACTACAACTTCGGCATGTGCATCTTCATCAAATGCCATCGGTGACGCTTTCAACTATATCCGTTTGGGGAAAGCCAATATGATTGTTACCGGAGGTGCGGAAGCCACTATATTCCCTGCCGGTGTGGGTGGTTTCAATGCCATGCATGCATTGTCTACCCGGAACGATGATCCGACACGGGCATCACGTCCGTTCAGTGCAAGCCGTGACGGTTTCGTAATGGGTGAAGGTGCTGGATGCCTGATTCTGGAAGAACTTGAACATGCAAAAGCACGTGGCGCGAAGATTTATGCTGAACTGGCCGGAACAGGTGCATCAGCCGACGCTTATCATTTAACAGCCTCTCATCCTGAAGGACTGGGTGCGAAACTGGTAATGAAGAACGCTCTGGAAGATGCAGGTATGCAACCGGAAGATATCGACTATATCAACGTACACGGAACTTCTACTCCGGTAGGTGATGTTTCAGAAGTAAAAGCTATCACAGAATTATTCGGTGAACATGCTTATAAACTGAACATCAGCTCTACCAAATCAATGACCGGACACTTGTTAGGTGCAACCGGAGCCGTAGAAGCCATTGCTAGTGTATTGTCAGTCAAAAACGATATTGTACCTCCGACAATCAACCATGAAGAAGGTGATAACGATGAAAACATCGATTACAACTTGAACTTCACATTCAATAAAGCACAGAAACGTACAGTCCGTGCCGCATTGAGCAACACTTTTGGTTTTGGCGGACACAATGCATGTGTAATCGTTAAAAAATACACCGAATAAAACCGTGTTTAGCAATATAACAGATAAGATAAGACTTCTCTTCCGAAAGGATAAGGAGCCTTATCTTTGTTTTTACAAGATGTTGGGATTCTATCCGAGAAATATAGAAATCTATCAACAGGCTCTTCTACACAAATCATCTTCCATCAAATCAGACAAAGGACGGTTACTCAACAATGAACGTCTGGAATTCCTGGGTGATGCCATCCTGGATGCGGTTGTAGCCGACATTGTCTACAAGAAATTTGAAGGCAGAAGAGAAGGATTCCTCACCAATACACGCTCCAAAATTGTACAAAGGGAGACATTGAACCGTGTAGCTGTAGAAATCGGACTCGACAAACTGATCAAATATACCACACGGCAGTCTTCACATAACAGCTATATGTGTGGAAATGCCTTTGAAGCTCTTGTTGGCGCCATCTATCTGGACAAGGGATATGAAACCTGTAAAAAATTTATGGAAGAACGCATCATCAACCGATACCTGAACCTTGAAAAGATTTCACGTAAAGAAGTCAATTTCAAATCGAAACTGATCGAATGGAGCCAGAAGAACAAGTTCGAGATTATGTTCAATCTGCTGGACCAGTCTTTCGACGATCAGCAGAACCCGACTTTCGAGACTCAGGTAATGGTTGAAAATATCCCCGCAGGAGCAGGTAAAGGATATTCAAAGAAAGAATCACAGCAAGAAGCGGCTCATGAAACCCTGACAAAAATCAAAAATGATCCGCAATTCATTGATGCCATCTTCGCAGCCAAGGCCGAGCGTGAAAAGGAAACGTCAGCGGCCGATAAACCCGAAGATACAGCAGCAATGCCGGAAGAAACCGTAATAATGGAGCAGGAAAACACCTTCATTTCCAAAGAAGGAGACGGATACTTCCAAGATACGGAACGCATCATTGCAGAGGCGGAAGAAATTGCATTCCGGCAAGAGAATAACGGATGATATACTAACAGACAAGGGGATGGAACACCGTCGGATTCCACCCCCTCTTTTTATGCGTCGAGCACAATTTTTCCTTCAGAATCAGCCGAAACAAATACCCATCCGGCGTCCTTGAGTAATAAGGTCATCGTCTTCCGTTACCAGTTTCAACTTTCCCGCCACCTCTGAAATCGGTACAGATGTTATGTCAGTCCCCCGCAGAGAAACCATTTGTCCGAAACGACCTTGTGCAATCAGTTCTGTAGCATGTCCACCCATACGGGTAGCCAGAATCCGGTCGAATGCGGTCGGACTCCCTCCACGCTGTATATATCCCAAAACGGTTTCGCGGGTTTCAAATCCTGTTTCATATTCAATTTCTTCCGCAATGTATTGGGCGGCTTTCTTTCCTCCCAAAGTAGGTATCCCTTCAGCCACGACCACAATAGAATATGGCTTCCCCTTTTTCAAGCGGTTGATAATGGCATCCCCGATATGATGGATATTGAAAGGAAGTTCAGGAAGCAGAATGATATCTCCTCCACCTGCCATTCCCGAATACAGCGCAATCCAACCGGCCTTATGCCCCATCACTTCAATAACCATGACACGTTGATGCGAACTTGCCGTTGAATGTAGACGGTCTATCGCATCCGTCGCAATTGAGACAGCCGAATCAAAGCCAAAAGATACATCAGTACCCCACACATCATTATCGATTGTCTTCGGAATGCTCACAACATTTACTCCAGAAGCGACCAGTTCTGCAGCTGTTTTCTGTGTTCCGTTACCACCAATACAGACTATACAGTCAAAACCGAATTTTCTGATTGTATTCAAAATGATATCCGGCTTGTTTGAACCAGCCGATATTCCTTTTTTCCTGAAAGGCTTTTCACGTGAGGTTCCCAATACAGTTCCTCCCAGATTCAGCAAACCGGTCAATGATTTTTCGTTTAACTGGGTAATGTCTTCGTCCATCAGTCCGCGAAAACCATTGTGTATGCCATACACTTCCATCCCATAATGACTGATTGCCGTTTTACAGACCCCTCTGATTGTCGCATTAATACCAGGGCAATCACCTCCGGATGTCAAGATTCCTATTTTCATGGTTTTCAAACATTTTATAACATCGTAGTAAAGTTATAAGAAAAAAGTGTAGAATTATGAGATTAGGGCAAAAAATCATTCTCCTATTAACAACGGAATTAAGAAATAACCTACCTTTGTAAATTGAGAAAATAGTAAAAAACTGAGCCAATGATTCCAACAAAGTTAATCGGAAAATTATTTGTTTCCCGCCAGAAGGAAATAGATCTGTTCAATACAAAGGCAGAAGCCATTCAGGAACAGGTATTCCGAAAACTCATCAACAATGCGGCAGCTACCGAATGGGGCAAGACATATAACTACAGGAATATCAAATCTTACCATGATTTCAACCAAGTTCCGATACAAAGCTATGAAAATGTCAAAGGATATATTGACCGTATGCGTCACGGTGAAAAAGACCTGCTCTGGCCAGGACAGGTAGTCTGGTATGCCAAATCATCGGGAACAACCAATGACAAAAGTAAATTTATTCCGGTAAGTAAGGATGGTCTGAAAAACATACACTATAAAGGGGGAAAAGATGCGGTAGCCCTCTATCTGCGTCAGAATCCCAGCAGCAGATTCTTTTCTGGGAAAGGCCTGATTCTGGGTGGAAGCCATAGCCCTAACTATAACCTGAAAAACAGTCTGGTAGGTGACTTATCGGCCATATTGATTCAAAATATAAACCCGTTGGTCAACCTGATCCGGGTTCCAAGCAAAAAAATCGCCTTACTGAGTGAATTCGAAGAAAAAGTAGAACAGATAGCCGATACCACCATTCATCAAAATGTCACGAACTTGTCGGGAGTCCCGTCATGGATGCTGGCAGTCATCAAACGCATCCTGGAAAAATCAGGCGCATCAAACCTGAGCGAAGTATGGCCAAACCTGGAAGTATTCTTTCATGGGGGCGTAAGTTTTACTCCCTATCGTGAACAGTACAAGAAACTGATTCCAAGCTCAAATATGCATTATATGGAAACTTATAATGCAAGTGAAGGTTTCTTCGGACTGCAGAGCGACTTGTCCGACCCGGCAATGCTACTCATGATAGACTACGATATTTTCTACGAATTTATTCCGTTGGAAGAATTTGAAAATCCCAACCCGAACATTGTGCCTCTTACAGGTATCGAAGTCGGAAAAAATTACGCAATGGTCATCAGCACTTCCTGCGGTCTATGGAGATATATCCTGGGCGACACCGTCAAATTTACCCAGAAAGATCCGTATAAATTCATTATAACCGGACGTACAAAAAGTTTCATCAATGCATTCGGAGAAGAACTGATGGTGGATAATGCCGAAAAAGGCCTGGCCCGCGCTTGCGCTGAAACCGGAGCTCAGATTCTGGATTATTCGGCTGCACCGGTTTTCATGGACAGCAATGCCAAATGCCGTCACCAGTGGCTGATAGAATTCAGTGTCATGCCCGATTCACTGGAAAAGTTCAGACATATCCTGGACAAGACCCTTCAGGAAATCAATTCCGACTATGAAGCGAAACGTCACAAAGACATTACCCTACAGGAACTGGAGATCATAGTGGCACGCCCCAATCTGTTCCACGACTGGCTGAAACAGAAAGGGAAACTGGGAGGGCAGCACAAGGTACCCCGTCTCTGCAATAACCGTGACATTCTGGAAGAGATGTTGCAATTAAACCAAAATAAAGCTTAAACAGAACAAATGGAGAAACAAGGTTAGAATAATTGTTGCTATATTGACCGCGGTTCTTCTTTACATAACATAAAACTGACTTTAAATGAAACCGATACCCAAATATATCGCTTTGTTACTGGTTATAATCGGATTCTATGCCTGTGCAAGTACCGGAACCCCCGACGGAGGCCCTTATGATGAAGAGCCACCTAAATTTGTGCGTGCAACCCCTGTGCCCAATTCTACCAACAACACAAGCAAGAAGGTCACCATCGAATTCGATGAATTCATCAAACTTGAGAATGCATCCGAAAAAGTAATCATCTCCCCTCCACAAAACGAATCGCCTGAAGTAGCGACCAGCGGAAAAAAAGTTGTCGTATCGTTCATGGACACCCTCAAAAGCAATACTACCTATACAATCGACTTCGGCGATGCTATTGTGGATAATAACGAAGGGAACCCTATGGGGCAGTTTACCTATGCATTCTCAACAGGTAACGTTATCGATACCATGGAAGTTTCGGGAACAGTACTGAATGCCGAGAATCTGGAACCGATCAAAGGCATACAGGTAGGACTGCATAAAAACCTGAACGATACAGCTTTCACCACCATGCCTTTCGACCGTATCTCGAGAACAGACAGTAGAGGAAAATTTACAATCAGAGGAGTTGCCCCGGGTAAATACCGGATATACGCTTTGATGGACGGTAACCAGAACTATCTGTTCGACTCCAAAACGGAATCTGTAGCGTGGACCGATTCCCTCATAGTACCCAGCATGGAAGGGGCAGTACGTCATGATACCATATGGAACAAGATTGATACAACCCGCATTGATACGATTATGGAAATCCATTTTACACGTTTCATGCCCGATGATATCATGCTACGTGCATTTAAAGAAGAAAATTTCCAACAATATCTACTCAAGAGCGAACGTCCGCAGACCTATCAGTTCTGCCTGTATTTCAATGCAAAAGCCGATACCCTGCCTACATTGACCGGAATCGATTTCGATGAGAAAAAACTGCTTGTAGAACATAACCAACGGAATGACAGTATCATCTACTGGATTAACGACACCGCCTTGTGCGAACGTGATACGCTTACTTTCCAACTCGATTACCTCATTACCGATTCTATAGGTAAACTGGTTCCTCAACGGGATACGTTATCCATGTTGAATAAGGTACCCAAAGAACGCCGTATGGCAATGAAAGAAGAAGAGGCGAAAAAGAAAGAAAAGGAACGCAAGAAAAATGAAAAGAAGACCGATCAGGAAGCTGTAACTGAAGAAGTGCAATTCCTTACGATTAACATAGATGCTCCAGCCGAGCTTGACCTTGACCGGAACATTGTCCTTTCTTTCGAAGAACCGCTTGAGAAAATAGATACAGCAGCCATACACATGAGCCACAAGGTCGACTCCACCTGGCAGGATATACCGTTTATTTTCCGGGGAGATACCGTGGTACCCCGAAGATATGAAATTCTGGCCGACTGGAAACCAGGTGAAGAATATAAACTGAATATAGACTCACTCGGTTTCAAGGGCATCTATGGATTATCTACCGATAAAGCCGAAAAGACATTGAAAGTAAAGACACTTGATGCTTACGGAACGTTGTACCTGAATATTGTAGGAGCCGGAGAACATGCAATCGTCCAATTGCTGAACGGCAATGACGGAGTAGTAAGACAACAGCCTGTAACCGACAAACAGACATGCGATTTCTATTTCCTGCAACCCAGTACCAAATATTACATCCGCTTGTTTAACGATGCGAACAATAACGGTAAATGGGATACCGGCGACTACACTAAGAAAATCCAGCCGGAGGAAGTGTTCTACTTCCCGAAAGTATGGGAAATGAAAGCTAATTTCGAGTTTGAGGAGACATGGAATATCCACGCCGTTCCTTTGGACAGACAGAAACTTGACGACATCAAGAAACAGAAACCCGATGAGACCAAGAAGATAAAGGACAGAAACAAGGAAAGAGCTAAAAAACTAGGAAGAGAACAATGATAAGACGAATTCTAATTTGCTTATGTATCCTGACAGGAAGCATGGCAGCCAAAGCTCAATGTGGAGCCGACAATGAGGCTATCAAGCCAGGGGAAACCCTGAGCTACGAGCTGAAATTCAACTGGAAATTTATCTGGTTCAATGTGGGTTGGGCGCAAATGAGTGTCAATGAATCTACATATAAAGGCCAAAATTGCCTCAAGACAGATCTGCTGACCTATACCAACAAGCGGGCCGACCATTGGTTCAAGATGAGGGATACCCTGACATGTATTACAACCCGAGACCTGGTTCCGATACACTTCCGTAAAGCTGCAGAAGAAGGAAAAAGATATACCATCGATGAAGTGAACTTCAGTTATCGGAACGGTAAATGCATCGTCGACCAACAGCGTACCCTGAGAGGAAATACCGAAAAAAGACACGATGAAATGCCTGTATGCGTATACGACATGCTAAGCATCATGCTACAGGCACGTTCATACGATGCAAGCGACTACAAGCCAGGAATCAAGATTCGGTTCTCCATGGCTACCGGCCGCGCCATAGAAAAACAGACTCTCATTTACCGCGGCAAGAAAAATTATGAAGCGGAAAACGGAACAACTTACCGGTGTCTGGTATTCTCACTGGTGGAATATGACAAGGAAAACAAAGAAAAGGAAGTCATCACATTCTATATAACCGACGACCGCAACCACCTGCCTGTCCGTCTGGACATGTATCTGAATTTCGGTTCGGCCAAAGCCTTCCTGACACACATCAAAGGCAACAAATATCCGTTGACCTCTATTGTAAAGAAAAATAAATAGGGGCATAAAATCTGCCTGATACAATAAAAAGAAAGTCGTTATAGTTATTCTTAAACAAGAAAACTATAACGACTTTCTTTTTGTCTTTCCGGAATTATCTCTGCAAAAGACTTAGACTCTTATTGCTGCTTATCCAGCACTTGCTTCTCTATAAAATCAAAACATTCCGAATAGAACTTGTAATTGTTCTGGGTTCCCTTGATTCCATGTCCCAGTCCCGGGAATTTCACGAACTTATATGGTTTACCCAATTCTTCCAACTTATCAGCCATGAACTGTGAGCCACCTATATCCACACGGTTATCATGATCTCCGTGAATCAGCAGCAACGGACCTGTTATCTTATCGGCATAGGTAATCGGAGAACGGTCTACCAGTTTCAATGAATCCGTTGCCGGGTCACCAGCTTCAAGAGCAGTCCAGTCTGGAATATTTGAATGATGATGCTGCCAGATTATGTCACAGAATCCGGCTGTCTCTATACCGAAACCGAACGGGAAGCTGGCCTTATGACCGTTGACCTCACCCGGGAATGTCATCAGACGCATTGTCTCATAACCGCCGTGACTCATACCGAATACTCCTACACGACTGGCCGGAATTCCCAGTTTATCAGCTACATAACGGGATACATAAATCATGTCAATAGTTTCATTACCTCCCAAGTCATGGTCGTTCATTGCGGCAAAATCACGTCCGAAACCGGCACTGCCACGTGGAGACGCACTCAATACATATATACCGGCCTGGTTCAGGATCTGATATTCGGAAGAATATCTGTTTTCACCACCATAAAATGACTCTACCATCAGCAGGCTCTTGTCGGCAGGCAGCGGATTGACAGGCTTGAACAGATAGGCATGAAGGATACGTTGCTTCCCTGTAACCGAATCAATGTCGAATGTAGGTATTTCCAGACGCTCTACAGTTGAATGTACCAGTTTGTCCTGCAAATCCTTCGGAGTATCCATAATCACTTCCAGTTTGGCATTCTGTAAAGTCACACTTGCACGGATTACCTGGAATAAAGTAGTGGTTCCACCTGCAACCATGGTAACTTCATTTCCCTTCACACCGCCTAAAGTCAGACTTAGATCCGACGGCTGTTCAAACAAGACCTCTTTCGTTTCAGGATCGATGAGAATCATATTGGTACGGATCGGGTTACTCTGCAAGGCAAATACATATTTCTTTCCGTCAATGTTGACAAAACATGCATTGTCCAGATTCATCTTATACTGGGTAACCTGTTCTACTTTCCCGGTAGAAAGAGTAAAACTGTACAGGTTATTATATCCGTCCTGGTCTGAAATGAACCATGCCTGATCCGGATTTACCCATTCATCCAGCACAATGCAACCCGACAGACTGCCTTCTTTAGAGGGATCGGTCAAAACCGTTGTATTCTTTGTCGCAAGATCAATATAGAGTACATTGGTATAAGTACGGTCCATATCCTTCAATCCTAACAGCATAAGTCCCTTACCTTCCGGCTGCCAGCAGATACTTCCCCACGTGTAACGGAAATCGGGTGTATCTTCACATATCAGAGAATCCGACATCGCCTTCAGGTCAATGACATGCAACTCATCAAGACGGTTCTCATTCTGCCCCATACGGGAAACATACGCAATCTTTGTTCCTTCCGGATTAAAGTTCCAGGCATAGATATAGGGAACATCCGTAAGTTTTTCTACATTATTCGAACCCGGACGTGTCCGATAAATATTGATGATTTCCTCGTTCTGCTCATCTCCGATCCAGTAAACCATACTGTCGGTCTCGTTATACATCGGACTCCAACAGTTACGTTTGGCAAAATCATAATTCACTACATCAGCAGCATTACGCAGATCAGCTCCTTTGTTGATATCAGTCCACTGCAAAGTCTGATGATCGCCGGTCTTGAAAAACATCAGTTTGCTTCCATCCTTGCTGACCGAAAACAAAGAATAAGGAAAATCCTTGAAATAAGGGGCAATATCAATTGAACGTCCCTCAAAATTCAAGGTCAAATCTGAATCAGCCTGCTTTTGTGCACAGCCTGCCAATACAAGCGCCGCACACACAATCGTAAAAAACTTCTTCATACTTACTTAATACATAACATTATATACAACTGAAAGAGCACAGACCGTTACCTGCTCAATTCCCTAAGGAACCGCATGTACCGTCTGTGCTCAATATCATTAAACTTAAGAATTATCTCCAGTACTCATTCTGGTCGGCTTCCGATGCATTCTTGTTGTAATCCAACTCGTCTGCCGGAATCGGGAACATCATTCTCGGACTATTGGCCGGCAAAGACTTGACTTCAGTCCAATGTTCTTCACCCACACGTTCCAGCGGTTTCTGCAAACGTTTGATATCAGGCAAAGCGAAACCTTCTCCATACAGTTCACGGCGGCGTTCTTTCCATATTTCATCCGATGTAAGCTGGGTAGAAAGTGTACCTCCACGTTTTTCCTGTAATGCATTCAAGATCTGCAG
Organism: Bacteroides ilei; assembly: GCF_900128495.1. Lineage (GTDB taxonomy): Bacteria > Bacteroidota > Bacteroidia > Bacteroidales > Bacteroidaceae > Phocaeicola > Phocaeicola ilei. The sequence goes on from NZ_LT635801.1 coordinate 2,888,786, forward strand.
ACCTCTTGCCGGATCAGCATTAGAACCTTTCAACAGACATTCGGCTTCAATCAGATATGCTTCTGCGATACGGCACAACGGATAATCGGCAATACCCAATGATCCCTTTGAAGAGAATTTGGCAATGGCGTATCCGTCACGCTCGTCAATATAGAACGGGAAAAGCTTACGGCAGTCGTCCGTACCGAACAGATCTACAAAAGACTGTGTGGCACGTACTGTACCATAACCTACCAGATAATTTACAGCGTTATTTACCAGATAATCATAGCTGGCCTGAGTTCCGTAACCGCTTGTTCCGAAAGTAGACTCTGCGTCTTTCGCTTCTGCTATATAATAGAAGGAAGGAATAGAAGCATATATGTTGGAAGTTTCCGATGTGAAATTGAATCCCCACAACCATTCATTGTTTACCGTATTGAAACCAGACTGATATTCTTCCTGCGACATCAGATCGGAACCGTCGAACGAACTTCCCACAGCTTCAGCATACTTACGGGCATTGTCATAGTCACCCATATCCAGATACGTACGGGCCAGCAGCAAAGCAGCAGCTTTGGGGTTAATAAAATAGTTCGAGGTATTCGTTCCATGTTCATAAGCGTATTCCAGATCCGAAATGATCTGTTTGAGCGATGTACCCAAATCAGAACGTGGAACATCATTTCCACTGGCATCTCCCGGATTCAAGCGTAAGAACAATCCCTGTCCGGAGTCTCCGGCATATGTATATGAAGCGCAATACAAATGATATAGATTCAGGAAATTCCATGCACGCAATCCATGTGCCTGTGCCAGATAATCTTCACAACCTTCAGGCAAACGGTCCGCATTGGAAATGATAATATTACACTGGTCTATCGCATTATAGGCTTTAACCCACATATACGGTGAATAAGCGCTCCACCAACCATCGACTTCACGCGGATACTGGCGGTAATCATACGCATACATCAGCCAGTTATAAGTAGAATAACGATAGTTACCGTTTGTCATTTTCAGGTCATCTCCCATCACGTCCAGTGAAATCTGGCCGATAGTCAGATAATGGAAGTGTCCGGTCCATGAATAAGCACCCATCAGGGCCGCCTTTACCGTTTCAGCATTCGAAACTACATTCTCATCCGTAGTCGACGTAGCCGGATCCTGATACAACAAATCATCCGAACAAGAAGAGAATGCAAGTAAAGATGATAACAACAATATATATTTTGTCTTCATTTTAAATACAAGTTAAGTTAATGGAATCAGAATGTCAGATTAGCACCGATAGAGAATGTCCGCGGAGTCGGGAAAGAGTAAGGATACATCTTATAACCCTGAACACCGAAGATATCCAGATCATCATAGCCCTTGTAACCTTTATCGGTAAACCAAGTACAGAGATTATCAGCCGAAACCCATACCTTAGCAGCTGAAATCACTTTAGAGAAACTTCCCAGATTTTTCGGCAATGTATATGATAAAGTGATATTCTTGATCTTAAAATTAGTGGCGTCATACAGATAACGGGTAGAAAGGCTCGAAGAGTTCGAAGCGTTATTGACCGAATATTTCGGGACATCTGTAATCTGCCCTGGAGTAGTCCAGGCCTTCAAGGCATCTGCATGCATGTTCTGTGCAGGCGTTGTTCCGTCGTGCATCATATTGGCATACAGGTTATCATATACTTTACCTCCAATCGAATAGTTCAGCTGGATAACCAGATCAAAATTCTTATATGACAAGGTATTTGTAAAACCTCCATATACCGTAGGAGTAGAACGTCCCTGACGTTCATAAGTAGCTTCAGTATAATCTGATGTAGTGGTACGTGTACCGTCTTCATTTACTTTATACCACAAAGGAGATCCTGTCTGAGGATCAACACCTGCCCATGTCGGCATATAGAATTCGTACTGGCTGCCACCTACCGACCAGATTTTCTGGTTGTCTGTCATGCGGACATCATTCTCTCCGTGCAAATCTTTGATCACATCTTTAATATAAGATGCATTCAAATCCATATTCCACAATACCGGGCCTCTGAGAATGTTGGCACCTAATACAACTTCAATACCGCTATTGGAAGTCTTGGCTGCATTCATAGTAATAGACTTCAAACCGTTCTGGATAGCCAACGGTACATCAAACAGCAATCCGTCGGAAGTCTTGTTGAAGTAATCGACTGATCCGTAGAAACGGTTCCAGAAACTGAAATCAACACCAACATTGAACATACCCTGTTTTTCCCAACCTAACAACGCATTGGCCAGCTGAGTATGACCGATACCGGCATTGTTTCCATACAGGTAGTCAGCCGAACTGGTCCACAATCCTAAAGATGCATATCGAGCCAGGCCGCTCTTGTTTCCGGAAGTACCGTAACTCAAACGTAATTTCAGGTTGTCAACCCAAGACACATCCTTCAGGAAATCTTCCTGATTAATACGCCAGGAAGCTCCTACGCTCCAGAATGTACCCCATTTGGTATCCGCACCGAAGATAGAAGAACCATCAGTACGCAAACTTACAGATGCATTGTATTTGTCCTTATAGGCATACTCGGCACGGCCGAAATAAGAAATCAACACTTCCTTCGTTGTATCAGAAGACGGTGAGAACGAACCGGAAGCACCGGCCAGTTCCTGCATATCGCCCAATAATCCGCGACCACCGGCATAAAGTGTTTCATAAGTACTCTGCCAGTATTCCATACCGGCCATTACATTGATGCTATGGTCATTGAACACATTGTTATAATTGAACGTATTGGTAGAAGTATACATCAAATCTACATTATGATACTTATCCAGACGTCCGTCGTAAGCCGGACCGTTACCATGTTCCTTATTCCAGTAACGATGTTCATCTGTCGATACATAATCCGGAGAGAAGACTGTCTTGAAGGTAAGTCCCTTGAAGAATGTTATTTCAGCAAAACCGGAAGCCAGCAAACGATAGAATTTACTACGGTTCACATCCATATTAGGAATAGCCAACGGATTGAAGTCACGTGAAATCGGGTTCACGAAGTTATATTGCATGTTACCGTTCTCATCCAATACAGGATTTCCGTCTGTATCGACAACGTAAATCGGAACGGCATTAGGGAATGACAAAGCATTATACAACGGGCTTGCACCAGCCGAACCGGCAACGGTTGTATTCTGGATAGAATGTGAGAATGTAACATTCAAACCAGCCTTCAGCCAACTGTTGACATCTGTAGAAATATTCGCTTTTCCTGAATAACGCTTATAGTCGCTGGCAGGTACAATACCTTCCTGGTTGGTATAACCTACAGAAAAGAAATAACTCGTATTGCCATTCTTTCCGCTCACATTCAAGTTATAGTCCTGTGTAGGAGCTGTACGGAACACAGCATCCTGCCAATCAGTATTCACTACCAGTTTCGCCCCATTAACCAGATTCCCGTTTTCATCCAGCGGGTTGGTTACATTATAGGGGTTATGTGTAAGAGTACCCTGGGCACTCTGGTTAGCCTGCTCCACCGTTTCACCTTTTTCACGATAGCTATTATAAAGCATACCGTACATATCAGCAGAACTCATCATATCGTATGCCTTGTTCAGCTTAGCCCATGAGAACTGGACATTCAGGTTCACTTTAGCTTTACCTTCTTTACCGCTTTTGGTAGTAATTACAACTACACCGTTCGCAGCACGTGATCCATACAATGCTGCAGCTGCCGCATCTTTCAGGATGGTAATTGATTCTATATCGTTCGGGTTAATGGAAGCCAGAATATTGGTACTGGCATCATTGTCCGCTGCCACTTCACTGTATTCATTTGAAGTAGTAGCCACACCATCGATTACGTACAACGGTTCATTGGAAGCAGTCAAAGAGCCCGAACCACGGATACGGAAAGAAGTAGATGATCCCGGCTGACCAGAGCTTGATATAACCTGTACACCAGACACCTGTCCGGCCAGTGACTTATCGAAAGAAGCAGCCGGAGATTTCAGTTTCTCATTATCTACAACTGCTGCAGAACCTGTAAAGGCTGATTTCTTTACTGTACCGTAAGCCACAACCATAACTTCATCCAAAGTCTTGGAATCCGATTTCAGTACTATTGCCATATCTCCTTTCTTAATGGGAATTTCCTGAGTCTGCATTCCCACAAAAGAAACTACAATTGTCTTTGCCGAACTACTTACATTCGGAATAGTAAACCGGCCGTCCACATCGGTAATGGTACCTGTAGTAGTACCCTTTACCAGAACGGAAGCTCCGACTACGGGGAGACCGTCGTCTGCAGAAGTTACGATACCTTTTACTGTAACTCCCTGCGCCAATGCCAATCCAATCCATACAAAAAGAAAGGATAACATCAAAAACACTTTCTTTTTCATAAATCTCTCTTTTAGTTAAACAATATATTTTATTCATTTATTAAGCCGGCGCAAAAGTACAAATTTTATCTATAATACAAACAAAAATCTATAAATAATCATATAAATAAATATTTTTATATTAAATTATCCATACAAAAGATCAATATGTATATTAAAGGTACTTTTTTATTGGAATAAATATACGCATAAAAACCTACATACATAAATTAAATATCATAAATATACAAATAAAAAATATCATAATGTAAATATAAATCCAAATCTGATTACATATTATATAAAACAAAAAAGCTCCGGCAGCCATCATAGCTACCGGAGCTTTTCGCATAAATAATATATCCGTTATTTATTTAATCTCCATGTAAACCCGTCTTTGGTATCTTTTACTTCAAAGCCCAAAGCAGCTAAACTGTCACGTATTTTATCACTGGTAGCCCAATCCTTGTTGGCCTTGGCCTTCATACGCTGCTCCAGCAACATATCTACTACCTTTCCATAAGCTTCTTCACGGGCAGCATTGTTCTCAGCTTCCGATTTCAGCCCTAAAATATCAAAAACGAACAGATGGAATACATTTTTCAACTCATCCAAATCCTCAACGCTGATTGTTGCTTTCTTGTCTATTACCGTATTGATCATACGGGTGGCATCAAACAGATGGGAAATCACAATCGGTGTATTCAGGTCGTCATTCATAGCCTCATAACATTTCTCACGCAAACCTGCAGGTTCAATGCCGGAAGTTGTCTTCGACGGAGTGATACGCTCCAGATTCTTGACACCTTCCATCAGACGCTCCAATCCTTTCTCGGCAGCCTGCAACGCCTCATTACTGAAATCGACGGTACTGCGGTAATGTGCCTGCAGAATAAAGAAACGGATGGTCATCGGTGTATAAGCCTGAGTCAGCAACTTGTTGGAACCTGTAAAGAATTCATCCAGCGTAATGAAGTTACCCAAAGACTTACCCATTTTCTGACCGTTGATGGTAATCATATTATTATGCATCCAATAACGGACCATATCATGGCCTTGGGAAGCTACGCTCTGGGCTATCTCACATTCATGATGCGGGAAAATCAGGTCCATTCCTCCACCATGGATATCAAAAGTCTCTCCCAAATACTTACGTCCCATAGCCGTACATTCGCAATGCCACCCCGGGAAACCGTTGCTCCATGGAGAAGGCCAACGCATGATATGCTCCGGCTGTGCACACTTCCACAAAGCGAAATCGGCCGGATTATGCTTTTCCTGCTGGCCGTCCAGTTCGCGTGTCGTATTGATCACATCATCCAGATTTCTTCCGGACAGCTTGCCGTAATGATGGTCCTTGTTGTATTTCACTACGTCAAAATATACGGAGCCATGGCTTTCATAGGCATACCCGTTCTTCAATATTTCCTCAACCAGCTGAATCTGTTCAATGATATGTCCGGAAGCGTGCGGCTCAATACTTGGAGGAAGTACATTCAACGCCTCCATAGCCTTATGGTAACGGTTCAGATAATACTGGACCACTTCCATCGGTTCCAACTGTTCCAGACGGGCCTTCTTTGCAATCTTATCTTCTCCGTCGTCCGCATCATGCTCCAGATGACCGACATCGGTAATATTACGCACGTAACGTACCTTATATCCCAGATGGGTCAGATAACGGAACAGAATATCGAATGTTATAGCAGGACGGGCATGCCCTAGATGGGCATCACCATAAACGGTCGGGCCGCACACATACATCCCTACATGAGGAGCATGCAAAGGCACAAACAGCTCTTTCCGGCGGCTCAATGTATTGTAGATAACTAGCTTATTCTCCATAATTCATACGTTTGTCAGATTGCAAAGTTATAAATAATAAAGATAAAAGCGTGATTTCCTTTATAAAAATCACGCTTTTACTTTCTATTATCTTACTATCTTACAATAACGATTCCTCCTTGCGGCTGGATGGTTACCTGTACTGCCTGCGGATTCTTTACGGTCAGCTCCTTCAATCCCGGCTGCATCTTCTTGTCGTCCGAGTAAAGTGAAACCTTGTCTCCCTTATTCAGCATTGGCAGATCCAGTTTCAGCTTCAGCGGTTCTTTCTGGGCATTGACACCGGCTATATACCAGGTATCGCCGTGACGGCGTGCCAATACACAATACTTGCCCGGATAACCGTCAACAAAACGGACCTCATCCCACGTTGTCGGAACCTTCTTCATGAAATCAATGGCTATGGCAGGGGCATCGGTCAGGTTATTCGGAGCCAAAGCAAAATTCTGGATCGGATTCTGGAACAGGATACTCGTAGCCAACTGGAACACGTCGGTAGTGCGACGGATCTGCCCGCCGTCATTGGTACGGTTCAACCGCTTGTTCAGCAATACGCCACCGAATTCCATACACCCGATTGTATTGCGGATAAACGGATGCAGACAAGCATTGAAGGCCTCCATATCATTGGAATGTTGGCTGAAGATCAGATTCTCGGATGCCAGCACAGCTTCACTGCCGACATAGTTCGGATACATACGTTCCCAACCTCTAGGAATGGTACAGCCATGGAAAATCACCATCAGTCCATAATCGTTGGCATCACTCAGAATAGCTTCATACAGACGCATGGTTTCCTGTTTGTCTCCACCGAAGAAGTCCACCTTGATACCTTTGACGCCTATCTTCTGCATCCACTTCATTTCCTGTTTACGTGCGATAGGACCATCCATCTTATTGACCGGACTCTGTTCAATGTCATTCCAGTAACCGCTGGAGCTGTACCATAAAAATACATCCACATGCTTGCTATGGGCATATTTCACCAGTTCCTCCATCTTTTCGCGACCGATTGTCTTATCCCACCAACTGTCAACCAATACATACTCGTACCCCATTTCAGACGCCAGATCAATGTATTTTACCTGGTCCTCATAATTGATACTCGGATCTTGCCACATAATCCAGCTCCACGTTCCACGTCCATACTTGTATGTATGTTCCGCTTCATACAAAGGCTTCACCACATTCCAGGGACCCGTCGTTTCAACGATAGGTTTCAGGTTGTCTCCAACGGTCAGCGTCCTCCACGGAGTCACACCAGGAAGTGACAAACCCGGAGCAACGGTTCCGTTACCGTTATTCTCTTCGGGCATCGGGAAAGTGACTGTAAACACACCCCCTTCGGCAGCATCACTCAAGCGGGATGCACAATAACGGCTGTCCACACCGGTTTCGCTTACCAGTACCCATCCGTTGTCACCTACATGGAACAATCCAGGAAAAGTAAATCCTTTACCGAATCTTGAGGGAGCCATCAAAGGAGCATCCGGAGTATATTCTTCTTCATAACTGGGTTTCGTACGTCTCCATCCTACCATCGAAACACTCTGCGGACACAGGAATGTCGTGGTATAATCCGGAAAATCGAACCCGGTCACTTCCCGGTTTATCACGATACAACCCGTATCGCCGTAACGCGGCATCTCATAACGGAAAGCCACATCGTTGTCGCTCACCTGAAAAACGACAGTCAGAGGTTTCTTGTCTGCATTCTCCAGCGTAACAGCCAGGCGGTTGGCTTCATAATCCACTTTAGAGAACTTTGAACGGTCCAGTGTATAACTGTCTTTTACGTTATCGGTCTTCTGATCTACCCATTTCATCCCTTTGGTAAAATCACCTACGTCAGACAGAAAGCCCAAAGGAGAGTCTTCAAGCATCACTTTATCCTTATAGGTCACCCCATAAACAGGTTTACCGTCCTTCAATGTTACCGTTACTTTCAAATTCGAATCCGGTCCGGAAACGACAGCCTGTTGTGCTCCTGCCATCAAACAGCTGAGCGAAAACAAGCCTACACATAAGAAATGTTTTTTCATAAGCATTAAATACATTTATTCCCTAACAAATAATTTTCATACAATAATCGTAAAAATACACTTATCTGCAACAAATTAAGCTAAAATCAAAAAAAATGTATCAAAAAAAGTATCTTTACCCCATGAAATTACATTTCATTACACAGAAAGATACTTCATCAACCTCAAAAATCATAGATCATGAACAGACACTGTACTCTTTTAAGCGCTATTGCACTGGCTGCCGGGCTGACCATCCATGCACAGGATATCAACCAGCTGGTCATACAGACCAACCGACCGGGAGCCCAGATCCAGCCGACCATGTACGGCCATTTCTTTGAAGACATCAATTTCGGAGCCGACGGCGGCCTGTATGCCGAACTGGTCAAGAACCGTTCCTTCGAATTTCCCGACCGTTTTGCCGGATGGGACGTATCGGGAAAAGTAACCTTGATGGACGACGGCCCGTTCAAACGTAATCCGCACTACGTACGTTTGGGCAATCCCGGACATGCACATAAACGTACTGCCCTTGTCAACGAAGGATTTTTCGGAATGGGAATCAAGGAAAACGGCAAATACCGGTTTACCGTATGGGCCAGAGGAAACGGACAGAAAATCAAGATCGAACTGATCGATGAAGCCAGCATGGGTGAAAGTCAGGTCATTACGTCCGCCTCCCTGGGAATCGATTCCCAGGACTGGAAAAAATATGAAGTCATACTTACTTCACCGAAAACATTCGCGAAAGCCCACCTCCGCATTTTCCTTGACTCAAAAGGGGATGTCGACCTGGAACATATATCCCTTTTCCCGACCGACACCTGGAACGGACGTGAAAACGGCCTGAGAAAAGACCTTGTACAGGCTCTGGCCGATACAAAACCGGGAGTGTTCCGTTTCCCGGGAGGATGTATCGTGGAAGGCACAGACCTGGACACCCGCTACAACTGGAAGAACTCCGTCGGCCCGGTAGAGAACCGTCCGCTGAACGAAAACCGCTGGCACTACACCTTTACCCACCGCTTCTTCCCCGACTATTACCAGACCTACGGCATGGGATTCTATGAACTCTTCCAACTGGCCGAAGACATAGGTGCCGAACCGTTACCTGTTCTGAGCTGCGGACTGGCCTGCCAGTTCCAGAACAATTCGCCGGAAGCCCACGTAAAGGTATGCGACCTGGGCAGCTATATCCAGGACGCACTCGACCTGGTTGAGTTTGCCAACGGTGATACAACCACAACCTGGGGAAAACTCCGTGCACAGATGGGGCACCCGGCTCCGTTCAATATGAAATTCATCGCCATAGGTAACGAACAATGGGGACCGGAATATCCGGAACACTTGAAACCGTTCGTCGAGGCTATCCGCAAGAAATATCCCGACATCCGGATCATCGGTTCATCCGGCCCTAACTCTGAAGGAGAACAGTTCGACTATCTGTGGCCGGAAATGAAGAAACTGAAAGTCGACCTGGTTGATGAACACTTCTACCGTCCGGAAGACTGGTTCCTGAAATCGGGTAACCGCTACGACAAATACGACCGTAAAGGTCCTAAAGTCTTTGCCGGAGAATATGCCTGCCACGGAAAGGGCAAAAAATGGAACCATTTCCACGCTTCGTTGCTGGAAGCGGCATTCCTGACCGGAGTTGAACGCAACGCCGATATCGTACATATGGCTACTTACGCTCCGCTGCTGGCCCACGTGGAAGGGTGGCAGTGGCGACCGGACTTGATCTGGTTCGACAATCTGCGTTCTGTACGCTCCTGCAGCTGGTATGTACAGTCTCTATACGGACACAACAAGGGAACACGTGTCATCCCTCTTACCATGGACAAACAGGCAGTCAGCGGACAGGAAGGCCAGAACGGACTCTTTGCAAGTGCCGTATGGGACGAACCTACCCAAAGCTATATTGTCAAGGTAGTCAACACGTCCGACAAGGCGCAACCGTTACAACTGCAGTTCAAAGGGCTGAAAAAAACGGTCAAGCTGACAGACGGAACCTGCACAACCCTGCATACAGATAACCCGATTGCTGAAAACACACTCGAACAACCAGATTTGGTTACCCCGAAAACAAAACCGATCCAAATAACGGGTAATGAACTGAATACGGAAATCGGTCCGATGACATTTGCCATCTATAAATTCACCGCATCCAGATAACCTGTCAAGTTCCGAGATAAAAGACAACCCTGTCCCAATGCCATAAAAGCTATTGGAACAGGGTTGTCTTTTATAACCGGTTCACAGAGTTTCTTCCATACAATATCTATTTACCGGTCTCATACACGAAAAGCTGGTCAAGAACCACACCCTCGTCCAGCGCCTTTATTTCCAGACGGTGTTTCCCGTCTGCCGACAGCGGTAATTTCATGCTGCGTTCCGCCCTGTTGGTCAGGACATTCAATTTCCACTCCTCACTGCGCCCGTAGGTACGGTAAGATATCGGAGCGGTACCTTTCCCGTCCAAAACAACCTGAACACGCAAGTCCTTATTGTCAACCGGATGGTTAGGCAACAGATGCAATACGATTTCAACCGAATCGGAAGGGCAGCTTCCGAATTCAAAAACAACCGACTGCCCTTTTTCTATCCCCGCAGCCTTTCCTTCGTATCCTAGTCCTTCACAGACAACCGGATCCCCCGCTATCGCCTCAAAAGCATTCCATTTATAAAGATAAGGACGTTCCGCTATCAATGAATCGGCAGACTGTACATGCGGTATAGGCAGATAGACAGCCAGATTACGGGGCTTGTAATCCATAAATCCTTTCCACTTCCCCTGGTTATACCTATCCGTCAACGCCACAATGCTGTCGAACGCCGCATCACTCCTTTTCCAGTCGGCCCGGCCATGGCGGGCCAGTTGTGCATACAGGCATTTCCTGTTCATCTCGGCGGCACCCTGCAACGGATACTGTACCAACTGGTAATAAGTATTCCGCCTGCCGGCAGGCATACGCCGCCCCCACATAACAGCCTCATCCTCCAGTTTTCCGTAAGCCGCCAAACGCTCGCGGATATATTCCTCACTCCAGGGAAGATCGGAAACTACCTTATACTTCGGGTCCTTTTCTTCCGTACGTGTATTACCCATAAACTCCGGCTTGCGGATATACGACAGCCGGTAATGCTCCTGCATCATCGGCACAAGATAGGAAGCCGTCTGCGCACCGAATTCGCGTGACAGGAAACGTTCCAAATGGCCCGTCACCCCCATTTCCTCCACACGGCCTATATTCCATGCCATATCCATAAAAAGCTCGATCTGGTATTCGGCCGGTTTGATATCACCCACATTCAGTATCCACATCTTCCGGATACCTTTATCGTATGCCTGTTTCATCTGCTGATAAACCAGATAAGGGCTTGGAGTAGCCAGCCACAGATAATCGTGCGGACGCCCCCAATAGGACACATGATAGTAAATGCCGTTACCTCCTTTACGGTTACGTTCTTCTTCGGTAGGAAAATGGGTAACATAACCGTAATTATCGTCGCACCACATCAAGGTAACATCTTCCGGCACTTCCAGTCCGGCCTGATACACATCCAGAACCTCCTTATAAGGGATCAGCACCTGAGGCACTTGCGTAACATCCTTATTCACATACTTGGAAAGCATCTTACGCTGGTCGGCAATGATACGGTCAAGCGCATCCTTCTGCTCCTCAACCGTCCCGGCTCCCTGCATCCTGCCATCGTGCACGCCACGCATTCCCAAAGTATAGATGTTGTCCGAATGACGTTGCTGCCTTACACGTTCCTCCCAGAAATCCAGTACGTTCTTCCGGTTGTTCACATAGTCATACTCTCCTTTCCCGGCAATCTTCCACTCGCCATTGGTATTCCGCATCATCGGTTCGCAATGGGAGGTACCCAGATAGATACCATACCTGTCGGCCACTTCCTTATTCCCTTCGGTAAAGAAGAAAGGCACGGAACATTCATGCATGGCCGGCCAGAACGTATTGGCACGCAAACGCAACAGAAGCTCAAAGATACGCTCATGCGTACGCGGGCCCATCTGCCCTTTCACATCTGTCGGTTCATATTGTTTCCAGCTCCAGGGATTGATTCCCCAGTCTTCATCGTTAATGAAAATGCCCCGATAAGGTACATCCGGATAATCAAGCAGACGATAACCGGCCTTGATGCAGAACACATCCCGCTTTTGCGGAACAGCATCGGCCCACCATTCCCAAGGGGAAACCCCAAGCATCCGGGACACCTGCAGAATACCGTATGCCGTGCCGCGTTTGTCGCTCCCGGCAACCACCAGACGGCCGTCGTCCAAAACGGTCAATAGGAACGCCTCCTTACGGGTACCCAGCCCAGTAGTATCAAGTTCATGATTCCGGAGCAACCCTTCAATCAGCCGGCTCCGGCCTACCGTCCCGACATAAAAATCACCATTTTCCGCACTGATAACCGGCTCTTGCGAGAGTACTGAAAGGCAGTCACGCCTGAACAGATCCAAGGCCACCTGCACAACCGGCTCTTCGGAAGCGTCGCAAGCCACCCTCATATTTTTTCCTGCCTGCCACTGGAAATCCTTCATGCCGAAACCCGGCAACATACAGACCAGCAACGCGCCCAAGCAGAACCATTTTCTTTTGTTTTTCATAATCTATTTATCATCTAAGTTATAACTGCCACTAAATTACACCCAAAATCCCATATCCACAAGATAATACCGGACCCTGCCCAAAAAAGAACTTGAAATTTTCAAAAAAGACCTTGATCTGTTACCCGAAAGATGCAGTTCCCTTTAACAAAATATCAAGACGTCCGATTCCAAACAACTTGAAACATATCGTCAAAGACCAGGAAATATAAAAAAAGATCTGTCACCGATGAAAAACATCCATGACAGATCTTATCTTTATACTTCCATTAACCTATAAACGGGCGTTATTCCTGGAACGCACCGTTATAATCGGTTTCTTTTCTCGGATATACCCATGTCCATCCATTGGTTTCCGATGTTTCCTTTGTGATGGCAAACTGCGTATGGAAATTACCTTCCGGATAAGAATGACGTACAATAGGCTCATTCCAACGTTTATGGTCAAACCAGTCAAAACCTTCTCCCCACAAATCAAAGCGGCGATACAGTTTCACTTCTTCCAGCAGGTCTGCTCCTGTCTTGGTACAGGTATATTCAGGATTACGTCCGGAATCACGGTTCAAGGCAATCAACAGGTTCTGGACTTCCGTATCTCTTCCACCTATGTGGCATAAAGCCTCAGCTTCGGTCAGATACATCTCGGCAGAACGGAAATTGTTTACATGACCCACTCCCGGCTGCTCTGAACACTGGAACTTAAACTGCATATAGGCAAAGATATAGCTCGTGCTGTACAATTTGTCGGCATAATCCCGTTTAGCACGGTCATATAACGCTCCTTTCGATGCCCGGCCCGTACTATGAGTATAGGTATCTACTTCATCTGCTTTAGGAGCCAGATACATTGTACGGCGGACATCCGTTTCCGGAATCTGGTCATACAGCTCCTTGCTAATGGCACACGGATAGTTACGGCAAACACTTGCACTGGAATTGCTGCCCTGATAAGCATGGAAAGAATAATAATACAATGTCTGGTCACTTGCACCGTAACAGCTCCATATCCATTCCTGGTTAGGAGCATTGAAACCGCCGTTTACATATTCGTCATTCGACATCAACGGATATCCTTCACGGGCCAATGCAGCGTATTTGGCGGCATTTTCCCAATCCTCACGGGTCAACGCAGCGCGTGCATAGACTGCATAAGCCACATTCAGGTTCGGGCTATAGTTATCATCACTCTCTCTGTCTATCCCAGCCTCCTTTGCCTCCTTGAACATAGAAATGGCGTCATCCAAGTCCTGATATACCTGGGCATACACTTCGGCCAAAGTAGATGCAGGCAGATCGTCTGTACCCTGATCTATACGCAAGGGAAGTCCCCGTGTACTTCCGTTATTACTGTCCACCCAGCGGGCACAATAAAGCTGGCTCATCATAAAATAACTGTAGGCACGGAATGTCAGTCCCTGGGCCTTGATGAATTTCTTTTCATTTTCAGAGCCCGAAGCCGCATCAATATTACAGATAACGGCATTTGCATTACCTATCAGTTTATAATAATAATACCAAGGATAATAATCGTAGGTAGAAGTATTGGACGCCATATAGGTGGCTGTACCGTTAATGACGTTCGACCATCCCGTCAGGTTACACTTCTGGAAATCATTGCCCGGATAATTACCGTACCATGTCTTTATAGTACCTTCACCGTTAAATCCTTGAGAACTCAAATATTGACGGGCCATCATATAGCAGATACCATTAATCGCCAGTTTGGCATTTTCCGTATTTTCCAGAATAATTCCCGTATCGGCAGAAGACTGGGGCTCTGTATCCAGATAATCGCTTGCACAAGCGGAAAGAAACAGGGATACGCCTAAGAAATATGCTATTTTCTTCATCATAATTTTCTTTTTAGATCGTTAAATATTAAAGCTTTATGTTGATACCGAATGAGAATACACGCGGAGTTACCAGGTAATTGGACTGGGAACCGCTGAAAGACTGCTGAGGGTTCATACCCTGACGGGCAGTAAACGTAAACATATTCTCACAGCTGGCACTTAACGCAATGCCTTCCACTCCGATAGGTCTCAATAAAGACTTGGGCAGATTATAGCTTAAAGTAAGATTCTTCAATACCAGATAGTCGGCACTGGTCAACCAACGTGAAGACGCTGCATTGTTCGTACTGCTCATCGTGTTATTGATCTGCGGAACACCGTTCGGATCCAGACGGTCTACAGAATTCTCTGTCATACCTTCCGGTACGCTTGTCCAAGCCTTCATGATATCCGAATGTAAATTACTGGGTGAAGAACTGGTTCTCATCAATGAAGCATAAACTCCGTCATATACTTTGCCCCCCAATGAGTAAGTGAACAAAGCCGACAATGTAAGAGACTTATAAGAGAATGTACCGGTAAAGCTTCCGTAAACGGTAGGCAGGGCCGATCCCTGGAATTCTCTCAATGCATATGACGTATTATTCACATAATATTTACCGTTTATTTCAGTCACATAATCGGTGATATCTTCCGACAGGCTGGTCTTGTGGTTACCTCCAACTGTAGAACCATCAGGCAAGGTAACCCAATAAGTATCAAGGTCTGCAACATACATGGAATTACCGGTCATCTGGTCTACACCCGCAAAAGTAGGAAGATAGAATTCATAACGGCTTTTCCCTTCTACAATCTTATAGTTACCGGATACGATACCGTCCTTATTCTGGTCAGGCAACTTGATGATTTCATTTTTAAGGAATGTCGCGTTAGCCGCGAAGTTGATTCTCCAGTCTTTGGAGCGATAGACATCCACATCCGTATTGATTTCAAAACCACGGTTAGAAATGGTTCCAAGATTTTTGGTAATGGTAGCTTCGGCCGATCCAGAAGTATTGGCTCCGGCCGACAGAGGCAGATAGACATCGAACAGCAAGTCTTTATTTCTCTTGTCGAAATACTCGAGACTGATATTCCAACGGTCGAACAGACGACCTTCAAGTGCCACGCCCCATGCTTCACTGGTTTCCCACTTCAAATCGGGATTCGGGTATTGTGACAGGTAATAGGCACCCTTGTTCGCATTCTGATCTGCAGTATAAAGAGCCATATAGCCATAATAGCTGGCTCCGGCATCGTTACCGACCTGTCCCCAGTTGGCACGGAGTTTCAGGCTGTTGACCCAATCCAATGATCTCATGAAATTTTCACGTGAGATCATCCAGTTGGCCCCGACACTACCAAAGTTTCCCCAACGGTTATCTTTATAGAATCTGGAAGAACCATCACGACGGAAAGAAGCTTCCAGGTTATACTTGTCATCGAAATTATAACGGACACGTCCCAAATAACTTTCTGTACGGTAAGTTGTATCATAACCGTCCAAAGAAGTGATATTGGTGAAGTTTGACAGATAAGTCTTGTTGCTGAACACTTCAGTAGTCTTGTAACCGTACTCATAACTATAGTTATAGTCATAGTTTTCATGTGCCAGCAACACATCGACAAAATGCTTGCCAAACAGGTGGTTCCAGCTTAACTGTTCCTGTACAGTATAGTTTTTGTAACGGTATCTTACACGCTTTGCACGTCCGGAATTACCTTTTCCGTCACCGATTGTAGCGTTGTTATATGTCTGGTTCTCCGAATTACGTACATTCAGGTCACCTTTCAGGCTGAAAGTGAAGTCCTTCAGAAATTTGATGTCCACAAAGGCAATACCTTCCAATGTATTACGGTATGTCTTATCCATATCCAGCTCATTCTCCCATACTACATGGCGGTCAACATACTGGTTACGGGTATCTACCGTTACGCCATCATCATTTACGTAATATCCCGGGTCATATTGTAATGCACCGAACTCATCATAACGATAAGAACCGTCTGCATTATGCAGATGGACAGGATAGATAGGAGCTATCTGGCGGGCATACATAAATATATTGGTATAACTGTCAGCGCTATCACCATTTGTAGCATTTGTAATCTGGTGTGTACCCGACAGATTCAATCCGGCCTTTAACCATGGCTTCGGAGTAAAAGTCAACGATGTACGGGCAGACAGACGGTTGAAGTCCGAATTACGGGCATAACCGTTCTCATCCAAATATCCTAAAGAAAAGTAAGCACTGGTCTTGTCGGTTGCCATATTACCGCTTACGGTATATTCCTGACGATATCCGTGACGGATAGCGGCATCATACCAGTCAAGGTCATCTGCATAGCCCGGCAGGATTTTGCATCGGAAACCATATGTCCTGTAGCATCGAACAATTCGGTATCCGGCTTGTTGAAAATGTTCAGATACAAAGATTCAGAAATCAGGTTATTCGTAGCATAAGCGGCAGCAGTAGCGGCATCATCTCCGGCCGACATTCTCACATTCTTCATATTCTGCCAGCTAGCTTCCATGAACTGATACGGATTGGTACGACTGTATTCCTTGATACCACGCGTATAGGAACCCTGATTGATTTTCAGTTCAAAGCTCATCTTATCCGAAGTACCACGTTTGGTTGTAATCAAGATGACACCATTGGAAGCCCTGTTTCCGTACAATGCACATGAAGCGGCATCCTTCAACACTGATATACTTTCAATATCATTAGGGTTCAAGTCGGAAATGTTTCCTCCGAACGGCATACCGTCAATAACATACAACGGATCACTGGAACCATTGACGGTACCGATACCACGGATCCGGATGCTAGGCCCCTCTCCAGGCTGTCCATAAGTACTGTTTATCTGCACACCGGAAGTGGTTCCTTCCAAAGCAGAAGTAACACTCGAAACCGGACGCATTTCAATCTGTTCCTTATTGACAGAAGATATGGCACCGGTCAAAGAAGATTTCTTGGCTGTACCATAAGCAACGGTTACCACAACCTCATCCAACATCTGGGTATCCCCCTTCATAAAGATTTTCATATCCGGACGGATTTCCAATTCCTGCGTTTCCATTCCGACATAAGATACGACAATGGTCTTAGAATTTGCAGGAATGTTTGTAAGAACAAACTTACCATCCAGATCGGTCAATGCTCCCACCGTGGTACCTTTTACCAAAATAGAAGCTCCCACAATCGGCAAATCGTCTTCTTCACTGATTACCACACCGGTAACCTTAGAAATCTGTGCAATAGTCACTCCCAAGCTCAAACAAAAGAGCAACAAAAATGCGAGAACCTTTTTACCCATAAGCTTTCATTTTATTAATAATTAAAGTTATTCCTAAATATATTACGTTCTAATCTGATGCCAACACCTTAATAATTGTAATCAAGTCTTAACCTATCTTTAACCATGCCGCAAAATTAATCAATTAATAACAAATAGCAAAAAGAAAGTATTTTTTTTAATATCATCACAATAGGGAATATCCACAAACCGCAAAAATAATTGCATAATCTACTATAAATAAATACATTACAACAGATAAAGTAAAAATATTCACTAAATATACAACACACAAACATGATAAAACCATACAAAAACATGTCAATATGACAATAAGGCTCCGAACAATCAAAAAGATTTCACATATAAAGAAAATCAAGGATATTATAATAAACTGATAGTCAACATTATCTATTATATATCGAGACCTCCAATATTCGGAGTAGAAAGACAACAAAGATTTTATATACAGTAATTTTAGAGAAAATTTCTACACATTTTTTATTAACAAACACTCAATAAAACCTTAACATGCTTAATTTATGTTATAAAACACAATTTTAACGTTGAAATATTTGCATAATATCTGATATTCCGTACCTTTGCATCGTGTTTTTCATAGTATTAGATTTAAGGTTAACAAAGGTTGGAGTACAGCGGTACTCCTTTTTTTATGCCCATACGTGAAGCAATAGTTTAAAAAAAAAGATTAAGTATGACTCCCAATCAGAAAGTACTCCTTGGAATGAGTGGAGGAACCGACAGTTCGGTTGCCGCACTGCTCCTGCAGGATGCCGGATACGAAGTGACCGGTATCACCTTCCGTTTTTATGAAAAAGACGGAAACACCGAGTACCTGGACGATGCCCGGGAACTTTGCAGACGTCTAGGCATCCGCCATATCACTTACGACGTAAGACAAGAATTCCAGCAACGGATTATCCGGTATTTCATCGACGAATACATGAAGGGAAGAACCCCGGTGCCCTGCACCCTATGCAACAACTACCTGAAATGGCCTCTATTGCGACAGATAGCCGATACCGAGGGCATCTATCACTTTGCAACCGGACACTATGTACAGAAAAAACGGATAGACGGTTTCTGGCATATCCTGTGTGGAGCCGACCCCGATAAGGACCAGTCGTTCTTCCTATGGGGCCTGCCACAAGATATCATGGAACGGATGTTACTTCCGATGGGGAAACTGACAAAAACCCATGTACGCGAAATCGCTTCCGAAAGAGGATTTACAAAAGCAGCCCGCAAACGGGATAGTCTTGGTGTATGCTTCTGCCCTATGGATTACCGTACTTTCCTGCGCAACCATGTCCCGGCCGGACAACTGACGTCAGGCCATTTCTATGATGAGCAAGACAATGTTATCGGTACACATGAAGGATATCCGTTCTATACCATCGGACAGAGGAGGGGATTGGGTATCTACCAGAACAAGGCCTTGTTTGTCAAAGAGATTCTCCCGAAGGAAAACAAAGTTATTATCAGCGACCGGCTGCAGAACCTGGAAAAGAATGAAATATGGCTCACCGACTGGAACATCATCAATCCTGCAGCCCTTTTGGGAAAAGACGATGTCATCCTGAAAATCCGCTATCGGAAACAGGCCAACCGCTGCACAGTTACAGAACAGCCCGACGGACGCCTGCACATCCGGCTTCATGAACCGCTGGCGGCTGTAGCTCCCGGCCAGGCAGCAGCCTTTTACTGGGGGAATGTAGTGCTTGGGGGAGGTATTATCCAATCGGCCCAATAATACGCATTTCTCTGACATTCCCGCTAGTTCTGCAAGTACACACCCCCATTCTTTCAGGGAAAAATGATTATCCACACATACAATTAACAGGGTGCTAACTATCAGAAGTGTCATAAATTCCTAAATTTATGCTTTTTATACTACATAGAAAATACTTTCCATATTTTTTCAACAGATATATCCACAAGTTTTCAACAACTCATCCACCCCAATCCACACCTCGTAATAATTGTTATTTTACCCTACGGTTCAACTGGTTATTCGCCTTTTCCGGGCGTGACTTGCCCACACGCTTTCCACTGGCCTTTTTCTTACCGCCCTGTTTCGCCTTATAAGCAAAAGGATTTTTCTTGTTTACTACCATATCATTTCCATTTTATTGCAAAAATACGATTATAATCAACTCTTTATAAATAAAAACAGAAAGAAAAAGATAATATAGTCTGTAAAATTACTATTTTTGTCCACTTACAAAATGAAAACCTTATGAATACATTCAATTACACACATATACTGACAAAGGCGGTAAGCGAGCTTTCCGACAGCAAATCATATGAAGGTCTTTTCCACCAGTACAAGGAGGGAGAACCGCTTCCGTCGGGAAAATCACTCAGTCGTATAGTCGAACTGGCCAGAGAAATCCTTTTCCCCGGTTATTTCGGCAATTCCACCATCAACAGCCGTACCATCAACTACCATATAGGGGTCAATGTAGAAGAACTTTTTGAACTGCTGGTAGAACAGATACAGGCCGGACTATGTTTCGGAGAAGAAAACAATCCTCATAAGGAAGAAGAATCCCCTTGCAGAACTTCCGCAGCAAACATTGCGGCCCAGTTCATCAGTCGCCTGCCTGAACTCCGCAAAATATTGGCAACAGATGTAGAAGCCGCATATTACGGTGATCCGTAAGCATTCGAAGAAATGCACCTTTTACATTTTGAGGTTTGGTTGTAGCTTTGCGGCAGTGAATACAATCAAACCTCAATTATTATGAACAGACAAGAATTTGAAGAATTAGAATTGCAGGTGCAACAAAGCGAGCTGCCGTTGAAGTCGTACCTTCAACAGATAGGTGTAAGTTATTCAACCTATCACTACTGGCGTAGAAAATGTTCCGTTGACAGGAGCAGTATCAAACACGAGTTGGCTCCTATCAGTTTTAAACAGGCATTTACGGAGTCTTCCCAAGAAGAACAATTGCCGCATGGTGTTGCGCTGCTGTTTCCCAATGGACTTCGTGCCCACTTCGGGAGCGGTTCTGAAGATTTGCTGAAGGAAATATTTACCCAAAGTCTTCGAAACGGTCATGTTTAACCTGAACGACACGATGCGCTACTTCCTGTGTCCTGGCAGGACAGATATGCGCAAGGGTATCAGTTCGCTATGCGGAGTGGTACATGAGAAAATGAACAGTGAAGTGAGGAACGGTGATGTCTTCATCTTCATCGGTTCCAGCCGCAGGCTAATGAAACTCCTTCATGCCGAAGACGGAGGTATGGTAATGTATGTAAAACGTCTGGAGGCCGGTCGCTTCAAGTTGCCGGAGTATGATCCCAAATCAAACAGCTATCCCATGGAGTGGCGCGATCTGGTGATGATGGTTGAAGGAATACAGGAAAACCCGGAACAGAGGCTCCGGCGGTTAAGAGCCGAACGTAAGGAATACCATGTATAACATGTTTTTATGTGAGTAAACTTTGGATATTGTTGCATAATTCACTGTTAATTAGTATATTTACATCATTAAAAGAAGTATAGACAATGGAAGAAAAAGAAATTTTACTCAAGACGATAGAAGGGCTGAATGCCTCTATAGCCTCATTGTCTACTACTAATAAGAATCAATCCGAACAGATAAAAAATCTGCAGGAACGTATCAAGGAGTTGACGGCTCAGGTCGCATGGCTGAACCGTCAGCTCTTTGGTCGTAAATCGGAGAAACTTCGCGTATATGATCCTAATATGCCAGATCTCTTTGCCGACGAGTTTTCCGGACTCCGGCAGCAGGCGGAAGAAAAGCGGGACGAGGCTGTGGAAAAGATTGAGAAGGAATCGGTGGAAGACGTAAAACGAAATCGTCAGAACCGCAAAATGATAGAGGACTTGCCCGTATTGGAAACCGATACAATAGAACCGAAAGGCGTAGACTTGTCTTTATACCGTAGAATAGGCGAAGAGATAACAAAAGTCGTCAAACACAAGCCGGGAATGCTTTACGTCAAGGTGATCATCCGTCCCAAATATGCTCTCAAGGATAGTACCCTGCTTCCTCCGGCCGGACAGAAAGGCGTAGAGATAGCTCCCATGCCGCTGATGCCGGTCGACAAGTGCATTGCTGACACCAGCCTGCTTGCCGAGATACTGCTTCAGAAGTATGAATATCATGTCCCGTTCTACCGTCAGATACAGCAATACCGCCATCTTGGAATGAAAGGCCTTACCGAAAGTACACTGGACGGCTGGTTCAAGAAAACCGTGGAACTGCTTAAGCCTCTGTATGAAGAACTCAAATGGGAAGTCTTCTCCTGTGACTATGTACAGGCGGATGAAACTACAGTTCCGGTCATTAACAGAGAAAAACACAGAGCCGACAAGGAATATCTCTGGATGGTAAGATCAGTCATGGAGAAACTGGTCATCTTCCATTACGACGGGGGATCACGGGCCGGAGCGGTCATCGAATCCCTGGCAAATCACTATCACTTCAAGGGATATCTTCAATGTGACGGTTTTGCAGGTTATGAAACAGCCTTCAAGACCAACCCCGACGTGCGGCTACTCAACTGCCTGGTGCATATACGCCGTCATTTTGAGCAGGCTTTGGATGAAAACAGGGAGATGGCGCAACATGCACTGACTCAGATACAGCATATCTATAAAATAGAACGCCAGTGTGACGAAGCCGGCCTGTCATATGATGAGCGCAGACAGACGCGTCAGGAACTGTCCAGGCCAATCATGGAGGCAATGAAGGTATGGATGGAGACAGAAGGAATTAAATACAGTCCAAGTTCTTTGACAGGCAAGGCCATAACATATGCCTATACCAAATGGGATAATATTATGAGATGTCTGGACGATGGCCGCCTGTACTGGGACAACAATCTGGCGGAAAATGTCCAACGGCCCATCACTCTGAGCAGAAAAAATTTTCTCTTCTGTGGTAATCACGAAGCTGCGGTTAATATGTCTGTCATATGTTCTCTGCTGGCCACATGTAAGGCGCACGGGGTAAATCCCAGGGTATACCTGAACGATGTTATCGCACAAATGCCTTATCACAAAAAGGCAACCCAAGAAGAACTTTTGAATCTACTTCCACATAAATGGAAGTTGAAACATCCGGAATGTGTACTGACAAGGCAAAAGGAGGAATCTTGTAACTGATATAAATTGTAACATATGGGTTCAACAAAACAATAGCGGCTGATACTATTAGGTTCATAGTGACAGTCGCTATTGTTGTATATAAAGGTTTAATACCTGTAGTTGGCCGAATACTTACGGTGATCCGGCAGCTACATGCTTCGGCGAAATTATCTGCTGTTACCCGATTATCCGTGCCGTCACAAACTACCGTATCGCACATGAACTGTATATCCTGAATGTACCGCTTATCCCCCGTATCATCACCGAAATGGCTCATTCCGAAACCGGAATTGACATTCATCCCGGAGCCAGAATCGGCCATCATTTCACCATCGACCATGGTACCGGCGTAGTTATCGGCGCAACCTGTATCATCGGCAACAATGTCAAATTATATCAAGGTGTAACATTAGGGGCAAAAAGTTTCCCGTTGGACGAAAACGGCAATCCGATCAAAGGTATTCCCCGACATCCGATTCTGGAAGACGACGTCATCGTCTACTCCAACGCAACCATACTGGGACGCATCACAATCGGTAAAGGCGCAACAATCGGCGGCAATATCTGGGTTACGGAAAGCGTTCCCGCCGGAGCACGTATTGTACAGCGGCGGGAATAGGTTACCTTTTATGGGTTTCTTACACATTCCTAATATTATCGATATACTGCTTTCAATAAATTCAATAATAATTGCTGTCCCACAATATTGGCTTTATTCTCTCTGGTGGTATTGAATGTATTCATTGATTCATTCATACCATCCGGATCGACAGCTTCTGAATAAGGCTTGACATCCTTGATACAAGCAGGAATATCCAACGTCGTAATTATCACCTTTCCTCTTCCCGCTGGAATTTGAACCAATGCCGAATAGATTTCCTTACGATGGTCGGATACACACCCCACAAATATATCACCGTTGGCACAGCGCAAGCCGATACGACGACGGTTATAAGTAGCAAAACACTGATACTCCCAATTGAACACACAATCGGAAGGCAATCCTTCGAAGAACAGACTTTCGCGGTTAAAGAAATTACCTCCATACCAAGACTTGCCCAAGACTTTGGACCCTCTATAATCGAGTACTTCCTTATCGCATAAGAATTCAGCCCAACGTTCCGGATTATCAACAATAATCAAGGTATGCCCTTTATATACCCATTCCATGATTTCACTGATACCACTCCCCCATTGCTGCGGTTCAAAGGCACCTACCAACAAATAATCCCCTTTCGGAGTACCACTATGGTAGGCAGGAAGATCAAGACCTACATTCTTCATGAAGTTGGACAAAGTACCTGTTGTATCGGCAATCATACCATTAGCCGTAACTCCTTTAGTATTCAAAGCGACAATAAATAACCGATCAGTTCCTTTGACTACAACCTTATTTCCCTTCAAAAGTTCAGCCTCAACACTTGCATATCCAGCCTGTTTAGGAACAATCTTCCAACCAGTAAACAAACACTGACCATAATCAGAGCCGCCTTTCACTGAGATCATCTTGGTATAAGTTTTGAGAATATTTCCGGCATCATCTTTCAATGTCAAACGTAACTTGTACCTACCTTTCAGATTCTTTTCATTAACAATATAGACATCTACAGTCGTCGTATCACGTACAGACAATACCTTCCGGTTCATTTTGACAGCCAGATACAGAGGCTGGTTATAATAAGCCATCACCTTCGGGTCTCCCTTCGGATAACGATAATTGTCGACAACCCCTGAATGATTTTCCAATTTCATACTCTCCCAACCATTAATGGCATAAGCATCGACTGTATTTGAGATGCGGATATTTTCAATAGAACGTCCCTGATAATAGAATGATACATTACCCATAGAACGAGTCAGACTGTCTACTGTCGGGAAAGCTTTAGAAAAGCCACGTTCTTTCAAGAATTGATCATAAGCTTCATACCACTTCAAATAATCATCGGCTTCCCAGCCAGACAATTTGTTATCTGCCAGAATCTCTTTCCGGATTAATTCCAGGCGAGGAGGTGTACCGATAGCACCATCCTCTCCCCAATACACAATTTCATCCTTATGATTGGAAAAACGATGATAATTATCTTTGCCTAAATAAAGATTATCATGATAACAACCCGGTCCTCCTGCATGATGGCGGTCGTACCATCCATAGTCATAGAAAGTGGTATCATTCGGCATCAAATGAAGCTTGAAATGGGCATTCGGCTCATTCTCCGGATTATTTCCGTTGCATGAGTTGTATGTCATAATACGAGTCGGATCCAGTTTGTGTCCCATTCTCATCTGGTCGTAATCCTGTTTCTGCGGATCTGCCCCACGTTCGTTATGCAGATTATAGATAACCAGCGACGGATGACTCCGGTCACGCTTGATCATACGGGCCAGTTTCTCATTGCGGTATTTCATGTAAAAATCGGTCTGTATCGTTCCATCATCAAAGCGGTTAGCAGGATATTGGTTCCCTCCCGGCTCCTCAAAATAAAGCAATCCCAACTTATCGGCATAATCCAAAACTTGCGTACAACCAATGGTACGATGGAAATTCAACATATTCAATCCTAATTTCTTGGCAGTCTGAACCTGACGTTTGGCCAATTTATCGGAAGGGGCAATACCATTGTTCGGCCAGAAGCCCCAAGAAATGGCAGTGCGCAAAACCATACGCTTGCCATTCAGATAGAATTGCTTGTCACCTTTCACATCCCGGACTTCGAACCAACGGAAGCCAAAACGTTGACAATAGACATCATCACCTAAAGACACATACAAATCATATAAGTTAGGGTCATCCACACTCCATAATTTAGCGTGGGGCAAAGATATCTGATAAGTTTTTGTATTGTCCCCGTTCCCAAGCCTGACTGTTCCCATGTCTTTCCGGTAAACCGACTTGCCCGTTTTATGTTCCTTAATTTCAAGAACCAACGGACGGGTTGTCTGTTCTCCTGCGACATTGCAAGCTGTTACATCAACTTCAATCTTGTGAGGGTCAGGCTGATTCTTGACAAACACATCATCAACATAAACCTTATCGGTAGCAACAAGTTCGACATTCCCTGTTATACCACCAAAGCCATGCGACGGGTTGGTAAAATAATCTCCCCAACTATAAATCTGTGAATCCTTCCAGTTGAAATTACCGTTCGGGTCGGTTATACGGAATGCAATTTCATTTTCTTGTCCCGGCACCAGACTATCCGACAGATCTACATCAAACGGGGTACTGTTGACCAAGTCATAGGCCACCAATTTCCGGTTGACAAAAATCTCGGCTCTGAAGCGGACAGAACCGACCTTCATGACAATATGTTTTCCTTTCCAACTGGCAGGAACATTCACCTTAGTATCAAACCAAGAAACACCTACATAGTTACCGGTAACTCCGAAAGTCTGACCATTGTATCCCCATAGATATTCCTCTACTGTAGCTGGAAGATTAACTCCAGATTTATCCGGATGTTCCAACAATTGCCAGCCACCGGTCGGGATATTAACAGGCAATGATGAGATATCAACAGGGGGAAGATACAATTTATCCGTTCTCCACTCGGCAGCCTTATCCAGCGTAATGTTCCATGAACAAGTCGAAAGATTCAAGTTCTGCCGTTCCGTGGCTTGAAGTGCCGGCATACCTCCCAAGGCTGCCAGCATAATCCAACAAGCATATTTTTTCCAATTACTATTTATCATGATTCTTTATTTGACTACCAGTTCCACATCTTTACTATTATCGCCCACCAATCTTACAAACAAACGTTTCTTTTCCTGGCTGTAATACCAGCCTGGTTGATTGTCAACATCAGTCTGTGAAGCCAAAGCCTTCAAGGATTTTCCATTTTCCGTTACCTGCGACGGAACAAAATCCAGATAAGCCTGTACCTTATAACCGTGCTGCTCAGGCTTATACTTTCCTTCCGGCTTTGCGGCACGGAATACCCACTTATCATTACCTAACGAACTGGTAAAACGAGTAAAAGCATACACTCCCTTTTCATAATCATGTGACAAACCGTCATCTTCATACATTTCGAAAGAAGATTCACCCTCTGGATAAACATCCAAAGTCAACACATCAACAGGTTTCTCACCTACCCACTGCATGACTGGTTGCATCGGAATGATTGCACCTGCCTTAATATAAATAGGGAGTACATCCAAAGGAGTCAAGAATGACTTGTATTGGCGACCCTCATAACGCTCGCCCGTTTCATAATCAAACCATCTTCCACCAGGAAAATAAACCCACTGGCTCAGAGCATTTTTGGTTGTTACCGGACAAATCATCATCCAAGGACCAAACATATATTGACGGCTCAAATTATAAGTATTTTCATCCTGCGGATAATCCATCACCAGCGGAGTCATCATCGGACGAGCGCTTTCATGCAAACGATAAGCATTGGTATAGATATACGGAATCAGTGAATAACGCAGGTTATCATACTTAATGAAGTTTTTCATAGCTTCCTCCCCATAAGTCCATGGCTCATGATAACGAGGATGATCCATACCGAACAACATAGCTATCGGAGAAAACATTCCGAACTGCACCCAACGAGTATACAATTCAGTATCATAAGCAGAATACTGCTCGAAACCACCCATACAATGAGTCCAGTTTCCGACACCACTCATACCCATGTTCAGTCCGGCACGAATAACCGGCTCAAACCACTGCCATTCGGTACCCCAATCGCCTGCCCAGATATAAGGATAACGCTGTATCCCCGCATAACCTTCACGGGTATGAGTTAATCCTCTCATTTTGTTCAGCTCCTGGAATTTGAGAAACGGCGCCTCAGCATAAGCCAAAGGGAAGATATTATGCAAAGCGGCACTTTCCATACCATCTGTACCTACCATACCTTCCTTCAAGGACATAGTTCCTCCCACATCAGTCTTGACAAACTTACAACCCAGATCAGCCACTTTCATCACACCATTCTTCCACCACCAGTCCACAGCATCAGGACTAAAAAAATTAACCAGTCCTTCGGTACGTGCACCTGGATAAAGTACATTACCGGCTTCCCGAGCCTGATCCAATAACTTATATTCCGGACCATTATCCAAAATAGAACGGATATGCAGACCTACCATCTGTACATTTTGTGCATAACAACTATCGAACATTGCTTTCGGATCTTTAAATGTTTCACGCCATTCGAATGTACAACCACCATTTCCATAAGTCTGGTTAAAGATTCTCCAAGTAGAGTCCAGCCAGAGCAAATCAAACGGTATACCCTCCTCACGCATCCGTTTACATAATGCAGGAGGATATTTGTCAGAAGTCATCTGTTCATTCTTCCAGGTACCTCCAGAATAAGTACCCAAATGAAGTCCCATGGCAAAACGAGGCAACATCGGAGCCTTACCGGTAAGGTCTGTATATCGGTCTATCATGGTATAAAAGTCAGGACCATAAATAAAATAATAATCCAGATCACCACCGAACGCCTTGAAAGAATATTGTTTGGTATTATCCCAGCCCATATTCCACTCAGTAGGATAAGCTGTATGGAAGAAAATTCCATACCCTTTGTTGCTCATCATGAAAGGCACCGGGCAATAATTGGCACGTAAGATATCCTTTCCGCCCACAGCTGGACGAGGTCCACGTCCCAGTTCAACATTCAAATAAACCTTATGCCCACGTTGATCCATAAAATCCATACGCTCTCCAAAGCCGAAAAAATGCTCATCCCCTTGCATAACCACCGTGGTTCGAACTGAATCCTCAAAGAACCGAGAAGCTTCTGTTTCGGTATAAAACACATTTCCATCCTTGTCCGAAACTACCAGACGGAACGGATTTTTCAATGCCTGAATTTGAAGGACATCAGTAGTAATCACCCACTTATCCGCTTCTTCAGAAACCTGATAAAAGACAGGAGCAAAATCGTACTTTCTCACAATCCATCGCTCATCCGTCCCCATTTTACCATTGTGAACCAACCGCACACGAAACATATCACTAGTACAGAAATCCAAACGGACATCTCCTCCATCAGATTTTAGAAGCAAGGCATTACCAGATTGTTTGTATGTACCGTCCGCCGCAAAAACCAGCAGGGCACAAAACATCAAGCTTAAAAATATCGATAACTTTCTCATACTCTTTTTTACTTTCCAAACCATTCAATCATTATAACCAATCTTTCCTTTACACAATTTGATCAAATCCGGCAAGTCATAATATTTCACCACTCCATACAATACATTAGAGTACATGTCACGCTGCATCGGATTTTCCAAATAACTCTTCCAAGTCTTCAATGAACGGGAAAGAGTTGCACTACCGATACGGTCATCCAAAAATGCTGCATGTACCGTAACCGGACCATATATGCCATCTCCAAACACCTGAATCTTACGGTTTTTCAAATTTTCATCTTGCAAACAGAAATCAAGCAGAGATATAAAATCCACCACCCGTTGTCCCATAATCGGACGTCCGGCGTGCATACTGGTCATCGCATTCCGATATTCCCGGTTCCAATATTTGGCATCTGTATAGAAAGCTGGGTCTGTCGTTTCACCCAAACCTCTGAAATCGGCCGCCACAATGATGTTTCCATTGGTCAAGTTGGCTGTATAATTGGTGTATTCGCTCAAGAAAACAGTCTTTCCAGCTTCCTGCAAATGAATTTCAACTGAAGAATTGGCTGTTACCGTTTCAGGTACCAACACCACACAAGGCACAGGCATTTCACCATCTCGAATAATCTGATACTTATATTGTTCATATCCGCGCAATGATTCATGGCCGGTCTGTACCACACGAATCGGGCTTTGCGGCATTTCCTTCAGTCCCAACAGCTCAAGAACCTTTTTCTGAATGACATTACGATCCTGTTTAAGAAAAGCATCCCGTTGCGGCTGCCAATCCACAAACAGCTTCGTATTCTCATCCATCAGACTGACAGCACCCGGAACAGAAATATTAACTTGCCCTTTTTCCGTACAGTTAGTCTGTTCAAACGTAAATCTGTCATCAGGAGCTTCCACCAGCTTTCCATCAGTCACACCCTGCAGCCATCGCTTAAACCAGCGGACCAACTTCAATTGTTTCTCATGTCCCAATCCATGACCTGTTTCCACAACCAGCATATCCACTTTTTCGGGACATCCCAACGTTGTATAACACTGTTTCAGTTCATTGAACCCTTGCTTTGCCCCCCATAAATCGACAAAATCATATTTTCCGCTCAAAATCAATAATGGACGAGGAGCAATCATCATAGCAAAATCGGGAACTTCCAATCGTTCACGCCCTTCATACGGAATATGCTGGCAACCATCAGAAGGTCCTTGAATCTCAATGGTACGTTCACGGGTTGAAAAGAAGCTGCAGATAGCCGCAACTTTTACACGATTATCCAAACCCAAAAAATAAGCAGTCTGAGTACCTCCACCTGATGATCCATAAACCCCGATATTATCACTGTCAATATCCTTACGAGTCATCAAGTAATCCAAGGCACGAGAGTTATCCCAAAATTCTTGGGCGGCCAGACTTGTACCAACCAAATTCAATCCAGCATTCAGTAATGTATGTTCGGTTGTAGCTCCTCTTGTAGCAGGATTCCCATTCTCGTCAATCAATTGTAAACGTTCCCCTTGCCCTATAGGATCGACTACCATTACAGCAATCCCATTGACAGCCATTAATTCGGCTGAAACAGAATAAGCCCCTTTTCCTCGTAAGCCATGCCCACAAAATTCCAAAGAAGCAGGATGCTTTTTCTGGCCGTTATCAGGCAAATATAAATTTGCTGTCACATAACGTCCCGGTACACTCTCGAACATGATTTTTTCGATTGTGTATCCGGTTCCTTTGACGCTACCCAGAACTTTTGCATTCAAATCTCCTCTCTGCGGAAAATCCCCGGCAATCTGTTTATACCGAGCAATGCATCCATCGATATATTTCTGCATTTCTGCTTTCGAGGTATATGCTTTTGATAATTCAATCTGACGATCCAAGAATTGCTGATGAACATCACGCATTAAATAAGAATTATAAGCTGTATTCTGACTCCAGCTTAAAGCATTAAAGTTAGTCTGGGCCGATAATGGCAGACCACTTAGAGAGAAAGCTAACAAACTCCCAAGAATGTGTTTCATAAGTATTAATATATGATTTATGTACATTAATTAATTATTTAGTATACCCTGGATTCTGTTGAAACTCATCTTTATTTGTCACTGCATCCAGTTGACTCTGAGGTATAGGACGTAACATATGATACTCTTGAATATTATTTGTTGCATCCATATTATATTTATGAACATAATCTATTAATTTACCAGTCCTTTTCAAATCAAACCAACGAATTTGCTCTCCACATAACTCTCTAGCACGTTCATCCAGTATAAAATCAATAGTTAAATCCTTTTCGGTTATTCTCATATCATTTTCCTTTCGTAAGCATTCGGTAAACCACGTATTTTTATCTCCAACTTCCATCATTAACTTTACGTCCAAAAAGCAAAGTTATGATGACACGAGAAGAAGTAGTAGAGATAATGAACTACTGCAAAGAGCACAAAGTGACTTATAAGTCAAGATTAGAGGAGCTCAATATCCCTGTATGGCGGTTTTATGACAGCAAATCCCGTTATGCCGCCGAGCAATCATCGGGTAAATCGGCTCAAGGTGAGTTTATCGAGCTTCCCCACAGCGGATCTTTTGTT
Organism: Bacteroides ilei; assembly: GCF_900128495.1. GTDB lineage: Bacteria > Bacteroidota > Bacteroidia > Bacteroidales > Bacteroidaceae > Phocaeicola > Phocaeicola ilei. Next base: position 2,920,612 of record NZ_LT635801.1, read on the forward strand.
CCTGTTCCTTCATTTGCCGGAACAAGCGGGCGTAAACAGAAAAACGCACCGATCCCGCCAAGCGGATTGAAAGAGATAGAAATACGTACACCGGCCGGTACTGCCATACGCATTTGCGGTGAGCTAAATGAAAAGGAACTGTTTTCAATCATCCAGGCCTGCAGCCATGTTCAGCCTTAATGACAGTATGCGCTATCTGTTGTATAACCGCCCGACTGATATGCGCAAAAGCTTTCATACTCTCAGCGGTATCATTACCGACGCCATGGGTCAGGACCCCAGCAACGGCAACGTATATATCTTCATAAACCGTGCCCGTGACCGCATAAAGCTCCTGCATTGGGAGCCGGGCGGCATGGTGCTGTATTCCAAACTTCTGGAAGCCGGTACCTTAGGCAAGCCTGATTCTGCCAACGACAATGAGGTCTGTACAAATATAGAATGGCGGGAACTTGTCATGATTGTGGAGGGTATCATGGAAGCCCGCGACTCCCGTCGCACGAGACTTGAAAACCTGCAGAAACTTCGAAAATAGTATCGGATTTTTACTCTATTCGCTTTTGTATGTCATTGGATTTTAGTATATTTACATTGTAGAACAATGAGATACAGATGCTTACAGAAGAACAGGAAAAAGCCTTATTGGAAGAAATTGAGAAGCTCCGTCAGGATAAAGCGGCGCTTATCAGCAGGGTTTCCTCGCTGGAACAATCCCTTTACTGGCTCCGGAAAAAAGTCTTTGGGCGGATGAGCGAGAAGAGTCTTCCGCTTGATCCCAACCAGCTGTTTCTGTTCTCAAAGGAGGAAATGTCCTCCATGGAAATATCCCGGATGGAGAAGGAAGTCCGCAAGAGTGAAGAAGAAATCACCAGAACTATAAAAGTCAAGGAAAAACCGGTCCGCAAGTCTCTGGACACTTCCTCACTGCCTGTAGAGGTTGTTGATCTTTACCCTGAAGGGACAACAGACGAGGAAGGCAGGCTTAAGGATGAATTCATTGAAATCGGAAAGGAAGAGAGTTCACGCCTGGAACGTGTTCCGGCAAAAGTATATATCCTGAAGACCGTCCGTCACAAAGTGATAAGTAAATCCGATATGGAGAAATACCCCGAGGAAAGGCAGATCCTGATTCACCCGCTACCTCTTGTTCCGGTCAGCAAATGTATGGCAGGCGCCTCGGTCCTGACGGACATTATCATCGGCAAGTTCATGTATCATCTCCCGTTCTACCGTCTGATACAGCAGTATCGCGAATCAGGAATCAGCATAAGCGAATCTACCATGTGCGGATGGTATGAAATGGCGGTGGAGAAACTCAAGCTGCTGTACAACCTGCTCAAACAGAAGATACTCTCCAGTGAGTATATACAAGTGGACGAGAGTGTCATTCCTGTGATGGACAATGAGAAACATAAGGCGAAAAAAGGGTATGAGTGGTGCGTGCGCGACGGCATCACGGGGGACGTCATGTTCCATTATGACCGTGGCAGCCGTTCGGGGATGGTAGCCCGTGAACTGCTGGGATGCTACCGTGGCATTGTGCAATGTGACGGCTATGCAGCTTACGAACAGTTCGAGCAGATGAAAGGAATCACCCTGGTCGGCTGTTGGGCACATGCCAGAAGGAAGTACGTGGATGCCCTGGAAGAGAACAGGACCCTGGCCACACAGGCAATACACTACATCGGCAAGCTGTACAAGATAGAATCTGAAGCCAATGATGCCGGACTCGCAGCCGAAGAGCGTAAGGAAAAACGTATCAGTGAGGCCTATCCGCTGATACTTGAATTTGAAAAGTGGCTGCAGGATGCTTATCTCAGAGTGCTTCCTAAAAGCCGCATGGGTAAAGCCATCGAATATACGTACACGCTTCTTCCCAGGCTTTCCAGATACGTAAACGACGGAAGAATCGAAATTGATGACAACCGCATAGAAAATGCCATAAGACCTTTGGCCTTGGGCAGAAAGAATTATCTGTTCTGCGGCAACGACGCATCCGCATACAGGGCTGCCATCGTGTACTCACTGATTGCCACCTGCAAGTCTGCAGAAGTAGACCCCAGAATCTGGATGGAAGATGTCCTGAGTAAAATCCCATATTATGAAAGGGATGAGAAGAATATGGAAGAACTTCTACCACGTGATTGGGCTAAATCCCATCAAACTTGTTCCGAATAGATACTATTAGTTCCGAATCGACTACAAATAACACCGATTCGGAACTAATTCACAAAATTTGCAACGTGGTTTACCGAATGCTTACTTCCTTTCCAGGGATAGCTCTTATTGCCAAAAATTCATTCATTAAATCTACAGCAGCCTTTTTATCACTTTGCATCAACGATTCAACAGCAATAAAATACAATTCTGGAAGACGTATAACATATGCATCCCTTTGACACCACGATTGATTAAAAGCAACTGTCGGATCTGTAAATTTATGCATCTCTATAAATTGTGAACGTAAAATAACCTTACCAACTTCAGTATACACATCATTAATATCAAGTAAACGATATCTTTTAGAAGCCCAATCCTTTTGTGCATTTGTCGCAGGATCTTTCATAATATAAATCGCTGTATCTCCTACACTCATTTGAGGATATGCTTCTAAATCAAGACTACTCAAAGCACTTTTATTTCCTCAAATCCGCAACCGCCCTCATAAGATGACACAGAGGTCAAAAAGGTAGCGACACTGTGGCAAAAGAGGGTGCAACGCAGCAAAAATCGCCACAAAGACGCATTAAATCCCCTTACCCCACCATGCGACTTGAGGCAATACGCAAAATCACGACCATAAGTTGTCGGTGTCATCCAAAGTCATTCTGGAACACATCAGCATAAGCGTTGTTGCATGAATAGATATTCAGCACATACTGCCTTGATGTCCTGACCCATTTGGCTGGCACAGAGATGAACTTGAAGACAAACGCCTTGATGCGGCTTGTTGCTTTGAGTCCGAACCTCTTCACGTCAAGCCTCGCCATGATGAATTTATAGAAGTTGCGTATGAGTGCCGTAAGCAGAAGAAACACCGTGTTTTCTCCCATGAAGGATTTTGGAAGCCTGTTCCAGCCGAATCCGTTATTCATGTCATCGAAGATGCGTTCCTTCCCTCCACGGAGGTTATAGAATTCGACAATCTCTTTCTCGGAAGACTCGTAGTCATTTGTAAGGATGCAGCGGTAGGTGTATTCTCCTTCCCACAGGTCGAGTTCGCCGTCTATCCGCTTCTGTCTTTGAATCACAAGACGGTATGCCTTCCCTTTCCATTTCTCGATGAGAATGGAGGCCAGCTCAAACTCAATGCCGCCCAATTCCACTTTCTTCCAACCTCTGAGGGCAAAGATGTCATTGTAGAGCGAACTGCATCGGTTGGCACGGATATAGAAGGTCTTGCAGTGTTTAGCAATCTCTTCCACTATCTCTTCAGAACACGAGCCGCAATCAGCTCTGAAACGGTTGATCATAAGCTTGTTCTTTTCAAACCTTTCAAAGAACCTCTTCAGCGTGTCCTTCTGGTGGAAACGGACATTTGTGTTGCCGTCGCTGTTCTCAATGCCGACAATCAAGTCGCCAATAACCGCCACGCCAGGACGGTATCCGAGAAACTTCTTGTATGTGGGTTTCGCATCAAACTTCTCAGCCTCTATGAACTGGTGGTCGAAGTCAACGTCATACCCCTCGCCATCTTTCAGCTGCCCTGTGGACAATAGGCAATTGAGGAGCAGTGTATTCAGCATGTCTGCCGTGTTTAAGTCGTAGGTCTTGCCAGTGTCGGATGTGTAGGAAATGTTATCCTGGGTCAGTTCCTTTATGGCTCTGAGAATCGTGTCGGCACTGCATGTGCGAAGTGTCGGATGAAGCGAGAGGTGATACATCAGATGAGTGGTGACATCCTCTATGCATGAGCCGCCACAGAAATAAACGCTCATAAGCGAACGGATGATTTCGCTGTATTGATAACCATACAGCCTACATCTCATACCGAGGGTTGAGTCGATTACAGATGAGAGATTGGAGTCAAATTGCTCCATTATTGAAAAAATTCCTCCAAAAGGAGAGAGTTTCTCAGATTTTATTGCTACCTTTGCCATGTCTGTCGGGTTTGATACATATTTTGATTTGCAACACTAAGATAGGTGAAAAATCTGACATGGCAAAATCCTGAGCAACTTTTTGTTGCTCAGGTACTTATAAAATAAGTTAAACTAAAATGCTGCGGAATTTAGGTATTTGAAATCCATACATCTTTAAATATCACTTTATATCGTTGATCAATCTTTTCATTATATAATTGCAACAAGCGTTTTGATGGTAATGCACGTTGCCAAGGACGCCCATTAATTGCATCTCTCTCCATCCCTGCTTCCTTGTCATATTTCATAACGAAATATACATTTCCGACATTTCCACTACCTGTTGCAGTTGCATCAAATTTATTATTAGACAATTCTGCATTTGTAAAATTCACATAAAAGATAGACTCTGTATTGAGTCCTCCATCACAATTTGTAATATCCCACATATCACTATAATTAGAATACAGAGAATATCTTGAGGAATTAATTAATTCTAATGCTAAATCCTTAGCTTCATTATATAATGAAACATCATTTAATTTACAAGCTCTTGTTAAACAAACTCTGGCCTTGAATGCCTTTGCAACATCTTGAGTAATTCTTCCATCCATAGATTTCCCTACTGGCAAGTTTTTTATAGCAATATTTAAATCCTCAAAAATTACTTTATAAAAATCTTCAACAGAAGACCGATGAGCATCCGTAACAACCCCACTAATTGGCTCTGTATTTAAAACTACATCTCCCCATGTCTCTGTAATCATCCATAAATAAAATGCTCTCCAAAACCGAGCTTGACCTTCATATGACTTATTATCACTTTCAGATAAATTATTAGATGGCAATAAAGCTAGTGTCTGATTACAAATATTCAAAGATAAATACATATTTTTCCATACATTTCCTACAGTAGATTGAGAACCATTTAAATCAACTGTATAATCAGATAACTGATTAGCTTTATTATCACCACCACGCAAAAATAAATCAGTTCCTGTTTCAGTCATACCAAAACCGTCTTCCTGACCATAAAATGTTCTTGCTCCTGTATAACAAGCATTAAGTGAACTTTCAATACCAACTTCAGTATTAAAAAAGGGATTAATAGTTAAACCACTCTTATTAGTCTCTTCTAGAAAACTTTCACAGGATGTTAAATTTGCACAAGCTAAAGAGATAACTATTAATTTTATAATATTAGTTTTCATACTATATCTATATTAAATTACAAACTGAGATTTATACCAAAAAGGACTTGTTTTGCCAATGGGAAATCTAGGCTACCATCACTTTCTGGATCATAATTAGGAAACTTAGTAAAAGTTACAAAATTATTTAACGAACAATATACACGTAATTTAGACACATGTAATTTAGTCGATAATCTTTGGGGCAAAGTATATCCCAATGTTATATCTCGAATCTTCACAAAAGATGCCTTCCGATATGCCAAGCTCGACTGCAACAAATAATTATTTGTTGAATAGCTACTATTAGGACGTGGATAGTCGTTTGTTGGATTTTCTGGTGTCCAATAATTTACAGGTGCACTATTTTCCAAAGCACTTGGTTTATATAATTGTGTATATGCATCCTTAACATATTGACCAATACGCCCATAAATGAAAAACATTACATCAAAATCTTTAAACGTAATATTATTAGTTATACCAAATGTATACTTTGGCACTCGAGAAAATATAACCCTATCATCTGTAGAAAATACACCTTCCCCTGTTGTTCCTTTTGAAGACATATCAGCAACTTTAATATCTCCCGGTTTAAATCCACCAAAAGCTTCAGCTTCTTTTTCTTCTCCCAACTGCCATATGCCAATTTTTTTATAATCATAAAAGACTTTAGTAGGCGAATCAACAAACCATAAATTTCCCTCATCACGAGAAACTCCATTATTTAACTCTTTAATTTTTTCTCTATTAAGGCTAAAAGTCCAATCTGTAGTCCATGTAAATTTCTGACTCTGGAACCATATTGTATTCAATGTTGCTTCAATTCCTTTATTATCAACTTTACCCACATTTTGCATAACGGATGTAAAGCCAGTGGAATTAGGGAGCAAACTTGGTAATAACAAATCAGAAGTTTGAGATGTATATAAATCAAGTGTACCTGAAACTCTATTATTTAATATTGCAAAATCTAATCCCAAGTTCCAAGTCGCTGTTTTTTCCCATGTCAAATCTCTATTTTCAATTGCACTTGGATAATAACCATAGACAGGCGTATTACCAAATGCATATACAGATTTTGACAGACCTCCTAATGTAGCATACGCATCAATTGCACTATTACCTGCAACTCCCCAACTTAGACGAACTTTTAAATTATTGAAAATTTTTTGATTTTTCATAAAATTTTCTTCAATAATACGCCAAGCAACTGATGCTGAAGGAAAGTACCCCCATTTATGCCCTTCAGCCAACACAGAAGAGCCATCAGCGCGTAATGATGCCTGTAATAAATAACGTTCATTAAATTTATAATTTATACGTCCAAAGAATGAAACCATCTTGGTTTCAACCAAATTACTAGAAATTTCTTTAGAATCTGTATTAGCGCCAAGGTCATGAAAAGATGTTAAAGAAGAAGCTTGATTAGCCCCACTTGCAACAACACTTTCAGAACCATATGAAGTAGTACTACTACCAATCATAGTTGTCAACCCATGTTTACCGAACATCTTTGAATAATTCAACACATTATCCCAAGTATAACGATAATCATTATCTGATTGAATAGAAGACGTTGTCTTCTCACCTAAATTTTGCACAGTATTCTTACCTTTAAATATCCCTTCACGACTATCATGAATATCAATACCAATAGTAGATTTAAATGTAAATCCAGCCCCAATATTCAAATTAATGTATCCTGATGCAAATAATCTTTTAGAACGTATATTATCCTCATAAGCACCTGGCTGTTCATCACATAATGGGCTATACGTAGAACTACTTCCAGGGGCTGGATTCAAAATAAAGTTTCCCTCATCATCGTAAGCTCTACCAATACAAGGTATTTTATTAGCTAAATTTAACGGATTTTGTCGTTTATCTTGATCCTTAAAAGTATATGACGCATTTACTCCAACATTTATTAATTGATTAACTTTATGATCAAGACTTATACGCCCATTATACCTCTTCAGAACATCATTTTTAAGCAATCCATGATCATTTTGAAATCCCAATGACACCGAATAAGAAGTTTTTTCAGTACCTCCAGTCATACTGATTTCATAATTTTGTGTTAGACCTGTTCCCAATATTAAATCTTGCCAATCTACCCAATATCCTTTATCCAAATAATCCAACTCTTCTGCATTAAAAATTAAAGCATCATCCATATATTGATTTGGAGCAGCAGCATTAGTTGTACGATAAGCCTCTCTTTTTAACTGTGCATATTCTGGTCCATTCATCATACGGGGATATTTAGCCTTATTTTTAATTGACACATAAGCATTAAAATCAACTTTAGTTCTCTGACCTTTTTTCCCAGATTTCGTAGTTATAATAATAACACCATTAGCCCCTTTAGTACCATAAATGGCTGTAGATGAAATATCTTTCAATACTTCAATAGATTCAATATCCGTCGGGTTTATATCTACCAAAGAACCATAATCAATACCATCTACTAAAACTAATGGTTGATTATCTGCTTTAAGTGATCTATTTCCACGTAAAGTCAATGAAACAGTTGAACCTGGTTGACCACTAGATTGAACAATATCTAGACCAGCAACTTTACCTTGTAAAGATTTCAAAGCATTAGTAGTAGGAGTAGCTGTAATATCAGCTGTCTTAACAGAAGATATAGCACCTGTCAAATCACTTTTTTTCATAGTACCATATCCAATAACCACAACTTCATCCAATGCTTCAGTATCCTCTCTTAATATTATTGATAAATGTTTCTCATTTTGTGCTTTGACTTGTTGGGTTTTATAACCAACATATGAAATGTCTAAAATCGCATTATAAAATGTTTCTAAATTAAAATTACCATCGAAATCAGTAATTGTACCATTTGTAGTTCCATTTTCCTTTATAGTCGCACCAATTACTGATTCCCCATTAACATCCAAGACTCTACCCTGAACTTTAATTTTTCTATTAGAATCAGAGTTCTTTCTTGCATTTCTTTTAATTATAATTTTTTTCCCTTGTATTTTATAAACAACATCTGATTGCCCAGTTAAAATTTGACTAACAACATCATCAATTGATGAATTTTTCACATTGAGAGATACATGTTTTTGTGTATCTAAATCAGAGGAAGAAAAAACAAATGAATATCCCGTAACTTTTTTTAATTGTTCAATAGCCTCTTTTACAGTTATATCATTAAGAACCAATGATATATCTTGAGAAAAAACTGACAAATTAAGACAAAACGCCATTGAAGCTACGACAATAGCTTTATTAATAATTTCCATACAACATTAAATTAAGGTTTTAACAAAGATAACAGTCAATCTAAAAATTAATCAAATCTTATCGATTTGTCAAAAAAAACGTATAATTTTCATAATATTACAAATTTAAGATTTAACATTAATAAATTACAAAATCTCCATTTACACATCTATATCTCAACTGATTAGTAGATGACATCGTCTGTAAAATTTGATTTACAGTATTCCCTTGCACCTTAAAACTACCATAAAAACGTCTTTCCTTTAATGAATCAGCTACCACAATTCGAACATTGAAACTCCTAGATAATTGTTTAGCAATATCTTCTAATAAAATTTCGTCAAAAAATAATTCATCATTCATCCACAAATTGGATTTATCTGCCATCGTTTTTAATTTTTTCATCTCACCCGTGACTTTATTCAAAACCATTTTTTCATCTGGTTCCAAATAAAGTTCGGGCATTTTCTTAATCTTATTTACTAACGCTACTTTTCCCTCCAACAGACTAATAGCAATTTCTTTATCATCCAAATAATTTCGAAAATTAAACTTCGTCCCCACAACCTTTAAATCCAATTCCTTTGTATTAATTTTAAAAGGAGTTTCTTTATTGTGGGCAACCTCAAAATATCCCTCTCCTATCAGCTTCAAACTCCGGTCATCCACTCCAAAACCTTGAGAATAGATTATCTTCGAACCTGCATTCAACCAAACTAAAGTTCCATCCGGCAAATTCAATTTGGTACATGAACCTAGTGGAGCCTCTATTACAATATCAGCAAAATTTTGCTTAACGACTTGCTGACCTTGCCAATATGCAGTTATCGGTAATATTATAATCAGAACAACTGCTGCCGCCTTAAGAAACATTGTCCAAGAAAAGCGGTGGACATGTTCCTTCTGCCGCTCTGCATCAGCCACACGATTCTGAAATCTTTCAAAGGCCTTCTTTGCATTAAAGGCTACCTCCTCATCTACCGCACCCGATGAAAACCAAACTTCCATCTTCTCGCGTATATATTTTCTATTCTCTTCAGATTCAGCAGCCCAATCCTTCAACTGCTGAAAAGAACTCTTATCTAATGTACCAGAAAAATAACTTATAATTAGTGTATCTATATCTCGATTATTAACTTGCATAAAGTAACGTTCTTTTATAGTAAGACAAAAAAATAAAATTAAAGGGTAGTCTGATTTCTAGTTTTTTTCAAAAATCAATAAAAAAAGTGATAAGAAGTATTTCCAAATATTCCTTAAAGCGCTGCTGAAGACAAGATAATGCATTCTTAATGTGATACTTAACCGTATTAATAGAAATTCCTAATTCATTTGCAATTTCTTCATATGTTTTATATTCAAATCTACTTTTCTTAAAGACAGTACGACATCCTGTCGGAAGTTCTTCTATACACATCCGCAATTGCTGTTCCAATTCTTTTTCTAACAAAGAACCTAATGGATGGGTATCTTCCACAAATATCGTATCCAAAAACTCGAGGTTATCTGAAGACAAGAAAGAGGAAAGACGTAACTCTTCACGTTTGTTCAATGACTGCAATTCATTTAAGCATCGATTACGCACAGCCCGTATTAAATAAGAACGGATAGAATATGTTATTTCAATTTCTTCATGATGTTCCCATAAATAGAAAATAACATCATCTACAATTTCTTCAGAAAGAGCCAAATCTTTTAAAAACTGATTAGCAAAACGACATAAAAGACTATAATGATGAGTATAGATATATTTAAAAACTTTTTCATCTCCCTTATGTAGTTGATCAAGTAATATTTTATCCATCTTTAAAGATTGTTTTGGACGAAATAATAATAATTTCTTGAGTTAGCCAAATTTATTTTACCTTACGCAAATTTTTCATATAAATAGAACAATAAGATTTAATGAAAACCCCTACAAACTGTTGATTGATAGTGCAAAAATTGCTACTTTTGCACCGTCTATTGAAATTACGTAATTTAATCAAAATGAATCAAGAATTCGAGCTTATCGCCAAAACCTTCCAGGGACTGGAAGAAGTGTTGGCACAAGAACTCACTGAACTGGGAGCCGGAAATATAGAAATCGGACGCCGCATGGTTTCATTTACAGGGGATAAGGCCATGATGTACAAAGCCAACTTCTGCCTGCGTACCGCTATCCGTATCCTGAAGCCGATCAAACATTTCACGGCAAAGACAGCCGACGAAGTCTATGAAGCCGTAAAAGATGTAGCGTGGGAAAACTACCTGGACAATATGAGTAGCTTTGCTGTAGACGCCGTAGTATTTTCCAATGAATTCCGCCACTCTAAATTTGTGGCCTACAAAGTAAAGGATGCTATTGTGGACTATTTCCGCGACAAAACCGGAAACCGCCCTTCGGTACGTATCAATAACCCGGATCTGGCAATCAACATACACATAGCCGAAGACCAATGTACCTTGTCACTCGACAGTTCAGGTGAATCACTGCACCGCCGGGGATATCGCCAAGAACAGGTGGAAGCCCCATTGAACGAAGTTTTGGCTGCCGGCATGATATTGATGACCGGATGGAGAGGCGAATGTGATCTGATTGATCCGATGTGCGGCTCGGGTACAATCCCTATTGAAGCGGCTTTAATAGCACGTAATATCGCTCCGGGAATATTCAGGAAAGAATTCGGCTTTGAGAAATGGAAAGATTTCGACCAGGCGTTATTCGATGAAATATACAATGATGATTCACAGGAACGTGAATTCAAACATAAAATCTACGGATACGACAATAATCCGAAGGCCAACGAAATCGCAACCCATAACGTAAAGGCTGCAGGCGTAAGCAAAGATGTAATACTGAAAATACAGCCGTTCCAGCAGTTTGAACAGCCACAGGAAAAAAGTATCATCATCATGAATCCTCCTTATGGTGAACGAATTTCATCAGACGATCTGTTAGGTCTGTACCAAATGATCGGCGAACGGTTGAAACATGCTTTCGTGGGTAATGACGCATGGATTCTGAGTTACCGTGACGAATGTTTCGACCAGATTGGTCTAAAGTCATCTGTTAAAGTTCCTCTGTTTAACGGAGCTTTGGAATGTCAATTCCGGAAGTATCAGATTTTCGACGGCAAATACAAGGCCTTCCGAAGTGAAAACAGCGACAAGGAATTCAAACCTAAGCGTGAAGAAAGGGTTGCCCGTCCCCGTAGAAATGCTGAAAAGGTGGAATATAAAGGTAGATATAAATCAGATTCCAGGAACGAACGCCGTAACAACAGACGTAGTGAAGAAACAGACAGGGATAATTTCAGATACAGAAAAGAAGAAAGGAAACCACGTACGGCCAGACCGAATACTGATGACGGACGCCCGAAACCAACTCCGGGCCCACGCTATATGCATACCCGCCATCAGTTGAGAGATGAAGAGAATTCTAATAATGAACAATAAGAGCTATTACAGAGCCCGGTTAGTGGATAAAATCCAATCCAGTAACCGGGACTTCTTGTTCTAAAGAATTTTCTTTCGCTGATAAAAACCATAAAAACAAAATCCTACATGAAACGTATTTTTTCTTTTATAGCATTATTCTGTATGATAGCAGTATCCGTATCTGCCCAAGAGAAAAAGACATTCACATTGGAAGATGTCATTCCCGGTGGAAACAATTATTTTAATCTGGTCCCCAAAAATATGCCGGGCCTACAATGGTGGGGAGATGTATGCGTCCGCACTGATATAGAGGAAATCAAAAAAATCGATGTCAAAAGCGGAAAAGAAAGTACATTGGTCACACTCGATGAAGTGAACAATGCTCTGCAGAACAGCTCCAAACCTTATGGGCAACTTCGCCGGATACAACCTTTACGAACATTGATGTACATCAGTTTCCCGTCAGAGACAAAGACAGAAATTCAATTCACGGCCTCAGTTGGTGATGAAACAGCTAAAGACACTTATATGTTTTTCTACGATTTCAAAAAGAAAGAAATCACCGACATGTTCCGTATACAGGAAAAAGATGCTGCCAATTTCGATTTCTGTTCAGCAAACAATACGCTGGCCTATACATCAGGCGATTGTCTGTACATTGCCAATAAAGGAGACTTTACCCAGGCTATCAGTCCGATACCAACAAACAGCCATACAGATACACGGCATGCCATTGTTTACGGACAGGCTGTACACCGCAATGAGTTCGGAATCACAAAAGGGACGTTCTGGAGTCCGAAAGGCACTTATCTTGCCTTTTACCGTATGGATCAAAGCATGGTGACAGATTATCCGCAAGTAAATACTACAACCCGGATTGCAAGTCTGGAGCCTGACAAATATCCGATGGCCGGCATGACCAGCCACAAAGTGACTGTCGGCATATATAATATGAAGACGGGGAAGACTATCTACCTGCAGGCCGGCGATCCTACCGACCGTTACTTCACCAACATAAGTTGGGCACCGGACGAAAAAAGCATTTATGTAATTGAACTGAACCGTGACCAGAACCACGCACAACTGGTTCAATATGATGCCGAATCCGGTGAAAAGACAGCTGTCCTTTACGAAGAAAAACATTCCAAATACGTTGAACCTCAACATCCTTTGACATTCCTGCCTTGGGATAACTCCAAATTTATCTATTGGAGCCAAAGGGATGGATTCCATCATCTGTATCTGATGGATACAAACCGGAAGCAGAAAGAAGAATGGAAACAGGGAAAAGACACAGACTCCCAATATTGTGAGTACCTGGAAACCATTCCGCTGACACAAGGCGACTGGCTGGTACAGGAAATTCTAGGATTTAACAAGAACCGTAAGGAAATTATAATAGGCAGTACGGAAATATCATCATTGCAGACCAATATATTTTCACTGAACGTAAAGGATGGGAAACGGACCCTGATAGGTAACAAAGACGGAATGCACCATGCCCAACTTTCCACCAGCGGAACCTATATCATAGACAACTTTACATCGCACGATGTTCCACGTGAAATCAGTATATTACCGACCAACGGGAAAAAAGGGGTAATACTGCTACAGGCATCCGATCCGATGACAGACGGATACAATATGCCGGAAATAACTATAGGAACAATCAAGGCTGCCGACGGAAAGACCGATTTATATTATCGTCTCATCAAGCCGGTCAACTTCGATCCTAACAAAAAATACCCGGCAATCATTTATGTATATGGCGGACCTCATGCACAAATGATTCACAACACCCGCTTCTATGATGCACGTGGATGGGATTTATATATGGCTCAACAAGGCTATGTAATGCTGACAGTCGACAGCCGTGGCAGCGACAACCGTGGAATCCGGTTCGAAAACTGTACATTCCGTCACTTGGGAGACGAAGAAATGAAAGACCAGGTTGAAGGTGCAAAATTCCTTCAGTCTCTTCCATATGTAGATGCAGACAAGATCGGGGTACACGGATGGAGCTTCGGCGGTTTCATGACCACCAATCTCATGCTTACCTATCCGGAAATATTTAAAGTTGGTGTAGCAGGCGGTCCGGTCATCGACTGGCAATTCTATGAAATAATGTACGGTGAACGCTATATGGATACCCCCCAAAGCAATCCGGAAGGATACAAGAGTTCAAACCTGAGGGAAAAAGCGGGAAATCTGAAAGGCCGTCTTGAAATTATTATCGGTGGTACCGACCCTACCTGTGTACCCCAGCATAGCATCAGTTTCCTGAGGGCATGCATTGACGCAGGAACGCATCCCGACTTCTTTATCTATCCGGAAGACGGACACAACATGATGGGGCGTGACCGTGTACATCTGCATGAACATATCACCCGTTACTTTACCGATTTCTTAAAATAAAAAATAACATAACCATTATACAGACTATGAAACTTTTATTGTTAGGTTCAGGCGGACGCGAACATGCATTGGCATGGAAAATCGCTCAAAGCCCGAAAATAGAAAAACTGTACATCGCTCCGGGAAATGCCGGAACTCGTGAAGTGGGCGAAAACGTAGCTCTTAAAGCCGATGACTTTGAAGGCATAAAGAAATTCGTCATTGACAACGGAATCAATATGGTAGTTGTAGGCCCTGAAGATCCCTTGGTAAAGGGTGTATACGATTTCTTCAAGAATGATGACGCCCTGAAGCAAATCCCGGTAATCGGTCCGTCAAAAGCCGGAGCCGTACTGGAAGGAAGCAAGGAATTCGCCAAAGGATTCATGCAACGCCACAACATTCCGACAGCCGGATATAAAAGTATAACAGCCGAAAATCTGGAAGAAGGTCTGGCATTCCTCGAAACGCTGGAAGCTCCTTATGTGTTGAAAGCTGACGGACTATGTGCCGGCAAGGGTGTATTGATTCTACCTACGTTGGAAGAAGCCAAGAAAGAACTGAAGGAAATGTTAGACGGTATGTTCGGAAACGCTTCCGCTACAGTAGTCATTGAAGAATTTTTAAGTGGTATCGAATGTTCCGTATTCGTACTGACCGACGGTAAAAACTACAAGATTCTTCCTGAAGCAAAAGATTACAAGCGTATAGGTGAAGGCGATAAAGGTCTGAACACTGGAGGAATGGGATCTGTTTCCCCTGTTCCATTTGCCGATAAAAACTGGATGAAGAAGGTAGAAGACCGCATTATCCGTCCTACGGTTGAAGGCCTGGCAGCAGAAGGAATAGACTATAAAGGATTTATATTCTTCGGACTTATCAACGTAAAAGGTGAACCGATGGTCATTGAATACAATGTCCGTATGGGCGACCCGGAAACCGAAAGCGTAATGTTACGTATCAAAAGTGATCTTGTCGATCTGTTCGAAGGTGTCGCAGCCGGCAACCTGGACGAAAAGACACTGGAAATAGACCCACGTTCTGCCGTATGTGTCATGCTGGTTTCAGGCGGATATCCTGAAGCATACAAGAAGGGCTTCACCATAACCGGAATTGAAGATGCCAAAGCTGGAGGAAGCATCGTATTCCATGCCGGTACAGCCTTGAAGGATGACCAGACTGTAACCAATGGAGGGCGTGTCATCGCCGTCAGTTCGTACGGGACCGACAAAGAAGAAGCTCTGAAAACGTCATTTGCCAATGCCAGCAAAATCCATTTCGAAAAGAAATATTTCCGTTCGGATATCGGTTTTGACTTATAATCATGCAAGCAAGAAACAGATTTCAATATGACGTAGCTACGGGACGGGGCACCCTTCCCGTAGTTGCCCTCATCACCATATTGATATGGATGATATCGTCTGTACATAATTGGATCAACCTCGGTTCTTTGTTGTGTGCAGGCATCGTATCCTATCTCCTGATTGAAATGGATACGCATTTTGCTTTAATCCGCACACGTACAACCTTGCCATCTGTCCTGTTTCTTCTTTTTTATTGTGCATTGACTTTTCTACATAATTGGTCAATAGAATGTCTGATACCTGTATTCTTTCTGTTTACTTTGTCGGCATTATTCCAAAGCTACGAATTACCCAATGCATCTGTCACCATTTTCCATGCCTTTTTCTGGATAGGTATAGCTAGCTTGATTGTACCGAATTTTATCTGGCTGGCTCCGCTACTATACATACATATGATACCCTTGCGTTCATTGAATGGAAAAAGTTTCTTTGCCGGACTGATAGGTGTCAGCATACCTTATTGGTTTATCCTATGCTATTATGTATATCAGAACAATCTGCAAGGATTTACAGATCTGGCCAGCAGACTGATACAATTCCAGCCGATAGATTATATGAATCTGCAGCCCTCTCAATATGTATCATGGGCGGTAATCTTCATTTTATCTGCCACATTCATAGTCTTGTATCTGCAAACGGCCTATAAAGATAAAGTACAGACACGGATAACGTTAAAAGCAATCATACTCATTGGAGTATGGATACATATCTTCATATTCCTCCAACCTCAGCTGATCAATATCCTGTTACCAGTGACAATGATTCCAGCAGCCATTATCGGCGGCCATGTATTGGCGCTCACATTTTCAAAAATTACGTATATCCTGTTGATAGTCACACTATCTCTCTGCGGATTACTTTGTCTCTTCAATTTATGGATGCATTTATTCAGCTATTGACCGATTGGGGATATTGGGGAATGTTTATCTCTGCTTTTCTGGCAGGAACTATTTTACCGTTCAGCTCGGAAGCTGTCCTCCTCGCCTGTATAGGATTAGGACTGGATCCTGTCCTATCAACGCTTTCGACAACCGCCGGAAACGCCCTGGGAGGACTTACCTGCTACTGGATCGGTCATCTGGGAAAAATGGAGTGGATACACAAATATTTTAAAGTAGACCAGAAACAATTGGACCGTGCCGTCCACTTTATTCATGGACGCGGATCATGGATGGCCTTATTTTCCTTTCTACCGGTTATAGGTGACGCCATCCTGATTGTATTGGGGCTGATGCGTGCCAACGTTTGGATTGTCTGTATCTCAATGACTATCGGAAAGCTAGCCAGATATGCTTTGCTGGTAGCAGCTACCTTAGGAATCATCAGCCTGTTTTGAATTTTATAATTATAAATAAGGATGTTACAAATTGAACAAACAGCCGACGGAAGTTACACCCTTTTCGTCCCTGAAATAAATGAACATTACCATTCGGTAAAAGGTGCTTTGACCGAATCGGAACACATATTTATCAACATGGGATTAAAGCATTCTTCCGTATTGTCTCCCCGTATTCTGGAAATAGGATTCGGTACAGGTCTAAATGCTTTTTTAACTCTGATCGAAGCCGAAAAAGAGCAAAAAAAGATTCATTATACAACTATTGAACGATACCCTATAACCAATGATTTAGCCGGCAAACTGACATATCCGGACCTGATATGCCCGGGAAAAGCCAAAGAATTCGCCGAACTTCACCGGGTTGATTGGAATACAGATATCATCATAACCCCTTATTTCACCATCAACAAGATAAAGGCCGACTTTACCTGTTATCCGTTCAAAAAAGGATATGACATTATTTATTTCGATGCCTTTGCCCCGGAAAAACAACCGGAAATGTGGAGTCAGGAACTTTTCGACAAACTTTACGGATGCTTAAACGAAAAAGGGATCCTTACCACTTATTGTGCCAAAGGCAGTGTAAGACGTATGCTCCAACACTCAGGATTCCTGGTAGAACGTCTGCCCGGTCCTCCCGGAGGCAAAAGAGAAATACTTCGGGCTACCAAATGAACCTACTTTAAAGGCAGATTGGAAAGAATTGGTTATATTTGTCAACTATTAGAAAACCGCATATGAAAAAATATTTGTTTCTTGCATTGACATTACTGTTTTTGGTTTCCTGCAGGGGCAAACAACAGCAGGAACAACAACCCATACTGACCGTCACTATCGAACCTTTACGATACTTCACAGAAGCTATTGCCGGTGACAAATTCAAGGTAGAAAGTATGGTACCGGAAGGAAACAATCCGGAAACTTATGATCCTACCCCCCAACAATTGGTTTCCTTAAGCAAAAGCCGGGCTTATCTCCGCATCGGTTATATCGGCTTTGAACAGATATGGATGGATAAACTGAAAAGCAATACTCCAGGCCTGACCGTTTTCGATACATCCGAAGGAATCATGTTGATAAAGGAAAATTGTTCTCACCACAACAACGGAAACAATCACGGACACTATCATGCAGAAGGAATAGAGCCTCATATATGGAATTCTGTAAAAAATGCACGGATCATAGCCGACAATATCTGTAAGATTTTAAGTTCGTTGGATACAGCCAATACAGCTTACTACCGGCAAAAACGGGACAGTCTGGATAACATCTTTGACAAGACAGAGAAACAGATCCAAGCCAATCTGCCTGACAGCTGCACATTTCTGATCTACCATCCGGCACTTACCTATTTTGCACATGAATATGGTCTGACACAGATCAGTATTGAAGAAGGTGGGAAAGAACCGTCGCCCTCCCATCTCCAGAAACTGATCAAAGAATGTCAGAACAGACTGGTCAATACCGTCTTTATCCAAAAAGAATTTGATACCCGGAATGCCGAACTCATAGCCAAAGAGATAAAGGCAAAAATAGTCCCTATAAATCCTTTAAACTATAACTGGCCGGATGAAATGATTCATATTTCACAAGCCCTAAGTAAAAAATGACCTACCGACATGGACAAACAACCCATCATACAACTGCACCATATTTCAGCCGCTTACGACAAAAAACAGGTCCTGGAGGATATAAATCTAACCGTATACGATAAAGATTTTTTAGGAGTGATAGGGCCTAATGGAGGAGGTAAAACAACTTTAATGAAAATTATCCTAGGACTATTATCTCCCACTCGTGGAGATATCCACTTCTTCCAGAACGGGATTGAAACGTCTGCCATCAGTATGGGATACCTGCCTCAGTATAGCAGCATTGACAAGAAATTTCCCATTTCTGTATACGATGTAGTTCTCTCAGGGCTCAACCGACAAAAATCATTGTTCCGGCGCTTTTCTCCACAACAACATGAACAGGTGCAACATACCATCACACGTATGGGATTAGACGGTCTGGAAAAACGTGCTATCGGACAACTGAGCGGCGGGCAGCTTCAACGCGCCCTGCTGGGAAGGGCTTTGGTATCCAATCCCCAAGTAGTAATTCTTGATGAACCTAATACATATATAGACAAACGTTTCGAAGCACAGCTTTACAAGCTGTTGGAAGAAATCAACCAACATTGTGCAATTATTCTGGTAAGCCATGATATCGGGACCGTACTACAGAATGTCAAGACCATTGCCTGTGTCAATGGTACATTAGATTACCACCCTGATACAGAACTTCCGAGTGAATGGCTGGAAGAACATTTCGGATGCCCTATTGATTTGGTCGGACATGGAAACCTTCCTCATCGAGTCCTAAAATGCCACCACCATAATCCCTGATCGGCACAACAGCCACTTTACTTGATATAAAAAAACGAAAAACCATCCTAACGATATGATTCCCTGTAGCGAAAATCACTATCTTTGCGCACATCTATAGAATGTTAACGAGAAACCCAATAACTCACATGAAACAGTACAACAAGATTAACAATCTGGTAGGCTGGCTCACATTTATCATAGCTGCATTTACATATTGCATGACAATTGAACCTACTGCCAGTTTCTGGGATTGCCCCGAGTTTATCACAACTGGATATAAACTGGAAGTCGGCCACCCACCAGGCGCACCTTTCTTCATGCTTACAGCCAATCTATTCAGCCAGTTTACCAGCGATCCGTCGCAGGTAGCCCGCATGGTCAATACAATGAGTGCACTTATGAGTGCCGCCTGTATACTTTTCTTATTCTGGAGTATCACACATCTGGCAAAAAAACTGATCTGCCCGAAGAATGAAGAAATGACAACAGGCAAACTCATCTCAATCATGGGCTCGGGTGTAGTAGGAGCATTAGCTTACACATGGAGTGATACATTCTGGTTCAGTGCTGTTGAAGGTGAAGTATATGCCTACTCCAGCTTGTTTACAGCCATCGTATTCTGGCTCATTCTGAAATGGGAAAACCGTGCCAATGAAGCCCATAGCGACCGTTGGTTGATTTTAATCGCATATCTGACAGGGTTATCAATCGGAGTACACCTGTTGAACCTGCTCTGTATCCCGGCAATTGTGCTGGTTTACTATTACAAAAAGAATCCTACAGCAAATCTGAAAGGCAGTCTTTTGGCACTATGTGGCTCTATGGTATTGGTTGCAGCCGTATTATATGGAATTGTTCCCGGTATCGTAAAAGTAGGTGGCTGGTTCGAACTGCTGTTCGTCAACGATTTCGGCTTTTCTTTCAATACGGGTCTGATTGTCTATATCATTGTCCTGGCAGCCAGCATTATCTGGGGAGTATATGAAAGCTATACCATACGCAGCCGCAAACGGATGAACATTTCCTTCCTGCTGACAATTGCCCTATTGGGTATCCCATTTTATGGACACGGATGGAGCAGTGTGCTGATCGGTATTATCGTATTGGCTGTTCTTGCACTCTATCTCTTCGGAAACTTACCCGAAAAATACCGTGTATCTGCCCGTACCCTGAATACAGCCCTGCTATGCCTGATGATGATTGTTGTGGGCTATTCGTCCTATGCGGTAATTGTAATCCGTTCGTCTGCCAACACACCGATGGACCAGAACTCTCCGGAAGATATCTTTACATTGGGAGAATACCTGGGACGTGAACAATATGGTACGCGCCCATTGTTCTATGGACAGACATACGCTTCTAAAATGGCCTTGAAAGAAGTTGATGGAGGCTGTATGTATGACGTAAGTGAAGGAGCTCCAGTATATCAACGTAAAGAGAAAGAACATCCTGGAGAAAAAGACAGTTATGAAGTAATACGTAACAAGACCGAATACAAATATGCCCAGAATATGCTTTTCCCACGTATGTACAGTGATGCACATGCAAAAGCATATGAAGACTGGCTAGGTGGAGTAGAAGGCCGCATGGTTCCATACGACCAATGCGGTGAGATGATTATGGTGAAAATCCCTACCCAATGGGACAATATCAAGTTCTTCTTCATCTACCAGCTGAACTATATGTACTGGCGCTACTTTATGTGGAACTTTGCCGGACGCCAGAATGACATCCAGGGACAAGGTGAAATTGAACACGGCAATTGGATTACCGGAATTCCGTTCATAGACCGATTCCTTGTAGGCGACCAGACACTATTACCGAGCGATTTAAAGAACAACAAAGGACATAACGTATTCTATTGTCTGCCTCTGATTCTGGGATTGATCGGTCTGTTCTGGCAGGCATACCGGGGAGAAAAAGGTATCCAGCAGTTCTGGATTGTATTTTTCCTTTTCTTCATGACCGGTCTGGCCATCGTACTTTATCTGAACCAGACACCACAGCAACCTCGTGAACGGGATTATGCCTATGCAGGATCATTCTATGCATTTACGATATGGATAGGTTTAGGTGTTGCTGCTATCTCCGAATGGCTGAAAAACAAAATGGGAGAAAAACCAGCTGCCATTCTGGCCAGTATTGTATGCGTGTTAGTCCCGATCCAGATGGTCAGCCAAACATGGGACGACCATGACCGTAGCGGACGCTATACTTGCCGTGATTTCGGCCAGAACTACCTGAGCAGTGTACAAGACAAAGGTAATCCAATCCTCTTTACCAATGGCGATAATGATACATTCCCACTATGGTATAACCAAGAGACAGAAGGATTCCGTACCGACGTACGTGTTTGTAACTTGAGTTATCTGCAAACCGACTGGTACATCGACCAGATGCGTCGTCCGGCCTACGATTCTCCGTCTGTTCCAATCAACTGGGACCGTATCAACTACGTACAAGGGCACAACGAAGCAGTATATGTACGACCGGAAGCCATGGAAACTATCAATAACTACTATAAACAAAATCCGGAAGAAGCTAAAAAAGAATTCGGTGATAATCCATACGAATTGAAGAATATCCTGAAATATTGGGTATTGGCTCCTAAAGAAGGGTTACAGATGATTCCGACAGACAGTATCGTCATCAAATTGGATAAAGAAGCCATCAAACGTTCAGGAATGATGACACCCGATTCCATTCCAGACTATATGCATATTTCGTTGAAGGGCAAACGTATGTTATACAAGAGCGAATTGATGATGTTGGAAATGCTGGCCAATACAAATTGGGAACGCCCGTTATATATGGCCATCACAGTAGGTTCCGACAACCACATGAATCTAACCCAGAATTTCATACAGGAAGGACTGGCATATCGGATCACTCCATTCAACAATGCGGCACTCGGACGTCAGATTGATACAGACAAGATGTACGATAACCTGATGCATAAATTCAAATTCGGTGGCATCGACAATCCGGACATCTATCTGGACGAAACGGTATTGCGTATGTGCGATACACATCGCCGTCTGTTTGTCCAACTGGCCAGCCAACTGATTAAAGAAGGTAAGAACGACAAGGCTTTGGAGGTACTCAACTATTGCGAAAAAAAGATACCAAGCACTACAGTGCGGCATGACTATATCTACAGCAGTTCCAAAGAAATGGCCGACGATTACATCAAGCTAGGACAGATCCAGAAAGCCGAAGATATTCTGGATCAATTGGCTAACAACTCTGTAGAATATGCAACTTGGTACTTGAGCCTGGATGAAACTCATCTGACAAGCTCATACGAAGACTGTATGCGTCATTTCTATATATTGGATGATGTCTGCAAGACATTAGCGACACTGAAAGACACCAAAACAGGTAAACCGTTGCCCTCAGCCGGACATTATGCAGAAAAATTTGACCAGTTATATAAATTATTGGAGGCACGTGTAGGACAACAACAAAAATAACAGCTTATATAAAATCTATCAAAGGAAGCCGAAAAACAGGGTACCTTTGATAGATTTTTATATGTTCACAAACAACCCCTGAAAAACATGCTCATAGAACAACCCCCATTATTACTCCGATGGATTTATCCCAGTGCCTTATGGCGTATGGACCCAAAAGAGAAATCGGTTTATCTGACATTCGACGACGGGCCGATCCCTGAAATAACCCCATGGGTACTCGATCTGCTCGACAGATATGGAATTAAAGCCACATTCTTTATGGTAGGAGACAATGTGAGAAAACACCCCAAAGAATTCCAAATGGTAGTTGAAAGGGGCCACCGCATAGGTAACCATACATTCAACCATATAAGAGGATCTGAATATTTAAGCAGAAACTACCTGTCCAACGCCGATAAAGCCAATGAATATCTACACACTAACCTATTCCGTCCTCCACACGGACATATGCGCTGGTTACAGTATATGGTACTGAAACGTAAATATCAGATTGTAATGTGGGATCTGGTTACTCGGGACTACAGCAAACGGTTAAACGGTCCGCAAGTGTTCAATATATTAAAAAAATACGTACGGAACGGATCGATCATCACGTTCCATGATTCGATTAAATCAGAAAAAAATATGAAATATGCCCTTCCACGTTCGATTGAATGGCTATTGGAACAGGGATATGAATTCAAGGTATTCGACTGAAATGAAAAAAGCTGATGCATGAAACATCAGCTTTTTTCATTTTTATTTCTCAATACAAAGATCATTTAGGTTGCTTACCGATATAAGCCAGAATACCACCGTCTACATACAATACATGACCATTCACAAAGTTAGATGCGTCTGAAGCCAGGAATACTGCAGGACCCATCAGATCTTCCGGAGTTCCCCAACGGGCAGCCGGAGTCTTGGCTACAATAAAGGCATCAAACGGATGACGGGAACCATCCGGCTGAGGTTCACGCAACGGAGCTGTCTGAGGAGTTGCAATATAACCCGGACCGATACCGTTACACTGGATATTGTATTCGCCATATTCGGAAGCGATATTACGGGTCAACATCTTCAAACCACCTTTAGCTGCTGCATATGCAGATACGGTTTCACGTCCCAGTTCACTCATCATAGAACAGATATTGATAATCTTTCCATGACCTTTCTTGATCATACCTGGAATAACGGCTTTGGAAACAATGAACGGAGCGTTCAGGTCAACGTCAATAACCTGACGGAATTCGGCTGCTGTCATATCACACATAGGGATACGTTTGATGATACCGGCATTGTTCACCAAAATGTCAATAACACCAATTTCCTTTTCTATCTGGGCAATGAAAGCATTGACAGCCTTTTCATCTGTAACATCACACACATATCCGTGAGCATTGATGCCCAATTCTTTATAAGCTGCCAGACCTTTATCTACCAGCTCCTGTTTGATGTCGTTAAAAACAATAGTGGCACCAGCCTGTGCAAAACCGGTAGCAATAGCAAATCCGATTCCATAGGAAGCTCCTGTTACCAGAGCGATTTTACCTTCAAGTGAAAAATTAACCATAATTTTCTTAAATTTATATTGTTACTAAAATAGCCTCTTTATTGTCATTTTTATCCGAAGATGTACAAATATACAAATTCTTTCTATCAATCAGATAAAATTTCACAAATCTTATCCTGAAAAAGCCGTGTTTCTTTTCCATTCAACGCATTTTGATTAATAATGACAAACGCCAGCAGATGCTTGCCCGATGTCTTTACATATCCGGCTAAAGAACTTACCCCCATCACAGTTCCGGTCTTGGCACGGACATTACGGAACGGTTTTCCTCTACGCATTCTGTAACACAGGGTTCCATCTACCCCGGCAATGGGCAAAGCATTATAAAGAAACATGAATATATCTTTACGACTATAGGCATATTTCAAATATTCCATCAACAGATCCGGCGAAATATAGTTATACAGAGACACACCGCTGCCATCCACAATATTATAGCGTTCGGACATATAACCTATAGAATCCTTCATAAACTGATATATCACCTTTTGGGCATCTTTCGAACCTACAAAAGGTTTATCGGATTTAACCGCCGCCAAACTATAAAAGATAGATTCGGCAGAAAGGTTGTCACTTTTCTTTAATGCTCTTTCAAGTACAGAAAGAAAGGGGCGGCTGCACGTATAAAACCCTTTGCTTGATTCCGGACATAAACCATAAGCCATCTTCCGGAAAGAAATTCCCCGTTTCTTCAACTGATAGGCAAAAGTATGCATAAAAAAGTCTTCCGACGAATACAGATTGAGAGTTTCCGTTGTGCGTCTGTTGACATTACCTTCTACACGGATTATATTGCCATTCGACAACCAGTTACGGGTGACATTCAGCTTACCGACCCCTATCACATAACTCTCTGCCTGATTATCGACGGTATAATAATCCGATTCCGGATGTACCTTCACGATAGGTCTTCCCCCTTTTTCCCCGGGAATAACCATAACGTTCACACATCCGCGGTTCAACATCAAAGGTGAAAGATAAGGCTGGAAATAATAAGGAGTGTCATCCCATGACCATCCGGGCCCCCAATATACAGAATCTGTCATCGATACATCTCCTACCAGAGAGCCCTCGATATGACGGATTCCGGCATGCTGGACAGCTTCTGCCAGTCTGACCATATCTTCTTCCATAAATTCCGGATCAAAACCACCGACTACATACAAATCACCATGCAATATACTGTCACCGGAAATATCTCCCGTATAAGCCAGATGGGTCTGATACTGATAATCAGAACCTAACACCGATAAAGCCGTGACTGACGTTATTATCTTTTCGATAGAAGCCGGACGGTACAGCTTCTGGTCCTGATACGTATAGACAGTTTTTCCTTCCGTCAGGTCATAAACGGATATACCGACTTCTGATGTCTTCAACAATTCGGAAGAAGAAATAAAAGTATCCAGACGTCCAGACAATGGCTGTGCCTCCGACATACAGAAGACCAGATAAGAAACCAGCAATAATATTGTCCTCAGCTTCATGAAACTTCCCTTAAAAACAACCTAATGTTATCCCAACCTATTATAATTCTTTGAATATTTCACTTACTGTAGGATGAGGAAATACATAACGTTTCCATTCCAAATAAGAACGTTTGTCTTCTACCATCATCCCTGCCATCACGATCAGTTCCGAGGCAGGATTACCTAACATATGTACTCCTAGAATAATTCCCTTGTCATCTATCAATACTTTACAAATACCATTTACGCCTTCATTTTCAGCCACAAAGCGTCCAGAATATGTCATCGGAAGTTTAATTACATGATAAGAAACACCCGACTTGACCAATGCCTCTTCAGAGCTTCCTACACAAGCTACTTCCGGATTCGTATAAACCACAGAAGGAATGGCATCATAACTCATCGAATCGGCTTTTCCTAAAATATGATGTACCGCTACCTCCGCTTCACGAACCGCGGTATGTGCCAATAAAGACTTACCGTTCAGATCACCGCATACATATACACCCTCGACCGATGTCTGTAAATGCTCATCAACCACAATCAGATTACGTTCTGTACGTTCCAAAGAAAGATTTTCCAGTCCGAAACCATTCATCACCGGTTTACGTCCTGTACTGACTAATAATTTATCGGTTGCTACAGTAGCATTTTCTCCATTTTGTTCATAGTTCACGTAAATATTCCCCTCATCCTCAAAGACACTGGTTACCTTTGCTCCCAACAAGAAAGTAATCCCCTTCTTGGTATAGTCAGCACGAAGTACTGCAGAAATCTCTTTATCAAGCCCTCCAAGAATTTCAGGAAGCATTTCAATAACGGTAACCTTGACTCCCAGACTATTGAAAAATGAGGCGAACTCCATTCCGATGACACCCCCACCAATGATAGCCAGCGATTGAGGAATTTCCTTATTGGCAAGAGCCTCACGATGAGTCCAGAAACCAACGGTTTCAAGACCGGGTACCGGAGGAATAACCGTATCACTACCTGTACACAATATCAGTTTGTCACATTCATAAGTCTCTTCTCCACAGCGAATGGTATGGCTGTCAACTACCTGTGCCTCTCCGTTTACGACTGTAACATGACAAGCCTCCAGACGTGCCTTTATCCCCAAAACCAATTTACGGACAACTTTAGACTTCCGGGTAACCACTTTTCCCAAATCAACAGAAACATCCGATACACTCAAACCGTATTTCGAAGACTGGCGTGCATGATCATACATTTTAGCCGAGTATAACAATGTTTTGGTAGGAATACATCCTTCATTCAGGCATACACCACCCAATGCATTCTTTTCAAACAAGACTACACTTAATCCTGCTTTTCCAGCGGTTTCCGCTGCCGTATAACCGGCGGGACCACCACCGATAATTGCTAAATCATATCTCATAATTTCTATCATTTATTAAAAAAGATTTCTATTCCATATCCTACTTGTCAAGCAACTCAATAGCTGAATTCCTTTTTCTGATCCAATTCACAAAATCTTCCCGGTTTTTAGGAGAGATACTTATTTTGGCCAGACTGCCGTTTCTACGCCTGAAACAAAGTTCACAACGTTCAAAAGAAAGGGCAGGCTCAAAAAATGTCATTGAACGTACTCTACGTACACTTACAATCCGTTCCAGTTCAACCGATACACCGGAGATGAACCTTCCGCTTTCAATTTTCAAGACACCGTCGGCCGTGATGACATACCGTGTATGTATAAGCATTTCTATTTCCATAATGACCAGTAAGGCAAAAATGACAGCCACCAGTATATCATGCAACCAGAAAAATGCAAACATCCCCACCGAAGAAACCGCTATTACCAGCCAATACCACCAGCCGACACCCGAATAAAAGGTCCTGTTCATACTCTTCAATTTTAAATTGTACGTGTGAAGATAGTGATTTATCTATTTCCTCCTTTAAAAAACCATCAAAAAATATCAGCCCCACAATTACTGAAAAATAGTTTTTTTGTAGTTTTGCAGTATATATACAAACGTTATGGTAAAAAAATTCGATTTTCTCGTTATCGGTTCAGGAATTGCCGGAATGAGTTTTGCGTTAAAAGTAGCGCATAAAGGTTCGGTTGCACTTATCTGCAAGGCCGGACTTGAAGAAGCCAATACATTTTATGCCCAGGGCGGTATTGCTTCTGTTACCAACCTCAAGGTTGACAATTTTGAAAAACATATCCACGACACCATGGTTGCAGGCGACTGGATCAGCGATCCTGCAGCCGTAGAAAAGGTGGTACGCAATGCGCCTTCACAAATTGAGGAACTCATCAGATGGGGAGTCAAATTCGACAAGAAGGAAAATGGAGAATTTGATCTGCACAAAGAAGGAGGACATTCGGAGTTCCGCATACTTCATCATAAAGACAATACCGGAGCCGAAATCCAGACAAGTCTGATCGAAACCGTCAAACAGACTCCTAATATAACCATCTTCAGTAACCATTATGCCGTTGAAATCATCACCCAGCATCATCTGGGCATCATTGTCACCCGGCACACTCCCGGTATCAAATGCTTCGGAGCTTATGTGCTGAATGAAGAAACCGGTGAAGTGGACACATTCCTTTCCAAGGTTACGGTTATGGCTACCGGCGGTTGTGAAGCCGTATATAACCATACAACCAACCCGTTGGTAGCAACAGGCGACGGAATTGCCATGGTATACCGTGCTAAAGGTGTGGTGAAGGATATGGAATTTATCCAGTTCCATCCTACAGCCTTGTACCATCCGGGCGACCGCCCAAGTTTCCTCATTACCGAAGCTATGAGAGGTTATGGAGCCGTACTGAAGAATCTGGCCGGCGAAGAATTCATGCAGAAATATGATCCGCGTCTGTCATTGGCACCACGCGATATCGTGGCACGTGCCATCGACAGTGAAATGAAACAGCGCGGTGAAGACCATGTTTACCTTGATGTCACACATAAAGATCCGGAAGAAACGAAAAAACATTTCCCGAACATTTATAAGAAGTGCCTGAGCCTGGGTATTGACATTACCAAGGACTACATCCCTGTAGCTCCGGCCGCACACTACTTATGTGGAGGTATCAAGGTAGATCTTGACGGACAATCCAGTATCAAACGCCTGTACGCTTTAGGAGAATGTTCCTGCACCGGCCTGCATGGAGGTAACCGTCTGGCTTCAAATTCACTCATCGAAGCCATTGTCTATGCCGATGCTGCAGCCAAACATGCATTGAGTGTATTGGACCGTTATGATTTCAACGAAGATATTCCGGAATGGAATGCGGAAGGTACAATCAGCAACGAAGAACGTATCCTTATAACTCAAAGTATGAAGGAAGTGAACCAGATTATGGAAGCTTATGTAGGTATTGTACGGAGCAACTTGCGCCTGGTACGTGCATGGAACCGTCTGGATATCCTATACGAAGAAACAGAACGTCTGTTCAAACGTGTCAAGGCTTCCCGCGAAATCTGTGAACTGCGTAATATGATTAACGTAGGTTACCTGATTACCCGACAAGCTATGGAACGCAAGGAAAGCCGTGGATTGCATTACACAATAGACTATCCACATCCGGATGAACACCATAAATAATTTACTTTAATATTGAACCAACAAGAAAAAAGTTGTATTACATCTAGAAAAATATCTTTTTGTAATACAACTTTTTCTGTTTTAACCTTAAATAAATATCCGTTTAACATGATCAAACAAGCTTTATTCCCGCTATTCTGCAGCTGTATCTTATCGATACAGGCACAAGAGTCTTCTCTCCCTTATATAACTACCTGGCAGGGAAACAGACAGGCCGCTGTATGCTACACTTTTGATGACGCATGTCCTAACCAGTTCAAGACAGCCATCCCTATTCTGGACCGCTATAAAGCCCCGGCTACCTTCTTTGTATCACAAGCCTTCAATCCCGACTGGAATGTCTTGACTGCAATAAGCCGTAACGGACACGAAATAGCGAGCCATACACAGACTCACTGTAATCTGACCGATGAAGTAGCCGAAACAGAATATGCTCAGTCTAACCGATTGATCGAATCCAAGACAGGAAACAAAGTATATACACTTGCCTATCCATTCTGCAATGCTCCCAGTGACTCCATTACTGCCCGGTATTATTTAGGAGCCCGTATCTGTTCAGGACAGATAGAAAAATCCACCCCCGACAATTTCATGCGTATCAGCTCCATTGTAGTGGGCAAAGAATCCGGTTTTACAACCGGAGAAAGTCTGGTAAGGCTGTTCAGAAATACACTCCAGCAAAACGGATGTTGCATACTTCTTATTCACGAAATCGACAATGGGCCCGGATACTCTCCATTATCATCCCAAGCCTTGGAAGAATCCTTGGAATATATCCATAACAATCCTGTATTTTGGGGTAACCACGTTCAAGGACTATATCTGCTATGCAAAGGAAAAGGAAGCAGCGCAAATCAAGGAAATTGAACGAAGTGAAAAACAAATCAGTCTCACGGTGACAGACAATTTACCGGACAGCGTATATAAGACCCCTGTAACGGTTTCATACCCTCTTCCGGAAGATTGGTCCGACGCAAGCATTAACTGCCGTAAGAAAGCCATAGAATCACGAACAGAAGGCAATAGAATTCTGTTTGACATTATACCCGATTCCGGTATAGTCACAATCAACAAAAAATAAATTCTTAATTTTTTATCGGGCATAAAAAAAGCCCCGAAGTCGGACTGACCTCGGGGCCTTGATAAGACGGCGACTACCTACTCTCCCACTTTTACGCAGTACCATCGGCGTGACGAAGCTTAACTTCTCTGTTCGGAATGGGAAGAGGTGGAACCTTCGTGCCATAGTCACCTGAATTTCGTTATATGATGTCATGACTCACAAGCAAACCGCAATCTCCAGCCTTACTGGCCGAACGTATATGGCATCCGTCCCTCTTGGGGGGGGGACAAGGAAAGAATACGGGCAATTAGTAATGCTCGGCTTTGGTGTCTCCACCTTTACACCTGCATCCTATCGACGTCATCGTCTTTGACGACCCTGAGAAATCTAATCTTGTGGCCGGCTTCGCACTTAGATGCTTTCAGCGCTTATCCGATCCCGACTTGGATACCCGGCGATGCACCTGGCGGCACAACCGGTAAACCAGAGGTCGGTCCAACACGGTCCTCTCGTACTAGTGTCAGAGCCACGCAAATTTCATACGCCCACGATAGATAGAGACCGAACTGTCTCACGACGTTCTGAACCCAGCTCGCGTGCCACTTTAATGGGCGAACAGCCCAACCCTTGGGACCTTCTCCAGCCCCAGGATGTGACGAGCCGACATCGAGGTGCCAAACCACTCCGTCGATATGAGCTCTTGGGAGGGATCAGCCTGTTATCCCCGGAGTACCTTTTATCCTTTGAGCGATGTCCCTTCCATTCGGAAACACCGGATCACTATGCTCTAGTTTCCTACCTGCTCGACCTGTCTGTCTCCCAGTCAAGCGCCCTTATGCCATTACACTCTGCGGACGGTTACCGATCGTCCTGAGGGCACCTTTAGAAGCCTCCGTTACGCTTTTGGAGGCGACCACCCCAGTCAAACTACCCACCAAGCAATGTCCTCCATTCAGGAGTTAGAACTCAAACAAACGAAGGGTCGTATTTCAACAGCGGCTCCACGGACACTGGCGTGCCCGTCTCTCAGCCTCCGACCTATCCTACACATCGCGTGCCCAAATCCAATGCTAAGCTATAGTAAAGGTTCACGGGGTCTTTTCGTCCCATCGCGGGTAATCGGCATCTTCACCGATACTACAATTTCACTGAGCTCACGGTTGAGACAGCGTCCGGATCATTACACCATTCGTGCAGGTCGGAACTTACCCGACAAGGAATTTCGCTACCTTAGGACCGTTATAGTTACGGCCGCCGTTTACTGGGGCTTCAATTCAACGCTTCTCTTGCGATGACGTCTCCTCTTAACCTTCCAGCACCGGGCAGGTGTCAGGCTGTATACTTCTACTTTCATATTCGCACAGCCCTGTGTTTTTGTTAAACAGTTGCCTGGACCTATTCTCTGCGCCCTCTCTTGCGAGGAGGGACCCTTTATCCCGAAGTTACAGGGTCAGTTTGCCTAGTTCCTTAACCGTGATTCACTCAAGCGCCTTAGTATATTCAACCCGACTACGTGTGTCCGTTTGCGGTACGGGTACCTTACAGGTTATGTTTAGCGGATTTTCTCGGCAGTCTGCTTACCTGCGCTGTCACCGCATCCCGGAGGAATTGGTGTACTCTCAAGGTCGGCTCTCCCCACGGATTTGCCTGCGGGAATCTGCGCCTACACTCTTCAACGGGCTATTCCGTCAGCCCGCGGCAGTGCCACTTCTGCGTCTCCACGTCACCCTGTAAGGTAGTAACGGAATCTTGACCGTTTCTGCCATCGGCCTCGCCGTTCGGCTGAGCCTTAGGTCCCGACTTACCCTGATCCGATTAGCGTTGATCAGGAAACCTTAGTCTTTCGGCGAGGGGGTTTCCCGCCCCCTTTATCGTTACTTATACCTACATTTGCTTTTCCATACGCTCCAGAACACCTCACGGTGCGCCTTCAACGCCGAATGGAATGCTCCCCTACCGATACTTGCATATCCCACGGCTTCGGCAGACAACTTCATACCCGATTATTATCCACGCCCGATTCCTCGACTAGTGAGCTGTTACGCACTCTTTAAATGAATGGCTGCTTCCAAGCCAACATCCTAGCTGTCTTAGCAATCAGACTTCGTTAGTTTAACTTAGCTGTCATTTCGGGGCCTTAGCCGGTGGTCAGGATTGTTCTCCTCTCGGGCACGGACCTTAGCACCCATGCCCTCACTCCCATGATCGAACTGATGCGCATTCGGAGTTTGTCAAGACTTGATAGGCGGTGAAGCCCTCGCATCTTATCAGTCGCTCTACCTCGCAGCAGTAATTCATGAGGCTGCACCTAAATGCATTTCGGGGAGTACGAGCTATCTCCAAGTTTGATTGGCCTTTCACTCCTACCCTCAGCTCATCCAGAAGCTTTTCAACGCTTATTGGTGCGGACCTCCATCTGGTGTTACCCAGACTTCATCCTGGCCAAGGGTAGATCACTTGGTTTCGCGTCTACCGCATCTGACTCGACGCCCTATTCAGACTCGCTTTCGCTTCGGCTCCGGGACTCATGCCCCTTAACCTTGCCAGACACGGTAACTCGTAGGTTCATTATGCAAAAGGCACGCCGTCACTTCATAAAGAAGCTCCGACCGCTTGTAGGCGCACGGTTTCAGGTACTCTTTCACTCTTCTGTTCGAAGTGCTTTTCACCTTTCCCTCACGGTACTGGTTCGCTATCGGTCTCTCGGGAGTATTTAGCCTTGCCGGATGGTCCCGGCGGATTCACGCAGGATTCCTCGTGTCCCGCGCTACTCAGGATACCGCTATGCTTCGTCTCGCTTCATGTACCGGACTCTCACCGTCTACGGTCTGATTTTCCAAACAGTTCCATTCACGAGATTGCTTGCAACGTCGCGGTCCTACAACCCCCCGGATGCCGTAACATCCGGGGTTTGGGCTCTTCCCCGTTCGCTCGCCACTACTGGGGGAATCATTCTTATTTTCTTTTCCTGCAGGTACTAAGATGTTTCAGTTCCCTGCGTTAGCCTCCATCACAAGATGGATGATACCTCTTCAAGGTATCGGGTTGTCCCATTCGGAGATCCGCGGATCAAGGGTTATTTGCACCTCCCCGCAGCTTTTCGCAGCTTATCACGTCCTTCTTCGCCTCCGAGAGCCAAGGCATCCGCCATGCGCCCTTCTCTACTTTCCTTATCACGTTCACACTTCCGCCTTTTAGCGGAGTGGGATGACATATACTTTCAGCTCTGTACTGAAAATTACTTTTTGCTTGTTACATCATGTCATAGACCTATTCTTGTGGAGAGAATCACGGGCTTGAACCGTTTGCGGGCCGGCCTCCAGCCTCCCTCATCCTCTTGTATATCAAATAAACAAACCCTGCAGTACAAGGGAAAGAACCGGTGTCGGCATCGCTCCAGAAAGGAGGTGTTCCAGCCGCACCTTCCGGTACGGCTACCTTGTTACGACTTAGCCCCAATTACCGGTTTTACCCTAGGGCGCTCCTCGCGGTTACGCACTTCAGGTACCCCCGGCTTTCATGGCTTGACGGGCGGTGTGTACAAGGCCCGGGAACGTATTCACCGCGCCGTGGCTGATGCGCGATTACTAGCGAATCCAGCTTCGTGGAGTCGGGTTGCAGACTCCAGTCCGAACTGAGAGGGGCTTTGGAGATTGGCATCCCGTCGCCGGGTAGCGGCCTTCTGTACCCCCCATTGTAACACGTGTGTAGCCCCGGACGTAAGGGCCGTGCTGATTTGACGTCATCCCCACCTTCCTCACATCTTACGATGGCAGTCTCGCCGGAGTCCTCAGCTTCACCTGATAGTAACCGGCGACAAGGGTTGCGCTCGTTATGGCACTTAAGCCGACACCTCACGGCACGAGCTGACGACAACCATGCAGCACCTTCACAGACGCCTTGCGGCTTACAAGTTTCCTCATAATTCGTCTGCAATTCAAGCCCGGGTAAGGTTCCTCGCGTATCATCGAATTAAACCACATGTTCCTCCGCTTGTGCGGGCCCCCGTCAATTCCTTTGAGTTTCACCGTTGCCGGCGTACTCCCCAGGTGGGATACTTAACGCTTTCGCTAAGCCGCTGACAGTGTATCGCCAACAGCGAGTATCCATCGTTTACCGTGTGGACTACCAGGGTATCTAATCCTGTTTGATACCCACACTTTCGAGCATCAACGTCAGTGGCGGGTTAGCAGGCTGCCTTCGCAATCGGGGTTCTTCGTGATATCTATGCATTTCACCGCTACACCACGAATTCCGCCTGCCTCAACCGTACTCAAGGACGCCAGTATCAACTGCAATTTTAAGGTTGAGCCCCAAACTTTCACAGCTGACTTAACGACCCGTCTACGCTCCCTTTAAACCCAATAAATCCGGATAACGCTCGCATCCTCCGTATTACCGCGGCTGCTGGCACGGAGTTAGCCGATGCTTATTCATACGGTACCTGCAATGACCTACACGTAGGTCACTTTATCCCCGTATAAAAGAAGTTTACAATCCGTAGGACCTTCATCCTTCACGCTACTTGGCTGGTTCAGGCTCTCGCCCATTGACCAATATTCCTCACTGCTGCCTCCCGTAGGAGTTTGGACCGTGTCTCAGTTCCAATGTGGGGGACCTTCCTCTCAGAACCCCTATCCATCGTCGACTTGGTGGGCCGTTACCCCGCCAACCATCTAATGGAACGCATCCCCATCGCATACCGATGAATCTTTAATCCTACTCGCATGTGCATTTAGGATACCATCGGGCATTAATCTTTCTTTCGAAAGGCTATTCCCGAGTATGCGGAAGGTTGGATACGCGTTACTCACCCGTGCGCCGGTCGCCGGCAATTGAAGCAAGCTTCAATCCCGCTGCCCCTCGACTTGCATGTGTTAAGCCTGTAGCTAGCGTTCATCCTGAGCCAGGATCAAACTCTTCATTGTAGAATATCTTTTTCAGACACATACCCGAAGGCATGTACCTTGTTTTGCTCTGTCCAGGATGCCGATTTCTTTACCTTATTATTATAAAGTATTGACGGTTCTTTCATTCAATCACAACCCCAAAGGGGTCATGACCTTCTTGTACTACATCTTGTTTGTTTATCTAAAGTCTTTCAAAGATCCTGCTTCCTTTTCGAAAGCGGTTGCAAAGGTAAGGCGGATTTTTCTAACATCCAAATTTTTTCGAAGATTTTTTCGGAAAAATTTTTCAGCGCGTCTCCATTGTATGTAAACAACAATGGAAATTCAGGCCGCGGATTCCGGGCTTATCCTTTCTCGCTCCCTTGCCTCCATGCAAGGTAAGATACTCGGTGCAGCGCCTTACGTCCGCTCTCCGCTTACACTGTGTCAATCTCAGATTTGCATCTTTACCGCGTTCTCTCTCGAAAGCGGTTGCAAAGGTACGCACTTTTCGGAATTCCGCAAGCCTCACGCCGAAAAATTTTTCCGCTTTTTCTGTAACCGGATTGTAACACGCTGGAGAACAAGAATATAGGGAGGAAGATTTTTCCGGAAGGACTGAAGGGGCCTTTACCGGGTACACATACTCTTATTCGGGCGCACGCATGCGCAATGCGCACGGGCGTGCGAAATAGAACCTGGAATTTCCTGAAAACACCTTCATCTTCTGCAAAATTCAACTTGGAATCATACACAAAACGACTTCATCTTTTACGGAAAATGAACGCATCTTTCAAACAATACAACAAGGCGTTTGAAAAACAGAAAAAAACAAGAATAGAAATCGAAAGGACATAAAAAAAGTACAGGCATATCTAATCACTTAGACATACCTGTACACATTTAAGCGAGAGAAAGCTTATGTTAGTTTATTTATGATTGTGCGAATCAACTGTTGTATAGAATACCTGATCGGCTGCAATATTTCCTTTTGTGTTATAAGTAACCAACCTTACACTATCACCCATATAAAAATAACTTTTAGTAAGTTTCCAATTATTATCCGAAAGATTCCATGTGTAAAGATCCTTGGTTACCATGTTATTATCTTTACCATATTTCATTTCTATACGCAATGAAGGCTTATAGCCTTCGGAGGTCATCACACAGATTTCACGGACTGCAACATTACCATCGTCTGTCATCTGATCATTATAGATTTTCTTGGGAGTAGCGGCCATTGCCATAATTCCCACTAACATCATTACACATACACTTGCCATTCTTTTTATACTCAAAGTCTTCATATCGTTTAAGTTTTAAGTTTTACTTTTTTTCATCAACAACATGGCAAAGACCGTGCCACAAATTATAAATCATTGACAATCAAATAGATATAAATTCACATAGAAATATAAAGTGTATGATTTATGGACAGTAGTGTCCAATTCTTTAACAGCAGGCATAAAAAAAGCCGTCCCCTCAAAAATCGGGAGACGGCCTCTACCTATAACTATATTTACACTAACAATTATTTCAGATAATCTTTCAGACTACAATTATCCAAAGCTCGGATTCCTTCAACCACAGATTCTGCATTCAATACAGCTCCTTCCTGTGTATTGTGTACAGAGTCTGCATAATAGGATGCAGCTTTGTCTTTCCCCATAGTCTCAAACTTAACGGCCGTACGATCATTCAGATCGATAAACGGTACATTTTCCTGTCTGGCTACCTCTTCCGACCATTTGCCGTAAGTCTGGTCACAACGGTTCATCTTGTTGCCTGTCCAACGGTTGCCCGGAGTGTGTGAAAGCACAATCACATTTGCCCCCCTGGCTTTTGCCTGACGGATATACTGACGGATGTAATAACCGAAAGTATGTACTTCTTCTGTACTGCCGTCACGTTCCATAACGACCTTCTGGGTTTCATCGCCTGTTCCTTTCAACGAAGCTCTTGCACGGCCGGTATTCAAAGGTCCTCCATCATTATGGCCAAAATCAATCAAAACATAATCACCTTTTCTGATGGCTGGAAGCACACGGTCCCATAATCCGATATTTCCATAAGTACGGCTGCTTGTACCACCTAAAGCACAGTTTTCTACAGTAATACGGGATGTATCGAAATAATTCTGGAAAAAGCTTCCCCACCCCCATTTTCCATCGCTACCGTCACCGTTTCCACATTTAACCGTAGAATCACCTATCAAAAACACAACCGGAGTTTTTTCATTGATACGGCTTACACCAGCTACAAACTCCCTCGGATTACCCGGTTCGGAATAAAAAAAGATAGGATTCTTGGTCTGTTGCTCCGTCGGATAGAAATGAACGGCACTATCGTTCATGCGAGGATGCTGGTTCTTCAACAGGTTAATCATTTCGGCACCTGCCCAGATAACCGGACCGTAACCGTGGGCTGCATATACATTTACCGGGCGATAATAATAAAAAGAAGGATCATACCCCATACCGGTACCTACGCAAGTCCCTTCCACCTGTCCTTGTGCATTGATGGCAGATGCAACGGCATGCCATCCCAACTGTACTACCGGTCCATAGGCCATGGCATCAATCCATCCCTTGTTGATGGCATGAGCCATACAATATACATATATGGCAGTAGCCGACGTTTCCAGATAAGAATCATTTCTGTCTAGCAACTGATGCCAGAAACCGTCCTTGCTCTGACAAGCCGCCAATCCACGTACATGAGCCTGAAGCAATCCGATTATCTTTTCTCTGTCCGGATTGTTTTCCGGCAATACATCCAATACTTCACACATGGTGAGGATAGCCCATCCGTTGGCACGCCCCCAATGGAAAGCCGGATGGTCTTTCATTCCTTCCACCCATCCGTGACGGAACAATCCCTTTTCAGGAACAAACATACGTCCGGCAAACTGAAGTACCTGTCTTACCGCTTCCTGATAATATTTCTGTTGGTTATCGGAAGCATATCTTCCCATCAAAGCTACTGCCGGAATCCCCATAAACATATCATCGAGCCACAAAGTATTGTGATAAGGACGGTTACGTGCAAATGTACCGTCGGCCAGACGATATTCCTTATACATGATAAAGTTAAAATAATTATCTATCAAGGCCTGGAGCTTCAGATTCTTGTCTTTCATCTGTGCCTTCATCATGGCAGCACATACAGCACCGGCATCATCCAATGCATGAGGGGTAAGTATCTGCAACATCTGTGGATCGGTTGTACCATATTTCTCATATACCTGCTTGAAATATGGAGCTACTTCGGCGAGAAAATTAAACCGGTCATATACATATTTCCTATAAGCTTCATCGCCTGTAGCATCAGCAGCTGCCAGCATAGCAGAATAAGTCACACCCCATTCGTAACTTGCCAGACGGAAAGCACCGCGTTCAAGCTGGGCATTGGTATCCATCCCCGCATAATCGGTAATCACTTTTCCTGTACGTTGGTCCACAACCCGAGCCGGAGTGTTTTCTTCCAGATATTTCAATACCCTATCCATATCTTTCTTGATTTCCTCGACCGACGTTACACCATAACCCACCTTATAATCTGGCTGTAAAAGATGAAGCGGTGTATTGGAATCATTGACCACTTCCTTTTTTTTCTGAGCATTGGCCGATACTCCTAAAGAAAGGAAAGCCAATAAAGCTACATTCAATACATATTTATTCATAAATCTATATTTTTTATTTTTCACTGAACTTATAACCTCTAAAAATACCTTTCAAATCAGAACCGAAATAAAATCCCGGTTGGGTAGGTTGGTTATAGGCCACATTTTCTGTAGCTATACTGATACGGTACACCGGATCTTCCAGAAATGTATGGAAACGGTATTCGGTCGGTATAGTACTTACATACAGACGTAACGAACTGTTATCGGCAGTACGTAACAAAACCTCTTCACGCCAGTCGCCGATAATGTCTCCCTGCAAAGAAGGATTTGATTTTGTACCGTTATTTGACTCACATCCGTTGAAGGTCTTAATCACATGACAGCTCTTATTCTCCCAATCGTATTTGCTTATACGGTTTCTGTCCAACAGTTCACGCGACAAATCACCATCCCACCATAC
Organism: Bacteroides ilei; assembly: GCF_900128495.1. Taxonomy (GTDB): domain Bacteria; phylum Bacteroidota; class Bacteroidia; order Bacteroidales; family Bacteroidaceae; genus Phocaeicola; species Phocaeicola ilei. Next base: position 2,960,147 of record NZ_LT635801.1, read on the forward strand.
CGCCATATTATAAGACAAACCAGGAATCCGTCCATCGGCAACAAGCTCTCCTTTAAAATTACGGATTCCCCCTGATGCCAGCGACCACATTTCCACACCCGGACTCATAGGGTCTATATCAGCTGCCATACAACGGCCTACATCCGATTTATCCGGTAACTGAAATAAAATTTTTCCAGTCCGTGCATCACGGAAAGTAGATCCGTCCTTCTTGTTTTCATGGCAGGCCCAAACCTGCAATTCAGGTTTTTCTGGATCAAACTGAGTGAGATGCATGGCATCACCATGTCCTAAACGAGTGGTATATAATCCTTCACCGGTATTGTCAATAGTACACGAACCATAAACTATTTCATCACACCCGTCACCGTCTACATCAGCTACACGAAGATTGTGATTACCTTGTCCGGCAAAATCCTTGCAACCTTCATTATCACTGTCGAATACCCAACGGTTTGTCAGTTCCTTCCCATTCCAGTCGAAAGCAGCCAGAACGGTCCAGGTATAGTACCCTCTGCACATCACTACACTAGGATGTACTCCATCCAGATAAGCCACACAGGCCAGGAAACGGTCGGCACGGTTGGCACGGTCGTCTCCCCATTTTTTCAGTTCGCCACGCGGAGGTATATAATCGACAGTAGCCAAAGCTTCTCCTGTCAATCCACTGAAAACGGTAAGATATTCATTACCTTTAAGTATACGTCCCTGGTTACGGGGAACAGTCGGAATCCTTCTCCGGCGGGGAGCATTGCTATCCTTAAAGCGCTCCTCCAGTCTCTTCTTTTCCATATCAGTCAGAGGTTTTCCGGTTTCACGGTTATCGGCAGCAGCATCACCTATCACATTACCCTTTCCGTCGATTGTCCCGTCGGCTGTCTTCATTACGATTTCCGACTTACCGTCACCGTCAAGATCATATACCATAAACTGAGTATAATGTGCACCGGCACGTATATTTTTTCCCAGGTCGATTCTCCATAACTTTTCTCCGGTAAGGCGGTAACAGTCTATATAAACATTACCAGTATAACCGTCATGCGAATTGTCGTGTGCATTCGACGGATCCCATTTCAATATAATCTCATAATTACCGTCACCGTCTACATCACCTACCGAAGCATCGTTCGGCGAATAGGAATACTTTTCACCCGACGGAGTAACACTGTCTGCAGGACGGTCCAACGGAATATCAATATAACCTTCCGGAGCATTCTGTGGTAAAGTATAACTGCCTTCAATTCCTTTTTCGACTCCATCCACTACAGCCTTCACTGTATAGACAACCGCTCCATTCCCTTGATAGGAATCTTTATAAAACGTTCCCGTTCCAGACGGAACCTCAGCTATCTTTTTCCCGTCACGGTAAATATTGAATGTCGTTTCCATCGGATCAGATGAAAGATATCTCCATGAAAGTGCAACATTACCCGCATCTTCTCTCACAGCAACTACTCCACGACCTAATTTATCACGCTGTAATTTTGTAAAATCATAACTGGTCTGTGCCCAACCGGCAATGCCTACACTACATGCCACCAACGCCATCAACCATTTCCTGTGTGTTTTCATATCTTTTCCTGATTATTTTATATTTTCCACAAACTCCTGTTCACCGTCGACATAAATATTCTGAAAACGGATATTACGGACATCATCAGTTACAAAAAGCGGACGTCCGTCTGGTTTTTCATAATAAAAATAGATATTGTTGAATGAGATATTCCTTGCATGACGTACAAAGAAACCTTTAGCCGGCATAATAGTTCCAAACAGAGCCGGTTCGGGATAACCCTTCTCTTTTTCGGGGACAATGATTTTACCGTCTTCGGCCGTAAAGCCTCCCTTATAATAGAGATGAATGTCATCAAAACTTACATCTTCAATAATTCCGTCTGGTATTCCACTGATAATGGAAGAAAAACTGGAATCTACATTATAGGCATTGATATGGCTGATACGGATACGCCTCAACGCTCCTACCGGAGTACCCTCCGGACTACGCAGACGGGCACCCAGACGTAAAAATATAGCCGAGTTTACAATATCACGCATTGTAATGTTACTGATTACCACATCTTCCAGCTTACCGCCGTCGACCGTTTCCAAAGCCAACCCCCGGCAATGCTCGAAAATACAGTTGGTAATGGCAACATTCCTGAATCCACCGCTTGATTCCGTACCGAACTTGATACGGCCCGTACGGAAATCATGGTCGGGAGCCTGAGGCTCATCCAATCCCCAAGAAGCATCGATCATAGTTCCACGGTCATAACCGCTTACATAACAGTCGGAAATAGTAACATTTTCGGTATCCTTGAAATACCCAAGTGCATAGGAGGCTTTCAATACAATCGCGTCATCCCAAGGTGCATTGACACTACATTTACTGATGCGCACGTTCTTACAACAGTCAATATCAAAACCATCACGGTTAGTATCCACTTTCAGATTATCTATGGTCAGATTCTCCACTCCGGTTGCCAGCAAAGCAAAATGCCCACCTTGCAACATAGAAAAATCCTTTAAAGTAACATTGGTACATTCTTTCAGACTGATGGCCTTGTTTCCCATACCGGCACGCCGGCTGGCTTCCCGGGTAAGACCTTTACCGTAAATCATACCCGGACCACTGATGGTGATATTATCCAAACCGATGCCCCAGATCAACGAATTCTTCCAATGGCTGTGTCCGAAATCCTGATAAGCATTATATTCATTAGGTTCGGCCACATCATAACCTTCATCTGCTGTTGGGAAAGCTCCCACAATAGAAGCTCCCTGTTCCAGATAAAGATGGATATGACTGGCCAGACGGATAGAATAACAGGCATACTCACCTGCCGGAATATAAACGGTACCACCACCTTCGGAAGAAGCTTGTTCTATAGCTTTATTGATAGCATAGGAGTCAATCTGTTTACCATTTCCTTCCGCCCCGAAATCTTTGACATTGTATATTTTTGCTTGGAGAGATGAACTGCCAATAAGAACAAACAGACAAACAGACAAAATAACAGATACCAACTTATTCATTGCTTTTCATTTTCTTGTTTAAACAGATCGGGTAACATAAAATCGGCATAATCAGCTTCACGGTTCTGCTTATATACACAGAAATAGAGCTTTTCACCTTTCCGTAACGTACATATACCGGCTAGAACAGGAGCATCAGTACGTTTACCGGATTCAAAGACTTCCAACGGAGTACTCATTATCCGGCCATTACTCAAACGCATCTCAGCACCTACAGGCACTACCAGTTGGGTCACTTTCAATGCACCCGACTTTCCATGATAGACAGTAACATGAGTACCTTCCACGTTAAATATATTGTCTATACAAGTTTCAGGAACTATTACCTTATCGGGCTTCGGGCTGTCATATCCTCCAAAAACAAATCCCAACCGGGTATTTTCCGGAAGATCCTTATTTTCCACTTCAATAATCAATCCTCTGGTTTTACTGAGAGAAACGCAGCGTACCGAAATTTTATCTTGCCTCAACAGATTGTCTTTTTCTGTCAACCAGCGGCTGGTATTCCCTGTAACAATACCAAGTTTCAATGTACCCGAACCATCACTCATCGGATATGACAACTCTTCTTCCGTACCGGCAAACACAATTCCATAAAAAAAGAAACAAAGAAATAACGTTAACAAAAATCTAAGCTTGTGCATTTCAAAAATTTAAAGTCCAACCTATGTTTTTCATTTACAGAAGCAAATATACATCTTTATAGATTCCACCGTATAGATTTTTATACCCGCTTCCTTGATTTTTGTATAAAATATCCTGTTTCACTTCCTGAAAGAGGAAATATCTACCATCATCAGATTAAGTCTCTTTCCACCGGTAAAATGTCCCGATTGAAAAAGCAGTCTGTTACCGTCGGGACTGAAACTTGGATGTGCATGGTCGGGTTTCATCTTTGTATCAGAGGCTATCCGATGCCGTTCACCCGTAGCGACATTGATAATCCACACGTTTCCTCCGAATGTATCACCGGCCGCCCAATAATTGTCACGGCTGGCATTGCAATGCCAGAAACCACGTCCTATCAACTGGCCTTCAATGGCACGACGGTCTTTCTCCATCTCAACCTGTCCGATAACCTCTACATCGTCAGTACGGAGATTGATACGGAAAATACCACTGGCCTGCTTACGTAAACGGGGCTGGAAACCCAATACATTAAAGTATACATAATCTCTGGTAGCAAAAGTTTCATGCGTCACCCAATCCAACGGGGTTTCCTTATATAAAGGTTTGAAACCAGATCCGTCAGCTTTACAATACCACATACGTTGATGTGCATCCCCTCCCGTTTCATTACAGAACAAAATTTCATCCGGAACAAAACGACTTGCCTGTACATGTCCTACCTTGAATTCAACATCTACCACTTTTGTAACTTCGCCTGTCTTCAGATTCATTTTCCGTATTCCTCCTAAAGAAGGTTTTATCTTAACCGGCTGGTTATCTTGAGGCTTGAAAGCATTTTCTTCCATCCTCTTCTTTTCTTCTTCCGTACCTTCACGTTCTACCGCAATATAGGCGTATTCATCGTCACAACTTACGGCATATCCTCCCGGGCGTCCCATATCTTTTGGAAAAGTACCTACAAATGTCTCATAATCAAACTGTCTTTTTACTTTTCCCATATGTACATCATGAAAGAAACGATCCAGATCAAGTACATACATATTCCAATTACCATTTTCATTATGATTCATAAACATACGGTTGTCCTTATTTGCTAGGAAAGCATTTCCTAGGTCCGGTCCTTCTGTTGCCTGAATTATCTTCCCCGTCTCCATCTCTATAAAGTAAATCTGGGTAGGCCTGAACTTACGTACCTTACCATCGGGTAACCTACGTTCCATTTCCTTGTCATTCCCTCTGGACGAAGAACGGAACAATAAATATTTTCCATCAGAGGTCCACATCGGATCTGTCTGATACAAAAAACGGTCATTTCTGGCAGTATCTGTCAACACCGTTATTTCAACTCCTGTTTCTTTATCTATATACGACTGCATTTCAGAAGCCGTATAAGTTCCAAACTGCGCAAAAGCCATACAGTTTGTTCCCATGTATAAAACCATCGACAAAATAAACCTGTTCATAATCCCTATAGCATTTTATTGAGGTATCACTTCCTGCATAAAAATAGCATCCAAACTCCATAAAGCAGCTTCATTGGTGCTAATACGTTCACATTCATCCAATGGAGACGGAACTTCAGGAGGAAGAATCCGGTCAATCTTCATTTCCCGGTTACGTTTCCACAAAGCATCCCAAGCTTCAGAAGCCAGTTTCGGATCATACAGCTGCCATGCTGCATATGCAGCCAGACGTCCTATACGGAAATTACTGTAGTTCCGGTAATCACGCGCATGTTCCAACCATGCCTTATCGAAGGCAGGAATATGTATCATTGACTGCATTTCATTCATGATTTCAAATCCTCCCATAATAGTCATCAGATGATTGGTATTCTTTAAACTAGGATCACCTTCATAAGTCAGTACTCCGGTAGCCGGATCGAAACCTAAAGCTTTGTTACCGGTAAAAAAACCATTTGGCAATGCAGCTATACTTTCCATACCGGCTATAATCTTGTCACGATACACCGTATTCCGGGTACGCTCCCATTCTGTCATCCAATTGCCCGCATACGATAACCAGTCGGGTCCGATACGCAGACGTGCAGGAGCAGAACACGGGAACTTACTCCTAGGTTCGGCCAAACGCATAGGATCGAGTGTATAAAGCTTCTGTTCTGCATCTTTCACTTCAGTCATCAGATCACCAGTACGTTCATCGGTGGTGAGATAATAATAAAAACGGTTCCAGGCAGCCTGACTGATCCGTGCCTCTTTGGCTCCGCATCCCCAATGACTTACATTGTGCCGGCTTCCCAATCCGGCATTCGGACCTATATGATATACATCCACTTCAGTGGTATGACGTGTCATAGCCTCAGCCATTTTCCATATATCGGCCCTCCCTGTACGCAGGAAATTATACCATAGCCACATGTTCGAAGCCAACTCCGTATTATCCCAGGCAAAACCTCCTATATCATATCTCCAAGTATGACGTATCGGATCATAGGCATGCATTACATCACCATAATTCCAAAATCCGTACCATTTGTTCTGCTCGACAGCTTTCTTATAGAAGTCTATATAGCTGTCCAGACGATTTTCGACCATAGAGCAGGCATCGTTTGTCCTATTAGGTAACGACCATATACCAAATGCCTTACAATCATGTAAATAACGTGGAGTACACATCAATGGAGCCGCTTGAGATAAAAGTTTTGCCGTAGAAGAAATCCCCGACTTACCAGGATACGCATTTTGAGGAACCAGAACCAATGTACTGGTACGGGCAATACCATAAGGAGTACTCATGCCTTCCTGTACATCTTCATAACTGGCATTCAAATCGTGAGCCACTTTATCATAATGACGTAAATCCATCGCTTCCGATTCCGGACTCCAGAGCCATACAATCAAAGAAGCTTCATCCGAACGGGCATTCTGTACTTCCAATGTAGAAGGATAAGATTGCCAGAAATCCTGCAGACATACTCCTATACCTCCAGTGACATCACCGGCAAAAACATATCCTTCAGAACGGGTACCGCTATAAGTGCCGATCCATGGACTATCGTTTGTAGCCCGTTTACGGACAGTGAATGAATTATCTGTAAGTTGCGACAAACGGAAATTATCCCACGATGCCCAATGGTCAATCAAATTACGGTTCTTTTCATCAAACTCTTCATATCCGGGAATACGTTGCCCCTTCATCTGCTGCTGTTGCAACGTATTGTCGTTACCTAAGGCCAATACCCTTCGTCCCACCAACGGCTGTACCGGTTCACTCCAAACACCGCCGTCGGCACAGGCAAACGCAACATGCCGGTTATACAACGCTTCACGCATAGGAACCTGGAAACGGATACCTAACGAACGGATAAAGTCCTTATCCTGATTACCGTCATATATAAAAGAATGTATCATCTTCACCTGATCACTTCCAGCATAAAAATACATTCTCAACACAAAAGGTAACCATTCCCTACCGGAAACATCCTTATGTGTACCTTCTATCTTTACCAAAGCACGAACATTCCCGACACGCTCTACTGATACATTTTTTATCATGCTCTGATAATGATCTATATGAATTTCATCCATATTTTCACTGAAAGGTCTGTCCTGTACAGAAAGGACAAGATCGGCCTTACCACCTACTTTTGTCTTATCGTAAAACAGGCTGTCCAATACAACTCTACCCGAACGCGGAATATAGGCCGTAATAATTCCGGTCGAAATTTTCAACTGACCGGCAGTTTCTTCCACTTGTAAAGCAGAAGATGTCTTTTTCATTTTTTTCTTCTTGAAAGGTATTAAAGCCAGCTTATCCGTATTGGCAGGAATCACGGCGGCAACCCCCGCCCATTTAACGGAACCATCAGGCCAATAGGCTGTTGCCCAAGTATCGGAAGCCAACTGAGTACCTTGTTCTGTTTTCAACAGAAGCTGCGTTTCAGGTTTTACTTCCCCTTGTCTGAAAGGCACCCCAAAACTTACAGCACAATCTTGGGAAGGCACATTTCCAATCCAATGTAAAGAAACTGTATTATCAACATCCTGTTGTGAATAACGGAAATTCGTAATTTTTGTACGCGACCATGTAGTCCTGAATCCAAACCATCCGGACGTCAACGGACGAGGATCATTAAAATCGACCAGCAATTCTCCATCTATATAATACCTCACTTTATTACCCTGGTTCTGGATTTTTATATGGTACCACTTGTTTGCCTTCAAAAGATGTTCCGGATCTTTATATTCCTTCAAGATAGCCGGACGTGCCTTGGCATCCTTTACACCTGCTTCATTTCCATCGTAACGACGAAAACGGGTAGTAGAATTATGGTTGCCTCCATATCCCATATAGTAAAGCTGCAAAGTATAACAATTCAAGAAAACTCCGCTACGCCATTTTTCTCTGTCCCAAATAGTAGGATATTTCGAATCGGACGCCATCCAGAAACAGTTCAAATCACTCAAACGGTCTCCCTCCCTTCCTTCTACCGCCACACAGGCATCGTATTCGATAGTGATATTACCCGACATCTTTTCTTTTCTCCATAACGTAAGTCCTTTAGGAGAAACAATCTCACAGGTATCACCTGAAAAGGATACCTTATAATCGGGAGATTCTGACTCGATTTTCCAATACTTACTAAATTTTGCTTTATCCAATCCCGAGACACTTCCGGATTGGGCTTTAAAAACCAACGGACAACATAATAACAAAACAGACAATATAAATTTGTTCATAGTCATTACAGGTTTAACTTTTTATTCACAAACATAAGCAATAATAATTTTGTAAAACCTATAATATAATACACAATCCTTGTAATATCATATAATCTAACAAAAGACAACTCGTTAGATTAAAATTAATCAGGCTATGTCCAGATAACTAAAAACAAAACTTATTATGTACTAAAGCTTGAATATAGACATAAAAAAAGGAGTACCGCTGTACTCCAACCTTTGTTAACCTTAAATCTAATACTATGAAAAACACGGTACAAAGGTACGGACTTTATTGTATTATGCAAATTTTTAAATGAAAAAACTATGTTGTATAACACATTTTAATAACTTAGAATAAAACTCTAAAAACATATTAACAACATAGTTTTTCCGAAATTACTTACAAACCTAACTTAGCTGATATATCAAGCATCTTCTGAATCGGTCTGACGGCTTTTTCCGCAACCGATTTTTCTACATTCACTTCCGGCCATTCATATTTCAATGTATTATACAGCTTCTCCAAAGTGTTCAAACGCATGAAATTACATTCATTACATGCACAAGTACTATCTTCTGGAGGAGCAGGAATAAATGTCTTTTCCGGGCATTTATTACGCATTTCATATAATATACCACTTTCAGTAGCTACAATAAACGTTTTCTTTTCACTGGAAATAGCGTATTTCAACAGACCGGCAGTAGAACCCACCTTATCGGCCAACTTGGCTACAGCACCTTTACATTCCGGATGAACCAGAACAGCCGCATCAGGATACTGTTTCTTCAACTCTATGATTTTCTCTACAGAAAATTTTTCATGAACATGACAGGCACCGTTCCATAACAACATATTCCGCCCGGTTATGGAATTTATATAATTACCCAGGTTACGGTCGGGACCAAAAATAATCTTTTCATCAACAGGAAAGCTTTCTACAATCTGCTTGGCATTGGTTGAAGTTACTACTACATCGGTAACCGCCTTGACAGCCGCACTTGTATTCACATATGAAATCACTGTATATCCAGGATGAGCTTTGACGAATTCAGTAAATTCATCTGCCGGACAACTATCGGCCAAAGAACAGCCGGCATTCAGATCGGGAATCAACACTTTCTTGTCAGGACAAAGTATTTTAGCCGTTTCACCCATGAAATGTACTCCACACATTACAATGATGTCGGCATCGGTTTTTGATGCCCATTGGGCCAAAGCCAGACTATCGCCTATAAAATCCGCTATTTCCTGGATTTCATCCGACTGATAAAAATGTCCGAGAATAACTGCATTCTTTTCTTTACACAATTTCTTTATCTCTGCTTTCAAATCAAGGGTCTTGTCTACCGGTTCGTCAACAAATCCCTTTGCCAACCATTCACTTCTGTTCATCATTAATAAAAATATATTTTTTCTTTTTTAGAAAGAAATTTATGATAGTTATAATAGTCGGTTAATAGTGTTAGTAAAACTTATAACGTTTTTTTGTTTTTTCGGTTATTAATGTTTGTATTGGAGATATTAGAAAGACATTAACAGGCTTATATATTGAAAATATAAGCTTTACTTATTCTATTAACACTTTGTTTATATGTGGCAAAGTTAAAAACTTTCCAGTGATTCAATTCATTTTTTATGCTAAAAAATATGTTTAAACCATTTCTTAAACTTCTCTTGAATATTTTTGGAATGTTTGTTTTCTGTATCATATAGTGCTTTATCCGGATAAAGCAAGAAGAACTTTTCATTTTCTTTTTCTTCATTTTATACACCTTTTCAACGGTTATGAACTGGGTTATCAATATAGTTTTTATCTTTGTGCACAGAATAAAGAAAACTGCCCTATGTCGGAACTGAAAAAACTGAAAGTAACGGAAATGAACCGTCTTACCGTGGAAGAATTCAAGGAAGCGAGAAAGCTTCCTCTGGTTGTGGTACTTGATGAAGTACGTAGTCTTCATAATATAGGGGCGGTATTCCGTACTTCGGATGCATTTCTTATAAATCGTATTTATTTATGTGGTATTACAGCTACTCCTCCTCATCCGGAAATGCACAAAACAGCTTTGGGGGCGGAATATACTGTCGACTGGAAATATTGTAAAAAGGCACAAGATGCTGTAAATGAGTTGCATGATGGCGGGTATACAGTATTTGCCATTGAGCAGTGTAAAGGTAGTACTATGTTAGATGAATTACAGCTTGATCCGGCAAAAAGTTATGCTATAGTTATGGGGAATGAAGTGAAAGGAGTCCAACAGGAAGTTGTTGATATGTGTGACGGCTGCATTGAAATACCTCAATATGGAACCAAACATTCGTTGAATGTATCTGTTACTGCAGGAATTGTACTTTGGGAATTCGCTAATAGAATGATAAAGAAATGAACATGTTAATATCAATGTTTTTTATTAACATAATTTTCTGATATTGTTAAATGATTTATTTACAGTTCTATAGCTGACCATTTTCTACAAGTGTAACAACCCTTTCCACAAGTTTGTCATCATCTTCCGGGTGATATTCTTTTTTCAGGCTGGCCCCGAACAATGCCGCAAAAGCTTGGTAAAATCCAGCTTTCAACGGTCCCATAAATGCTCTTACCAATTCATAAGACGATTGGTTACATTCCCGGTTTACAAGTTTTATCAATAGTTTACCCTGTGAAAAGGTCAGTTTTTTCATTCGGGCGGTGTATTGTTGTTTAAGTCCTTTTTCAACCATTTTCATATGCTTTTCCCTTGCTTTTGTATTTGGAAGAGTCTCCATATATTCATAGGTTTCCAATACAGCATTCTTTATTTCTTTAGCTAAGGGAAGCGTTTTCTTTACGTCACGTACAAGTTTATTGTAATAACGTTCCTGTCTTTTGTTTTTAAATCTGAGTTTTGGGTAAATATATATGTTTTTTAGCGTTATAGAAGGTATAGTATCTCCTTGATACACACAGACCGGGACTTTATATCCTCCGAATACTTGTGTAACATTGTTCCTCTGTGCTTTTATTCCGTTAATGCATGTAACGGAAAGTAGTGTGAACAGGATTATATATACGTTGGTCTTCATATGCCGCAAAAATAAACATAATAATAATCGGATATCGGATTATACGAAAAATTAACGTATGATTTGATGTTATAAGGTAGTGAATAAAATGTTTAAAAGATTGTTAATTTGTTGTATATTAAAGAGTTGTTTTGTTATATCCATACAAGCTCAACTTGTTTGGAAGAATTTGGAAGTAAATATAGAGAATGATGAAAATCTCTCGGAACTGGAACAACAGTACGAAGAATTATCTGAGCTGGCAGAACATCCGTTCAATATTAATACTATAACTAAAGAAGAGCTGGAACAACTTCCTTTTCTGTCGGATCAACTGATAGAAAATATTCTTTATTATGTATATAAGTATGGTCCTTTGTTGTCGGAAAAAGAGTTGTTGGGGGTGGAAGGGATGGATTGGCAGACAAGAGACATACTTCAGAACTTTATATACATAGGAGATTCCGGTAAACAGCGTAACAGACTGGATATTAAAGATATTATGAAATATAACAAACAGGAACTGGTCACAAGGGTAGATGTACCTTTTAATCAGAAAGCGGGATATGCGGATTATAGTAAGACAGTTCTGGAAGAAAGTCCTAACAAAAAATATATGGGTAATCCTGTATATCATAATATACGGTATAAGTTCCAGTATGGACAGCAGCTTTTTGTTGGTATAACGGCTGAAAAAGATTCCGGTGAACCGTTTTTTACTGGCCATAATAAAAAAGGATATGATTATTATGGATTTTATATGATGTTACAGAATGTTGCTAATTTAAAAACGTTGGTGATAGGTAACTATAAAGCCAGTTTCGGTTATGGTCTGGTCATGAATATGAATAATTTTTCGTTAGGAAAAAGTGGAATAGGAAATAACATCCGTTTTGGTAAAGGGTTTTCCAAACATGCTTCTACAGACGAGTATAATTACTTGCAAGGTCTTGGAGTAACATATAGATTGAGTAAAAGATGGGATATGTCTGCTTTCTATTCTTATAGAAAAATGGATGGCAATGCTGAAGATATGTTTATAAAGACGTTAAAAACAGATGGTTTTCATAGATTAAAAAAAGATATGGAAAAAAAGAATATGTTAAGTAACCATCTGATAGGATGTAATTTAACATATAACGGAAAATTTGTTGAATATGGATTAACAGCTGTTTATAATAAATTCAACAAGATGTTGAATCCTGATTTTTGTCCGTATAATAAGTATTACCCTAGAGGTAAGAGTTTTTTTAATGTAGGAGGATTCTATAAGTTTTTTCTGAATAGGTTTACATTTTCGGGTGAAGCCGCTATTGATAAATGTGGCAAGTTATCTATGCTTCATATTATAAGTTATTCACCAGATGTTAATAATAGAATTATTTTTATGAACAGATATTATGATGTGAAATATCAGACCTTATATGGAAATGCTTTTGGTGAGAATTCAAGGATGCAGAACGAATTAGGATTTTATTTAGGATTGGAATCCAGTATATTATCGAAAATAAAATTATCAGGTTACATAGATTTATTTCATTTTCCATATTTGAAATATAGAGTGGATCATGTTCATACTACTGGTTTCGATACTTCGGTACGGATAGATTATTCACCTATAAATTCACTGACTATGTTAATTAAATACAATTGTAAGAATAAACCGTTGAACTTTCAGTCGGATGACGGGAAAAAATATGTTTTGGCCAATTTGCGTCATCGTCTTCATAGTCAGTTTTTATATGATATGAATTCATGGTTGTCTTTAAAAACTTCTTTGGAATATATCCGTACCGGTTTTTATGGTTTGGATAAAAGTTCTGGATTTTATATATCGGAATCAGTAAAGATGGATATTCCTTCTTTTCCGTTGAAATTAGCTTTTTCATCCGCCTGGTTTTCTACTGATGATACCAGTTCAAAGATTTATATGTATGAACCAGGGATATTGTATTCGTTTTCAATGTATTCTTTTTATGGAAAAGGAAGCCGGCATTCTTTCAATTTAGTCTATGAGTGGAAAGATAAACTGTCTGTTCACACAAAGTTAGGATGGACACATTATACGGATAGAAATAAAATAGGGACTGGTTTGGAAGAAATAGATGGAAATAATAAGTTGGATTTACAATTACAGTTAAAACTAAAATGGTAAACGGATTTATTGTGTACATTTGCTGGTGTACTAAATAAAATATAGTTTATGTCAACAATTATCTATGCTTCTCCTATTTTCGGTCCTATACACAGCCGTCGTTTAGGAGTTTCGTTGGGTATAAACCTATTGCCTGGAGATGGAAAGGTATGTACCTTTGATTGTATTTATTGTGAATGTGGATATAACAAGGATCATCGTGCCCATAGTAAATTGCCTTCCCGTGAAGAGGTACGTAAGGCTTTGGAGAAACGTTTGTCTGATATGCGTGACAATGGTCCTGTTCCGGATGTATTGACTTTTGCGGGTAATGGAGAACCTACGTCACATCCTGATTTTGCAGGTATTATAGAAGATACTTTGAAATTGCGCGACATGTATTTTCCTCAGGCTAAAGTAAGTGTGTTGAGTAATTCCACTTTTATCCATAAGCCTGATGTTTTTGATGCTTTGAACAAGGTGGATAACAATATATTGAAGTTGGATACGGTAGATATTGATTATATCCGGAAAGTGGACAGACCTACAGGAGCTTATGATGTTGAAAAAATAATAGAAGGTTTGAAGGCTTTTAAAGGAAAACTGATAATTCAGACTATGTTCATGAAAGGAAAGACCGATGAGGGTGAAGATGTTGATAACACTTCCGATAAATATGTCTTACCATGGCTGGAAGTGGTAAAACAGATAGCTCCACAAAAAGTCATGATCTATACCATTGACAGGGAAACTCCAGATCATTCTTTGAAGAAAGCGACTCATGAAGAGTTGGATCGTATTGTCGGATTATTGAAAGATGCTGGATTGGATGCCAGTGCTTCCTATTGATTTATATATACTCCTCATTATCAATAACATGATAATGAGGAGTATTATTTGTTATTATTTCTTTGTCAGCTCAGTTATTTCTTTGTTGGCTACTTCAAGTGCAGCATTGATATTGCTACAAATATTTTCTTTACCTAACAACTCGTAGAATCCAGATTTTTCAAGTACTGCGTGTACTTTTTCATTTACTCCGGAAAGGATAATATGAATACCTTCTTTTTGTGACATCTGACATAGGGTGGTCAGGTTATGGATTCCAGTAGAATCAATGAAAGGAACTTTCCGCATCCGGATGATTCTGATTTTTGGGCGGTCGCCTAGGCTTGCCATTATTTCTTCGAATTTGGTAGCTATGCCAAAAAAATAAGGTCCGTTTATTTCATATACTTCCACACCTTTAGGTACAATAAGATGTTCTTCATGTACTTCCATATCCGATTCTTTATTCGGATCTATTTCATCTGTAATAACAGAGATTTCTGTAGTTTCCATGACACGTTTCATGAACAATACGCAAGCTATAACCAGTCCCACTTCAATGGCTACAGTAAGGTCGAATATGACAGTAAGGAAAAAAGTCATAAGCAATACAACTACATCTGATTTAGGGTTGTTCAATAGTCCTTTGAAAACCCTCCATCCACTCATATTGTACGATACGATTACCAATACACCTGCTAGGCATGCCATTGGAATGTATTGTGCCAGCGGCATCAGAAATAGAAGTATGAGTAATAACACTACTGCATGAACAATACCTGCTATCGGTGATTTTCCACCATTGTTGATATTGGTCATAGTACGTGCGATAGCACCTGTTGCAGGAATTCCTCCAAAAATAGGAGAAACGAAATTAGCTATTCCTTGTGCTATCAATTCAGTATTTGAATCGTGACGGTCGCCTATTACACCATCGGCAACTGTCGCTGAAAGTAAGGATTCTATAGCTCCCAGTACTGCAATGGTAATTGCTACAGGGAACAGATTCTTGATTGCTTCCCAATCAAGTGCTGGAACAGTTGCTTCCGGTAATTGTGATTTGATTCTGAAACGGTCACCTATAGTATCGATGCTGGTAATTCCGCCATATTCTTTCATAAGATAGACAGCAAGGGTTACCAGGATAATGGCTACCAGCGAACCTGGAATTTTCTTGGAAAATTTAGGGGTTATAGCAATGATAAGGATACTGGCTAGGCTTACAATGGCATTCCACCAATTGACCGTATCGAAATGATGGAAATAAAGAATCCATTTTCCGATAAAGTCACCAGGTATTTTTTCTCCATTGAATTGAAGGCCGAATATATCTGCTATCTGCGTGGTAAAAATTGTGACAGCGATACCGCTAGTGAATCCTATAATGATAGGATAAGGAATAAATTTAATGATGGTACCCAGTTTGAATACTCCCAATAATACAAGAAGAATTCCTGCCATCATAGTTGCAACCATTAGTCCGTCTATGCCATATTGTTGGATTATACCGTAGATAATTACGATAAAAGCTCCGGTAGGTCCACCTATCTGGACCTTACTTCCTCCTAAAAATGAAATGATAAAACCTGCTATGATAGCTGTGATAATACCTTTTTCCGGACTTACTCCGGAAGCGATTCCAAAAGCAATTGCTAATGGAAGTGCTACAATACCTACAATAATACCGGCCATTAAGTCGGTCATGAAGTCTGCTTTAGTGTAGTTTTTTAATGTAGTGACTAGTTTGGGCCTGAATTCCAATCCTTTCATATTAATAAAAATCCTATAAATAATAAAAATAAGTGCAAAAATACATAATTTGATGGATATGATAATAATAAATAAGGTTATATTAATATAGTTAGAGCAATTTCTTTAAATATTCTTAATTACATAATTGTAATTATTGCAAATACAAATTAATTATTATATTTGTAACATCAATAAAGAAACTACGATGTTTAACCCGATAACAGCTGACAATTATGGAAAAAAGTTTAAAAGGAACAAGAACGGAAAAGAATCTGGCAATTTCATTTGCAGGTGAGTCACAGGCTAGAAACCGTTATACGTATTTTGCAAGTGTAGCTAAGAAAGAAGGCTATGAACAGATTTCAGCAATCTTTACAGAAACGGCCGATCAGGAGAAAGAGCATGCTAAACGGATGTTCAAATGGTTGGAAGGTGGTATGGTAGAAATCACGGCTAGTTATCCTGCCGGGGTGATTGGTACTACTCTAGAAAATTTGAAGGCTGCGGCTGCCGGAGAAAATGAAGAATGGAGTATGGATTATCCTAAATTTGCTGATATTGCCGATGAGGAAGGATTTCCTGCCATTGCAAAAATGTACCGTGAAATTGCTGTAGCAGAAAAAGGACATGAAGAGAGATATTTGGCTTTCGTAAAGAATATAGAAGATGGAAAAGTCTTTAAGAAAGATGTGGAAATTGTATGGCAATGCCGTAATTGCGGTTATCTCTATGTAGGTACAGAAGCTCCTGAAATTTGTCCTGCATGCCTTCATCCGCAGGCTTATTTTGAAGTGAAAAAGAATAATTACTGATAATAATTGTTTTGTAGATATATGCAGGATATCTGGTGTGGTCATATTTCTTTAATGATATTTTCCATATCCAGATATTCTGCTTTTTCATAAAATCCGGATGGAGTATTGAATTAGGTATAGACTTTAAAAAATTCTTGTTATGAAAATAAAATCGATTATTGGTCGTGAAATACTGGATTCACGAGGTAATCCTACTGTAGAAGTGGAGGTTAAATTGGACTCTGGTGTGATAGGCCGTGCTTCTGTACCCTCTGGAGCTTCTACTGGTGAACATGAAGCATTGGAACTTCGTGATAAGGATCCGAAGCGTTATGGTGGAAAAGGTGTATTGAAGGCTGTTGAAAATATCAATACTTTGATAGCTCCGGCATTATGTGGTTGGTCGGTTCTGGAGCAGCGTGCCATTGATAAGAAAATGATAGAAATGGATGGTACGAATACTAAATCAAATTTAGGGGCAAATGCTATATTGGGAGTTTCTCTGGCTGTAGCCAAAGCAGCAGCGAATTATTTGAAAATTCCTTTATACCGTTATATCGGAGGTGTCAATACTTATATTATGCCGGTTCCTATGATGAATATCATCAATGGAGGTTCACACAGTGATGCTCCGATAGCTTTTCAGGAATTTATGATCAGACCTACAGGTGCTTCTTCGTTCCGTGAAGGGTTGCGGATGGGGTCTGAAGTGTTTCATGCGTTGAAGGAAGTACTTCATAATCGTGGGTTGAGTACGGCTGTTGGTGATGAAGGAGGCTTTGCTCCTGCTTTGAAAGGAACGGAAGATGCATTGGAATCTATTGTTACTGCTATAAGAGATGCCGGGTATGAACCGGGTAAAGATATCATGATTGGTATGGATTGTGCATCGTCTGAATTTTATAGAGACGGGGTTTATGATTATACTGTATTTGAAGGAAAAAATGGCATAAGACGTACTTCGGATGAACAGATAGCTTATTTGGAGAGCTTGATAAGCAAATATCCGATTGATTCGATAGAGGACGGCATGAGTGAAAACGATTGGGACGGATGGCAGAAATTGACTTCCCGTATAGGGAGTCGTTGTCAATTGGTAGGAGATGATCTGTTTGTTACCAATGTAGAATTTTTGTCGAAGGGAATCGAAAAAGGATGTGCTAATTCTATTTTAATCAAAGTGAACCAGATAGGTTCGTTAAGTGAAACATTGGATGCTATTGAGATGGCTCATCGTCATGGATATACGACTGTAACTTCTCATCGTTCAGGGGAAACAGAAGACGTTACTATTGCCGATATAGCGGTTGCTACGAATAGTGGGCAGATTAAGACTGGTTCTTTGAGTCGTTCCGACCGTATGGCAAAGTATAATCAACTCCTTCGTATTGAAGAAGAGTTAGGTGATCTGGCAGTTTATGGATATAATCGTATTAAGGTATATAATCATTGATTTTTAGAATATAGATGAGAATGCATTGTTTCAGTATAAAGAATTATATGGAATGATGCATTCTCTATTCAAATATGGATATTTATATTTGAATAGCTCGTTGTAATTTTTATCCTTTTTTTAATTGTTAAGATATTGATAATTAATTATGTACTATTCATTCTGAAAAAATATAAGGAAAAAGTTTATGTAAAAGTTTGCAAGAATCAAAAATTGTTGTACCTTTGCAACCGCAATCGAGAAAGATTGTAAGCGAAACAAAAACAATTGGTGCGTTAGTTCAGTTGGTTAGAATACATGCCTGTCACGCATGGGGTCACGGGTTCGAGTCCCGTACGCACCGCGAAGATATCCGGTTTACATATAAAAATGTAAATCGGATTCTTTGTATATGTTAGTATGAATATTGTTGACCTAAATAATTCAGAGTGTACTCAGAGGAGTTATTGATATCAAATTTTTCTTTGAAATATAATCTCATTAATTTTCTGATGAGCTAATTTGACAGATATTATCTATTATATTGGATTTTGTTATTATTGAAAGCTTCATTTATATTAATAATTTACTTATTATATTGGTTATTCAGAGTAGTAATCATTATATCAGTTACCATTTTCAAGAGTCTGTTTATTTTGAAAGTTATATGTAGTATTTGATAGATCTTTCATCTGGTTATTATTTTCATTTATGTATTTGTTTCGAAGATGTCTGTTTCTATATATGGGATATAATATATGTTTTATAACTGAATTTTCCATATATAGTGGATATTTTTCCATATTGATGATATTAAAAACAGATAATTTTATGCTAAAGATACTAATAGAAATTAGAAATTATTCTGTCTATATGATTTGTTGGAAAGTTGGAAAAGCAGACGTTTATGTGGATGAGATATAAAGATAATTCCTGTTAGGTCGTCAATGTATCTATTTTTTTAGAATAATTGCTGTATTATTTGACTTATTGAGATATGAAAAAAATTTTGATAACCTTAATGTTATTTGCCACTTTTATTGTGGGTAAGTCACAATCTTTTCCTGATTTCGAATGGGGGGAAGGTATTCCATCTCCTGATTTATCTTGGACTGGTGAAGTTGGTTCTCAGTTATTCCCGGAGGGCGATAAATTTTCTGCTTTTGATTATGGATTGAAGAATGATACTATGCAATTAAGTACCTCTGCCATTCAACGTGCCATTGATGCTTGTAGTAAGGCAGGTGGTGGTATTGTTGAAATTCCTGCAGGAAAGTATAGGATTGGTGCTATTTATTTGAAAAGTAATGTAAATCTGCATCTTCATGAAGGAGCAGTTTTAATTGCCAGTGAAAATATAGCGGATTATCCTGAAATTCGTACGCGTATAGCGGGTATTGAAATGGTATGGCCCAGTGCTGTTGTTAATATATTAGATGCCGAAAATGTAGCTCTTACCGGAAAAGGCATAATTGACGGTCGTGGAAAGGTGTGGTGGAACAAGTATTGGAACATGCGTAAAGATTATGAAAAGAAAAAACTTCGTTGGATTGTAGATTACGATTGTAAGCGGGTACGAGGAATTCTGGTTTCGAACAGTAAGCAGGTTACTTTGAAGAATTTTATATTAATGCGTACTGGTTTTTGGGGATGTCAGATATTGTATTCTGACAAATGTACGATCGATGGCATTACTATTAATAATAATATAGAAGGCCATGGACCTAGTACGGATGGAATAGATATTGATTCTTCCACCAATATTCTTATTGAAAATTGTGAAATAGATTGTAATGATGACAATATATGTATTAAAGCTGGTCGCGATGCTGATGGTTTGAGGGTAAATCGTCCAACTATGAATGTTATTGTACGTAATTGTGTTACACATAAAGGGGCTGGTTTAATCACTTGTGGTAGTGAAACTTCAGGTGGTATTCGGAATGTATTGGGATATGATTTAAAGGCCTCAGGTACTTCATCTGTATGTCGCTTGAAATCGGCTATGAATCGTGGAGGTATTGTTGAAAACATTTATATGACTCGTATTAAGGCCGATTCTACCCGTGGAATTCTGGTAGCTGACCTTAATTGGAATCCGAGTTATAGCTATTCTAAATTACCTGAAGAATACGAGGGAAAAGAAATACCTGAACATTGGAAAGTGATGCTTACACCTGTAACTCCCGAAGAGAAGGGATATCCTCATTTCCGTAATGTATATCTGTCGGATATTGAAGGTACTGATGTCGGGACTTTTATATCGGCTTCTGGTTGGAATGATGCTCTACGGCTTGAGAATTTTTATTTGACCGGTATAAAGGCAGAAGTAAAGAAAGCCGGAAAAATCGCTTATACTTCTGGTTTTAATATTGGTAATGTTCGTTTGAAAGTAGCTGATGGCGGGAAAATTGAACTTAGAGACAATGAGGATATAAGTATTGATATAAAGTACACTACTGTCCCGTTAAAAAAGGGAATCGGTCTTTGAAATAGTTGAAATATAGTCTTTTACAAGCATTTTTAGGGTGCGACGATTTGAAATTGCTACATTGTAGTCTATAAGATAGACTGCATATGAACAAAAACAAATATATCTTTGCCCAATTGGTAGAATTTCTTGATAAAGATAAGTTTCGCCACTTAGTTGACAAATACAATGGCAATCGGTATGTCAAGTCATTCACGTGCTGGAACCAACTTCTTGCACTGATGTTTGGTCAGCTTAGTAATCGTGAAAGTTTACGCGATGTAGTCGTGGCGCTGGAAGCGCATCATACCAAATGCTATCATCTTGGAATAGGACGGAATCCTATTGCTAAAACGACATTTGCTTCAGCCAACCAAAATCGAGATTACCGCATCTTTGAAGACTTTGCATTCTTCATGATGGAACAGGCTCGGAAAAAACAGGCAACAGATATTTTTAAGTTGAAAGGGCATGTGTATGCTTTCGATTCTACGACAATACCTTTATGTCTGTCTATCTTTTGGTGGGCCAAGTTTCGTAAGAAGAAAGGTGGTGTAAAAGCTCATGTGTTGTATGACTTGGAAGCACAAGTCCCAGCATACTTCCACTTCTCTACAGCATCTGTCCACGATTCAAAAGCAATGAAGTATATTCCTTATGAATCAGAGTCTTACTATGTGTTTGACCGTGGTTACAATGCCTTCAAAGAACTCTATAAGATACATTTGCACGAGTCTTTCTTTGTGGTGAGAGCCAAGAAGAATCTACAGTTTAAATGTATCCGATGGAGACGCAGATTGCCAAAGAATGTACTTACCGATTCTGTAATAGAACTTACCGACATAATCACTCGGCAGAAGTATCCTGAGCGGTTGCGCTTAGTGAAGTACAGAGACGAAAATCAGGATAGAGAGTTTGTCTTTCTTACCAATGCTTTTCATCTCACTTCACTTGAAATCGTCGAACTGTATAAAAACCGCTGGCAGGTTGAGTTGTTCTTCAAATGGCTAAAGCAGCACCTCAAAATTAAGAAGTTTTGGGGTACTACGGAGAACGCTGTTCGAATCCAAATCAGTACTGCCATTATCAGTTATTGCCTTGTTGCTATAGTGCAACATGATATGCAACTGGAACGGTCAACATATGAAGTTCTACAAATTCTAAGCATTTCTCTTACGGACAAAACATGCCTTAAGGAACTGTTTGATAAGACTAATTTCAACGATGTCAAAGAACTCAATTCTTCCCTTTTTCCGGGATTGTTTGATTAATATTAATTTGTCCCGATTTTAACGGGACACTAATGATATAAAGTATATTCCTGAACAATGATATACATTCTATAATAAATTATTATGTTTTAAACTTTAATCTATGGAAAACAACAAAGTTGTGATTTCGAATCAATTAAGTTTGACCGGTCATTTATTGAGGATTTCCTTTATCCTGTTATTTTGGATGACGGCAGTTTTTGCTTATGGTCAGGTAAAAAATGTAAAAGGACAGGTCTTTGACACCAAAGGTGAATCTGTGATTGGTGCAAGTGTCCTTGTAAAAGGAACTACAAATGGTACTATTACAGACATGGACGGTAATTTTATTTTGTCCAATGTTTCGGACGATGCTATATTACAAGTCAGTTTTGTAGGTTATGTAACCCAAGATGTACCAGTTGCCGGTAAAAGTGAAATAAAGGTTACATTGTCTGAGGATACCGAGACTTTGGATGAGGTTGTTGTAATCGGTTATGGTTCAGTGAAGAAGAGTACACTTACCGGTGCTGTTTCTAAAATGAATTCCAATAGCATCAAGGATCGTCCGATGGCACGTGCCGAGAGTGCGTTGCAAGGACAATTAGCCGGTGTTACAGTACGTACGACGACAGGTGAACCGGGTGCTGACCTCCAGATCCGTGTCCGTGGTGCAGCTTCTGTAAATGCAAATTCTGATCCGTTGTATGTTGTAGACGGTGTTCCCATGACTACTTTAAGTGGATTGAATCCAAGTGATATAGCTTCCATTGAAGTGTTGAAAGATGCTGCATCTTCTGCTATCTATGGTTCCCGCGGTTCGAATGGCGTAGTTATTGTAAGTACTAAGAAAGGTAAGGATGGTAAGGCAAAGGTTTCATTTAATGCCAGTTTCGGATTTCAGACACTGGAGAAGAAGCTTGATGTGTTGAGCGCCACGGAATGGATGGAATTCAGGACCCGTTGGAATGATGCCAACTATTTGGCTTTAGCAAAGGATAAGGGAATTACTGGTGCAAGCATTAAGGATGACAGTGCAACCCGTTTGGCTAATTTGGGTATTGAAGCTGGTTCGGCCAAGGCTTTTGAAGTAGTTAATGACGATCGCTGGTTCAACTATTTAAGTCAGGATATGCGTGATTCACATACTTATACATATAATCCGGAAGAACTTTCCTTGTTGGACTGGCAGGATGAATTTTTCCGTAATGGTATTGTACAGGATTATAGCCTGAATGTTTCCGGTGGGACAGATAATACATCTTATTTGTTTTCCGGAGGATACATGAATCAGGAAGGTATTGTAACTGGTACTGATTATGAACGTTTTTCTTTCCGTGCAAATGTTGAATCAAAGATTAACAATTATGTCAGTATGGGTATAAATCTGGCTCCGACTTATATTGTAACAAATGGATCGGGAAGAGCAAATGGTAAGGATGCACAGGTACATAAAGCTCTTGCCGCTACTCCTGTTTCTGAACCGGGAGTAGGTTATATGGTTAATGTAGAGCCTAACAACCTGTATGACTGGGCCGGAAGTACTTCAAGTCCAAGTTATGTAATGAATACTAATATCAATCAGAAGAGAATGTTACGTATGACAGGAAATGCGTTTGTACGTATTACTCCTATTAAGGATTTGAGAATTGAATTATCGGCTGCGGCCAATTATTATGATCTGGACGGAAATACTTATGATTTTACAAGTACCACTTCCAAATGGGATCAAGGTGAAGGTCAGAATTCATCTGGAGGTCATACAACAGCCCGTCAATGGACAACATTATTACAGGCTGTAGCTAATTATGATCATAATTTCGGTGACCATGGATTGAGCCTGATGGCTGGTTTTTCTTCTGAAAGATCAAATTTGGGATTTGAAACGGAACAGACTTTCAAGTATCCATTCCCCAACGATGCTATAACCGGATCTTTTGACGGGAGCAAGGTTTCTGCAAATAAAAATACCGTGTCGGAACTTACACCGAACAAGTTATTGTCTGCTTTCGGACGTGTACAATATAATTACGCTGAAAAATATATGATTTCTGCAAGTTTGCGTTATGATGGTGGTTCTGTTTTTGGCTCTAACAATAAGTGGGGTATGTTTCCTGCGGTATCTGGTGGATGGTTAGTTTCGAATGAAAAGTTTTTCAGCGACTGGGCACCTGAATGGTGGAATACATTGAAGTTGAGGGCCAGTTACGGTGTAACCGGTAATAATTCGATTAGTAGTACTGCTGCATATGCTACATTGACAAATGCTGTCTATGCCGGTAATTCCGGATATTATACTGCTACGTTAGGTAATAAGGATCTGGGTTGGGAAAAGACTCATAGTACAGATGTTGCTATTGATTTGGGATTTATGAAAAACCGGATCCAGTTATCTTTGGACTGGTATACCAAAAATACTACCGATTTGTTGTACCAGGTTCCGGTAGAAGGTGCATCGGGCTTTACTACTATTTGGGATAATTTAGGTGATATTCATAACGAGGGTTTTGAGATAGAATTAAATACACATAATCTGACTGGTGAATTTACGTGGGATACATCATTCAATATGTCGTACAATAAGAATGAAGTGAAATCCATCGGTAAAGATGATACGCCTATTTATTCCGGATTCGACAAGAATAACCCTTCAAATATTTTATGTGTAGGTAAGCCAATCAATACATTCTATATGTATGATGCCATTGGTGTATGGCAGAGTCAGGCGGAAATCGATGCATATAGTGCTGCTCACGGTAACCAGCCTGTGACGTTTGAAGGTAAACAGATTGTTCCTGGCGATATCCGTTATCGTGATGTGAATAATGACGGTAAGTTTGATAAGGATAATGATAGGGATTATTTAGGAAGTCCTACTCCTAAATTTATATTCGGTATGACCAATACTTTTACTTATAAGAACTTTGATTTGTCGGTTTTGTTGACGGCGCAGACTGGTGGAAGTATATTTGGTGTTCTGGGACGTGCTATTGACCGTCCGGGTATGGGTGCCAAAAGTAATGTAATGGGATGTTGGAGAGATGCCTGGTGGTCGGAAGATGAACCAGGAAACGGCAAAGTTCCTTATATCTTGAGTACGACAACCGGTACTACACTTGATTCCCGTTGGTTGTATTCTTCTAATTATTTACGTATAAAGAATTTAACTTTAGGGTATAAACTTCCGATTAATCCTAAATTCATTTCTTATGCACGTATTTATGTATCTATCGAAAATTTGGCCAAATGGGATAGTTATTATGGAGGATTTTCTCCTGAATCGGCCAATGCAGGTGTGAGTGACGCCCCTGGTGGAGCTAGTGCATTGGGTTTGGATTACGGAGGTTATCCATTGGCCCGTACATTCACTTTTGGTATTAATGTCAACTTCTAACTTTTAAAATGAAAATTATGTTTAGATTAAGAAATATTTTATGGCTTGGCTTCTTATCATTGGCTTTGTTTTCATGTGAAGATTATCTTGATACTCCACCTGTAGATACTTTAGGAACAGAAAATTTCTATAAGACGGCGGCTCAGTCAGAACAGGCTATTGTCGGTATTTATGCTGATTTGAGGGATGTCCATAATGAAACTTATTTATATATGTCGGAATGTCGTTCGGATAATGCCTGGACAAATCCACGTCCGGACGGACTACGTGATTATGCCGAAATAGGCGCATTTAGGGCGAATGATGAATTGGCGACTTTTAATGACGCATGGAATACCTGGTATAAGCTGATTTATGATGCGAATGTTGCTTTAAGTAAAATTCCAGGATGTACCTTCAATGATGAGAAGGTTAAGCAACAGTTTATTAATGAGGCTCATTTCTTGAGAGGATGGGCATATTTTGAACTGGCACGTTTATTTGGTAATATTCCAATGGTAGTCCAACCTGTTTCCCCCGCTGAAATCAAGACGATAGGCCAGTCGTCAGCCCGCGAGATTATCGATCAGGTAGTGATTCCAGATTTGAAGGAAGCCTTGAATTTACCTTATACTGAAAAGATGCTCGATTCAAACGGTAATTCTATTTCTACTCAGGGCCGCGCTGACAAGATGGCTGCAACGGCGATGCTTGCACGGGTATACATGACATTGACTGGATTTCCTTATAATGATAATTCGGCGAAGTCTGAGGCTAAAAAATATTTGCAGGAGGTATTGGATTATTCAAAAAGTAACGGTGATAAATTCTGGGCTCCGACATTAGATGAATGGAGAAAACAATGGATTCCAAGTACTGACTATTATAATAAATATTCGATTTTTGCCATTCAGTATCGTGCAGGAGGTAGTGGTAATCCGGCGTTATTCAATTATACGGCGCAACTCCCTCCTTCTTATACCGACCAGCGTTTTTTCAGTAATCAGATTTATGTGGAAAAGAGTCTGGAATATGAATTTGAACGGACTTTCTCAAACGGACAGAAAGATGGTCGCGGTGAGGGCTTTTCAACTTTGATAGGTTTTGAAAAAGAAGGTAATACCCAGGCATATACGAATGATAAAGATTTTGTAACAGTCGATGGTCAAAATGTAGAAGTATATACCAAAACCATGATTTATAAGTATCTCCCTACCAAACGGAAGATAGCAGCTTTAGGAATGTCCTTGAATCCGGAAGAAAATATGTTGGATTATAATGACTGGCCAGTCAACTATCCGGTATTGCGTCTGGAGGATATGATGTTACTGTATGCCGAACTTTTGGCTGACGAGGGTAATGTAACTGAAGCCATGTCTTATGTCAATAAAATCCGTGAGCGTGCCGGTTGTGATCCTGAAACAGCTTCCAGTAAGGATGAGGCTTTGAAATACATCAAGCGTGAACGTAGAATCGAATTAATGGGTGAAGGTATACGTTGGTTTGACCAGATACGTTATGGGACATGGAAACAGGATATTTGTGACATGTTCGACCGTTATCATAATCCGGATGGTATGGATAAGGCCAATGTGAAAGACGGATATTATCTCTATCCTATTCCATTGAACCAGATAAATGTAACTCCCGGATTATATAAGCAGAATGCGGATTATTGATAAAATGATGTCTATGGCGGTTCAGGTTAATTTTAAAGAGGTTTGAAAATTATCTTGAGCAGTTAAAAATTAATATAAAAAGAGTCCTATCAAACTCTATTCGGGTAATGATAGGACTCTTTTCCATTTGGCTTACTTCCCTCCTACTATTTTTTTTATTTCATTGAGTTTGTTCAGTGCTTCAATTGGTGTAAGGGTATTTATGTCCAAATGAAGAATTTCGTCACGTATCTGGCATAGCACAGGATCGTCGAGTTGGAAGAAACTGAGTTGTACTCCATCCGTTTGCGATGTTTTTGATGACGATATTTTGTTACGGGTAGAAGAAGAAATGCCTTCTTGCCTGTTTTCTTTTTCCAGTTGGTGTAGAATTTCATCGGCACGTTTGACTATCGATTTAGGCATTCCGGCCATACGGGCTACATGGATACCGAAAGAATGTTCGCTTCCTCCCCTCTCCAGTTTACGGAGGAAAATAACTTTGTTGTCTATCTCTTTTACAGATACATTGTAATTCTTGATGCGGGGGAAGATTTCTTCCATATCGTTCAGTTCATGATAATGGGTGGCGAACAGTGTTCGGGCTCTTGCACGTTTATGCTCATGTATGTGTTCTACAATGGCCCAGGCAATGGAGATGCCGTCGTATGTAGATGTTCCTCTCCCCAGTTCGTCGAAGAGTACAAGGCTATGCGGAGACAGGTTATTCAGGATATTGGCAGCTTCATTCATTTCTACCATGAAGGTGGATTCACCTACCGAAATGTTATCACTAGCTCCTACACGGGTAAAGATTTTGTCGACCAGACCGATATGTGCACTTTCTGCCGGGACAAAACAACCTATCTGTGCTAATAAGGTTATGAGCGCTGTTTGACGGAGCAATGCGGATTTGCCGGCCATATTGGGACCTGTAATGATAATGATCTGCTGTGTTTCCGTATCCAGATATACATCGTTTGCTATGTATTTTTCTCCTACCGGCAATTGTTTCTCAATTACGGGATGACGTCCTTGCCTGATGTCCAGAATATCGTCATCGGCCACGACCGGACGGATGTACCGGTTTGCTTTTGCTATATTGGCAAAAGAAAGGAGGCAGTCAAGACGGGCTATTTGGGTAGCGTTTATCTGGATGGCAGGGATGAACTCGGACAGCTCTCCTACCAGTTCGTTGTAAAGGCGTGTTTCCAGAATCAGGATTTTGTCTTCCGCTCCCAGAATTTTTTCTTCATACTCTTTCAGTTCTTGGGTGATGTAACGTTCTGCATTGACCAGTGTCTGTTTGCGTATCCAGTTGGACGGTACTTTATCTTTGTGGGCATTTCTAACTTCAATGTAGTATCCAAATACATTGTTATAAGCTATCTTCAAGCTTGGAATGCCGGTCAGTTCACTTTCACGTTGTTGGATTTGCAACAAATAGTCTTTGCCCGAATAAGAGATATGACGTAATTCGTCCAGTTCTTCATTGACTCCATCTGCAATCACTCCTCCTTTATTTACCAGTAACGGTGGGTCATTGTTTATTTCTTTGGCAATCTTGTCACGGATAGATACACAAAGGTTGAGTTGTTCTCCGATACGGCGCAAACTTTCATTTTCGGCGTTCAGGCAAGCGTTTTTAATGGGCTCAATGGCCTGTAAGGCTACTTTAAGTTGCACCACTTCTCTCGGCGAGATCCGTCCCACGGCAGCTTTGGATATTATACGTTCCAGGTCACCTATCAGATGCAGTTTTTCCTCAATAAAGTCCTTGAATTCGGGTTCACGGAAAAAATATTCCACAACGTCCAGCCGTTCGTTGATAGGTTTCACGTCCTTTAGAGGAAAAACGATCCAGCGTTTGAGCATACGAGCTCCCATCGGGCTGATGGTGTGGTCAATGACATCGAGCAGGCTGGTTCCACCCTCGTTCATGCTGGTGAGCAATTCCAGACTACGTACTGTAAATTTATCCAGCCTTACATAACGGTCTTCTTCAATACGTGCCAATGACGTGATATGACTGATTTGGTAATGCTGTGTCATATCCAGGTATTGTAGAATGGCTCCAGCGGCAATGATACCGTTTTTCAGGTGTTCTACACCGAATCCTTTCAAGTTCTTTGTTTCGAAATGTTTCAGTAGTTTTTCGCGTGCCGAAGCTTCTGTAAATATCCAGTCATCCAGTTCGAATGTGAAGAATTTGTTTCCGAAGTTACCTTCGAACATCGGTTTTTTGCCGCGTTCGAACAATACTTCCTTGGGAGCGAAATTATTCAAAAGTTTATCTATGTAGTCGAAAGGACCTTCGGCCGTGAGAAATTCACCGGTGGATATATCCAGAAATGCTATACCACAGGCATTTTTCCCGAAATGGATGGCAGCCAGGAAATTGTTTTCTTTGTATGACAGTACATTGTCGCTAATGGCTATACCGGGAGTGACCAATTCAGTGATACCGCGCTTTACCAGTTTTTTAGTTGTTTTCGGATCTTCCAGTTGGTCGCAAATGGCTACACGACGTCCTGCACGGATTAATTTAGGTAGGTATGTGTCAAGTGCATGATGAGGGAAACCGGCCATTTCTACGGTCTTGCTTTGTCCGTTGGCGCGTTTGGTCAGTGTAATTCCCAATATTTCGGAAGCTGTTACGGCATCTTCCGAATAGGTTTCATAAAAGTCTCCACAACGGAACAGCATGATTGCATCGGGGGGTTTGGCCTTCAAATCAAAATATTGTTTCATCATGGGGGTCAATACCACATCATTATCTTTAGCCACAATTATGTCCTTTCTTCTTTTTTAGTTTTGAATAAACGGTTTAACAGAGCAAAGATACTTTAAAAAAGTGGGAATGGGAGTATACACAAGCAGAATAAAATGTGTATTTTCGTGAAATTGTTTAATGATAAAATTGTGATATGAAAGAATTGAAAGTCTCGGATCTGAAAGATAACATGTTCAATGCTATCGGTGATGAATGGATGTTGGTTACCGCCGGAACTCCGGAGAAGTTTAATATGATGACTGCCAGTTGGGGAGGTGTCGGTGTCTTGTGGGCAAAACCTGTCGCTTTTATTTTTATCCGTCCGGAGCGTTATACGTATGAGTTCATTGAGAACGGTGACGGTGTTACTCTTTCTTTTTTAGGTGAAGAACATAAAGGGATACATAGTATTTGTGGAGCCCGTTCGGGACGTGACATTGACAAAGTTGAGGCCACAGGCTTGAAACCGTTCGTTACAGCCGGTGGGAATATCGGCTATGAGCAGGCACGTATGGTTCTGGAGTGTAGAAAACTTTATGCTGATATGATTGATCCTGAAAATTTTATAGACAAATCATTGGTTTCACGTTGGTATGGTGGGGAGCATGGCAATTTCCATAAAATGTATGTCCTTGAAATAGAGCATGTATGGGTTAAATGAAAAGATAATACATAAAAAAAGCCCTGAAAATATGATTCTCAGGGCTTTTTTATGTTGGACTACCAGGATTCGAACCTGGACAAACAGAACCAAAACCTGTTGTGCTGCCATTACACCATAGTCCAAACATTAATCGTTTTCCTCAGAAAACGCTGCAAAGATAAATGTTTTCGTTGATATATTCCAAATCTTTTTTAGTTTTTTTTCTTTATCACTATCTTTGTGATAGGTATTAAAGATGAGTTTATGAAAAAGTTTTTATTGAGTTTGGTTTTGGGGGCAGGCGCTGTTTCCGGATGGGCTTTTACTCCACTTTGGATGCGTGACGTCCAGATTTCCCCTAATGGTGAAGAAATTGTGTTTTGTTACAAAGGCGATATCTATAAAGTGAAATCGTCTGGAGGTGAAGCGGTTCGTCTTACTTCCCAGGAATCGTATGAAGCCAATCCGATATGGTCGCCTGATGGTAGCCAGATTGCTTTTGCAAGTGACCGTTACGGTAATTTTGATCTTTTTGTCATGTCGTCTGAGGGAGGAACGGCCAGACGTCTGACAACAAATTCCGTTTCGGAGATACCTTCCACTTTTACTCCCGACGGGAAGTATGTGGTCTTCTCTGCTGCTATCCAGGATCCGGCGTCCAGTGCGTTGTTTCCGAAAACTTCGATGACAGAACTTTATAAGGTTCCGGTAGAAGGTGGAAGGACCGGACAGATTTTGGGGACTCCGGCAGAAATGGTATGTTACAGTCATTCGGGTAATTTTTTCTTATATCAGGATCAGAAAGGAGTAGAAAGCGAATGGCGTAAGCATCATACATCTTCCATTACCCGTGACGTATGGATGTATGATACGGCCAGTGGCAAACATACAAACTTGACGAACCGTCCGGGTGAGGACCGTAATCCTGTTTTGAGTCCGGATGGAAAGAGTGTGTATTTCTTGAGTGAACGTGATAACGGTTCTTTTAATGTATATAGCTTTCCGCTGGATGAGCCAAACCGTGTCAGCCAGATAACCCGATTTAAGACAAATCCTGTACGCTTCCTTTCTATAAGCGGAAACGGTAGGCTTTGTTATACATATGACGGTGAAATATATACCCAGACGGTGGATGGACAACAACAGAAGGTGACGGTTTCGTTAACCCGTGATGATGTAGATTTGCCTAAGTCGTTGAGCTTTACCCGGGGAGCTACTGAGGCTGTCGTTTCTCCCGATGGAAAACAGGTAGCTTTCATTATCCGTGGTGAAGTGTTTGTCACTTCGGTAGAATATGGTACTACTAAACAGATAACCCATACTCCGGCAGCTGAAAAGGGACTTTCATTCGGAGCAGATAACCGTACATTGGTATATGCCAGCGAACGTGACGGAAGATGGGGGTTATATACAGCTAGGATTGTACGTAAGGAGGATCCTAATTTTCCTAATGCTACTTTGATTGAAGAAGAAGCTTTGATTCCTTCCAAAGACGTTGACCGTGCTTTCCCTAAATTTTCTCCCGACGGTAAGGAAGTGGCCTTCATTGAAGGTCGTACTAAACTGATGGTGGTGAATATGGCCAGTAAACAGATTCGTCAGGTGACCGATGGTTCTACCTGGTACAATCTTTCAGGGGGATTTGATTATAACTGGTCTCCTGACAGTAAATGGTTTACATTGGAATTTATAGGTAATAAACATGATCCGTATTCTGATGTAGGACTTGTTCGTGCCGACGGTAAGGAGCCGATTGTCAATCTGACCAATAGCGGTTACACCAGCGGTTCTGCACGTTTTGTTATGGATGGCAATGCCATCTTGTTTACGACCGAGCGTTATGGTATGCGTAATCATGCTTCATGGGGTTCTTTGAATGATGTTATGCTGGTGTTCTTAAATCAGGATGCCTTTGATAGATATCGTTTGAGTGAAGAAGACTATGAGTTGCAGAAGGAACTCGAAAAGGAACAGGAAAAGTCTGCCGGTAAGAATGAGAAGGATTCCAAGAAAAAAGAAGATAAAAAGGCCGGTGAAAACAAAGTAAAGGACATAGTTGTTGAACTGGACGGAATTGAAGACCGGA
Source organism: Bacteroides ilei (assembly GCF_900128495.1). Taxonomy (GTDB): domain Bacteria; phylum Bacteroidota; class Bacteroidia; order Bacteroidales; family Bacteroidaceae; genus Phocaeicola; species Phocaeicola ilei. The sequence goes on from NZ_LT635801.1 coordinate 2,992,737, forward strand.
TAGTCCGTGTTACTCCGAATTCTTCTCGGTTAGGTGCTGCTATTCTTTCGGAAGACGGGGAAAAGCTTTATTATATGTCAGCTTTTGAAGGTGGGCTTGATATGTGGAAAATGGATCTCCGTAAGCATGAAACTAAACTGTTGCATAAAATGGACGCCGGCTGGGCCAATCTTGAAATGGATAAGGACGGTAAGAATATCTTTATTTTAGGAAGCAGCAAAATGCAGAAAATGGAGGTAGCTTCTGAAAAACTTGAACCGATTACTTACAAGGCTGAGATGAAACTTGATCTGGCGGCCGAACGTGAATATATGTTTGATAATGTATGCCGGGAAGAAAAGGCCCGTTTCTATAATGTGAATATGCATGGAGTTGATTGGGATTCCATGACTGCCATTTATCGTAAGTTCCTCCCTCATATCAATAATAATTATGATTATGCAGAAATGCTGAGTGAATTGTTGGGTGAATTGAATGTGTCTCATACCGGAGGACGTTTCTATCCGACTTTGAAATCGGACGAGACCGGTAATTTGGGACTTTTATATGACTGGAATTATGACGGTGATGGATTGCGTGTGGCTGAAGTTGTAGAGAAAGGTCCGTTCAACCATAAGAACAGTCGTGTAAAGGAAGGCACAATCATTGAAAAAATAGATGGGACGCCTGTTACAGCCAATATGGATTATGATGTTCTGTTGAATGGAAAAGTCGGGGTCAAGACTCTTGTTTCGCTGTATGATCCTCAAAGTAAGCAACGTTGGGAGGAAGTGGTGAAACCTATTACCCGTGCAGCACTGAATGATTTGCTATATACCCGTTGGGTAAAGCAACGTGCCGCTGATGTCGAGAAATGGTCGGGTGGCCGGTTGGGTTATGTCCATATCGAATCAATGGGTGATGAAAGTTTCCGTACTGTCTATTCTGATATTTTGGGTAAATATAATAACTGTGAAGGTATAGTTATCGATACTCGTTTTAATGGAGGTGGCCGTTTGCATGAGGATATTGAAGTTTTGTTCAGCGGCAAGAAATATTTGACTCAGGTAATCCGTGGCCGTGAAGTCTGTGATATGCCTAGCCGTCGCTGGAACAAGGCTTCTATCATGTTACAGTGTGAGGCTAATTATTCGAATGCGCATGGTACTCCATGGGTCTATAGACATAAGAATATAGGTAAATTGGTTGGTGCTCCTGTGCCTGGTACTATGACTACGGTCAATTGGGTACGTATGCAGGATCCTACATTGGTGTTCGGCATTCCGGTTACCGGATATCGCTTGGCAGACGGAACATATTTGGAAAACAAGCAGTTGGATCCTGATATTTATGTATTGAATTCTCCAGAAACGATTGTTAAAGGAGAAGATACACAGCTGAAGGCTGCAGTAGATGAACTGCTGAAAGAATTGGATAATAAATGATAAGGACATGATGTTTTGTCCTGAATAAAATAAATCCTGTTTTTTTATATGGAAATATAAAAAGGCAGGATTTATATGTTTTCGGTAGATGGAACTTCTGTTATATAGATTATATTGTCGGATTTTATAAGATGACTGCTTTCAGAAATAGAAAAGGACCGGAGGAAATTTTTCCTGCGGTCCTTGTATGAATCAGAAGTTTGAGATTGCTTGTCCTTGACGGACTTTATTGTTTTTCAGTTGTCGTATCTATAGGTTTGGCTTTTTTCCCTTTATCCTTTTCGCTCTTCTTTTTGTCTTTTTTGTTTGTCTTAGACCCTGGAGTTTCTTCTTGTTCATAAGAAACCTTCAGCTTTTCCTGATTGCGGAGGTAAAGGTCATCGATTATACCGTCTGAAAGTCCTATGACCGGAACATATATGTATTCCGAGCCGAGAATACCGGCAATGGTCAGGAAAATGTCGCCGGCAGGTACAATAACGTCGGCACGGTCACTTTTCAAATCGTATTGTTTTATACGTTCTTCTACCGTCAGTGCCTTCAGCTTTTGATGTATTTCATTCAGGCTGTTTACTGTTATACGTAGCTGTTTCTTATCCTTTTTTTCAACCAGTCGGTAAAGTTTGTTTATATTACCTCCCGAACCGATTATATTGGCTTTAGGATAGGATTGGGCCAGTTCGGTCAGATCATTCTTCATACGTTCCCATTCGCTTTCCTTGACTGCGTTATTCAGGATGCGGACTGTCCCTATGTTATATGAACGGCTGCACACCAGTTCTCCTTGTGATAACAGGTTGATTTCCGTGCTTCCACCACCTACATCTACATACATATAATTTCCGGTGCGGTCTTTCATGTATTCAATGTGGTTGTTATATACAATTTTCGCCTCTTCCTGTCCGTCGATAATCTCTATATGGATTCCTGTTTTCTTTTCTATGTTTTTAATGATTTCGGGACCGTTTTTAGCGTCACGCATAGCCGATGTGGCACATGCTCTGTAATCCTCAACATCATATATCTTCATCAGATGGTTGAAAGCCTTCATCAGCCTGATCATATTTTTTTCTCTCTGTTCAGAGATCTTTCCCATAGCGAATACATCAAATCCTAGACGCAGTGGGACACGCAGCATCAGGACTTTGGAAAAACTGGCTTTATCCCCTCCTTCTTCTACTTTTTTAATCAATAACCGTACAGCATTTGAACCAATATCAATGGCTGCATAATTGATTTCACAGATATGTGTATCTATTGTCATTAGTTTAATATTTAATCCTTTTCATTTTCAGATAAATAGTGGTTGTAGAGTGCTTCTTGTGAACGGAAAGGAGTTTCTTCTTCCGTATTGCGGAAAAGGTTTTCCCCAGTGCCGTCTACAATCCGTCCTTGCAGTGTGTCATTTAGTCCATATTCAACTATTCTTTTCATTTCCTCTTTGATTTCCGGATCATTGACAGGGGTGATTACTTCAACACGGTTATCGAGGTTACGTGGCATCCAGTCGGCCGAACCGATGAATACCTTTTCTTCACCTCCTGCTGCAAATACAAAAATACGTGAATGTTCCAGATAACGGTCGATAATTCCTGTAATAGTGATATTATCGCTTACTCCTGGTATACCTGTAACCAATGAACAGTTTCCACGCACCAGCAAATCTATCTTTACACCGGCCTGGGACGCTTCGTATAGCTTGTTGACCATGATCGGATCTGTGATATGGTTGATCTTTATCTTTATGTAAGCTGGTTTTCCGGCTTTTTTGTTCTTTATTTCAGTATTGATCAGATTGACAAACTTGTTTTTCATTTCATTGGGTGATACCAGGAGTTCTTTGAATCTGATCGGACTGTATGGACGTTCGATAAAGTCGAATACAGCATTCACATCTTTCACTACCCGTGGAGACGCCGTCATCAGTATGCAGTCGGTATAAGAACGTGCATTCCCTTCGTGAAAATTACCGGTGCTGATGCAGGCTATGTCTGGACCTATTTTTGTCTTGATATGAGTAATCTTGGAATGAACCTTCAATCCTTCTACCCCGAAAATGACCTTTACTCCGGCATCCTGCATTTTCTTTGACCAGTTGATGTTTGACGCTTCATCAAACCGTGCCAGGAGTTCAATGACTACTGTTACTTTCTTACCGTTACGGGCAGCTGCAATCAAGGCTTTTACCACTTTCGATTCTTTGGCCAACCGGTACAAGGTAATTTTGATACTTGTTACCTGTTTGCTTACGGCAGCTTCCTGTAATACGCGGATAAATGAATCGAAACTATGATATGGAACATGAATGAATCTGTCTTTTTGCTGGATTTTTGCTATCAGACTTTCCGGTCCGTCAAGTTCTTTCTTCAGGATTGGATTCCAGACCGGATATTTCAGGTCTTTTCTTCCACAATCCGGAAACTTCATGAAGTCTTTATGATTCTGGTATCTTCCACTGCTTATGACGGTATCCAGATTATCCAGGTCCATTTTTTTCAAGACTCGTTTCAACAGGTCTTTAGGCATTCTTGAGTCATAGATAACGCGTAAAGGTTCGCCTCTCCGGCGGCTTTTTACACCTTTCGATATTTTCTGTAAGGTACCGGCACGCAAATCGTTGTCAATTTCCATTTCCGCATCGCGGGTAAATTTAAAGGCATATGCTTCAAATTTTGTGTATCCTAACCCTTCGAATACTAGTGGCAGGCAGCAACGGATAGCATCGTCCAGATACATCAGATAGCTTTTTCCGTCATTGTCCGGCAGGCGGATAAAACGTCCAGTCTGGTTTATAGGGAGTTCAAGAAATGCATAGTCAGTAGCGGCTTTGGCATTTTCTTTCCCGACTTTAACCGCCAAGTAAATGTTTTCATCGTTCTCAAAATCAAAGTATTTGATGGCAGAAAACCAGATGGGAGTAATGGAGCCGTTCAGTTCCTTCTTATAGAAGGATTGTATGAACATCTGTTGGTCAGGAGTTACTTCCGAGTCATTTACCAGATAGATATTTTCTTTACGGAGTTCATCGGTAATGTTATGTACAGCCTCTTCGTATAGCTTTACGTAATTGGCATTTATCTTGCTGATATGTTTAAGCAGTTTCTTTGCATGTTCACTTTCACGGGCGGTCGATTTGTCTGTACATTCGGCAATACGGCTTTGTGTTGCAATACGTACCCGGAAAAATTCGTCCAGGTTATTTGAATATATACCTAAAAAGGCCATACGTTCCAAAAGAGGGACATGCGGCCTTAAAGCTTCCTGCAGGATGCGTCGATTGAAATACATCCAGCTGATATCTCTTTCCAGATAGGGGAATTCTTTTTTCTTTTTCTGTATCATCACAAACTTCTTTTTTTGCAAAATAAGAAGTTTATTGTTACAAAAGTATTACAGAATCATAAAAAGATGAAATATTTTTGTAATCAGGGAATTAGATAAATTCTTCAACCATATACATTTGTTCTTCGGGCGATATGCTACCTATGTTTTCAAGTTCGTTTAGGATTATATATCCGGCAGAACGTACCCAATACTGGAATTGTAGGTTAGGCTTGTATCCGGCTGTAAAATCCAGTAGTTTTTCCAGATTGAAATTGTTGTCGGATATGCCGGCTCCGTTCTGTACCGCATCATATGCGTTACATTCCTGTTCGATGTGTGCCGGTACCATCAGAATCGGTTTTCCCAGATACATGGCCTCACATATGGATTCGAATCCGGCTGTACTGGCATATGCTTTGCAACCGGACATCTGCTTCAGAAAATTTACATCATCCAGTTGGTAGAAAGATAATGTATCGTCAATTTTTGTAATTGGTTCTTTGTCCCAACGGTCCCAAAAGAAACGTAGGGGAATGTCTGGACGTTTGTTATGCCATTCATAGATGCTTCTTGAAAATCCGGAGTTGACCATGTATCCGTGTATATAGTTTCCCTGTGTGGTTTCCAGTTGGAAAACTTCTTGTCGCAACAGAGGGGGAACGACACATATGTTGTGTCTTTTGTCGGGATTCATACCTTTGAATGAAAGTGCCAGACGTTTACTTGCGCCGATAGATGTTATGCGTGAAAAGAGGTTCAGACAGAAAAGTTGTGCCTTTTTTTCTGTCGGTAGTTTGAAATCCTTATGGAGGAAGAGATATTGATGACCGATACAGATATGTGGAACTGCAGGACGGTAAAAAAGATATGTCAGTCCGGTTATCAGTTCATAGAAGTTGATGACTATGTCGGCATGACTTTCTTTGATACGTTCATTGATAAAACGCATACTTTCGGCATATTCAGGCAGTTTTATCAGGTTGAACAGAAAACTTCTTGACAAGTCGGCCCGTTGGTTGGCTTGGGTAGGTAGAAAGTTTGGACTGAGGAATTGCCGGATGGGAGCTTTGATGCTTCGGTTAAAGAATCCTGGCAGTCTTCGGAATTCACTTTTCCCTACCAGAACCTCTACAACATGGTGTCCGTTATCGGTAAGCAGTTTTTCCATGGATATGGCTTGTGTGAGATGACCTCTTCCCTCACCTTGCACAACGAATAATATTTTCATGATGCAGCTGAAATTAGGGTTAATACAGTGCTGTTCTCGTATTCATGGCTCATCTCTTGGGTATAGAAGAAAACATTCCAGTTTCCGTCTTTATCTTCAGTAAGAGCCGACATGGTTTCAACCCAGTCACCGGAATTCAGATAATGGATGTTGCCAATCATTTTATTTTCTGGATGGTGGATATGTCCGCAAATTACGCCCTCACATTCACGTGAGCGGGCAAAATCTACCAATACATTCTCGAAATCGGATATATATGAAACAGCGGTCTTTACTTTTTGTTTGATTTCCTGTGACAGTGAATAATAAGGCTTGCCTTGTTTAATTCTCCATTGGTTGTATTTGCTGTTCATCCATAGCAGAAAGGTATATCCTAAATCACCTAACTTGGCAATCCATTTCATTTGTGTGGTTACACGGTCAAAAATGTCACCATGTGTGACGAAATAATGCTTTCCATTACTTTCCAATATATATTCTTTGACGATTTTCAGATTGGCGAATTGCAGAGGTGCCAGATTGTCCAGAAAATCATCATGGTTTCCCCGTACGTAGATAACTTCCGTATTGTGCTTTTCCATCATTTTCATGATGATTTTGAAGAAACGTGTATGTTCGGCTTTCCATTTTCCGGTACCGAACTTTTGAAGGCTCCATCCGTCTATGATGTCACCGTTGAGAATGAGACGGTCGCAATTTACATGGCTTAAGAAATCGCTTATTTGGTTGATTTTTGAATGGCTTGTCCCTAAATGTATATCCGACAAGACAATTGTCCGGTAACTGCATCTGTTTGTGAATTCTTTTTTTTCCATAGTTTGGGTAGAAAGATATTAGTGTCCGTTTTGATATAGATTATATCCCAGATAAAAAAGATATAGACTGGCTATCAGGAGCATAAGTAGACTTACGCTGTAAGCCTTTAGATTTCCGATTGATAATTTAAGTTTCATTTGTCTGATTTAGGCTATATCTTCAATTTTATATATGGCATATACTTCATCGAAGTATTCATCGGCTACAACCTGAAGGTTGGTCAGGGCTTCTTCTGCGCTTTCACCATAAGCGCAGCATTGTTCATGTGAAATCAGGTAAGCGTAGTATTCTCCACTTGCCGTACATCCTACAGCATATTGGTCTCCAAATATTTCCATAATAGTTTTTTTAACTACCCGAAAGTCGTAATATGTTATTACATAACGATGTACAGAATATTACTATTTTTTTACAGATAAAAAAAGAGACTGCTTTATATCTGAAGCAGTCTCTTTGAAGTATTGATAATTCAGTTGATTATTTCGCTATAATCAGGTAGTAGTTTTTCTTTCCACGTTGAACCAGCAGATATTTTTCATCCAGCAAATCGGCTGTTGTGATGATTTGGTCGAAAGCGGACAGTTTTTCTTTGTTTAGCGAAACACCGCCTCCTTGGGTAAGTTTGCGCATTTCACCTTTTGAAGGGAATATGGAAGCTTTTTCTGTAAACAAGTCGACAGCTTTGATTCCTGTTTCAATTTCTGATCTGGAAATCTCAAACTGAGGTACTCCTTCAAAGACAGATAACAATGTGTCTTCATCCAGTTTCTTTAATGCTTCTGAAGTGGAGTTTCCGAACAGAATACCCGATGCTTCTACTGCTGCATTGTAGTCTTCTTCTGAATGTACCATGATGGTTACTTCCTTGGCCAAACGTTTCTGCAATGTACGCAGATGTGGAGCCTGGTCGTGTTCTGCTGTCAATGCTTCAATTTCTTCCTTGCTTAACGAGGTGAAGATTTTGATATAACGTTTGGCATCATCATCACTTACATTGAGCCAGAACTGATAAAATTTATATGGGGAGGTATATTTCGGATCCAGCCATACATTTCCGGATTCGGTCTTACCGAATTTGGTTCCATCAGCTTTAGTGATTAGCGGACAAGTGAGTGCATATACTTCACCTCCATTGGTACGGCGAATCAGTTCGGCACCTGTCGTGATGTTGCCCCATTGGTCGGAACCACCTAATTGCAATTTACAGTTTTTAGTCTCATACAAGTGAAGGAAGTCATATCCCTGTAACAGCTGGTATGTGAATTCTGTAAATGACAGACCATCGCGTGCTTCACCGTTCAAACGTTTCTGGACAGAATCTTTAGCCATCATATAGTTGACTGTAATATGTTTTCCCACAGTGCGGGCAAAGTCAAGGAAGGTGAAGTCTTTCATCCAGTCATAATTGTTTACCAGTTCTGCCTTGTTGGGAGCGTCGGATTCGAAATCAAGGAATTTACCCAACTGTTTTTTGATACATTCCTGGTTATGGCGTAATGTCTCTTCATCCAGCAGATTTCTTTCTTGGGATTTTCCTGATGGGTCGCCGATCATTCCGGTTGCACCGCCTACCAAAGCGATAGGCTTATGTCCGCAGCGTTGGAAATGACGTAACATCATGATACCGCACAAATGGCCGATGTGCAGTGAATCGGCTGTCGGGTCAAAACCCAAGTAAGCTGTTACCATTTCTTTCTGCAGTAATTCTTCCGTGCCTGGCATCATGGTATGTAACATACCGCGCCATGTAATTTCTTCTACAAAGTTCATCGAATGATATATGTTATTTTATGTTATGATTTGATTTCTTGAATGACAGGCAAAAATACGATTCTTTATCTGAATAACCAACTTTATAGGTTAAAAAAGAGGCTGTTAATCGTTTTCTGTAAGCTTCCTTGCAGACTTTCTGCTGTTACGTTACGTATGTCTGCCGCTTGTCTGTACAATGTCTTTATATCTATGCTACTTTCATCTGTTTCCAGTAAAAAAGTATTGCTGGGTACCGATGCCAATGCTTCCGGTTGGTATTTTGCCCCGAAAGAGAGATATAACCCTTGTTTTACCAGACTTTGGGCCAGTTCTTTTTTCCCTCGGAATCCGTGGATGATCCATGGGATTGTAGGATGTATCTTTTGTTTGAAAGCAATGATTTCATTGTAGCTTTTTACGGCATGTATGATGAGGGGCAGGTGATATTGTTCCGCCTGTCTACAGGTAAAGGAGAAAGCTTCTTCCTGTATGTGGAAAGGCGTACTGCAGAGTTTGTCGAGTCCGCTTTCTCCTAGAGCAATGGTGCGGGAATCTTCCAGCTTGTCTATAAGCCATCGTTGTTGCAATGGGAGATTTTCTTCCGTAAGATACCAGGGATGGATACCTGCCGATATATAGACAGCTTCTTCCGGAATGGGGCTGCCATACATGCAACCGTTTATAATGGCGGTATCGTATGGCTGTGACAAATGGTGTGTATGGATATCCAGTAACATATATGATAAGGAGATTAGGGGACCGGATCATATCCGGAACCGCCCCAGGGATGGCATCGGAGTATACGGCGGATTGCCAGATAAAGTCCTTTTATAGGCCCATGTTTCTTAATCGCTTCTATGGCGTATTGTGAACATGTCGGCGTAAAACGGCATGAGGGAGGGGTAAATGGTGAAATACAGTTCCGGTAAAAGTAAATCGGAATCAGAAGCAAATATGTAAGCAATTTCTTCATTGCATACGTTCGGCTGTAAGTTGGAGCAGTTTCTTAACCTTTTCTTCTACTTCGGCTGTAGGATAGATATTGTTGTCCAACCAGATAAAGGCAATGACAGCCTGTTTGCCGCAGGCTTTTAACGGATCGGTCAGAAGGGATTTGTTCTTGCGGTATGCTTCACGAATCTGACGTTTGACGAGATTGCGCTTGACGGCACGTTTGAAGCGTTTCTTTGGAACACTGATCAGTACCGATACACAAGGAAAGCGGTCGTTCTCTATCGGCATATAGACAATGCGTAAAGGAAAAGCTGGCAATGACCTGCTTCCACCTGAAAACAGCTTTTCAATGAGAATCAGGCTGTTCAGACGTTCTGCTTTTGACAATGTGTGCTTTTCCGACTCTGCCATATATGGAGTTTATAAAAATAGAATCATCCGGTATAAGGCGGATCCTTGAAAACATGTGTATTTAAAGGATCTTACTTTATACCGAATGATATAAATACAATGTTATTTGTTGTGTTCACGGATGAATTGGTCCAATGCCGCAGGCATTGAGGGGGCTGCTACGGTAGGAGCTTCAAGATCCAGACGTAGGCCTGCATCCTTGACTGCTTTGGCAGTAGTAGGTCCGAAGCTGCCTATAGCTATATCTTTCTGTTCAAATCCTGGGAATTTCTTCATCAATGACTGGATACCGGCAGGACTGAAAAAGATCAGCATGTCATAGTCAAATTTTTCTTCCGGTGTGAAGTCATTGCTTACCGTACGGTACATGACAGCTTCAGTGTGTTGGAGTTTGTTCTTGTCGAGGAGGTTCTTTACCTCATCATTGTGAACGTCCGACATCGGTATGAAATATTTCTCAGTGTTATGCTTCAGCATGACAGGAATCAGATCTGCAAATTTACCTGTAGCTCCAAAGAAAACTTTACGTTTACGGTATTGTACATATTTCTGGATGTAGAGTGCAATTGTTTCCGATGTACAGAAATATTTCATTGTTTCCGGAATGGTTACGCGTAATTCGGCGCAAAGACTAAAGAAATGGTCTATGGCATGGCGTGAAGTGAATACTACAGCAGTATGATCCAAGATAGAAACTTTTTGTTGTCTGAATTCTTTTGCTGGCAGACTCTCTACTTTAATAAACGGGCGAAAATCTATTTTCACGCCGTATTTCTCAGCGATATCATAATAAGGTGACTTTTCTGAAGTAGGTTTAGGCTGAGATACGAGAACTTTCTTTATCTTCAAGGTATTAAAAAATTAAAATCAAAAAAATATTTAAACGAACCAACCCTTTCCATAATAGGATTAAGGGGATGATTTCGAGGGCACAAAAGTACACAATAAAATGGATAAAACCATGAAAATGATAAAAAAAGTTCCTAAAGCATTTATAAAATAACAATATTTTAGCTAAAAATAAAATAATTAGAATGAGATAGTTACCTTTATTGTAACCGATTTCGGAATAGATGATCAGTAAAACGGCAGGAAACAGCAGTAGACTGATTCCTCCTGTCGTGTTGAAATAGAACTGGATCCAGGTCTTATGTTTTTCCTTATCAAAAAATATCCAGTCTATGAAACGGTACATGCTCCATTTGATCCCGATGTATAGAAGTATAATGGAAATATAGATTCCCAAAGCTATTCCATGTGGTACTATTTTGTTGAGTAATACATTGGTATGTATAAAGTAATTGAAAAGATAGATACCGGACGAAATGCTGGTTACCAAGATAAGTGTGAAAATGTAGCGGGAATTGGTGTTTACTATCTCATCGAACAGACTGGTCCGTTCCTTATGGGCAAATAGGCTTTTGATGTGTTGTGCCAGGTATTTTTTGCAGTTCTTCAGTGCGTAGGTCAGAAATAGGAAGCAGAGTATGACGGTTCCGTTGATTATGTTGTCTGAACAGAGCGTATAGGGTAAGGGTTCACCCTGCATACCGGTCTTTTGGCTTACCTGTATGCTTTTCTGCAGAGCAGCTTGCAGTTCCTGCTGCTGTTTCTGCATCTGAGTGTCTATGAATTTAATTCCTATACGGCTCTGGTTGCTCATATTGCGGCAAATTTACGAATTTCTTTATCCCATATGGGGGTTGTATATAACATATTTATCGCTTCTTCCGGCGTAAAGGCTACTTGCCATATGTTTCCGTGTTCCGGTCGCATGAAATTCTGTTCAATGGCTCTTTTAAGCATTTCCAGAAGCGGATCATAAAATCCGTTGGTATTCAGTATGACGATGGGTTTCAGGTAGAGGGCCAGTTGTTTCCACGTAATGATTTCCAGCAGTTCTTCCATTGTTCCGCATCCGCCGGGAAGGGCTATGATGCCGTCCGACATATCAGCCATTAATTGTTTTCGTTCATGCATGTCTTTGGTCTCTATCAGCTGGGTCAGGCCTTTGTGGTGCCAGTTCTGTTCTATCATGAAATGAGGGATGATGCCGGTTACGGTTCCACCGGCTTCGAGTGTGGCGTCACTGATTTTACACATCAGTCCTAACCTGCCTGCTCCATTGATCAGGTTGATGCCTTTCCGGGCAAGCAGATGACCCAGTTCTTCAGCTGCCTGAAAATAGATACGGTTTATTTTAGTGCTTGATGCACTGTATACACATACGTTTTTTATATCATTCATGGTGGTTCTGTTTTTTCGGTTGCAAAGGTACGGATAAAATGGAGATTTCTGAAAAGAAAACATGCCATGAATGGCGTTCCGTTCTGTTCCGGATCGTTTCATGGCATGTCTTTATATCAGAATATTCGGCGGTTTCCGGATCAAAGTCCGAATGCTGCCTTCACTTTGTCTACATAATCCAGCTTTTCCCATGTGAACAGTTCGACTTCGACATCCTTGTTTCCTTCATATGCCGATTCGAAATGCTTGGTGACCACTTGTGGAGTACGTCCCATATGACCATAAGCAGCAGTTTCACTATAAATAGGGTTACGCAGTTTCAGACGCTGTTCGATAGCGGCCGGACGCATGTCGAAAATTTCGTCTACTTTCTTGGCTATTTCGCCGTCGGTCATGTTTACATGACTGCGTCCGTAGGTATTTACGTAGATATTGATCGGACGGGCTACTCCGATAGCATACGATACCTGTACCAGTACTTCGTCGGCTACACCTGCTGCTACCAGATTCTTAGCGATATGCCGTGCTGCATACGCTGCACTGCGGTCTACCTTGCTGGGATCTTTGCCCGAGAAGGCACCGCCACCATGTGCGCCTGCACCTCCATAAGTATCTACGATGATTTTACGTCCGGTCAGTCCTGTATCCCCGTGAGGGCCTCCGATAACGAATTTTCCGGTCGGATTCACGAAATATTTGATCTGGTCATTGAAGAGCTTCAATACTTCCGGGTTGTGTATTTCTGCGATGACACGTGGCATCAGGATTTCAATGACGTCTTTCCGTATCTGTGCAAGCATGGCTTCGTCGGCCTTTGCCTGAGCTTCAGGCGTATTGTTTTCCGGCTGGATGAATTCATCGTGTTGGGTAGAGACTACGATGGTATCGATACGTACCGGACGGCGGTTATCATCGTATTCGATGGTGACCTGACTCTTTGAATCCGGGCGGAGATAAGTCATTACTTTGTCTTCCCGGCGGATTTCGGCCAGAACCATCAACAGTTTATGTGCCAGGTCGAGTGAGAGAGGCATATAGTTTTCGGTTTCGTTGGTGGCATAACCGAACATCATGCCTTGGTCACCTGCGCCTTGGTTCATCGGGTCTTCACGTTCAACCCCACGGTTGATATCAGGGCTTTGTTCGTGAATAGCCGAGAATACACCGCAAGAATTACCCTCGAACATATATTCGCTCTTGGTATAACCGATTTTGTTGATCACTTCGCGGGCTACACGCTGTAAGTCGATGTAGGCTTTGGTTTTCACTTCTCCTGCCAGTACTACCTGTCCGGTAGTTACCAATGTTTCGCAAGCTACTTTCGAACTGGGGTCGTATGCCAACAGTTTGTCAAGCACAGCGTCGGAAATCTGATCCGCCACTTTGTCGGGGTGTCCTTCAGACACCGATTCGGATGTGAATAAGTATCCCATGTTACCTTAAAATTAGAAATGTTTTATTGATTGTTTTTATCCGTGTACGGATAAGAGTAGAAGGTTTCCTCAAGAAATTGATCTGTGTTTTAGCATTTTTTTCCGTGGTTGCAAGCTACTCAAATCTTTCCACATTTATTTTCAGCGGGCAAAGATAATAAGAATATTTGATATAATAGCATTTATGAATATTTTAACAGTAATTTGTTCCGGAAGATAGAATATGAAAAGGATATTTTTATCTTTGTCTGTATAATTCTTGCTTTATTGCTATGAAACTCAGGTTTATTCTATATCTGTATCTGTTGTTGGTATGGCTGCATGTGTGTCCGGTCGTGTCTGCTTCGTCTTGTGTCTTCACTCCGATTGATGCAACCCAGGGGTTGTCCGGAAACAAAGTGAGAAGTATCGCCCAGCTTCCCGACGGACGGATGATGATTATGACGGAAGGGCAGCTGAATCTGTTTGACGGTACGGACTTCAGTTATCTTCATTATGGACGGGAACATTTTTGTCCTTTATCGGAATATTCGGGTTATCATCATACCTATATAGACGGAAACGGATATATGTGGATAAAGAACCAGTATCAGTTGATGGTGTTGGATATTGACAGCCAGAAATTTGTCGTGAATCCTGAAACGTTGCCGGTACAATGGGGTATCAAGGGTGGACTTAAGGACCTGTTCATGGACAGGGACCGGAATTTGTGGGTGATAACCGGAGGTGATAGTCTGTATTGTGTAGACGGTAAGACGCATAAAGCCCGTTTTTTCAGGCGGAGGATATCATTGGACGGGGACCAGGTCTATGATCTGGGGATGGTGGATGACAGACTTTATATCTTTTACCGGTCCGGTCTGCTGGTCTGTCATGACTTCCATTCGGGACGAGAAATTTACCGGCAGGGATATCCGGAAAATCTCCCATCCGGGTTGTATGGGAAGACATCGTATGTAGTACAGGGGGAGCGTTGTTTCTATCAGCTGTGTAATGGTGTGAAAGGAGGGGTGATGCTGTATTATGACATAGCCCGTAAGGAATGGGATGTTGTGATGACCACAGAGTCCAGGTATAATTATCTGTCGATAGACCGTGATGGTAGTCTTTGGGTCAGCAGTCCGGAAGGTTTGTGTCATATAGACAGCGGACTGAAGGAGAAGCAATATATTCCGACGTTGAAACTGGTGGACGGCAGAAAGATCGATACGGAGGTAAGTACATTGTATAACGACCGGCAGGGAGGTATGTGGGTAGGAACGTTGGACCGTGGAATTCTTTATTATCATCCCGACAGGTTCCGTTTCCGGAATATAGGTCGGGCTGCGTTTCCTTTGTCGGGAGGTGAGACAATGCAGGTGACAGGCTTTGGAGGGGAAAAAGACGGGAATATCCTTGTAGATACAAATTGCGGACAGTTTCTCTATAATCCGCATACCGGTGGGGTGGTCTGTTATTCCGGGGCCCTTATGAAGGAGGAAGGCTGTGATTCGGTTCCAGGAATAAGGGAGGAAATCCTTCAGACGGACCATATCGGTAATGATCTTCTGGCCGGTATTACCCGGCACGGATGGTTCATTTATGACAGAGTGCGGAAGAGGTTGGATTTCCATTCTACTGTTCACTCCTGTAATGCCTTGTGTGTAGACAGGCAGGGTAATGTATGGATCGGACTGGAAGACGGCCTGTTATGGTGGCATAAAGGGGAGGAAAGGATGTTTTATACGGACGATGGACTGGTCAATAATTCGGTACGTTCCATTGTCTGTACTGCCGACGGGAATATCTGGATATCCACGGCCAATGGTATCAGTCATTTGCTTGTCGGAAAGGAAGGTACTTGTTCATTCGTTAACTTTAACCGTTTCGATGGAGTGATTGCCGATGAATTTTCTGAGCGTGCGGTTTACGTGTCTTCCGAAGGAATCCTTTATTGGGGAGGAATCAATGGATTCAATAGTCTGGATCCGAGATCACTGGTTGCCGACAGGGACAGTTATGTTCCGTTATTTGTAGGTTTCCGGCTTTTTGGTGAACGGATAGAAAGCGGAAAATCTTATCATGGCAGGGTGATATTGGAACATCCGGTAACCATGACCCATAGTATCATACTGGAGCACAATCAGAATTTCTTTACTATAGAGTTTACAGCTTTGAACTATATAAATCCTACGCAGACCTATTATCGTTATCAGTTGGCGGGTATTGACAAGACGGAACAGGAGTTTCATTCTACCGATGGGAAAGGATATGTGACCTATACCGATCTGCCTCCCGGTGATTATGTGTTTAGGGTACGCGCTGCCGGGAACGGGAAAAGCTGGACAGGACAATATGCTGAACTACATATTTGCGTGAAAGCGCCTTTCTGGCAAACAGGTTATGCCTACGTCTTTTATTTTTTACTGATTTTAGGTTGTATTGTGCTGTCCGTCATGTTTTATGTCAGAAGAAAGAAGCGTAATCTGGTCCGGGAACAGAAAGAGAAGCTGGATGAAATGAAGACGGTTTTTCTGCAGAACATGAATCAGGAACTGAAGGAGCCGGTTGAAAGGATCATGACTCCTCTGGACAGGCTGTTGAAGCATACCGATGAAGGTCGGGTGAAGGTACAGCTTCAGGAAATCAGTTCGCAGGTTATGGAACTGAAGGATCTGGTAGGACATCTTTCGGAAGGGGTATTGCTCCCGCTTTCGACCGATGAGAAGATGTTGGATATGGATTCGTTGCTTATAGACATGCGGCGACTGCTCGAGCAACAGGAAAAACGGAAAGAACAGCTGGGTAAGGAGCAGATAGAAGGAGAAGGCAGGAAGTTGCTTTCGGAAGCTGATGAGGCCTTCATCCGGAAAGCATTGGATTTTGTTGGAAAGAATCTGGATAACCCGGAATATTCTGTCGAGGTATTGAGTCGTGATATGGGTATGGACCGTACGGGGCTTTACCGGAAACTTGTTGCGGTAGTGGGAAAAACTCCTACGAATTTTATCCGCTCTGTCCGTCTGAAACGTGCGGCACAACTATTGGAAGAAGGGTATACGGTAGCGGAAGTAGCCGACAGTGTCGGTTTCAGTACATCCAGCTATCTTAGCAAATGTTTTCAGGAGGAGTTTGGCGTGCGGCCCTCCCAATATGTTGAGCAGCATAAAAAACGATAGAATTTGGCGTTTTTTCAACGAAAGTGTTATTCTCTGCAACATATTTCGCCTGTATTTGAAAAGGTAACTGAGTATTTTTGCAATAATAGAATTAATCAAATCTCGATAGATATGAAAAAGACTCTTGTATTTGTGGCGTGTTGCCTTTGTTCGGCTTTTGTCTGGGCACAGGATTTCCAGCGCACGGCAACGGGAATCAAGGCAACCGTTGCCGATAAAAAGACCGATGTGGAGGTTCAGTGGTATACTCCGAACAGTCTCCGCATACTGAAGACCCCTCAGGGAAAGACAGTAGAAAAGAAAAGCCTGTCTGTGATAGCTCTTCCAAAGGATCCGGGGATTAAAGTGACTACGGCCGACAATGAATCGGTTATAATGAAAAGTAAAAACCTGACGGTAACTTTGAATATGCGTACCGGTGTGGTTTCTTATGCCAAATCCGACGGGAGTCTGTTGCTGAAAGAACAGGAAAACAACAAGGCTTTCACGCCGTTTGATGATGCGGGGCGTTCTACGTACACCGTTTACCAGGGGTTTACGGTAAGTCCGGAAGAAGGACTTTACGGACTGGGTCAACTGCAGAACGGACAGATGATGCAACGCAACATGAGTAAGGTACTGGTACAAGGTAATGTAGAAGATGTCTCTCCTATTTTCCAGTCGACCAAGGGTTACGGCGTATTCTGGGACAACTATTCGGCCACTACTTATACCGATAATGCACAGGAGACTTCGTTCAGTTCGGAAGTGGGTGAATGTATTGACTATTATTTCATGTATGGCGGTTCGGCCGACGGTGTCATTGCCGAAGTACGTACGTTGACCGGTGAAGTCCCGATGATGCCGTTGTGGAGCTATGGATTCATGCAGAGCAAGGAACGTTACAAAAGCCAGGATGAAACGGTAGGTGTCGTGAAGAAATACCGGGAACTGGGTATTCCTTTGGATTGTATCATCCAGGACTGGCAGTATTGGGGAAACAATTATTTGTGGAATGCGATGGATTTCCAGAATCCGGCTTTCAGTCGTCCGAAGGAAATGATAGACGAAGTCCATGCCATGAATGCACATATGATGATTTCTATCTGGTCATCGTTCGGGCCTGCTACCAAACCTTATCGTGCTTTGGATAAGGAAGGTCTGCTTTTCAATATTGAAACCTGGCCGCAATCGGGAGTAGAAGGTTGGCCCCCCAATATGGATTATCCTTCTGGAGTACGTGTTTATGACGCTTATAGTTCCAAGGCACGTGACATTTATTGGAATTATTTGAATAAGGGAATTTTCCAGCTGGGTATGGACGGTTGGTGGATGGACTCTACCGAGCCGGACCATTTCAATCACAAAAAGGAGGATTTTGACCATCAGACAGCTATGGGTTCATTCCGCAGTGTCCGTAACGCATATCCGTTAATGACGGTGGGTGGTGTCTATGACCATCAACGTGCAGAGACTGGCGACAAGCGTGCAATTATTCTGACCCGTTCCGGTTTCTTGGGCCAGCAGCGCTATGCTTCCAATGTATGGTCGGGTGATGTCCAGTCTTCATGGGATTCTTTTCGTAAGCAGGTTACGGCTGGTCTGAACTATTCCCTTACGGGTATGCCACACTGGAATTCCGATTTGGGAGGTTTCTTTGCCGGGTCTTATAATACCAGCTGGGCTGACAACAGTGCTGTAAAGAATCCGATGTATCAGGAACTTTATGTACGTTGGGTTCAGTTTGGTACGTTCTGTCCGATGATGCGCAGCCACGGTGCCGATGTTCCCCGTGAATTCTATTGGTATGGTAAGAAGGGTGAACCTGTCTACGATGCTTTGGTCAATGCTGTGAAACTCCGTTATGCTTTGCTCCCTTATATTTATTCCACTTCATGGGATGTTTCACATAATCGGTCTACTTTTATGCGTGCGCTGTTCATGGATTTTTTGGGCGACAAGAAGGCGTGGAATGTGACTGATGAATACATGTTCGGGAAAGCATTTCTGGTAGCTCCGGTAGTTCATGCACAGTATACTCCTGAACTGGTACAGAAGGATCTGAAGGAAAATGAAGGATGGGGAAGCGACAGCAAGACAGAAATAGATAAGGTTGTTGCTGCCGATTTTGCACAAGCAAAGAGTATGGACGTGTATCTGCCTGCCGGAACTCGCTGGTTCAATTATTGGACCAATGAAGTGCAGGAAGGTGGAAAAAATGTAACGGTTGAGACGACTTTGGGTCGTATTCCTCTCTTTGTCCGTGCAGGAAGTGTGGTACCGGTAGGACCGGATGTACAGTATTCGGGAGAAAAAGCATGGGATAACCTGACTGTGTGTGTATATCCTGGTGCAGACGGTAACTTTACGCTTTATGAAGATGAGTTCGACAATTATAATTACGAAAAGGGTGCCTATACCGAGATACCGATGACATGGGATGATTCCAAGCGTACACTGACCATCGGTTCCCGTAAAGGTGGATATACCGGAATGTTGGCTAAACGTCAGTTCGTTGTAAAGACAGCCGACGGGAAAGAAAGGACTGTAACTTATGCCGGTAAGAAAGTACAGGTGAAGCTCTGATTTTTTTGACCGGGTAACAGGAAACAGGCTGGAAAGGCTTCATGATGAGCTTTTCCAGCCTGTTTCCTATTTGGATATAACAGAGGAACCGATAAATGAAAGTACAGGTTAAATACACCCCTTTTGTAATTATAATATATTGATTTACAGTTGCTTAATTTTTAAAAAGGGTGCATTTTTCGTATCATTTACTGAGTTTGAGCCTTTTTTTACGGCATTGACATTTCAGGGAAAGTGGAATTAGAAAAGTTTTGAACGGGAAAAATGTTGGGGAGACCTGACGACATCGTTATTTTTTCCGGGCAAAGGCTCGAAGCCGGAACTCTTTCATTTCCACTATCCCCTTATAAATTTGCCGTCAAAAACGTTTTGCAATAAGAGGCATGTCCTTATTCTTCACCCTCAGAATTTCATCATGGAACTCAGAAACCTTATTATACCGCCCTCTGTTCTGAACCACATTCATGGTCTCCAGTGGAACCTCGATTGTTTCTGTTTCCACTCCGTCCACCACAGCCGAGAAGATAAGTGAATTATCATCATTGAAATATTCAATGGAAGTATGAGATGAAAGTTGGACAATTCGCCATACCTAATCTGAGTAAAAGTTGCTATCGCGGTGCCGGAAGATACCCACAGACCCCAGTTATGCATATCCCCTAAACCTTTCATAAGGGCATAAGGGCACAATGAGCCAAGGCTTATTTATAATTGGCTGATTCACCGACAAGCTTCACACCTTCTTCTGTATAGTCAAAGAGATGAATGCTGGCATCTGGCATAGACATCATCTCCGTCTGTCAAACACAAGTAAACTTTCCACGCTTTTGCTTCGGCGACTTCGTCCGATGCCTTCCCCTTCTCGTCGAGGAAACCATCATTCACCAATATGGGATATAATTCTTTGTGGAATAGCCTCGTCATGCTCTTTTTGCAAGGATATTCGCCATAGTCAATTTCGTCATCAGATGTGACAAGCGACAAAGACACTTCCACAAAGTCCTTTGTTACCTTTGGTGTGATATTTTTCAATTCTGACACATAATCATAGTGGCAGATATAGTCCAAGGCTTCTTCAAATCTATCTTTCGTCATATATACTCCCTATATTACTTGTTCATTAATGAATGAAACAAAAGTAGGCATTTTTTATCTGTTTATATGGGAACAAGATGCGATTAACAAAAATTTCATAGAAGCCGACTAAAAGTGGGACTGTCATGAAAAAGGCTATTAACACAAATTATCCTGTAAAATTTGCAAACCGACCTTTCACGACCTTATATTTGCAACCGAAACATCAAGAGCCGTTTAAGTACGCACCAACCGAGTTCCGATATTGTAACCACGGTGGTAAGACGATGTGGATTTGTCTAATAATCAAAATATAAACAATATGGATGATTTTACAATCACGGGGGAAAACCGCCCCGAATTCTCTTTTTACCAATCACTTTTTAAATATTTTGTGTTGGGACATATGGAAACGTACGATGCCAGCAAGCTGGACTGTTGGGCTTTCCATAAGTCTACAGACGAGAGGGATGACATGCCTCTTCGCATGGGAAACCTTTGTGGAGGTTATCCGTTCTCTTTTTACAGACATATTTCTCTACTTATGATTAAATAAGGCAATCCGCAACAACGCTTGGTAAAAAATGGGAAAGCTTGAAATTACAAAGAATGACTTGAAAAAACGTTTTGCGGAATACAACGATTTGTATTTTCAGAACAATAGATGCCGATTCGGTGACACTGCATGTATATTCTCTGCCTGTTTTCCCGATTTATAAGGGAAGAGGTACACGCTTCGGCGTGTCGGTTGACGGGCAGCCTGTGCAGGTAACGAACAATGTGCCGGTGGAATACTCGAAGGAATGGAAAGACCATGTGCTTCAAAACGGAGTCAAGGCAACGTTTACTTTCCCGATCGACCGCAGCCGCGAGAAGCACACGCTGACTTTAAGTTGCGGAGCCCCCGACGTGATGATACAGCGCATTATCGCAGACTGGGGCGGACTGAAGCAAACGTATGTGGGGCCTGATATAAGAATCCTGAAATAGTCTTGCCATGAAAAGGATTGTCATAGCAAGTCTGTTTGGCTTGGGCATGCTGACTGCGGTTCATGCCCAGACTCCTCCCATAACGCCCGCATGGGCGTTCAGGCACATCGTATGGGAAGACAGCCTGAACACGGAAACGGGAGCAAAGAAACTGGTCGACGGATATTTGTCAAGGGGCATTCCGGTGGAAGCTACCATCATCGACAGCCCCTGGTCGACTGCCTACAATGACTTCAACTGGGACAAAGCGCGGTATCCCGACCCTGAAGGGATGCTTTCCTACTTCAAGCGGAAGGATGTAAAGGTCATCCTGTGGCTGACCGGCGTGGTGAACCAGAAAGGAAAGGACACTCCGCTGCAGCAGTGCGAGGCTTACGACTATGTGCGCAGCAACAAACTGGGGATAAACGGCAGCGAACCGCACGAATGGTGGAAGGGATACGGCATTCACATCGACTTTACCAACCCGAAGGCCGTGGAATGGTGGCATACGCAGTTGGACAAAGTATTTGTTGACGGAGTATACGGATGGAAGGTCGATCAGGGCGAGTTTTGGTTCGGAGATTATCTCCAGACCAGCAAGGGAACGATGAGCAATGCCGAGTTTCCCCCGTATTATTACGATGCCATGTACGACTATACCACGGCCCGGAATCCGGAAGGAATCATCATTGCGCGTCCTTATTCCCATCAGGGAGGCTATTCCGCCAGTCCGGACAAGATGAATCTGGGATGGTGCGGCGATTTCTCGGGAGACTGGAGCGGCCTGAAGCTGCAAATCGACAATATCTACCGGTCAGCTCTGCGCGGATATGCCTCGCCGGCCTGCGAAGTGGCGGGCTTCTTCATGCGGCGTGCCGGCAAGGAGGAATTTGTCCGCTATGCCCAGTTCGGCTGCATGACGGCCGCCATGATCAACGGCGGGGAAAACGGAGCGTTTACCAACCATCTGCCCTGGTTTCACGGACAGGATGTGGAGGATATCTACCGCTTTTGCGTGGTATTGCACGATGAACTGGTGCCTTATCTGTTCTCTACGGTTGTCGACGCGCATCTGCACGGAGGTTCGCTCCTGAAGAATGTTTCTTTTAGTGAGGAAAGCCACCAGGTGGGCGATTATATCTTTACGAAAGCCATTACTTCGGCCGGTTCCGGTCCGGTGGTCTTCCACCTTCCGTCTGAAGGAACCTGGATTGACTTCTGGACGGGCGACTCTTTTGCCCCAGACACCCGGATTTCGCGCCGGTATCCGTTGGACGAGTTCCCGCTGTTCATCCGGAAGGGGGCAATCATCCCGATGGATATCCGGTCGGGGGCAACAGGCATCGGCTGTGAAAAGCTGGAAGGCTGCCGCTCTTTCCTGATTTGTCCGAACGGCCTTTCCGCCCGCACGCTTCATCTGCCGCAGGGCGACGGTACGGAATATTACGATTGCACGGTCTCTTTTGATGAAGCTAAGGGTGAGCTCCGACTGAAATCAGACCGTTCATCCCGCTATGCCTTTATATTGCGGAATATGCCTGCCGTGTCCTCGGTAAAGGATGCGGCCGACTGGCAGTATGATGCGGAACGGAAAGAACTGCTGATTATTGCGGAAGGCAAGGACATCAGCTTGCAGATTGACTGAAAACAGGAAAGAGTCTTGCTCTTGAGGGCATCCCAGAGCAAGACTCTTTTCTGTTTCCGTTCCGTCCGTCGGACATGAGAAAATTCTTGTTACGGTCAAAAATCTGTTCTGACCGCATCATCGCGCAGGCGGATGCTGTCCAAACCTGCTTAATCCAATTGTCCCAGAATTTCCACCTCGGCAAGCTTCGGCGTTACATATTTCCCGGTCTGGGGGAAGCTGAGGCGAAGATAGTGCATCTTCACCGTCTTTTCGGGTTTTATCTTGTCCGATCCGACCGGATTCTTGTTGCCTGTCTTGTCTGAGACCAGCATCCAATTCTTGTTGTCTTCTGACACTTCCACCTTATATTGGTATCGGTCTGTAGAAGCGAACCGTATGCTGACTTCACTCAGCATCAGGGAACGTTCCGTATCAAGCGTCCAATAGACATTTTGGTCAGAACTTTCGGGTTCCCACCACGTATCAAACTTGCCGTCGGCAGCATATCCTGTGGAGTGTCCGTCAGCAGCACTGCTCGCGAATGCGGGATTGTTCAGCCCGAAGCTCTGTATCTTCCCCTTTTTCTGCAAGGAGAAAGGAACATACGGACGGTCTGCCACCTTCGGAGTGACCCCTTCTTTGTAGGCCGGTGCTCCGGTAAAAGTCAGCTTGATGCGGGCAGGCTCCAGTCCCGGTGAGGTGGCTTCGATGACGGACTCGCCTGCATAATAGGAGCGGAAGGCTATCGCCGCCTTTCCGTCCATGATGCGGATGTCGCTTCCCGCCTCGAACAGGATGCTGCCGCCGGTAGGAAACTCTCCCGGACCCGATATCAGAGTAAGTTTTACATCCGGTGAATTGCTCAGTTCCCTGCCTTCCTCGTCGAGGACTGTCACGGTCAGATGAACATCGTCTGTACCGTCGGCCTTGATATCGGTATATCGCGATGCTTCCAGTCTCAGCTTGGCCGGGGTACCCGATACGCTCCATACCGGAGGGTTGACACCGGCATAAACGTTACGGTACCAGTACCAGGAGCGCTTCGGGATGCGGAAATAGTCGATTATGCCCAGTTTGGCCATTCCTTCCCCAAAGAGGCTTCCGTGGTCGAACCCGCACCAGATGGCCTGTCCGCTCCGCCACTCCACGCCTTTCCATGCGTCATTCTTCTCCAGGTCTCCCCATCCCGGGATGTATTCGCCCGGGCGGTCGGCGTTTGTGCTCCCGTATTCCGTCACCATGCTCGGTATGGGAGGCTGCTGGAAATCGAGGATAGTGGCTCCGTCGCCGTTATATCCCACGATGTCGCCTATCAGATCAATCCGTTCTTCTCCTAACGGACGCTGTGCTCCGCCTATGCCGGCCGGTCGAGTCGGATCAAGCAGATGCGTATAGTCTACCATCCGCTTCAGCAGTTTCCTTACTCCGTCCATCGTTTCCGGTGTGGTGAAAAAAGGTTCGTTACACATGCTCCATGCAATGATGGAAGGATGGTTTCGGTGGATGCGTATCATCTCCTCCAATTGTTGCAGGACATTTTCTTCAAAAGCATCGCAGTCTTCCTGCCGGACGGGATAGGCGCTTGCCGTCCAATACCCGTCTTTCTTTTCTCCGGCCGTGGCCCAAAAGGGAGCTTCCGACCAGAAAAGCACGCCTTCTTCATCGCACGCCTTCGCGAATGCCGGGGAATGCGGATAATGCGAACCGCGAATCATGTCGAATCCCGCTTCCTTAACCAGAGCCACATCGCGGCGCGCGGCGGCGTCCGTTACGGCATCGCCCCATCCGGCCTGGTCTTGATGTACGTTTACTCCTTTAAAATACAGATGTTCCCCGTTCAGAAAGAAGCCGTGGTCTTTTGTCCACTCAAACCAGCGGAAGCCGAACGAAGTTTCATCCCGGTCTATCAGTTTGTCGCCTTTGAAAAGCAGACTCTCCAGCTTATACAATACCGGATGTGACGGATGCCACAGGCAGGGATTCTCAATCTTTTCCGTCGTCTGCCTTACGGTTTGAGCCGTATTGCACTTCATCTCTATCTCTTTCTCGGCCGATGCGATAATCCGGCCGTCGGGAGACAGCACATTGGATACCAGACGGAAGTTGTCAGTATCGTTTCCCGAATGCCTGACCTCGGTTGAAACGTTCACAATCCCATATCCGCCGTTGCTCGTGTCCAGTCCGGATGTCGTGACAAACGTTCCGTACCAGTCGATGTAGGTGGACGACTTCAATACCAACCGGACATTCCGGTATATTCCCCCACTGAATACATGTTCTCCGCCGCGCGGCGCAAGAGTCGGCTGCCATAAATTGTTTACCCGCACCGCAATCAGATTGTCTCCCACCTGCGCCGCCTCCGTTATGTCGACTGAAAATCCGGTATATCCCCCGCGATGGCGGTCGACGAACTTTCCGTTTACAAATATCTCCGCCTCCTGAAACACGCCGTCGAACTCCATAAAGATTTTTCCCGAGAGATTCTTTTCCGTAAAGGCGACATGCTTGCGATACCATCCGTATCCTGTGTAGAAATCTCTCGACATGAAGTACGGAATGCTGAAGGAATGGGGCAGTCCGATACGCTCCCAACCGCTGTCGTCATATCCCGTCTGCTCCGCTCCCCGGCAGTCTCCGCGCATATACTTCCATTCCCGGTTCAGATTGATGACTTCACGCGGAGAATAGGCATATCCCGCGCTGCAAATACAAAGCAGCATCAGGCAGCTTATTATAAAGAAATGATGTTTCATATATATCCTTTTTTATAGGGGTGATTAATCCGTTTCTGCTTAAATTGTGGCAATCTTCTTTCTTTCTCGGCAGCGAAGCAAAGAAATCCGTGAAGCATCCGTATGAATGTACACAATTTCTTTGCTTCGAACCTCATCAAAAAAAGATTAATGTATAATATTTAGCAACTAATACTTATTGTTAATGTTTTTTGCACCTATTGCTCAGCCGGACTGTCTGCCACAAGCGGCCAGTATGGATTCTGATACAAGGGAGACAGCTCTACATCCGCGTGGTCGGAAGAGGTCAGCAAAAACTGTTTGATAGGCAGCGGCTCTAAATAGTGAGCCATCATCCAGTGCAGTCCGTCACGGTACAGATTGGATTTCTCCTGAATGTTTTCGTAGGCGATGATGTATTGCCCGCGCGACGGAGGCGTGACAAAAGCGTCGTTGCCGCCGTCATAGTCTGCCGGCTCAAGGTCATATTCGTTCTGCATCACATCCCACAGGCGGAATCCCTCTACATGATAGGGCGTTTTGCACATTTGATCCAAGGCCCGCCAACGTATCAAGTCCATCCAGCGCAAGCCCTCGGCCATCAGTTCGCAACGGCGTTCCCTCCGGATGTTATAGAGCGTAACATCCGTCAGCAGCTTTCCGGCGGTGTAAGCTCCCCAATCGGCCTTTTCCTTGTCTATCGAAGTATAGGTGTTGGTGGTCTGCGGGTCGGCTGCTGCACCGGTAAATCCTGCGGCTTCACGAATCAGCTTCCAATATTCCAGGATGTGTCCGGCCTGAATGTTACGGGTCAGCATATATTCTGCCTCTATATAATTCAGCAATGCCTCGGTCGCGCGGAAAACGATAGAGCCTGTATAGCTGTTCCACTGGTCACACCGTGCCTTGTCGAATGAGCCTCCTTTCCGAATCCGGTATCCGGTGAGCGAGCGGTTCACGGTTCCGTCGCCTACATCAAGGGGAGGAAACGCTTCGTCCTTGCGGGCATGGTCGGCAGGATAGTCTTCATTGATAAAATAATTAATCTGTCCCGGTTGTTTCATAAAAGCCACCAGTCTGGGGTCGCGGTTCGACCGGGCTTTGGCAATGGTCTGGTCATCGTAAGGGATAGAGGAATTGTAGACCGGTCTGCCGTCTTCCATCAGGAAACAGTCGACCATACTGCGGGTTACATCATATCCTCCCTGCACAATCACCTCTAAATGATTCGTTATGCCCAGACCTTTGTTGTATTCTCGCCAAAGCAAGACATCCGGATAGGTGCTCATATCGTCATCCCCGAACATATAGAAATAGTCGTTCACATCGCTTACGCTTTGGGGAGTGATGCCCGTATTCCGGGTCAGACTGTTTTTATATTTTTCTGCTACCAGTTCGGCGGACTTTACAGCCTCTTGAAAAAAGAACTGGGCCTCTTGATCAATGTCGCCTGCCGGGAACTGATAGTCTTTGTTGTAGTCTTTAGCGGTGCCTGGCCACCCGTTTCCGTTCGGAACGAAAGGAGTATCCTTGAAGTTTGTCAGCCACGAACCTTCAAACAGCGCGACACGGGATTTCATCAGGTAGGCACAATCCTGAGAGATTCGCGTGTGGCGGGTCTCGAAGTTCGGGGTCATGTATTTTGCGGCCAAGTCCAAATCTTTCAGAATAAACCGGGCAACTTCATTTCGGGGCGAGCGTTTGCTGGCTTCAACCAGTGTCGCCTCGTCGTCATTGAAGGCTTGCGTCAGTATGGGCAGGTCTCCCCACTTTTGCAGCATGGAGAAATAAGCATAGGCACGGAGGAAATGCAGTTCTCCCAAGTATTGTTTCAGTGAAGTCTCGTCGCCGGTTATGGTTCCGTTCTCATAATTTTCTGTTATGACCTCTATCCCGTAATTTACATTGCGGATGTTCGTCCAGGACCACGAGCTGTTGTCCATCGAAACCTTCCATTGTCCGGTGTTATCGTATTTGTTTCCCGGAGTTTCGGTGGAGGGCTGGTTGTCGGTATCCTTATCTATTTCAAAGGTACTGCTGTACGAACCGTGTGTTGTCAGTATGTCGGCATACAGTTGGTTGGTGAATTCTTCCACTTGGTCTACGGTCTGATAATAATCTTCCGGCGTTAACTCAGACATTGGCTCCATATCCAAGAAATCGTTGCAGGAAGCAAGCGGAGCGACTAATCCCATCAGGACAATATAAAAGAATTGTTTTTTCATAATTCAACAATTAAAAGGTTAGACTTATACCGCATGAAACGGTTCTTGACAAAGGATATGCGTTACCTCCGCTGCCGCCGGAAACGGTTTCCGGATCGAACTGGTCGGCCAGTTTCGTGCCTGTCCACAGATTTTCTCCCGAAACATAGACCCGGAGATTCTGCACACCGATTTTGTTCAGCACTTCGCGCGGCAGCGAATAGCCGAGCTGCAGATTTTTCAGACGGATGTAGGCTGCACTTTGCAGGTATCCGTTCTGGCATTGGTAGTTCTTGTTATCCCATCCGAGACTTGGCCGCGGAAGATATGCGTCCGTGTTTTCGGTGAGGAAACCGTTTTGAACAGACCATGAGTCCGCGTTGCGGAAATAGTCGGCCACATCGGTAATGCCTTCTGCCCACCACACATCGTTTCCTCCACCAAAGAAGAACGGGCTTCCCTGCCAGAAATCACGCTTCATGATTCCCTGGAAAAATACGCGGATATCGAATCCCTTCCAGCTTGCATTCAAGTCGATACCGAAATGGTACCGTGGAGTGGAGTTTCCGATGACGGTCAAATCGCCGGGATCACCGATTGTCCTTGCGCCGGCTGAGACCTTCCCGTCATTGTTCCTGTCCTTATACATCACATCACCGGCAGCCCAGTTGGTTCCTATCGAGTTCTGGTCGGCACTTGCCAGATGCTTTTGCATCTCTTCATCTGTTCTTGCGATGCCGTAGGTCTCATATCCCCAGATTTCATTCGTGTAGCGGCCGGCTATATAGGTGTCGATCGACCCTGTCGGATTATTGGGATACCGGGTTATCTTGGTACGGGAGTCAGACAGCAAGAAGGTGGCGCTGTAAGACAGTCCGTTGTTCAGGCGGTCTTGCCAACCGATATTCAGCTCCCATCCTAATGTACGCAAGTCTGTATTGTTGGTAACCGGCACATCCGTACCCAATATGGCCGGCAGCTCAGGAGCTTTTCCCACCATGTTCTTGGTGTTGCGCACAAAGTAATCGAATGAACCGGTCAGACGGTTGTCGAATAAGGCCCAGTCCATTCCGGCATTGTAGGTTTCGACCGTCTCCCAAGTCAAGGCTGCCGAGACCAAAGACGGAGCGGAAGAGGCATTCGGCTTGATACCATTCTGTAACCAGTTTCCTCCCGCTATCATCAGGTTTATGGTTTGATAAGTCTGATACCAGTTATTGGTGTTCTGATTTCCTAAAGTTCCGTATGAAGCGCGAAGTTTTAAAAGGCTTACCACATTTTGTATCGGCTCAAAAAAATCTTCTCGTGCTATGTTCCATCCCAAAGAGAAGGACGGAAAAAGTTTCCAGCGGTTGCTTCTGCGGAATCGGGAAGAACCGTCGTATCTCAGATTCCCTTCAAACAGATATTTTCCCTCGTAATCGTAATTCAAACGCCCGAAAAAACCGACCAGTCCCCATTCAGACCGTTGGCCTCCTACTGTCGGAGAGACCACACTGCCGTCTGAACCCAATCCTGTGGTCAGGTCAATTTCCGGTTTTGAGTTCAGTATCACCCCGTCGCGATAGAGGTTATAGGTCTGTTGCTTGAGGTTTTCTATCTGAGAACCGACCAGAACGTGCAGATTATGCTTGTCTTTGAACGAATGGGTATACTCACTGTATACCTCGAAATTGTAATAATTCTCCTTTGAAATGTCTTCCCCGATTCCGGAAGTCAGGTCGGAGCTGTATGGTTCTCCATTAATGTCGTGATTGTATATGGCGAACTGTTCGGAGCGGTTGAATACATTGTTGATGCGGTAATTGAAATTGATGTGGGTCACCCAATTCTTTATCGGCTCAATGACAAAACCGACCTGTTGATACAGGTTGTCGGCCTGTTGGTACTTGCTTCCCTGCTCAGCCAACTTAAGCGGAACGGACGGAGCATTGAAGTAATAGCCGTTTCGGTCGTAAAGCGGGATGTTCGGCCAAGATGATCTTCCCACCAGTTCGTAATATTCCCCGTTGTCCATGAAGAAGGGATGCTTGTAGTCTTGGCGGGAAAATCTCATGGAAAGATTCAGTTTCAACCAATTGGTCAAAGTCATATTGAATTTGGCCGTAGCGTTATATCGTTTCAAGTCATCATCTCCGATTTTCATGAGACCGTCTTGGTGCAGGTAGTTGAAGGAAACATAATAGTTCAGCTTGTCACTTCCGCCGCTTGCACTGAAGTTATGTTCTTGATTAAAGGTGGTACCTTTATATATCTCGTCGAAAATGTTGACATCGTCTATTCCGTTCGCATAACCGTCCAACCATTGTCCGTTCGCGTCCGGGTCAATGGCATAAATCAGGGAGCCGTCCGCTTTTCTTCTTGTGCCGGGTCCCACCGGTGTGGCGTTCATATAATCTTTCATTCGGTTTACATGGTCGAGAGTGAACTGGGGAGATCGGCCCGAGTTTGTCATCGCGTCGTTTAAGAAGCTTGCAAAATCCACGGAGTTCATCATTTCCATCATCTTGATGGGAGACGACCAACGGAAACTGTTGTTGTAGTTGATGGAAACCTTTCCTTTTCCGCCTGATTTCGTAGTGATAAGGATAACGCCAAAGGGTGCGCGCGAACCATAGATGGAAGAAGACGCAGCGTCTTTCAGTACGGAAACGGAAGCGATATCTTGCGGATTAATCATATTCAAGTCTCCTTCCATGCCGTCAATCAGGATTAAAGGACTTCCGCTCGAGCCTTCGCCGATGGTTCCCGTGCCACGAATGTTGATGGTCGGCGTGTCGCCCAGTGTTCCGTTGGATTGAGTAATCTGTAATCCGGGAACTAATCCCTGTAATGCCTGAGTAGCATTCAAGACGGGACGCTCCTTCAGACTTTCTGCATCTGTCAGTCCGACCGCTCCGGTCAGATTTACTTTCTTTTGTGTTCCGAATCCCACGACTACCACCTCGTCCAAAACCTGGGATGATTCCCTCAGCGTTACGAGCAGCACCTTTCCGGGCGTGGCCTTGACGGTCTGCGTCTCGTATCCGATATAGGAGATTTCCAGGGAGGCACTGGCGGAAGCGACATTCAGGGTGAAGTTCCCGTCGAAGTCACTGATAGTCCCGTTCGATGTACCTGACTCTCTCACGGTCGCGCCGATGATAGCCTCGCCGTTCTGGTCGACAATCCTTCCCTTTATCTCGGCCGACTGCTGGACGGGACGGCGGGAAGGCACTTCCGTCGACAGGATAATCTTGCGGTCGAGCACGGCATAGTTCACGTCCGTGCCGCTGAACACGGCGTCCAGCACCGAGAAGATGTCGCTCCGCTCTGCGGGAACGGAGACTTCACGCTCCAAATCGATGTGGCTGTTGTTGTAGAAGAAGTCGAAGTCCGACTGGCTCTCTATTTCCTTCAGGACTTCGCCCACGCTCATGCGTGAAGAGCCAAGTTCCACCCGGACTCTCTGAGCATAGCTGTCTGAAGCATAAAGCATGCTGACAGAACAGAATAAACAAGCTAAAAAGACTTTCATGGTTAATGGTACCTTTTTCCAGATAAAATACAGGCTTCGAATACCTGGATTCGTTTGGATACTTAATTGTTTTTCCATAATTTTGTAATGAATTTAGGTTTAAAAAAGGTTTTCTGTTTGTCGCCAAACAAACATTGAACGGGTCTTTCATACAGACGGATGCGCCAACATCGGTCTGTATGTTTTTTTACGGTCAGGGAGGATGTGTGTTTCTCATTTTCGGTCAGTTTTAAAGGTTAATATAATTCTATTCGGATTTTCTCCTGCTCTATGTCCGGGTCATCCAGATACCGCCAACGGATATGGGAGGAAATTTTAAAATATTCCAGAATACGCTCCAGATGCTGGTTTGTAAAGGTTCCCGTGAAGGAATAGCGGTCAAAGTCTGTGTTCTTCACTATAAAGTCGACATTATACCGTTTCTCCAGCATGTGCAGGGTCTCTCTGAACGAAGTGTTTGAAAGGATAACCTTTCCTTCCCTCCACGACAATTCCGACAGGCCGTCTGTCCGGTGGCGGCTGATTTGCTCGTCCGCCGTCTTATAAACCACCTTCTCGCCCGGACTCATAAGCATGCGCAACATACGGCCAGACCTTTTGTAGATGAATCCGATGCTTCCCTCCGTCAGGGTGGCGATAACCGCGTCGGCATCACCAAATGCTTCCAGATTGAAGCATGTACCAAAAACTTCCACCTTCGAGTCTTGCGGAGTGGAGACCACGAAACGCCGCTCCGTATCCTTCGTCACTTCAAAATAAGCTTCACCGTCAAGATACACTTCGCGGCTGTCTTTAAAGGCTGAAGGATAGCGGAACACCGAGCCTGAATTAAGGCAGACCAGCGTACTGTCCGGCAAACGGAAGGAAGTGACCATGCCCGGATTCGTGCGCATCTCAATCATGCTCACTTTCTCCGCAGGCAAAGTCTCCGTGCGCCGACCATACAAGACGAATACGGCCACGACCAGCGGCAGAAACAAGACAGCCGCCGCCCGCTGCATCCATATCCATCCCATCTTGCGGACGCGCCGCATGGCGATACGCTTCTTTGTCCGCCGCAAAGAGGCCTCCGTATCGAGTCCCTTCATCACCTGCAACGCGTCGGCCGCAAACAGCAACGTATACAACTGCCGGGCATTCCGCCGGTTTTCCGCCGATTCGTCCATCCAAGCCTCAACCCTCTTCGCTTCTTCCTCCGTCGCCGTACCGTCATAATACCTCACAAGCAACTCTTCCATCAATATATCGGTCTCTTTATCCATTCTGTTTTTATTGGAAAGACAATCGGGAAATGGACTTTCCCGATTCATTCCCTCGTTTTTAACAATCAATAACACTTGCAGGCAATAAGAAAAACAAATTTCCCCGAAAGCGAAAAAATGATTATATTTGCATCCATGAGAAGCACTGAAGAAACATATCTGCTGGCTGCTTTGGCAAAAGGAGAACCGTCCGCTTTCGACAGCATTTTCAGAAGATACTATCCTGTACTTTGTGCCTACGGAAGCCGTCTTGTCGGTCTGGAAGACGCAAAAGAGATTGCCGAAGAAACGATGATATGGTTATGGGAACATCGCGACAGCCATGTGATAAACTCTTCTTTAAGCAGCTATCTGCTGAAATGCGTGTACCGAAGGGCGCTAAACCAAATCAAACGCAACGAAATAAAGGGCATGGCAGACACTCGCTTCTTCAACGAAATGCAGGAGATGATGGAAGATGCCGACTTTTATCAGTTTCAGGAACTTTCCAGACGAATCAAAGAGGCCGTCGACGCACTGCCGGAATCTTACCGGGAAGTATTCATCATGCACCGTTTCCAGGAGAAAACCTACCGCGAGATAGCGGAACAGCTCAACATCCCCACCAAGACAGTGGACTACAGCATGCAGCAGGCGCTGAAACAGCTGCGCAAAGACCTGCGCGATTACCTGCCGCTCTTGATTTTCATACTGACGAAATGTATGGCTTCCGGGCATTAGAATCTTTTCCGGACAAGACCAAAAATCTCTTATCCCCCGTCGCGCCGCGAAACACAAGCCGCACTTTCACTCAAATTCCATCACAAACGTCGTGTTCCACCCGTTCGTTCCGGCCCGCAGCAGGCTGATGCTTCCGCCCGACAGCTTCATAATCTGACGGGAAAGGGACAGGCCGATGCCGCTTCCCTCTTTCTTGGTCGTAAAGAAAGGAACAAAAATCTCTTCCGCCTCACCTTCCGGGATGACCGGCCCGTCATTGCTCACATAAACGAACACATGCTCATCGGCCGCACTGTATGCACGGATGTGGATGCGCCCTCTGTCCGTGCCGATGGCCTGCACCGCATTCTTGAACAGATTGATGAGAACCTGGCGAATCAGGTTCGGGTCGGCATATACCATAAGGTCTTCCGGCTCTATCTGGCGGGTAAAGGCCACATTGTCCGGTATCAGACGCAGCCCTTCAATCTGCCGTACCAGCTCCGACAAATAGAAAGGCTCGGGAGCCGGCTTCTGCAAAGCGGAGAATTTACGGTAGCTGTCGACGAAAGATATCAGTCCCGCCGACGTGTCGTGTATGGCACGGATTCCGTCATAAAGCGGCCCGCCGACCACATCCTCCCGTCTCAAAAATGTTTCGCTCAGCGAAGAAATCGGCGCGATAGAGTTCATGATTTCATGCGTCAGCACCCGAGTGAGTTTTATCCACGAGTCAAGTTCCTTGGCATCCAGTTCACTGCGGATGTCGTTCAAGGTCAGAATCTTCACTTCATGCCCACCAACCTGCATGACTGAAGCGCGCACCAGCAGATATGCCTCGCCCTTCGCCGTGGTATACTCCAGATTGCAGCGCTCTCCGGCCGCCAGATTGCGGAGTTTGTCCGGCAGCTCCTTTCCGTATCGTTCCAATTGCTGGAGCGTTCCCAGTACCGGAAGTCCCAACAGCCGGGATGCGGCCGGATTTGTCTGTATCACCTTCATCTGTTCGTCCAGCACCACAACGCCCGATGTCACGCTCGAAAGAATCTGTTCATAAAACCGTTCCCGCTGTTCCATCAGCTGTTTCTGCTCGCCCATCAGGGTGCCAAACTGGTTTAACGTATCCTGCAGGATGCGCTCGCCCCCTGAAAATCCATAGACAGGCAGGCGGAACGAATAATCGCGGTTGCGAATGGCCTCCAGCATCAGGAAACTCTTTTCGCGTGGCTTTTCCATGCGGCTCTAAAATATTTTTTATAACTTGCCACTGTTTTTCAGTCAGGTCGGTTGGATACTGTGTCATAACTTTATTGTTTGGTACCTGTAAAGATATAACATTTTTCCAATTGACCGGCTGATTCTGAATTGTATGTAGCCCTATAACATTTTTCTTAAATCAATTCAAAACAGTTTCTCAAAACAGTTTCTTAATGAGAAACACGCTCCTTTCCTCAAGCCTGAATACTTGAAGAAGTTGGAAGAGGAACGGGCAAGCATATACTATGTCGGACACTTTGAAGGACAGAACAATATGGGCAAGGTGCTGAAAATGTGCCAAATTGCTTTGCTGAACAAGGTCGCTCCGCCCATTGACTATGACTTGCTGAGGGAGAAGAAAATCCATCTGTTCGGAGAGTTGTTGACTTTTGACAAGGAGGAGACCCTATGAGAATAGAAACATTCAAGATTGAAAAGCCGTATAGGGGAATAACCTTGGAGGGGACTTGTAGGGTCATCCCTCCCTCCACCTATACCATTACAATGGAGAAGCCCTACAAAGGATTGGCTAAGGCAGAATACTTCCGCAACAATGACGGTGGTTATTCCATAGAAAACATCAAGAGTAGGGCGCAGTGGGAACTGGGCAGGCTGTATAAGCAGTTCCAAGACATACTGTATGAGTACGACAAGTATAAGAAGTTACTGGGTGAATGGATGCCCTACGAGCAAAAGATGCAACGGTTGAGAGAGGATGTCAACCCATTCAGGCAGGGAGCGGATGCGGAGAAAGCGGCTTTGCTTGACTTCCACAGCGAGATGTTGGAAAGGGATGCCCAAGAGCATTTCTACGATTTGATTGATAAGCATGGGATTATGCCGTTGTCGCTCTCTCCGTCTGTGCTGAAAGTGTCCATCAGGCTGATTGAAGAAGAATTTGTTAAACCTAAAAGTGAACGATATGAAAGCAATACTGAAGAAAAGCGTGGAGAATAGATTTTGGGGTACCGATGATTATGACATACTGGATCTAAATCCCATAAACAAAGCGATAACTAATTACTATCTTCCCTATCTGTCTCCTTCTCCATTGAAAGCCTTCCTTTTGAAAAGACTGACCACCTTTAAGCAGATGTACCTTTACTTGAAAGTGGAATGCGTGGAAGGTAACCCCGTAGTGACGTCTCTTTCTTTGAACTGCAATCTGTTGGACGATGTGGAGCGTATGTATGATGACAACAAAGTCGATTGGAGTAAGATTCAGGGATGTCTGACTGAATATTTTCAAAGCATCGGTTACGCAAAGATTGAATGTGTAGACGATGATGGCATTGTCGGTTTTCTCAAACGGTTGGAGCAGGATGTCCCGTTGGTGAAAGAATACTTTACAATCATTAGGGAAGACGAATCAGAGAACGCTATGACAGATGATAAAAATGAGGCTCGAATATGAAGAAAGTATTGCTGAAAAAGGAAGAGGGGGACAGATGGCTCTTATGGGAAGATTCCGACTTGCTTTGTGTCAACAGGCTCAATATGGAATTAACCGAAATATACCTGTACAGCTATTGGCGTACATGCGGCCTATTGTTAAAGGCATTGACAGAAAAGATGGAAGCGGAAAGGAAACTGTTCCTTGGCTTGAACATCACTTGCAAGAAAGGCACAAACATTGTCGATTCATTGACTTTGCGTTGCGACTTGGAGGACGATGACGAGAGGGAAGAGGAAAGGCAGGGGAGGTTTAAGGTCGATTGGGATGCCCTGTATCGTGATTTGGAATGGCATTTCCGCTCTATGGGTTATCCCTGCATTCGATGTACGAATAATGAGTCATTTATATTCATTTGTATTATATATGTCTGATAATCAGTATTATATATGGAAATTTCCAACACCTTATAATGGCATTTCAGGGTATTATTTCCTTCTTTTCCTGTACCAGAGATAATAGCCGCTTAACGGTAAAATACCTCCCAGAAAAGCCGCCAGGAAATAGAGGGTTTTAGTCCATACTCCTCCCCAAGTTCCTGTATGAAAGCTGTAGAAATATCCTTTTATCTTTTGGGATGCCGGTATTTGGCTGGAAGTGGTGATGCTGGTAACCGTTCCGTATTCCGGGTGGAATGTAGCGGTATCAGTTTTACGTAACCGTCCTTCCGGTGAAGTGACTATCTGTGCGGTATTCCGTTCCAGTTTGATGGTCGTATAGGTCGGATATATTTGTTTCAGTGCAGAGAGTGCATTATCCCATGTATGGTATGGTGAGTGATATGCTTCTGTATCAACCGGTTTGTCATGTCGGTCCCTGTTGCCATTTGGGGTGGCTGGATGAGTATTTCCTGAATTTCCATTTCCTTTTTCTGTGGCTTGGGGAGAAGCTCCGAACAGAGAATAGGCGGCATTGCGATACCAGCCGAACGACCATGTCAGTCCGGTGAGAGCCATGACCAGCAGAAAAACCAGTGTATAGATTCCGGTGGCTACATGACTGTCGTACCAGAACCTGCGCCATCCCTTGTTACAACAGATTTTTAGCCGGTTCTTCAAAGCTTTTGATTTGCGGGGAATCCAGATGATGAGTCCACTGACCAGAATAATAACCATTGCAAGAGTGGTGATTCCTACAATGACCTTTCCTGCCGATTTTTCCCCTTTTTGTGCCGGTGCATCCAGCAACCAGCGGTGCAGTTTACGTACTTGCTGGAAAAACGGATAACTTTTACTCCATCCGTTCACTTCACCGGTATAAGGATTGACGCTCAGAGTCTTTTTGCCCGTGTTTTTGAAGCCGGCCCAAACTGGTTTTTCCGGATCCCGGGAAAATTGCAGACTGGTCAGTTGCAGGCTGTCTGTAACCTGGTTACGTATCTGTTCTGCCAGTCGGGACGGTGTCAGAGCCACACTTCCCGGAACGGCTTCGACGTGATACAGTTTCGGATTCAAGGCTTGGGTAATGTCTTGTTCAAATACAAGGATAGCACCGGTCAGGCAGATGACGGATATGATAATACCTACCGGGAGAGAAAGCCAGAGATGGATTTTTGAAAACAGTTTACGCATGGGGTATCTGGTATAAATGAAATGATTCAAAGTGAATCCACCTTGCCGGAGGATTGTGATCCTTATGGCAGGCAGATTCACGTCAAGCTTGTGGAAGAGAAACCGGTGTTATTTCTGGATGTCCAGCTTGCCTACAGCACTCAGTTGGGTTGCCTCTACAGTCAGGCCTTTGGTTGCAGTAGCAGTTGCCGGATCAATCTTATAGATGGCAGGATAACCTTCGGTAGTGGTTACCGTTATGTATGCTTTATCATTTTCGATATAAGGTGTTCCTCCGAATCCGGAAATTAAATCGGTGGAAGGAAGTCCGCTTACGTAAGTCAGCCTCTGGTCCTCGGCTTTGAAA
Organism: Bacteroides ilei; assembly: GCF_900128495.1. GTDB lineage: Bacteria > Bacteroidota > Bacteroidia > Bacteroidales > Bacteroidaceae > Phocaeicola > Phocaeicola ilei. Next base: position 3,030,763 of record NZ_LT635801.1, read on the forward strand.
ATGGCCAGCCGGTTGGCCGTAAAACCAGATTCAGTCAGCGGACGGTCGTACATCAACAGGAGGAAATAATCTTCGGTAACCGGCCAGCAGCGTAGAAACGAGTTTCCACCGCTCAGTACCTCCAGGTTGCAGTAGTAGTCGTCGAAATCTTCTGTTCCGGCAGGGATACGTACCACACCGGCAGGCAGTGTAGTTTGCTGGCGTGAATCACTCATCGTCTTGGCATAACTTGGTGAGAATACGTAGATATCTCCGTTCCCGGCGGCCCAGATCATCTGGTAATATTGTGATTTGTAACGTCCGCAGGCATAGCTGATCTTATCGGTTCTGATCAGTTTCTTGTCGGTCAGGGTCTGATCGGTGAATATGGCTACCCAACATTCGTTCGGATATTGGGTCCATTGCAGTTCGTCCTTGCTGTATGCACCGCTACCAGATCCTCCCGACTCTGTCTTGACCAGGTCCTTGTTCCCTGGAAGTATCCATTTTCCGTTTTCATATTTTGTACCATATTGGCTCAATCCCATCGGAACGGCTGCCGAGAACAGTTTTCCATCTTGTTCCAACAGGCCGGCCAGGGTAACATATTCGCCGTTTCCCAGGAAGTTTTCCGACAGGTACGCCTTGTTCTGGGTGTCGTTGGTTGCATAGGTATCCATTTCTGTATTCAGATAAGAAATCAGGAATGATTTAGGTGTATAACCGTTTGCATCATTCCATTCGGTCGGTCCGTCACCTGTAGACGTTGTCATCACGTATTTGCCGTACGTACCATATGTAGTGAAACGTCGTACCGCAAATTCTCCGTTACGTTTTTTGGGGGTGCCGTTATTGTCCAGATAGAAAGAGGTAGTGATGCCGGCATTGCCTTGATTATAACTGAGTCCGTACAGGTATTGGTTGTTGTAATAGACCCATTGTGTGGCTCCATCATTTACCAGACCGTTTTTTACGGTACTGATTGTACCTTCATCCAGTGTCTCTGCTGTAAGCAACACATTGGTCGTGTTTCCGGATGCCGTTACCGAGGCTGCTATGACATAGTGTGAAACAGCTGTTGTACCGGCCCCGTTACCGCTATTTTCTCCATTGTTTATCGGTTCATCTTTCGAACAGGAAGTGAAAGTCATTGCAGCCGTTGCTGTGGCTAGAAGGCTGATGAATAGGAAATTTCTTTTCATGACAGTTTTATTGATTTATATTTTTCTTTTGTTATAAATTATTTGTACGACCTCTGGATTATCTGCCGAAGTGGACCCGTACTTTTCCATAAAAGCTTCGTCCGGCTTTCTGGAGGCTGAAGTTGTCATACAGCTTTTCATCGGTAAAGTTCCGACATTCGAATGAGAAGTTGTATCTTCCGTTCCTGATACTATAGGAAAGGCTGACATTGTGCGAGAACTGGTCCGGGACAATGTAATCGCTGCTGGAACCGATAATCTGCGAATAATAAGAGAAACTGTGCAGATATTGGTTGTCGTAAGTCAATGTCAGCACATTTCCCTTTTTCCACAGGTCGTGCCAGTAAAAATTCACGTCTGCATCGGCAAACTGGTATGGCAGGTTCGGCATGCGTGCCTTATAAGCCAGGTTGTTGACTGTAGTGCCGATCATGGTCTTCATGTTGTCGCGTACATCCATCTGTGTGAAGTTCCCTCCGATGCTGAACCAGTTGCTGTAGCTGTAGCGGGCGGAGAGATTGTATCCTTTGGTCAGTACCTTGCCATAGTTGGTATAGGCTGCCGCATACTTGCCTCCGCTCAAGTCGGTCACGTTTCGTTGGATGTAATCCTTGGTATCGCGATAGACCAGCCCTCCTTCTACATAAACCGAATGTTTGCCGAATGTCTTTGCGTAGCTGACATTCAGGTTAATGTTGTCACTGTTTTCCGGGCGGATGGTGATTTCTCCCATTTCCAGGTCCTCATCGCCGAACATTTCTTCAATGGTAGGCAATCGGTAGGCTTTCTCGTAGGAAAGTTTGACCTGAAGTCCGGGAAAAACAAAGTATGTGCCGGCTATACCGTAACCGAAAGCGTCGATGCTGCGGGTAGTCTTTTTGTAGTCATCCTGGTTGGTGGTAGTCGCCATGGGACCTGATACATACTGGTTATAGTATTTCCCGAAGACCGAGGCGTTCCAGTGTTCCGAAGGCATTACACGGTACGAAAGTCCGGAAATGTTTTTTCTGGTCTTCTTGGCTATGGCATCGGTCTGTTCTTCATTGGCCAGCAGTGAAGTGTTGCTTCTTCTGAAGGCATTGAACACCTGGTTGAAGGTGAGGGTATGTATTTTCCCGATGCGGTAATTTACATTGAATGTCCCGTTCCAGTTGTCGTTATCGGCCCGTGAGTACTGGTACGACTGTTCGCCGCGTGAATTCATTTTCTGCTTTTCTCCCAGCCAGTTGTACTGGTAGGCTGCCGTATCGATGTTGGTTGTCGCATTACGGTTATAGTTGGCAGTCAGCGTTACGTCCAGCCCTTTGGTAAGAAGGTTACGTTTGCTGTATTCCAGTGAAGGCATCAGGGAGTGTCCTTTCCGGTGCTTTTCGCCGTAGACGATGTTCTGTCGTACCCCGGTCTGTATTTCCTTATACATCTGCGAGTAGGTGAAGCTGAGCATCAGGCGGTCGGCCCATTTTTTGTCGATAAGTCCTACTTTCCCGATAATGGCTTCGTTGTGGTAGGTATCATTGAAACGTTTCACGCGCTGGTAACTGCCGTTGATGTTTCCGGTAGAAAAGTCCTGTACCGGTGCATCTACGTAATAGTCATTGTCCGAATAGTTCTGGAAAGCATTGATCTCATATGTGAATCCGTTTCTGAATGTCTGTCCGAAATTGATATACGACTTATGGGTATTGAATGAACCGTAAGAATAGGAAGCGTCCAGGAACCAGTTACGGCGTTTCTTGTTGGTCACGATGTTGATGACACCTCCGATGGCATCTGTACCGAAACCTACGGGAACTACCCCTTTATACACTTCGATACGTTCGGCAAAGTTGACCGGGATGTTGTTCAGTCCGAATGAGCTTCCTACTCCTTCCTGCGGTACTCCGTCTATGAATACTTTTACGTGCTTGCCGCTGAATCCGTCCATCATAAGTTGCATGTCCGACCCTACACCACCCGATTCACGCAGTTTCATGCCCGGTGCTTTGGTCAGTGCTTCGCTCAGGCTTTTGGTGGAATTCTGCATGTCTTTCGTGTCTACGGCCACTGTATTGAAGGCGGAGCGTTTCACACGTGACACTTCCGATGAGACTACCACGACTTCGTCCAGTTCGGTTACAGATGTTTTCAGTATGAAATTCTGTTTCTGACGTTCATTCCCGTCGAGGATAATCTGCCTTTCGGAGGTCTCATATCCGACGGCCGATACGACTAATGTGTATTTGCCGCCAGGAGCTTTCAGGTGATAGAGTCCTTTTTCGTTTGTTGTACATCCGTAATTGGTTCCTTTCAGGTATACCGTGGCGAAATCGATTTCACTTTTGTCGGACGATAGGATTCTTCCCGAAATCATGGCACTTTGCGCCCATGCCGGAACAGTTCCCAACAATAATACTGCCCAAAGAAGCAGGTTGCATTTGAAATTAGTTCTCAATTTATATGAATTTAAATGTTAGCGAATGTCTTTTTACCGTTTCCGGTTTTCCGCCGCAAAGTTAAATTCAATAAAAAATGAGGGCAATCGCAAAAAATGGGTATTTTAAAGTGAGAGGATAAAGCTGCTTCATATTCCATATCGTCGCAATTTTTATGCGATTTACGACATTATGGAATATGAAAAGCTATTTTTGAAGTTTCCCTGTCTTTTCTTCAATCTTGGCTCCGCCGGATTTTCCGTGGCGTTTTTCGTTCCATACCAAAAAATAGTTATCCGTTGGCCGGAGCAGGTAGTGTGTTATCTCTTATTGTCCGAAGTGTCCGGGCAATGCGATGTATACCGGATGGTGTGGAGTTCCGATATTTTTCAGTCTCTGGGCTTCTACCAGTTTCCTGATGGTACGGCAGGCGGTAGGGGTGGTCAGATGAAACAGTTCTTCAAACTTCTTGCGTGTAAGGATCGGAGTTGTCCTGAAATGTTCGGAGAGGCGTTCTTCAAGTTTCTCTTCGCTGATGTCTGCCGAATGGATTTTTTCCGGTGAACGTTTGGTCTTCAGGTTCTGCAGACTGTTCTTCAGTGACTGGTCGGCCCGGAAACGTACATTCTTGAATTTGACATCTTCGGCACGTGTATTCTTGGGATTCTTGGTTTCGGGACATTGCAGGGTAATCTGGAAATATCCTATACCTTCCAGGTGTACCCTTTTTCCGTTCTTCAGGTGTTCGGCCATCTGTTCGCTCAAGGCTACCAGTGCCGCTTTGATATCGGCCTCGGTGAGGCTGCAGTTATGGCTTATTTCTTCGGCCAGCTGGTCGGAACTGATATGCTGCTGGTTTACCACACGTGCATGATAGCGTTTTTTACTGTTGCCTATGCTGTTAGGCGACTGGTAGAATTCGAATTTTACGGCCATAGATTCTTAAAGGATATTTTATTTTATCACTAGGGTGATAATATCTTATCACTGCAATGAAAAGATCTCATCACTGGAGTGATAAAATCTTATCACTAGGGTGAAAAGATAATATCTGTATTACAAATGTAGTGAATACCGATGGAATATGGAAGAGGATTCCATATGTTTGAAAAAATATTTCCGGGATGAACCGGATTATTTTTCCGTAGATGATATCTGTTCATCCAACAAGTGCAGGTCTTCTATTCCTGAAACTTCGGTAGAGCACTCCCCTATCCAGCCGTTTACCTGGTTGACTCCTGTATAGATTTTGATGAAATCAGCTCCCGGCAGTCCGGCTTTGTTGCCCTTGCTGTCTATAGCCCAGTCGATGTCAATGGCTGCTTCGGGTGCTGTATTGATAGCATTGTCGGCGTATCCGTAACTGAACGGGTAAAGGATGTAGTAGCTTGTTACCGGATCGGTACTTTCATTGACCGCATTCTGAGGTAGGCAGGTACCTTTGAATGTCAGGTGGTCGTCGGATATCCATTGGGGGAAATATGGCTGGCTGTGGAACTGGTTCATCGGAATGTATCCCCATCGTCCCAGGTTGTCTTCCCAGCGGATATACGTAGCCTTTTCTTCTTCGCTGACAGGTTCTTTTTCCGGACGGAAATAGGTGATTTCGTAGTTACGGTGCAGGGTTATGTCATTTCCGGCCTGTTCTGCTTTTCCGTACCAGCTTTCACTGGCATCGGGCTGGTGGGCACTTCCGGCTATTTCATACCATTCGTTGTCGTCGGGAAGTCCGTTTCCGTTCTTGTCGTAGGCCACCATGACAATTCCCGGTTCATAGCTTCCTCCGTTCGCTCCTCCTGAAAAGGCGTTACCCAATATGCGGAAGTCGCATAGTCCGGACTTGTTCTCAATGGTATGGTCGAAACCGACAACCACATATCCTCCGAATCCTCCCAGAGATATCAGTCCCTTGCGGTTGTTTCCGATGGCATCCAGTACTTTCTTGTTCATGGACTCCTGAGTATCTCCTTCCTCATAGGCTGGCTGTTGGTTTGTAAATTGTCCTGCAGCCGGCATGTAATCCAATACACGGGTTATGTAGGGAGAATATTCCGCAGGTTTTTCGATATTCGGTTCATTTCCGTCATGGCTACTGCATGATATGAACAGCCCTGTTGATAATAGTGTGGATAATATAAATAATCTGTTCATTTCCAATGTTGTTTCAGGTAATTTTGATGTGAGTTATTTAATAGAAGTCTTCGTCGGTGAATGCGAAATGTCCTGGAATGTCTCCGGTACGGACCTTCCATTTCATCTTTCCGTCGGGGGTAAAGCAGTAAAGGTATCCGGGTGTGACATAATCGGTGGCATCGCTGATGTATATTTCTTTGGTTTCGGGATTGACAGCTACTCCATAAGGCAGCTTGATTTCCTGGTCGGTGCCGTCGGTAATGAAATTATCCGAGACTATTCTGCCCTGTTTCGTGTCATAGATGGCATAGGTTGCCCGGTTGCTTTGAGTGGTATAGCTCCATCCGGATCCGGTCAGATAGATGGAATCTCCGCACAGATACATTTCGTTGGCACTGATTCCCAGATTTCCGGTTACAGTTCCGGTCCGGCTGTCAATGACAAAGACATCGGCTCCCGTACCGTAATAGTCTCCTCTGGAGCTGACATAAATGCGTCCGTACCGGTCCAGTTCCATCCGGTGCAGGTTGATGGCTACATCAATGGTGTCTACTACCTGAAAACTGTCCAAGTCAATGACCGAAACTGTCCGGTCGTAGTCAGGAAAACGATATCCCCCCGAATTGGCCACATAAAGGCGTCCGCCGGTAGCAACCATTTCTTCCGGTTGATAGCCTACGGTTACTTCACGGGTAATCTGCAGGGTTTCCGTATCAATCTCCACCACTTTACCCGGGCGTGCGTTGGGGTCTATCTGTACAGGTCCGGCATATGAGCTTACATAGGCTTTATCGCCCGAAAATGTGATATACCTGCAGTTGGGGATGTTTATGCTTCCCAGGTGGCGGGCTGTCCGCACATCCATCACCTCCACAAAATTCGAGCAGTTGATGACGGCATAAAGCTTTCCGTCATGGATTTGCAGGTCATTCCCTACATCACCCAGTTCCTTCACTATTTCAGGGTTCCGTTCGGGGTAAATGTTACGCAGGTAATATCCTTCACGGATGTTGAAATAGTCAATGGTGCATTTGTTGCTTCCCATATTTCCTTCATTGAGAAGGAAAAGTCCTTTTACCCGGCGGGTTTCCGTTGGATAAGTGATGTATTCCTTTTCGGATTCCAGTACAGGCAGTTCTCTTCTACATCCGTTGAGAAGGAAAAGGATGCATACCGCTCCTATTACCAAGAGCAGGCGTGTATAGGTGTTATATGTCCGTCTGTATATCATAAGCATAACCGTCAGAATGTATATTGGGCAATCAGTCTGAAGTTGATTCCCGGCATCGGGTAACAGGATACCACTTCATATTGCTGGTTGAAAAGGTTGTTTATTTCCAGTGTCAGTTTCAGCTCGTCCGACCAGACCGGTTGTGTTTTCGACAATGAGAAGTCGCTGGTATACCAGGGCTGCTGATAGTTGACCGGCAGGTTAGCCTGAGAGGAATAGCGCTCGCCTGTATAGATGAAGCTATAGTTGGCTTCCCAGGATTTCCAGGTCAGGTTGAGTGCAGCCGAGCCGCTGTGCCAGGGAATGTATGGAATCTGTCCACCATAAAACTCGTCGTTTTTGTCAGTAAGATCCTGTGCCTTCTGGTACGTATAGTTCAGGCGTCCGTTCAACAGCATTTCTTTTCCGGGTTTCCAGCTTGCCTGGGCGGCTATATCGATTCCTCTGATTTCCACTTTTCCCAGATTGACCATTGTCCATCGGAAGAAATTGGAGGTCGGGGTGGCTACAATCTTGTTGTCTACTTTATTGTAGTAAATGTCGGCCTGTATTTCCAGGTGCCGTAACCAACTGTTTTCAAATGGTTTGCCGTAGGTTATCCCTATGTCATACTGGTCGGTAAATTCAGGATCGAGATAGGCATTTCCTACGAATGTATAGTAGAGGTCGTTCAGTGTCGGCATACGGAAAATCCGCTTATAGAATGCCCGCAGGTTCAGGTCGGCGTGCCTGAACGGCTTATAGGTGAAGACGGCGGCAGGAGTCCATTCGGTTTTGTCGGGGGCGGAACCGGAGTTTGCGGTACGGTCATGCACGAAGGTACCCAGGATACTTGCCTGAAGCTTAATTTGTTCGAAGCTGAACGACGTGGCGGCAGCCAGCAGTCCGGTATTCCGCCGAGGGTAGGCAAAGTCGCGCAAATCGGCGTCCAGCAAGTTATATTGCCAGTCGGCCGATACATTTACGTCCCAGAAGGAGGCAAGCATAAAACGGTTGGCCACCGATACATACGCTTCATGCTGATAATAATGGTTGTTAGTATACATCATCGAAGCATCCTTGTTGGGATCAGCCAGGTAGTGCAGGTAATCGTAGGCATATTTGGCGTTCAGCAGCAGTGAATACCAGGATGTGAAATCCTTCTTGAATGAACCTTGTATAAAGAAGTTGCTGTCCCATTGCCGGTCTTCGTGTGAGAAACGGTTACGGACTACGGCTCCCGGGTATCCCCGTTCCGAATTATAGAAATAGGCCTTGGTTCTCCAGTATCCTTGGCCGATTTTCCCATACAGTCCTCCTTCAATCCGGAGAGCCTTTACATCGCCGTTCTTACGTACGGCAGTGGTATCGTATCCATCCTGTGTGCGGTAGGTAAAACGGTATTTCCCGGTAGTATACATATATTCGGCACTCAAGGATGTATTGATGCTGCTGTTCAGCTTATGTTCCCATAAGACAGACGGATTTACCAGGCCGAATGAGCCGGTCTTGAAGGTGGCTTTCAGGTGGTTCTGTTCGTTCCCTTCGAATTCGGGTGTCTTCGACTGGAGATAGATGACTCCGGCCGATCCGAAATCCTTGGCGGGTTGGAGCATGGAACTCTTTTGTCCGTTATAGAGGGTGACCGCTTCCATATTGTCGAGCGAGAAACGTCCCAGGTCGACTGTCCCGTTCTGGGCATTGCCTAATTCTATACCGTCGTAGAATACACCTACATGGTTGGTGCCCATGCTTCGGATGTTCACAGTCTTCAATCCCCCTATTCCTCCATAATCCTTAATCTGTACGCCCGAAAAGTACCGTAACGCATCGGCCACGCTGTGTGAGCTGAGACGTTGGAGCTGTGCACCCGAAAGCTGTTGTGCGGGTACAATGTCTTTCTGGTAAGGACGTGCGGTAACAATTACCTCGTCAAGGTGTTGCAGGCTGTCCAGACGGGTCTGGGCACCGGCTGGCAGGCAGCCGATGAAACAACAGAGCAGGAGCCATGCAGGCGGCAGTTTCTGTCTGTGTATGATAAATCGGATAATCAGAGAAATAAGTTTAACCATCCTGTCCTCGCTTCCGGTTAATAAGTTATGTGTTGGCAGGTCTTCTGACTTACTCCCTTTCCGGATCCTTCCCGGCAGAACTGTCTGCCAGTGGTATGAGCCTTTTCCTGAAAGTTGTATAATGGAGATTCACAGCAGCGGGACTGTCTGAGACTTTCACTCAGTTCCCTTTTCATCCTTCAAGCCGAAAAAGCTGTCGGGAACCAACGATCTGCACAAAGATACAATAATTCCCTGATATCTTTTATTTGTCTGCCGGAATTTCCGGTTTCAGTTCCTTCAACGGTTTGTGTAAGATGGGATGAATTATGTCGGGAGCTATTTCTACTAAGGGGTCCATGACAAAACTTCTTTTTGTCATCAGAGGATGAGGCAATATCAGTTCCGGTGTGTCAAGTACTACATCATCGTATAGAAGCAAGTCGATGTCAATCATACGGTCACTGTAAACGGCGTTATGCGATTTCTTCAGACGTCCCAGCTCACGTTCTATCTGTTGGGTGACAGCCAATACTTCTTGAGGTGAAAGGCTGGTTTCCACGCAGGCTGCTGCGTTCAGGAATGAATTCGGGGAATGGAATCCCCAAGGCTCGGTAGCATAAAAAGAAGATAGGGAAGTCACCTCCCCTATCCTGTCTTGTATAAGTTTGACGGCCTCATCCAGATTGGCCTTCTTGTCGCCAAGGTTGGTTCCCAGACCCAAATAAACTTTTGCCATGGCTTCAGTCTTATTTGTCCAGAATCAGCATGGCATCACCATATGTACCGAAGCGATAATCCTCTTTCAAGGCTACATTGTATGCTTCCATAACCAGTTCATAGCCTCCGTATGAACATACCAGCATCAGCATGGTTGAGAGCGGCATGTGGAAATTGCTTACCATTGCATTGGCCAGGGAGAATTCATATGGAGGGAAGATGAACTTATTGGTCCATCCTTCAAATTCCTTCAGATGTCCGTCGGTTCCGACAGCCGTTTCGATAGCCCGCATCACGCTTGTACCTACGGCACAGACCTTGTTTCCGCTGTCTTTCGCATCGTTGACAATTTTACATGCTTCGGCTTCTACGAACATCTGTTCGGAATCCATCTTATGTTTGGTCAAGTCTTCCACATCGATATCACGGAAACATCCAAGTCCGCAGTGCATGGTAATATAGGCAAAGTTTATACCTTTGATTTCCATGCGTTTCATCAGTTCGCGGCTGAAGTGCAGTCCTGCTGCCGGGACCGTAACAGCTCCTTCGTTTTTGGCGAAGATAGTCTGGAAACGTTCCGTATCTTCCGGTTCTGCGGCACGGTGGATGAACGGTGGCAACGGCGGTTCGCCCAATGCATACAGTGCTTTTTTGAATTCGTCGTGCGGACCGTCATACAGGAAACGCAGGGTACGACCGCGTGACGTGGTATTGTCGATCACTTCGGCTACCATTGAATCGTCGTCACCGAAATAAAGTTTGTTCCCGATACGGATTTTGCGTGCCGGGTCAACCAGTACATCCCATAAGCGGAGTTCTTCATTCAGTTCACGTAACAGGAACACTTCAATACGTGCACCGGTCTTTTCCTTGTTGCCATACAAGCGTGCCGGAAAGACTTTGGTATCGTTGAAGATAAATACATCCTTGTCGTCAAAGTAGTTTAAGATATCCTTAAACATGACATGTTCGATCTGTCCGGTAGATTTGTGCACTACCATCAGTCGGGATTCATCTCTGTACTTGGCCGGATACAGGGCAATCTTTTCTTCCGGCAACTTGAATTTGAATTGTGACAGTTTCATTTTGGTATCCTTTCCTTAATCGTTTGTTGTTTCTATTTCCTGCTGGTCGAGCCATTGCTCGAAATCGTCTACTTTCATACAGTCTTTCAGAGAAATTTCTCCTACACGTGTACGGATGAGTCCTGTAAGGTGGGCTCCGCTGTCCAAGGCTTCACCTATATCCCGGGCCAGGGCACGGATATAGGTCCCTTTGCTGCATACTACCCGGATCTTGATTTCCGGCAATTCATCACTTTCCTTCCCGGGAATCTTACATTCCAGCAGTTCAATCTCGTCAATAACCAGGGTTTTAGGCTTCAGCTCCACATTGTCGCCGTTGCGTGCCAAATCGTAGGCCCGTTTCCCGTCAATCTTACATGCCGAAAAGGCCGGAGGGATCTGTTCGATGGTACCTACAAATTTCTTCAGGACTTCTTCTATCAGTTCCCGCGTAATATGTCCGGTAGGGTAAGTGGCATCAATTTCCTTTTCCAGGTCGTACGACGGAGTGGTTGCCCCCAGTTGCAGGGTAGCTATATATTCTTTGGTGTGATACTGGAATTCCTCGATCTTTTTAGTAGCCTTGCCGGTACAGATTATCATGACACCTGTAGCCAGCGGATCGAGGGTTCCGGCATGTCCTACTTTGATTTTCTTTACACCAAGCTTGCGGCTTATGTGATATCTTATCTTGTTCACAAGCGCGAACGATGTCCATCGTAACGGCTTGTCGAAATACAATACTTCTCCTTCTTTAAAGTTCATTCAGTCAATTTATTATACCAGACTGGTAATGACGGTAATGATACCTGCTATAGCACAGTAGATACCGAACCAGATCAGTTTCCCTTTCTTTACTATATTGATCATCCATTTGCAGGCTATACATCCTGAAATGAATGCAGCCATGAATCCTATTACAAGCGACAGAGTACTTATGTCGGCACTTGCAGACGAGGCGTCTTCCATAATCTTCATTCCGTCGAGCAAGGCTTCTCCCAGAATAGGCGGGATAACCATCAGGAACGAGAATTGTGCCAAGGATTCTTTTTTGTTTCCCAACAGGAGCCCGGTGGCGATGGTGCTGCCTGAACGTGACAGGCCGGGCATTACGGCACATGCCTGTGCTATTCCGATAATGAATGCGTCACGTATGCTGATCTTTTCTTTCTGGCGTGGCTTGGCATAATAGGAAAACGTGAGCAGGACTGCTGTCAGTATCAGCATACAGCCGACAATGAGCAAGCCTGATCCGAATATTTCCTCTACCGTGTCTTTGAAGAAGACTCCGACAATGCCGATCGGTATCATGGACACAATGATGTTCAATACATATTTCGTTTCATCGTTCATCTGCCATTTGAAAAGCCCTTTGAATATCCAGTCGATTTCTTTCCATAGGATAACCAAAGTGCTGAGTACGGTAGCTACATGTACGACGATAGTGAATGTGAGGTTTTCCTCCCCTTCAATTCCGAATAATGCGGATCCGATAGCCAGGTGTCCGCTGCTGCTTACAGGCAAATATTCTGTCAACCCCTGCAGGATTCCCAGGATTAACGCTTCAAACCAACTCATTCTGTCTTATTGTTTTCAGGGTTATCGGATGAAATATCTTTCGGTTTGCGTAGGATACCGTAAATCATGAAAATGAATCCCAGGAAGCACACTACTGGAGCAACCTTGATACGGCGTACACTGAATATATCCGGTTCGAAGGTGGTTTCGGTCGATCCCGGACCTGTCATAAGCAGAAAGCCGATGATAATGACCACCATACCTGCAGCCAGCAGGATGAAGTTTGTTTTATCAAAGGCAAAATTCTTTTTGTCCATATTGATTGATCTTGAATTTAAATGATTATTCTACTATTTGTAATAAAGTTCGCTTACTTTCATTTTCAGGTATTTGTTGATTGAAATCAAAGCACACAGGCTGGTGATGATGACTCCGAATACAAATACCGATCCCATTACCGTGAGCATTACCTGAGGGGTGACTACCGCCAGCAGGTCGGGCTCATAATTGACCAATGCATAAGCCATCCCGATCAGTGCGGCATCTGCTATGAGGGCCGCCAGAATACCTACCCATATATTCCGGAGGATAAACGGCCTCCGGATGAATCCCCAGCTTGCCCCAACCAGTTTCATGGTATGGATGAGGAAACGTTTGGAATATACTGCCAGACGGATGGTGTTGTTTATCAAGGCAAAGGAAATGAGTGTGAGCAGAGCTGCCAGGCCAAGTAATACCAGACTGATTTTCCGGATATTGCGGTTGACGGCATCAAGCAGGTCCTGGGGATAGTTTATTTCCATGACATGCTTGTTTGAGAGGATGTCCTCTTTTATCCATTCGATACTGTCGGAATTGGCATAGTCGGCATTCAGTTTCACTTCTATGGAAGCCGTGAACGGATTATATCCCAGAAATTCGGCAGGATCGGTGCCCATGGCTTCCGTCTGCTCCTTCAGGGCCTGTGTCTTTGAAATATAAGTGGTTTCCTTTACGTACGGCTCTGCGTCCAGTTGTTTCTGGTAATTAAGGATATCCGGTTCTTTCATGTCATCGCTGATAAGGATGGAAAAGGCGATGTTTTCACGTACATATACAGAAAGGTTGTTGGCTGTAAGTACAAAGAACACAACCAACCCAAGCAGTAACAGAACCAGCATGGTGCTGATGCTGGATGTAATGAACTGCATGTCAAAAAAGGAACCTGTTTTTTTCCTCATATCCTTTTATTTTTTACGGAATACATAAATCATGGAACTGCTACGTTCTTTCTTAGCCAGGGAAGCAAACCAAGCCTTCAGTCCGGTAAACATTCCCGAGAGGAACGTGCAGCGCCGTCCAAGGTATTTCTCCGATAGCATGGAAACATAAAATGCGTCGAACGGCATCGGATGCAGGCCGGAGAGCTTGAATCCGTGTTTGGCTCCGAATTGTTGCATGACGGAAGGGGTGAAATGCCATAAATGGCGGGGTACATCGTAAGCCCCCCAGAATTCTTTGTAGTGTCTGGCATCAAAGGAACTTGGATTAGGGACTGCAATGATGAGTACTCCCCTCTCCTTCAGGATGACAGAAAGCCGCTCCCAAGTTTCATTCAGGTTCTGCAGATGTTCCATTACATGCCAGAGAGTGATCACATCGAATGATTGTGGAGGGAAGGCATCCAATGCTTCCGGCCCCTTCACGTCAAGATTGAAATGTTCTTTGGCAAAAGTGCGGGCCTGTTGGCTTTTTTCGATAGCAGAAACCTCCCACCCTTTTCCCGCCATAAAATGAGGGAAATAACCGGTTCCGGTCCCGATGTCCAACAGCTTTCCTCGGCTGGTATCGCAGTTATGCCTGATAAGCTTTGCCTTTCGGGATAGCATGACCTGTCTTACTCCATGATAGACCTTGTTCATCAGTCCTTTATGGGTGTCGGAATGTGAAATGTAGTCGGGAGATTCGTAATACCGTCCGATCACATTTTCATCCGGAGCATTTTGGGTGAACATGAAGCCGCAATCCTTACACCGGAAGATCTCGAACGGTTCCCCCGTAGCATAATGGTCAGTACAGATCATGACTTTTTCAAAACGGCTTTTTCCGCATAGCGGGCATATATCGATTTTCAGTATATTCACTTCATTCCCTAATTTGGTGCAAAATAACAAATTTATCGTTTATCCGCTTATTCTTGTTAAGGTTCTTTAATAGTTTGGGCAGTATAATCTTGCTTGCGGACAGATAAAAAACAGCCTGCCGTATTCTGCGGCAGGCTCTTTCTATTTTAACTGATATTTATTCTGTTACTTCAACTCCTTTCAGGGTAGCCGAACTGCTTTCAGTTATTTTTACTTTGACAAAATCTCCGATACGGTGGGTTCCCCGGTCGAATACGACCACTTTGTTTTGTTCTGTACGACCGAAGAGCTGTTCCTTCGACCGTTTGGATACGCCTTCCACCAGAACCTCAAAGGTCTTACCTATATCCTTGGCATTGCTTTCGGCCGAAAGCTGGTTCTGGAGTTCGATCATTTCATTCAGTCGCCTGATCTTCACTTCTTCCGGAATGTCATCAGGTAAATGCTTGGATGCATAGGTTCCCGGGCGTTCCGAATACTTGAACATGAAGGCTGAATCATAGGCACATTCACGCATCAGTGAAAGTGACATCTGGTGGTCTTCTTCCGTTTCCGAATGATAGCCGGTGAACATATCCGTACTCAGACCACAGTCTGGGATGATGCGACGGATTGCAGCTACCCTTTCCAGGTACCATTCACGGGTATATTTACGGTTCATGAGTTTCAGTATACGGCTGCTTCCGCTCTGTACCGGAAGATGGATGTGCTTGCATACATTCGGGACGTCCGCAATTACATGCAGGGTTTCATCGCTCATGTCTTTCGGGTGTGAGGTGGTGAATCGTATACGCATTTCGGGTACGGCTTCTGCTACGGTACGTAGAAGCATCGGAAAGGTGACTACTTCCCCATCCTTTTCAAAGCGGTAGGAATTGACATTCTGTCCCAATAGGGTCACTTCCTTATAGCCTTTTTGTCGGAGGTCGTGCACTTCGTTCAGAATACTTTCCACATCACGGCTCCGTTCACGGCCGCGGGTATAGGGAACGATGCAGTAATGACAGAAGTTATTGCATCCCCGCATGATGGATACGAATCCTGAAATGTGGTTGCCGCATATCCGTGACGGTATTACGTCCCGATAAGTTTCGGTTGTGGAAAGCTCCACATTGATGGCTTTCTCTCCCGCTTCAACCGATGCTATCAGGTCGGGCAAGGTCAGGTATGCGTCCGGTCCTGCCACCAGATCCACGTGATGATTCTCGATCAGATCATTTTTCACCCGTTCGGCCATACATCCCAATACACCTACAATCAACGGTTTATGCTTTTTTCTCAGGGAATGGAAAAATTCCAGGCGGTTCAGGATTTTCTGTTCGGCATTGTCGCGTATGGAACAGGTATTCATGAATACGGCATCGGCTTCCTCCAGATTGTCGCAAGGGGAATAGCCTGCCATCTGCATGATGGATGCGATAACTTCACTGTCGGCTACGTTCATCTGGCAGCCGTAAGTTTCTATAAACAGCTTCTTTGATTCTGGTTCGGTTGCGGATTTAAAGTCCGTTCCCGGATGTTGGTTTGTCATATTGTTATGTTATTATTTAATAAATTTCGGATGCAAAGATACGGGTTTATCGGCTAAAATCTATGTTATGTTATATTTATTAGTATCTTTGAACAGAACCTTAACATTTTAATAACCTTATGAGTGATATAATTCCCATACTTGTTTTTGTTTTGATAGCCGGATTATCTGTATATCAGAGTTATATGAAAAACCAGCGGAAACGGGTCGGGAAGATGTCTCCTCGGAAGCCGGCGGAGCAACATGTTCCGGAAGGAGGAGAAGAGGTGGTTCTGGTCCGGGGGCAGAGGGTATCGGGTTCTGATAAGGAAAGTGTTGCACTTGGTCCTACAGTTCCTGGAGAGAAGAAAATGAGGAAGATGCCCGAACGGCCTTCCCGGGAAATACAGTCTGTGGATGATCATAAGAAGATAAGGCTGGACAGTCCGTCGGATGCACGTCGTGCCTTTATTTATTCGGAAATATTCAACCGGAAGTATGAATAGTGATACCGAAATTTCATTTTGATACTAATATCTGTAAAACTAAACATAAAAAACCTTTATACTATGAGTTACAACTTCATGACGGCAGCAGAAGCTGCCAGCCTCATCAAAGATGGCGATATAATTGCCCTGAGCGGTTTTACTCCGGCCGGCAGTCCTAAGGCTGTTACTGCAGCTTTGGCGGTACAGGCTGAGGAGAAACATGCGAAGGGCGAATCTTTTCAGGTAGGCATTATTACAGGAGCGTCTACGGGTGATTCTTGTGACGGTATTCTGGCGCGTGCGCATGCTATCAGGTTCCGTGCGCCTTATACTACGAACGTGGATTTCCGCAAGGCTGTCAATAATGGGGAGATCAATTATACGGATATCCATCTTTCTCAGGTTGCCCAACGTTTGCGTTCCGGTTTTTTGGGACATGTGAATACGGCGATTATAGAGGCTTGTGAACTGACCGCCGACGGACGTATTTTCCTGACGGCAGGGGTAGGTATTTCGCCTACAATCGTACGTCTGGCCGATAAGGTAATCATAGAGTTGAATGCGGCTCATAGTAAGAGGATGATCGGCATGCACGACTTGTATGAGATGGAACGGCCACCGTTCCGGCGTCCGATACCGATTGTACATCCAAGCGACCGTATCGGCCTTCCTTATATTCAGGTGGATCCTTCGAAAATTGTCGGAGTGGTTGAGGTCAATTTGCCGGATGAAGCCCGTGGCTTCAGTGAACCTGATCCCATTACTGATAAGATCGGCCGGAATGTGGCTGAATTCCTTGCGGCAGATATGAAGCGTGGCATTATACCTTCGACATTTCTGCCGTTGCAGTCGGGAGTAGGAAATATCGCGAATGCGGTGTTGAGTGCGTTAGGTAAAGACCAGAATATCCCTCCGTTCGAGATGTATACGGAAGTTATCCAGAATTCTGTAATCAAGCTGATCAAGGAAGGAAGAATCAAGTTCGGTAGTACATGTTCTCTGACTGTTACCAATGATTGCCTTCAGGACATTTATGATAATATGGATTTCTTCCGTCATAAACTAGTGCTTCGTCCTTCCGAAATATCCAATTGTCCGGAAGTGGTGCGCCGTCTTGGTGTCATTTCCATGAATACCGCTATTGAAGCTGATATTTATGGTAATGTGAACTCTACGCATATTTGTGGAACTAAGATGATGAATGGTATCGGAGGTTCGGGAGACTTTACCCGCAGTGCCTATATTTCTATTTTCTCTTGCCCGTCGACAGCTAAAGGCGGTTGTATCAGTTCCATTGTACCGATGGTTTCACATCTGGATCATAGTGAACATTCGGTTAATGTGATTATTACCGAGCAGGGTGTAGCCGATTTACGTGGAAAGAGTCCGATGGAGCGTGCCAAGACTGTAATCGAGAATTGTGCCCATCCTGACTATAAACAGCTGTTATGGGATTATCTGAAGATTTCAAACAAGGGACAGACATGGCACAGTCTGTCGGCGGCTTTGGGAATGCACCAAGTCTTTCTGAGGAAAGGGGATATGCGCCTGACAGATTGGAGTGAATTTGACCACTAATTGTTCAAATAGATTTAATTGTTGACCGACTTATCACCTGATGTGTTTCAGGTGATAAGTTTTTTTATGCCATTTGATGGAATTATATTGTTCATAATTATTGTGATAAAATTATTTAAATCTGTTCTAATTATTCCCTTAATTTATTGTATATAAGTAATATATATTTATTGAACAAGATGTTGAAATCTTATTCACATATTTCGGTTTATGGTTAATATCACTACTGTCCACTAAAAATGGACAAGGTTAAAAATTAAATAAATTCGATTCACTTGAATCATATCGGTCTTTGACATTTTTGAAATTCGATTTGTCAAACAAGTCACTGAGATGTGTTTTGTCAGTTAGAGAAATTCCGAGAATTTGGAGAACTTCATAGATGCTGCGTTCTAATTTCATATCGTGTTGGACTATTGCTACTAGGCAGTAAGTGATTATCGCACAATAGATTTGTATGCGTACAGCGTTTTCCGATGTTCCCCAAAACTTCTTAATTCTGAGGTGTTGTTTTATCCATTTGAAGAACAGTTCAACACTCCATCTGTTTCGATAAAGCGATGATATTAACTCCGCAGATGCATTAAGATTATTCGTCAGAAAGATGTATCGTGTACCGTCTTCAGGATTCTCAACGATGAGTTTTCTAAGTTCTTCGGGGTAATCCTTAGAACTTTTATAAACCGTAAAGCAGCCGATTACATCCGAAACTACACCTTCCGGCAATCTTCGTTTCCAGGTTTTAGGCTTGATCCGTACATTTGTTTTGGCTCGTACAACGAAGAAAGCGCCTATACGATTTATTGTATTAAGGTTGCTGAAATCGTTATACCCTCGGTCGAATATGTAATGCGCTCCTGATTCGTATGGAATCTCAGACATAGCCTTTGAATCGTGAATATTGGCAGATGTAATATGCACAAATGCAGGTACTTCCGCTTCAATATCGTAGAGCGTATGCAACTTTATTCCGCCTTTATGTTTGCGAAATTTAGCCCACTCAAACACTGACAGGCACAGATCAATCGTTGTAGAGTCAAATGCATAAACATGACCGTCAAGTTCGAATATTTTATTGATTCTACGCTTGCGAGCCTCGGCAATCATGAATGTTGCGTACTCTTCGAAGATGCGGTAGTTACGTTGCTCATTAGCCTTACTAAGATTGCTCCGAGTTACAGACTTCCCGATTCCTAGATGGTAAAGTTTTCCAGCATGAGCTTCCATAGCCACAATCAAATCTCTGAGACTCTCTCGATTAGATAGCTGACCGAACATCATCGTAAGTAGTTGATTCCAACAGGTATAGCTTTTGATATATTTATCGCCTTCATACTTTGTAACGATACGATTGAATTTACTTCGGTCAAGGAACTTAACTAATTGGGCAAAAATATATGGGTCTTTATGCATAACGGTCTGAAAATTACCACAAAAGTAAATTCAAATCCGTTCTCTCCAAAATCCCCTATAACAAATTGAATTTCAATAATTTCAAGGAACTTCTATGATTTTTTAGTGGACACTAATGGGTTAATATAGAAAAATCTATATTTCAGGGTATCCTGTTAAACTATAAATGAATAACTTTGCTTGTGATAAGAGATTAAGTTTTTGAGTTATGAAAAAGGAATTTTGTTTTATGGTACTTGCGGCAGGACTGACCGTTCCTGTGCATGCGGATGAAGCTCGTCTGCTTCGTTTCCCTTCTACCAATGGAACCGATGTGGTGTTCACTTATGCTGGTGACTTGTATCGTGCTCCATTGTCGGGCGGTGAGGCACAGCGTCTGACTTCTCATGTGGGGTATGAGATTTTTCCCCATTATTCTCCTGACGGTAAATCGATTGCTTTTACGGGACAGTATGACGGTAATACGGAAGTGTATCTGATGCCGGCTGACGGTGGAGAACCGCAGCGCCTGACTTATACGTCTACGAACAGCCGTGATGATTTGGGAGACCGTATGGGGCCGAATAACATTGTCATGACCTGGTCGCGCGACGGTAAGGAGGTTGTTTACCGTAACCGTATCGGAGATAGTTTTCAGGGTAAACTTTGGATGGTAGGCAAGGAGGGGGGTATGCCCGAAGCACTTCCATTGCCTGAAGGAGGGTTCTGTTCTTATTCTCCGGATGGGAAGAAGTTGGCTTATAACCGTGTTTTCCGTGAATTCCGTAGCTGGAAATATTATCGTGGAGGTATGGCTGACGATATCTGGATTTATGATACCGAAGCCAAGAAGGTGACTAACGTAACCAATAATGTGGCTCAGGATATTTTCCCGATGTGGATAGGGGACGAAATTTTCTTTGCGTCCGACCGTGACATGACGATGAATCTGTTTGTTTATAATACCAAAACCGGGCAGACAGAGAAGGTTACGGAGTATACCGATTACGATGTGAAATTCCCGAGTTCGGACGGAAAGACCATTGTATATGAACATGGAGGTTACCTTTACCGTTTGGACCCGAAAACCCGTAAATCTGAGCAGATTCATATTACTTTGAACGGAGAAAATGTATATGCCCGTACAGAACAGAAGCATGTTTCTGATAATTTGACAGCTGTAAGTCTGTCACCTAATGGAAAACGTCTGGCTGTAACTGCCCGGGGGGAAGTCTTTGACGTTCCGGTTTCAAAAGGAGTTACCCGCAATATCACCCGTACTCCAGGAGCACATGAAAGGAATGCCGACTGGTCGGGTGACGGTAAATACATTGCCTATATTTCTGACCGTACCGGTGAAACCGAAATATGGCTTGAACCAGCAGAAGGGGGAGAACCTGTGCAGCTGACTAAAGATAATGATACTTATATCCGTAGTTTCGGGTGGAGCCCTGATAGTAAAATGATTCTGTATACTGACCGTAAGAACCGTATTGTTATGGTTGATGTGGCTTCTAAGACCAAGAAAGTGTTGATGCAGAATCCTGAAGCCGAATTCCGGGATGTTGCTTTCTCTTCCGACAGCCAATGGATTACATATACAAAACCGGCTTCGAATGATATGTCGGTAGTATATATCTATAACTTGAAGTCGGGTAAGGAATATGCAGTGACGGAAAAATGGTACAACTCTTCCGAGCCTACATTCAGTTCTGATGGAAAATACTTGATATTCAGCTCAGATAGAGATTTCAATCCTATTTATGGACGCCTGGAATGGAATCATGTGTATACTCGTATGGGTGGTATCTATCTGGTTCCTCTGGCTCAATCCACTCCGTCTCCGTTCCTGGCTGAAGACGTCGCAGGGACAGATACAGAAGAAGAAACAGCGGTTGCGGCAGACAAGAAGAAGGGCAGCAAGGAAGAAAATGCCGGAATGAAGGTTGATACAGACAATATGTATGCCCGTATCATCAAACTTCCGTTAGATGCCGACAACTATTATAATTTTTATTCGGACGGAAAGACTATATGGTATCAAAGCAAAGGGGATGTTCATGCTTTTGACCTGGATAGTCAGAAGGACGAACTGGTTGTAGAAAATGCTATGCTGGCAGGAAATTCCGGTTCGGATAATGTGGTCTATTTCCAGAAGAATAAGTTGTATGTATCTAAGTTCTCTACCGGAAAAACCACTTTGAAAGATCCGGTCGACTTGTCGGACATGGTGGCCACCATTGACTACAATCAGGAATGGGCACAGATCTTTGATGAAGCTTGGAGAGCCTATCGTGACGGATTCTATCTGGAGAATATGCATGGAGTAGACTGGAAAGCAATTAAGGCCAAGTATCAGGTTCTGGTTCCATATGCCAAGACGCGTTTCGACCTGAATTATATTATCAGTGAGATGATCGGTGAA
Organism: Bacteroides ilei; assembly: GCF_900128495.1. Taxonomy (GTDB): domain Bacteria; phylum Bacteroidota; class Bacteroidia; order Bacteroidales; family Bacteroidaceae; genus Phocaeicola; species Phocaeicola ilei. The sequence goes on from NZ_LT635801.1 coordinate 3,052,567, forward strand.
TTGGCTTGCGGTCATGCTTATGTCAATCCGGGTGAATGTAAACGTGCGGAACGTATTCCGATGGGATTGTTGGGAGCGGAACTGAGCCGTGATAAAAGCGGATATTACCGTATTGACAGAATTATTCCGGGAGCACCTTATAGCAAGAGCTTACGTTCGCCGTTGGCTGAAGTTGGTCTGAATATCCATGAAGGAGACTATATCACCGCTATTGACGGCGTATCGACTGCTACAGTGGACAATATCTATAAACTGTTGATAGGTAAAGCTGATGTTCTTACAGAGCTTACAGTCAATACACAGGCAGCCGACGGAGGACGTAAAGTGGTGGTTACGCCTACCGATAATGAATATCCGCTATATCACTACAATTGGGTGCAGAAGAATTTGAAACGGGTAGAAGAAGCGACACAGGGTCGGGTAGGATATATCTATATTCCTGATATGGGTCCTGAAGGATTGAATGAATTTGCCCGTTACTTCTATCCTCAACTTGATAAGGAAGCGTTGATTATTGATGACCGTGCCAACGGTGGCGGAAACGTTTCTCCTATGATTATTGAGCGTTTGCTCCGTAAGCCATATCGTATGACCATGTATCGTACTTCGAGCAAGAACGGGACTATTCCCGACGCTACCCAGTATGGTCCGAAGGTTTTGTTGATTAATAAGTATTCAGCATCTGACGGTGACTTGTTCCCATGGAGTTTCAAGGCCAATAAACTTGGAACAGTGATCGGTACCCGTACGTGGGGTGGTATTATCGGTATCAGCGGTTCTTTGCCCTACATGGACGGTACAGATATCCGTGTTCCGTTCTTTACCAATTATGATGCAAATACCGGTCAGTGGATTGTTGAAAACCATGGTGTAGATCCGGATATCCTGATTGACAATGATCCGGTCAAGGAACAGATGGGAGAGGACCAACAGCTTGAAAAGGCTATAGAGGTAGCTTTGGAACAGTTAAAAGACCGTAAGCCGTTGCCTAAGACACCGGCTCCCCGTACGTTCAAGGATTTGGGTTTATAAATATGTCTTATAGATAGACAATATGAGAAATCCCCGGATGGATATTATGTATTCCAACCGGGGATTTTTATGTATGGACAGGGATTATGTGAAATCTTATTTTGTGAAAGCATCCATGATAGGGGTAGGTTTTCCGTCCTTGAATGCTCCCATATCATATCCGCCGTTCCATCCGGACGATTCCGGTTCCCAGTAAAAGACACCGGCACAGTCTTTGATCTGGCGCGCACCGTCCATAAATTCCTTCAGAACCTGAGGTGATTCGGCTGAAGGTTGTTTGACGCCGACTTCGGCAATCATAACCTTTACACCGTATTTCTTTGCCCATTCTTCAGTATGTGTCAATGCCAGACGGTTCATTTCCTGCCATGTCTTGTCCGGATTGGTCTGCGGATAATGTGATAATCCTATCATATCCATTTTTCCTCCATTTTCTTTGAATTGGTCAAACCACCATGTCTGGTCATCCCAGGCATTATCGATATGGATGATAACGATAGAGTGGGGGAATACAGCCTTTACAGCATCGTATCCGGCATTTACATACCCTACCAGATTCTTGAAGTTTTTAGGGTATTTTATATGTTCACTGGTCGAATTCTGTCCTTTTACATCTTTTTCCTTGACATCGTAAGCTGCACCGCTCAGATTTACGTTTTCATCCCACAATAGTCCCGGACGGATTTCGTTTCCGACTTGTACCCATTGTGGGGTAATTCCTTTTGCTTTCAGTGCTTTCAGTATGTCTTGGGTATGGGTAGCCAAAGCTGTCTTGATTTCTTCAAAAGATTTGTCTTTCCAGGCTTTAGGTTTGAATTGCTGGCCGGGATCTGCCCACGAATCACTATAATGAAAATCAATCATGATAGGCATTCCCAATTTGTGGGCCCGTTCTGCTTTTTCCAATACATCTTCTTTTCCGTTCCAACCGTCTTTAGGGTCGACCCATACGCGTAGGCGGATGGCATTTACTCCCAATTCCTTCATCAACGCCGTACATTCGCGTTCTTCTCCTTGATAGTTGTAGAATTTTTCTCCTCTGGCTTCCATTTCCGTTATCCAGCTGATATCAGCCCCTACAGCGAAGGAAGGAGTTTCTGGAGTATCCTGTGCATAGCTTTTAAACATAGCCAGTACTCCTAATGCCAGTGTCATCAGATAATGTCTTTTCATGCTTTGTAATGATTAAGGTTCGTTATTTAACTGATAATGTAATTTTTCCTGTCTTTACGCCATCGGCCGAAGCTTGCAGTTCGGCTGTTCCTCCTTTTTCACCGGCTTGTATAATAACGGTAAGCATACCACTGAAAGCATGCATGCGGGGCAGGTGGAATAGATCGAGGCAAGTGGCGTCTCCGTTGGCTGCCGCACGGTAACTTACAGCTCCTTTGACTTTGAACTTGACCAGACGGCTGTCGGTAGGACAGAGATTTCCGTCTTTGTCGACCACACGTACAGTGATGTATGCCAAATCTTTTCCGTTGGCGGTAAGTATATTGCGGTTAGCTGTAAGTTCCAGATGATGAGGCTTTCCGGCAGTACGGATTATTTTTTCTTCTGCCGGTTTCCCTTGTTCATCGTAAGCCACTACTTTCATTTCCCCTGGTTCATATATGGCGTTATACCACATCAGCCGATAACGGTTTTCTACGCTTTGATTGTTTTTGGTCTGTTTTCCATAACTTTTCCCGTTAATGAACAGTTCGGCAGACGGATAGTTGGTATAGGCAAAAACGGGTACTTTTTTCCCTTCATTCCCTTCCCAGTTCCAGTGAGGCAGGACATGCAGGGTCTTTGCTTTTTTATTCCAGATACTCCGGTAGAGGTAATAGCGGTCTTTCGGAAGAGAAGCCAGGTCAATGATACCGAACATGGAGCTGTGATTGGGCCATGCATCTGTATCGTACGGACTGGGTTCACCCAAGTAATCAAATCCGGTCCAGACAAATTGCCCTAATGTCCAGTTATGATCGTCGGCACGTGCGAAGTCGATGTCTGGAATGTTAGACCAACTGCAGTATTCCAGATCGTAAGAAGAGCATTGGTGGTCTTCATATTTGGCATCTGACTTTTTCTCTACAGGTAGTTTATATACACCTCTTGAACTGACAGTAGATGTGGTTTCTGAGCCCAGAATCAAGTTCTGGGGCAGACGTTCGTAAGCTTCGTCGTAGCGGTGAGCACGGTAGTTGAATCCCGGAATATCCAACATGGCAGCAAACCCGTTGTCAAGTACGCAGCTTACTTGATCCATACCACAGGTTACCGGTCGGGTAGGGTCTTCCCGGTGACAGATATCCTGCAGGAATTTGGCAACCTTGTATCCTTCAGGACTGCATTGGGTTGGAACTTCATTTCCGATGCTCCACATTATCACGCTGGGATTGTTACGATAATGCCGGAGCATGTTGACCATATCTTTTTCTGCCCATTCATTGAAATAACGGTGGTAACCGTTCTTGCATTTGGCTATATCCCATTCATCGAAAGGTTCCAGCATCATCATGAATCCCATCTCATCGCAAAGTTCCACCAGTTCGGGAGCAGGCATATTGTGGGCAGTACGGATAGCGTCACATCCCATGTCTTTCAACAATTCCAACTGATGACGTAAGGCTGATACGTTGATAGCTGCTCCTAAGGGACCCAGATCGTGGTGGTTACATACTCCCTGGAACTTACGGTGCTTTCCGTTCAGGTAGAAACCTTTGTCGGCCACAAACTCGATGGAGCGGATACCGAAACGGGTAGTGTAGGTATCTACCAGTTTCTTTCCCGCATAAATCTTTGAAACGGCTTTATATAGTACAGGTGATTCGGGTGACCATAGTTCCGGTTTTTCGACAATGAAATTTTGTGTGAAAGGTTGACCGTGATTGATATAGCCTTTGTTTACTTTACAGGAAACGACTTTCCCTTCTGGAGAAAGGATTTCAGTTCGGACCTCCAGCTCCGTCTTTCCGGCATTTTCAATGGTTGTTTTCAGACAGACGGATGCATAATCATTGGATACATGTGGAGTTGTCAGTTGGGTTCCCCACACCGGGACATGGATACTGTCGGTACTGATTACATGCACATTGCGGTATAGTCCTGCCCCTGGATACCAGCGTGACGATTGCGGTTTGTTCTCGAGCCGGACAGCCAATACATTGTTCTGTCCATCGGGATTGACCAGATCAGTAATATCGCAATGAAAGGAGTTATATCCGAATGGCCAGAAACATGCTTCCTTGCCATTAACATATACACGGGCTTCACTCATAGCGCCATCGAATACAAGTGTTGTCTGTTTGCCAGGTTCGGTATTGAACATCGTGCGATACCATCCGACGCCTACGTAGGGAAGTCCTCCTGTCCGTCCGGTTTTGACGGAAGCAGTCTTTTCCAGATTTTGTGTAACGGCTACGTTCTGCAAGTCGTTATTACGGTCGAATGGTCCGTAGATAGCCCAATCGTGCGGTACGGTGACATTCTGCCATTGTCGGTCGTCATAATTCACCGATTCGGCTCCGGAGATTTCACCTTTGCTGAATTTCCATCCTTTTTCCAGCATCTGTTCAGTGCGCTGTGCATAAAGTGAGCTGATTGTTCCCAGCAGGAAACAGACTACGTTTAAAAGTTTTCTGTACTTCATATGTCTCTTGTTTTTGTTTTTCAGGTTTTGGCCGGAAATTTATTTGAAAGCGTTGAAAGCTTGTGTCGGATAACCTTCGTTGTTGAACATTCCTTTAGTATATCCTTTCCATCCACCATAACATTCGGGTTCCCAGTAGAATATACCGGAGCATCCAGCGGTTGCTTCTGCTTGTGATACGAGATAGGTCATAAAGCTTTCAGCATCTTTGTCGTCCCAGGAGATTCCCGTTTCACAGATAATGCAGTCAGTACCGTATCTGGCTTTCAGTTTCCGAATATTCGCTATGCAACTGTCGGTCATTTGTTTCCAGTCTTCTCCATTGTAGGTATCCGGATAGAGTGACATACCGATCAGATCCCATTTACCTCCATTGTTTTTCAGAATATCGAAAAGCCATTCAAAATTGTCATAGATGTTTCCCCGGTCATTGTGTACAATAATTTTTGTATCGGGATAAATTTTTTTTGCCGCGTTATAGCCTGCTGTCACAAGTTGTGCGAATTGCGTCGGATGCTTGTCGGCTTGTCCGTCGGGATAAAGCATTCCGTTGCGGGTTTCATTTCCTACCTGCACCCATTCTACTTCAATATCTTCTGCTTTCAATGCCGACAGGATGTCTTGGGTATGTTCGGACACTGCTTCTTTGAGCTCTGTAAAGGAATAACTGTTCCATGCCGCAGGCTTGGTTTGATTGCCCGGATCGGCCCATGTATCGCTATAATGGAAGTCAATCATTATCCGGAATCCCAGTTGGTGTGCCCGTTTCGCTTTTGTCAGTACATCGGCTTTGTTGCACCATCCGTCCTGCGGATTGACCCATACGCGTAGTCGTATGGAATTTATACCCAGGTCACGTAATAGTGTCATACATTCTGTCGGAGTCCCTTCAGGAGAATAGAATTGTTTACCAGCCTGTTCCATTTCTGTCAACCAGCTAACGTCTGCACCTTTTGGGAAACCCTGCATGTCGTAGGTAGGAGTTGTTGTCTGGTCGGGAGACATATCGTTTTCATTGCTGTCATTGTTGCATCCTGTGAAGATGAATCCTCCTATCCATGCAATAGCAACCAGCAGTAATCGTGTGAATTTCATAATTGTTTTTTATTTTTTGTATGTTTATTTAAGGGATTTATGGGATAAAGATACTTAATAACATTGATTTATCTGGTTAAAAGTCATAAAATAATCGATGGAACAATATAAAAAAATTGGATCTTTAACGGGAATTTTGTCCGATCATTTATGGATTGTCCGATTGGTTATTATTGTGGTAGGAATCAAATACAATAATATTATTCTGGTAACCTGTCGGTGTGTATTTTAGTATGGAATTTAAAGAAGCAGTCCCGATTGGAGTAGTGTTTCCAACCGGGACTGTAACATGATCAATGTTCAATTGAAAGTAAATTTATTGTGATTTTTCATAAGTGTCGTAATCTTACCGATAGATATATTCTACAGGTGATTTTTTGAAACGGATAATACGGGTATTATTGGCAGCTGCACCATTGTGTTCAAGGCTTGCATTGTTTCCGCGTACCAACCATCCTTTGATTCCCGGATTATGACAGGCCAGCAGCAGCCAATTGCTGTTTATGCCGTTGCTGTTCCATTGACAACCTACTCCATAGAAAGTTAAAGGTTCGTCTCCATGTCCGGCTATGCTTCTGACAGAAAAGCTCCAGAGTTCTCCCAAGTCTTGTCCTTCAAGTTGTATGCCGGAGCGTTTTTCCAGGATGATTTCGCTACGGTTCTGCCTGTCTGTATCATCATTCTGTGGATAGAACCCTGTCCATTCTACAGGAATCGTAAAAGACGAGAATATATCGTTATAGTCATCGAACGAAGGCATTTCATAGCCATCGGGTGCCAATGCTGTGGTTTCTGTCGTATTGATGTGGTTGGATTCACTGTTACGCCAGTTGTTGAGTGTAATGGTTCCGTTGCGGTATACAGCTTTCAGTGCGATACCGTCATTTCCTTCGTAGGCAGCGTTCCATAAGTACAGGTATTCTTCCGACGAGCAAGTCTTGAGATATTCCTGTACCGTTTTTCCGGCCAGACGTGCCGGATCATTGGAACAGAGAACTTGTTCATTGAAGTCGGCTGAATTTCCTATAGCATTGTAACGGCACCACCATGTCCCGTTGAGATAAGTTACGGGGAGGCCGTAGTTACGCCGTTCCACTATGTAGGCTTCTGTTTCCTGCCTTCCGGAGATGGAGCGTACAACCAGACGGGCAGCTTGCTTGCGTCCATCGGCTTTCGGGTCATTGGGCTTCCATCCACCTATCACACGGTAGACGTTTGCGTTGTCTTCTGTCTGTTCTACTTTTATCCAAGGATCTTCATTGTCGAATTCAGCGACCAGTTCCATACCTTCGGGCATGATAAAACGTCCCAGTTCGTTGTCGATGTAGCGTCCGAAATCACATGTATAGTTTTGGCGGTCAAAATTAAGTCCCCCTTCCAGTTGGATCGGATTCTGTTCCAAAACTAAGGTTATGCAGTCTTCTGTATAGGATGCATTTAATCCTTTGCGTTGGAAAAATACCTTGACATTTTCCTGTGGATATCCCGGAGGAAGAAGTCGCTTGTGAAACAGAAAACGGTTTTGGTTGCCGTCTGCTGTTTTCTGAGTGACCGTTTCGACGGTAATATCCGGACTTTGGGTAGAAACGAATTCCAGTTCGTCGTCACAATTCAATGCCAATGTGAAGTCCATGGCTCTGCTAGGCAATGAAACCATGTCACCCGATTGTGATACTGTAACTCCTTCGGGCAGAATGGAACTATTCTTATCGACTGTAATATGACTGTCCAGATCGGGACGTAAATTAACATTTCCTCCGTCTTCCCATTCGGCTACTTCCAGCTTGATATCAGCCGACAAGGCATCCTTGCGTACTGTGAGTGTATAGACTGTATTGCGTTTCAATGTCGAGGGAAGTTCGACTTCTTTTATATACGTTTTTCCACCCATTTCCATTTCTGCCACAACTTTCAGTTGCGGGTTTTCCTGTTCGCAGACATAAGCTATTCCCAGCGAGTCCTGCAACAAAGGTTTCTGGAAATTGATCTGTATATCTTGGACGGGTACATTTTCAGGAGAAGCAGCTTTATCCTGTGGCAGCAGATAAGAAGCTTGCGCCATATTTTTCAGTGTCAGGCTCTTCATGGAAATGATGCCGCCGGCTCTCATCAGAAGATCGAAACGGGCTGTTCCATGTTTCAGCTTCATCGGCAGGACAGACTGGCCTTGATATTCTTTCAGGTTCAGTTTCCCTGAAAAGAAATGAGGGGCATGACCGTTTTCATACTGTATGGTTGTTTTCAGCCATTCTTTTTCTGTGATACCTTCTTCCTTCATTTGCTGCAGGTCTATTTTTTCTGCCGTATTGGCTAGCATATAAAGTGTGCCCGACATGTTTTTCAGTTTCAGGGAATAAGTATCCGAAAAATGATCCAAATCTGTATAGATTTGTGTCATCAGACCATTTTCAAACAGACATGCCTGGATGTCTTTGATCTCATTTTCATTTTCTAACGATGATATTTTGCCTTCTGTCTGAAAAGCTGCAATGCTGGTCTGTATAGTGGAGGTATTTTCCAATCCATTCTTTATGTTTTCGTGTTCATCGGAACACGAAAACATAAGAAAGATTGACAATACGATACTATAAAGGGGAAAGCAGTTCTTTTTATATGTCATAGTGACTGTTTGGTTAAAAATATATTATAATTATGGAATGATTTCGGTGTCATTCCCTTGTTCCCAATCCTCAAAACCGACTTTTACAACGATGTCTATATCGTTTTTACGTACTGTGACGGTATAGACTGTATTACGTTTCAGATTTCCTTCCAGTGTTTTTGACAGAGTCTTGTGCTGTCCGTCTATTACAGCCTCAATAGAGACTTCCAATCCGCTATTTTCTTGTTCATAGACATATAATACAGCCGGGGTGGAAGTTGTGAGTGGCGTATTGAAGGTAACCTCCATATCTTTACGGATAACGTTATCCGGAGATTTTATCCCTTCATCTTGTGGAAGCAGGTAAGCCGATTGGGCAACGTTGTTCAATGTGAGCCTTTCAATAGAGGCACTTCCTGTTACGTCAATGTTCAGGTCGAAGCGTGCTACTCCACGTTTCAGTGTCAAGGTTTGTGAAGGCTGGCCTTGTCCGTCCAGGTTTATGGATCCGGTAAATACATTGGCAGCTGTGCCGTTGTCCATTTCCAATATGGTTTTCTTCCATTCTTCTTCGCTGACATTTTCAGCCTGCATCTGCTGCATATCCAGCAATTCTCCTGTATTTGCTATCATGTAGACAGTTCCGTTATAGCTGTCTACCTGTAGGTTGTAGCCTTCAACTGTAGGTTGCAGGTCTTCAAATACTTTGGTCAGGATACCTTTCTCAAATACACATGCTTTCATGTCTGTTATTGTATTTTCTCCTTCAAGTGTTGTTCCAGCCCCTTCGTAGCCACTTTGTCTTGTAGTGATTAACAATGGACGGATTGTCTCGTTCTGGTTGCCGTTTTCCAAGTCCTCGTTTGAACATGCAGTAAAAGCCAATCCTAATAATACAACACTTGCCAATCCTAATCTTTTCATTTTCATCACTTGTCTTTTTAGTAGTTTTGGTTATTCATAAATATATTCTACTGGAGTTTTTATACAGCGTATCGTACGGGTTTTTGAAGCATTGTTTCCTGCATACTTGAACCAGTTGCCTCTGCCGTCGCTTTGTGGATATCCTTCCATTAACCACGTGTTACTGGTATGACCATAAGTGGCAAACAGGACCATCATTTTCGAGATGCTTTTATCACCCCATTGGTGGCCCAGGCCGAAAATCGCCCAGTGTGTATTTTCATAAACAAAGTCATAAAGTCCGATTGTGCCATATGGAACTCCGTCTACGATCAGGGTACGTTCGGCAACCGAATAATTCAGACGTTGTCCGAGGTTATTATTGAACACTCCCCAGGGATCATATTTCAGATTACTGTTGTTATTCCATGCAAAGAAACGGAAATCGTCATAGTCGGGTATCTGATAGCCGTCGGGAGCCATTGCTGTCGGGTCCATTGTCCCGAAGTTTCCGGATGTATTCTGATAACCGTTGTAATAGAACAATGTATCCGCTTCGTGGGTCAGTTTCAGACCTTCCGGATTTCCCGCCTGATACTGGTCGCCCATTATTTTCAGCAAGTCTTTATCAGAGCAGGTCTTCAAATATTCAAAAACCGTTGTACTTCCGTTTACCGGATCATCTTTTACCAGAATTTGGTCGGTAAAGTCTTTGACATTTCCGCTCAGGTTATACTTGCACCACCAGGTCCCGTTCACGTTGACTACCGGGAGTCCCCAGTTCTGTCTTTTTATCGTGTAGGTTTCCCTATGATTTCCATTGGTATCGGTAATGTGGAGCCGTACTTCCTGGATTCTTCCGTCGGCGTCCGGATCATTCGGTTTCCATCCGGCAATGATCCGGTAGCAACCGGCAGTTTCCGTTGTCTCTGTCTTTATCCAAGGCGCTGTACCTACAATTTCGGTTTCTAGTATTTTCCCTTCGGGTAGGGTCAGAATTCCCAGCTCTCCGTCCACGTAGCCGTTGAAGTCGCATACTGCATTCCCGTCGAAACGGATTTTTCCCGTCAGTTCGATGGGGTTTGGTCTGAAGACCAATACGATGCGTCCGGTACAGATACTTCCTTTATATACATCCAGATAAATATATTCTTGTTTACTTCCGGGCATTTTGTGTGGACTATGGATGTCGACTCTGGCAAATTGTTGCATACCTCGGGTTATAGTCTGTTTGGTCACATGAACTCCATCTACGGTTCCGTTTATTTCCAGGCGGGTAGTGTTTTCTTCCGCCGATAAGGCTAGCTGCAGATCGCTTTCCTGATAAGGGATGAAGACTGTGTCTCCCCGTTCGTTGATTTCTACACCTTCTGCCAGTTGGGACGCATTTTTGTCGATCAGGCTTTTTAATTCCTGTTCGGATGTTGAAGCGCTACCGTTTTCCCAGTCATCGGTTAGAACTTCGATGCGGGTATCTGCTCCGTTGCCATATACCTTCAGGGTATATATCGTGTTACGTTTGATTGCAGGGAGGGATGTCTTGAGACGATGCCATGCTCCGCTAATGGTAACGGTCAGTTCCACTTCGTGAGGGCCGTTTCCTTGTTCACATACATAGAACAAGGTTTCTTTACGGTTCTGGAAAGGGGAATCATTGAAATCTTGGGCCAGGTCTACGGTTTCTATACCTGCCGGTGAATGTAGTCTTGATTGTTCGTTCACATAACCTGCAGGTAGTACATTCTTTATTCTTAGACTGTTGACTTCCACTCCTGCAAAAGATGCATCCAGATCGATACGCGAGACGCTGCGTTTCAGGATTGCTGTAGCCGAAACCGTTGTTCTGTCCAGCTCCAGATGTCCGGTCATTACCATTCCGGAAGCAGTCAGTTCATCGGTGTCGGCTTGCATTTCCAGAAATTCTTCCAGGGTTGTTTTTCCTACCTGCAAAGAATACTTCTGTATGATATCTGCTGCATTAGCCAGAAAATACACTGTACCACGCATCTGCAATGGTTGCAGGCGACATATGCCTTCGTTGTTGGGATTCAGGCGGTCGAATATTTCTTCCAGTATTCCTTCTTCAAAACGGAATCCCTGTACTTCATTTACAGCAGATTCGGCATTTGAGGCTTGTCCGTCGGACATGCCGGCTGTCATCAGACGTACACTGACGGTCCCTTCAGGTATAGGTTGCTGCATATCATCATTTGAATTACAGCTGCAAAGGACTGATATCATAAGAATGCATGTCCATGCTATATTTTTTATTTTATCTGTCATTGTCGTTCTCATTACTTTCAAGGCTATTTATATCTGTGCGGATTGTTTCTACTGTTCAGGTAATCGGGTGAATCAATCGGGAACTGACTTATATTCTGTACATAAAAATTATTCATAAGCTCTTCGGCCCATGGTCCGTAAGTAAAGGAGCTGCTATGGCCATATCCCATTACGTGTCCCAGTTCATGAAACATGATGCTGCATGAATAGGTATTCCAGTAATGTTCGAACCAGGCTTGCTGGTAAGCTCCGAATGTAGTTCCACCTCCCAATCCGATGATTCCATGTCCGGGGTAGACCAGTCCTACCTGCAACGTACGCTTCTGTCTCATTTGTTGTAGAACCTTTTCTACTTTGATGGGTTGCTTGTTGTCATCGTATAGTTTGTCGGCGTTTTCTGTCAGAATCCGCTCATGCTCCGGCATGTCAATCATGTAGGTGAAGTTGAGGAACATGGCAACTGATTCCCGACAGTGTACCGGACGGATTCCCATCCAGTTTCCTACCGGCCCTCCGTCTTCCAGATCCGGATTTCCACCGTAAAGTCCCCAATAGATATCCCATCCATGCTCGATTTTTGTCAGCTTAGCCCAAAACGGATCGGTTGATTCAATCTTGAAAACGGTTCCATCCAGATCGGATACGTTCATTTTCGGGACCTCGACTTGTCTGCCGGTCTCTGTACGGCATATTGATTTGCGTTGTGTCAAAGTCAATGGCTCGTAGAAGTCGGCAAAGCCTGGTATTGAATCGAAATAGGCCAGATCGAAATATTCATTACTGATTGCCGGAACGCAGGCTTTTATCAATACGTCTTGCAGATTGCGCGGCGAATAGAAACGTACATGCAACCGTCCGTCGTCGGTAATGGTGACCTGCAACGGCTGGGCCGTATTGAATTTCCGTACGGCAGGATTGGTATAGACATCTTTCGTTTCATCATCCTGTAGAATCAGATCGTGTTGCCCATATGCATAAGCCGACCGTGTAATGAACATCATGGCCGACTTGTCATCCGGGTGAGTTACTTTTGTCTCTATCCGGTGGATATGGTTGGCTTCCAGTTCATGCTGGCTGAATGTATAGGTCTGTTCGGTTTCTCCTCCCCGGTAATTCCGTGTCAGCATGTCGATTTTACCTTCAAGTACCGTACCTTCCGCCAAAGGCATGAAGTTGTAGGACGTTATATCGTTCAGGACAATATCCTGCATCATACCGTTACTTTCGCCCGACATGGATCCACTTCCCGATATGGTTGTATAAAAGCGTGCCTGTTGGAATGTCACTTTATTTTCTATCGCTGCCGTGCGTATATAAGGATTATTATATGCAAAACTGAAGTCAACCCGGCCGAATATGCGTCGCTGTTTTATATCCTGACGGATGGTTGCGATTTCCTGTTGTCCGTTTTCTCCTTGCGATACAGTTACGGCAAACGGAGTCTGGGAATAGAAATATTCGGCGTCCAGCGGTTTCTGCAGATCATCCGGAAATTCCAGCCAGGTGTCATTGATATTCTCCAGCTTATGGATGGTAGCCTTGTCCCGGTTTTCGTCTCCTTTGATACCTAATACCAGTAAACGGTAATTGCCTTCATGCAGACCTTCTATATGGATTTCGGCTGCCGACGGATCATAACTGCTTTTCGTGTCTTGTATTCGGTTGCCGTTTTCGTCCACAATGTAATATTCCAGCCGATCGAAACGTGACTCTTCCAATGTAGATTGGCGCGAAATCATGTCATCGTATTCCTGGTTGTATAATTTGAAGACAATTTCGGGGGTGTTTACATCAGTTGTATGTTCCCATTCATCCTGACTGCAGGATATCAGAAACAAACTGCATAAAAGTGTAATAAAAAGATGTTTTCTCATTCGTCGCTTGTCTATGTCAAAATTTAAATTCATTCTTAAATTATTGATATCTGGCATATATGGTTTCAGCAAAGAGCACGTTTTCCAGATGAATAACATTTGAAACCCTGAATTTGTTTTGTCAGGATATCTTTTTTTTTGCCTGCAGATTAAAAAACGGTCTTTTTTATTCTTTGTTTTTGTGATTTGATCCAATCAGGTGACGATATCGGAAAAATTGATTCCTGCCGTGTGATTTATGAGGCAGGAGCTGTTTAGTCTTTATCTTCATGCTTTTGTGTTATTATGCTTTATGATGCAAATTAAATACATTTTCTGTAAATTTTGGGGAACTGTTTTGGTAAATTGCCTAAATCGCTTATTTACAGCTTTTCTGTTATATCCCGCACACATTTTCATTTTAAATTTTTATCTTTGCACGTTCTTTGAAAAATAATAATTATCAAAATATAAATTATTCTCACTTATGGAATATAATTTCAGAGAGATTGAAAAGAAATGGCAGCAGAAGTGGGTCGAGAACAAGACTTACAAGGTTGTTGAGGACGAATCCAAAAAGAAGTACTATGTGTTGAACATGTTCCCTTATCCGTCGGGAGCCGGACTGCATGTAGGACATCCGCTGGGATACATTGCCAGCGATATCTATGCACGTTACAAACGCTTGCAAGGCTTTAATGTTCTGAACCCTATGGGTTACGATGCATACGGCCTGCCGGCCGAACAATATGCTATCCAGACCGGACAGCATCCGGCTATCACTACGGTCAACAATATTAACCGTTACCGTGAACAGTTGGATAAGATCGGCTTCAGCTTCGACTGGGACCGGGAAGTACGTACTTGCGACCCGGGTTATTATCATTGGACCCAGTGGGCTTTTCAGAAAATGTTCAATAGCTTCTATTGCAACAGCTGTGGCAAAGCACAGCCTATCAGCAAGCTGGTAGAACATTTTGAGCAGAAAGGTACTGAAGGGCTGGATGTGGCCTGTAGCGAGGAATTGAGCTTTACAGCCGAGGAATGGAAAGCCAAGAGTGAGAAAGAACAGCAGGAGATTCTGATGAACTACCGTATCGCTTATTTGGGCGAAACGATGGTGAACTGGTGTCCGAAGTTGGGAACCGTACTGGCAAACGATGAAGTGGTGGACGGCGTTTCCGAACGGGGAGGTTATCCGGTTGTCCAGAAGAAGATGCGCCAGTGGTGTCTGCGTGTATCGGCTTATGCACAGCGTTTGCTCGATGGGTTGGAAACAATTGACTGGACCGATTCTCTGAAGGAGACACAACGTAACTGGATCGGCCGTTCTGAAGGTACGGAAGTCCGCTTCAAGGTAAAGGACAGTGATATGGAATTTACTATTTTCACTACCCGTGCAGATACCATGTTCGGTGTGACTTTCATGGTGCTGGCTCCTGAAAGTGAATTGGTTCCACAGCTTACTACTGCCGGGCAGAAGGCGGAAGTGGATGCTTATCTGGACCGTACCAAAAAACGTACGGAGCGTGAACGTATTGCCGACCGTCGCGTGACCGGTGTGTTTACCGGTTCATATGCCGTGAATCCGTTTACTGGCGATGCCGTTCCGGTTTGGGTGAGCGATTACGTATTGGCCGGTTATGGTACAGGTGCAATCATGGCTGTTCCGGCCCATGACAGCCGTGACTATGCCTTTGCCAAGCACTTCAACCTACCTATTATCCCATTGGTGGAAGGTTGCGATGTAAGTGAGGAAAGTTTTGATGCCAAAGAAGGTATCGTATGCAATTCTCCGAAAGCGGGCGTTACTCCGTACTGCGATTTGAATCTGAACGGGCTGACTATCAAGGAAGCTATTGCTGCAACCAAGAAATATGTAAAAGAACATAATCTGGGACGTGTGAAGGTGAACTTCCGTCTGCGTGACGCTATCTTCTCACGCCAGCGTTACTGGGGTGAACCTTTCCCCGTATATTACAAGGATGGAATGCCTTATATGATTGATGAAAGCAAACTGCCTCTGCAACTGCCTGAAGTGGACAAGTTCCTGCCTACCGAAAGTGGTGAACCTCCATTGGGACACGCTACCAAATGGGCGTGGGATGTAACGAAAGGTGAAGTCGTGGAAAACAGCTTGATTGATAATGTCAATGTATTCCCGCTGGAATTGAATACCATGCCTGGGTTTGCCGGTTCAAGTGCCTATTACCTGCGTTACATGGATCCGCATAACGATAAGGCTCTTGTTTCGGAGAAGGCCGACAGATATTGGCAGAATGTCGATTTGTATGTAGGAGGAACGGAACATGCTACCGGGCATTTGATTTATTCCCGTTTCTGGGACAAATTCCTGTTTGATCTGGGTGTAAGCATTAAGGACGAACCGTTCCAGAAGCTGGTGAACCAGGGAATGATTCAGGGACGGAGTAATTTCGTTTACCGTATCAAGGATACCAATACTTTCGTTTCATTGGGCTTGAAAGACCAGTATGACGTGACTCCGTTGCATGTAGACGTGAACATTGTTTCGAACGATATATTGGATGTGGAAGCATTCAAGAACTGGCGTCCGGAATATAACAATGCCGAATTTATTCTGGAAGACGGCAAGTATGTATGCGGTTGGGCAGTCGAAAAGATGAGCAAGTCCATGTATAACGTGGTAAATCCGGATATGATCGTTGAGAAATACGGTGCCGATACCTTGCGTATGTATGAAATGTTCCTGGGTCCTGTAGAACAGTCCAAGCCTTGGGATACAAACGGTATTGACGGTGTACACCGTTTCTTGAGGAAGATGTGGAACCTGTATTATGACCGTCAGGGTAATTTCAATCCGGTGGAAGGTGAGGCTACCAAGGAGGAACTGAAATCCATTCACAAGCTTATCAAGAAGGTTACGGGAGATATCGAGACATTCTCTTATAATACTTCTATCAGTGCGTTTATGATTTGTGTGAACGAGCTGACTTCCTTGAAATGCCGCAACAAGTCTGTATTGAGTGATCTGGTGGTACTGATCGCACCGTTCGCTCCACATCTGGCAGAAGAGTTGTGGGAGGCTTTGGGACATGCTACTACCGTGTGTGACGCCCAATGGCCGGTATATAATGAAGAATACTTGAAAGAGGACAGTGTAAAATATACGGTTTCCTTTAATGGAAAAGCCCGTTTCACGATGGAATTTCCTGCCGATGCAGACAATGATACAATCCAGGCTGCCGTGATGGCTGACGAGCAGTCGCAGAAGTGGATTGAGGGAAAGACTCCGAAGAAAGTGATCATCGTGCCGAAAAAGATTATTAACATTGTCATCTGATCCGGCGATGGAAGCATTGTTGAAGAAGAAGTTAGGCCGGGAGTCGCGAGACTACCTGGCCATCACTTTCGGTCTGGTCTGTTATGCCATCGGATGGGCTGCCTTTATGTTGCCGTATCAGATAACTACGGGGGGAGTTACCGGTATTTCGGCGATTATCTATTATGTGACCGGACTTGAAATTCAGGTTTCGTATTTTATTATCAATGCCATTTTCATGGGTTTTGCCTTGAAGATTCTGGGACCGAAATTCAGTGTGAAGACCATTTTTGCCATTTTCATGCTGACTTTCCTGCTCTGGCTGTTCCAGATGCTTCTGAAGGATGAAAACGGAAACCTGCCTCAACTGTTGGGGCCAGGACAGGATTTTATGGCGTGTGTCATCGGAGCCGGTCTTCTGGGTTTCGGTATCGGAATCGTATTCTGCCATAACGGGAGTACAGGCGGTACAGATATCATTGCCTGGATTATCAACAAATACAAGGATGTGACGTTGGGGCGTATGATGATGTATTGCGATATTATCATCATTTCCTCCTGTTACTTCATTTTCCATGACTGGCGTCGTGTACTTTTCGGTTTTGTTGTGTTGTTTATTATGAGTATTGTGATTGATTATGTCATAAACAGTACCCGTCAGTCGGTGCAGTTCCTGATTTTTTCAAAAAAATATGAGGAAATAGCCGAAGGTATTTCAAAGGATATCAACCGTGGCGTGACTTTGCTCGACGGACAAGGATGGTATAGCAAACAGGATATCAAGGTAGTAGTGGTGCTGGCCAAGAAAAGCCAGTCGCTGGATATCTTCCGTCTGGTCAAGGATATCGATCCGAACGCATTCGTTTCTCAAAGCAATGTAGTGGGCGTATATGGTGAAGGTTTTGACAAATTGAAGGTAAAATAATACATCGCTTTGCTTTTTTATTAAAAATGCACATTAAATTAAAATTAATGTTGTATATTTGTCATAAACTATAAACTTGATGTAGGGGGCATAAAACGAAGCGATTAAACTACGAATAAGGATAAACTGATGTATAATACAGTAAATTAGATAGTTATACAGATAATATGGTTTTGGGCAAATAAAACGAAGCGTACTTTTCCCTTTACTTTAGGTTTACTTTTCAGGCGTTGAATATGGGCAATTATTTGCTCAGTTTTACATTTTAGATTGCACGTCTTATACTTTCACCAGAAATGATACAAAGCCCGTCAGATCGCCTTAAAATAGGTTGAGTCCGGCGGGCTTATTTGTGGGCGTATATTGTATTGATAAAATATGGTTTTTGGAATGTTTAACGTGTAAAATACTTCCAAATAGCTGTTATTTGGTACTTTTGCATAAAAGATACTTCCAAAGTATATGGATAAACAGGATATAAAAATAGTGCATGTACATCTAATTTTTGAGAGGAAAGACTTCTATTTCGGAAGCCTTTCCGCGGTGTTTGATACTCTGGAGGAAGACCGCGTAGGAATCAAAAAAAGTACGCTTTTACATGCAGGTTTAACGGATGGGAGTATCAAGATCACAAAAAGGGCACGAATTGTGGTGTCGCATCTTATTAGAGGCAGTCGTTAAAACACTGTTATATTGCTTTTTAAGGGCCGTTGTAACGTCTTTTTCCCGTGGCGTTACTTCGGCCCTATTTTTATGTCCTAATTACAAAAAGACTTACGTTTAAGGCTTACTTTATATTGTGTTAAAAGACTTACAAAAGACTTACAAAAACAATGCTTTTTAATGGTGTACGGATATACAAAAAGTAATAAAAACGGGGTTTTTGACAAAAAAAGCCGTTTAAGTGGGTAGAAAAAACCACTTAAACTAGCTTTGTAATCATATTAGATTTGTTTATAAATATCTGATATACAATTGTTTATATTTAAAATATGTGATTTTACATGTAAAAATTGCGTGCGCGCGTACTATGTAGGTTATTCGAGGCTTACGGATCCAACCACAATCGCAATACCGGTTATCTCATCTACCGGAATATCAAAAGGTGGGTAATCTTTGTTGTCTGATATAGCACGAAGGTGCTTCATATCGTCACCAGGCATTAATCTCTTTACCAGAATACCTTGTTCCCTGGTGGCGATAACGTGGCACTTATTCCACTGGATAAATTGTGTATTTCTGAGGATAGAACAGGCTATTACGTCGCCCGAATTAAAGTGAGGATACATTGAAAGTCCAGAAATTTCAATCATAAAGTCGACCTTGCAATACTTGAATTTGGGTATTACGTAGTATTCCTTCACGTCGCTTTCCTCTATTGAGAAATTGGCGTTACCAAACCCGGCAGCAGCTGTTTGAGTTACCAGAGGTATAGGACTTAACCCGGATCGTGCTGCCTCCGCAAATGGAATTGCTTCACGGCTTTTTATGTTTTGATCTATAAAAAAATCAGAAGTTTTTTGTGTGTTATTGCTTTCGTTTTTTAGCATTTCACCCATACCCGTAATAAGCCATTCAATATTTACGTCTTTATAATAGGCAAGAAATCTTGCCAAATTCTCTTCGCTTATACCATTTTTTTGGCCTAATACACCCCTTGTTACACCAGTGTTTTTATAAAATTCATACTGTGTAATCCCTTTTCTTTCCAAGTAAAGCAAGATTTTTTGCTTAATTGGAGATTTTTCTTGCTTATTTTCTTGCATAGACGAGAAATCTTGTATATATTTGCAGTGTGTTAACAATGATAACGGGCGGTAAATATAATGAAAACGCCTGAGAAGTCATAATTAAAACGGTGAAATATGAAAGCAATAAAAGTATTTATCGACGAAAAAGAACAGCACAAGATGCTGAACCTGATTGAAAAGTTTAACGGGCATGATGATATAGTGGCGACCGGCACCGGACAAACTGACTTCGTGATTGCCACATGTGGCGAATGTGGAATGGCTTATGTAACGGCGGTTCTTGCCGGGAAACTGGAGGGATATACAGTTGAAACTATAAAATAAGGGAGGTTAAGGTATGAAATGGAAGCTTACTTTGGAAAACGGAGATAAACTGTTTTTCTACTCTTTAGAAGAGCTTGGGAGGTATGTGACGGCCGAAGATTTGTCTGTGGATAAAATTGAAAAGGTACCGGAAGGATATGCTTTCAAAGAAAGCGACAGAGCTGTTACTGAATATACGAATGTGAATGTCAGCATTTTCTCTATAGATAGCAAAATGAACGGTAAAGGATGGAAATCTGAATATATGGTAAGGAGTATAAGGTATCCAGACGGAAAAACATGCTACCGGGATATAGTGGATCCGATAGCTATGCTTAATGATAAAGAAGATGTGATTGGACGACTAAGTAAGTTCGTCAGTAAGCTGTGGTTTAAAAACCACCCGAGCACATAAAGTCATACAATTCTTCATTCGGGAAGAAGCGAAATCCATAGAAGTTTTCAGATTCAAGAACCAGTAGTCCTTTAGACTGTAACAGATTAAAGGTTTCACGAATTTCATCTACGGTCAAACCTGTACGTTCCTTTAAGTCTGACTTTGGTGCGAAACACAGGTGGCCTATATGATCTTCCTTCGGATGATTGATATAGATGTACGACAATACACCATTCTTTTGCGAATTAGATAAATTGCTCATGATATTTATTTTTTGGTTTAACACGCTACAAATGTAGCAAACTTCCGTGGTTCGTGAGAATAGCGGAAGATATTTTAAAACAGAATAATAACGGAATTAAAAAAGCAATAGAATATGAAACGACAAATTGTAATAGACAGTGAGGCTAGAAAGAAATTACAGGAAGTATTCGGCGTATCCCGCGTTACGGTGTGGAAAGCATTGAACTATGAGAGTGAGAACGATCTGGCAAGGAAAATACGCTTTACCGCGGTAAAGGAAATGGGTGGCGTAGAAATAAACGGTCCGCTTCCCGGATTTGAAACAATCCATAATACAGCAAATAGAATAACTACGCAAACATTTGGTCCTCGAGTAAAGATTATTCTATACTGGGACACAAATAGGACTGCTGTGTTGGTGGATGGCGAGGTTCGCCGGATTGAGGACGGCCTTTCACTTTCTGAGTTTATGAGTGTTCAGGGAGAAGTGTATAAACTGGCACTATCCCTTAATAGTTAAGGAGGTCAATATGGAGTACTACGGGAAAATATTATGTATTTCAAAAGAGGACCTGATACGGGACGACAGGACAGCGGTTGGCGGTTATCAGATAGATAGCGTAATGGGGCCTATAATGAGTAAAAGCTGTTTTGACCAACTGGTTTTTCGCAAAAAAATCAGGGTTGTTCGCAAGGGTATAGGCCGCGGCGTTACTGCTCTTGTAGCAGTTGAAAGCCTTCCGGAGAAATATAAAAAGATGGTTGAACAAAAATACGGCGATATGAAATCTGAAATATTACGAAACTGGTTTGCTGCTCACTGGAGTATCGACGAAAACGCTCGGGTTTTCTTTGCCGGGTATAGGTTGGCCTCCGGGAAAGAACTAGAGCTTGAACAGCAACAGGAATATGTGTTGAACGCTTCTGCTATTCGTGCCGTACTCCGGTTGATGGACGACGTGAAGATGAAACGGGCGGTTATGCAAGGAAATAGGGTTTGCTGGGAGGAAATGGCCGGCGCAATAAATTTCTACCAGGCTGAGTTTGGTCACACGTTGCCAACATCTGTGAACCGCTTTAAAAAGAAGGTGAACGAGTTTAAGGAAAAGAGTTACGCCAGCCTGATAAGCAAAAAGTTCGGCAACCAAAATACACGCCTGGTCAATATCAAGGTTGAAAAATTGCTGGTCAGTATCGCTGCACGTCCTAACAGACCTTGGAACACCAGCGTTCATGAAATGTACAACCAGTTTGTACGGGGAGAGTTGGAAATGTACGATCCAGAAACGGGCGAGATTTACAACCCGAAAGATTATACAGACAAAAAAGGCAACCCAATAGAGTTAAGCCCTTCGACAGTTCAGTATTATTTGACACTGCCTAAAAATCAGGCTTTGATTGATAAACAGCACATGAGTTGGGCGACCTTCATGCATGAACAACGGCCACACGTGCACCGGGAGAATCCCGGATTTGCGTTCAGCCTGATTTCTTTCGACGACCGCGACCTTCCGCGCAAACTAAAAGATACAAAACAACGGCCGAAAGCCTATTACGCATACGATGTCGCCAGCCAGTGTGTGGTTGGGTACGCATATAGCCGTAAAAAGGACATTGATTTGGTGGTGGATATGTTTCGCAGTATGTTCCGCCTGATAGACCAAAACGGCTGGGGAACTCCGGCACAGGTGGAAGTCGAGAATCATTTGATGAGCCAATGGAAAGACGGTTTTTTGAAAGCCGGTGAAGTATTTCCCTTTGTTCACTTCTGCGCCCCGCAAAATTCACAAGAAAAGCACGCAGAACAATTTAACGGAGCCAAGAAACGGAGCCTAGAACACGAACACCAATTGGGAATCGGACGTTTTTACGCTAAGAATAAGAAATACCGAACGGAGGCGAAAAAGGTGTTCGATGAACTGAACGATACCTACGAGGATAAGCAATATTATACCTGGGACGAACTGATTGCCGAGGATCAGGAGATTATCCGACTTTTCAACGAATCGCTTCACCCGAACCAAAAGAAATATCCGGGTATGAGCCGCTGGCAGGTGCTTTGCGAGACCATGAATCCAAACTTGGAGCCTTACGATAAGTCATTCGTTGCCAAATATATCGGTGAGCACGTTGAAACTAGTATCCGTCGGAACAGTTATTGCCGGGTGAATTATACCGACTACTGGCTGAGTTCGCCGGAAGTGATTGAAAGGCTGGCTCCTAATAATTACAAGGTGGATGCCTACTACATACCGGAAGAAGACGGAAGCATCAAAGATTTGTTTATCTACCAAAACGGCAAACTGATAGATAAACTGGTGGATATGGGCAGATTCAACACCGCAGCCGCCGAACAGACCGAAGAAGACCGACGGATTATGACCGAACAGTTGAAATTCGGAAAGGCGTTCGACCGGATGATGGAGCGGGACGCAGCGAAACCGGTTGGCATCCTAAAGAAAGAGACCGTCCGGAAGATTAAGGAAGTTCAGCCCAAAGAAGTTCAGATACCACAAAACAACGATGATTCGGACTTTCTTAACTATGATCCTAAGAACTACGTAAAACGGGCAATAGCCAGCATTTAAACGAATTTATAACAACATTAAAATAGCAATATAATGGAACTGACTAACGAAATAAAGCAGAATATAATCTCTGCCATAAAAGAAAACAGGGAAAACTACCCTAGTGACAACAAACACGCTGCGGCGTTGGGTATATCATCGAGTGTGTATAACAATTTAAAAAAAGGAAAGATTGACCGAATGGTGAGCGACGCTTCATGGATTTGTATAGCGCGGAGGTTGAACGTTTCACTGCGTAATGAAATAGAATGGAAGATTGCCGAAACGCCGACTTTTTTGTTCATAACCGAGCAGCTGCGAGTGTGTCAGGAAAGCGGTGTTTCCGCCCTGCTTTGCGACCTTGCAAATATTGGGAAAACATTTACTGCAAGGGCTTACGTAAAGACACATAAGAACGCAATTTATGTAGACTGTTCACAGGTAAAAACGAAATCACGCTTGATTCGTTTTATTGCAAAGGAATTCGGCGTAAACAACAATGGCAGATATTGTGACGTTTATGATGATCTTGCCTTTTACCTGAAAACACTTGAGCGACCTTTGATAATACTTGATGAAGCCGGTGATCTTGATTATACCGCGTTTCTTGAACTAAAAGCTTTATGGAATGCAACGGAGCGCGGTTGTGCCTGGTATATGATGGGAGCCGACGGGCTACGGGCTAAAATAATCCGTTCAATTGAAAATGAGAAAGTGGGCTACACCGAAATGTTTAGCCGTTATGGTGATAAATTTAGTAAGGTAACCCCGGATGACGGTAAAGAGCGCGAGGTGTTCCTGAAGGCACAAGCAGCAATGGTTGTAAAGGTAAATGCCCCAGGGCGCAACGATGTAGCCCAAATTGTAAATCGTACAGGCGGTAGTCTCAGACGTGTTTATACAGAAATTGAGAAAATCAGAAGGGAGGGTGAATATGAGTAAGGTAATTTACCAGCTTGGTATGGAACCGCAATATGCGGCCCACGTAATACTTCTATGGGAGGAAGGAAAATATCCTTGCGATATTCGAGTAAGACGTGCTAAAACGGAGGGACTGATAGTAATAGAGATAGAGGATATGTATTTAGCGGATAAAATAGTCAGTGTTACCAGGTGTCAGGTAGCAGTAAAGGAGGTAAAAGTATGAAAAGAGCCTACTCACCAACAGAAATACAATCAATGAATATCCCTAGTTTCCCGTTTGATGGAGAATGGGAAGCCGCTTTTGGGCGACCTGACCGTACCGGCACATGGATCATCTGGGGAGAAAGTGGAAATGGTAAAAGCACCTTTGTTATGAAGCTGGCTAAATATCTCTGTAGATGGTGCACCGTCGCTTACGACAGCCTTGAAGAAAGTACTGGGTTATCTTTTCAGAACACACTGAACCGCGAGCGCATGGAAGAGGTTAACCGTAAATTCAAAATTCTAGATCGTGAGCCAATGGACGAGCTTAGCATAAGGCTTTCAAAACGTCGTAGCCCGGATGTGGTGATAATAGACAGCTTTCAGTATTCAGGTTTGACTTATGCAACTTATAAAGCCTTAAAAGAAAAGCACAGAAATAAGCTACTGATTTTTGTCAGTCATTGTGAAGGTGAAAAACCAGAAGGTCGTGCGGCAAAAAAAGTGGCTTATGACGCTGATGTGAAAATCTTTGTTCGCGGTTTTAGAGCTACTTGTAAAGGTCGATTTATCACTAAGCCAGGCAATCATTATACAATATGGGAAGAAGGCGCGGCACAATACTTTAACGAATAATTTAAAATCTATAGATATGGACGAGACAATAGAGGCAATCTTAAATTACGCAATCAAAAAATCCGAGGGATTTTCACACAGTGACCAATCTTTTATTTTCACAGAATTGTCGGAACGGCTTTCAGCCTTATCGCATGACGCATTAATGGTCGAATACGGACTAAAGGAGGAGGATTTTGAATGAAAGCACGTAACTACGCACGATTTTATGTCCTTCTTAACCGTTTGCCTACGGTAGATAAAGATGAGCTGAAAGCATCGCTTGTAAGTCAGTACACCGGTGGGCGGACGGAATCGCTCCGGGAAATGACTGAAAAGGAGTACGACGCAATGTGTGATGAACTGCAGCGTCAGGACTCAAACCTGAAAGCCCGTGAGCTTTACCGGGAAGAACTGAGACGCAAACGATCCGCAGTTTTAAAACAATTGCAGAAAATCGGTGTCGATACAACCGACTGGAACCGGGTAGATGCCTACTGCATGAACACACGAATTGCGGGTAAGGAATTTCGGAAACTGACCGTGGACGAACTGGAAACTGTAAATATCAAGCTCCGGATTATCCGAAGAAAAGAGGAAGAAAACAACAATAGTAATCAACTTTTAAATTGACAGAATCATGGAAGAAGTGAAACAGACAGTAGAAATGACAGCTGAGGAAAAACAGCAGTTTGAAGAATTTAAGGCTGCACAGGCGGCTAAAAACGCAAAGGAACAGGCTAAGCGTGATCGTGAGGCTTATCGTGACCTGGTGGATGAAACAATTGAACGCGCCATTCCGTCGCTGGAGTGCCTAAGTCAAGGTATCAAGGAAACAAAACAGTCCATACTGGATGATTTTCGCAATGTAATAGAAATGAAGGCCGACGTGCTTAAGTTGAAGAAGGACGGGCAACGATCCGATACCTTTACCAATTCGGCAGGTGATAAACGTATAACGGTCGGCGTGTATGTAACAGACGGCTACAGGGACACAGTGGAAGACGGTATTGCAATCGTGAAAGAATACATTGAAGGGCTGGCAAGCGATGCTAAGACACAATCCTTGGTTAAAATGGTGCTCAGGCTGTTGGCGCGTGACGCTAAAGGCACTCTGAAAGCAAGCCGAGTTGTACAGCTTCGCAAAATAGCGGAAGAATCCGGAAACGAACGATTTATGGAAGGCGTACAGATAATTGAGGAGAGCTACCAGCCGGCAATCAGCAAACAGTTTATTCGGGCTGAGGTTAAGAACGAGAACGGAGCGTGGGTTTGTATTCCTTTAGGCATGACGGAAGCATGAGTAAGAAACAACCTATATTATTTGTCCAGCCGCCCATGTTTCCGAAGGAACAGCCTGTCGAGCGAATGGAACTGGGTGGCTTCAAATGTACCTATTGTCACGGCAATGGGTGGTTTTGGGGATTAGACGAGTACGGGGAGCATATAAAGCAGGAATGCCCTGTCTGCAAAGGGAAAAAGCAACTGAAAGCAGTCGTAACAATTGAATGGAAAGAAGAACAATGAAAACTCAAAAACGTATGAACAGTATCTTAGACAGATTTAAAAGAAAACAAGCAAAACAACTGGCTGTATCGCAGCCGGCCAGTGTGGAACCAAGTCCTAAACGCGAAAGGACAATCCCGCCGCATATCGTAGCCTGCAAGGTGTGTGAAGGCAAAGGCATGAAAGACGGCGTTGCCTGTCCTCAGTGCAAGGGTTCCGGGCGCGTAATCGTATCATGCGAAGTAACAACTTATATTTCGGCTTATGTGCCGGAAAATGTTTAGTAGAACGAAAACTTTAAATTTAACAATAAACAGTAGTAAAATGAAAAGAGTAAAAGGAACAGCTGGCGTATCGTTATTTGAGTGCATCAATGCCGACCTGAATAAGTGGAACGTCCGTTGGGATGTCCAGGAGAATCCGGAAACAGATGAAGGCCAGACAAACGGTATTAACTATATGGAAGAAACATTCCTGTTTAAGCCGGATCTGAGCGACGTACAGCAGATAATATCATTTTGGTGTGGAAGTACGGAGGCAACCGCAAAGTTTGTTTTGGATGGCAAAACAATAGAAATGTCTGAGCAGGGACTGTTGTTCCTGCGTAGCCAGGCGCAGGCATCAGAAGGTGATAATGTTTCAATAGTTACGTCAGAGGGCGTTATTGAGGTGACATCGCAGGAGGCTCAGTTTATTGTAAATGATATGACGCGATACCTGTCAGCGTATAACAATAACACTTTAACGCTTTTGAATGAAATTGATGCGGCAGACAGTATTGACGTGCTAACCGTGATGGACTACTCTACCGGGTATCCAACCCCGACAAGTATGACATTGCAACAGGTCAAGGACGCCGTTTCAAAACAAGGGTCAACCCCGGAACAGCAGGCGGTATTATTTGCCCGTATGACAATAAATTCTGTCGACTTGTCTAACAACGATGCACTGGCGGTTAAGGATCTTCACCCGTCCTGGGAGTCGTTTATAGGCAAAGAGCTGAAGGCGAAAAGCCGTGTTACTTATGGCGAAAGTTTGTTCCGTGTTCGCCAGGATATTAATCCGGTACTGGAAAACCAGCCGCCAAGTATTGAAACTGCAGCTTTGTATGAAGAAATAAATGAAGAAAACGCTGGTACGATTGATGACCCAATACCATATAATAACAATATGGAGTTGTTTACCGGAAAGTATTATTCGCAGAATGGAGTGATTTATAAATGCACCCGCGACACCGGACAGGCGGTTTATCAAGATTTGGCTGATTTGGTTGGGATTTATGTGGAGAAAATAGAATAGATTGAAAAAAGACGTTTTTAAAGGGGTTGAAACCTATATAATGAGAAAGCGGGGCTGTAAGCTACCGCTTTCTCATTATATAGGTTTATTTTTCAGAATGTTATGAAACAATTCTGACTTTTTGGGATTACCGATAATTGAACATATTTTTGTGAGACAAATTTTAAACAATAAATTCTATGATGAAATATTTTAAAGCTGTGGATGTAATTTTCCCGAAAAAGTATGTTGCAAACGTGAACGTCCTTTTTGATGGTGGACTTCACTCTTTTTCTATAGCCGAATTAGATTGGGAAGGTGGAAAATGTTTTGGTATGAGATGGAATGTTGCGCGTAATGAATGGGATAGAGAAGATAAGCAAAAAGGTCGTTCAATTTGCTTGGGCGTACCCACATCTCATGGAAAGCCTGTTTGGTTTATATTACCTGCTGTATCAGTAAATTATATAAATCAGATAATTGAAGATGAAAAGAAACGGTTAAAAGAAGAAGGGCTGCAGGATGAATGATTATCAAAAGGCGAGAAGTGTAAAACTATCCCGCCTTTTATTTTGCTCGTTGGTGTCAATTCGATAAATTTGTAATCAAATCTAAATATCTGGGGTAAATGAGTTTAAAGGGATGTTCATACGCACGCCGTGTTGTTGAGGTAAATGCAATTTACGACGAATACGCCAAAACCGGATTGTCTAACCGGGAGATTTGGCGCAGATACATTTACCCTATTTATGGTATCACTGAAAAGACCTTCTACAACTATATCAATGCCGCGGCAAACCCCAAGGTGGCGCAAAAAGTAAACGAATTACAGCTTAGACTTTTCGACTGATAAACTCAGGCGGAACCGGATGCTTAATTAGCTTCTTCACCGCCGAATCGTCATACAAAAGGGTTTGAAACACTTCCGTATCGTCCAGTATTTCCTCGTGATCGTGACAAGGTATAGATGCCGACCGCTTGAATGAACCCCAATATTCGCCAGTAAACCCGTGCAGGCAGCGGTTTATCTTGTCGAGCAAATCCAGGTGGAACTCCTCGCCATCGTAACCTTCCGGCTGTGCTATTGTCAGGATGTGCAGTCCGACAGTCAGGTCCGCGTCCTGTAGTCCTCCTTGCTGGTGCCGCCATGCCAGGCGTCCGAACTCAATAAATACAGCGGGCATCGGGAAGTGCGCTTCCTCTTCAATAAACTCCACTTGCCGGTTCCACAATCCAAAATGTTTTATCGCAAAATCGGGCGTTTCTCCGGCTTCTATCATTTGTTTGATACGTTCTTCCGATTCCAGCTCGATGTCGCCACTGTCGGCCATTAAAAGGCGCGACAGGCGTTTCTTTAGTTCCTGGTATAAAATCTTTCTCATTTGTCTATAATTGGATGGTTCTTTAAATATTCCTCAAAGTTCTGTTCGGTTATTTTCCGGATGATCCGGTCGGTATTGCGCCCGGACCCGATAAAGCGGCGTTCCGGCATCTTGATGGCAGAGCCGACTTTCTTCAAGGCCATCGCCAGGTAAAACTGTTCCTTTTCAGACAGTTCCCGGTTGCGCTTGTTACCGCGGCGTTCGCCATTCTTCTTGTACTGGTATTTACCGCGTGTCTCTTTTAGTTTTCCGAAGAAATACCCCTTCATCTTCCTTGTAACCTTAATTTCCCCGCCTTCATTATGAATCTGCGCGTAGGGCCGGTTGGACGAATAAACCAGCTCACCACGGCGTTTCCGGCTTCGGATGCTTCGACGTAACCCTCCAGTGCGTTGCATGAGTGAACCCACACCGTCATCAAATTTCCTTTCGGGCCATTCCTTTTCATCGAAAAAGGCTTTCCGCTCGAAATTCCGGTCAAATTCCTCGTCAAACTCGACTTTGATGTCTTCAATTGACCGGTCAATGACTTCTTTCTTAAAATCTCCGTCCATAGGATTGGGTTTTAAATTATTAGTTGTATATTTGCAGTGAAAAGCGAGTGAATTGTGTGGGCTAAGCTGGTCAAGAACCTAAGGGGCCGCCGATTTATTCGCTTTTTATTTTGTCTGTTACCGAATACAGAAAACGGTCGTACTTTTTCTTGCCGTCCCTATTTTCAAATTCAGCTTCTGCCACATTTAGATATACCGTTTTACCGTTAATTTTCCCTTTCAAATAAAAGAACCGTTTCACCTTATCTTTTCGTGCGTGACTTAATCTGTCAGATGTACTGACATAAACAGACTGTTTCAATACGTCGTCTAGATGTGCTAAATCGTCCGGTTTTAATACAGACGACCGCCCGAAGGTGTCACTGTATAAGTGCTTATTCCCTTCTTTGGTGAATCCGATACTTTTCTTTACCCCGTCAATCTCTAAAACAACCTTTTTCTTTAGTAACGGTTGCATTTCCTGAAGGTAGTGTTTGCGCTCAATGGCAGCCTGGGATTTGGCAATATCTCCGGCACATTCTTGAATTATCGGACAAGCAGCGCAAAGTTCGTTACTGGGTATCCTCGCCAGTTTAAGCCCGTTCTTTTTGCAGGTGGCGCACTTCTTGATCGTGTACGAGTTATAAGCCGGATAAGCCGCCCGCTGTTTGCCCGGATTGAAGCGGAACATTTCGGCGTATTTACCCTCGGTTGCCTTATCCCCGGCTTTCATAGCTTCTTTGCTGTCAGTTGCCTGGTATTTGGCGGCGCGTACCTTTTGGACGGTACAACGACAGTTAAAACCATTCGGAGGATAATATTTGTCCCAGAACGGGTCAGAAGCCGGCAGCGTAATACCGTTCATTTCCTGATGTGCGGGGCGTACCTTCTTATCCCCCGCTGTACGGTATTGGAGTAAATAACGACCCTCGCCGTCGTCCTGCTGTTCTTCCCACTTGGCAGCCATTTCCGCACTTTGCACGGCGAAATTGTATTCAGTTTTCAAATAGTGTTTGTTGTAAGCCTCATTAATCTTTTGAACGTCATTTGAAAACTGTTCAAACGGCTTTAAATCGCCGTTTTCGTCCAGCAGCAGGTTTGCGGCTTCTTTCATTTCGTGAAAAGTCTTGAATCCGGAGAATACTCCGGCACTTTCCCGAAGGCTGGAGACCATCTCTTCCGACGGCGATTCCTGTATAATACCACGCTCAATGCCTTTTGAAAGGTAAGCCGCGGTTTCCTCGATCAATCGGCGGACCGGCTTTTCTTTCAACATGCCTGCTCCGAATATCCGCTTCCCGTGCAACCACTTGATCGCCTTTTCGAAGGCGGATTCAACACCCGACACGTCAGGGTAATCGTCAACGTCGGATAATTGCAGGTTTTCCTCCAGATATAGCAAACCTATTCTTTTGTGCAGCCCGGCATAATCATCCGGGCTCAGTCGAAAAAAGGTTGTGCCAGTTGTGCGGAAGTGTCCGGAACAGTCTTTTTACCGATAATGGGAACGCCGTATTTGTCGATGAAATATTTCGGGTCAACCTCGTAGCGGTCAGCAATCATTTTTTCGTATTCCAACTGCTGTTCCGGTGTGTAGTCCACGCTGTCGTCCCATTCAAAGTGCAGCCCTTTTACCGGAAAACCGTGCTTTACCATGCGTGGCAGGAGCTGGTCGTTTACAATGTCTTTTACGAGGTCGGCATCCTTTTCGACCACATTCTCGAACACTTCCAAATGGACTTCCGACTGTGAGAGGCTGCTACCGTTGTCGATGGTCATTGTCTGGTTCAGGATACCTTTTGACAGTTCCGAGTTGGCCCGATCAATACGTTTGTCATAGACGTTGAAGGCATCGCCCCGTGTAGTCTCCTTGATGTCAATATCGGTTCCGTCCGGGAACAGGCCCCATGCGGCCGCACCCATAGAGGCCAGCATGTTCTCTATCTGACTCCTGTCTTTCGGGTCTCGTGCCGTTGTTTTGGCGATACGGATTGGCATACCGAATATTTCCCCGAACTGGTCCCAATAGGCAAGCATATTCTTTTTCGGTATGGTTTGCGTTGCCGCTTTCAGGTATAAGCCCAAATCCTTCGGCTTACCGGCTTCCACCACCCAGTCGGCCATAGGTCCTTCCCGGTAAGGCATACCCAACCTCCATTCGTCGCTCTGTTCCCTGATGATTACGCCGTATTCCGGTATTACGTGCTTACGGTTCACCAGTTCCACGTTGGTATAACGCATTTCCCCGTCAATGCTCATTACGTCCCCCAACTGGATAAGTGAATGTCCCCAATACCGGGAATCCAGTATATAACCGACCAGATCCTTGAACCAAACCGCCTCGAAAAGCCGGGTTGCGTTATCGTTCTGTTTTCCTTTGGCATCTACCAGTTTGAATCCTTTCTTCTGGACGAACCCCTTTCGCTGCTCAACACAGCCGACCAGGTGCAAGTCCACTTCCACATCGCGGTAGATGTCATACAGCCGTCCGCGTCGTGGGTTTTCGATGTCGATAGCCTGTTGCCACGCCTGACGCCATGAGCGCATATCCTTTTGCGTCAAGGCTTCGGCCTGGAGCTTCAGTTCTACCGTCAGCGACTGAAGCCGACGACGGTCTTTTGCCGATGCCAGGTTGAACCCTCCAATCTTCATGCCTGGATTATATTTGTTTCTTTTTGCCATAATCTACCATATATAAGTATTTTGTCTTCCGGAACCCCATTTGACAGGGTTGTTCACGTCTTCCTCGCCATCTTCTCCGGTTACGGTGGGAAGGTCAGGAATTATCTTACCCGCCTGCACACCTTCCAGCCATTTGATGGCAAGTTCGTAACGTTCTTTCCTTATTTCGTGCCCCATCTTGTTTGGCAGCCACGCAGAAAGATGGTACAAGGATACGTCGCAGGTACGGAGCACGATAATATTATTCCGCTCGCTCCCGGAGGCGGCGAAAATCTTCTTCACATCGTACCGGCTTCTTAGATAGCCGGACACTTCCTCAATGGCCATCCGTTCGGCGGTTTCCCGTTTTTCCTCCGAACATTGCTGTAATACGTTTAGCGCCGTATTACTGGCCACGATATAATCTTCTTCGGTCAAAAACATAGGCTTACCCGGTTATAAGGATTGCTTTCTTCTCCAGATCCTGAATGGTTGTACCCTTACGGAATTTCCTTTGGGTAATCATCTTTTTCAGTTCCTGTTTGGAATATACCTTAGGAATACCTGCCACCATAAGGACAAGATACCGGCGTTTGCTAACTCTGGAAAGTTCTTCTGCCAAGCGAATGGCACGTTTTATTCTGTAACCCAGAATGAGATCTTTAATAAACTGTTTCATCTTACCATATATTTTTAGGAGACCGGCGTGTGCCGATGCTCGGTTTAAACTTCTGTATTCTTGAATGCTTCTGTAATACATTGATTGCACCTTCATCTGCGTCGGGACCATCATCGTGTGTGCTGCTGCCCTTTTCGATTGAAAGTGTCTGTTCGATACCCGCCAGCATGTCCGGATCATTCTGTAAATCCTCGTTGTAAAAGACAAAACCGCGTTCCCAAAGCGGCGATACCGCTTCGATACGCTGGAACTTGTCCGGCTTTTTGCGCTTGTCGGCCTGTATGGGTAACTGGTATCCGCGAAGGTTTCCTTCTTCCTCGAAATCGTCAAGCAAGGTGTCTTGCAGGAAATTCGCCTCTATCATGTATTTGCAGATAACCCCTTCCGGCAGGCTTTCGTGTAAGTCATAGAACCAGCGTACCATTTCCGCAACGGAACATTGCCGGACAAAAGCGCGGATATGGTGCAGTTCTGTTCCGGCTTTGCCCCAAACCTTGATGGCTTTGTAGTCGTTCTTTGTAGAGCCTTTGAATGAGGGGTCGCAATAGGCGACAATTTCATCGTACTTGTCGAGCGGCAATATCTTTTTCCACCGAATCCAGTCTTTACGAAATACGGAACCTTCCTTAATCGGGTTGTTCATGTATTCCTTCTCAAAGGCCCGGTAGCCCATGAACTCGCGCTTTTCCTGAATACGTTCAGGAGTCCAGTATTCCGGCCATGCCGATTTGCCGTTCTTGTCCAGGACGTTAACCTGGCTTACTTCTACGCCTTTTGATGCGGCTATGTTTGCCAATACGCTGCATTTGCTGATAAGGTTACCCACCATGATAAAACGCCCGCCTTCGGCCCCGAACGCTCCGAAAAGGGCCTCTTTCACCCATTCGGTCAGTTTACGGACACGGCTGTCGTTCTCACATAGTTCGTCGTCGTCGAGGTCGTCGATAACGATATAGTCCGGTCGTCGGTTCCGGTAACGGAGACCACGCGGCGACTGGCCACGACCTCGAGCAAAGAAGGCTACGCCGTCGGAGGTTACAAACTCGCCATCCTGCCAGTTCCCGGCATTGTATTTGGTTCCGAAGTCGTGTGTATATCGTTTGTTGTATTGTAGTTCTGCCTGAATGTCGCCAAGCAAGGTGCAGGCGGCATCCTCTGACTTGCCCACCAATACCATAACGTTTATTTCACGTCGCTTCTGTGCCATGAGCCACATCGGGATCATGACGTCCATGTGGGTAGATTTAGCCTGTCCACGTGCCCATTTGAAAACAGCCTTCAATGTCCGGCGTTTCAGTATCTTTTTCGCCGCCTCAATATGGTGCTTTGCGGAAGGGATAACTTTGCCAGTTTCGCTGTCGGTACAATAATGCGGAAAGTAATATTCTACGAAATAGGCGTAGTCTTTCCGGGCGCGGCTGATGCGTTCCATCTGCTCGGCCTTTGTTTCGGCCGTGTTGACGGTGGAAAAGTTCTGGATGGTCTCGCAAAGCTGCTTCCACCTTTTCAATGCTTCTTTCTGACTTATCTGTGTCGCCATATACATTTATATATTATAGCCCCGGATTTTCGGCCGAAACCTGTTCCGCGATAAATATATCCTGGTAGCGGTTGGTCATTTTCAGGAAATCCACCGTCAGTTCTTTATCTATCTGGGTACGTGCTACCAACCAGTTGTTATAGGAAGTAAGCACCTCGATAATAGTCGTGGCGTTGGTGCGCTTGTCTATCTTCTCGATGCTGGCTGCCAGCTTTGCCATTTCGTCGGCTGTCATATCCCCACTCTCCAGCCTTTCGTCAGCCTTCCTCATAATTTTCGCCACAAGCTCCTTACGGGTGATAGACTTGGCTGTGCGTAGCGCGTCCCAGCCACCATCATTAACCCACTTGTTTATTGTTACGCGGGAAACTCCGACTTTTTCGGCAACCAGTTTTTGTGTATCTCCATTCAAGTAATAGAGCCTTGCCAGTTCCTTCGTTTTTTCAAGTTCTTTCTTTGATGTTGCCATAAAATTGATATTAGCTTTTCAGCAAAATTGTAAAGGAAATCGTGCTTCGGCAATTAAGAATGTAGTCGTTACATAGAAGTGTGTAACCATTACATAGAAGTGTGTAACCATTGCGCTCTTATTTTGACAGGTGTATTTACAATAATATGTTTGCGACAATCAACGAACAAACGAATGGCAAAAAGAATAGTAATAAGCGATGAGTCGGTAAACTGCTACGGAACGTGGATCAGCACGGCGGGAATGGATATTTCCCAATATGAGAGGAATCCGGTACTGCTCTGGATGCACTGGCGTGGTGTGATAATCGGCTGCATCAAAGATGTGAAGAAAGAGGAAGGGCGGGTGACGGGAGAGCCCTGGTTTGACGAAGTGCGCGAGGAGTCCAAACAGGCGAAGGCGCAGTGGGAAAAGGGCACACTGCGTATGGCTTCTGCTAATGTGGATGTACTGGAATACAGCGACGCTCCGGAGCTTATCAAGCCCGGACAGTATCGTGCGACCGTCACCCGCAGCAAGCTGACTGAGGTCAGTATGGTGGACATCGGTGGTAATGACAATGCTCTGCCGCTTATATTGAACGCTGACGGAAAAGAATTGAAACTGGTAGCCGGAGAGGACTCGGAAAACCTTCCGCTGCTTATTAATAACACTCAAAAATCAGACGAAAAGATGGATTTTAAAGCAATCGCCCTGAAACTTGGGCTGCCGGAAACGGCAACGGAAAAAGAAATCCTTTCCACAATCGAAGTGCTGTTGGGTTATAAAACTGCCAACGAACAGTTGAGAAAGGAAAAGGAAGAAATTAGGCTGGCCGGTATTACCACCGCGGTAGAAAATGCCATTAACGAACGTCGTATCACGGCCGAGAAAAAGAACCATTTTGTCGAGCTCGGCAAAAAGGTCGGCCTTGAAACTTTGAAGATAACCTTCGAAGCCATGACACCGGCGCAGAAACCAACTGACGTGATCCGACTTTCCGGTGGAAATTCCGCTTCTGCCGAGTGGAAGAAATTATCAGACGTTCCGGCCGACAAAATTATTGAACTGAGAACAAACGACAAAGCCACTTATATGAAGCTGTATAAGGCTGAATATGGTGTGGACTGTCCTAATTATTAATCAATCAAACAAATCAAAAAACAAATGGAATCAAAAGGAATCAAAGCTATTACAGCCCTGCTGTTTAATGCGGTGATGGGCGTTATGGTTGCCGCCGTGATGGGCGTTCCGGCTATGGCCGGAGCCGCTACCGCTGTCAGCGTATCATTAGTGGCCGGTCCTTTCTTGCCTTCCGGAGCACTTTGCGAAGGGGTGCTGACCGAGGTATGGACTGGCGAATTAATCAAAACACTTCGTGCCGGTGATGTGGCAACCTTTCTTGACGGACTGCCGGACTATTCGCAGTATGCTGAGAATGACGTAATCCACATGATTGATGTCGGCGGTGATCCGGAAGTGCTGGTCAATAACACGACCTACCCTTTGGCAGTACAGGATATTACTGATACCGACGCGGTGTTCTCCCTGGATAAGTTCCAAACCAAGCCGACACCGGTAACGGACGATGAACTGTACGCTTCTTCCTACGACAAGATGTCGAGCTTGAAGGAACGCCACGCAGACGCGATCAAGGAAAAGAAGTATGCCAAGGCCATCCATGCGTTGGCACCTGACTCCAATGCGGAAAAGACTCCGGTACTTAAAACCACGGGGGAAGTTGTCGGCGGCGGCACAACGGGCAGACGTCGCCTCCAGATGTCGGATATTATCGCCCTGAAAGATAAATTTGACAAAATGAAAGTTCCTGTACAGGGCCGTCGCCTGGTATTATGCTCGGATCACGTGAATGACCTGCTGCTGACCGACCAGAAGTTCAAGGACCAGTATTATAACTATACGACCGGAAAGATTGCCAACCTGTACGGCTTTGAGGTGTACGAGTATTCAGACAATCCGGTGTACAAGGTGGCCGGAACAAAGGTCGCTTTCGGTACGGCTGCATCGGCCAATGAGTACCAGGCATCCGTGGCGTTCTACACCAAGCGTGTATTCAAGGCGTCCGGAAGTACAAAGATGTACTATTCCGAGGCCAAGACAGACCCGCTGAACCAGCGTAGCCTTGTGAATTTCCGTCACTATTTCATCGTGCTCCCGAAGAAGAAAGAGGCGATGGGCGCTATCATGTCGGAATATAAAGCATCCTGATGATGGCACCGCGAGGAATCAGAAACTGTAATCCCGGTAACATCCGAAATTCGGATGCTACCGATTGGAAAGGGGAAGTCCCGGCCGGAGCAAAGAAGGATAATTCCTTCGAAGAGTTCAAGGATATGGCGCATGGCTACCGTGCCCTGATCAAACTGTTGCAGAACTACCGCCGGAAATATGGCTTGCAGAGCATTGCCGATTTTATTAGCCGGTGGGCTCCACGAACCGAAAACAATACCTCGGGTTATATCACCCGCGTATGTCGGGAAATGCAGGTTCCGACAACTTATGTTCCGGACGTGGAGGATAAGGGTACAATGTGTGCGCTGGCCGCTGCTATAAGTGTGGTTGAAAACGGTATCCCGGCTGTCATGGCCGACGTGGAAGCCGGCTGGGAATTGTTGAACGAATAATAAGAACACTTGTAAAATCAGAATGGAACCTTTAGAGATTATTTCCTTAGTAGCTGCAATCATTACCGCACCGTTAAGCTCGTGGCTTACGGCTAAACTTCTGCGCAAGAAGTACGACGCTGAAGTCGATGGCCTTCGGGCGCAGGTAGAAGCCTCCAAGGCGGATACGCGCGGCGACGAACTGGCAAATGTCAAAGAAGCGATGTCCATTCTGATGGAACAGGTCGTTGAACCTCTAAAGAAGGAAATCAATGCGATACGTAAAGAACTGGCACGGCTTCGCCGGGCTGTCGAAAAGGCGAACCGCTGCCCTTTTGCCGATCATGCTGATGCTTGCCCTGTGCTGTATGAATTGCGCAGGGCCGAAGATGTCGAAGGGCACGCACGTGAGCCAACCGGTGCCTGAACCGGTGATGAGGGAGCGCCTTGTGCCTGTCTATCTTTCGCCTGACTCCGCACTGCTGACCGCCCTGTTTGAATGCGACAGCACAGGCCGCGTCCTTATGCAGGAGGTGGAGGAACTGAAAGGAAAGACAATGGAAACCGACCTGTCCTTCAAGGACGGGAAACTGGACTACAAGGCGAAAGCCGTCCCCGATACGGTTTATGTGCCCGGCAAGGATTCAATCATCTATGTGCCGCAGGAGGTAAAGGTCGAGGTGGAAGTGAACCGTCTTACCTGGTGGCAGGAAACGTGGATGCGGATCGGGAAAATATCAATTTCAATCCTGGCGCTGCTGCTTGGTTTGAAAGGTGTTCGAAAACTATTAAAACGCGATTAATATGAGTTTACCAAATGTGAATATAACGTTAGGCAACGGCAATATCGGTACTGTTACCTTGTCTGACGATGGTATTTCGGGGCTGATCCTGTCCGGCAAGGCTGTTAATGATACGTTGGCCCTTGATAAGGTTTATGTCCTTGCCGGTACTGCTGACCTGAAAAAGTACGGCATCACAAAAGAGAACAACCCACTCCTGTACAAGGATATCATGGCATTCTATACGGCTGCCGGAGATGGCGCAGAACTTCACTTGTTGGTGGTGGATGAAGCCAAGAAACTGACGGATATCTGTTCGATGGGGGACGGTTCTCCCTTGAAGAAACTGATTGATTCAGCCGCAGGACGTATCCGGCTTGTCGGGATCAACGTAAATCCCGGGACTGACTACAATGCTACAGTAGAAAAATGTATCGACCAGGATGTCGTGGAAGCGGTAAAGGCAGCACAGAATGTTGCAAGCAATTACCTGGATAAGATTGCCCCGTTTGTGGTTCTGCTTCCTGCCCTTGCCTGGAACGGTTCAACGGACAGTCTGTACCAGCCGCGAGAAGGCAGCGAGAACTGCGTATCGGTGGTGCTTGCCTCTGACGGCAAAGTGGGAGAAGGCAAATATTATTCGGCTGCGATTGGTCAGGTATTAGGCCGTCTGGCGACTTGCCCGGTCAATATCTCACTTGCCCGTGTTCGTGATGGGAGCATTGCTGCGGAAGGCTGGCTGACGGACGGCAAAAAGCCGGAAGAGGATTACAGCCTCTGGAATGCCCTGCACGATGCCGGCTATATCTTCTACCGCACGTTTATCGGAAAGAACGGGTATTACCTGAATTATGACGCGACTGCGGTAGCGACAACGGATGATTACAACCGCCTTTCCTTGACCCGTGTCATCCAGAAGGCATTGGTGATATGTTATAAGACATATATCGATGAAATCATGGACAGTATCGCAGTTGACCCGGAAACCGGGCAGTTGCCGACGCCGATCTGCAAATATTACGAACAGTTGCTTATCCGTAATGTCAATGTGAATATGGAAGGTGAAATTTCCGGTTTCAACGCCTATGTGGATCCGAAACAGGATTTGATATCAACCAATGTCCTGAAAATACAGGCAAAGATTGTTCCTACGGCCCTGCTGAAGGAAATCAATGTGGACTTATCGTTTAATAATCCTTATAACAAAAGTGAATAATGGCAACATTCAATTCTAAAGAATATGATTGGACAACCGTGACAGTCGTCCTTTTGGGCAAGCCGGTTGAAGGTATCCGTGGCATCGAATACAAGTCCAAACGTGCAAAGGAACTCCTGTTTGCCTCCGGAAAGAAGGCGCGCGGCATACAGATGGGCAAGAAGGAATATGAGGGCACGATTAC
Organism: Bacteroides ilei; assembly: GCF_900128495.1. Lineage (GTDB taxonomy): Bacteria > Bacteroidota > Bacteroidia > Bacteroidales > Bacteroidaceae > Phocaeicola > Phocaeicola ilei. Next base: position 3,092,032 of record NZ_LT635801.1, read on the forward strand.
CGTGCTCCAGTCCGAACTGATTGCCATGCAGACGGCCGCAAAGGCCAAGGGGTATGATGATGTTACCGATTTGGAGTTTGACATCATTGTTTCCTATATCTCGGAGACCGGTGTGGTTCAGACGGACAAAGTCGTTAACGCATCCATCACGGAAGCGCCGAACAGCATCAAAGAGGGTGACCTTTATTCGGAACACGCGCTGCCTTTTATCGCCTGCGACGTGGAATACAATGTGGTATAACTATAATAATGTATGGAACTATGAACGAAAAAGACAATAACAAGACAATCACCCCCGAACAGATTGAATCCTGGAAAAAGAAATGGGGCGACGTATTTTGTGTCACCGTCAGCGACAAGGTGGCTTATTTGAAACGCCCGAGCCGACAGGCTCTCAGCGCGGCTGCCGTTGTCGGGAAGAATGACCCGATGAAATACAACGAAATCCTACTCGGCAACTGCTGGCTGGCGGGGGATGAAGAAATCAAGACGGATGATGCCCTGTTCCTGGGCGTATCCACGAAGCTGGGCGAACTGGTTGAAGTAAAGGAGGCGGAGCTAAAAAAGTTATAAAAGGAACTGCCGTGGCGGAGAAACCCGGCTGGCTGTTCCTTTCGGATGCCTTGATCCGCCACTGGCTACACCTCGATCCTTCGACGCTCAGCGATGAGGAATGGGCCCTTCAGATCAGGATGGCCGAATGGGTAAAAATTGACTTCATTAACAGCATAGGCAAATTATGGCAAACAAAATAGAATACATCTTTTCCCTGCGTGACCAGATCAGTGCAAGACTGGGAAGCATTACGGCGACCTCGGACAGAACCGTGGCCGCCCTTTCAGGCGTACAGGATAAGGTGCGGTCTGCGGACAGCGTTTGCCGTGACACGGGAAGGACACTCGGTTCGCTGAAAATGAAGATTGATGCCCTGCAAGCCGAAAGGGAATGGATTCCGGCTGACAATATTCCGGCTATCCGGGAATATAACCGCGAGATTGCCCGGCTCACGGATGAAATCGAGGAACTGGAGACAGCAGCCGGTGGCGGCAAATTCAAGAAATGGGCGTCGGAGGCATTCGATGCCATTCCCGGTGCAGGACTTTTGAAAAACCCGCTTGTCACCGGTATCACTGCTGTTGGTGCAGCGGGCATGGCCGGCATGAGCTTCGATGAGAACATGGCCCAGGTGAACATCACCGCCCAGTTGGACGAAGCGGGGCTGGATGACCTGAAAAAGCGTTTGAAACAGATAGCGGCAGAAAACAAAACGGACGTACAGGTCACCCCGGTAGGCTTCGAGGCTATCAACTCGCAGGTGAACGATGTTGACCTATCCCTTTCCATATTGGACGCCGCCCTCAAAGGCAGCAAGGCGGGATTTACCGACCTCGATACTGTATCGGCGGCGTTAGCCCAGACGCTTTCCATCGTGGGTAAAGAGAATACGACGGCACAGGAAGTATTGGATACCTTCTTTGCGGCAAAACGTGTTGGTGCCGGAGAGTTTGCCGACTTTGCGCGTTATATGCCGAACCTTATAGCCGGAGCCGATAACCTCGGCATTGCCTATAAGGAGGTAGCCGGGACCTTTGCCTACATGACTGGTAAGGGACAAAGCGCCGAACGTGCCGCCACGCTGATGGAAAATGCCTTCTCCGTATTGGGACGTGTCGATGTCCGTGACAAACTGGCAAAGGCCGGAGTGGATGTATTCGATGATACCGGCAAGATCCGTAGCGTTGTGGATATATTCACCGACTTGGAAGGCGTTTTGGGCAGGATGAATGACGAACAGAAATCATCTTTCCTTGAAAAGGCCGGTCTGGTGGATAAAGAGGCGAAAAGCGCTTTCGCCGTCCTTACCTCTGATATTGGCAAGCTGAAGGAATCCATGAACGATGTCGCCAATTCCGCGGGTGAAACCGATACGGCTTTAGGGTATTCGGCAAACAGTATGCAAAAGGCGACCGAAGTGTGGAACCAGTTCAAGAATATCGGTACCGAGGTTGGAGAACTGACCCTTCCTGTCATTAGCGCAGGGCTGACCGTGGCCGGAGCGGTTCTTGCCGGGGTGTCTTCGGTACTGGAGGTCGTTATCGGTTTTTTCAGCGGGTGGTATTCGCTAATCCAGGAAGGGAATCCGATTGTTGTCGGGTTTACCACCACATTGGGCATACTGACCGCAGCGATGGCGTTGAACTATGCCTGGACCCAAAAGGCGGTTGTCATTGGTGGCATCAAAAAAGTGATGGATATTGCGCAGACAGCCGTCACCGGTGGTTTGACTGCCGCACAATGGGCACTCAACGCGGCGTTTGCGGCTTCCCCTATCGGATGGGTAGCTGTTGCCATCGGTGCGGTGATAACAGCCGTTACCTATTGCTGGCAGAAGTTTGAAGGGTTTCGTGTGGTTATTCTCGGTACTTGGGAAGTTATAAAGGAATTTGGACGGACGCTGCTTGACAGTATCGTAAAACCGTTCAAACAGGTATTATCCGGTATTGGCGGTGTCTGTTCGGCAATCGTCAGTATGTTAAAAGGCAACTTCAAGGAGGCTGCTGGACTTGCTAAAGAGGGATTTAAAGATATAGGGGAAGGCGTTTTGGGCGCCAATCCCGTATCAGCGGTATATAACACCCTGCAAAAGGGCAACTATTCCGCGGCCTGGGAAAAAGGCAAGCAAGCGGGCAAGGGCAGTTGGGCGGCTTCACAGGAAACAAACGATGCGGATGCCGCCAGCCAGCTAACCCCCGAAATGCCAGACGTTGTTAAAATTATGCCGGAAAAGATTAAAAAAACAGATTTTGACTCCTTGATGGCAAAGTTGGATACAACCGGAAAAAAGAAAAAAAGTAAAACACTCCGCTTGGATGACAATATTAAAAATCTGAATGCATCTGCGGAATATACCGCTATTACCCGCAAACTTGAACCGGCGAATGTCACAGCTGTCCCAGTATCAGGGTCTATGGGAAAACCCATACCTATGACCATTTCTTCTGCCTCTACGAAAGTGGATGACAGTACCCAGACGTATGACGCAGGGGAAACAAACTACTTGGCTGACATCATGCAGAACGTCCGGAAGATTGCCGCGGCGGTTGCCGTTCCGGTCATGCTGGCTTCCGCTCCGAACGTGCAGGCGATGGACATACCGACACCTGGACGTTCCGACGCCTACAATGTGGAGAATATCCGAGAAACCAATAACCAGTTTACGACCGATAACAGCCGGACGTATAACGATAGCGGGCGTAGCGTCCAAGTAGCCAAAGTGTGTGATGAAATTGTGATACACGTGGCTAATACCGACCAGAAAGGAATTGACACGATACGCCGGGAGATCATGAACGTATTAGAGGAATTGGGAGAGGGATAAGTTATGGCATCAAAATATACAGTCAAAGAGGTGGCGCAGACGTTCAAACGGGTAAGCCAGTTCAGTTTGGGCGACATGCTGCTTAACGTAATCGGGTATAAAGGTTTTCCGTACCCCGGCGGGTTCATTCCTGACGCCCCAGCAAAATATAAAGGAGACGGGTATGAATACCCCGGCGAAACGGCTTCGGAGAAAACGAACTCCGACTTCGGTTCTACGCTCCGGAAGAAGGACGCGCAAGGCCGGTGGTATTTCATGCCGGTGGTTCTGGAACATAAGGGGGCGGAATACGAGATACCGAATGCCGTCATCTCTATCCGGGGCAAGAAGACGATTGTTGAAACGGCGATGGTCGGCCGTAAAGGTACGGTGAAGGAACTTATCTCAGTGGACGATTACGACATACGCATTGCCGGTGTCTGCATGGATGTGGATTTTCCGGACAGCCAGTTGGGCGACCTTGCGGAGCTGTATAACATCAACGAGTCGGTCACGCTCAAATGCGCCCTTACGGACATCTTCCTGGATGAAGAGGACAAGGTTGTAATCAAAAGCATCGATTTTGCCGAGATGAAAGGATGTGAGACGGCGCAGGTGTTTACAATGGAGCTGGTTACGGATAGGAGTTTTGAATTAATTCTGGAGTGATATGTTTGTTTTATGCTGTGATATAAAAATAGGGGCCGTTTCTTTCAAGTCGGTTCACGACGTGAAGATCAAACGAAGCCTGTACGATTTGGCCGCCACCGCTACCGTCAAAGTTCCGGTAACAGCCGTGCTGAAACATGCCGGGGAACCGCCTACGCATATCGAGACGGCCCAGGCTATCAAGGTAGGCGACAAGGTGGAAATCAAGTTGGGCTATGACGGTACCCTGAACACCGAGTTTGTCGGTTACGTAAAGCGCCTGAACTATAAAGTTCCCCTGGAAATCGAATGTGAGGATGAATATTATAAGCTGCGTTTCTTGAACTGTGTTTTCAGCAAGAAGGAAACAACGTTAAAAGAGTGTTTGAACAGTGTTTTAACGGGTGTTCAAATGGGTGAAGTCGTTGACCTGACGCTGAAGAACTTCGTCATCAACAACAAGCCAGGAAGCTGGGTGCTCGGTCTTCTGAAAAAGGAATACGGGCTGGTCGCCTACTTTGATATTGACGGCAAACTGAATGTCGGCAAGGCAAACGACGTGAAAGGCGAAACAGTGAAATACGTCCTCCGTGAGAACGTGATCAGCGACGATGAACTGAAATACCAGCTGGCAGAAGACATAAAATTGAAAGTTAAGGCTGTCTGCTATTATAAGGACGGTACGAAGATAGAAGGCGAGCTGGGCGAGGGCGGCGGAGAAACACGTACCTTTTACTATTACGATGTGAAAGACGCAGCGGAACTGAAAACGCTTGCCCGGGAAGAGCTGAAACGGTATTCGTTTGACGGCTACCGGGGCAAGATAAAAACCTTCCTGCTTCCTTTTGCCCTACCGGGAGGCGTTGCGAGCATCGAGGACAAAGTGTATAACGAACGGAGCGGCGACTACTTTATCGAAAGCGTGGAAACGGCTTTCGGGACAGGTGGCGGCCGTCGCACCGTAGAAATAGGTATCAAGGCATGAGCAAGGAAATGGAAGAATTACGCCGGAAGTTCCATGAGCGGTTCGGCGAAAGTGGCGACCAGGTATTCCTGGGAACCGTTACCGAAGTAAACGAGGATGAGTTTACCTGTACCGTCAAACGCGACGACCAGGTGGATTATTTCGATGTCCGCCTCCGTGGCCTGGTCAAGGCGGAACTGCAAGGCTTTGCCTTTATCCCACGCCTGCAAAGTACAGTACTGGTCTGCCGTATCGGGAAAAGTAACGAACTATTCGTGTGCCAATTCACTGAGATAGACAAGATGATATTTACCGACAATGATCTGGAGGTAAAGGTTGATACCGAAAACATCGATATCAAGAAAGGGAAAAAGATAACCATTCATGTGGATGCGGGAAAGTTGGAAGTGACAAATGACAAGGTGAAAGCTCTGCACGAAGCCGACAAACTAACCGTCACAGCTGACAGTACCATCGTCAAGGCATCAACAGCCGGCGTTACGATCACCCGCGGCAGCAGCGGCCTGAAAAGGACTTTGGAACAGATACTGGACGGGATTTGTGCCTTGACAGTTCCGACGGCTGTCGGTCCGTCCGGAGTTCCCATCAATATAACAACATTTCAACAAATCAAGGCGGATTTGCCTAATTATATGGAGGGATAGCGTATGGCATTAATAAAATCGACAATCAAATCAGAGATAAAGGAAGCCTTTACCCAAGTGATGAACCAGCAGGACGATGACCGGGAAGGGGCTATCGACAAGGTAGCGGACAAATTGGCTGATGCCGTCATGAATGCCATCAAGAGTGCCACAATCACCTATACAACCGGCCTGGCTACATCGATGGGCCCCGTAACAGGCACATTTGGAAACAAAATATCATAGCGTATGAAAGACTATAAGCAACAGCCAGACGGTGACCTTGATTTGACAACCGGTGATTTGCTGGTAACGGAAAGCACCTACCAGCACCAGCGGGATTTGCTGTACAGTGACAAAGGTCATATCCGGCAAAAACCGGAAGCCGGTGTCGGGGCGGTAAATTACATGATGGATAACGATCCGGAAGGCCTGCTCCGTGCCACACGCAAGGAATTTACGGCCGACGGTATGAAAGTACGGAAGGTTGCTTTTGCGGCCTATTCAAACGATTTAAATGTGGAGGCGACGTATGAAGGTGATTGAGGTACAGGATGAACAGCAACTGCTGGACATTGCCCTGCAACATTATGGGACGGCAGAGGCAATGGGTGAAATCATGGCGAACAACCCGGAGATGAAAAATGAACCTTCGGCCGTGGTTGAAGCCGGACGCTCTCTCGGCGCTTTCTACCCGGACATTAAGTTGAAGGTAGGACAGCGGATAAGCATTGACGATGACAGCCGCCTTGTAAAAAAGACGGTAGTCAAGAAAATAGACAGGGATATCACCACTTACATGGAAACGCAATGGCAAGAACAATACAACAGATAGAGGAAAGCATTACGGGAAGGCTGCAAGCGACATTCAGCCTGTCCACATCGGCCGCATCCGAGTGGCGGCTTTGGGTACACTGTGTGGCATACTGTATCTACAGTTTTGAACTGGTATTGGACGCATTCAAACGGGAAATGGATGCGGACGCGGAAAAGGAGGTGGCGGGTACGCTGACCTGGTATAACGATAAATGCTACGAGTTCCAGATGGACCATGAACTGGTGTTCGACACGGTAACCGGCCTGTTGGAGTATGAGAAGGTGGATGAATCCGCGCGTGTGGTAAAGATAGCCTCCGTGAACGTGGCAGAGGATAACACAATCATGTTTCGCGTGGCCACCGAGGACGAAGAGGGGAAGATTGTGCCGCTTACGAGCAATCAACTGTTGAACTTCAAGAACTATATCGATGCGGTCAAGTTTGCCGGCACAAAGTCGGAAATCATATCGACGGATGCCGATGAAGTGAAGTATGACATCAAAGTCTATTATAATCCGGCCAACCCGGTAGATACGGTACGCGAAGCCGTATTGGCTTCACTGGAGGAGTTTAAGACATCCCAGCGTTTTGGCGGTGTCATTTACTCCCATAAGATGCTGGAGGCGGTTACGACGGTTGCAGGCGTTGTCACGGCCAAGATGCTTTCCCTCTCCCGCAAGGGTACGGAGGATGAGGATTTCATCCCGATTGACACGATGGCCTACCTGTATGCCGGTTATTTCAACTATGCCGGGGACAGCCGGCTGGAGATGGTTTCAATAAATGATATATAGCCATGAACATTATCCTGAACTTCAAAGAACTCATCCGGCAGTATGTCGCCCCGCACCGCAGGCAACCGAACCGTCTTGCGTGGCTATGGTCGCTTGTGGACTTGGACGGTGTATGGCAGTCCTTCTCCGACTGGCGCGATTACTACCGGTATAAGGTGCATGTAACGAGCCAGCACCGCTCATTAGAGGGGCACCTGAACAAGACATTCGGCGGCGGTATCCTGATCAAGAGTTACGAGGACCAGTTCCTCGCCATCGGACTAAACTCGGAGCCGGCTCACTGGGTGCTTTTTGAACCGATGCAGGAAATAGCCCTGGAGGGTGAGGGTGGACAAAGCTTCAAAGATGTGGACTTTATCGTTTATGTGCCGGAAGGTATAGACCTGAGCCTTGTACGGGCGGAAATCGAGCGTTATAAAATTGCAGACAGAACCTATAAAATAGTAACAAAGAAATGAAACGGCATGTACAATACCCCGGCGTAAGGAAATGGTCGGGAAATGATTTGTTGGAGTTGCAGAGCGAAGGCCTTCGCATAGCTGACGACTTCTTCTCACAGTACGGCAACTGTGTAATCTGCGGCTGCGCGGTATCGGAAACCGGCATCGATGCCGGGCTGGTCAACATTGACGGCATGGTGCTGCCATTGGCGGCTACGAGTGTGGAAGTATTCCCCGTCTATTTAGTCAAGGACGAGGAACACGTCCAACGTGAATACGCAGACGACAAAGTCCGTGACATTGCCGTCCGGTATTTTGCGAAGGTGGTCCAGGCGAAACCGTCCGATACAGGCTTTATTGAGATTACAGCCGACGGATCATCCACATTCTTTGATAAAATCGAGGCTGTTTGGCTGACGGATATACTAAACCGGCTGGAGTCCCTGAAGAAGGCTGACAAATCCCTGTCCGATGCCATCGAACTGTTGAAGGAGGCTGACAGGAAAGCCGCAGAACGCATCGTCACGCTCGAAAAGAAGATGCCATCCTACCTTGACCATATCCCGACGGTAAATGATGACAGCTACTTTGTAGGAGTCGAGGTTTGGACAGTGGACGAATACGGGAATAAGACGTTCTGGAAGTGCCACGACAACACGGAAGGCAAAGCCGTATGGAAACGCAGCGGTGAAGGTTCCGGAGGTGGTGGCAGTTACGGAGGAGCGGTTTACCTTACCGGACAGACTGATTTTTCTAAAGCAACAATTATAATTAAGGAGGGCTATTTAAAATGAGTGAATCAACAACCGGTGCATACGTGTACCAGCAAATCGTGAAGAGTACGGCTCAGTGGGCAGCCGATAAAACCGTCATCGTTGAAAACGTCTGGCTTTTCGAACGCAGGAGCGACGGCAAGATTATAACCAAACTGTCCGACGGCAAGCACTGTTATGCCGACCTGGACGAATACGGCCTGAGCGCATGGGATGCGGCGCAGCTTGGCGGCTACAAGGGAACTAAGGAGGAGTTTTATTTGTCGCTTGGCACCCTTGATGAAAAAGTGGAGCAGGTGACAAACCTTGTATCATCGCTCGACGGTAAATTCGCAGAAACTCCGGATCTGCCGTCAACACCCGGGGAAGATACACTGACCTACCAGTCAGGGGAAGCAACCCGTAAATTCGCAATCGGCCAGCAGTGCCGCGTGTATGAGACAAAAGAGAAAGACTATGTCTTTTATCAGCTATACAATATCACGGAAGGGAATAAAGCCGACTGGCGTGTTGCCGGTTCCGGTGGAACATCCGCTTTTCAGGAGAAAGCCATCATAACCCTCACAAGTAACCAGGGTTTGAACGACGCCGACCTGAACGGCAAGAAGGTGACTGTTTCCTACTCCGGCCAGCACTCCGAACTGGTCTGGAACGGTGAAGCGCTGGAGATTGCCATCCCCATGCAGGTGGAATATACCGTTTCACCGGAAGCCGCCTCCGGTTATGCCTCTCCGGAAGAACAACAGTACGTGGCTGTCGGGGGTAACGAAAGACAGATAAACCTGGTTTACTCTGCGGAGAAGGTGACGGTCAATGTAAGCACGGACGACAGTGCGGACTGTTCCGGTCGTACTGTGACCATAAAGAAAACGTCAGGCGGCGAAGTGATTGGAAGCGGCAAGGGATCCAGTGTAGTTATAAAAGTGCCGTCGGGAACCGGATATACGGTATCCGTCGATGCTTTTGCAGGATACACCAAACCGGCAGACCAATCATTTACCGCAAACCCCGCGAGCCGTAACGTGTCTTTCGTGTATGCAAAAATCAAGGATGCCGGTATTGTATTTGACAAATCCAAAAGCGACCCGCAGAATATCACCGGTGAAATCAACAGCGGGGTTCTGAAAACCATCCTGTCGAAGTTCCGCCGTTGCCTCTGCAAGAAAACGAAAGACGGTGAGGTTACAATTTCGTATCTTCGTGATGACAACAGCAATTTCTACGCCGATGGCTCAGCAGCCAAGTTGGACGGCACAGAGGGCGATGTGATGGTGGATTTTCCGGAGTTCTATTACAAATGGGAGCAGGTGGACAGCAACAAATTCCGTTACCGCTTTGCCGAATACAACGTGGACGGAACATTCAAGCATGTGCCACGCTCTTTAGTCGGTGCGTATAAAGGTTATATGACTTCGAATAAGCTGTATAGCCGAAGCGGGGTTCGTCCTACAGTTAGTAAATCCACTAATGATTTTGATGGGTACGCAACGGCTCGTGGTAAAGGTTATCAGCGTATCGACTTCCAGCAGCACTGTGTGATTGCCTTTATGCTTTATGCGCGTTATGGAAACAGAAATTTACAGGCTGTTCTTGGTGTGGGCGGTGCTGTTAGTGGCTCGTCAGCAACGATGACGGGAACCAGCAATGCGACAGGAATTGCGGATACAAAGAATGAAACAAGCAAGTATGTTTGCGGCTTGGGGCTTGAAGGTGTATTCGGGGGTATTTACGAATGGGTGAAAGGCGTTGAAATTAACAATCGCGTTTGGAAAATCACTGACCCGGACGGGGCAACCCGCAATGTGAACGCCGGAACAGAAGACGGTTGGATAACGAATGTAGCTGCGGAAAACGGGCCTTTCTTCGACATGGTGCCTACGAAAGTGGGTGGCAGCGAAACGACACATTATTCGGATTACTATTGGCAGAGTTCGGGCGGCCCCCTTGTTTTGGCGCGCTCCTATAGCGACTCGAATACGTATGGCGGCGTGGCGTATGCGTATGCGTATGACGATGCCTCGTACACGAATTCGTACTACGGTTCGCGTCTCGCTTTCAGGGGCGTTATCCGCGAAGCGGCGAGCGTAAGTGCGTTCAAAGCACTGTCAGTGCTTTGATACTAATACCGGCGTAAGCCGGTCGATTTATAATATTTTTAAGTCGTTATCCATTAAAACCTTTTGGATATTAAGGATTCACGGAAAATCGAAGTACATTTGCGATGTAAATGTAAAAATGCGATGTTAAGATACAGGTAGAATTCCTCCGGCCCTTGTTTTGGCGCGCTCCTATAACGACTCGAATACGAATGGCGGCGTGGCGTATGCGAATGCGAATAACGATGCCTCGAACACGAATTCGAACTACGGTTCGCGTCTCATATTCAGGAAAGAAAATATTATATTATGGCTCTTGGCCGGGATGTGTTCCCCAGTCCAACCCATAGAGGAATGCACCTTGCCTCTTGGCAAAAAACAAATTGGGTTATGTTGTGTGGTAGGTTGATTCTCGAAGCACATAGATTTCTGAAAGCGACAATAAAATGAAGCGGTACGGACATTTGATAGAAAAGATTATAGAGGAAAGCAACCTTTTGGAGGCTTTCTCTATGGTCATGCGGGGCAAGAAGCGCAGCCGCACTGTCCGCTATTTCAAAAAGAACCGGGATAAGATCCTGGCAGACCTTGCCGATGAAATAAAGTCCGGCAAGTATGCACCGGAATGTTTCCGGGAATTTGAAGTGGTGGAAAACGGGAAGGTGCGCGAAATCCAGTCCCTGCCGTTCAAAGACCGCATCGCCCTTCACGCGATAATGGCAGTTCTATACAGGGATGTTTTAGGCGGTATGATGATTCGCGACACGTATGCCAGCTTGCCGAAACGTGGTATCCACGACGGTTTGAACAGGCTTCGAAAAGCATTAAAGGATCGTTCGAATACTGAATACTGCCTGAAACTTGACCTGAAGAAGTTCTACCATTCAGTCGACCAGGAAGTCCTTATCGGACGGCTACGTCGCAAGATAAAGGATGAAACGCTAATGCAGACCCTTATCCGTATAATCAGAAGTTATGGTCCCGGCCTGGCCATTGGCTACCATTCCAGCCAGTTGCTCGGTAACTTTTACCTCTGTCTGTTGGATCACTACATGAAAGCGGAATTGGGCGTCAAGTATTACTTCCGGTATTGTGATGATATTGTCGTTCTCGGCCCTGATAAAGCGTATCTGCATGACATTTTTGCAAAGTTGCGCAAAGTGGTGGAGGAAGAACTTCACCTTACCATCAAACAGAACTGGCAGATATTCCCGGTAGAAGCACGCGGCATTGATTTCTTGGGGTACGTTACCTGGCATGATTATGTCCTGGTACGGAAACATATCAAGCAGAAAGTTGCCCGGCGGCTACAGAAGGTGAAAAGCAAGAAACGGAAATACGTTGTGCTTGCGTCGTTTTGGGGATGGGTGAAACGCTGCAACGGGAAACACTTATTTTTTAAACTAACAAATATGAAGTCATTTAAAGATTTAGGCGTCACTTACAAACCGGCTGACGGAAAGAAACGCTTCGAAGGCAACCTTACGCCTTTGGGCAATTTGCAAAACTGTAAAGTTACTATTGTGGATTTTGAGACCGACATCAAAACAAAACAGGGTGAAGGCCGCTACGTGGTCCAATACGAGATGGATGGCCAGAAAGGCAAGTTTATTACAGCTTCGGAAGAGATGAAGAATATTCTCGACCAAATCAAAGAAATGAATGAGCTGCCATTTGAAACGGTAATCAAACGGGAAACATTCGGAGGCAATAAGACGAAGTATGTATTCTCTTAAGAAGTAACAAGCCTTTGAGGGCAAGGTGTGAAAAAGGCCCTCAGCCATTGAGTAAGTATCGACGCCAATCATATACTTATACGCAAATGCGCAAACCCGCAGAGCTGAGGGCCAAAGCCCTTTTCCACTGCGGGTTTGCGCATTTTGCGCGTATAAAATATGATTGGCACTGCAAATATACTTTAATTTTTGGAGATTATGACAATATACGAGATACTTTCTTTCAATAAAGAGCTGTTGCGCCGGCTTTCTGAGTCGGGCATACGGGTTGAAGATTACCGATATGTGGACCTTTTCCATGATTTCACGAAAATGGTAGAGGATGGAAACAAGACGACATACGCTGTTGCCGTTCTCTCTGAAAAGTATGCAATAAGTGAACGAAAGGTGTATGATGTACTCCGTCACCTCAGAACTGACTGCAAGGGGCGTTCAGTGTGATATAAGGGTATTGTTGCTCCTGTAGATAGATTTTGAAGGTATCTTTATGGTGAATCAAATCTTTAAACCCATGAACAAATATCATCAAATTCTTTGCAAGATCCTGAATGCAGGAAAGGAACAACGAAACAAAAAGGGAGTTATTCGGTATCTGTTGAATGAATGTCTTACTCTGACACCTGCCGACCTGCTCGACATCTTCGAGACGCACGGCATCGCCCGAAAGAAGCTGCGACAGGAACTTCAACTCTTCATGCAGGGAGAACGTAACGTGGAGCGTTACCGTGAAGCCGGCATCACCTGGTGGGATTATTGCGGTCAGACTCTTGTGAACAGTTATCCGACCTACTTTGAGAAACTGCCTCCTCTCATCGAAAAGATAAACCGGGAAAAGCGGACCAGCAAGAATTATGTCCTCTTCCTTGGTTCTACAGGAGCGGAAACCAACCAAGCCCCATGTCTGAGCCTTGTACAGTTCCAGATAGAAGACGGCGAACTGGTATTGTCGGCTTATCAGCGTAGCAGCGATGCCAATTTAGGCCTCCCGGCCGATATTTACCATCTCTATCTGATGGCCCGGCAAATAGACCTGCCTCTGAAATCGATTACCCTTAACCTTGGCAATGTCCATATCTATGAGAACAACCTGGAGCGTACCGGTGCCTTGCTTGCCGGTGATGAAGGGGTTCGGTTCGACCTGAATGTATAAGAAACGTTGCAAACCCTGTGCAGCATGGTTTGATTGTTTTCTTTAGACGACTGGGATAAAATGGGGAATTTTGCAATCCGTTTTAAAACCAGGAACAAATGAGAAAGCAGTATTTATCAGCCCCACTTCCGTTTGTGGGGCAAAAACGCATGTTTGCCAAAGAATTTATCAAGGTATTGAAACATTACCCGGATGATGCCGTATTCGTCGATTTGTTTGGCGGATCCGGTTTATTAGCCCATATCACGAAGTGTCAGAAGCCGGGCTCTACCGTTGTCTATAATGATTTCGACAACTACAGACGCAGATTGGAGAATATACCGCAGACCAATGCTTTGTTGGATAGGATTCGAGAGATAACCCAAATTGTACCCCGGAAGAAGGCATTGCCTAAAGAGTTGAAAGAATCTATCCTGCGTCTTATCGAGCGTGAAGAGGTAGATAACGGTTATGTGGATTACATCACGCTTTCTACCTCCCTGCTCTTTTCCATGAAGTATGCCACCAATTTGGACAGGCTGCGAAAGGAAACGTTTTATAATACCGTGCGCAAATGCAGCTACGACCTTTGCTTTGACTATCTGGACGGACTGGAGGTTGTTTCCTGTGATTATAGGGGGCTGTTCAACAAATATAAGGATATCCCGAATGTTGTATTCCTGATAGACCCGCCATATCTTTCCACTGAGGTTGGCACCTATACAATGGACTGGGGGCTTACTGATTATTTGGATGTGTTGCAGACGCTCGTAGGTACGAACTATATTTATTTCACCTCCAACAAGTCATCCATCATAGATCTATGTGAATGGATGGGCAGGAATAACACCATAGGCAACCCCTTTGCAGGCAGCGAGAAGATAGAATTTAACGCGCACATGAATTACAACTCCTCCTACACAGACATCATGCTGTTCAAGAAAGCAGATGAAACAGTACGCAAAATGGCATCTTAACCACTATGTAAAGATACGAATTTTTGCTGAATTGGCAATGGGTTTAAGGTGTTATTTTAGACTGGGGATCAAACAAAAGCGTCATTCAAATGCCATTTAAAGGTTGTTTGAGTGACGCTTGTGTTTTGATGAAAATTGAACGCTTCGTTTTGAAACCCCAGCGAAAAATAGAACGCTTCGTTTTGAAACAGTAGACCTTTCGATTTGCGGATTATAGATGGATATGAAAAGAAATTTGAGCTGGCTGAAATTTTTCAATGGCCTTTTATCATCTGTATTAGTTTTGCTGGGGTATACTTCTTGTAATTCATCGGATGGCTCGGATGAGACTCCGCTTGAATATGGCAGTCCTTATGCCAAATATGAAATTAAGGGGAAAGTGGTCGATAAGGAAAGCCAGGCTGGAGTAGAGGGTGCACGTGTCATTGTGAAGCCTCTTTTGGACTCCGAGCCGGTTTCATATTATAACGATACAGTCTATACAGACAAAGATGGCGGATATTCCTATCAGAAAGAGATGGGGGCATATAGTGATTTCCGTGTAGTATGTGAAGACCCTTCAGACACCTATAAAGCCGATTCCACACAGGTCAAGATGAGTCCTGAGGGAGGTGAAGGCTGGTATCTGGGAAGTGACAGCGAGACAGTTGATTTCGGACTGGAGAAGAAGGGCGAATGAAGACACCTGTAGAACGACTTCCCTTGCGTAAACGGCTTGCATTGGAGGTAGCCCGGCAGATACGCAAGAACCGGAAAACTTTGCATCCGCTCAGGCAGCTTTTCTGGGAATGTACGCAGCGTTGCAATGTCCGTTGCAAGCATTGCGGTAGCGACTGTAAGAGTACTACGGACATTCCTGATATGCCGGCCGAAGATTTTCTGCGTGTGATAGACAGTATCACGCCTCATGTCAATCCGCATGAGGTGAGTATAGTCATTACCGGAGGGGAACCGTTGGTCCGTGATGATCTGGAAAAGGTAGGACTGGCTCTGTATCACCGCGGTTATCCGTGGGGTATGGTAACTAACGGACTTTATCTGACGGCTTCCCGTCTGCAACGTCTGCAGGAAGCCGGACTCCATTCCATAACTGTCAGTCTGGACGGTTTTGCCGATGATCATAACTGGTTGCGAGGGCATCCTGAAAGCCATGCACGGGCGATGAATGCTATCCGTATGCTGGCCCATGAACCGGATTTGAAATGGGATGTGGTAACGTGTGTGAACCGCAGGAATTATCCTTATCTGGAGGAATTGAAGGATGCATTGTATGAAGCGGGTGTCCGTCATTGGAGGTTGTTCACCATTTTCCCGGTCGGACGTGCAGCCCGTTATCCTGATTTCCAGTTGGACGACAAGGATTTCCTGGGCCTCATGGAATTTATCAAACATACCCGTCGGGAGGGGAAAGTGATGGCTAGTTATGGCTGTGAGGGTTTTCTTGGCAGCTATGAGGCCGAAGTACGTGACGGTTTCTATGCATGTAATGCGGGGATCAGTGTCGGTTCGGTATTGGTAGACGGTTCCATATCCGCTTGTCCGAGTATCCGGGCCAATTATTCCCAGGGAAATATCTATCATGATGATTTCATGGATGTATGGGAACATCGTTTCCAGGCCTTCCGTGACCGTGCCTGGATGAAGAAGGGAACCTGTGCTTCATGCAGTTTCTTCCGTTATTGTGAAGGGAACGGGATGCATTTGCGTGACAACAATGGAGATTTGTTGTTCTGTCACCTGGAACGTCTGAAAGGGGCATCGGGCTGCAAACCGTGATTTTCAGGCCTGTAGTTTGGCCGGTAAGATTATTTCCGTATTTTTGTGGGGTTGAATACGAGTGACATTAATTTATGAGAAAATTAGTTTTTGCAACCAATAATGCCCATAAGTTGGAGGAAATCCGGGCAATTCTAGGGAATAAGGTGGAAGTCTTGAGTCTGAATGATATCAGTTGTCATGCCGATATACCGGAAACGGCCGATACACTGGAAGGTAATGCAGCATTGAAGGCCCAATATATCTATGAGCATTATGGGTTGGATTGTTTTGCCGATGATACGGGGCTGGAAGTAGAGGCATTGGGTGGAGCTCCCGGAGTGTATTCCGCGCGTTATGCAGGAGGTGAGGGACACGATTCGGAAGCCAATATGAAGAAACTGTTGAAGGAGCTTGAAGGGGGAAATGACCGTAGAGCGCAATTCCGTACCGTTATTTGCCTGATCGAAGACGGAAAGGAACATTTCTTTGAGGGCATCGTAAAAGGCGGAATAATCGAAGAAAAACGCGGTGCTTCCGGCTTTGGTTACGATCCGGTATTTGTCCCTGAAGGTTACGAAGAGACCTTTGCCGAAATGGGGGGTGAAGAGAAGAACCGTATCAGTCATCGTGCTCGTGCCGTTCGGCAGCTTTGTTCATATCTGGACAAGTGATACAAGTAAGTGTTTTTATCGTTTACGGTAGGGTGGACATACGTCTGCCGTATCATGTACGGTCGTTTGCCATACCATAGACGCCTGTTCACCATACCGTAGGCAATGTATCCAACTTGAATTATTCGCATTTCCTGTCATTGTAGATTCCGTCAGTAATAATCACCGGACTGAGATTTCTTTCAGGAACAGTTCTACTTTCTCAAAGAACAGGGCGATATGTGCTCCATCTACAAAGGCGTGACTGACTGTCAATGCTATCGGCATTACCCGTTTCCCTTCCCTTTCAATTGCTTTTCCTGCGTTCATCAGCGGATAGTCCATGGAATGTCCTACCTGGTATTGGGTATAGGTTACGGACGTGAAATATAGCTTGGGAATGGCACTTAACAAAATAACATCGAAATCTCCTTTTTCTGCAATACGTTTGTCGGTTTCATAAGGGTCTCCATCGGCTGGAATGGAGGTGATGATCCGGCGGGCCTCGTTATGGAAAGTACTGAAGTCTTTGTGATAAGGGATGCGCACCGTATAGAAGGTCTTTCCGGGAACAGCTATCGGAGTGATGACATCTACCTGGTCATGGTAAACTACATTTCCTTCCTTATCATTCCGGAAGCGGAACTCCTTGATTTCATTGGCTGCCCGCAGGATAGCATACAGATAATACAGGAAAAAGGAGCGTTCGGTTGATTTGGCCGAACTGTAGGCTTCCGTACACTCCACTTCACTGGTAATGGCAATCCATGGGTTGGCAAAGTTCTGGAAGAACCGGTAGTTGTCCTTGCGTTCCCATGTTTCTATGTCGATAATGTGTTTCATACTTTTCTGAACTTTTGGGCCACTTTATAGTAGGTGTTGAGTTTTACACCCAATTTCTCTCCCAAATCAATCATGTCAAAAAGCATCCCCTGTATTTCCGACTGATGTCCGCGTGCCAGGTCTTTCTGCATGGAAGCGGTAGAGTGGGGGTCCAGCTTGTCAATTACCTTCAGGTTGTAGGCAACCGGATCTTCGAGGTATTTTACGCCCAGTTTCCGGCCGATTGCAGCACTTTCCTGTGACAGGCCGATGAAGGTATCACGTACCTCTCCTTCGTGCTGTACTTCGCCCATAGGGACGTCGTGGTAGGCACCGGTGCAGGCCATGGCCGAAATGAACGCCCATTTGATAAAGGTATCGCGGTTTATATCGTCGGATACGTCGACTTTGATGCCACATTCACGCAGTTCTTCGGCTATGGATTCGATGCGTTCCCGGGCTATTCCCTGTTCGGGACGGGCTCCACATACCAGACGGAAGATGGTGCCCATCTGAGTAATTTCCCCTTCCCCTGAGACGAATCCTACAATGTAGATGCAGCCGTCTATGACAGTTACAGAAGGAACCATACGGCCGATACGCGGTCCGGTTCCGTAGACATTCAGGATGGGGATGACCAGCGTGTCGGGGGTTGAGGCCTTTTCCAATACATCTTTGATGGAATCGATGGAATATCCTTTTACGCAGACAAAAATGACATCGGCCTTACCTTCGAATTCTTCGGAAGTAAAGGCCTTGACGGGCAGATAGTGGTCGCCTTTCAAGTCGGATTTCAGATGAAGTCCGTTGCGGCGTATGGCTTCGAGGTGTTTTCCACGGGCAATGCAGGTGACATCCTTACCTGCCAATGCCAAGAAACCGGCGATGCTACCTCCCACACCGCCGGTTCCTATAATCAGGTATTTTCTCATTGTACAATGGTTATACATTGAAACGGAAATGCATGATATCTCCGTCTTCTACTATGTAGTCTTTTCCTTCTACGTTCAGTTTACCGGCTTCGCGTACGGCGGCTTCCGAACCGTATTTGATAAAGTCATCGTATTTGATGACTTCCGCACGGATGAAACCTTTTTCAAAGTCGGTATGGATGACACCTGCACACTGGGGAGCTTTCCATCCTTTGTGGAAAGTCCATGCGCGGACTTCCATCTTTCCGGCGGTGAAGAACGTCTCCAGGTTCAGCAGTCTGTAGGCCGAACGGATCAGACGGCTTACACCCGATTCCTCCAGACCGATTTCCTGCAGGAACATCTGGCGGTCTTCGTAAGTCTCCAGCTCGGCGATGTCGGCTTCGGTCTTGGCGGCGACAATCAGGATTTCAGCTCCTTCTTCCTTTACGGCTTCACGCACCTGTTCTACATACTTGTTGCCGGTTACGGCACTTGCCTCGTCTACGTTACATACATACATGACCGGTTTTGATGTCAGCAGGAAGAGATCATGAGCGATTTTCTGTTCGTCCTTGCTCTCGAACTGTACAGTACGGGCCGATTTCCCTTGTTCCAGCGCTTCCTTGTATCTTACCAGAACTTCGTAAGTCTGTTTTGCTACCTTGTCGCCACCAGTCTGAGCCTGTTTCTGTACACGTTGGATACGGCTTTCAATTGTTTCTAGGTCTTTCAGCTGCAACTCCGTATCGATAATTTCCTTGTCGCGTACAGGATCGACGCTTCCGTCTACATGTGTGACATTTTCATCGTCAAAACAGCGGAGTACATGCAGGATTGCATCGGTTTCCCGGATGTTGGCAAGGAACTTGTTTCCCAGTCCTTCACCTTTGCTGGCACCCTTTACCAGTCCGGCGATATCTACGATCTCTACGGTGGTAGGGACGATCCTTCCCGGATCAACCAGTTCAGCCAGCTTGTTCAGGCGGTCGTCCGGTACAGTGATTACACCCACATTGGGTTCGATTGTACAGAATGGGAAGTTGGCTGCCTGAGCCTTTGCGTTCGATAAGCAATTGAAAAGAGTCGATTTGCCCACATTCGGCAGACCGACAATACCACATTGTAATGCCATAACTATATTTAGTTTCTAATTTATTCTGTTGATAATCATGTAAGAGTGCTGCAAAGGTACTGATTTTTTTGGTATCTCACTTATTTTAGGAAGTGGAAATACAGATGACAGAGACATATAAGGATTGTTGTAGTATTATTCATAGAGGTAAAATAAAAAGGAACAAGTGGATTCGTCGCGAACTACTTGTTCCTTTTTTATAAGAGAGTTTATGAAAATGTTATTTTGCTTGTTGTTTTATTTCTGCATGGTAATGGTTCTGTTAGGTAACAGAATGAAATCATTTTTCTTATTGTTCCATTCATAATATTCTACGGTAACGTCTGAATCATTATAATGGTATTTAATGCACATGTGGTTTTGCCAGTCATTTTCACTGCTGTCCCATTTCTGCATTACATTTTCTGTAAGTTGGTTATTATCATCATATTTATAGTTGTATTTCTCATAATTAGTGAGTAATCCTCCATCCATTTTATATACTGTTTCCGAAACTTTTACTCCATCAATTTCTTCTGCGTTATAGATCAGGTTGTTTTCAGGACGATTTGCGAAAACTGTTACATTAGCGATAAATACAAGTGCAATAACTAATAAGGCTTTCAAGGAATTAATTGTTTTCATATTTTTAAATTTTAGGTTTGACTTTCATTTTGTCTTATTTGACACTACAAAAATAGTTATTATTTTGATATGGTCAATGAATTTCTGCAATAAAAATGCAGAATATTAGCAAAATGTCACAATTTAAAAATATTTTAACAATTGGTAATTATCAGTGTGCTTCCAGCCAATTTTTCCCCCATCCGCAGTCGGCAAGTAAAGGTGCTTTCATTTTGTAAGCAGATTCCATTTCTGATATTACAATTTGTTGTACTTTTTCTTTTTCCTCTGGCAAAACGCTGAAATTCAGTTCGTCGTGTACTTGGAGTATCATTTTCGATTTGATATTTTCTTCTTTAAAGCGCCGGTAAATGTTGATCATGGCTACTTTGATGATATCGGCCGCACTTCCCTGTATCGGAGCGTTGATTGCGTTCCGTTCGGCATATCCCCGTACTACGGCATTCCGTGAATTGATATCGGGCAGATAGCGTTTCCGCTTGAATATGGTTTCAATATATCCCTTTTCGCGTGCTATCTGGATACTGTGGTCCATATATTCCTTGACTTTCGGGTAGTTTTCGAAATAGCCGTCAATAAGTTCTTTCGCTTCTTTGCGGTCTACGTTCAACCGTTCTGCCAGTCCGAATACAGAAATGCCGTAGATAATGCCGAAATTAGCCGTTTTTGCCTTGCTCCGTTGTTCCCGGGTTACATCTTCCAGCTTTTCCTTATATATTTTAGCTGCTGTAGCGGCATGGATGTCCTGTCCTTTTTGGAAAGCTTCTATCATATGGGGGTCTCCGCTCAGATGTGCCATGATACGCAGCTCGATTTGTGAATAGTCGGCCGAAAAGAATTCGCATCCGTCGTCTGGAATGAAAGCTTTCCGGATTTCTTTTCCGTCCTCATTGCGTACCGGAATATTCTGGAGGTTAGGATTGCTTGAACTGAGCCTTCCGGTGGCGGTTACAGTCTGGTTGAATGAAGTGTGTATCTTACCTGTATGCGGGTTGATCAGTTGGGGAAGGGTATCTATATAGGTGCCTAGCAGCTTTTTCAATCCGCGGTGCTCCAGAATCTTTCCTACGATTTCGTGTTTGCCTTTCAGACTCTCAAGTACTTCCTCGGATGTTACGTACTGGCCTGTTTTTGTCTTTTTGGCTTTTTCAACGATTTTCAGGCGGTCGAACAGAACTTCACCTACCTGTTTGGGAGAAGCGATGTTGAACTCCATACCGGCCAATTGGTGTACTTCTTCTTCTATCTGGTGCATACGTGCCGTAAAATGCCGGGAAGTCTCTTTCAGGGCTTCGGTGTCGATGCGTACTCCATTACGTTCCATATAAGCCAATACCGGGACCAATGGCATTTCAATGGTATAGAACAGTTGCTCTACTCCGTTTTCTACCAGTTCCTTTTCCAGGATATTTTTCAATTTCAATGTTACGTCGGCATCTTCACATGCATATTTGTAGACTTGGGTAGGGGAGAGGTCACGCATGTTCTTCTGGCCTTTTCCTTTCGGGCCGATCAGTTCTTCAATCTTGATGGTGTCGTATTTCAGGTAGATTTCCGCCAGGTAGTCCATCCCGTGCCTGAGTTCGGGTTGGAGTACGTAATGGGCAATCATGGTATCGAACATGGGGCCGCTTACCGTAATTCCATAGTTCCCCAAAACAAGCATGTCGTATTTGATATTTTGTCCCACTTTCAGCGTTTCTTCATTTTCGAGTAAGGATTTGAATTTATTAACTATTTTTAAAGCTTGGTCCCGATCGGCAGGGACAGGTACATAAACTGCCTGGTTTTCGGCATAGCTGAAGCTCATTCCTACCAGTTGTGCACTGATTGGATCGGTTCCAGTTGTCTCCGTATCTAGACTAAAAATCTTCTTTGTAAGTATATTTTGTAAAAAAACATCTATTTTCTCTTCTGTATCAAGTAGTTGGTAATCATATTTGAGGTCATCAAGCCTCATGAGATTTGAATTTTTGGTTTCTTCTGCATTCCCGGCCGCAAATAAGTCAAAGAGATTGCCTTGTGTCGGGGTTGGAGAAGCAACTGTTTTCTTTTCATTCTTCAGTACCCGGTCCAACAGTGTCCGGAATTCCAGTTCTTCAAATATTTTGCGTAGTTCCTCTTCATCGGGCTCTTCCCGTTTGAGTTCTTCCATATTGAGGTTGATGGGAACATCTGTCTTGATGGTTGCCAGGAATTTTGAAAAACTGATCTGTTCTTTGTTGGTCTCTACTTTTGTCTTGATGGAACCTTTCAGCTTGTCTGTATTCGATAACAGGTTTTCGATGCTTCCAAATTCGGCTATCAGTTTTTGTGCTGTCTTTTCGCCCACTCCCGGACAGCCTGGAATATTGTCGGCTGTGTCGCCCATCAGTCCGAGCATGTCAATGACCTGGGCGGGGGATTCAATATTGAATTTTTCTTTCACTTCTTTGACTCCCATCACTTCGAATTCCTTGTCGCCGTATTTAGGCCGATACATGAATACATGGTCCGATACCAGCTGGCCGTAGTCTTTGTCTGGAGTCATCATATAGGTAGTAATGCCACGTTTTCCGGCTTCGGTTGCCAATGTGCCGATTACGTCGTCGGCTTCATACCCCATGACTTCCAGTATCGGAATGCGGTAAGCACGGATGATATCTTTGATAATAGGAACGGAGAGACGGATAGCTTCCGGTGTTTCTTCACGTTGTGCCTTGTATTGTTCGTATGCTTCATGACGGAATGTCGGTCCGGCAGGATCGAATGCAATCCCTATGTGGGTAGGATTCTCCTTTTTCAATACGTCTTCCAGTGTATTGACAAATCCCATGATGGCTGAAGTGTTGAAGCCTTTTGAATTGATCCGTGGATTTTTGATGAAGGCATAATAAGCGCGATAGATTAATGCATATGCATCGAGTAGAAAGAGTTTCTCCATTCGTGTAAAAATATTAAGTTTTGTACGTAAAAGTACAAAAAAATACCATATTAGCTGTTTTATTATTAATTTTGTCCTCAAATTAATCTCCATGGACAAGATAGCTTTAATTAAGGAACCGATAAAGAGGGAATTGAGTGATTTTAAAGAACTTTTCGATCATTCTCTTCAGAGTGATATACCCTTATTGAGAGATGTTTTAGAATACGTGAGGCAACGCAACGGTAAAATGATGCGTCCTATTCTTGTCCTGCTGATGGCCAAACTCTATGGAGGTGTAAATGATGCTACGCTCCATGCTGCCATTTCTTTGGAACTGCTCCATACGGCCAGTCTGATTCATGATGACGTGGTAGATGAGAGCGACAAACGTCGTGGCCAGTCGTCAGTCAACGCTTTATATAACAACAAGGTTTCGGTTCTGGTCGGTGATTTTATGCTGGCTACCAGTCTGGCTCATGCCGCTATCACCAATGAAATAGAATTGGTCGGAATCGTTTCACATTTGGGGCAGAAACTTTCGGAGGGAGAGATTATCCAGTTGGTAAATACGTCGAACAAAGATTTCTCGGAAAACGTGTATTTTGATGTAATCCGTAAAAAGACTGCTGCATTGTTTGCTGCGAGTGCCGAGAGTGGGGCACTTTCGGCCGGTGCGTCAGAAGATAATGTCCGGAAGGCAGCCTTGTTCGGGGAGATGATCGGCATTGCTTTTCAGATAAAGGACGATATTTTTGATTATTTTGAGAATCCGGAGCTCGGTAAGCCGACAGGAAATGATATGGTGGAAGGTAAGCTTACGCTGCCCGCCTTGTATGTCCTGAACCATACGGCAGGTGAGAAGGAGAGGGATCTGGCTTTGCGGATCCGTTCCATGAAAGCAACTAAGGAAGAGATTGCTGGATTTGTGGAATATGTCAAGGATGAAGGTGGAATAGAATATGCGGAGAAAGTCATGTGGGATTATCGCAATAAAGCGCTTGATCTGCTTCCGGAAACAACCGGAACTTCCCTGAAAGAAGCATTTGCTGCCTACATTGATTATGTGATAGAACGTAATAAATAAGAACTTTGGTTTGACTTGAATAAGAAAGTCCCGCTGTATCCGGATGGATCAGTGGGACTTTTACTTAGTTGCTTTTTTATTATTCGAGAGAAAAGTATGTCTTAGAAGAATTTGGTTTCCTGACCCAGAATGTCAGATAGTAACAGGTTGGCCAAACGACTGGTTCCTAGACGGAACAGTTTATTATTCAACCATTCCTTGCCTAATATTTCCTTTACGATTGTATAATAGATTAATGCGTCCTGTACGGTATTGAGACCTCCAGCCGGTTTGAAACCCACTTTACGGCCTGTTTCAAGGAAATACTCCTTGATGGCCTGGCACATCACATAGGCTGCTTCCGGAGTGGCGGCTGGTTTTTCTTTTCCTGTAGAAGTTTTGATGAAGTTGGCGCCAGAATACATGGCGAGGATAGAAGCTTTCTTGATGTTGCTGGCGCTTTCCAATGCACCGGTTTCCAGAATTACTTTCAGATGCTTGTCGCCGCATACGTCTTTCAGTTCCTGAATTTCGTCGCACATGCCTTCATAGTCGTTTGTCAGGAATTTACCGACAGAGATGACGATATCTATTTCATCAGCTCCCGCATGAAGTGCCATGGCAGTTTCGGCCACTTTAATTTCGGTGAAAGTTTGTGATGAAGGGAAGCCGCCGGATACACAGGCTATGTTTACGCCATCCGCTTCCAGTGTATCATTTACAATTTCGGCCATGTTCGGATATACGCAGATGGCCGCCACATTTTCCAGATCAGGATATTTATCGACGAAATCATTGACGTGCTGGGTAAATTTCATGACGCTCAGCTCGCTGTCTGTACATTTCAGTGTAGTCAGGTCAATGCAGTGGAGCAGGAATTTTTTGACTTCCTGGGTATCGTTTTCCTTTACGTACTTTTCGATGATGTGGGCTGTTTTGGCAGCTACTTCATCATCTTTCAGATCTGTGTTGTACTTGCTGAGTGCAACATGGTATTTGTCTGGCTGATGTAAATTTTCAGGATCGAGATTCTGGTCCTCGATACCGAATCCACTTTCAAGATCTTGATTATACTTCATATTCTTCGTTTATAATTTGGGGTTGTTTTTATGTCTGTCTTTGTCACGTCTTGTCTTTTTCTCCAGATTCTTGTGAAAAGCTTCGGTCAGGTCGACACCTGTCTGGTTGGCCAGGCAGATCAGCACCCATAAGACATCGGCCATCTCATCTCCTAAATCTGTATTTTCACCGGCCTTGAACGACTGGTCTCCATATTTGCGGGCCATGATTTTAGCCAGTTCGCCTACTTCTTCGGTCAAGACTGCCATATTGGTCAGTTCACTGAAATAGCGTACTCCATATTCCTTTATCCATTGGTCCACTGTTTTCTGTGCTTCTTCCAGTGTCATGTCATTCTTTGTTTTTGGTATCGATACAAATGGTGACCGGGCCGTTGTTCAGCAGCTCCACTTTCATGTCGGCTCCGAATTCACCTGTTCCTACTTCTTTACCTAGCCCTATACTTAATTCGTTGCAGAAATATTCATAGAGCGGTATTGCCGTTTCATGGCAGGCTGCCCGTATATACGACGGGCGGTTGCCTTTCTTGGTAGAGGCCATTAGCGTGAACTGGCTGATTACAAGGATTTCGCCTCCTACATTGAGGATAGACTTGTTCATTACTCCATTTTCATCATCGAAGACCCGTAATCCGATTATCTTTTTGCAAAGCCAGTCGGCGTCTTCTTTTGTATCGGCTTCTTCTATTCCCACTAAAACCATGAATCCTTCTTTGATGGCCGATTTGCATACTCCGTTAATGGTAACCGAAGCATGGCTTACACGCTGAATAACTACTCTCATTTTAGCACTACTTTGTACAAAGGTAGAAAATAAATTTATATTATCCGTTTGTTTTACAATAAATTAATTATTCATTATCTCCTAAGGCTTCTTTTACGCTTTTTGCAGCGCTTTCTCCGATTACTTTGGCCAGCTCTTCAAAACTGGCTTTCTTTATCCGGGCAACACTTTTGAATTCTTTGAGAAGGGCTGTTTTCCGTTTTTCTCCGATACCTTTTATGTTGTCGAGTGCGGAAGCTATCTGGCTTTTACTCCGCTTGTCGCGGTGGAATGTGATGGCAAAGCGATGGACTTCATCCTGAATGTTTTCAAGCAGATGGAATAGGGGAGTTCCCTGTTTGATTCCGATTGTTACCGGAGGAAATCCAAAAAGGACTTCGGATGTGCGGTGACGGTTGTCTTTGGCAAGTCCGGCTATGGGAATATCCAGTTTCAACTCATCTTCTATAACCTGTCTTACAACTTCCATCTGCCCTTTTCCTCCATCGGTCAGGATCAGATCCGGTAATTCTCCTTGTTCTTCCAATATCCGTGTATAACGACGACGTACAACCTCCTGCATGGAAGCGTAATCGTCGGGCCCTACTACAGTCTTGATGATGTATTTCCGGTAATCCTTCTTGCTTGGACGTGCTTTCTTGAATACTACGCACGCGGCTACGGCATCGCTCCCTTGTATATTTGAATTATCGAAACATTCGATGTGGACAGGCATTTTCTTCATATGTAGCTGCTCCTGTATTTCTTTCATGAGTCGCACGCTTCTTTGTTCCGGGTTGAGCTTCTCGGCTTGCTTCAACCGGTCTACCTTGTATTGCTTTACATTCAGGATGGACAGTTCCAACAGATGTTTCTTGTCTCCTCGTTGAGGGATTGTAAAGGTAACTCCATTCAGTTCCATATCAAGCTCGAAGGGTACTATTATTTCTTTCGAGAGACTTTTGTACCGTTCGCGCATTTCGATAATTCCCAGCTGCAGTAATTCTTCTTTTGTTTCATTCAACCGTTTTTTATATTCAAAAGTGAAGGCCTGGTTGATACATCCGTTAGTGATATGAAGATAATTGATGTAGGCCGAATTATCGTCTGTTTCAATGGAGAATACATCAATATTGTGGAGGATAGAGCTTACAACTTCACTTTTTGAACGGTAACCTTCAATCAGATCGTACTTCTCTTTTATTTTCTGCGCTTCTTCAAACTTCAGCTCTTCTGCCAGATGCATCATCTCATCCCGGAGCATATCACTGATGGTTTGTGTATTCCCTTTTAATATTTCTTTTATCTCTGCAATATTCTTCATGTATTCATCGTGACTTTGCAGTCCGATGCATGGTCCTTTGCAGTTTTTAATATGGTATTCAAGGCAGACGTTGAATTTTCCGTTATGTATGTTTTCTGGAGTCAGGGCCAGGTGGCAGGTACGTAGAGGATAGAGCCGTTTAATCAGGTCGAGCACTGCCTGCATACTCGGAATATGGCTATAAGGGCCGAAATAGGTAGATCCGTTCCGTATGATTTTCCTGGTTTTGAAAATCCGGGGGAAATACTCGTTGCTTACACAGATGGAAGGATAGCTTTTATCGTCTTTCAGCAGAACATTGTACCTGGGTTTGTATTTCTTAATAAGATTATTTTCCAAGAGAAGGGCGTCTTCTTCGGTGTTGACAACTATGTATCGTATGTCGGCAATCTTGCTTACCAGAATGCGTGTTTTGGCCGATTCATGTTCTTTAGAGAAATAGGAATATACCCGTCGTTTCAGGTTCTTGGCTTTTCCTACATAGATGATGGTCCCTTCCTTGTTCAGGTATTGGTAGATACCAGGCCCTGTGGGCAGGTTTAAAACGATACCTCTTAGATATTCATTGGTGTTGAGCTCTTCCATGATATGTAAGTTCTATGGTTCGAATATAAAAGCGGATTGTGCAGACGTTTGCCTGTGCCAATCCGCTTCCGGTAACTTGTACGGAATACCGTTACAGTTGTAATAATGTCTCTACTTCTACGTCGTTGGTAAACGCTTTTCTTCCATTCAGGTCTTTTAGCTCGATGACAAAGTTTACATAGGCCTTTTTAGCACCGCTCTTTTTTACAAGCCGGTAGGTTGCTGCCATAGTACCTCCTGTAGCCAGCAGGTCATCATGTAAGAGTACTACGTCGTTTTCATTGATGGCATCCTTATGGATCTGGATCGTATCTGTCCCGTATTCTTTCGCATAGGTCTCTTCAATTACTTCGGCCGGTAATTTCCCAGGCTTGCGGGCCATGATAAAGCCAGCGCCTAATCGTGCAGCCAAAGCTCCTCCTAGAATGAAACCTCTCGATTCTATTCCTACCACCTTGGTTATGCCTTTGTCTTTGTACATTTCATAGAGCTCGTCTATCATTCCTTGCAGGCATTCTGTGTTTTTGAAGAGAGTGGTCACGTCATAAAACAGAATTCCCGGGATCGGGAAATCTGGAATCTCCCGTAAGTTCTTCTTTAATGTTTCTTTATTCATATCCAGTTATTTATATATATTCTTTAAACTACTTGTTTCACGTGAAACATACTTGGTTTAACGCCCTAGGAGAACTAGCAGCACATTAACGTCGCTGGGCGAAACTCCTGGGATACGGCTTGCCTGTGCCAGCGTTTCCGGATCTATCTTGATCAGTTTCTGCCGGGCTTCGGTTGATAAGGAATTGAGGCTGGCGTAATCAAATTTTCCTTTGATCCGTATACTTTCCAGACGATGGATCTTGTCGGCTATCATACGTTCCCGGTCAATATATCCTTGGTATTTGATCAGGACCTCGGCCGCTTCGATGATTTCATCTTTCCGGTCTTCAATTTCATTGAGGATGGATTGGAATGCGGGGATATGTTCTGCTATGTTCCCGATGCTGATTTGCGGACGGCTTAACAGATCTATCAGCTTGCAGCCATGTGAGAGCCGTGCTGTTCCTAACTCTTCCAAGGTATCGTTTATCTTATCGGCCTTGATGGAGTAGGATTTGGTGAATTCAATGATCCGCCCGATCATTTCACGTTTCTTACAGAGTAGATCATATCGGTCTTGTTTGGCCAATCCTAGTTTATAGGCACGTTCGGTAAGACGCATGTCGGCATCATCTTGCCGGAGCAGGATTCTGTATTCAGCACGGGAAGTGAACATACGGTATGGCTCATCGACGCCTTTTGTTACCAGGTCATCGATCAATACGCCTATGTATGCTTCGTCGCGGCCTAGAATAAATGGCTCTCCTCCATGGCAGTTGATGTGTGCGTTGATTCCGGCAATGATACCTTGTCCGCCTGCTTCTTCATAGCCGGTTGTCCCGTTTACTTGTCCTGCAAAGAACAAGTTCTCTATTATTTTCGATTCCAGGGTATGTTTTAATTGAGTAGGGTCGAAATAGTCGTATTCAATGGCATATCCAGGACGATATACCACCAGATTCCGGAAACAAGGGATTCTTTTCAGTGCCTCTAATTGGATTTCCATAGGCAATGAAGATGAGAAACCGTTAAGGTAAAGTTCACGGGTCGTTTCTCCTTCTGGTTCCAAAAACAACTGGTGCTGGGGCTTGTCGGGGAATGTTACAATTTTAGTCTCTATGCTGGGGCAATATCTTGGCCCGATACTTTTTATCTGTCCGTTGAACAACGGTGAATCGGCCAGTCCGCTACGCAGTACTTCATGTACTTCTTCATTAGTATAGCAAGTCCAGCATTGCAATTGCTTCAGTTTCCGGGGCTCACTGGTAAATGAGAAACGATGGAAATCGTTTTCTCCGTCCTGTGTGTCCATCAGACTGAAATCTACGCTGCGTGCGTCAATACGGACCGGAGTTCCTGTCTTCATCCGGCCAGCTGTGATTCCATGGCGTGTGATGGATTCTGTAAGATGATAGGATGCAGGTTCAGCACAGCGGCCGCCTGGTAACATTTTATGTCCGATGTGCATGAGTCCGTTCAGGAATGTACCAGCGGTCAAGATTACGCATTTTGCATGAAAGGTGACTCCCCAGCATGTGAGTACACCGGTTACTTTTCCGTTTTCAACCAATAATTCTTCGACTGTATCTTGCCAGATATGTAAGTTGGGGATATTTTCCAGAACCTCACGCCAGGCCCAGATGAATTTACCTCGGTCGCATTGGGCGCGCGGGCTCCACATGGCCGGGCCTTTCGACCGGTTCAGCATACGGAATTGGATGGCGGTCTTATCGGTCACCATTCCCATATATCCTCCGAGGGCATCAATCTCTCTTACAATCTGTCCCTTGGCTATTCCACCTACAGCAGGGTTACAGCTCATCTGTCCGATCTTGTTCATATCCATTGTAATCAGGCAGGTTTTGGAACCGAGATTGGCTGCTGCCGCTGCCGCTTCACAGCCGGCATGTCCGGCACCGATAACAATAACGTCGTACTTGAATTCCATGAATCTTCAAATTATATTTCTGTTGCAAAAATACGAAAAATAAGTGGGTTAGCTTGTTTCGGCTAAAAAAAAGAGTTGGGGAGACGATTATGGAACTGGATATTGTTCCTGCAAAATCAGGGAAAGAATCTGCCTGATTTTGCAGGAATTGTAGTGAGGGATAAAGATGAAAGGATTACTTTTGTTGTTGGATATCTTTTAGCATTGCCAATGCTTTGTCTTCGGCTGCTTCCATGATTTCGCGCTCTCCCGGCCCTTTGTCATTGATGCCACATAAATGAAGGATTCCGTGGATGATGACACGGTGAAGCTCTGTGTCGTATGGAGCGTTGAACTGTTCGGCATTGGTACGGACAGTATCCAGACTGATGAACAGATCACCTGAGATACGGTTGCCTTCACAATAGTCGAAAGTAATGATGTCTGTATAATAGTCATGTTGGAGATACTGCCGGTTTACTTCTATAATCTTGTCGTCTGAACAGAAAATATAAGCAATTTCGCCGACTTTCTTCCCGTAAGTAGCTGCGACTGCTTTAATCCAGTCTGTCGTTTCACGTTTCTTGATAGCGGGCATTTCAACCCCTTCGGTCTGATAGGTAATCATATATCTGTATCAATTAAAGAATAAGTAACAAATCAAGATTGCGGCTATAATCCCGGCCAGATCAGCCAGCAGTCCGCAAGGGACGGCATGGCGGGTCTTGACTACTCCGACACTGCCGAAGTAGACTGCCAGAATATAGAATGTGGTATCGGTAGAGCCTTGGAAGATACAAGCCAGACGGCCTACGAACGAATCGGCTCCATAAGTATTCATGGCATCGACCATCAGTCCCCGTGCCCCGCTTCCGCTTAGCGGTTTCATGAGGGCGGTAGGTAGTGCTCCTACAAAATCGGTATCGGCACCGCACCATTCTACGCATTGGGATATTCCTTGTATCAGGTAGTCCATGCATCCCGATGCCCGGAATACTCCGATGGCCACCAATATGGCTACCAGATAGGGGATGATGCGTACTGCGGTAGTAAAACCTTCTTTGGCACCTTCCACAAATGAATCGTATACATTGATTTTTTTGCGTATCCCTGCCAGAATGAAAGAAACAATGACCAGAAACAGGAATACATTGGCAGTAGTTGTGGAGTAGACATTTATCTCTTCACGTCCCATTATACTGAACAAATAGATGATACTTCCGATTAGGATACTGACTCCACCAAGAAAAAGCAGGATAGTACGGTTCAAAAGATTGATCCGTTGATAAAGGCTTACTGCGATGATGCCTGCCAGTGTAGAGAAGAAGGTGGCCAGAAGAATAGGGACGAAAACATCTGTGGGTTGTGCGGCTCCCATCTGTGCACGGTAAACCATGATACTGATGGGTATGATTGTAAGTCCCGATGTGTTCAATACCAGAAACATAATCATCGGATTGCTGGCTGTATCTTTTTGGGGGTTGAGTTCCTGCAGACCTTCCATCGCTTTCAATCCGAGAGGGGTGGCGGCGTTGTCAAGTCCGAGCATGTTTGCTGCCAGGTTCATGAAGATACTTCCTGTGACCGGATGTCCTTTGGGAATTTCTGGAAAAAGTTTGCAAAATAAGGGACTTAATACTTTTGAGAAAAGATTGATTACACCACCTTGCTCTCCGATACGCATAATACCCATCCAAAGTGAAAGTACACCGGTCAGTCCCAAAGATATTTCGAAGGCTGTTTTGGATGATGAAAAGGTTGAATTGATAATTGCCGGGAAAACTTCGGTGTCTCCGTAGAAGAGCAGCCGTATTGCCGCAACGACAAACGCTGTCAGGAAAAATGCAATCCAGATATAATTTAAAACCATTCCTTGTCTTTTATTTTTTGAAGTTATTGCAAACAGGAGACGCTATATCCTTTTGTTTGCTTCTTAATCGCAAAAATAGGAATTTTATTTTTTCTTGTTTAATAATGTTCTCATAAAACATCTATCTTTGTCCGGATGAAAAGATTTTCTGCAAAATATTGGCGATGGGGAGTTTGGGCTGCACTTTTTATCTATATTGCTGTATGCCGTTATATTCCGTCTTGTGGTGAATGGTATGCGTGTCATATCTATCCAGTTGTCTCAACTGTTTTATCTGCATTGGTCTCTTTTATCCCTTTTTCTTTGGAAGAAGTGCTTGTGGTAAGTGTGGTTTTATTTCTGTCCATTTATCCTTGCTATGCACGGAGGCGGAAGGTGGCATGGCGGATTGTTATAAGGCGTGAACTTGAAATACTGGTGGGGATGTATTGTTGGTTTTATGTAGGTTGGGGGATGAATTATTATCGCCATGATTTCTTCACCCGTTCCGGAATACAGCCATTGGCTTATGACTCTGTCTGTTTTCATCGGTTCGTTACTGGGTATATAGAGAGGTTGAATGATTCTAGGTCGCCAGACGTGCGTTTTGATTGCGATGGTCTTGAAAAGAATGTGAAACAATTATACGGACAGATATCCGATGGTTTCGGATTGTCGGATCCCCAATCCTGGCAACACCCTAAGAGGGTCTTGTTCAACCCTCTTTATTCAGGTGTCGGAGTTTTGGGCTATATGGGGCCGTTCTTTGCCGAATCTCAATTGAACACAGAACTTTCTCCGGTTCAATATCCGTTTACGTATGCGCATGAGTATGCACATCTTTTAGGGGTAAGTAGTGAGGCCGAGGCCAATTTCTGGGCATATCAAGTGTGTACCCGTTCTTCTTCAGCGTCTGTACGCTATTCAGGATATTTCGGATTGTTGCCTTATGTGTTGATAAATGCGCGGTCTGTCCTTAATGAACAGACTTATCGGAAACTTTTTGAATCGATCAGTCCGGAAGTGAGGAAGGATCTGGTGCAGACACAAGAATATTGGCAAGTACGTTATAGTCCGTTGGTAGGTAAAATACAGGATGTAGTTTATTCTTGGTATCTAAAAGGAAATAAAATTTCTTCCGGGCAGAAGAATTATTCTGAAGTGATAGGCATGATAATCTCCTTGCCTGAGCATTGGTGGTGATGCCGGCTTCTGAGAATTTGAAAATTCCGTAAAAGTATATGGTTCAGATGAAATTTTTGATTCTAAGGAATTGCAGGAGTGACTTTATGCTGCGCTATATTTCAAGTTGTTTTCTTTTATTTGTGCCTTTGGCGTATTTTATGTTTTTTTGATTTATAAATTGTCTATTTATCTGTCTTTTTGTTTTAAAAAATGTGTCGGGCAAATATATGGCATTAGAATGAAATGCTTATAAATGTAAACAGATGCTTTAAAATGTTAATTACAGTTCCCGCTCTTTCTTTATTTATGGATATAGCAATGACATAAACCTTTTTCGTCGGGCTGATTTGTCAAATTTCGGGAAAACACAACGTCTCTTCAGATAAAAAATCGTATATTTACCGCTTGAAATTTCATTTAATAACGAACAGATGGCCATTACAGTCAAAAAAGTAAGCTCTAAGAAAGAGTTGAAGACATTTATTCGCTTTAATTACGAATTATATAGAAACAATCCATATTCTGTACCCGATTTGTATGATGACATGCTGAATACATTCAGTACAGAAAAAAATGCGGCATTTGAATTTTGTGAAGCCGATTATTTTCTTGCCTATAAAGATGGAAAGGTTGTAGGCCGTGTAGCTGCTATCATCAACAACCGGGCTAATGAAACGTGGGCAAAGAAAGAGGTTCGTTTCGGATGGATTGATTTTATTGATGACCTGGAGGTCTCAAAGGCATTGTTGGATAAAGTTGAGGAATGGGGCAAAGAACGTGGAATGGAATCCATTGTCGGTCCGTTAGGTTTTACAGATATGGATGCCGAAGGTATGTTGGTCGAAGGCTTTGACCAGTTGGGAACAATGGCTACAATCTATAACTATCCATATTATCCGGTACACATGGAGAAGCTAGGTTTTGTAAAAGATGCAGATTGGGTAGAATATAAACTGATGGTACCCGACAAGCTTCCCGAAAAATTTGTACGCATTTCAGAAATTATCCTACAGAAATATAAACTGAAGATAAAGAAGCTGAAGCGGAAGGAAATCAAGGAGGGTAATTATGGTCAGAAGATTTTTGATCTGATAAATGAGGCTTACGCTCCTTTGTTCGGCTATTCTCAAATGACTCAGAGGCAGATTGAACAATATATAAAGATGTATTTGCCCTTGATAGACCTGCGTATGGTTTCTTTGGTTGAAGATGAAGAAGGGAACCTGATCGCGGCAGGAATTTCAATGCCTTCACTATCGGTGGCTTTGCAAAAGGCTAAAGGGCGGTTGCTTCCTTTCGGATGGTTTTATCTGTTGAAAGCATTGTTTATCAAGAAACCGAAAATACTGGATTTGTTATTGGTAGGAGTCAAACCGGAATATCAGAGCAAAGGTGTGAATGCTCTGTTGTTTTATGACTTGGTACCTATTTACCAGCAAATGGGGTTTGAATATGGTGAAAGTAATCCCGAATTGGAATTGAACAAGAAGGTCCAGGCACAATGGAGTGCATTCGAATCGGTCCAGCATAAACGCCGCCGGGCCTTTAAGAAAATATTTTAATCTGTACACAGGAGGAGCAGTATGGAAGAAAATATAAATGAACAGCAGACAAATCCTGTATCCTATACCGAAGAAAATATCCGGCATTTAAGTGATATGGAGCATGTGCGGACTCGTCCGGGTATGTATATTGGCCGTTTGGGAGACGGTTCTCAGGCAGAAGACGGTATCTATGTACTTTTGAAAGAAGTGGTGGATAACTGTATTGATGAGTTTAAGATGGGAGCCGGGAAGCGGATTGATATTCATGTGGAAGATAACTTGCGTGTTTCTGTGCGTGACTATGGACGAGGCATTCCGTTGGGAAGCCTGGTCAGTGCTGTTTCCATGCTGAATACCGGTGGTAAATATGATACGAAGGCATTTAAGAAAAGTGTCGGGTTAAACGGTGTGGGTGCCAAAGCCGTAAATGCCTTAAGTTCCCGGTTTGTGGCACGGAGTATCCGTGACGGCCAGATGCGTGAAGCCGTTTTTGAAAGGGGGGAGTTGAAGAGTGATGTTACCCAGACAACCGAAGAAGAAAACGGTACATATATTTTCTTTGAACCGGACGATACATTGTTTGTGAATTATCATTTCCGTCCGGAGTTCATTGAGACAATGCTGCGTAATTATACGTATTTGAATACGGGTCTGGCAATTTATTATAACAATCACCGTATTATCAGCCGTAATGGTCTGGAGGATCTTTTGAATGACAATATGACTTCTCCGGGGTTGTATCCTATCATTCATCTGTCGGGTGAGGATATTGAGATTGCTTTTACACATAGTCCCCAATATGGAGAGGAGTATTATTCATTTGTCAATGGACAGCATACTACTCAGGGAGGTACCCATCAGAGTGCCTTTAAGGAACATATAGCCCGTACCATCAAGGAGTTTTACGGGAAAAATCTGGAATATCAGGATATCCGTAATGGTCTGGTTGCCGCAATTGCCATCAATGTGATTGAACCTACGTTCGAGAGTCAGACCAAGATAAAGCTGGGATCTCTTACCATGGCACCAGAGAAGGATTCGGACGGTAACCCGTATCCATTGTCGGGAGTCAGTGTAAATAAGTTTGTAGGGGATTTCATCAAGGAGAATGTCGATAATTATCTGCATAAACATCCTGATGTAGCTGAAATCATGTTGCAGAAGATTCAGGAATCGGAGAAAGAACGGAAGGCGATAGCAGGTGTTTCCAAGATAGCGCGTGAACGGGCCAAGAAAGCCAATCTCCATAACCGGAAGTTGCGTGATTGTCATATTCACCTCAATGATGTCAAGGTAGCCAAAAAAGGTGATAAGGATGAATCAGACCCGCGTCTGGAGAGTTCGATCTTTATAACGGAGGGTGATTCGGCAAGTGGTTCCATCACTCAAAGCCGTGATGTGAACATACAAGCTGTGTTCAGTTTACGTGGTAAGCCTTTGAATACTTTCGGGCTGACCAAGAAAGTGGTCTATGAGAATGAGGAGTTCAATCTGTTACAGGCTGCTTTGAATATTGAAGACGGATTGGATGGTTTACGATATAATAAGGTGATTGTTGCTACCGATGCTGATGTGGATGGTATGCATATCCGTTTGCTGATGATTACTTTCTTCCTGCAGTTTTTTCCTGACCTGATCAAGAAAGGGCATGTATATATCTTGCAGACTCCGTTGTTCCGTGTCAGAAACCGGAAGAAAGGTGTCTATGAAACAATATACTGTTATTCGGAGGAAGAAAGATTGGCTGCAATTGAAAAATTGGGTCCAAATCCTGAAATAACCCGATTTAAGGGGCTTGGAGAAATATCGGCTCCTGAATTCAAGCATTTTATAGGTAAAGATATGCGTTTGGAACAGGTGACCCTGCGTAAGACTGATGCTGTAAAGGAATTGTTGGAGTTCTATATGGGTAAGAATACGATGGAACGTCAGAACTTTATTATCGATAATCTGGTAGTCGAACAGGATTTGATAGAAAATTAATGGATATAAAAGAATATTATGAAGCGAGCGATATTTCCAGGGACATTTGATCCGTTTACAATCGGTCATTTTTCGGTGGTGCAGCGGGCATTGACGTTTATGGATGAAGTTGTGATAGGAATCGGGATAAATGAAAGCAAGCGTACCTGGTTCCCTACAAGTAAACGTTTGGCCATGATTTCAAAACTATATGCGGGCGAACCTCGTATAAAGGTTAAATCGTATACTGGACTGACCGTTGATTTTGCCAAAGAAGAACAGGCGGGATTCATTATACGTGGTATCCGTACGGTCCATGATTTCGAATATGAGGAGACGATTGCTGATATTAACCGGAAACTGGCTGGAATAGAGACTATTCTGTTGTTTACTGAGCCCGAACTTACATCTGTCAGCTCGACTATAGTCCGTGAATTACTTCAGTTTGGTAAGGATGTCACTCCTTTTTTACCAGAAGGTCTGGATATTAATTTATAAGGTGGAGAATATGAAAAAACTAGGATTGATGGTTGGGCTGATGATATGTCTGTTTACAGCCCAGGCACAGAATAGATTGCTGGATTCACCCTCACGCAAATTGCAGTTGGCCGAGTTTGCCATTGCCAATCTGTATGTAGATAAAGTGGATGAGGATAAGTTGGTTGAAAATGCGATTGTGGGTATGTTGGAACAGCTTGACCCGCATTCAACCTATTCGGATCCGGAAGAAGTGAGAAAATTAAACGAGCCTTTGCAAGGGAATTTTGACGGGATTGGGATTCAGTTCAATATGGTGACGGATACTTTGTTTGTCATCCAGCCGGTATCGGGAGGTCCTTCGGAAAAGGTTGGAATTCTGGCCGGTGACCGTATCATTGAAGTGAATGATACCGTTATTGCGGGTGTCAAGATGAATACAGAGGAAGTCATGAGACGTCTGCGCGGTAAGAAAGGTACCAAGGTAGATGTGAAAGTTATGCGTAGAGGGGTTAAGGAACTTCTTCCGTTTACAATCAAACGTGATAAGATTCCCGTTTACAGTCTTGATGCGGCGTATATGGTAAATGGGTCAATTGGATATATACGTGTAAGTCGTTTTGCCGCTACTACGGGACAGGAGTTTACTGATGCGTTGCACCGCTTGCAGAAACAAGGAATGAAGGATCTTATTCTTGATTTGCAGGGGAATGGAGGAGGCTATCTGAATGCTGCCATTGAACTTTGCGACCAGATTTTGGGCAAACAGGAATTGATTGTGTATACGGAAGGACGCCGTAATCCCCGGTCGGAATTCAGTGCGAAGGGAGATGGTGATTTCTGTGAAGGTCGCTTGATTGTATTGGTGGACGAATATTCGGCATCGGCCAGCGAAATTGTTACCGGGGCTATTCAGGATTGGGATAGAGGTATTGTTGTGGGACGTCGTACGTTTGGTAAAGGACTGGTGCAACGTCCGATTGATCTGCCCGACGGTTCCATGATTCGTCTTACCGTGGCCCGCTACTATACTCCTTCAGGACGTTGTATCCAAAAGCCCTATGAGAGTATTGAACAGTATAACAAAGATCTGATTGACCGTTATAACCGTGGGGAAATGATAAGTGCCGACAGTATTCATTTTCCGGATTCTTTGAAAACCCAGACATTAAAAC
Organism: Bacteroides ilei; assembly: GCF_900128495.1. Taxonomy (GTDB): domain Bacteria; phylum Bacteroidota; class Bacteroidia; order Bacteroidales; family Bacteroidaceae; genus Phocaeicola; species Phocaeicola ilei. Next base: position 3,130,743 of record NZ_LT635801.1, read on the forward strand.
TGAAACGTACTGTTTATGGTGGAGGTGGTATTATGCCCGATTATTTTGTGCCTATTGATACGACAATGTATACCGACTATTACTTGGCTTTACGTGATAAGGGGGCTATTGTACAGATGAATTTGAAGCTGGTCGACGCCCATCGTTCGGAATGGATGAAGAAATATAAAAATTTCGGAAAGTTCAACCGTGATTTTGAAGTGACTGACGGTATGTTGCAGGACTTGATCGGACTTGGTAAGGAGTTGGGGGCAGTGTATGATGAAACACAATACAAGACGGCTTTACCTTTGATCAAAACGCAAATGAAGGCTTTGATAGCTCGAGACTTATGGGATATGAGCGAATATTTTCAGGTTATTAATACGTTGAATAACAGTATGAAGAAGGCGGTTGAGCTGCTCTCGGAACCGGGGATGAATTTCCCTAGGCAGAATTAGTGCATACGGTATTTATATATGTTTGAAATTTGTTGGGAATCATCCGGCCGGAGTGGTTGTTTCTTCCGGTCGGATGATTCTTTATTTGGATGAACAACTCTTTTCTCCAAACAGACTGTCGCATATTCCTGTTTGTAAATCAATTGAGCTTCTTGAGTTTATTAAAACCTGACTTTCTTTCTCCGGATTAAAGAATTATTTCCGTAATTTTTTGTATTCTCTGAGAAAACATCTAATTTTGTATCGGTATTATCCAGATTGTGGAAGAAAATTTTAGTTCTAACAATTAAATAATTTAAATTCAATCATTTATGTGGTTAAGTAATTCATCTATTGGAAGGAAAGTGGTGATGAGTGTAACAGGTATCGCCCTTGTCCTGTTTCTGACATTTCACATGGCGATGAACCTTGTTGCGCTTTTCTCGAAAGAAGGTTACAACATGGTTTGTGAATTCCTGGGTGCTAACTGGTACGCATTGGTTGCTACTGTAGTATTGGCTGCCTTGTTTGTCATTCACATCATCTACGCTTTCTGGTTGACTATGCAGAACCGTGCTGCCCGTGGTAGTGAACGCTATGCGGTTAATGTAAAACCTAAAAATGTAGAGTGGGCTTCTCAGAATATGTTGGTTCTGGGTATTATTGTGATTTTAGGTCTGGCTTTACACTTTGCCAATTTCTGGTACAAAATGCAGTTCGCTGAAATTATCGGCAATCCGATGATGGGAGGTCTTCATGCAGCCGACGGTTATGGCTATATCATGCAGACATTCTCTAATCCTGTATTCTTCGTATTGTATATTATCTGGCTGATTGCTTTGTGGTTCCATTTGACTCATGGTTTCTGGAGTGCTATGCAGACTTTGGGTTGGAATAACACTATCTGGATTAACCGTTGGAAATGCATCTCTAACATCTACTCTACTATCGTCGTACTCTGCTTCATGTTAGTAGCTGTTGTGTTCTTCCTGAAGAATATGATGGGTTGCGGTGCTTGCTAATTTAAGTGTAACTGATTAAAATTGAAAAACATTATGACTAAGATACTTGATTCTAAGATTCCTGAAGGCCCGATAGCTGAGAAATGGACCAATTATAAAGCTCATCAGAAACTGGTGAACCCAGCTAATAAACGTCGTCTGGATATCATTGTTGTAGGAACTGGTCTGGCCGGTGCTTCTGCTGCCGCTTCACTCGGTGAAATGGGTTTCCGTGTATTTAACTTCTGTATTCAGGATTCTCCACGTCGTGCACATTCTATCGCTGCACAAGGTGGTATCAATGCTGCAAAGAATTATCAGAACGACGGTGACTCTGTATATCGTTTGTTCTATGATACAGTGAAAGGTGGTGACTACCGTGCCCGTGAAGCAAATGTTTATCGTTTGGCTGAAGTCTCAAACAATATTATTGATCAATGTGTGGCACAGGGTGTTCCTTTCGCTCGTGAATATGGAGGTATGTTGGCTAACCGTTCATTTGGTGGTGCACAGGTATCTCGTACTTTTTATGCAAAAGGTCAGACTGGTCAGCAGCTGTTGCTGGGGGCTTACTCAGCATTAAGTCGTCAGGTTGGTGCTGGTACCGTGAAGCTGTATACCCGTTATGAAATGGAAGACATTGTCATCATCGACGGTCGTGCACGTGGTATCATTGCCAAGAACCTGGTTACTGGTAAGCTGGAACGTTTCGCTGCTCATGCAGTAGTTATTGCTACCGGTGGTTACGGTAACACTTATTTCTTGTCTACTAACGCCATGGCTTGTAACTGTACAGCTGCCATGTCTTGCTACCGTAAAGGTGCCTTCTTCGCTAATCCGGCTTATGTACAGATTCACCCGACTTGTATTCCGGTACACGGTGACAAGCAGTCTAAGCTGACTTTGATGTCTGAATCTTTGCGTAACGACGGTCGTATCTGGGTTCCGAAGAAACTGGAAGATGCAAAAGCTTTGCAGGCTGGTAAGATGAAACCGACAGATATTCCGGAAGAAGATCGTGACTACTACTTGGAACGTCGTTATCCGGCATTCGGTAACTTGGTTCCGCGTGACGTTGCTTCACGTGCCGCTAAGGAACGTTGCGACCACGGTTACGGTGTAAACAATACTGGTTTGGCTGTATACCTCGACTTCTCTGAATGTATTGAACGTCTGGGTCTGGATGTTGTTCGTCAGCGTTATGGTAACCTGTTCGATATGTACGAAGAAATCACCGACGTAAATCCGGGTGAAGTAGGAAAAGAAATCAATGGCGTTAAATATTATAATCCGATGATGATCTATCCGGCTATCCACTATACAATGGGTGGTATCTGGGTTGACTATGAACTTCAGACTACTATCAAGGGTCTGTTCGCTATCGGTGAATGTAACTTCTCTGATCACGGTGCTAACCGTTTGGGTGCTTCTGCTTTGATGCAGGGATTGGCTGACGGTTACTTCGTATTGCCTTATACTATCCAGAACTACTTGGCTGACCAGATTACTGTTCCTCGCTTCTCTACCGATCTGCCGGAATTTGATGAAGCAGAAAAGGCTGTTCAGGCTAAGATCGATCACCTGATGAATATCAAGGGTAAGAAGTCTGTAGATTCTATCCACAAGGAATTGGGCCGCGTAATGTGGGAATATGTTGGTATGGGACGTACTGCAGAAGGTTTGAAGACAGGTTTGGCTAAACTGAAGGAAATCCGTAAGGAATTTGAAACCGAATTGTTTATCCCAGGTTCTAAGGAAGGCATGAACATTGAATTGGATAAGGCTATCCGTCTGAACGACTTCATCACAATGGGTGAACTGATTGCATACGATGCATTGAACCGTAATGAATCTTGCGGTGGTCACTTCCGTGAAGAATATCAGACTGAAGAAGGTGAAGCTAAACGTGATGATGAAAACTTCTTCTATGTTGCTTGCTGGGAATATCAGGGAAGCGATGACAAGGCTCCGGTATTGTATAAAGAACCGCTGGTATACGAAGCTATTAAAGTTCAGACTCGTAACTACAAGAGCTAATCAGTGAAGTTAAACATTTAAAGAATCTAAGTAAAATGGATAAAAATATATCATTTACGCTGAAAATTTGGCGTCAGAACGGACCTAAGGAAAAAGGTCATTTCGATACATTCCAGATGAAAGATATCCCAGGTGATACTTCTTTTCTGGAAATGCTGGATATCTTGAACGAACAGTTGATTGAAGAAGGCAAAGAACCGATCGTATTCGACCATGACTGTCGTGAAGGTATCTGCGGTATGTGTTCTTTGTATATCAACGGACATCCTCACGGACCTGCAAAAGGTGCCACTACTTGCCAGATCTATATGCGTCGTTTCAAGGATGGTGATGTGATTACTGTTGAGCCTTGGCGTTCAGCCGGTTTCCCGGTTATCAAGGACTTGATGGTAGACCGTTCTGCTTACGATAAGATTATGCAGGCAGGTGGTTTCATCAGCGTACGTACTGGTGCTCCTCAGGATGCAAATGCCATCCTGATTCCGAAACCGGTTGCTGACGAAGCTATGGATGCTGCAACTTGTATTGGTTGTGGTGCTTGTGTAGCAGCTTGTAAGAATGGTTCGGCTATGTTGTTCGTTTCAGCTAAGGTTAGCCAGTTGAACTTGTTGCCTCAAGGTAAGCCGGAAGCTTTGCGCCGTGCAAAAGCTATGTTGTCTAAGATGGACGAACTGGGCTTTGGTAACTGTACGAATACACGTGCTTGTGAAGCTGAATGCCCGAAGTGCGTTTCAATCAGTAACATTGCCCGTTTGAACCGCGACTTTATTAAGGCTAAGCTGAAAGATTAATCAGGCAAAAGCTTTTATTTGATAAACTTCGAATCCCTGTCGGTTTTGTCCGGCAGGGATTTTTGTTTTCTAATTTCTAATGTTATAATGACAGGTTGTGGGCGCAAACGCATCTAAAATGCAAAAGAGTTTTAAACAATTTGTAATTGTGTTGCATGCTATTGCGTAACCATTCTATTTTCCGCTACGACAATTTTATCGGCTGTTTTTCAGCCGATAAAATAAAAAAGTCCGTAAAAAAATATTTTTGTTTTAACATTCCGGTTTATAAAAACATGGCAGAAGAGTCTTCTTGTCGCAGACCTTACCATGAAGAATACATTCAAACAAGTGCTTCAGGTAATCCTGAGGATCTATGTCATTAAGTTTGCAGCTTTCTATCAGCGAGAAGATGAATGCCGAGTTTTCTGCCGCATCCTCACTGCCGATATTCATACAGTTCTTGAGCAGCAGCTTTACAGGTTTCATCCTTTGCTCACAGAGGTTGTTCGATATTTCCGCTGCACCGTCCTTGAGGATATTTTTCAGGGATTTCCACTGGTTTAACGTATAGTTCACAGCCTTTCTCATCAGTTCGTTTGCCATGAGTTTGGTATCCTGCATCATCATGACCACCTTATGATGGATACGTTCAAGAATCGGTCCTGTAAGTTTAAGTCTTTTTTCCTTAATCTGCTCACCGCTGAGTTTCATTGTGCGGAACAAGTCTTCATTTCTGAACATATCACCGATAGGGTCTATTATATCCATCGCAGTTCTGTCTGAAGGCAAGGCATCAACCCACAACCTCCTGCAGTGCGTCCAGCATCCTATGTGAAGCACCTTTGAGGCTTCTCCGTCAAACATCCTGTAAACCGTATATCCGTCAGTGGATATGGTTCCCATAAAATATTCCAGGAACGACTTTGCCGTATCGGAAGACCTGCTGCCGTTGTTATAGTGATAATAGACCATCTTTATATGCTTTGCAAAGAAAGCCCATAAGTACTTTCTCCTGTAAGCCTTACCTTCCGGTGTTTCAACTCCAACGAGTTCGGTAGTCTCATCAACCATAAGGTATTTTGCCCTCTGTACAAACTCCTTGAATGCATCTCCGATAAATTCCTTTAGTTTGGCGATTCCGTTATGGATATAGCTGTTCAGCGTGGTGTTGCTTATATGGATACCTTCTCTTGCAAGCAGCCTTATCTGTCTATTTTCAGGCATGCTGAAGTCATATTTCAGACAAAGCAGACGGGCAAGCAAATCAGGGGAGAAGATTCCTCCAAGGTTTTTCAAGGGATGCTCCATGGTGCTTGTGAAAGTGCCGTCTGCAAGCTTTACCCTTGCCACCTTGTACACATGCTCCACGTTATGAGCCCTTACATGTTCTACAACCCTGTATTCCCACACATCAGGCATACCGTTGCGGTTCATAAACCTTGCACCTTCAGGAAGCTGATAATAGTCTTCTATTTCATGAACAACTACCTTATCCACCTTCAGCCTGGTCTTTTCTGCACGGGGAGCTGTTTCCTTTTTCCTTGAAGGCCTGCAGTTCTGTGCAGGTACGTTACCGGAAGAGGTATTGCTGCCAGTACCGTTACCATCTGCCTTATTATTATCATCTTTCTTATCAGAGCCGTCATACTCGGACTTCTCCATCGCAGACTTGTCAATGTTACGGTTGTTCAGCAGCCTTCTTTGCTCGGAGGTACGGCCGAAACGGTGTTTCCTGCTATCCTCAAGCTGAAGCCTGAGATTGGATATCTCATTTGCCAGCATCATGTTCACCTCGTCTTTTGCCTCAAGCTGCTTTCTCATAAGTTCTATTTCTTTCCTGTAATGTTCAACTGTGGTTGATTGCTTTTCGAGGGAATCTTTGAGATCATTGATTGTATCAATCAGAGCCTTTGAGTTCTCCCTGTTGGATTTTTCAATAGACTCAAGCCTCGCAATCAGTTCTTTATTCTGTTTGCGGAGCCCTGCCTTTTCTTCATTCGCCAGACCCAGCTGGCAGCAAAGTAACTCGTATGCTCTTTCATCAATCATGATATAAAGGTACGAAAAATCAAGCAGTTACGCAAACTTTTTATCAATTATTTTTGCATTATTTTATTGATAATCAATGCATTAATATTACTCTTTAGGACTGACATACATCTTGTCGACTACAATACTCTCCGTAAGATAGGCCATGTCCGACCATTGTATCCGGTAGCATTTGGAGACCTCATCAAACACCGGTTTCTTGAATCTCCCCATGATAGGACGTTTCTCGTAAAGCACATAAAAACCACGTTCGTAATGAAGTATCTTCACGACCTTGCGGTTACGGGACATGAACATATATACATTGGATGCATCACTCGGGTCAAGTGACATATCTTCCCTTATACTCTCACACAGACGGAAGATTCCTTTCCGCAAATCCACATTACCGTTGAACAGGTAATAGTTCAGGTTAGCACTCAGTCCAAGCATATCATCCTATCATTTTATTAAGCAACAGACTCAAATCAAGAACTGTGGTGTTTCTCAGAAACAGTGTCGCTCCGGATGTCAATTGCAGTTTTACCCACTTAATCGGAGATTCACCTTCAGGCTGTTTCACTTCCAACTTTACAGTTGGACTGTTGCAAGGCTTGTCGGTTATCTGGACTTTGGCAACCTTAGGTTGTTCTACATGAACAGTCTTGCCTAACTTCTCGCTCCACAGTTGATGACGCTGCCAGTTCATGAACTTGTCGTAGTTTACTCCATAATCAGCACAGAACTCCCGAAGATCCTTGGTCTCGCTGCATAACTGATAGAGGTCATATACCTCCTGATAGTTTACTTTTTCTTTCGCCATAATCATTGTTGTTATTTGGTTATGGCGCAAAGGTAGGTTTGTGAATAATGTGCGTCAAGGCGGAAAATAGTATGGTTACTGCTATTGCGTATATAGGGACGAAACTCTATATTTGCATTGTGATTTTTTTCATAGTATTAGATTTAAGGTTAACAAGGTTGGGAGAAAGCGTTCTCCCATTTTTTTTGCCCATATGTTTCCCGTTAAATAGTTTCTTAGACTTTATATCAGTCTATAGATTCCTCCCGCCAAGACTTTTACGATACCTTTCATCTCCAGACCGAACAGAACTCCAGTAAGGTGATTTATGGCCATGTTACTTTTTACTACCAGTGTATTTACTTGTATACCTTCTGGATATTTTTGTAGGATTGAAACTATATTCTGTTCTTTGTCGTCCAGCTCGGGAAACAGTTGGCGCTGTACAGCCTGTGGTATTGTGTGACGGCTATTCCAGTTCATTGCAGCTATCAACTCTTCTGCGCTCTGTAGTAGTGCGGCTCGGTTGTTTCTGATAAGGTTATTACATCCGGCCGAATATGTATCATTAATTCTGCCTGGGAATGCAAAACAATCTCTATGGTAACTTTCCGCTATATCTGCAGTGATGAGAGAGCCTCCTTTTTCGGCTGATTCTACTACAATGGTAGCGTCACAGATGCCGGCTACAATTCTGTTGCGTTTGATGAAATTCTGTCGGTCGGGATTAGTCCCACTCATAAACTCAGTCAGTAATCCTCCATGTGTGACCATCTCTGTTGCTGTCTTCCGATGAGCGGACGGATAGATTCTGTCCAGGCCGTGTGCCAAGACACCTATGGTTTCCATTCCATTCTGCAAAGCTGCCCGATGGGCATTGATATCGATACCGTATGCCAGTCCACTTACAATGAGTACATCGGGCATCAGTTCTTTCAGTTCTCTGATAAAGCGGATACAGATATCTTTCCCGTATTCTGTGGCGTTCCGTGTCCCTACCATATTGATGACATGTGTCTTGTTTAAGTTAGCGTTGCCGCGATAAAAAAGTACCAGTGGAGCATCTTCACATTCTCGAAGTCTGGAGGGATACTCTTCGTCCGTTTCACAAAGACATTCAATCCGGTTCTTTTCTGCAAATTTGAGCTCTGCCTCACACAGACGGATCGCATCTTTACAGTCCAATATCTTTTTCAGGGTGGAGGAGGCTTCGGGTATGATATCTGTCAATATGTCCTTATGCTCGAATAGAGTCGTTGCATTTCCTGCTGCCCGTATCAGATTACGGGCGCTGATAGGGCCTATGCCGGGCAGTTGGGTTAAAGCCAACCGGTATAAAAGCTCTTGCGTGATCATTCTGATAAAAATGGGGCAAATGTAGTATCGAACAATTCACTGTTTCCTAACCGTCCGTTGATCAGGCAGACTGCTTCTACGGTAGATTTAATGACCGTCTTCATGTCGGGTAGCCGGAAGATGTCCTGATAAAAGACATATTTGATTCCTTCTTTCTTGAGATATAGTTTGGATACAAATTCGTCTCCGCTTTTGAGTGGTGTCTTGAATGCCATGTTCAAACGGGCAACGACCGGATCTATCCCTTCTTCATGCAGACGTGCAAAGTTAAGTCCTGTCGAGTTCAGGAACTCATGACGGGTGTGCTCGATGTAATGTTGGTAATTGGCATTGTTGACAATGCCCTGGAGGTCGCATTCATAGTCGCGTACCTTCATTTTCAGTTCGAAAATATATTTGTCCATAATTTAAGTAAAATGTTGTATTCTACAAATATAACGGAAAATAACCTATATTTGTAGAATAAACCGGCTAGAATATGATAGAAATAAATGCGGCTCCTTTACAGGGATTTACAGAAAGTGCCTGGCGTAATGCTCATTCACAGGTGTTCGGTGGAATAGACAGATATTATGTCCCTTTTATACGTCTGGAGAAAGGGAGTATACGTAACAAAGATCGTCGTGAAGTCTCTTTGGATAGGAACAATGTGCAGTCACTGGTTCCGCAGATAGTTGCCGGTGAAACGGAAGAGTTTACGTTGCTGGTTGGATTCTTGCACGGATTGGGTTATAGGACGGTTGACCTGAATATGGGGTGTCCGTTTCCTCTAATTGCCAATAAGGGTAAAGGCTCCGGGATTCTGCCTTTCCCGGATAAGGTAGAATCGTTGTTGAAAGCCATGGAAGAATTTCCGGATATCAGCTTTTCTGTCAAGATGCGTCTGGGGTGGAAGGAGGTTTCGGAATGGCGTGCTGTATTACCCTTACTGAACCGTTCTTGTGTCAGGTCGGTAACCTTACACCCCCGTGTAGGAAAGCAACAGTATAAAGGTCTGGTAAATAAGGATGAGTTCCATGCTTTCTATGAGGCTTGCGAATTACCTTTATTCTACAATGGTGATCTGCGTACAGTATCTGGCATACAGGAGTTGGTGGAGGAATTCCCTCGTCTGAAGGGTGTCATGTTGGGGCGTGGGTTATTGGCTGATCCTTCGTTGGCAAAAGCGTTTCGTGAAGGAAAAATGTCTGAAGCGGAATTGAAGAATAAGGTAGCCGAAATGCATGAATTAATGTATTTGTATTATCGGCGGATCATAGAAGGTGGAGATTCACAATTGTTGGCCAAATTAAAGACTGTATGGGAGTATTTGCTTCCCGATCTCGACAGGAAAGCCCGGAAGGCTATCCTGAAGAGTAATCGTCTGGATGTCTATTTAAAGGCGGTGGAAGATGCACTGCGGTAAAAGGACGGGCTTGGTCAGTCTCTCTGCTTTTTGAAATATTCATATCCGATTCGGCAGAACAGACATTTCTTGTTGTCACAATAGGTCTTTTTTAATTGGATAAGAGCTTGTGAATCACCGGCATGTTCCGCTTCCAGTCCACATTCTTTCCACATCCGGATAATATGATTGTTTTCAGGCTTCAATTCTTCCAGAAATCTTGCTGCCCGCTCGCATAGGATTGGTTTTGACCTATGTTTTCCATAGGCATATAAGAAGGGAATGACAGTATTGATGACAATCAGCTCGATGGAATTCCGGCTGAGACTTTTAGGGAGGTGGAGAGAAGGTTCTCCGAAACGGTAATGGTCAATCCAGTATTCGGAGGTTCCCCCTTTCAGTTCATCGGATAATTCTTTCAGCTGCTCCTTTTCCATCAGGCGTGACAATAGTCCTTCTGCACGGTAATACAGGCATGCCAGTTGTGCTATACGGATGTAAGGGAAATTACCAGGCCTTGACCGGAGAAATTTCCATCGGCATTCATTAACCGGTTCCAGGTTAAACTTATGGGCCAAATAAGAGTATTCTTTTATGAGTTGTGCTGAATAGTTGTCTGTGGGTAATTCTTGCAGAAGCCCGGCTTGTCCGAAGAAAATGGCTTCTATCTGGAAAAGGTTGTCCCGGTGTTTGTTTATAGCCTGGAGGGGAATATGTTTCGCCCAGAGTTCGAATGTATCGCTGTTTATTCCAAAGCCGAAATTCCTGGCCAGTGTAATAAAGAACACCCGTTCCCAGTCGTTATTGTAGGCTTTCAGGCGGTTCTCGATACATGCAGTCTTCTTTTCAAACCGCTCAATCTGTAAAGCTGATAACCAGTTGTGCAAAAAGAAATGCGACAATTCGGGTATTATCCGGTAGCAGGCCGGATACTTGTCTTCTTGTAACAGCTCCTCGTAATTCTTTTGCAGATAGGGAGGAAAATGGAGTTCCATTTGTGGTATGGGCTCCCCGTTGGTGCGTGTCGGATGTGCATCTATGTCGGATGCTACATGTAGGATTACCGAATCATAAGTAATATCGGTATGGTGCTTATGCTTGAACCAGTCGGACGACCGTAGATGTATTTCAACGTTTCCTACCCAAAGCACACCGTTTATTTTGATTTTTGCATTAAAGAAATCGGGGCCTGCATCATTGTTGGACAGGCCGGGGTCAATGATTTCCAGGTTTTGTCCGTTGGTGGTGTGTAACGGTTGTAGAGCGAAAAGTTTGTGTTTCCATACATAGTGTAATAGTTGTTCCATGTTAACGAGCTGTAAATGTTCACTAATTGTAATGATTTATAACGAAAAACGTTATCTTTGTACCTAAAAACGCAGATATTTATGAAAATTGCATTGATAGGATATGGAAAAATGGGTAAAGAGATTGAAAAAATCGCTGTTGCCCGTGGTCATGAAATTGTATGTGTGATTGATATCAATAATCGTGAAGATTTCGGTTCGGAGGCTTTTCGTTCGGCCGATGTAGCGATTGAGTTTACGGCTCCTTCCGTTGCTTACGGTAACTGTCTTGAAGCTTTCCGCCAGGGAGTGAAAGTTGTTTCGGGCAGTACAGGCTGGATGGGTGAACATGCCGATGAAATGCGCCGTTTGTGTAAGGAAGAGGGCAAGACTTTATTCTGGTCGTCTAATTTCAGCCTGGGAGTCGCCATCTTCTCGGCAGTAAACAAGTATCTGGCACGCATCATGAATAAATTTCCGAATTATGACGTTTCGATGGTCGAGACACATCATGTGCACAAACTGGATGCTCCTAGTGGAACTGCTATCACCTTGGTTGAAGGTATTTTGGAAAACCTGGACCGTAAGGACAAGTGGGTTATGGGTACGTTGACGGCTCCTGACGGAACTGTGACAGGAACGACAAAATGTGCTCCGAATGAAATACCGGTAAGTGCTATCCGTGAAGGTGAAGTTCCGGGTATCCATACTGTACGTTATGAGTCTGAAGCCGATTCCATTATCATTACCCATGATGCCAAGAACCGGAAAGGTTTTGCCTTGGGAGCGGTTCTGGCTGCAGAATATACCGCTGGACATGAAGGCTTTTTGGGTATGGATGATTTATTTCAATTTTAATTATGGTACAGATATCTCGTAGACAATGGATTAAGTTTGGAATCGTTATGGTCCTTTACCTCCTGTTCTTGCTGTGGCTGAAGAGTTGGTTGGGGTTGATTGTTGTTCCATTTCTGTTTGACGCGTACATTACGAAAAAAATACCTTGGACCTGGTGGAAGAAGTCGAAGAATAAGACTGTCCTTACGGTCATGGGATGGGTTGATGCCATCGTATTTGCCTTGGTGGCTGTTTATTTTGTCAATCTGTATTTTTTTCAGAACTATGTCATCCCGTCTTCTTCCCTTGAGAAATCGTTGCTGGTCGGTGATTATCTGTTTGTCAGTAAAATGAGCTATGGGGCACGTATTCCGCAAACTCCGTTACATATGCCGCTTACCCAGCATACCTTGCCTGTCTTTAATTGCAAGTCGTATCTGGAATGGCCTAAATGGGACTACAAACGCGTCGGTGGTCTGGGTAAGGTGAAACTGAACGATATTGTTGTGTTCAATTTTCCGGCTGGTGACAGTGTTGCCAGTGCCGTACAGGCAGAAGACTTGTATCGGTTGAGCTATCAGGCCGGCAAGGAGCTGTCTCAGCCGATAGATATGGCTTCCTTGACACCGGAACAGGAACGTCAGGTATATGATTTCTATTATCAGGCCGGCCGTAAATACATTGATGAAAATCCCCAGCAATATGGTAGGATCATCACTCGTCCGGTCGACCGTCGGGAGAATTATGTGAAACGGTGTGTCGGATTGCCGGGACAGACGTTGCAGATTAAGAACAGGATCATTTATCTGGACGGAAAGCCGAATAAGGAACCGGATAATGTGCAATATCGTTATTGGGTTCATACAAAAGGAATGTTACCCGATGACGTTTGTCATGAACTGGGTATCAGTCATGAGGACTTGATGGCTTATTATACGGATGAGTCGGTCTATAATATGCCGTTGACAGAAAAAGCGAAGGCTGCGTTACTGGCCCGTAAGGATCTGGTGATTTCGATTGAGGATGTTCCTGATGATGATGCCGGAGGTTTATACCCGTTGAACAAGAACACGGGTTGGACTATAGATAACTATGGACCGATATGGATTCCGAAGAAAGGTGCTACAATTGATCTGACACTTGACAATCTGCCGATGTACGAGCGTCCGATAAAGGTATATGAAGGGAATAGTCTGGACGTGAAGGACGGTAAGATTTACATCAATGGCCAACCAGCCGATAAATATACGTTCAAGATGGATTACTATTGGATGATGGGTGATAACCGTCATAATTCGGCAGATTCCCGTTTCTGGGGATTTGTACCTGAGGATCATATTGTAGGGAAGCCCATATTTATCTGGTTATCTCTAGATCAGGACCGCAGCTTGTTTGACGGTAAGATTCGTTGGAACCGTCTGTTCAAGTTTGTCGATTCGATCAAATGAGTATAGGTTAGGATAAAATTCAGATTAACTGTGTGTAAGGACTGGAAGAAATGGCTGAAGCTGGCTTTGGGCATTATCATTGTGGTAGTGTTGGTCAAGGCTTTTCTTGTGACCTCTTGTATTATTCCTTCATCCGGTATGGAAAACAGCCTGTATAAAGGTGAAAGGGTATTGGTTAACAAGTGGAGCTATGGTTTGCGTACGCCGTTTCCTTCCTGGTTCGGATATCATCGCATAGGCAGACAGGAAGTTAGGAAAGGTGATATCGTCTTGTTCAATGATCCTTCTCCGGCTGGTCGGAACAAGAGATTGGAAAACCGTAATCTGTTTATAAGCCGTTGTGTCGGTGTACCCGGTGATACTTTGATGTTGAATAAGGAGCTGTTGAATGTCCAGGGAGAGATTTTAAGTCCTGATGCCAAGTCTCTCTATTCTTATCCTTCTTCTCAGGAAGACGTTGTTCTGGCTTTGTTGGATGTGACGGGTATTCGGGATAATTCATTGTTGGGATATACTCCTGAAGGTGATTACATCCGCAGTTTCAGTCATTATGAGTTTTATTTGCTTTCCCAGAAGGCTGACGGGGCGGTTCATTTTACTTCTATGAATAGCAGCCTGTCGGATGATGTACATCCTTATGAGGTACCGGGGAAAGATATTTCTGTAAAAGTATATCCTTGGAATGTTGTTTTGCTCTGTAACACAATCAGGTGGCATGAGGGGCGTAGGGCGGATGTGAAAGGAGATACATTGTTGGTAGACGGACGGGCTGTTACTTCTTACAGGTTCAGCAGGAATTACTATTGGATGGCAGCCAATGATCCGGTGAATCTGTATGATTCACGTTTGTTCGGCTTTGTTCCTGAAGAGTATGTGATCGGGAAAGCCTGGCGTATTTGGTTTACTTCCCGTAAGGGGAGATTCTTTCAGCGTGTACAATAAAAATGGGAAAGGAAGTTATACTTAGTTCGGCTTATTTGGCGCCTGTTGAATATTATACGAAATTGTATGCCTATGACAAGGTATATGTGGAGCGTTATGACCATTATATCAAACAGACATACCGTAACCGTTGTGTCATTGCTTCGGCTGAGGGAATGCTGTCTCTGACCGTACCTACGGAAAAAGGAGACGAAGTCAAGTGCCTGATGAAGGATATCCGGATTTCGGATCATGGCAACTGGCGTCATGTGCATTGGAACGCATTTGTAGCGGCTTATAAGCACAGTCCTTTTTTCGATTATTATGCCGATGAATTCCATCGTTTTTTTGAGCATAAATATGAGTTCCTGTATGATTTCAACAGTGAGTTATGTCATTGGGTCTGTGAACAGATCGACTTGCAGCCCTGTATCGTACCGACTGATGACTACGGGATGGATTTGAAGGAGGTGGATGATTTCCGTGAGATTATCCATCCTAAAAAAGATTGGAAATCGGCCGATCCGGCTTTTTCTCCTAAAACCTATTATCAGGTATTTGATGCGAAGCTAGGTTTTCTTCCTAATTTGAGTATAGCCGATCTGCTGTTCAATATGGGGCCGGAAAGTTTGCTGGTTTTACGTGACAGTATGAAGAATGAATAATTAATTTGAATTATATATGAATAATTTACCTACAGTAACAAAGAACCTGTTGATCATTAACGTACTGTGTTTTTTCGGTACAATCGTGGCGAAACGGTACGGAATAGATGTTGAGGCGTTGTTGGGCTTGCATTTCTTTCTGGCCGATACGTTTAATCCTGCACAGTTGATTACTTATATGTTCATGCATGCCAATTTCCAGCATATTTTCTTCAATATGTTTGCCGTATGGATGTTCGGCCGTGTATTGGAACAAGTGTGGGGACCGAGACGTTTCCTGTTCTATTATATTTTGTGTGGTATAGGAGCCGCTTTGATACAGGAAGGTGTATATTACATGGAATATGTGACAGACTGGTCGAATTATACGATAGTAGATTATGGAGGTGGAATTGTGGCTCCAATGCAGGATTTCCTGAATAAGTTGAATACGGTTGGAGCATCTGGAGCGGTTTATGCCATTTTGTTGGCGTTCGGTATGCTGTTTCCAAACAGTCAGATGTTTATATTTCCGATTCCGTTTCCGGTTAAAGCGAAGTATTTTGTTATAGGGTATGCTGTTCTGGAAATGGTGTTGGGAATAACAGGAAGCGATGGAGTCGCTCATTTTGCCCATCTGGGAGGTATGCTTTTTGGTTTTATTTTGATCATTTATTGGAGAAAGAAAAATGGTGGCGGACAACAGATTTATTTCTAACCTGAAAGAGAATTTCAAACGCGGTGATATTGTCATCCGGTTGCTTTATTTGAATATAGGTGTTTTTGTTCTCGTTTCATTGGTATCGATCATACTGATGTTGTTTAAGATTCCGGCTGTTGCATGGGTCAATTATCTTGAACTTCCAGCCGATTTCGGGCGGTTTATTTTCCAGCCTTGGTCTATTATTACATATATGTTCATGCATGCCGGATTGCTGCATATCCTGTTTAATATGCTGTGGTTGTATTGGTTCGGCCGTCTGTTCCTGCAGTTCTTCTCTTCCAGGCATTTACGTGGATTGTATGTGTTCGGAGGTATTGTCGGTGGCATTTTCTATATGTTGGCTTATAACATATTTCCTTATTTTGAAACGGCCGTACCTTATTCCTATTTGTTGGGGGCTTCGGCTTCGGTGCTGGCTATCGTATTGGCAACGGCTGAGCGGGAGCCGAATTATCCGGTACAGTTTATGTTTATAGGAACTGTACGCTTGAAATATGTGGCAGTTTTCATGATTGTGCTTGACCTGTTGTTTATGACATCGGGGAATGCCGGCGGGCATATTGCCCATTTGGGGGGTGCACTTGCCGGATGGTGGTTTGCGTCTGGATTACGGAAAGGTTATGATGTTACTGCATGGATCAATGCCATTGTCGACTTTTTCAGTGGGAACCGTACCGGCAGGTCGCGTAAGCCTAAAATGAAGGTTTATTACAGTGACAAACAAAAAGATTATGAATTCAACGCACGTAAAAAGGAACGTTCGGATGAAATAGACCGGATTCTCGATAAACTCCGTCAGTCGGGATATGCCAGTCTGACCGATGAAGAGAAGAAGAGCCTGTTCGATGCGAGCAAGAAATGAGATCAGCGGGTAGAAGGTAGTTGGATTAGAAAAACAGAACCGGATATGGTAATGAAACTACGGTATATCAAGCATTTTGTATGGATGATATTGGCTGCTTGTAATATCTTGGTAGCTATAGGTTTTTTGTTGAGTGCCTATAGTCCTTATATTAATCCGGTCCATCATCCGGTATGGGCGTGTGCCGGTCTGTTTTTCCCTATTTTTATTTGTCTTAATGTTGCTTTCCTGCTCATCTGGCTGTTTGTTAAGCCGCTATACGCTTTATTTCCGTTAGTCATATTCCTGATGGGTTTGTCCAGTCTCCGTACTTATACTCCGTTTGGATGGCCGGATAAGGGTACGGGTGAGGATACGATTAAAGTGCTGACTTATAATACACAGGGAATATTACGCGGAAATACTGATGATATGGAAGAACGTAGGATGCTTGATTATCTGAAGGATAGTGAAGCCGACATTATCTGTCTGCAGGAATATATTCCTGGACGGGGGGAGAGACAGATTAAAAAGATGCTTTCCGGTTATTCTTATTATAAGCGTATCGGTTTTGACGGAGCTAATGGGGTGGCTTGTTTTTCCCGTTATCCTATTATTTCTGCCGAGCGGATAAATTACAGGTCGTCGGTGAATGGAAGCGCCTTATTCCGTTTAAGGATGGGGAAAGATACTTTAGTCTTGATAAACAATCATCTGGAATCAAACAAGTTGAATACGCACGATAAGGAACTGTATAATGATATTCTGAAGACTCCACGTGAGGATGTCGTTAAACAGAACGGCAAGTTCCTGTTGAAGAAACTGGCTGATGCCGTTGCCATCAGAGCTTTTCAGGTCGATACCATAGCCCGTACAATCCGTGAGAATCGGTCGAAGTACATGGTTGTCTGTGGTGATTTCAATGATTCTCCTGTTTCGTATGCCCATCGTGTAGTAGGCAAAGGGCTGAGCGATGCTTATGTTGAGGCCGGGAGTGGTCCGGGTTTCAGTTATAATCAAAATCATTTTTATTTCCGTATTGACCATATTTT
Organism: Bacteroides ilei; assembly: GCF_900128495.1. Lineage (GTDB taxonomy): Bacteria > Bacteroidota > Bacteroidia > Bacteroidales > Bacteroidaceae > Phocaeicola > Phocaeicola ilei. The sequence continues at coordinate 3,148,296 of NZ_LT635801.1, forward strand.
TGTCAGCAAATCCTTTAAAGTCTTGCAGTGTGAGGTCGACCGTACGATTGATGTGTCCGACCATTATCCGGTATGGTGCCTGTTGGAAAAGGCTGGATGTGATATTCTTTCTCCGGTGTCATGAAGGAAAAATAAACGGCTACGTAATAGTCTTATATGCCGTATAAAAAATGAGATATGTTTTTTTTACCTCCTAAAATTTAAATATTTGGATGCCATTCCTTATATAAATGAAAAAAAAACTATATTTGCAACCTTGAATAAACGCATATTAATAAAAAAGGTAAAATAAATAAATTAAGTAACATGCAAAACAAAGGATTCGTAAAAGTTTTTGCGTTATTACTGACCCTTGTTTGTGTATTCTATCTTTCATTCTCTTTTGTCACCCGCTATCATATGAATAAGGCGGCGCAGGATCCGAAAGGTGAAGCACATTACCTTGATTCAATACAGAATGAAAAGGTTTGGTTGGGTAGTTATACGCTGAAACAGTGTCGTGAGATGGAAATCGGCCTGGGATTGGATTTGAAGGGCGGTATGAACGTCATTCTGGAGGTCTCTGTTCCGGATGTGGTGAAGGCATTGGCCGACAATAAGCCGGATGAGGCTTTCAATAAAGCAGTGGCCGAAGCTGCCAAGCTGCAGGTAACCAGTCAGGATGATTTTATTACATTGTTCATCCGTGAATATAAGAAGCTTGTTCCGAACGGGAAATTGGCCGAATTGTTCGCTACCCAGCAGCTGAAGGATAAAGTTACTACCCGTAGTTCTGATGCGGAAGTCGAATCCGTATTGCGTGAGGAAGTCAAGGCTGCAGTAGAAAATTCATATAATGTATTGCGTACCCGTATCGACCGTTTCGGTGTGGCTCAGCCGAATATCCAGACTCTGGAAGGTAAGATGGGCCGTATCATGGTTGAGCTGCCGGGTATTAAGGAGCCGGAACGTGTGAGAAAACTGTTGCAGGGTTCTGCCAATCTGGAATTTTGGGAGACTTTCGAAGCTAAAGATATTGCACCGGTACTGATTTCTGCAAACAGCCGTGCCCGTGACATCCTGGCCGGTACTTCTTCTGCAGATTCTGTTGCTGTCGATACTACAGCCGTAGCACAGGCTGCTGCCGTTTCTGCAAAAGACAGTCTGACCGCCGCTTTGAAGTGTGAAAGCCTTGACAAGACATCTTCTGCCGATGAGGAACAGTTGAAGAAGGAAAATCCGTTATTGTCTGTATTGTCTGTCAATCAGGCTGGAGTAGGTCCTGTAGTTGCTTATGCCGATTATAGAGATACGGCTGCAGTAAACCAGATTCTGAACATGAAGGAAGTGAAAGAAATCATGCCTCGCGACTTGAAACTGATGTGGGGTGTGGCCGCTTCCGATATGGATAAATCAGGACGCATCTTTGAACTGTATGCCATTAAGTCGACAGAACGGAACGGACGTGCTCCTCTGGAAGGTGATGTGGTTACTGACGCCCGTGATGAATACGACCAGTATCATAAACCAAGTGTAAGTATGTCTATGAACACGGAAGGTGCCCGTCGTTGGGCTACCTTGACCAAGGAAAATATCGGTAAGTCTATCGCAATCGTATTGGATGGTTATGTATACAGTGCTCCGCGTGTGAACAGTGAGATTACTGGAGGTAACTCAAGTATTACGGGTTCATTTACTCCGGAACAGACCAAAGACTTGGCCAATGTGTTGAAGTCAGGTAAGATGCCGGCACCTGCACGTATCGTACAGGAAGATATTGTTGGTCCGTCGTTGGGTCAGGAATCAATCAACCAGGGTATCGTTTCATTCGTTGTGGCGTTGGTTGTGCTGATGATCTATATGTGTGTCATGTACGGCTTCATTCCGGGTATGATTGCTAACGGTGCGTTGTTTGTCAACTTCTTCTTCACATTAGGTATATTGTCGTCTTTCCAGGCTGCGTTGACAATGTCTGGTATTGCCGGTATGGTGCTGTCGTTAGGTATGGCGGTAGATGCCAATGTGTTGATCTATGAACGTACCAAGGAAGAATTGAGAGCCGGTAAAGGAACACGTCAGGCTTTGTCGGAAGGTTATTCTAACGCATTCTCTGCTATTTTCGACTCTAACTTGACATCTATCATTACAGGTATTATCCTGTTCAACTTCGGTACAGGTCCTATCCGTGGATTTGCCACTACATTGATTATCGGTATTCTCTGTTCATTCTTTACAGCTGTGTTCCTGACACGTCTGGTATATGAACATTATATGAATAAGGACAAATGGTTGAACCTGACATTCACTACAGGAATTTCCAAGAACCTGATGCAGAATGTACATTATAACTTTATGGGTATCATCAAACGTTCATTCAGTGTTTGGGGTATCATCATCGTTATCTGTATCATTTCGTTCTTTGTCCGTGGATTGGCCCAGAGTATTGATTTTACCGGTGGACGTAACTTTGTCGTTCAGTTTGAGCAGGTTGTCCAGCCTGAAACTGTACGTAGCCTGTTGCAACCGAAAGTGGGTGATGCCAATGTCCAGGCCATCGCTTTGGGTACCGACGGTAAGACGATCCGTGTAACGACCAACTATCGTATCGAAGAAGATTCTCCTACGATTGACGCCGAAATTGAAGAGTTCCTTTATGAGGCATTGAAGGAAGGTAATTTGCTCGGTAAGGGTACTACGTTGGAAATCTTCATCGACCGTGATAACCGTACCGGCGGTTCAATCATCAGTTCCCAGAAGGTTGGTCCGAGTATCGCCGACGATATAAAGACCTCGGCTATCTGGTCGGTTGTTCTGGCTTTGATTGCTATCGGTCTGTATATTCTGATCCGTTTCCGTAACATTGCGTATAGTGTAGGTGCAACGGTTGCCTTGTGTGTCGATACTGTATTGATTATCGGTGCTTATTCATTGTGTTATGGCTGGATGCCGTTCTCACTCGAAATAGACCAGACATTCATTGGTGCTATTCTGACGGCAATCGGTTATTCAATCAATGATAAGGTGGTAATTTTCGACCGTGTACGTGAATTCTTCCACCTTTATCCGAAACGTGACCGTGCCAAGTTGTTCAATGACTCGTTGAATACTACTTTGGCCCGTACAATCAATACTTCATTGAGTACATTGATTGTGTTGTTAAGTATCTTCATTCTGGGTGGTGACAGTATCCGTAGCTTCGCGTTCGCGATGATTCTGGGTGTTGTTATCGGTACCTTGTCTTCATTGTTCGTTGCTGCTCCGGTAGCTTATCTGACTATGGGACATAAAATGAAAGATGCCGAAAAAGCTGAAGCGTAATAAGATTTTTTGAAATAATGGGAAAGTCGGTCAGTTTGAAAAAGCTGGCCGGCTTTTTTTTATCTGTTCGGTTGAGGGAATCTTTCGGGTAGTCTTGAAAAAACGTATCGGCTGTAAGCATGAACCTACAGTTTGTTGCCGGTTAAGAACGGTGGAAGAAAATTCAGAATTTGCTGTCCGGATGGACTTTTTTAGAGATAATCTGATAAGAGAGTACCCTCGTCGGGAATCGAACCCGAATTTAGCGTTTAGGAAACGCTTGTTCTATCCGTTGAACTACAAGGGCGGTTTCTATAATGGATCCTGCCATTTGGAATGGCATTGCAAATGTACTGAAATAATCAGATATCCCAATACTTTTGCTTGAAAAACTAGCTTTTGAAGTAGCTAAGTGAAATAAACCTCTAAATTATTTTGATTTTTAATGGAACTTAGCGAATTTTGTAACTATTGATTATGTGAACTTTAAATACTAGATTATGGCAGAAGAAATGATTGTCAAGGAGCTGGATGATGTGGTTGTCCGCTTTTCGGGTGACTCCGGCGATGGGATGCAGCTGGCTGGTAACATGTTTTCCAACATTTCGGCTACTGAAGGGAATGATATCAGTACGTTTCCCGATTATCCGGCTGATATCCGGGCCCCGCAAGGTACTTTAACCGGTGTTTCGGGGTTTCAGGTACATATCGGTTCGGGAAAGGTGTATACTCCCGGTGATAAATGTGATGTTCTGGTCGCTATGAATCCGGCAGCATTGAAAACCCAATATAAGTTCTGTAAGCCTCAGACTGTTATTATCATTGATACGGATTCTTTCACCAAACGTGATCTGGAAAAGGCGAAATTCCAGCTTGACAATCCGTTTTCTGAACTGGGAATCAAGAATGAAGTGGTAGAGGCTGCTATCACTACCATGTGCAAGGAAAGTCTGAAGGAAAGTGGTCTGGATAACAAGTCCATCATGCGTACCAAGAATATGTTCGCACTGGGACTGGTGTGCTGGCTGTTCCATCGTGACATTGAGGTAGGAGCCAAACTTCTCCGTGAAAAGTTTGCCAAGAAACCGGCCATTGCCGAAGCTAACGTCAAGATCTTGTTTGACGGCTATCATTTCGGTGAAAATACCCATGCTTCTGTCTCTATCAGCTATAAGGTACCCTGTAAGGAAGGTAAGGCGCCGGGCCGCTATATGGATATTAACGGGAATAAGGCCACAGCCTATGGCCTGATAGCCGCAGCCGAGAAAGCCGGACTACAGTTGTATCTGGGTTCTTATCCCATTACTCCTGCAACGGATATTCTGCATGAACTGGCCAAGCATAAATCGTTGGGTGTAAAGACTGTGCAGTGTGAAGATGAAATTGCCGGATGTTCATCGGCTGTGGGAGCTGCATTTGCCGGAGCGTTGGCTGTCACTACCACTTCAGGCCCTGGTATTTGTCTGAAAAGTGAAGCGATGAACCTGGCTGTCATTACCGAGCTTCCTTTGGTCATTGTCGATGTGCAGCGTGGAGGTCCCTCAACCGGTCTGCCTACCAAGTCGGAACAGACCGACCTGTTACAGGTTCTGTTCGGGCGTAACGGTGAAAGCCCGATGCCGGTAATTGCCGCAACTTCTCCTACCGACTGTTTCGATGCAGCGTATATGGCTTGTAAGATTGCCTTGGAACATATGACGCCGGTGGTCTTGCTGACCGATGCATATATTGCCAACGGATCGGCTGCATGGAAGTTGCCCGACCTGAAAGAATATCCTGATATCAAACCTCCCTATGTAACACGGGATATGGCTGGGACATGGACTCCGTTCAAACGTAATCCTGAAACCGGTGTCCGTTATTGGGCGGTTCCGGGACAGAAGGATTTTATGCACCGTATCGGCGGTCTTGAGAAGAGTAACGAGACCGGTGCCATCTCTACCGATCCGGAAAATCATAACCTGATGACCCGTCTGCGTGCCGAAAAGGTTGAGAAGATAGCCTATTCCCTGCCTTTGCTGCAGGTGGAAGGTGATCCGGATGCCGATTTGCTGATTGTCGGTTTTGGTGGAACTTACGGTCATTTACATTCGGCAATGGACATGATGGCTTCCAGAGGAAAGAAAGTGGCTTTGGCTCACTTCCGTTATATCAACCCGTTGCCTAAGAATACGGCCGATGTATTACGCAGATACAAGAAGATTGTAGTTGCCGAACAGAATATGGGTCAATTGGCCGCTTATCTCCGTATGAAGATAGAAGGTATCCATTTGCACCAGTTTAATCAGGTTAAGGGCCAGCCGTTCGTTGTACAGGAGCTGGTTGATGCATTCACTAAAATCATGGAGGAATAAACGATGAGCGAAATTAAATATACTGCTGCCGACTATAAGGCAGGGCAGCCGCGCTGGTGTCCGGGATGTGGCGACCACGCATTCTTGAATTCATTCCACAAGGCTCTGGCCGAGATTGGTGTACCTCCTCATGAAATTGCCGTGATTTCGGGTATCGGCTGTTCATCTCGTCTGCCTTATTATATGAATACCTATGGTATGCATACCATTCATGGCCGTGCGGCGGCTATTGCAACCGGTGCGAAGGTGGCAAATCCTAAATTAACCATCTGGCAGATTTCGGGCGACGGTGACGGACTGGCTATCGGCGGCAATCATTTTATCCATGCGATCCGTCGTAATGTGGATATCAATATTATCCTGCTGAATAACCGTATCTACGGATTGACTAAAGGCCAGTATTCTCCTACATCCGAACGGGGATTTGTCAGTAAGTCGTCGCCCTATGGAACAGTTGAGGATCCGTTCCGCCCGGCAGAGCTTTGTTTCGGTGCCCGGGGCCGGTTTTTTGCCCGTTGTGCGGCAGTTGATGGAGGTCCTTCGGTAGAAGTGCTGAAAGCTGCTGCCCGACATAAAGGTACATCGGTAGTCGAGGTTCTTCAGAACTGTGTCATCTTCAACGACGGTACACATAATTCCATAGCCAAGAAGGAAGACCGAGAAAAGAACGCTATCTATCTGGAGCATGGAAAACCGATGTTGTTCGGTCCGAACAAGGAATTCGGTCTGATGCAGGAGGGTTTCGGCCTGAAGGTAGTCAAGTTAGGAGAAAACGGAGTGACGGAGAAGGATATTCTGGTACACGATGCCCACACGCAGGATGCTACATTGCACCTGAAACTGGCTTTGATGGAAGGTCCTGATTTCCCGATAGCATTGGGGGTAATCCGTGATGTGGAGGCTCCTACTTACGACGAATCGGTAGAAGCCCAGATTGAGGAAGTTTCTGCAAAGAAGAGCTATCACAACTTTGCCGAACTGCTTGAAACAAATGATACTTGGGAGGTGAAATAACTATGATAGTTCAGGCTGTATCTACGGATACAGCCTGTTTTTTATAAGGAAGTTTTCAATTTGGATAAATTATTGAAGTAAAATGAAGTATTGTAGATTGTGTGCAGGATTATTGTTGCTGCTTCCTGCTTTTTCGATGTTTGCACAACGTTCCTTCACTCCCGATGATCTGGTGAAGTGGAGACGTATCGTGCAGCAGGAGATTTCGGCCGACGGCCGTTGGGCTGCGGTTAAGGTTGCTCCCTGGCAAGGGGATGCACAGGTAGAACTTTACACTACGGACGGCAAGAAATCGGCTGTATATGAGCCGGCCGGGAAATTCGGTTTCGCACATTCTTCCCGTTATCTGGTTGTAGAACAGCTGCCTCGGACCGCTTTGACCGATTCCTTGAAGCTGAAGAAGGTCAAGGAAAACAAGATGCCGATGAACGTGTTGTCTGTATGTGACCTGGAAGGACGTATCGTATGGAAAATCGATTCGCTGAAATCTTATAAACTGGCTGAAGGTGCCGATTGGATTGCTTATCAGCAGGGAAGGAAGGATTCGGTACTGCATGTCGCTTCTTTGGACAAGGCTGTACAGCTTGTCTTTCCGAATGTGTCTTCATTCGGTTTTTCGGAAGAAGGAGCTTCTCTTTATTTTGTGACACGGGATACATTGAACGGTATGCGTCCGGGACTGTACGGCTGGCAGGCCGGTTGGGACAAGCCACGTTTGTTGAAGGCCGGTAAAGGGGCATTTAACCGTTGTACTTTCGATAAGGCCGGTAAACAGCTGGCGTTTCTGTATGCGGAAAACAAGAAGAAAGCTGGTAAGCTGTCATCGCTGTGGTTGTCCGATAACCTGCAGCCAGCCGAAGAAGTGGCGGCTGTATCGGCTCCGGGTCTGCCTGCAGGGTGGGTGATCAGCCCCAACGGAAACTTGTCGTTCTCGGCCGATGGCCGGCGTCTGTTCTTGGGCACGGCTCCCTGTCCGCTGGAGAAAGATACCACGGTTCTTGATAAGTACCGCCCGGATGTTCAGGTCTGGAGTTGGAATGAACCGGTTCAGTACACCGTACAGCAGTATAATCTGAAACGCGACTTGAAAAAAACATACCGTGCCTTGTATAGTGTGGATGGCCGGAAATTGATACAATTGGCCGATACGTCGTTGACCGAAACTGTCGTAGCTCCTGAGGGAGCAGGTAACTGGGTATTGGTTTCAACATCCCGTCCTTATTCCGTTTCGTCAATGTGGGAAGGCCGTACGCGTTCCGATTATTATAAGGTATCATTGGCCGACGGAGCCAGGACTTTATTGAGTAAGGCCGATTATACCAGGTTCCGTCTGTCTCCTTCCGGAAAATATGCCTATGGCTATTGCGAACCCGACAGTTGCTGGTATGCCATCAATATGGAAACCGGAACAAAATGTAATGTGACGGCTTGTCTGGATTTTCCAGTCTGGGATGAAGAAAACGATGTTCCCGACTATCCGTCGCCTTATGGTATGGCAGGCTGGACCGAAAATGACGGGCGTATGCTGGTTTCCGACCGTTACGATATCTGGTCACTTGATCCGGAAGGAAAAGAGAAACCGGTGAATCTTACCCATAACGGGCGTCAGTCTAAAGTGCGTTATAGATGGGTAAAACTCGATGAGGATGCCGATTTTATCCAGACTTCAGGGACCCAGTTATTGACAGGTTTCAATGAAAAGTCAAAAGCTACATCTTTCTATACCGCCGATTTCACATTCTCCGATGCTCCGAAACTGGTTCTGGGCGGTGATTTCCGGTACGGAAAAGCAATGAAGGCCAAGGATGCTAACCGTCTGCTCTATACGAAAGAGAATTTCCAGGTTTACCCCGATGTGTGGAGCGTATCATTGGATTTCAGGAAACCGGTACAGTTGACACAGGAAATCCGTCAGCAGGATGAATATCTGTGGGGAAGTGTAGAACTGGTATCATGGACATCTTTCGACGGTCAGCCTCTGGAAGGATTGCTGTTCAAACCGGCAGATTTTGATCCGTCAAAGAAATATCCGATGATTGTCAACTTCTATGAACGTGATTCGGAGAACCTGCATGAATACCATATGCCTGAGGCACATCGTTCCACAGTCGATTACCATCTTTATCTGAGTAACGGGTATCTGATATTCAATCCGGACATCCGTTACCGTGACGGTTATCCGGGAGAAAGCTGCTACAACTGCCTGATGCCCGGAATAGCAGCGGTTGAATCCATGGGATTTGTCGACGGCAAGCATATCGGTGCGCAAGGTCATAGCTGGGGAGGCTATCAGGTGGCCTATCTGGCTACACGTACAAGTAAGTTTGCTGCCATAGAATCGGGAGCTCCTGTAGTCAACATGTTCAGTGCTTATGGAGGTATCCGTTGGGGATCCGGTATGAACCGTTCATTCCAGTATGAACATACACAAAGCCGTTTGGGAGCCACTCCATGGAGCGGTCCTGTCCGTTATTTCGAGAATTCACCTCTCTTCCTGCTTGATAAGGTGACTACTCCGATTCTGATAATGGCCAATGATAATGACGGGCATGTGCCTTGGTATCAGGGAATAGAATTCTTTATCGGGATGAAACGTCTGCAGAAGCCGGCCTGGCTGCTGAACTATACGGGAGAACCACATTGGCCGTTGCGGTTGGCCAACCAGCTGGATTTCCAGAAGCGTATGTTCCAGTTCTTCAATTGTTATCTGAAAGGAGAACCGATGCCGGTATGGATGAAGGATGGTGTTCCTGCGGTGAAACAGCCTTATATGTTTGGCTATTAAAGCATTGAAAAACAGAGATCTGCATTTCTGTAGAGACTTGTAGAGAAAACGCCTTGACGTTTCTTGAAAAGAACTTGAATTTATAGGAAAAAGAACTTGAACTTCACACAGAAAGTTCAAGTTCTTTTTTTGCATATGTACCGTATGTTTGTTGTGTCTTGAATCCGGTCGGTTGTAAGCAGGAGTGGAACCTGGAGCTATATGTATTTATTTTTATATATTCTTTGCCTGTATGTTTATTTTATTTTACATTTGAAGCTGTGTTTTTAATGTATAGTTATGGGAGTTCTGTATCTGTCGGTCGAGTTGTTGTTTGATTTGACTGCTTGCATATTGGGTATTATTCTGGTGTGTCGTGCTGGAGATAATCATCCGAAATTCTACTGGGGTATTATTGCAACCTGTATAGGTGCTGTTTTTATGTGGGAAAATATCGGTTGGCTTGTCATCGTGTCCGATACTCCGGAATTCCATTTTACCGATCTGTTGAATATTGAAAAGATGTTGAAATGGTATATGATGGCGAGTATTGTAGCGTTATTTCCCACAGCTTCCTTGTTGCCCGGTTATCTGACCCCTTTCAAGATACTTGTTTTTCTGCTTCCGGCTATTTTGCTCACTACCATAGGATTATGCTATCTGGCTTTCAACGGGCAACTGACTTCCTTATTTATTCTCTCGGATGTATTCTCCCATAGTGCCCGTCTGGATGTATCTCTTCGTATAGTTTTATTTGTATTTTCTGTCGTTACTCCGGTCTTTTTCTGTTTTTATCCGCTATTCCGTCAAAGGGCTTATCGGCAGATAAATGGCATGATGTATTTGTTTATTGGACTCATGTGTCTTTTCGTTTTTATTTATTGTATGTTTACCTTGTTTATCAATGAGTTTATCTTCAATTTATTTGGAGCGTCTGCTATTATCTTTGCCATATTCTTCTCGGTGCAATATCTGTGGAAGGAAAATCCGTTCTCCAATCATGTATCTGTAGCGGGGCAGTTTTCCGGGGAGAAAAGTGTTTCTGTCCCTATGCCTTTTCCTTTATTTTATGAGATAGATGTTTTCTTGAAGGGTAATGAGGTCTATACTTGTCCGGACTATGATCTGCGGATTTTGTCAGAAACTTTACAAATAAAGGAGGGTCAGCTGTCAGAGGCTGTGAAGTCGGCTGGATTCAGCAGCTTCAGAGAATATTTGAATGATTTGCGTCTTCTTCATTTTTGCCGGATGGTAGAAACGGAGAAAGACAAGAGCATTAAGGAACTTATTTTTTCGTCGGGCTTTAATTCCCGTTCCACCTTCTACCGTAATTTTTCTGATAAGTACGGGGTTTCTCCAAAACAATTTGTCAGTTTGTACCGGAATAGGTAATAAAGGTGTCCCATTTCTTGAAGTGGGACATTTTTGTTTTTCTGGATTATATCTTATTCTCTACTTTTGACATGTCTGGTCATGGATATCAGGAATATCCTTTCGTTGGCTGGAAAAAACTTTATGCAGATAATTAAAAAAAGAGTTGTGACATGGGACATATCGGGAAGGCAATAAAGGAAGAACTGGAGCGTCAGGAACGTAGCGTGGCATGGTTTGCCAGGCAGCTTTCGTGTGATCGTTCCAATGTATACAGGATCTTCCAGAAAAAAAGTATTGATACACATCTGCTTATTAGAATATGTATCATTTTGAGGCACGATTTTTTTGTTGAATTGTCTCAGGAATATAAAATCGCAATATCCGCTACACAAATGATGTAATTATGCGACATGTTTTTTTTGTTTATTGGCTTTTGTTGACTTATTTTTGTTCATAAATTTTTACAGCATTGGAAAAGATGTGATTTTACAGATATTGTTTAACAAACTTAAATCAAAGAGTTATGAAAAGGTTATTTGTTATGATTTCCATGTTTTGCATGGTTTCGGTTATTGGTTTTGCCCAGGATCTGAAATGGGCTGCAGGTGTTTCATTCGGTTATGGAAGTGATATCTCAAAACCATTTATTGGTGTAAAGGCTCATTATGACATTATAGACCAATTGACAATCGCTCCTTCATTCAATTATTATTTTAAAGATTCTGAAGATTTAGGTTACGGAGAGAGTTTTGACCTGAATTATTGGGATGTCAATGTAGACCTTCATTGGAATTTACTGCATGGTGAAAGATTTAATGTCTATCCGTTTGTAGGTTTTACGTATCTGCATGCAAAGGCATCTTATGAAGGTGAAAGTGAATCGGACGGAAAAGTTGGTGGTAATATAGGTGTAGGCGGTCAGTTTAATATTGCTTCCAATTGGGCTGTCAGTGTAGAAGCCAAATATCAGATCATTGATGGTGGACAGTTTGTGCCGATGGCAAGTATAATGTATAGGTTCTGACCAGTTCCTGTGATAAATGCCTTTACAGATTATTGGTCCGGTTTTTGGGTCGGACAATATTGATGTTGCCGATGAGTCCATTACAGAAAGTTGGGACGTTCCGGATTGTAGAACCTATCACTGATTTATTTGATAGATTTTAGGACCGGGAATGTTTTATAAGACTCCTTCTGTGGTGGACTCTTTGGATTATATTAAATGAATCAAGGTTGGCTTTCAATTGCAGATTTGTATCGTATTAATTGATTAATGTTATGAAGGGTTTGGTCTCTAAAATTTGTGCTATATGCAATATGATGAAGCTTGGCGGAATTTTAATTATAGCCATGTTTTGGGGTGCTTGTAGTCGTGATGAAGTTCCGGACCGGCAAGAGAATCCTCTTGGTTCTGTTTCAGATTCAGTGTCAGAAACGGTTTCTCCGGATTACTTGCCCATTGACTGGGATTATACCAAAATTCAATCGATGGATTTGAATACCGGAGAATTCTCTTTGCGTTTTGACGGAGGTAAAATTCCGGATTTCCGTGACAATGTTTCACTTGTTGTTCTTCAGACCGATACTTCGGCCTATTTACGGCGTGTCATACATACACAAGTGGACGGAAGTGTGGCTACTTTACAGACCATTGAGGCGACCATGGAAGAGCTGTTTCATGATACCGAATTTACATTGGTTATCGGTGATGACAATGTTTCAAGGCTGGTTTCTTCGGATAATGTAATCACTCCTGCCAGAATTGTCGAAGTCTATGAAGACAATAGCTATAAGGTGGTTTATGATAAGGACCAGTCAAGAGCAGAGTATATAAAAATAGATCCTGAAATTCCAATCTCTTTGTTTTATATAGATCGTAGCGGGCAGTCATTAAATATGGAGTTCGGTAATATATCTGTGACAAACCTTTCATTGGAGGCCGAGCAGTATGTTCATTCATTGACAAGTACACTATTGATGCATGTCGGGTTCGGACCTGCTGTAAATACAAAGAAGATAACTGAAAAATATAAGGCAAAAGTAAGTGACATTGAGGATTTCAATTGCAGGATGTCATTGGATCTTTTAAGTCGGACCCGTTTGAAGCTATCCGCCTCACACTCATTCAAGAAGAAGGGTGAGGTGGAACTACAGGCACCCATTTATTTGTTCTATACCTTCATGATCGGTACGGTCCCCGTTTTCTTTACGGAGAACGTAAAATTGAAGGCGGCGTATGAATTTGGGGTAGAAGGTAATTTTTCCTCCACTGTCGGTTATGAAGTGGACGGTAACTTTACCATGGGGCTGGAATATGAAAAAGGAAAGAAGATAACCTCTTACACCGACCATAGTTTTTCATCTGGTTTTTATCCGTTTGAATTCAAGTTGGATAGTCCTTCTCTCTATTCCAAATTATCCATCTATCCGGAAATCACATTGAAAATATATGGTACCATCGGACCTAAATTTGCAATTGTTCCATATGCCGAGAGCCGGTTGTTTTCAGGTTATGTTATTCCTCAGTTCAACGGCTGGTCCAATCAGTTCAATTTGGGGTTGGATATGCAGTTGGGAGGAGAAATCACTTTTCTTGGCCTGAAGGGGGAAATTGGTGTAAGCAAGCAGATAGCCAGTAAGGAAGTATACCGTGCCCCTAAGTTTATCAGGTTGTCCAGTCCTGCTGACGGTACAGAAGTGGAATTAGGGAAACCGGTCATGGTAGAATTTTCTGTAACCGGCGAACGGACTCCTTTGCTTTCTCCTGTAGGAAAAGAAGAGCCGGTGATGATGGCCTTAGTTCATTTTAAAAGTACCGGTGGAACGGTTGTCGGTAAGGAATATGCAATGACCGATAGCAATGGGAAGGTGCGGATAGAATGGATTCCTATGGAAAAGGGCGCTTCATTGTCGGCTGTTATACTTGATCAGGACGGAACAGAATTGGATAGGGCTACATTTACTCCTGTGCAAGACGAGGAGGGAAATGCATCGATTGTGGGAACATGGGAAAGGGTAAAGACGGAAGTGAAGATGATATATGAGGGGAAACTCCTTTATACGTTATCCAGTTCTCCTTCGGATTATGGCTACCGTGATTTTTGGGTGCTTCGTGAAGACGGAACCATTGACGGTTATGATACCGATGCCGTTGGCTGGCCTTATGGCACATATACATTTGCCGATGGAATTTTGAATGTCCATTATTTGAATGATTCGGGAAGTGATGAAAATACTGCTGTAATAAAGCTGACAAATTCGGAACTGGTAGTTCGGAATGTAGCGGAAGATACGGAAACGCACTGGACTTGGAAGATAGCTACAACTTATTATATACGTATAACAGACCAGGACTTGATAGATAGAATAGATCAGGCAACCAAAAGGAACCCGGCCAAATGGTGGAAATAGCAGTTGGGATAATGACTTGCTTCTGAATATAAATAAATTATAATCTCTCATCTGTAAAGCATGGCTGGCAATGTTCCATTTCATTGCCGCCATGTTTTTTTATTCTTTTTCTCCGTAGCAAAGGTCTCCGGCATCGCCCAGTCCCGGAACGATGTATGAATGGGCGTTCAGCTCCGGATCGATGGTGCCGCACCAGACGGTGGTTTTGTCGGCCGGGAATACCGCCTGTATGTGCCTGATGGCCTGTTCGCTTGCGATGACCGAAGCAATATGGATGTGTGCCGGTTCTCCTTTCGTCAACAGGGCCTTGTAGGCCAGTTCCATGGAACCTCCGGTGGCCAGCATCGGGTCGGTTATAATCAGGATCTTGTTATCCAGACGGGGAGAAGCGATATATTCGATATGTATGTCGAAATTATCTTCATCGATGTATTTCCGGTAGGCCGATACGAAAGCGTTTTCGGCATGGTCGAAATAGTTGATGAATCCCCTGTGAAGCGGCAGTCCGGCACGGAGAATCGTAGCGATGACCGGTTGTTCGGCCGGTACGTTTTCGGTCGCTATGTCTAGAGGAGTCTGTATCCGGACCGGCTTGTACGGCAGTTCACGGCTGATTTCGTATGCCATGATTTCACCGATGCGTTCAATGTTGCGGCGGAACCTCAGGCTGTCCTTCTGTACGTTGACATCACGGATTTCTGCCAGGTATTGGTTCAGGATAGTGTTGGTCTTGCTGAAATCGGTTGTTCTCATAAAATATTATTTCTGAATATCGGTTGCAAAAATAATTGTTTTTTATTTTCTGTGGAAGTAATGACTCTGACTTCTTGCTATAAGTTCCTAGATTAATGCGTGATAAAGAAGGTTTTGCACCTGACAATTTGCTGTGGCCGAAAAGAAACCGGGTATAGTTGCAATGTCGAAATTGCAGATATGTTACACAAGTATAAATCTTTTCATTATTACGGATATTTTTCTCTAATAACTATTTTAATTAAAAATAAACTGCTATTTTTGTAGCGCTAAAAACAAGGATGATGTTGAAAAGCATATTTTTAACAAAAACGAAAGAAATTAGAGAAAAGCATTTGATATAATAACAATTAATCATTTGAAACAATGGCAAATTTAGATCTTACTAAGTACGGTATCACTGGTACCACAGAAATTTTGCACAATCCGTCATACGACGTATTGTTCGCTGAAGAAACTAAAGCTGGTCTGGAAGGTTATGAAAAAGGCCAGGTAACTGAACTGGGTGCAGTAAACGTAATGACTGGTATCTACACCGGTCGTTCTCCTAAAGATAAATTCTTGGTAAAAGACGCTACAAGTGAAAATACTGTATGGTGGACTTCTGAAGAATACAAAAACGATAACAAACCTGTAACTACAGAAACTTGGAACGCTTTGAAAGCTTTGGCTTCTAAAGAACTTTCTAACAAGAAGCTGTATGTAGTTGATGGTTATTGCGGTGCTAACGAAGCTACTCGTCTGAGAGTTCGTTTCATCATGGAAGTTGCATGGCAGGCTCACTTCGTAACTAACATGTTCATCCGTCCTTCTAAAGAAGAACTGGAATCATTCGAACCTGATTTCGTTGTTTACAACGCTTCTAAGGCTAAAGTTGAAAACTACAAGGAACTGGGTCTGAACTCAGAAACAGCTGTTGTATTCAACCTGACTACTAAGGAACAGGTTATCCTGAACACTTGGTACGGTGGTGAAATGAAGAAAGGTATGTTCTCTATGATGAACTACTTCAACCCGTTGCGTGGTATCGCTTCTATGCACTGTTCTGCTAACACAGACAAGGAAGGCAAGAGCTCAGCTATCTTCTTCGGTCTGTCTGGTACAGGTAAGACAACTTTGTCTACTGACCCGAAACGTCTGTTGATCGGTGATGACGAACACGGATGGGATAACGAAGGTGTATTCAACTACGAAGGTGGTTGCTACGCTAAGGTTATCAACCTGGATAAGGAATCAGAACCTGATATCTACAACGCCATCAAGCGTGACGCTTTGCTGGAAAACGTTACTGTAGATGCTAACGGTAAGATTGACTTCGCTGATAAGAGCGTAACTGAAAACACTCGTGTTTCTTATCCTATCTACCACATCAACAACATCGTTAAACCGGTTTCTAAAGGTCCTCACGCAAAACAAGTTATCTTCTTGTCTGCTGATGCATTCGGTGTATTGCCTCCAGTATCTATCCTGAACGAAGAACAGGCTCAGTACTACTTCCTGTCAGGATTTACTGCTAAGTTGGCTGGTACAGAACGTGGTATCACTGAACCGACTCCGACATTCTCTGCTTGCTTCGGTGCTGCTTTCTTGTCATTGCACCCGACTAAATATGCAGAAGAGCTGGTTAAGAAGATGAAGATGACTGGTGCTAAGGCATACTTGGTTAACACTGGTTGGAACGGAACTGGCAAACGTATTTCTATCCGTGATACTCGTGGTATCATCGATGCTATCTTGGATGGTTCTATCGAAAAAGCTCCTACTAAGACTATTCCTTACTTCGACTTCGTTGTTCCGACTGAATTGCCGGGTGTTGATCCGAAGATCTTGGATCCGCGTGACACTTACGACTGCGCTTGCAAGTGGGAAGAAAAAGCTAAAGACTTGGCTGCCCGCTTCATCAAGAACTTCGCTAAGTTCACTGGTAACGAAGCTGGTAAAGCTTTGGTTGCTGCTGGTCCGAAATTGTAATTCAGACTTACAAAATCTTAAATATGAAAGCGGTTTCCTTCGGGGAACCGCTTTTTTTGTTGTCAGTCTGTAATGGCCTTCAACCGTGATTGTTAGGCTTCTTATTATTTTTTCACTGAAAAAAGTTAAAAAAATGTATCACGGCATTAATAAAAGGTCTAATTTTGTCCCCGATTTTAACATGGCTTCTTTGACTGTAATACCATAATGGGGATTGGGTAGATAACAGTACATGAATTAAATGATTGAGACAGTTAATATATAATTTATGAAAAGAAGTTTGTTTTTGATTCTGTGTCTGTTTTCACTTCAGCTGATGGCGCAGAATCTTATCGTTAAAGGAGTTGTCCTTGATACAACGGGTGAACCTGTAATAGGGGCCACCATATTGGAAAAAGGGACTGATAACGGCACAATTACTAATCTTGACGGAAACTTTTCTCTTAATGTAGCCAAGGGGAAACAGATTGAAGTCAGTTATGTGGGTTTTGTATCGCAGACGGTAAGTGTGGTGAACGACCAGTTTCTGCGTATTGTTCTGAAAGAGGATACGGAAACCCTGGACGAAGTGGTGGTAGTAGGTTATGGCGTGAAGCAGAAACGGTCGACTATGACGACTGCCATTTCAAAGATGGACGACAAGGTTTTGCGTAACGCGGCAATCTCGAATGCGGCACAGGCCCTGCAGGGAACGGTTAGTGGTCTGCGCGTCACCAATACTTCGGGTGCTCCGGGCAGTTCGCCTACCATTGTGTTGCGTGGTGGAGCCAGTATTGAAGGGGCCGGTTCACCGTTGGTTGTAGTGGACGGTGTAGTACGCTCGCTGCAGGACATCAATCCTTCGGACATCGAATCAATCCAGGTCCTTAAAGATGCCGCTTCTACTGCCATTTACGGAGCGCGTGCCAACAATGGTGTAATTCTGGTCCAGACACGTAAAGGTAAGGCCGGTCATACGCAGGTATCCTATAAGTTTAAGGGTGGTATGAACTTTGCCCGTATGGGATACGATTATATGGATGCCGAAAACTATATTCGTTACGGCCGTCTGGGACGTGTATATTCGGGCGGAAGCGTCAGCGATATCGACAATACCCGTGGATACGGTGCTTTGTATGGGGCCAATAACCCCGACCAGTATTCCATCCGTTACCTTGATGGAAACGAGAATCTGCTGCAGGAGGGATGGAAACAGATGACGGATCCTGTAACAGGTCGGCAACTGGTCTTTAAAGATTACGGAACGACTCTCCGTGACGAGGTCTATGCAGATCCGGCTTTTACACAAGATCATTACCTTAGCTTCAACGGAGGAAACGACCGTGGAACTTTTTCTTCTTCTCTCGGTTATTATACGGAAGACGGTACGGTAAAGGGTACGGACTATCGACGTTTCAGCGCTACCTTGAACGGCAGCTATAAGGTACTGCCTATCCTTACGGTAAAGGCCGGACTGAATTTCTCTACTTCTACTGCTCCTGAGCTGTATTACGATGATATGGCCGATCTGTTTGAACGTATGCAGAGTATGGAGCCTACCTGGAGACCTTTCTTCGACGACGGCTCTCCGAACTACGGTTACGGGAAACGAGACGGAAATCCGCTGTATTGGTTGGACAAGCTGACCAACAAGAACAACACACGCCGTACGACTTTGAACATTGGAGCCGATCTGGAGCTGGTCAAGAACAAGCTTTACCTGCGCGAGAACAGCTCTGTCTATTATGACGATTATACCAAAGAAACGTTCGATAAGGAATACCGTGACTATTGGAGCGTGAATACCGAGCGGTACGCTTCATATCAGTATGACCGTACTATCCAGCAACAGCACAGTGTACAGCTGGAGTATACGGATACATTCAAGAGTGCACATAACTTCTCGGCCATGCTCGGAGGAGAATATTTCGAAAATCAGTATACCCAGTTCAAAGGGACAGGACGTAATGCTTCTTTCGATGATATACCTACACTGAACGCATCGAGTCCGGACGACATGACAGCATATTCGTATCGTGAAGGATACCGGATCTCCTCGTTCTTCGGTCGTGTGACATACGATTACAAACGTCGCTATCTGTTTACGGCAGTAGCACGTTATGACGGAATTTCGAAACTGTCGGATAACCGCTGGGGATTCTTTCCGGGAGTATCTGCCGGATGGAATATCCATGAAGAGGATTTTTTCAAGGACAGCAAGATATCCGATGTCATATCTACATTGAAACCGCGTGTTTCTTATGGTATCAACGGTAATGTGAACGGTATTAATGACTATGATGTCTATGGTCTGTACGGACAGGCTTCGAATACCCATCCGTATAATGGGGTGACAGGTATCCTGAATACAACGGTCATGAATTCGCAGCTGCGTTGGGAGAAGAGTAAGTCGTTTGAGGCCGGTCTGGATCTGGGATTCATGAACAACCGTTTCAATCTGATCTTGGATTACTATAACCGTACCACGTCCGATCTTCTTACGGATGTCAATCTGCCCGGATATACCGGTTTTGATTCCTTCAAGACCAATCTGGGTTCCTTGCGCAACAGTGGATTTGAAGTGGAAGGAACTCTGAATCTTATTTCTCATCCGAAAGGATTCAACTGGGATGTGTCCTTCAATGCATCGTATGTATTCAACAAGATTATCAAATTGCCTGAGAACGGGAACGAGAATAACCGTCAGGGAGGTTCACAGGTCTGGGATCCCGAACAGCAGAAAGTTGTTTGGGTAGGTGGTTATCAGGAAGGACATACCTTGGGCGATATCTATGCCTACCGCCAGGTAAAGGTGCTTCGTGATGAAAACGAAGTACAGCAGCTGGCCGGTAACCGGATGGATATGATAGCCGGACTGTACGGACCGAATGTGAGCGAGGCCGACCGTGAAAAATACGGCTTGACCAAACCGATCGAGCCGGGGGATGTGTTATGGGATGATTTGAACAACGATGGGATTATCGACCAGCTGGACCGTGTGAAGGTAGGTAATATCTACCCGAAATGGACGGGAGGTTTCTCTACTACACTTTCCTATAAGAATGTGTCGCTTTACGGACGTTTCGATTTTGCTGTAGGACATACCATCCTGAATATGGTGGCTATGCGTTCTATCGGGCAGTCGGTAGGTTTTAAGAACATCATATCCGACGGATTGAAGTGCTGGACACCTGAAAATCCGGATACCGATATGCCGAAATCTTATTATGACGATTCATCGAATAAGAAGAACCTGTACCGTGATACGAAGGGCAGTGACATTACCAGTATAGACAACCGAAGTTCACGTTTCTATGAGAAGGGCGATTATCTGGCATTGCGTGAACTGACATTAAGCTGGCAGCTTCCGCAGAAATGGATCTCAAAGGCATTCATGACTTCCGCCTCGCTTTATGTTACAGGGCAGAACCTCTTTTATATAACCGGTTACAGCGGCACTTCACCCGAGGCCCCGCTTGTTTATCCGGGTGTAGATACAGGCCGTTATCCTACGCCGCGTACGGTGATTCTGGGAGTATCAGTTTCTTTCTGACAGAGGCTGAGCGGGATTTTAACAGAACTGTGTCAAAAAACTAATTAAAAAGATTACTCAAATGAAACGTTATATAAAAATGCCGTTCCTTTGCCTGCTGCTGGGAGGAACACTTGCAAGCTGTCTGGATATGGATCCGGTAAGCAGCATTACCGATGAGAACATGTGGAAGAATGAAGGTCATTTCCTTTCTTTCGATTACGGGCTGCATAGCCGTTTGCGTGATGTCGATGCCCAGAACCTGTTTATTTTGGGTGAACTCCGTTCGGACATTTATAATGAAGGGATCGGATGGACAGGCGAGAGTAACAAGGCGGAAGAAATTACATCGAACACCTTGTCGGAAGAACGCCCGGGACTGTCTAATTTTGCCGGTCTCTATTTCAACATCAACCAGATCAACCTGTTCATTCTGCGTACGACCGAAACCAATGTGTTGACACAGGCCGACAAGGCTTATTATTTGGGTCAGGCATACGGTCTGAGAGCTTTCTATTATTTCCATTTGTTGCGTTCTTGGGGAAACGTTGTCTGGAATGCCGATGCCAGTCTGGGATTTGAAGTCGGAAATCTGGCACGCCCGGCAACCGATGCGGCCACTGTCATGGAATATATCAAGCAGGATATCGCTTCGTCTGAAACGGCTTTCGGCGATGACTATTCGTTCCGTGACGGACGTTGCTTGTGGTCGAAAGCTGCGACCCTGACGCTGAAGGCGGAAGTTTATCTATGGTCTGCCAGACAGATGAATGGCGGACAGGCTGATGCCCGTACAGCACTGGATGCCCTTGATGATATCCGGAGCCATATTTCCCGCGCCGATCTGAATCTGCTGCCGGATTTCTCTTCTGTATTCGATTACGATAACAAGGGAAACACCGAGATTATCTTCTCTCTGCATAACAGTCATAACGAGGCTACCTTGTTCAATGAAGGCTGGCGCAATAATATGGTGCCTCAGAAGAATACCTTGAGTTCTTATGTTGATGCCGACGGACAACCCATTGACCTGAATTTTAACGGGAACGTGTATTATCCGTTGCGGATTGATCTATATGATAGCTTTGATGCCGCCGATACCCGGCGTGACGCGACTTTATATCCTGTTTATGAAGCGAAAGACGGTCATACGGAATATGTAGGATGTTTTGCCTATAAATACAGGGGTATGACGCCTGACGGTGCTTCATACCGTGAATTCTGCGATGATTATCCTATCTACCGTTATGCCGACATATTGTTGCTTTCGGCCGAGGCAAAGTCCTTGCTGGGTGAGGATCCGGCCGAAGATATCAATGCAATCCGGAGCCGTGCCTATGGTGAGGCATACAATGAATCCAGAGCCTATCCGCATGCCGAGGGCGACAATGACGGAATTGATGAAGTGCTTTTGCGTGAACGTTTGCGTGAATTCATGTTCGAAGGCAAACGCTGGTATGACCTGCTCCGTTTCGGTAAGGAATATGTCATGAAATACAGTTCACTGGTCAATGAGAACCATCTGTTGTGGCCGATTGATTCCGGAACGTTGACCGATAATACGGCACTTGTCCAGACTTCGGGATATTGACGGGTTTGTATTGGTGAACCGATATTTTTGTTTATCTTGCAGACCGAAAGGTATGGGAAATGCCTGAACGGAATAGAATGTTAAACTTAAATGGAAAAATTATGAAGTATTGGAAACAGTTGACAGCCGTATTGATGTTTGTCCCGTTGGTAGCGTGTAGCGGGGGCAACCAGTCGAAGGTAAGCGCTGAGCCGGAACCGGAAGCTACCGACAGTGTGAATCAGGTGATAGAAACGATCATGACCCGCCGGAGTGTACGTCAGTACAAGCCACAGGCTGTAGAGCGTGAAAAGATGCAGGTCATCGTTGATTGCGGCATCAATGCACCGAATGCCATGAACCGGCAGCCATGGGAGGTTCGTGTGGTGGACAATCCCGAATTTATCAATGGAGTGACCGAACTATATAAGAAAGCAAATCCGAAGGCAGCCGAAGACCCTTCTTTCAAGAATATGTTCCGCAATGCGCCTACGGTAGTGTTTATCGGGAAGGACAGCAGTTCATCATCTGCCGATCTGGACTGCGGTCTGCTGTGCGAAAACATGATCCTTGCGGGCTGGTCAATGGGTATCGGCAGTTGTTGCTTGGGTAGCCCCGCCCGTTTCATGAAGACTCCGGAGGCAGCCGAATACCTGAAGAAACTGGGCTTCAGTGAAGGTTATGAGCTGTTGCTTTGTATCGGTTTCGGTTATCCGGATGAGGCTCCTGCAGCCAAACCGCGTGAGGCACAGAAAGTGAAGTTTGTGGAATAATTTTTCGGATATAATTTAGCAGGAATGATCCCTGGCAGTTTCATGTTAATGGAGGCTGTCAGGGATTTTTTTTTGGTTTGACAGAGGGAAGACCGATAGAAAGATGGCAGAAAAATCTTTCTTTGAGGAGGATAAAATTGACATCGTCAGATTTGATACCCTTGGGATATAGATTTATCCTCCAGTGTTTCCATATATGATGATACATTTGAGGTAGACGTTAGTTAGTCTTTCATTAACCTTTAAAATCTATTGTATTTATGGGAAACATTGTCCTAAATTTATTGGAACACCTTAAAGCGAAGCGATTCGTCTTATTGGGGTGCATGTTATGGAGTGTATTATGTGTGCTGGCCCAGACCAAGACTGTTACAGGAACTGTGACAGACGTGAACGGTGAGCCTATCATCGGGGCGAATGTCCTGGAAAAAGGGACTACAAATGGTATCATTACTGATTTGGACGGAAATTTTTCGCTGAAGGTTTCTCCTTCGGCTGTGTTGCAGATCACTTATCTGGGATATGTTGCCCAGGATGTGCCTGTTGCAGGAAAAGAGACAGTAAAAGTCGTATTGAAAGAAGATAACCAGGTTATAGAAGAGGTAGTTGTAGTAGGTTATGGAACCCAGAAGAAAGCCGATTTGACTTCTGCCATTTCAACCTTGAGTCCGAAAGAAGTATTGAAAGCTCCCGGTGGCATTGAAAGTGCCTTACAGGGAAATATTGCGGGTGTCAATGTTTCGGGTGGTAAGATCCGTATCCGTGGTACCAGTTCCATTACGGGTAATACAGATCCCTTGTGGGTAGTCGACGGGGTTATCGGCGGAGAAGTTCCGAATGATGATGAAATAGAATCTATCCAGGTCCTGAAGGATGCCGCTTCCGCAGCCATTTATGGTGTACGTGGTGCCAACGGTGTGATTCTGGTAACGACCAAGCGGGGAACTACCGGTGCTCCGCGCATCAGCTTCAATACCTATGTCGGGACAGGAACTCCTGCTAAGAAGCTGAAAACATTGAATGCGTATGAGTATGCTGTATATGCCAATGAACTTTTCTATAATGCGGCAACACCGGAAGCGCGGGCCGATGGTAGCTGGAGCCAGAATGTACCGGCCAATAACGCAAATCCGAGTAATCCTATGGCGAATACCAACTGGTGGGATGAATATTTCTTCAATAATTTCTACCAGAAGTACGACCTTTCTGTCAGTGGAGGTGGCGAACATTTCAATTATCGTTTAGGTACTACCTATACTTACGACAAGAAGTATGATGTTGACCGGAACAACCGTTCCCAGAACATTTATGCATATATACAGGGAACGAAGGGGCGTTTCTCCTATGGTGGACGTGTACAGTTAGGGTATACAAACAACCATAATACGGCATCGGGCTCTTTGCAGAATATCCTTCAGCTTCCTCCTAACGAACCGGTGTATGATGCGGCCAACGAAGACATCAACGGTGGTTATTATCAGACAGGTATGGGAGATGGTCTGGATATTCCGAACCAGGTATTCTTTATCCAGGAAGACCGGAACCATACGAAGTCGTACAGAGGCATTACCAATGTCTTCGGCGAAATCAAGCTTTTCAGCTGGCTGAAGTTCAAGGCTTCTTATACATATTCTTTCTACACATCGAATTATGAACGTTTCCGTCCGCGTTTTGTTCTGGCCAGCGGTGGCGGTGGAGGTTCCCAGGACTATAATCTGCTGGAAACGACGAACAGCGGAAACTCACGCGAACAGTTGGAAGGTCTGTTTACATTCGACAAATCATTCAATGAACATTCGTTGTCGGGGGTATTGGGTGTCGCTACTGAAAAATATTCTACATACAGTAAAGGATTTTCCGGACGTAGTCAGGAAAAGACCGATTTTGGTGTAGAAAACGTTTTCCAGGATAATGTTTCAGCATCCGGTACAAGAAGTGATGAGGCTTATTTCTCATATCTGGCCCGTTTGATGTATACTTATCGTGACCGTTATATGTTTACTGCCAATTTCCGTGCCGACAAGAGCTCGAAGTTTGCAGAGGGAAACCGGTGGGGATATTTCCCTTCATTCTCTATAGGATGGCGTATGAGTGAAGAGCCTTGGATGAAAGAGGCTACAGGCAGTTGGCTGGAGAACCTGAAGCTGAGAGCAACTTTGGGATGGATCGGTAGTGCCGGTGGAGTAGGAAATTACGCCTACCAGTCGGTTGTTGACATTGTCGGGTACAGTTATTCATTCGGTCCGCAGACTGATAACATGGGCGACAGCAGTGTTCCGGCTCCGCGGCCTTCATCAATTGCAAACCGTGATTTGAGTTGGGAGACTACACGTGATATGGGCGTAGGATTCGATATGACTCTGTTGCAGAACCGTCTGTCCATTACCTTCGACTATTATAACCGGAGTGTATACGACATGTTGCTGGATGTACAGCTTCCTTCTTCTGTGGGAGCAGGTTCGTCTATGGTCATGAATGTTGGAAGCATGCGCAACTGGGGTATCGAACTTCAGGCCAGCTGGAGAGACAAGATCGGTAATGTAACTTATACCGTAGCTCCCAATTTCTCATTTTACCGGAATAAGGTTACAAGCCTGGGTTCTGCCGAATCACTCATGGGAGGCTTCCTTGACCAGTTGGGAACCAATGTTACCAAGACCGTGGTAGGCCAGCCGGTTGCACAGTTCTGGGGATTTGAAACGGCAGGACTTTTCCAGAGTGATGAAGAGGCCATGAATTATGTAAACGAGCAGGGTGAACGCCTGCAACCTAATGCCGCAGCCGGTGACCTGAAGTTTGTAGACAGAAATCATGACGGTAAAATTTCGGAAGAGGACAAGACCTTTATCGGTTCTTCCATTCCTTCTGTTTCTGTAGGCTTGAATCTGAGTGCAGCCTATAAGGGTTTCGATCTGTCTATGCTTTTCCAGGGTGATTTGGGTATTGACGTATATAACAACTATAAATCTTCTTTGCTGGCAGGTAAGGCATTGCATAACCAGTTGGCCGATATCAAGGACTGTTTCCGTGCCGAAGAGATTACCTTTACTACGGCAGGCGGTGAGACCATTACGTTGCCGGAAAACAGGGATACTTCCATTCCGCGTGTTATCCAGGGTGACCCGAACCAGAACTCTACCCGTGTAAGCGATTTCTTTGTAGAAGACGCTTCCTATATCCGTTGTAATAACATTACCTTGGGTTATACGTTCCCTCAGCCTCTTCTTACCCGGTTCGGAATCGAGAATTTGCGTATCTATGCCGGAATCAAGAATCCGTTTACCATTACAGGATACTCAATGCTGGATCCGCAGGTTCCGAATGGTGGTGCTACCTTGGATAGAGGAGTGGACGGACGTTTCTATACCTTTGTAGGTTATTACAGCCAACGTGAGTATTTTGCAGGTTTACAATTAACATTCTAATTTTAAAGTCTATTATTATGAAACGATTTATATATTCGGCATTGTTTGCCTTGGGCTTTGTTCCGGTGCTTGAATCTTGCCAGCCTCAGATGGATTATCTTAATCCGGAATCAGAAGTCATTGATACTTATTACGCTTCTCAGGAACATCTGATCTATGCGGTAAATGCGGCTTATAATATTCCTCAGATCCTGCAATCGTGGGGACGGAATATGCCTTATATCCTGAACACCCGCAGTGATGAGGCGTTGTATACGTTCAAGGCTGCGGCCGGTGACCCGACTGTTGTCGAACTGTCCGGCTATACGGTGACGGCAGCTCATGGTCTGACTTCCGAAATCTATTCCAATCTTTATACATTGCAGTATACAGCCAATCTGGCTCTGGAAAAACTGGAAGAATATAAGGATCTGTTTGATATGAACAAAGCAGAAGATAAGGCATTATACGACCGCTTGCGCGGTGAAGCCTATTTCTTCCGTGGATTCAGCCGTTTTTATCTGGTCTTCCTTTTTGGCGATGAGATTCCCGACCGTAGCTATACAGCGAAAGATCTGAACGACTATTATGCTTTCCCTGCCGAAAAGGGTGTCATTTACCAGAATATGGTACAGGACTTTAAGGATGCGGCATCTTTGCTTCCTAGCAGGACCGTTCTGTATCAGAATGAAGAAAACTGGGGACGTGTGACGAAGGGTACGGCTCAGGTATTCCTGGCAAAAGCTTATATGGGACGTCCTATTCTGGACGGGACAGCAGAAGCCGGTTCTGCCGACTGGAGTGCGGCTAAGGCTGTACTGGAAGAAGTGGTGACTTCGGGCGATTATGATCTGGTGGAAAATTATCGGGACAATTCTTCCGAAGCCAATGAAAATAACATTGAGTCTCTGTATGAAATTCAGTTCAACAAGAGTCTGGACGCTTCCGTTGCGATGTCTTTGGATGTAAAAGACTTCGGACAGAATAGCTGGAGACAGGTGTGTATGACGCTTCCTGATCCTATCGGCTGGTGGAATGCCATGCCTTCCTTGAGCCTGTATAACGAATTCGAACGTGACGAGAACGGAAAGATCATCGACCCTAGAGCATACCTGGGACTCTGGATTCCGGATGGAGCGACATATCAATATACCGGTAAGATTGGAGACAAGAACTACGAAGCTCAAAGACTCACTTATGAAGAGATGTTCGGCGGGCAGGATCCGGCATGGTTGGGCAAATGGTTTGGTACCCGGAAGTTCGGTTGTGATGACAATACGGTTATGGATATGCAGCGTAGCGGTTCCAATGAACGTGTGTTACGTTATGCCGACGCTTTGTTGATGTATGCCGAATGTTGCCTGGAAACAGGCGATGAGGCTACGGCTTTAGCCTATATAAATAAAGTGCGTGACCGTGCGAACAATCGGATACAGGACCAGTCGGGAGCCGATGCCGGGATGTTTTATGTAACGGAAGGAGGTCATCTCCCGAAAGCGGAGGAGGTGATTGCAGCTGCTCCTGTCTTGGGTAAGGTTGTCGACAAGAACGGACAGGTAGTTTCTCCGGGTGTGCAGATAAATACGGTACGACGTATGTTGAAACATGAATATTCGGTAGAACTGTTCATGGAAGGCTGGCGCTTTTTCAATCTGATGCGTTGGTATAACAATCCGAATGATCCGGACCATAATACAGTATTGGATTGTCTGGTCAACAAATGCAAGGTACAGATAGAACAGACCGGTCTGGTAGGAGCTGTTCCTTTCGATTATAAGAAACATCTCCGTCTGCCTATTCCTTCTGTAGAGTTGCAGAACAACCCGAATATGCACGGGAATCAGGCGAACTGATATGGGACATTTAAAATAAAAATGAATATATTTGTATAGGTTTTGGACCGGTATGAAAAAGTAACGGAATGTATATGAAATATAATGTAATATGGTTGTTGTGTCTGGTCGGTTGTCTGGCCGGCTGTCAGACAGGAAAACGGCATGCAGAAGCTGCTTATGTACAGGTCCCGCAAATGATGGAAATCTCCACCGATACCGTTTTATTCGATTCGTTGCTGGCCAGCGATCCATTTATCGTGGCCGATAAGCAGAAACAGACTTATCTTCTGGTTTCTTCGGGCGGTGAAATGTGGAAAAGTGCAGACTTGCGGAAATGGACGGGCCCTTCCGCTTTTCTGAAAGTGGATACAGCTTCGTGGATAGGCCCTGATCCCTGGATCTGGGCTCCGGAAATACATCCGTATAACGGCCGGTATTATTGTTTCGTTACTTTTACTAATCCTGAAATGGTTGTAGATACGGTCCCGAACCGATACAAGGTATTGCGCCGGGCTGTCCAGATTCTGGAATCGGACGTTCCGGAGGGACCTTATCTTCCCGTTACAAGGCAGGATTATTTCCCGGAAGACTGGTCTACGCTGGACGGGACATTATGGATAGAAGACGGAAAGCCTTATATGGTATTCGAGCATGGATGGATGCAGATTGTGGACGGACAGGTTGACTGTATTCCGTTGTCGCCGGATCTGACGACTGCTGCAGGTGAGCCTCATACTCTTTTCCAGGCCTCGGATGCTTCCTGGTCGAAAGATATGCGGGAAATAGGGGAGCTTACTTTCGGGATGATGCTGGACGGATATGTGGCCGACGGTCCCTTCCTTTTCAGAACAGGAACCGGCAGATTGGGAATGTTGTGGTCCAGTTGGGGAGTGACCCGCAATGCTTTGGGGGTGGCGTATTCCGAAACGGGGAAGCTGGCTGGCCCATGGAGACAGCAGCCTGTGCCTTTGGTAGGCTATAACTGTGGACATGGCATGTTGTTCACTACGTTCGAGGGGAAAATCCTGCTGGTATTGCACCATCAGGGACTGGATACGGTAAATCCGGGTCCGCGCCGTCCGAAACTTTTTGAAGTGGATCTTTCCGGGGATGAATTGAAAATAACCGGTGAATATCATCCATAATGATGTATATAAATTAAATATTAACCTTATAATTAAAATCTGAATCATGATGAAAACTTCAACTACTTTAGCAGGGATAATGATGGGCATGACTTTGGCCTTTTCTGTTCCCTCAGTCAATGCACAGTCGGCTGGAACATCCGGTGATTTGCCGGGCGTACGTTCTTCTATGGCTGTCCGTAACTCACAATATCCCCGTATCCTGCCCGACCATAGTGTGGCCTTTAAGGTGAAGGCTCCCGGTGCACAGCGTGTGCAGATTGATCTGGGCAAGAAATATGACCTGGTCCGTAATGAACAGGGAGAATGGACCGGACAGACCGAACCTCTGGGACCTGGATTCCACTATTACTTCCTGTTGATTGACGGTGTCCCGGTGGCCGATCCTTCCAGTGAATCTTTCTTTGGATGTGGCATGATGACCAGCGGAATCGATATCCCGTATGCAGCCGATGTCAAGCAATATACGCTGGCCGATGTTCCGCACGGTGAAATCCGTATGAAGCGTTATTTCTCTACTACGGCCAACGAGTGGCGCAGAATGTTCGTCTATACTCCTCCTTGCTATGAAAAGAGTACGGATACTTATCCGGTACTGTATCTGCAGCATGGTGGCGGCGAAGATGAACGGGGGTGGTCACAACAGGGGCTTACGGACATTATTATGGATAACCTGATTGCGGCAAAGCAGGCTGTTCCTATGGTTATCGTCATGCTGGACGGTAATTCCCGCGATTTCAATTCCGAGCTTTTCAATGATTGCATTCCTTTTGTGGAAAAGAATTTCCGGGTAAAGACCGACCGTGAGAACAGAGCTTTGGCCGGACTTTCCATGGGAGGTATCCAGACTTTGAATGCATCCATTACACACCCCGACATGTTCGCTTATGTAGGTGTATTCAGTTCTGGCTGGTGGTCGGGAAACAGTTCTCCGAGGGGTATGCAGCAGGATACGGAAAAATATTATGCCATGCTGAAGGCCGACAAGGATAAATATAATACAGGCTTCAAGCAGTTCTGGCTGTCCATGGGTGGACCGGAAGACATTGCCTACAAGAATTGTCAGAATATGATGAAGCGTTTCGATGAAATAGGTATTAAATATACATATTATGAAACTCCGGGCGGACATACATGGCCGGTATGGAGAGAGAGTCTCTATAAATTTGCCCCATTGTTGTTTAAATGATATGCATTGACGTACTGTTACGTCGGATAGGGTAGTGACATACCTGAATGTGGAAACCGTTGTTATGAGAGAAATATTTGTTAGGGAGAATTTTACTGTCAGATTAAGAATCTTTCTGTTTGTTATATTCGGATTGGCATGCCTGGGGCATGCCTCCGGATATACAGACTTGTATAATTTCCGTTATCTGACAGTCCGGGAAGGATTGTGTGACAATACTGTCCACGCCATTCATAAGGATTGTCATTCTTTTATGTGGTTCGGCACGTCCAACGGTCTGGACCGGTACGACGGTTATGAATTCAGGCATTATTCCACTGCTTCGGCTTCTCCCGATCTCTTTATCGAAAATAATTATATCAATGATCTGGAGGAGGATAAAGACGGGCATCTGTGGGTCGCTACAGAAAGTGGGGCCTTTTATATCGACCTGATGTCGGACCGGATAGAAACGTTTCAGGATTATCAGGGAGCGGACAGGCAGGAGTTGAAGAAAGCTGTCCAGTGTCTGGCTTCGGACGGTGAACGGGGTGTCTGGATGGGACGTAATGACGGATTGGTTTATGTACGTCTGGATGCCGGGTATAAGGTGGTTTCGGTTGAAAAGGTACATCCGGGAGTGGATGTGAGGTTTATCATTAAGCAGGACAATATGTTCTGGGTGGGCGGAGACAATTGTCTGTTCCGTCTCATTCCTTATCAGGGAGGTTGGAAAACTGATTTTTCCATTGGTCATAGTCTGTTGCCGAAGTTACATTTTACGTCGGCCTGTGTAGTGGACGGCCGTTTGTGGTTGGGAACACAGGAGGGATTGTATAGTTATGATGCGGAGAAACGTACGCTTTGTCCGTCCGTTCATTCCGGACATATCACTTCATTGGCATGTACCGCTTCCGGTAACCTGGTTATAGGTACCCGAAGCGGTATTAAGGTTTTGTATAAGACAGGAGAAACCTATGTTCATTCCAAGGGGGTCGAATACCGTTCGTTAAATGATAATTTTGTCAATCGGGTATGGGCAGATGAGCATGGGAATATCTGGGCCGGTTCCGAATTCGGTGGAATTACGTTGGTGTCGCCGGCTCGGCTTTCATTTTCATATTTGCTGCGCGGACAGGAGAAACCTTATGTGGTGAGTACGGTGTTGGAAGATCGGGAAGGAAATGTATTGGTAGGCTTTGTCGATGGCGGACTGGCTATCCGACGGAAGGGGAGCGACCGATTCGTGCATTATGTACACCGTGATGCCGATTCCCGTTCGTTGGCTCATGACAATGTCTCGAAGATAATCCAGGCTCCCGACGGAAATTATTGGATCTCCACAATCGGGGGTGGACTGGATAAGCTGGACCGGAAAGACCTGTCGGCTCCGGTGTTCCGGCATTTCAATACGGGAAATTCTTCATTGCTGTCGGATAATATCTATGATATCGCACTCGACAGTCTGCGTAACTCTTTATGGCTTTGCAGCGACAATTACATACATACATTGAGTCTGGAAACCCAGGCTGTCAGTCTGCTCCGTTATTTCATCCGTTCGGGTGAAGTGCTTCATCACATGAATTCCATCTTTGTAGATTCCCGTTCCAGACTGTGGATAGGCGGAAACGGACTGGGGGTGATCGACCTGGAAAATTCCCAAAGCGGGTATGAGTGCATCTATTACCGGTATAAGCTGGACCGTCCTGAAACGAAGATCGGTGAGAAGATTACCTGTATGCTGGAGACTCCCGACCATACTTTGTATTTCGGAAGTCTGGGCAACGGTATATACAGGCTGGAATCGGGGAACCGTGTCGATCAGTGCCGTTTTGTCAATTATGCGTCCAGAAGCGGTCTGACCGATATGAGCATCTCCTCCATATTGTGCGATGCGGAAGGAGATTTGTGGATTAGCTCTTTGAACGGGATCTATTTCTTCGACCGGAAATATGAACGCGCTTTCCGTTTCGACCAGGTTGACGGACTGTTGACTTCCCGTTTCTATAAGCGTGCCGGATGCAGTTCGGCCGACCATAGTCTGCTGTTAGGAACAACCGACGGACTGGTTACCTTCAAGCCTTTGCTGGACCGTACCCAGGTCACCCAGCGGAAAGTTGTGTTTACCGGAATTACATGCGACGGTTTCCCTTTGGCCGCTTACCGGAATGCATCCAATATGCCGGTATCTTCCAGTATCTGTAAGGAAGTACACCTTTATCCGCCGCAGAACTCGCTTGAGGTATCTTTCAGTTGCCTGGACTACCTGGCTCCCGAAAAAGTCTTTTAT
This sequence comes from Bacteroides ilei, assembly GCF_900128495.1. Taxonomy (GTDB): domain Bacteria; phylum Bacteroidota; class Bacteroidia; order Bacteroidales; family Bacteroidaceae; genus Phocaeicola; species Phocaeicola ilei. Next base: position 3,180,909 of record NZ_LT635801.1, read on the forward strand.
GCTTATCGCATTATAGGGCTGGACAAATTCCCTACGATGGGGTTGATGAGGCGCAGTGCCAAATATACGAACCTTGCCCCCGGCAAATACAGGCTGGAAGTACGCTGTACCAATGCCGATAATTCATGGTCATCGGAGTTCACCTATCTGGATATTATCGTGCATCCGCCGTTTTACCGTACTACGTGGTTTTCTGTCTGCTCTGTCTTGTTTGTATTGCTTGTTGTTTTCGGATTGGTGTATGGTTATTCTGTGCGTCAGAAACACTTGCGTCAACTGCTGAAGCGGCATATAGATGAACGTACGGCCGAACTTTCCCGGACCATCAGTGAACTGACCGCTTCCCGGGAGATTATCATGCAGCAGAACCGGAAGCTGCAACACCAGAATAATGAAATCAACCAGCAGAAGGAAGAGATAGTCCAGATGTCACGGCAGGTGGAAGAGTCGAACAAGGAAAAGCTTTCTTATTTTACCAATATGGCCCATGAATTCAAGACGCCTTTGACTTTGATTCAAGGACCCGTCAAGCAACTGCTCCGGCAGGGAGGCAGTCATGCACAGCAGGAATCGCTGCAGATTGTGGAGCGTAATGCAAGCTATCTCCTCTCGCTGGTAAACCAGCTGGTTGACCTGCGGAAATTGGATACACACAACCTGGCCTTAAATTTTACTTCTTTCGATTTGTCGCGTTTCCTGGAGACCGTGACAGCCGATTTTTCCCGGCTGATGCAGGAAAGGGATCTGGCTTTTGAAACCTGTTACCGTTTCCTTTCCGTACAGGTTTCTACCGACCGGGAGAATCTGCATAAAATTCTGTTTAATCTGTTGTCGAATGCCGTCAAATTCACTCCCGACAAAGGACGGATCAGTCTGTATGCACGCCAGTTTATCGGGAAAGGCGGGTAGTCTTATCAGTATTTCTCGGTGACGAATACCGGCAGCCGGATTGCTGTAGAGGATATAGATAAAATCTTCAACCGCTTTTACCGGATCGAGAGCCAGCATCAGTATACAAGTTACGGGCAAAGCAGTACCGGTATCGGTCTGCACATCGTAAAGGAAGTCATCGCCTTGCTGGGAGGTAAGATCAAGGTAAGAAGCTCGGAACAGGGAGGTGTGTCTTTCCGGCTTTATTTCCCTATATCTTTTGCCGTCAGTCTGCCGGAAGCTACCGAAGATGGAACGGTTGATGCGGCTTTGCCATTGGTACCCGATCCGGTTGACATGGATCAGGATATGACTGTGTCACGCGACAGGCTGTTGCTGCTTCTGGTAGAAGATAACCGGGATATGCGGGCTTATATCAAAGGAATGCTTCAGGATACGTATGATGTGGTGGAAGCTGCAAACGGCAGACAGGGTTATGATCTGGCCCGGAAACTGGTTCCCGATTTTATCTTGTCCGATCTGATGATGCCGGAGTGCAGCGGAAATGATTTCTGCCGGCTGGTAAGGAATGACCGGCAGCTTTGCCATATTCCGTTTGTTCTGCTGACGGCCAATTCCAGTGAGGAGGCACAGGTGGAAAGTTTTGAAAACGGGGCCGACGGGTATCTGACCAAGCCGTTCGGACAGCGTGTGCTGATTACGTACATCCATTCTATCCTGGCCAACCGGAAACTGGTGCAGCAGCGTTTTGTGAACGGGAACCTGGCTCCGGAAGTGCTCGAAGCCGGAAAGGGCGACAAAGAGTTCATGACAGAGCTTACGGAAGTGCTCGAAAGGCATTACCGGGAGCCGGATTTCAACGTACAGATGATGGCCCGTGAACTGAACCTGAGCTATGTGGTCCTGTACAGGAAGCTGGTTGCGCTGACCGGTCTGTCGCCTGTCCGTTATATCCAGCTGTACAGGCTGAAGGTCGCCCACAAACTGCTCGGACAGGCTTCACATAATGTGACGGTGGCCGATATTGCCTATCAGGTAGGGTTCAACGATCCGAAATACTTTACCCGTTGCTTCGTGAAACAATACCGGCAGACTCCTTCCGAACTGATTGATGCCTGACCGTCCTTTCCCTTCGGATAAATTCCTGTGACGGCTGGGGCTTAACGTGCCCCCAGATCGTCGTGTGAACTTTGCAGGATGGCTTTGCCCAGCTTGATACGCATCTCATTCGGAGCCGGTTCGTCAATCACGGTCTGGCCTGAATTGTTATCCACTACCGAAACGCCGGTACTGTCTATAAAGGCAAACCCGTTGTTGAAGGTATAGTAGGCAAACGGATAGGTATATTCCTTGCCCAGCACGTTCCGGCTGAAATTGAATTCACTGTGGCTTATACCCAATTGTCCCAACAGCGTGGCTGCCATATCACTTTGGTTCATGATTTTGTCTACCGTCATCGGTTGTCTGACGGCACCACCCAACCATAACATCGGGATGTGGTGGATGCGCGGTGATTGTCCGAATCCTTCGCGCGGATAATAGAATCCATGGTCGGGCAGGCAGATAACCAGCAAGTCTTTCCATTGTGGCAACTGCTTCATCCTGTCGATAAATTTGCCCAGGCACTCGTCTGTGTAGGCGAAGGCATTGGGTATGTCGTCTTTCAGCCGGCGGTAAGGGACTTCGAATGGTTCGTGGCTGCTCAGAGTGAGGAAAGCGGTATGCCAAGGCCCCGATTTACGCTCTTTCAGCGTCCGGTAAAGATAATCGAAGGTAACATCGTCGTTTACTCCCCACGCATTCTGCTGCTCCGACAGCGAAAAGTCGGTGTTGGCAGTCAGATGCTGGTACCCGCTTTCCAGCAGATAGCTCTTCATGTTGGTAAAGTTGATGTCGCCCCCGTAGAGGAAATCGGTGGTATATCCCTCCTTGACCAGTTTTTCGGCAATGGCTGGCAGAGTACGGCTCTTGGCCGGTATTTTCATGACCGACAGTTTCGGGAAGCTCTGGTATCCGCTGAAGGTACATACGGTTCCACGGTCGGTACGGAAGCTGTTGGCGTAGCAGTTGGTGAAGAATATCCCTTCCTTTGCCAGGCGGTTGATGTTGGGACTTACGTCCGGAAGTCCTCCCAGCGGTTCCACGAATACCCCTCCGAAACCTTCCAGCAGGATAATCAGGATATTGGGGCGTTTGGTGTTGAGCAGTTCTACCGTATTTTCACCTTCGGTAGGATAAAGTCCTTCAAACAGTTTCTTGCGTTCGTCTTCCTCGAAGTAATTGAACATGTCTTCATACTTCTTTGTCTTGCTGGCCGAAGCCAGCAGACTGAATGCCGGGTTTACGGCCGAATGGTTCAGAAACTCGTCGTTACAGAAATAGGCCTGTCCTATATTGGAAGTCGATTCGGTCACTCCACCCCGGATGGCAATGAACAGCACTCCGCCCAGCAGGAGGGTGATGAGGCTTCCTGTAACCCGGTGGCGGGCAGCTTCCAACATTTTCGGCGTGATACGGTATAATATCAGGCAGATAACGGCCGAGAAAAGAAGAATCAGGAAAATCCGCAGGGCGATGAATCCGGCAGAGACGCTGGCCATTGCGTTTTTCGGAGAATCCAGGTACTGGAAGATGGAAGCGTCCAGCTTGAATCCCCAGAACGGGTAGAGGCTCATGTCGGCTACAGCAATCAGGGTTACCAGCAGACTGATTACGGCGTAGTAGCCCACCAGTATCTTGCGTAGCGGGACGCGTCTGAACCAGAAGCTCACCAGAATGACCAGCCAGGGAATGACGGTCAGATATCCGGCCGTAGCCGCGTCCAGACTGGCTCCATGGAACATTACACGGAAAAAGTCGCCGAAGGGCACTCCTTTCCCGATGGCTCCGTTATACCACATGAAGCAGGGTTTCTGCAGAATGAAGACAAGCGTTACAGCTATAAAAAACAGGACCAGATAAGTTATTCTTCTTTTCATATGCTTCTATCGGTTATTCTTGGTTCTTATTTACGTCCGAAATCGGCCGGGACTTCCCCCCAGCGGTCGGTCTCCCATTTCAGCAGGGGAGTGGTATAAGTGTTTTCATGCAGCCACTTTTCGGCGCGCTCTATCAGTTTGAACAGTTCTTCGGTCCTGGCGTTCCGTTCCAGTTTGGTCTTGCATTTCTTATGCCTGATCCAGTTCAGCGCGTTACGGCTGTCGGAATAGATAGGTATGCAGATGTTTTTCTGCTTCATCAGTGCCAGTCCGTGTACTATGGCCAGAAACTCTCCGATGTTGTTGGTGCCGTACACCGGTCCGAAATGGAAGATCTCCTCGCCGGTAAGCAGATAGACTCCCCGGTATTCCATCGGTCCCGGGTTTCCGCTGCAGGCAGCGTCTACCGCCAGGCAGTTCAGGTCGAATCCTTCGGGTATCTTCTTTTCGGCAGGTGCAGTCTTTGCTGCTGCGGCTGCGTTTACGTAGTGATGAGCCGGAGAAGCCAGTGCCTCCTCGGCCTCCTCGCGGGTGTCGAACGATTTGTAGAGCGCACCCTTATAGTTCTTGATCTGGAGCTGGCAGTCGGTCCAGGAATCATAGACTCCCGGGGTAACCCCTTTCCATACAGCATAAAATTTATGTCTGGCCATACATTGCGTTTTATAGCGGCAAAAATACGATTTTTTTCCGGGATAGGAGAGTGGGTGCCTGTTTATTCGGCTTGTAGATAAAAGAATAGCCTCTGCCGGTCCGGATGCCGGCAAAGGCTATAGTCATGCTATCTTATTCCGTCTCCCGGCGAGTTGCCGGACAGCGGTAGTTTACATACGTTCAGGAACTTCAATTCCCAGCAGTCCCATGGCAAGTTTCACTACCTTGCCTACGTTCTGGCTCAGGGCCAGGCGGAATACCTTCACGGCCTCATTCTCTTCATGCAGAATGCTGAAGTCGTGGTAGAACTGGTTATATTCCTTTACCAGGTCATAAGTATAGTTGGCAATGATAGACGGGTTATAGTCGCTTCCTGCCTGTTTTACTATGTTGGTGAAGTCGGCCAGCATCTGTATCAGGCTTTCTTCCTTTGCATTCAGCTCGATGCCTGCAGGTATTACTGCCGGGACAGCTATACCGGCTTCGGCAGCCTTACGCAGGATGGACTGGATGCGGGCGTAAGTATACTGGATGAACGGACCCGTATTCCCGTTGAAGTCGATTGATTCCTTCGGGTTGAAAGTCATGTTCTTGCGTGCATCTACCTTCAGGATAAAATACTTCAAGGCACCCAGACCCACGATGCGGGCTATGTCATCGGCCTCTTCCTTGGTCAGTCCGTCCAGTTTGCCTAGTTCGCTGCTGGTTTCTTTTGCCGTCTCTATCATGGCTTCCATCAGGTCGTCGGCGTCTACCACCGTACCTTCACGGCTCTTCATCTTGCCTTCCGGCAGTTCCACCATACCATATGAGAAGTGTACCAGATCTTTTCCCCATTCAAATCCCAGCTTGTCGAGCAGGATAGAAAGCACCTGGAAATGGTAGTTCTGTTCGTTTCCTACCACATAAATCATCTTGTCGATGGGGTAGTCCTGGAAACGCAGCTTGGCAGTACCGATATCCTGAGTCATATAGACCGAAGTACCGTCGGCGCGCAGCAGCAGCTTCTGGTCCAGACCTTCCGGAGTGAGGTCGGCCCATACGGAACCGTCTTCCTTGCGGTAGAACAGACCTTTTTCCAGTCCTTCCAGCACCTTTTTCTTCCCTTCCAGGTAAGTCTGCGATTCATAATATATCTTGTCGAAAGTAACGCCCATCATTCGGTAAGTCTCATCGAATCCGGCGTAAACCCAGTCGTTCATCTTCTTCCACAGCGCACGCACTTCCGGATCGTTAGCTTCCCATTTGCGTAGCATTTCACGGGCTTCCAGCATCAGCGGAGAATTTGCTTCGGCCTTGGCTTTCGCCTCTTCCTCGTTGAGGCCTTCGGCTTCATATTGAGCGGTCAGTTCCTTCACTTCTGCCTTGTAGTGCTTGTCGAACGCTACATAATAGTCGCCTATCAGGTGGTCGCCCTTCTTGCCCGATGATTCCGGAGTCTCGCCGTTGCCGTATTTCAGCCATGCCAGCATGGACTTGCAGATATGGATACCGCGGTCGTTCACGATGTTGGTCTTCACCACCTTGTTCCCGTTGGCAGCCATTACGTTAGCCAGCGCGTTACCCAGCAGGTTGTTGCGTACATGACCCAGATGCAGCGGTTTGTTGGTGTTCGGTGAAGAATATTCAATCATCACCAGTGGAGCGTCCGCTCCTGCCTTCTGGATACCCCATTGTGGGTCGGCATGGATACGGTTCAGCATCTCAATCCATACATCCGAAGCGATAATCAGGTTCAGGAAGCCTTTTATCACGTTGAATCCCGCAATGGCAGGTTCGTGCTGTTTCAGGTATTCGCCGATTTCTTGGGCAGTCTGTTCAGGACTTTTTTTCGACAGCTTCAGGAAAGGGAAAACCACCAGTGTGAGGTGACCTTCAAACTCCTTTTTGGTTTTCTGCAGCTGCACCATCTTTTCAGGGACATCCTGTCCGTACAGCTCTTTTACGCCCTTGAGAACGGACGCGGTGAGTTTGTCTTCAATTTTCATGCGATATCTTGTTTTATAGTTTTTTCCGTAGTTTTTCTCTGGTTTTTCCTAAGATACCGCAAAGGTAGTGATTTTTGGTGGTTTTGGGGTTGGTTGGGTTGGAAAATTGGTATCGCTTTTATGGTATAAAAAAAGAGCGGTCCAATTGGACCGCTCTTTTTTTATTACTATTTCTTATTTAAGAAATTATTTAGCTTTGTTGATTGTCAATGGAACATCAACAGTTAAAGAATAACCAAATACATCTGTTACTGTAACTCGCAGATATGTATTTACTTCTTGAGTTGTATTACCAGGTTTCAATGCAACATATGAAGCGACAGATTCTTTTTTGTTTTCTACATCCCAAACAGGATTGATTGCTTCTTTGGTTTCGTTTCCATTGGCATCTACAATCTGGTAATAAGACTTATCTGAAGGCTTAAATTGTACTGAACTAATATAAGTATATTTATAATTAGATTTATCAGCAGCAGTTGCAACTTTAAACAAACTATATGGTTGGTCACTGTAGGTATACCCTCCAACATGTTCTGCTGTTACTTTCCAGATTTCACCGGCAGCTGCAGGTTCCATAACGATAGAAGCACCCTGAAGAGCCTTGATGTAACCAGCTGCCAAAGCACTTTGAACTTTTATTTTGAATGTTGCATCAGAAACTTGCTTCTTAGTATCTTCATTTACTTGTGAATACTTATATACTCCTAAGTAAGTTCCGTCCATCTTGATATTCAGATCCTCATTATAAGCTACAACTTCATCAGGACGATCTGCAGACTTATATGTTTTTTGGTTCGTATTTAATGTAATTTCATTACCATTAAGTGTGGCCAATGAATTAGTTCCGTCCATTACATTCTTGTTATAGAGCTTCTGTTGGTCATCTAAAGTCAATGTTAATGTTGCGTATGCTTTTCCAGCATAATCTGCTAATCCGAATGTTTTGAATCCTTGTGTGATGTTGAATGTTGAAGTTAATGTAGTATTAGCTGCTACATTACTTGTAGGATCGTTGAAATATGCCATCAATACAGATGCGTCATCATTCCATAATTCAGTCTTCTTAGTGAAGAATGTTGAGAATTCAGGCAATACTGGAGTGACTTTAATTCCAATCGTATTCAATACTGTTATATCGCCATCATTATCTTTATTATTAAATGCTACATTTAAAGATACTTCTTTATCTGGAGTTAAAATGGCTTTTGCCCCATTAGTATATTTAATGTATACATTTAACGCTTCTGCGTTAGCATTAGTAACATCTTTATTGTTTACCTGTTCATGTCCTTGTGCATCCGCAAATTTAATTTTAATGTCACCATCTTTACCTTGTCCAAAGCTATAGTTCTTGCTGCTTGTAATGACAATTCCATTATTAGCTCCCATAACAGCAGACTGCCATCTTTCTTTGTCTGTAGCGGTCATTTTTGAGAACATTTCGTCTAGGCTGACAGTAAACATTGTATATCCGTCATTTTCATTTGTAATTACTCCATTTGCAAAGATAGGAGCGATAAGTTTTTCTCCTGCATTAAGAGTGACGGCAGCATCCATGATACTTGATGGCTTAACCCAAATATAACTTTCATGTACTTGACCATCAAGACGAAGAGCATACACTTTCAGTTCCAATCCTGCTTTAGAAACAGGATCGCTAGCTTTAGTAAGTGTTATAGTACCAGCCTTTTTATCGGTTGAAAAACCGAATTCTTTTGCAGTTGTTGCATCTACAGCTTCAACATAATAATCGTATACTTGTTCAGGTTCTTCAAATACCAATTTGGTTGGAGTATTCAAATCGATAATGAATGGAGTATCCTTTTCTCCATTTCCAGTTTCATCATCTGCTGTTGTACCTTCAGGATCTGTAGCTGTAACTTTTGGTACCTCTAAGTCTTTGTCGTATTTCTCAGCAACAATGTCAAAACTAGCATAGGTTGAACGTGCTCCACTAGCTTCTACTAATGAATACACAATGTTGTTCTTGTTTTCAGAATTGTTGAACAAGTCAGTATATTTATCAGCACTTGCATAAGTGTCACTTGTTACATCCAAAGGAATCAAGTTGATAGAACTATTTGAAGCTCTTGTCAAAAGTCCTGTGAAATTTTCTGCAGCATTCAATGTGATAGGTAATTCATTGCCTTTAGAATCCTGAAGTGTGAATTTCATATCTGACATGTTCAAATCAGCTGGAGAAACTCGTGTTACCAATTGAGTCCCTTTGGCTGCAAGAGTAGTCAAGACTTGATGCTTTGTTACATCTTTTTGAGCTGACCAAGTGATTTCTTTGTTTGGATTAGTTGATGGTGTGATTTTATCTATATAATAGTAATAAACCGTAAGTGGGCCCTTCTGGAACTTATCTTGGCTTAATTCATTTTTATCTGAGATTGCATCGCTCTCAATCCATCCAACAAGTTCCAAATTAGACATGACAGATGCAGCACTAGGGATAACTACCTGATTAGATTTTCCTTGTGCATCTACAATTGTTAAAGTCCATTCCTTGGTATCTGTGTTTTGTACAGCCGTTACGCCGGAAACAGGAATATTGGTAGATTTGTATGAACCGTCATCCTGCAGCAACTGCCAGCATCCGTCTTCGCCCACTTTAATACAATTCTGCTGTTCTTTTTCTTCATTTTTTGTAGCAAACCATCCTGTAGGCTCACCATTCTTAATCAGTTCACCTGTTTCAGCATTAATAGACAATACATCTCCTACTTGTTCCTCATCCAGTGTGATAATTTGATCACCGCTTTTGCTGAAAGTGAATACCAGATTTCCGTCTGCATTTTTAGCGACTTTAGTTACATAATCGCCATTGTTTACGAGTTCCTGCAATGCCTTGATAGCATCAGCATTTGCAGTAATCTGTGTCTGCAGATTGTTGATGTCATCATCGTAGTCCTTACAAGAAGTAAAAGTTCCTGCCGAAGCGAACAAGAGTGCTCCGAACAGAAGTGCACTTAAATACTTTTTTCTCATAATAATAAAAATTTTAATTTATAAATTAAAAAACTCAAATTATTCTAACTCAAGCTATTTTACTTTACAATTTTGTTCCTGCCCAAAGGGCCAGGAACGGAATACGGTAAGCGGGGGACGGATAAGGGACTGACTTTCATCAGGAAACGCGATTTTCAGGTTTCTTACCGCCGCTACAGGCCATTCTGGACGGCCTTGCGGCAGGTTCTGTAGACGCGGCGGCTATTTTAAATATCTCTATATATTGTTGATAATAAGAGTATTATAGATTATAAATATCTGGTTAAGGGGCAATAAGGGGACCTTTATTTTTGTTAAATCAGTTCAGAATACGGAATTTTAAAGCTTGAAACTTCATTTTTGACGCATTATTTATAGTCTATATTTTTCATAGTTCTGTATTCTTTTTTGTATAGAAATATCGTTTTATATTGTTCATATTAATGTACCAAATAAAAGTTAACACGGAGATAAGGGCATGCTATTGAATAGTATGAAAATAGGATATATATGTAAAATTAATTCATTTTTGCCGATATGCCGTTTTTTTCATGATTCTGGCATCCATGAAGACTTTAAAGTCGGGAAACAACTGGGGAATCCGGATTATTTATCGTATCTTCGTAGAGAATGTAATTGCCGACAGTTGTGCGTATAATAACCTACAGCAGTCGGTAAATAGACTGACAGATATCGGCTTTATAACTGATAGTTGTCGGTAACTTCACATCGGCAGACGGTAACAGCCTGCCGGCTTTGTTTAACGTACAATGTAAGACCTTTAAATCTGACTTTAAATCTGAAAGACATGGATACCATTGAATACGACTATTATGAAAACCCTTCCAAGAGTTCGGAATACCAGAAATCGGGATACCATATCCGGATATGCAGGCAGCAGACTGTAGGTACGGAAACGGTGGTGCGGAATATCAGCAAACGGTGTACGCTTACGCCTGCGGATATCCGGGCCGTACTCACGGCGCTACAGGATGAAATTGCCAGTCAGTTGGGACAGGCGAATATTGTCAAGTTGGACGGACTGTGCCGTTTCTCTATCAGCCTGAAGCCAGAGAAAGAGGTCTGTACGGGGAAAGAAAACGGGACTGGCGTGGTGCTGAAAGCGGTGAATATCAGTCCCGACAAGGATTTTACCCGCCGGGTGGACGGTGCTCTGGGAACCCGGGTAAAGTCGAGAGGAGCACATTCGGAAAAGCTTTCTGAAGCTGACATACAGGAACGTCTTACCCGCTATTTCAAGGAGCATAAACAGATTACCCGCCCCGTGATGCAGCGTGTATGCTCCCTTACGCGGTACATGGCCACCCGTTACATTAACCGGCTGGTAAAGGAAGGCCGACTGGAGAACATCGCGTTTCCCCGGCATCCCATCTATATTCCTGTTCCGGGCAATTTCGGTGTGCCGCGACCGGAAGAATAAGCCGCTGTGCCGTAAACGGAAGAATGGCCGCGTAGCGTTACTTGTAAATCAGTGTGGAGAGGTTTTCGCGTGAGAACTTTTCGTTCGCTATTTCCAGCAGTTGTCTTGCTGTAAGCCCTTCTATCCGGCGGAACACTTCTTCACGCGACTCGAACTTGCGGTAATGCAGGAAACACTTGCCCATATCGAGCGAGTTGTTTTCGAAATTGTCGCCTGCCACGCCTATCTGTCCGATTATCTGTTTCTTGGCGGCTGCCAGTTGTGCTGTGGTCAGTTCCTTGTCGCACAGTTTTTTCAGTTCCTTGTGTACCAGTTCCATGCAGCGGTCGGTATCTTCCGGGTCGCACCCGAAATAGATACAGAAAGTGCCCGTATCGGTATAGGCGGTAAGGTTCGACTCCACGTTGTATACCAGCCCCCGCTTCTCTCGCAGGGAAACGTTCAGACGGCTGTTCATGCCCGGCCCACCCAGAATGTTGTTGAGCAGGTAGAGGCCGGTTCGTTTCTCGTCGTAGGCATCGTAAGCGCGTCCGCCTATCATTACGTGGGCTTGGTGGGTATCCTTATGGAGAACCAGATCCTTAGGCACATACGGCTGTGGCTTGCAGCGTTTGTAACCGTCTGTGGTGGCGAAAGGGATGTCGGCCGCAGCCTTCTCTACGGCCCGCACCACCCGCTTGAAGTCGATATCGCCCTGTACGAAGAACACCATGTTGGTGGGCTTGTAGTAGCGGTTCACGAAACGGAGCACCTCTCCGGTTCCGAAACCACGCAACTGTTCGGGCTTGCCCAGGATGTTCCGGCCCAGCGGATGATCGGGAAAGATCAGCTCCTCGAAATCGTCGAAGATCAGTTCGGCGGGGCTGTCTTCATAGCTCTGTATCTCGTCTATCACCACTTCCACTTCCTTGTCTATTTCCTGCTGCGGGAAAGTGCTGTTGAACACGATGTCGGTAAGCAGTTCCACGGCACGGACGAAGTGTTCCTTCAGGAAGGCGCTGTATATCACCGTCTCTTCCTTGTTGGTATACGCGTTCAGGTCGCCTCCTACATTCTCCATGCGGTTCAGTATATGCCAGGCCCGGCGCTTGTGCGTCCCCTTGAAAATGAGATGTTCCACAAAGTGTGCCATGCCCTGTTCGTCGGCCGCTTCGTCGCGCGTTCCGGCGTCTACCGCATAGCCGCAATAGGCCACATTGGTAGGACTGGGAGCGTGGATAATGCGGAGCCCGTTGGGCAGAGTGAATGTATTGTATGACATGTTATATTATGTTCTGAATCGATTTCATGCGCAAAAATACAACAATACTTATTGTCTTTCCTCAAAAAATACGGATATTTGCAGATATTAAACGGAAAGTATTAAATAGGTTCTGATGAATAAGATTGCAGTATTCTGTTCTGCATCCGACCACATTGCACCGGTCTTCATGGAGGAGGCCGCCCGGCTGGGGACATGGATGGGACAGCATAAGAAATGGCTTGTTTACGGCGGTTCGAATACCGGACTGATGGATGCGGTGGCCCGTGCCGCAAAAGAAAACGGTGCTATGGTAATGGGTGTGGTCCCGACCAAACTGGAAGAGAGAGGGATGGTGAGCGATGTGCTCGACGTGACTTTCCGTTCGGTGAACCTGAGCGACCGCAAGGACATTATGCTGCAGGAGGCCGACGTGATGGTGGCCCTTCCCGGAGGTGTAGGCACACTCGACGAGATTTTCCATGTAATGGCCTCGGCTTCCATAGGTTACCACGACAAGAAAGTGATTTTCTACAACGTAAACGGATTCTGGAACGGCATCATCGGGTTCCTCAACGGACTGGAGGAACAGCATTTCGCACACCGTCCGCTGAAGAACTATTACGATGTGGCCGACACCTTCGAAGAACTTACCCGATTATTAGACTAACCCGATAACCCGACAATTATCAATTATTATGAATCCAACTATCCATGAGCTGCTGCAGCGTGAAGCGCAGGCAGTATTGAATATTCCGGTAACCGATGCCTACGACAAGGCCGTAGACCTGATTGTAGAGCAGGTACATCGCAAAAAAGGCAAACTGGTAACCAGCGGTATGGGAAAGGCCGGACAGATAGCCATGAACATAGCCACAACCTTCTGCTCGACAGGGATACCTGCCGTATTCCTGCATCCGAGTGAAGCGCAGCACGGAGATCTGGGCATCCTGCAGGAAAACGACCTGCTGCTGCTTATCTCCAATTCGGGGAAAACCCGTGAAATAGTGGAACTTACCGATCTGGCGCTCCGCCTGAATCCGGCCTTGCAGAAGATCGTGATTACGGGAAATCCCGACAGCCCGCTGGCCAAGGCTGCGGATATCTGCCTGGCTACCGGACATCCCGATGAAGTCTGTCCGCTGGGCATGACACCTACCACCTCTACTACCGTCATGACAGTAATAGGCGACATTCTGGTAGTGGAGGCCATGCGCCGCACCGGATTCACCATCGAAGATTACAGCAAACGTCATCACGGCGGATACCTGGGTGAGCGTTCGCGTGAACTAAGTAAATAATACACATTATTTAGAGATAATACACATTATTTATTATATTGCATATATATGAGAAGAGTAATTGGCATAGGAGAAACAATCCTCGACATCCTGTTCCGCAATGACAAGCCGCAGGCGGCCGTTCCCGGTGGTTCGGTATATAACGGCATCATCTCTTTGGGACGGATGGGGGAAGATGTTACCTTCATTACAGAGACCGGCAACGATCATGTGGGAAAAATCATTCTGGAGCATATGCGCGCCAACGGTGTGCATACCGAGTATGTAAACGTTTTCGCCGAAGGGAAATCGCCTGTGTCGCTTGCTTTTCTGAACGAGGCCAATGACGCCGAGTATGTATTCTACAAGGATTATCCCAATCTGCGCCTGGATGTGTCCATGCCCGACGTGCAGGCCGACGACATCATCATGATAGGCTCTTACTTTGCCGTGACTCCGGTACTGCGTGACAAGATCAAGGAACTGCTCGATCTTGCCCGTGAACGGGGCGCCATCATTTATTATGACGTGAACTTCCGCAACACGCACGTCAATGAAGCCATCAAGCTGATGCCCACTATTCTGGAAAACTTCGAATACGCCGATATAGTGAGAGGATCGACCGAGGACTTCTATAACATGTTCCGCATGACCGATCCCGAAAAGATTTACCGGCAGAAAGTGGACTTCTACTGTCGGCACTTTATCTGTACCGATGCGGCGCACGACGTGCACCTCTTTGCCGGAGATTTCCGGAAAAACTATCCGGTTGAAAAAATTGAGACGGTCAGCACGGTAGGTGCAGGCGACAACTTCAACGCAGGAGTAATTTACGGACTGATCAGGGGAAGGATACGCCGTGCGGATCTGGACGGACTCACGGAAACCGACTGGGACGAGATAATCCGATGCGGAATGGCGTTCAGTGCCGACGTTTGCGGCAGTGTTGAGAATTCCGTTTCGGCCGGGTTTGTGACAAAATTCAAGCAAAAATGACGATTCATAAAACATTTGTGATACGATTTTGGGTTTTATTTTCCTTGAATGTGTTAAATAAGGTAAAAATAATCAAAGTTTTTTGTAAAGATAGCTTGTCATTTCGAAAGAAGTATATACATTTGTCCCGTGAAGCATGGGTAAAAACCATGAATTCGTATTGATTTTTTCATGAAACCTCGACCGCACGTATCCGGATGCGTAAAGAAGAGGGCTAGTGAAAGATGAGATCTATGAAAAAGAATCGGTTTCGGAGCCGATAAGAGATGACGCCATGGTTCTGTATACGCCGCGGTTACGCCAACTTATGAGACAGCGCTGCAGTCCGCCTGGAACGGCAGCGCATATTTGTTTTAAAGGCTGCCGTAGTCTGAATCCGTCCCTTATCCGTCCCCCGGTGAAAGCCGTACAAGGTCCTCCAGAACCGGTTCCTGACATAAAGTAAAACAGCTTGAGTTAGAATAATTTGAGTTTTTTAATTTATAAATTAAAATTTTTATTATTATGAGAAAAAAGTATTTAAGTGCACTTCTGTTCGGAGCACTCTTGTTCGCTTCAGCAGGAACTTTTACTTCTTGTAAGGATTATGATGATGACATCAACAATCTGCAGACACAGATTACTGCAAATGCTGATGCAATCAAAACATTGCAGGGACTTGTAGACGCTGGTAAATATGTAACAGATGTTACCGGTGATGGTGCTACAATCAATTTTACATTTAATGATGGAACTACTAAAACCATAATAGTTGAAAGTGGAGAAACATCACAAACCTTAACTATTGATCCAACAACAGGGGAATTATTGAATAATGGACAACCGACAGGTATTAAACCTGCAACTGATCCTGAAAAAGCTCCTATCATCATGGGCGAAGATGGTTGTTGGCAGACATTGCAGGAAGACGGAACCTATAAAACTACAGGTATCCCTGTTTCTGGTGTAAGTGTAACAGGAGATGAAAAAGAAGGTTGGGTTTTAACTATCTTTGATGCCGATGGTAACAAGGGTACTGTAAAAGTCCCAAGTGCTGCATCTTTGATTACTTCTATTACGGTAGCTGATAATACAGAAGATTTTGAAGTTAGCTATGCAACATTCAATAAACCAAGTTCATGGAATGGAAAAGCGTCACTTCCTGATAATAAATCAGTTATTTTTGTATCAGAGGAAATTAACGTCCGTATTAATCCGGTTACTGCTCCTGCTACAGAAGTGGATTATTATTTGACAAATGCTAAAAATGTTAATCTAAGCAATGTCGTTTTGAAAGCCACCTCTACAGATATAGAAGGTGATTTGACTATTGGAGATACTCATAGCCGAGCTGCATATTCTAATAATGGTTTATACACTTTAGCTATGGAGCGTGCCTTCTTAACTCCAGATGCAGGTAGTGATTTTATAACTGAGTTGAAAAAAGTTGGATATACAGATGGTGGTACTAGAGATAATGCTGTAGCTTATGCTGTCGACGCAAATAAAACAGCACGCTCAGCTTATGCAGTTGCTGTCAAATATGCAGAAGCTGCAAATCTTACATCTATTCAGATTAATAACGAAAGTGCGACTGTAAATGATGGAAGTACTTCTAAAGCATATACAGTTAAAGTTGGTTCTACCTATACAATTAAAGAAGGTCCGGATCAAAATGACAAGATGCTGGATATGTATTTTGAATTTAGTAAGACCGCAAAGGAAACATACGGTATTGAATATGATGATCTGAATAGAACATTTAAGGTTACAAAGAATCCTGATATAGATACTCCAGCTAACGGTTTTACATTCAAAGTTCATACATTGGACATCAAGGGTGCAGAAAAAGAATTTACTTACAATGTTACATTGAGTAGTGAAGTAACCTCTGATGTTACATATGATGCTATTACAGTTGATTTGTCAAAGAAATTTGCAGGAACAGGAAATAACTATGAAACTATTTCTCTGGATAAAATGGTTGAAGCTTTGGGTAGCAATTGGTCTCAATGGGCTAATTCTGTAGACTTAAGTAAAACTACAGCTAAATTGTATACAAAAGCTGACTTGACCGATGATGCACCTATAGAAATAGAAACAAGTGGTACAGATAAGCTTGCTTTTTCAAAAGTTGATAAAGATGGCAAAGCGACAACTAGTGTTGATAATATTACGGCCGTTAAGTTGACAATTAATGAAAGTGCTACTCCAGATATCAAGCTGGATACCCAATATTATTTGCAAATAACATTTAATACAGGTACTCCATCTAAAGTAAATAGTATTATTGTCCCTGTTACATTTACCGCACCGTCAGTAGCTGATCAATTGGTTGCTAAATCTGGATATGTAGATGCTACAACTGGTTCTATTTTTGCATATTACGACGAGTCTACTAGCGCTACTAACAAAGCCTTGAAGTTATCTAAGTACTTTGATCAATTCATTAGTGATGCTACATATGCATTGAAGACTAATGATGAAGTGTATAAGGTTGGAAGTACTAAGTATTCTTCTGATGGATTGGCTGTAATTGAAAACAATGCTATTAGACTTAAACATGGAGCTGACAATAGTTTAGTTCTGCAAGATGGTACTAATAGAGAGTTCGGTTATGGTAAACAGCTTACTGTAGTAGCATCTAAAGATAATTATGAAGGCTGGAAATATAATACAGATACTAAGAAGGGTGAAAGTAGCTTTACTATTACAATCTTGAGTCCGATCTTCGAAGGTAAGATTGCATCTACTACTGGAACTTCCATCAATGTTATTGCTAATAATGAAGACGGCTTCCCAATTACAGCTGACATGATTACCTTGACAGATTATGCTAACAACAAATATAATGTTGTTCCAGATAAGGAAAATAGTGGTACATTAACGAATAGTAAAGATAATACCACAGATGGTTGGTCTAGTGTACAAATCAAGAATGTTTATGTAACGAAAGCAGATAACAATACATATATTTCGAAGATTACATTACAGGATGTAAAAGCAGCTAATGGTAAAGTAACTCAAGAAGGTGCAATTGTTGTATTTGGTGATGTTACAGTTAGTGACTCTGTAGAAACTAAGATGACTGTAAATGTAGTTGATGAATGGGGTTATGTGACTTCACAGGATGTAAATGTGACGATTGTTAAGAATAAATAATGATCTTCATATATTAATAAAAAAGAGCGACTCAATTGAGCCGCTCTTTTTTATTAATACATATTTTTCAACCATTCCGCTAAGAAATAATCATATACCCGATATACATCCTCCTCCTGTGTAACCAGATCGCTTTTCAGCAAAGGCTTGAGCGCAGCCTGCACGGAGCTGGCCGAAGGAAGGTTGTACTTTTTCATGAAAGCGGACGAGGTGATTCCTTTTGCTTCACCCTCCCGGGCAATGGCCTGAAGGACAATTTTCTGCTTGGGGGCAAGACGGGACAGAAGGTCTTTATAACTGCCTTCCTGCATCTGGATTACGTTATGCCATGCCGTTTCCACTTTATCCATTCCGCAACATTCACCCGATGCGGTCAGGAAGAACAATTCATTCATCATCATCTGTACAAACCAGGTACAACCGTTGAACCGACGGTAAACATCTTCTACCACGCATGCATCTATTCTTTTTCCTCTTTCTTCGAACATGCGGATTGCAAAACCGGTATAGGCGTCTTCCGGTATGACTCCCAATCCCATGCAGATGGCACTTTGGTAGAAAGGTTTGGAAGAAGAATTGAACATGTTGTTCATCAGATGCCGCTTGCTGCCCGAAAATATGAACTGAGTCTGCCTGCATTGCTGGATCTTGGTGCGCAGTAAGGCCTCTACATTCTCTTCCATATAAGTACCAATTTGCTGGAATTCATCAATAGCTACCAGACAGGGCTTGTCGGCAGCCTCGAGATAGGCAAAGATTTCATCTAAGGTAGTTTGTGGAGCTTGGATATCTCCCAGGCCGATATCAAAACCAGGTTCACCGGTCATCGGGTCCAATTTGAATCCTACCCGGAGAGAAGCTATAATCTGGAAGAACCGTTCGGTCCACGCTGTTTTCCGAGGCTTCAGTTCCTCATAGATAGCTTTTCCGAACAGATAGACAAATTCGGCCAAGGAACTAGTAGCATAGATATCGACAAAAAAAGTATAATAGCTTTTCTTAAGGGATTCCTGGTTAAAACAATGCCGGATCAGTCCGGTCTTTCCCATACGGCGGGGAGAAATCAATGCTACATTCCGTCCGTTTACAACCTGCTTGATAAGAAATTCTGTCTCGGAATGGCGGTCGCAGAAATAATGGTCGGAGACATATCTTCCCACCACAAAAGGATTTAATACAGTGATTGGTTCCATATGAAATATGTTTTATTACAAATATAATTATTATATTTATAATAAAAGTAAGGAAGAAGATTTTTTCACTTCCAGATTGTCCCTTATACGGCTATCCAGCTTTTTATATTATCCTATTTTTCTCTCATAACTAATAATTTAGGTAGGTATTTAAAATAGCCGCCGCGGTTACTCCACGTTCTGAACTGTGTACTATTATTACTATAGACGTCCTAAATGGTCTTTAAATGTCCTGATTTTTCCGACAAATTCAAGACTCGTCCCTTATCCGTCCCTCGAAACAGAATCTGAACCAGCTTCTTTAAGGGCTGGCTTGATTGTAAATAAAATGACTTGAGTTAGAATAATTTGAGTTTTTTAATTTATAAATTAAAATTTTTATTATTATGAGAAAAAAGTATTTAAGTGCACTTCTGTTCGGAGCACTCTTGTTCGCTTCGGCAGGAACTTTTACTTCTTGTAAAGACTACGATGATGACATCAACAATTTGCAGGAACAGATTAATACTATTAAAACTGACCTTGAAAGCTTAAAATCTACAGTAGAAGGTCTTGATGGTGTTAAGACATTGAGTTTTGTTGATGGAACACTTGTTATTGAGACTGGTAAAGGAACAAAAGTTGAAGTTCCTGTTCCATCAGTTTCTAACGTTGAACAGACTACAGTTGAGCTAGACGGACAAAACTTGGTTGTTAACGGTGAAGTTATCGGACAGGTAGGAGATAAGGTGACAGTAAATGAAGATGGTTATCTTTGCGTAAACGGCGAGGCAACTGAAATCAAGGCAGGTAAATACGCTATTTTGGAAAATGAATCAGACAATACTTATACTATTACATTGCCTGATGCAGAAGGTAATATGCAGACTATTACATTGCTGAAGTCTGTAGCTACAAATATCACTATAAAAGTTTATCATAATACAGGTAATGATGGTAAATACTCAATTTTCTCAGAGATTGAAGCAGAAGAACAATCTACCGATGTTGATAAGAACTTCCAAAGTAACTACGGTATCGAATGGGGTGTAGCCGAAAAAGATATTGACTGGAAAGGTCCTAAGGGTACTGTTAAGGCAGGTCAGCTGCTTGTAGGTCAGCAGAACTGGGTAAGCGTAGATGTATATCCTAACAATGTAGAACTTGACAAACAGGTATTGAAATTGGTTGACATTAACGGCAATGAGGCTCCTGTAATTGTAACCGCATCACCTTCACGTTATGGAGAAGGACATACCGGCAGCCGTTCAGTAGCTCTAGGTGGCGCATGGGTGTTGGAAGTAACAATGAACGAAACAGTTTCTGGGAATAATATGGGAACTGCTTTTGCTCAAAAATATGGTACAGAGAATCAGGGAAATCACGATACATGGGCAAACAAGACATATGCTCTGCAGGTAAACGGTAACATATTGACTGGATATGAGTTCGTTGTTGATACGCAAGCAGCCGCTTGCGCAATGACTGGCACTGATGCATTGTGGAATGAAACTACTAAATCAGACAATGGAACAGTTCAATTAGACTTTAAGCCAGCTACCAATGACCAGTTTACTGCTTCTTTAGGAAAAGGACACATCCTCTCTTACGTACAGTCTTCTGTTTATGACTATATGTTCGAAATCGTTGATGCCGACAAGAACGATGCTGAAGCATGGGGTATCAAACTAGAGAACAATGTTCTATATGCTGAGAACACTACGAAAGCAGCAGGTAAGAAAATTCACTTGAATGTGATATTGCTGGGTGTTAACGGTGAAATAAAAGACTTCGGCTATACAAGCGCAATAACTACACCGATTACGGTTGAATTCGGCAATGTAACATCAGATGCTATCACATTGCCTGTTTCTGAATATAAGGTAACACCTAAGCAGTATGACTGGTCTATCCCGGGTAATAATAACGAGTTTGCAACAATCACTCTCGATATGGGTGACCTATTCAGCGGTATGACAGCTGAGGAAGCTATTGCTGTTGCTAAGGGTGGAACAGTTCTTAAGACTACAGATGAGACATTCCCGTTCTTGCGTGAGACAATAGTTAATAAATTCGGTACAAATACTGAGAACTCGACAATCAAGTTCTACAAGGCTGATGCTGAGACTGAAGTTACTTACGATGATTTGCAGGCTAACATCCGCAACATTAAGTACGCTAAAGTGATTTACGCTAAGCCTAATGCTTCTGATTTATGGAACTATAAGGCTACTCTCGGTCAGCATATCCTGACATTGACACTTGAAGATGCAACTGACAATCAAATCAGAAAAGCTAATGTTCCTGTAAACGTTACTATTCCTTCATTCTTCGAATTGTTCACTAAGTCTGCTGCTTGGGGTGATAAGACTGCGGTAGCTGTAGTTGACGGTGAAGGTAATCTTGACTTGAAACAGTTGTACAATGATAAAACAGCTGCTGAAGAAATTACATACTTTGACAGTACTTCTTCATTCATTGCAAATGGTGAGTCAGCCGCTGAACGTACAAAAGACAATGCTGGTAAGTTAACTAACATTGTAAAATTGAACGATAACGCAGCAGATGGTCATTCATTCAGAGACTTGTCTTCTAAGTTGAATTACACAATCGTTCCTGAATGTGATAACTTCGATGTAACTTCTGGCAACTTTACTATCGACTTGATTACAAGAATTGACGGGGCTAAATTTGTTTACTATGTAGATGGTAAAGAAACTGACATCGTAGTAGAACCGGAATCTGAAAATGTAATCAAAGCATTTAACAAGGAAACAGGCGACAAGAGACAAGGTTTATCATTCTATAAGGCTGGTAAGGACAACGTATTTACTACAGGTTCTGTAGTAAATGGATTAGAGTTAGATCTTGCCAGTGGTGATAACTATATTGCTGAATTTGATGATAATGCAGGTGACAAAGCAAAAGCTGAATTCAGTCATGGTGATTTGAAATTGTCAGGTCTTGCTGAGCCTAATACTGCTGACGGCTATACTACAGTATTGACTATCACTTATAAGAAAGCATCTAAAGCAGGTGAAACAGATATTTGGGAAACATTCAAGATTAACTTGACTGTAAAGAAGTAAATAATCAGAAATGATTCTCTATAATAAAAAAGCGGCTCGTTTGAGTCGCTTTTTTTATATCTTGCATCCAACTTTCGGGTACACTCCATTTTAATATAGACACCTTCTCTGTTTTTTATAGCTGTTTAAACATGCCGAATAATTCTAGAAAGAAAGTGGAATGTAATGTAAATTTCCTTTGAAAGACTATATCAAAAGGTAACATGTTCCTTGTCTGGATACTTCAATAGTTAAATCCGAACATCCAGAGCGGAATGACATTCCCATGCCCGTATTCTATATCATCCTTCACTACATAAGCCTTGCTGAGGCCTTCTATCTGTTTCTGCCCTTTTTTGCGCCCGCCAATCTCGAATGTACAATCCAGAACCTGAAAATCGGATACCGATGATGTGATTACCTCCTGATTGACCCTCATCTGGTTGAAGAAGAAAGTTTCACGCACATTACCGATATCGGCGCTTTCCCGGGCCAACGCATGGATGAGGTTCGTATTGTCCAGATAAATCTTGTCCACTTTCCCTAACCCACGAACTCCACCTGTGTCGTCACGTAGCTGGGATATCAGCCCGGCCTCTTCCAGATACAGACAATAATCCGCCACGCTGTTCCGGCTGACGTTGAGTACGGTAGCCAGCGTACTGATGTTGGGCTTGAAAGGGACACTCCGGGCAATGACCGCCAGCAGACGTTTCAGCTTGCGGGCTGTAGAAACGTTCATGCCTGCATATTGGGGAATGTCCGTCTCAATGCTCAGGTTAACCATCTGCATGAGCTGGGCATCGAAATCATCATGTGGAAACGGATAATACCCTTGCCGCAGATACTCCGGAAAGAATTCGAAGGGATGGAAACCGGAAGGGAAGCCGGCTTTCAAAGTAAGAATATCCCCGGATGACAATACCGGAAAATCAAACCCGTGAAACAGGTTAAGGTATTCACGGAACGAAAGTCCCTGCATATGGTACATCACGGCCCGACGGCTCAAGTCGGCAGCTCCCTGGTGTATGTCCAGCACGGATGATCCGGTAAAGACCACCTGCAATTCAGGGTGATAGTCGTACATCAGTTTCAGTTCCTTCGTCCAGTCCTTATAGCGGTGTATCTCATCGATGAACAGATGACGGCCTCCGTATCTGACAAATTCATCGGCCAGATCCAGCAACCGGTGTTCCGCAAAATAGAAGTCTTCGGCCGTGACGTAAAGCGAGCGCTCACGAGGCAGATGTTCCTTCAGGTATTGAAGGATAAGGGTCGTCTTACCCACACCACGTGGGCCGGTCAGTCCGATCATCCGGCTGCCCCAGTTGATGCGGTGATACATATAGCGATGAAAACCGGTTCCGGTTTCCGAAAGCAGTTTGCTGAATCTTTCCTGTAATCTGTCCATGGTCTGTTTCAATTGATTTCCTACAAAAATAGGAATTTTGCTTAACTAATGAGCAAATAATACAGTAAAAATGCTCATTGGTTGAGCAAAAATGCAGAAAAAACGGGTCGTTAATCAGAAAAGTACTGTCTGTGTTCATCCTGTATAAGTTTTCTTTTATATAAAATCCCGGCCCTCGAATGTCCCTTCAATTTCCAAAATGGAAGCACATTTAGTTTATAATTAATATTCTACAGATTTTTTCCTGATAGCCGCCGCGGTTACCCCACGTTCTGAACCACGCCCTGAAAGCTCTGTAGAAGCTATACAGGAGGTTTGAAAATCTGGTATTTAGACCGATATTTTCAATTTCCGTCCCTTATCCGTCCCCCAGACAGATTCTGTTCCGGCTATTGTAAGCTTGGAACACAAATGTAAATGAAATAGCTTGAGTTAGAATAATTTGAGTTTTTTAATTTATAAATTAAAATTTTTATTATTATGAGAAAAAAGTATTTAAGTGCACTTCTGTTCGGAGCACTCTTGTTCGCTTCGGCAGGAACTTTTACTTCTTGTAAAGACTACGATGATGACATCAACAATTTGCAGGAACAGATTAATACTATTAAAACTGACCTTGAAAGCTTAAAATCTACAGTAGAAGGTCTTGATGGTGTTAAGACATTGAGTTTTGTTGATGGAACACTTGTTATTGAGACTGGTAAAGGAACAAAAGTTGAAGTTCCTGTTCCATCAGTTTCTAACGTTGAACAGACTACAGTTGAGCTAGACGGACAAAACTTGGTTGTTAACGGTGAAGTTATCGGACAGGTAGGAGATAAGGTGACAGTAAATGAAGATGGTTATCTTTGCGTAAACGGCGAGGCAACTGAAATCAAGGCAGGTAAATACGCTATTTTGGAAAATGAATCAGACAATACTTATACTATTACATTGCCTGATGCAGAAGGTAATATGCAGACTATTACATTGCTGAAGTCTGTAGCTACAAATATCACTATAAAAGTTTATCATAATACAGGTAATGATGGTAAATACTCAATTTTCTCAGAGATTGAAGCAGAAGAACAATCTACCGATGTTGATAAGAACTTCCAAAGTAACTACGGTATCGAATGGGGTGTAGCCGAAAAAGATATTGACTGGAAAGGTCCTAAGGGTACTGTTAAGGCAGGTCAGCTGCTTGTAGGTCAGCAGAACTGGGTAAGCGTAGATGTATATCCTAACAATGTAGAACTTGACAAACAGGTATTGAAATTGGTTGACATTAACGGCAATGAGGCTCCTGTAATTGTAACCGCATCACCTTCACGTTATGGAGAAGGACATACCGGCAGCCGTTCAGTAGCTCTAGGTGGCGCATGGGTGTTGGAAGTAACAATGAACGAAACAGTTTCTGGGAATAATATGGGAACTGCTTTTGCTCAAAAATATGGTACAGAGAATCAGGGAAATCACGATACATGGGCAAACAAGACATATGCTCTGCAGGTAAACGGTAACATATTGACTGGATATGAGTTCGTTGTTGATACGCAAGCAGCCGCTTGCGCAATGACTGGCACTGATGCATTGTGGAATGAAACTACTAAATCAGACAATGGAACAGTTCAATTAGACTTTAAGCCAGCTACCAATGACCAGTTTACTGCTTCTTTAGGAAAAGGACACATCCTCTCTTACGTACAGTCTTCTGTTTATGACTATATGTTCGAAATCGTTGATGCCGACAAGAACGATGCTGAAGCATGGGGTATCAAACTAGAGAACAATGTTCTATATGCTGAGAACACTACGAAAGCAGCAGGTAAGAAAATTCACTTGAATGTGATATTGCTGGGTGTTAACGGTGAAATAAAAGACTTCGGCTATACAAGCGCAATAACTACACCGATTACGGTTGAATTCGGCAATGTAACATCAGATGCTATCACATTGCCTGTTTCTGAATATAAGGTAACACCTAAGCAGTATGACTGGTCTATCCCGGGTAATAATAACGAGTTTGCAACAATCACTCTCGATATGGGTGACCTATTCAGCGGTATGACAGCTGAGGAAGCTATTGCTGTTGCTAAGGGTGGAACAGTTCTTAAGACTACAGATGAGACATTCCCGTTCTTGCGTGAGACAATAGTTAATAAATTCGGTACAAATACTGAGAACTCGACAATCAAGTTCTACAAGGCTGATGCTGAGACTGAAGTTACTTACGATGATTTGCAGGCTAACATCCGCAACATTAAGTACGCTAAAGTGATTTACGCTAAGCCTAATGCTTCTGATTTATGGAACTATAAGGCTACTCTCGGTCAGCATATCCTGACATTGACACTTGAAGATGCAACTGACAATCAAATCAGAAAAGCTAATGTTCCTGTAAACGTTACTATTCCTTCATTCTTCGAATTGTTCACTAAGTCTGCTGCTTGGGGTGATAAGACTGCGGTAGCTGTAGTTGACGGTGAAGGTAATCTTGACTTGAAACAGTTGTACAATGATAAAACAGCTGCTGAAGAAATTACATACTTTGACAGTACTTCTTCATTCATTGCAAATGGTGAGTCAGCCGCTGAACGTACAAAAGACAATGCTGGTAAGTTAACTAACATTGTAAAATTGAACGATAACGCAGCAGATGGTCATTCATTCAGAGACTTGTCTTCTAAGTTGAATTACACAATCGTTCCTGAATGTGATAACTTCGATGTAACTTCTGGCAACTTTACTATCGACTTGATTACAAGAATTGACGGGGCTAAATTTGTTTACTATGTAGATGGTAAAGAAACTGACATCGTAGTAGAACCGGAATCTGAAAATGTAATCAAAGCATTTAACAAGGAAACAGGCGACAAGAGACAAGGTTTATCATTCTATAAGGCTGGTAAGGACAACGTATTTACTACAGGTTCTGTAGTAAATGGATTAGAGTTAGATCTTGCCAGTGGTGATAACTATATTGCTGAATTTGATGATAATGCAGGTGACAAAGCAAAAGCTGAATTCAGTCATGGTGATTTGAAATTGTCAGGTCTTGCTGAGCCTAATACTGCTGACGGCTATACTACAGTATTGACTATCACTTATAAGAAAGCATCTAAAGCAGGTGAAACAGATATTTGGGAAACATTCAAGATTAACTTGACTGTAAAGAAGTAAATAATCAGAAATGATTCTCTATAATAAAAAAGCGGCTCGTTTGAGTCGCTTTTTTTATATCTTGCATCCAACTTTCGGGTACACTCCATTTTAATATAGACACCTTCTCTGTTTTTTATAGCTGTTTAAACATGCCGAATAATTCTAGAAAGAAAGTGGAATGTAATGTAAATTTCCTTTGAAAGACTATATCAAAAGGTAACATGTTCCTTGTCTGGATACTTCAATAGTTAAATCCGAACATCCAGAGCGGAATGACATTCCCATGCCCGTATTCTATATCATCCTTCACTACATAAGCCTTGCTGAGGCCTTCTATCTGTTTCTGCCCTTTTTTGCGCCCGCCAATCTCGAATGTACAATCCAGAACCTGAAAATCGGATACCGATGATGTGATTACCTCCTGATTGACCCTCATCTGGTTGAAGAAGAAAGTTTCACGCACATTACCGATATCGGCGCTTTCCCGGGCCAACGCATGGATGAGGTTCGTATTGTCCAGATAAATCTTGTCCACTTTCCCTAACCCACGAACTCCACCTGTGTCGTCACGTAGCTGGGATATCAGCCCGGCCTCTTCCAGATACAGACAATAATCCGCCACGCTGTTCCGGCTGACGTTGAGTACGGTAGCCAGCGTACTGATGTTGGGCTTGAAAGGGACACTCCGGGCAATGACCGCCAGCAGACGTTTCAGCTTGCGGGCTGTAGAAACGTTCATGCCTGCATATTGGGGAATGTCCGTCTCAATGCTCAGGTTAACCATCTGCATGAGCTGGGCATCGAAATCATCATGTGGAAACGGATAATACCCTTGCCGCAGATACTCCGGAAAGAATTCGAAGGGATGGAAACCGGAAGGGAAGCCGGCTTTCAAAGTAAGAATATCCCCGGATGACAATACCGGAAAATCAAACCCGTGAAACAGGTTAAGGTATTCACGGAACGAAAGTCCCTGCATATGGTACATCACGGCCCGACGGCTCAAGTCGGCAGCTCCCTGGTGTATGTCCAGCACGGATGATCCGGTAAAGACCACCTGCAATTCAGGGTGATAGTCGTACATCAGTTTCAGTTCCTTCGTCCAGTCCTTATAGCGGTGTATCTCATCGATGAACAGATGACGGCCTCCGTATCTGACAAATTCATCGGCCAGATCCAGCAACCGGTGTTCCGCAAAATAGAAGTCTTCGGCCGTGACGTAAAGCGAGCGCTCACGAGGCAGATGTTCCTTCAGGTATTGAAGGATAAGGGTCGTCTTACCCACACCACGTGGGCCGGTCAGTCCGATCATCCGGCTGCCCCAGTTGATGCGGTGATACATATAGCGATGAAAACCGGTTCCGGTTTCCGAAAGCAGTTTGCTGAATCTTTCCTGTAATCTGTCCATGGTCTGTTTCAATTGATTTCCTACAAAAATAGGAATTTTGCTTAACTAATGAGCAAATAATACAGTAAAAATGCTCATTGGTTGAGCAAAAATGCAGAAAAAACGGGTCGTTAATCAGAAAAGTACTGTCTGTGTTCATCCTGTATAAGTTTTCTTTTATATAAAATCCCGGCCCTCGAATGTCCCTTCAATTTCCAAAATGGAAGCACATTTAGTTTATAATTAATATTCTACAGATTTTTTCCTGATAGCCGCCGCGGTTACCCCACGTTCTGAACCACGCCCTGAAAGCTCTGTAGAAGCTATACAGGAGGTTTGAAAATCTGGTATTTAGACCGATATTTTCAATTTCCGTCCCTTATCCGTCCCCCAGACAGATTCTGTTCCGGCTATTGTAAGCTTGGAACACAAATGTAAATGAAATAGCTTGAGTTAGAATAATTTGAGTTTTTTAATTTATAAATTAAAATTTTTATTATTATGAGAAAAAAGTATTTAAGTGCACTTCTGTTCGGAGCACTCTTGTTCGCTTCGGCAGGAACTTTTACTTCTTGTAAAGACTACGATGATGACATCAACAATCTGCAGAACCAGATTACTGCAAATGCTGATGCTATCAAGGCATTGCAGGAACTTGTAAACTCCGGCAAATATGTAACTGCTGTTTCTGGTAACGAGAATGTCATCACCTTTACTTTTACTGACGGTACTACACAACAAGTGACTGTTGAAACCGCTGAGCAAGAAGCACAGACTGTTACTATCGGCGAAGACGGCGAAGTAATTATCAATGGTGAAGGTACCGGATTTTACACTACTAAGACTCCGACCGAAGCTGAAGTAGAAGCCGGATTGATTAAGAAAGGCGCAAACGGCACATGGGAAGTTTTAGGCGAAAACGGTGAATATACAGACACAAAGATTCCTGTATCAGGAGTTACTGTATCCGGTAGCGAAGCAGAAGGATATACCTTTACTATTGTAAATGCCAATGGCGAATCTCAAACTGTTAAATTGCCTTCAGCTGCATCGGCTATTACAAGTATCGATGCGGAACTGATTGGAAATAAAATTGATGGTCAAGCAACACCACAAGATGAAACTATTGACATCAATCAATATGCCTTTGATGCAAAAACAAATAAAGATAGATGGGAGAAACTGACAGGAGCAACTGTTACTTCTAATGAGGTAATACTGACTTCCGCTGCAAAAATTGCTTCACGTATTAATCCGGTTAGTGCCGATGCAACATTAGTTGATTTCTCTCTGACTAATAGTAAGAATGAGACTCTTCCAGGCATCATATTTGAAGCAAACGAATATAAAGATTATGTTACTAGTGGCAATATAGATAGCCGTGCTGGTTATGGAAACGGACTCTATACTTTGTCAATGAAGCCTTTGGAGGTAAAGAATGAAGATGCTGTAACTGATGATTATAAAAGTATCTTGACTAGTGGCAGTCATTCAATTTTATATGCATTAAATGCACAGAATGCATGTCGTGGCAAGTATCAATTCGCTGTATCATTAGCTTCTGCTACAGCTGATTTTAGCTCTTATACAATTGATGATGATGAAACGAATCTTGTAAAGCTCGGAAATCCGACATTAATTAGCAATGAAACAAAAGCTTATACCTATTCAGAAACATCATATTCACAGAAGGTTGATGCTAAAGTTGCTCATTCTGTAGCTGTAACTGATGATATGTCTGAAATTTATGATATGTGGTTGACTGCAGAAGATTATGATGTAGACTTGTTCAATCTTACTTTTGATCAAGAAAAACATACATTCACTATCAATGCCGATCCGGATATCATTACTAAAGCAGATTTTATATTGACTGTACATACATTAGATAATAATGGTATTTACCGTGCACAACCTATCAAGATTGCAGTTTCTAACAAGATTGTAGCTGATGCTGAATATGCTGTTCGTGAATTAACTATCGTAGAAGATAATACAGACGATATTAAGAATAAGAACGCATTCTTCGCTGATATGAAGACCATGACTGACGGTATAGGTGATCAGTTGGCCGCATGGCAAAGAAAAGTAGATGCAACAAAAGTTAAATTCTATACTGACGCAGATTGTAAGACTGAAGTTACCGGTGCTGATGGTATTGACCTTGTATTCGTAAATGCAGACAGAAATAAAGAAGTTGCTATCAAGGATGCAGCAGATATGAAGTTCGTTGTAACGAATAAGGATGCATCTCAGCACTTCAGTGTAGACAAGGTTTATTATGCACAAGTTACATTCTTGGGTGGTACAGATGAATTGAACACTATTGTAGTTCCATTCGAATTCAGTATCCCTGAATTGTCTACATTGTTTGCTATCCGTGACGGTTATGTAGTTGACGGCGTTATCAATGCCTATTTCTACAATGATGGAACCGCAGAAAATATTGGTACTGCCGGAACAAATGGTACTGCTTCTGCAGCTGTTGAACTTGAAAGATATTTCAGCAAATATGTGGCTGATGCAAACGTTGAAGTTACCGGTAAGATTGGTAATGATGATTGTACGAAATTGTTCAAATGGGGTAACACCACAGCAACTAATGGTAAATATCACTTTGCAGATGTTGACAATGATGGAAAACTCACAGAAGCTACTACTCTTGAACTTGTGGACGGTATCAAGGATGGTAAACCGGCTAAAGCATATGGTGAAGCAGTAACTGTAAAGGTTACCAAAGATAACTATTATACTTGGAAGTATGTAGCTGATGGTGCTGATGAATATTCATTCCAGATTCGCTTGATGAGCCCTGTTTATGAAGGTTCTATCGCTGTATTGACAGGTGAACGTGTAATCGTTAATGCAAATGATTTCGTTGCAGGTGCTAACATTACTGAAAAGGATATCGAAGGCCGTGACTACAACAATAACAATCTGTATATCTTCCCTGATGTGGCAAGTACTCAAAATGAATGGAAGAACAAGCAGATAAAGAATGTTACTCCAAGCGTAGACAAAGATCACTACATTAATTCTGCTACAATGACTAACGCATGGAATGATGGAGATGGTGTCCTGCATAAAGGAACGATCAATATCAAAGGACGTTCATTATCTAATGATACAGATATTGACCTGCCTGTTAAGATTACAGATGCATGGGGATATGAATTAGATGTAACTATTCCTGTAACAGTAAAAGCTAGCAAATAATCTTAATAGATTGCTTTAATAAAAAAAGCGGCCCGTACGGGCCGCTTTTTTTATTGGATTTTAATCTGATTCTTGCAAATCGGAAAAGATTTCCTATCTTTGCTTAGAATCCTCTTGTTCTTCAAACAGAAGACAGGCCAAATGGAAAGATTATCTAACAAATCGGGTAAAGATGAAAGTCCGCAAAGTTCAGCTACATAACGTACGCCTGATAAAAGACATGAACCTGTCTTTTGATGACAAGCGTGTAACCATTATATTGGGAGAGAACGGTAAAGGTAAGACAACGCTACTCGACTCGATAGCCTTATGTGCAAACGTATTTACATCCGCTTTTCCTAATATCAAGAAACGTAATCCGTCGCCTTGGGATATCCATATAGATGAGCATAATGAGGTATCCGATTATTTAAGTATCCAGACAACTTTCTCATTCAACGAAGATACAGACATTGAAGTGGAACGCTTCCTCAGACGTGATGCCTTGGTGAAAGCTACCAGCAGTGTAGGAGAAAAGGAACTGCGCGACTACGCTCTGTCCCAACTGGAACAGATACAACATGCAAAAGAAGTACGGCTTCCGGTTTTTGTGTATTACAGTACGGAACGGGGACGAATTCAGGCTCCGCAACGGAATAGAAATTTCCAGAAGGTATTTGAGCGCTGGGACAGCTATATCAATGCTACAGAAGCAGACACAGACTTCAAACGCTTTTTCCAGTGGTTTGACTATCAGGAAGACATGGAACGGCGGGAAAAGGTGGAAAAGAAAAACTATGGTTACCAGTCGCCTACACTGAAGGCAGTCCGTAATGCCCTTCATAGTATGTTGCACAACCGATACAAGAATCCGAGGATTCTGTTGTCGCCCATGCGTTTCGTTATGGATGAACAGATGGGAGAACATTCCCGTACCGTCCGTATCGAACAGATGAGTGACGGCTACCGTATCATAGTGGCTTTGGTAGCGGATATCGCTTCCAGACTGGCCGAAGCCAACCCGCATTTGCCTGATCCGTTGTCTGGTGAGGGTATTGTCCTGATAGACGAAGCCGACCTGCATCTGCATCCGTCCTGGCAGCGCCGTTTCCTGAAGGACTTGTCGAATACCTTCCCGAACATTCATTTCATTACCACCACGCATAGCCCACTGATAGCAATGGGAGCGGCGGATATCGCCCAAATTTTTGTGTTTAATGATAAGGGATATCTGGAAGAAACGGATGCCAGCATTTACAGTACTTACGATGTGGGGCAGGTATTGATGAGTGAACTGTTTAATCTCCCTACCGACCGCTCTCCTAAATGGGATGAAGCAATTGGCAGACGGTTTGAACTGTTGAAAAAAACGGAATTATCTGAAGCAGACAAACAAGAGCTGAAGGAACTGGAAGACAAGTTGTCCGGACTGGCTTTCGGAGAAAGTACGGAAGAAATAGAAGCAAGACAATTGATACTGGAGGCTGCCAAACTATTGGAAAAACATCATGATTAGACTGGAAAAAGATGAAAATATCCCTGCAACGTTAACTAGTGAGCAGGTAGTGACAGAGCTGGAAAGACTGGATAGATTGGCCGAATCCGGAATAATCATTAACCACGGAGATTTCAAGGCCGGGCTTTATGGTGCAGAGGATGTCCGTACTGCCTTAAAAAAAGACCAATATGGCAAATGTGCCTATTGTGAAAGCTTGCTCGAGGTCTCTTCTGCTACCCAAATAGAACATTTTCGTCCCAAGACTTATTCACAACAAGGAAAGGGAGGAGCTATTCATCGGCCGGGATATTATTGGCTGGCATACGACTGGAACAATCTGCTGGCAGCATGCTCCGTATGTAACCAACATTACAAGAAGAACTATTTTCCTCTGGAGGATGATTCCCA
Organism: Bacteroides ilei; assembly: GCF_900128495.1. Taxonomy (GTDB): domain Bacteria; phylum Bacteroidota; class Bacteroidia; order Bacteroidales; family Bacteroidaceae; genus Phocaeicola; species Phocaeicola ilei. The sequence goes on from NZ_LT635801.1 coordinate 3,213,795, forward strand.
ACGGGCAGACCGACATACCAGAACCTTATCGCACGAAAATCCGTTACTAATTAATCCCTATATGGATAATCCTGACATACACATCATTTTTCGTCGGGAAATTGCTGTCGGGCTGACACCCAAAGGTGAGACTTCCATTGAATACTATGGACTGAACAGAAAGGCCCTGTTGAAGGAAAGGCAGGAGAAATATGAAACATTCAGGATTCTGGAGGATATAAGAAAACTCTTGGAGGCACGTCGGGAAAATAATACAGGGATCTATAAAAGCATAGTAGAAAAACTTGAAAGGATGACTGATCATGAAGCCTGCTATTCTGGTATGTTCTGCCATCAGGAAGATGGACTGTTCTGATAACCATGTCATTATAGACTTTAACAGACGAGACAAACTATCCAACGTTTCCCAGACAGCGTATTATATAATAACAAAGAAGTCAGTCATATATATTTGTTATAACTAAAATATCCACTGGAAAGAATCTTGGAAAATCCCTGTGGAATATTATAATTATTATCCTAGTACGGATAGTCAAATAGAGTCTGTACCGTCTTTACCTATAACTTCAATAAATTTATTTGATATATCTGTCAATTATCTACAAGGATTTATTCAGCCAACATTATCGTTATTGATCCTTAATTTTATGTATTAATATTAACAATGGGAATTGATATTTCTATACAAAAATAAGCATATAACAATGAAAAATATAAACGACAAATGATACCTTAAAAGGAATAATCCGGATTCACATTACTTTATCATAACCCGATCCAACAAAAAAAATAGTCCCGCCATTGTCCCTTAACCTTGTGCCAATACTTCGTAATCTCCATATTATCAGCATAATAATAAAATATTTTAAATAGCCGCCGCGGTTACGCCAACTTATGAGACAGCGCTGCAGTCCGCCTGGAACGGCAGCGCATATTTGTTTTAAAGGCTGCCGTAGTCTGAATCCGTCCCTTATCCGTCCCCCGGTGAAAGCCGTACAAGACTCTCCAGAACCGGTTCCTGATATAAGTAAAACAGCTTGAGTTAGAATAATTTGAGTTTTTTAATTTATAAATTAAAATTTTTATTATTATGAGAAAAAAGTATTTAAGTGCACTTCTGTTCGGAGCACTCTTGTTCGCTTCAGCAGGAACTTTTACTTCTTGTAAGGATTACGATGATGACATCAACAATCTGCAGAACCAGATTACTGCAAATGCTGATGCTATTAAGGCATTGCAGGAACTTGTAAATAATGGCGATTATGTAACTAAAGTCGCTAAAAATGCAGATGGAAATCTGGTGTTCACTTTCAGCAAAAGTGGTGATCAGGTTATCACACTTGATGAGGAACAGGTAGGAGATGTTTTGTCTATCAACGCTGAAACCGGTGAACTGATCAAGAATGGTGAACCTACAGGATGGTTTGCCACAAAAAATGAAGAAAAAGAACAGCAGAATTGTATTAAAGTAGGTGAAGACGGATGCTGGCAGTTGCTGCAGGACGACGGGACCTACAAATCAACTAATATTCCTGTATCAGGTGTAACTGCTGTACAGAATACTGAAACTAAACAATGGACCTTGACCATTGTTGACGCTCAAGGAAACTCTCAGCAAGTAGTAATTCCGAGTGCAGCTTCTGTAATGCAGGATCTGGAATTAATGGGATGGGCTACAGCAGAAGATGCCTCTGAAGATTTATCCGCAAATGTGGATGGTAATCCAGATCCAGAAAAATATAAAGTTCAAAATACAGACTTGAATGTTAAATATGCTTATGTCAAAGCTATAACATATGATGGCAAGGAAACGACATGGTCAGCTCAAAAAGATGTAACAAAAGGACAAGTTTTAACAACCTTGGCACCTACAAATACAAAATTGGTCGCTCGTGTAGCACCTGCTGATTTGGATTTGAGTGGCATGAATTTTACATTGCAGGATTCTAAAGGCAACAAACTTCCTATTGCATTAAAGACTTCTGAAGCCTTTACTGGAACCCTTACAAGAGCTGCCAGCGGTATTTCATATATCCCAATGGATATAACTACAGATACTTATAAAAGTACTCAAGAATACTCGGATTTATTTAATAAAGATGCCTTGTATTCTTTAGTTGAAGAATCAGGAGCACGCTCTACATACGGACAATTCAATATTACAGCAACTCCAGTGACGGTTCGCGAACAATCAGTAAAAACAGTGGGTGGTAAAGAAATACAGGATGGTGTATATGCTGTAGATGTGAACACTCCTAACAAACTGACATTCGGCCCTAATCCAGAATATGTTTATGATTACTATGTAGAAGCTAAGGATCAAGCTGTTGCAAACTTATTCAATGTCAGCATTGATAAGAAAAACGGAACATTTACAGTAGGTAAACTCGCTGACCAGATTACAACCACGACATTTACATTATATGTATATGCGCTGCATATTGATGGAACCATCTATCGTTCTGAAATCGTAATCAAGCCTTCTCGCAAGATTGTTAGTGAAGCTGTATTGGCTGCTGGTGAACAGGTTATCAAACAATCAACAAAAGCAGACGGAACAGCAGAAATGGCTAACTTCATGAAGTTTGAAGTCAGCTTGGATGAGATGTTCAATAATATGAGTGCATCAGATAAAGAAAAATGGACTTCTGAAACTCTCGGAGCTAATGCTGAATTTAATATTACTGAGGTTGCCATCAATGGAACTAAAGCTACTGCAGAAACAGCAGCTCCTGAGAATTATTATACAATCCAGATGCTTGATGCTAAGGGCAATGTTATAGAAAATGCTAAGGATTATTACAAAGCTGTAAGTATGCGTGTATATGCTAAGTATAAATCTACACAGGATAAGAATAAAGCATTGTTATCTGTTGGCAAGGAATATTCATTGACAATCAACTTCCAGAACAAAAATACAAATGGGGAAATCGGGGTTTTGAATACTGTTAAATTGACTTATACTCCGACATTGCCGGCATTGAGTGACTACATGGTTAAACATCCGTCATTCTGGAGTGACAATACATTAAGAGGTATTTCACAGGTTGATAACTTGACTTTTGCTACGAAACCAGTTAGCCAGATATTGTCATACACAATTGAAGATGGATTCAAGACATTAGGCTCAATAAAAGCTGCGGATAAGATGGATATCACATTCTCATTGGCAGACAATAAAGTTGACAATGCCGAATTTGTGACTGTTGATAAAGATGGAAAAGTAGTATCATATACTACTACGGCTGGTGTAGCAAGTAAGCAATATGGTAAGGAATTTACAGTTAACGTAAATGCTACATATCTGGACGCTTATACATACTCTGAAGATGCCTTGAAGGCTCAATCATTCAAGATGGTAGTTCTGAGCCCAGTATATGAAGGTTCTATTGCTGCTGAAACTACATTGGAAGTTGAAGCTACTGCAGGTGCTAAATTAAGCATGGCAGATATCATTGCACAGAACTATAACAAGCAACGTTATAGCTTGTATCTAAGCAAAGTCTTAAGTGATAATAAAGTTATAGATGTGGATGCTACTCATACTGCGAATATCTTCGATTATGCAGCAATCAAGAGTGTTGAAGTAACGTCAGGTGATGAAAAGGTATTTACAGTTGTAAATCCGACACCATCAGCAGCAACTTGGGATGCAACAAGCAAGAGTGTAGTTCCGGGTACTGTGGAAATCTCTACTAAAGAAATTTCAAACGATACTGAAACTTATATTAAGGTTAAAGTAACGGATGTTTGGGGTTACGAAAAAGAAGTAGAAATTCCTTTGACTATCAAAATGGCTAAATAAGCAATTTTGAATAAAGACTTAAAAAGAGCGGTTCAACTGAGCCGCTCTTTTTTTATTCCTCAGCCATTCCGCAAAGAAATAATTATATACCCGATATACATCCTCCTCTTGTGTAACCAGATTACTTTTTATCAAAGGCTTGAGAGCAGCCTGCACGGAGCTACCGAAGGAAGGCTGTACTTTTTCATGAAAGCGGAAGGGGCAATTCCTCTTACTTCATTCTCTCGGGCAATGACCTGAAGGACTATTTTCAGCTTGGGAATAAGACAGGACAGAAGGTCTTTATAAATATTGAAAAGCCGATTTTTCGGTTGTACAAAATAAGACACTCTCAAAAAAAACCGTTACTTTCTTATCGCTGTTAAAACTTGATAATCGGTAGTACCTTGATCCGATATCCGTCCTTTTCTATAACTCGATTCTCTTTTCCCGTAACAATAATCAGATTATCGCATTTCAATTCTCCGGCACATTCTATCAGACTGTCTACTTCACGTTTTTCTGTACGGAGGGCGGTCATATCGTAGCAGACCTGAATGAGAGCCTCTATTTGGGAACCTTTCCGGGTAACAAAGTCTACTTCCCTGTCGTTACGGGAACGATAATAGAACAAGGAAGTCTGCGTGTCATATCCCCGCCTTAAAAGTTCTACAAACACTTGGTTTTCCAATAGGCGTCCCAAATTCTCACTCAGGCTGAAGGCTTTGGCAGTAACAAATCCGTTGTCAACTACATAAATCTTTTGCGGAGCCTTCTTCATCAGTTTCAACTTGTTGTTGAAGCGCGGCAGGTAAAAGAACAGGTATGGCTCACTCAAGTAATCCATATATTTCTTGGTAGTAGCCACACTGGAAAGACCGAGATCATTAGCCACATCGTTAAAACTTAACGGGTTACAGAAGTTAGAGATAAGATATTCGGAGAGGTTGTTCAGGTCGGTAATGTTACGCACCTTGTGACGCTTGGCCACATCTTTCAGTACAATAGAATCGAACAGGGTGGATAGATAATTACCAGTCAGACTACGCAATTCCAGCGTTTCCGGATAACCTCCGTTACGCAGATAGTCATCCAGCAATACCCGTACCTCTGCATTATCCGCATCCATAGCAGTATGTTTCCATTCGAAATATTCTGCCAACCCGAACGGAAGCATTTCAATCTGCAGGTAACGGCCGGTCAAGGCAGTAGCCATTTCACTGCTCAACAGCCTGGCGTTACTCCCTGTCACTACCAGATTTACTCCGTTTCGATAAAGCTTCGATACAAAAAGGTCCCAACCGTCGATGTTCTGTACTTCATCCAGCAGCAGATATTTATATCTCGGATAGACATCGTCCAGCATAGCCATCACAAGATTTTCATCCCAATGGGAGAGCAGTTCGTTATCATCAAAATTCAAGTAAGCAAAATTCTCGTTCTGCAGCATTAACAGAGCTTGAGTCGATTTTCCACACCGACGGGGACCGGTTATCAGCTTAATCTGTTTGCTTGCCAACAGCATATTGAAGTCATAAACGGAATGACGTGGAAGATAGGACTGCGACAACAATCGGTCACGTTCTTTACGTTGGCTGAGTAGGATATTCTTCATGTGAGGTAATGATTCTGTAAGATGAAACATTGGGGCTCTTCTAATTCTCTTTCAAGCGAAAATAGCTATTTTTGTTCACTTTGGCAATTCTATTGAATAAAAAAGGCGGATTTTATTCAATAGAACAATATTTTTGAATAAAAACAAGACTTTTAATTGTAAGCCTGAGTTCCACCTTTTAAAAACAACCGATAACCAACGGAGGAATCAATTGTATTCCGCCCCTCTTTTGTCCCCTTCATTCAACTTTAAAATTTGTTTCTGACTAATTATCTTTTTTATTAACGCCGCGTCTACAGAACTTGCTGCAAGGCCGTCCAGAACGGCCTGTAGCGGCGGTGAGAAGCCTGAAAATCGCGTTTCCGGATGAAAGTCCGTCCCTTATCCGTCCCCCGCTTACCGTATTCCGTCCATGGCCTCCGGGCCGGGACAAAATTGTAAAGTAAAATAGCTTGAGTTAGAATAATTTGAGTTTTTTAATTTATAAATTAAAATTTTTATTATTATGAGAAAAAAGTATTTAAGTGCACTTCTGTTCGGAGCACTCTTGTTCGCTTCGGCAGGAACTTTTACTTCTTGTAAGGATTACGATGATGACATCAACAATCTGCAGGCACAGATTACTGCAAATGCTCAAGGCATTGAAGAATTAAAAAGTCTGGTAGAAAATGGTGATTATGTAACCAATGTAGAAAAATCTGCAGATGGCCTTGTTATCACTTTTAAAAACGCCGGAACCCAAACTATCACTTTGGAAGATAAGGTAGGTAGTGTAGTTACTGTAAATGAGGACGGTGTATTATGTATTGATGGAGAACCTACCGAAATTAAAGTAGCAACTTCAACAGGGGAAGAATCTAAGGATCAGATTATTATTGAAAATAATATGTGGTCTGTTCTGCAGGAAGACGGTACATATAAATCAACTAATATTCCTGTTTCTGGTGTTACAGTATCTGGCAGTGAAGCTGATGGTTATACTTTCACAATTTATGAAAATGGTAAAGAACCTCAGACTGTTAAATTGCCAAGTGCAACCAGCTCCTTGGTTGATATTATCTTAGTTGATTCTGAGAATATTAACGATGAGACTCAGACTCCCACTGGTTCTGCATTACAATATCAAAAAGTTGGATTGATTCAATTTGCTGAATTCGAATATACAGGAGATGAAAAATGGCCGGGAAAAGAACTTCCTGCTGACGGCCAGGTAATTGTTGCTCAAGATGAAGCGCTTTTAGTACAGCTGAATCCAACTAATGTAGATGGTAAAGATATTAAATTTGGTTTAGTGGATTCGAAGAAAGCTTCTGCTGGATTGGATTTAGTTGCGGCTGATTATACAGATCTTTTGACTGCTAGAGCTGCTAATGAGAATGGCTTGTATAAATTAGCCGTAAAAGACATGATTTTTGGTAACGCGACAGCTGCTAATGCTTTCTATACTAATTTTGCAAAAAACGGAAGCCAAAAACGTTATGCTGTAAAAGCTGGTAACGTATTGTCTGAATATAATGTTCTTTGTGAAAAAGCAACGACTGAAATTGAGTATGATTTTAACGTAGAAGATGCTTCTGGGAATAATGTAAATGCAGAGTCACTTGATTTAGAATCTACAACAAATACTGTTACAGCTCCTGATAATGAAAGATTGGAAATGGGACAATGGTATACTGTAGCCGCAGATATGGCTACAATCTATGACTTGTATTTGTCTGCAAATCAGGATGAAACAACATTGTATGGGATTGAAATCAAGAATGAAGATGGCGTATATCAATTCAGATATACAAAGACTCCTGATGATGTAAGTAAGCCTGAAATTCATATCACTATCCAGTCTGTAGACAAAGAAGGTAACTATAATTCAACTATCGCTACTTTCTCATTGTCTGAAGTTATTTCTAGTGCATATACTTACGCTGAAACAGCTTGGACTCTTGTTGATTTTAGTTCTAATCCTGAAGACGATGAATTTGCAACGAAAAATGCATTCACAGTTAAGATGTCTGATATGTTGAATAGTTTCTCTGCTGAGAACTTAGCTTTATGGAATACCAAAGTTCAAGCATGTACATTTCAGCTATATGATGTAGAAACTGGTAAAGTGGCTAAAGATAAGGCAGGAGACCCAATCATTGGTCTTCCAGGTGGTATGAGTGTCGTATTTGCTGATAAGGACAATAATACTTTGGTCAATGCATATAGAGCTAAAGTTGTGGAAGGTGAAACTTTAAAAGAATTGGGTAGTGCTGAAGATATTAAAGCAACGACATCTATAAGATTAGGCTTTAAGAATAATACAACTTTAGCCAATGCGTTATCACTGAACCACAAATATAAGGTTGTCATTACATTTGTTGGTAAAGCACCAGATGCAACAGGTATTAATAGTGTATTGAGCACAACTGAAATTCCATTTACATTGTCTATTCCGACAATTGATAAGTTGTTTGTAGAACAAGCTGGTGTATTTATAAATGGTATTGCAAATGCCTATATGGATGCTGAAGCTGAGGCTAACAGCTCAAAGGATGCTTCTTATAAGTTTGCCAGTGCATTCAATAACTTCGGTGTCAATATGAAGGCGACTACGTTCACGTTCACAATGGATAATGAAACAAAGATTGTTGATAACTTGACTTCTGCTGACTTAGCTACAATTACAGATGGAGACGATAAAAAGGCTGTGATTACTTTAACCAAGAAGGGCGGTACAGGGGCTACTTCTAATACTCCTGATGTCGATAGTTCAACAGGGTTGCATAAAGGTTACAAGCAAGAACTGATTGTTAATGTATCAGCTAAATTTGCCGGTGTTTGGGATTATGGTACAGCTAATGATGTTGACTATACATTCAAGATTAAAGTAATGTCTCCATTGTATGAAGGTAAGATTGTAGCAACAGATCAGGTTGTAATAATACCTGCTACTGATACAAACGGACATGAAGTTAACAGTAGTGATATTGCAGGTTATACATACAATAATATACTTTATAGTATTTTCCCGGATAAGGAAGCTGATACTGAGGGCCAAGTAGATTATGCTCGTAAGGAGATTCAGAAGGTTGAATTTAAATCTCTGGATGAAAATGTGTTTACATCTGAAAATAGTGCTCAACCTTATCAGCCTGCTGGAGATGATCCAGAAAAGGATCCTGCAAAGAATGGTTACTTAGTAGTAAGACCAATGAATTTGGCTGAAACAACGGATGCTAAGCTTAAAGTAACATTGACAGATGCTTGGGGTTACAAGAAAGTTGCAGAAATTCCTGTACGTGTGACTGTTGGTGAATGATTTTTAGGATATAGCTAAAAATATATATAAAGCAAAGGCTGTACTGTATTAACGGTGCAGCCTTTGCTGTTGTTATAATGTAACAATTTCTCTAGTGGTATAGATTTTTATTTAACTTGATATAAGAAAAAGGTTTTGCTTTTCATTGACAAAAATCCAGATATAAGAATGAACTTATAAACTGAATCTTGTTTCTATTTACACAAAATTTTGGACAGTGCCGAATGAAGCCTGCCCAGTTCACTCTCATTAAAACTCTTGCGATATTTTTCCAGAATATCAAATTCTGTAAAACCCAAAGTGGGGTGAATATCCGAAATATTTTGTATCTTAGCCATATCTTTGTTGGAGGATTTCCCCCGTTTTAGCCGTCAAACCTTATTTTCGGGGGAATACCTAAAGATACAAAAAAGCCAATTAATTCGCAACACTTTGTGTATGAATTAGTTGGCTAATTTTATTCTATTTACTGAATATCCCTAATAAAAAGAGAAGACATGTCATACATTGGCGTATCTTCTCTTTTTATTATTTAAAATTTATTTCTTCATCTGTCTGATCAGATTGCTGGCACCGCCGAAAGGTAACAGCTCGTGTTCCAGGCGGGTTCCTTTCAGTCTTTGGGCCATCAGTACACGTCCGGTTGCATAAACGTCGGTCAGCATCATTTCAATCAGGCCGTCGGGGAATTTATAATCGTGCGTACCTTTTTCCGGGTTGCTGATGTGTTCCAGATTCTTCAGGCTGTTTATCTCTACGGTGTAGCGGAAACGCAGTCCGGCTGCCACTTTCTTGTCGGTTGTGATATAGACAATCTGGGCGGCAATGGTCAGCAGGTCTTTCTTGATGTCGGACATCAGTTCGAAACCGAATTGCGGAGCCACTGCGATGGATGCATCGTTCAGTATTTCATCGTTTTTCCCGAATGTCTCTTCTTCTATACGTCTTAGCGTAACTTTAATTTCTGCCATAAATTTTTGTATCTAAGGTTATTGTTTATTATTTATTATTGCCACAAATGTAAAGAAAAAGATTGATTTATGGCAATAGCTTGTAGAAAATTTGTGCTGGGGCGTTATGCCTTGGTCTAGAGTGGCAGGGGCGGTAGGCTGTCTACGGCCTGTTGTTTCTGTGTATCGATGATGTGTATGTATTTTTCGGTATGCCGTGTGCTGGAATGTCCTGCCAGTGATGCCGCCGTCTTGATGCTGGCGCCGCTTGCCATGATCTGGGTGATGAAGGTATGACGGGCGCAATGGAAAGAGATGTGTTTCCGGATACCGGCCGACCGGGTCCATTCGTTGAGGATGCGGAGGGCGTAGGAATGTGAGGGTAGGGAGAACACTTTCTTGTCGGGGGTCCCGATGGTTTCTTCCTCCAGCAGGCGTATGGCATTGTTGTTGAGGTTGAGGTGGAGTACTGCCTGCCGTGAATGGCCCGCCACTTTCTTTTGGATGAGGGTGAGTCTGCGTTGGGGGAAGTCTATGCTGCGGAAGGTGAGTTCGCAGATGTCGCACCAGCGCAGCCCGCTCTGGCAGGCGAACAGGAAGGCCCGTTTCACTTCCTTGTGGCGGCAGTCGGTGAGCACAAGCCGGTTCATCTCTTCGGTAGAGAGGATTTCCTTGGTCACGTCATAGTATTGCGACATACGGATGTGGTCGCTCGGATTTTCCTGAAGCAGCCCTTCTTCCACGCAGAGGTTGAGGCATAGTTTGAATTTCTTGAAGTAGTTGATGGGGGTATTGCCGGTAAGTTTGCCCTGGAGGTCGCGCAGGAAGTTGTAGCAGAACTGGTGTGTAATGCCGGAAATGGGTAAGGGGGGCTTGTGGTACTCCTTCAGGTGGCTCAGCATGCCCCGTACTACACGGTAGTCTTTACCTTTATATTCTTCCAGGTAGTTGGTTGCAAAGGTGAAGAAATCTCCCGTCTGCTCTGTTGCTGTTTCCGGTTGTTTTGTAGAGGTAGAGGGAGCGTGTTGGATGAGGAAGCGGGACTGGAGGTATTCCATTTCCTTTCGGGAACGTATCAGTTGTGCCAGTTGTATTTTTTCACGGTTGGCTTTCCGGATCTCTTTGCTGGTGGGGACTTCCAGAATGATGCCCAGATATTCTTTCCGACGCTTTCCGTCGATGCTGCAGTCCAGGTAAAGTGAGATCCGGCCTTTGGAGAGTGTCTTTTTGGATAGTGTAATTCCCATGGCCGTTTATTTTAGTGCATAAAAAAACTGTATTCTGTGAGAAACAACCTCTAGAGGTGTTTTTTTCACAGAATACAGTAAATAAATAGTTTATCCTACCGGTTAAAAGGTGGAATGTGTAAATTGTCCGTTCTTATGTGCTCTATCATTCAGCAATACAGATTGTCACACGGTTTTCTTCCATTGTGCTGAATGGCTGTGCTGTATCACCCTTGTAGTCTACCGTGATGCGGTCGGCTGCAATACCTTTCGCTTTCAGTGCGTCTGCCACTGCATTGGCACGCTGTTTTGAAATGCGTTCGTTGATGGCAGCTGTACCCGTCTGCTTGTCGGCGTATCCGCACAAGGAAATCTTGGCGTTTTCGTGTTCCTTCAGGTAAGATACCAGTGCATCGATCTTGGAAGTCTCGGTGTCACGTATCTTGGCGGAATTGATGGTGAAGAAGATGTTCTGGATTTCCTGAGCCTTTACTTCTTCTACAGGTGCCGGTGCAGGAGCCGGTGCTTCCTTCTTTTCTTCCACTACAGGTGCAGGAGCCGGAGTCGGTTCATAGTAAACCGGTTCGGTAGTCTTGGACGGTTTGCCGAACTTGAAAGTGAAGCCTCCCAACAGGTTGAACTGCCAGTCGGGGTTGCCGGCTTTCTTGGAGTTGAACTTGTCGCTCATTACGTTGGCGTTGGCCTCGATATTGAAGAATACCTTTTCGGCCAGGCGGATACCTACACCCAGGCCGGCACGGCCTACCGGGCTGATCTTGTTCTTGTCCCACAGATAAGCCATTTCATATCCCTTTGCAGCCAAAGCTACGGCATCGTCATTGTTGAAGGCGCCGTTAAGGCCGACACCGACGAACAGGTATGGATTAAGTACACGTTTCGGATTGTATTTGCAGAACAGGTTGCCAAGATCTAAGGTTACGTCTACATTACCTTGCAGATAGTTGTACTTGTAAGTGGTCTGCGGGTTTACCCAACCTCCTTTGGCTTGCCATCCGCTCAGTCCGGCACGTAATCCCCATATCGGAGTGAACTGGTATCCGAAGTTGATAGCGGCTGCCGGTGAAATCAGATCACCGAAGTCTGCTTCCCCTAGAGTGTATCCGGCACCGGCCTGAACTTGCATGAACCAATGCGGATTAAATACTGTCTTGCCTTCTTCTTTAATCTGGCGAGTCTCATTACCCGTCTGGGCAAATGCGGCAACTGTGCTCAGTCCAAGCACAACTGCCATGAGGTTTCTTTTCAGTCTCATAAGCTTTTCATTTTTGTGTTTCTGGTCTTAATAACAACATATATCTGCGTTTAGTTTGATAAAGATACATATTTTTTTGTTGTATCCTATACTTTGTTTAACAAATTTATAAAACAAATGCTTATTAATTCTTAATTTAAGGGGAATCAATCACGTTTGTCGGACAGGTATGACTGGAATTTTTCTTCATTTTCGGCGGCTGTTTTCTTTATGCCTTGCTGGGAAGCTATGAAACCTCCTCCCAGAAGCAGGTTCCCGTCATAGAATACGGCCGACTGTCCGGGGGCGATGGCTGTGGCTTCTTCGGCAAACCTGACCAGTATTCTGCCGTCTTCCAGGCGGATGGCTTCACAGGGAAGCGGTTTGCTGCGGTAGCGGATGCGTACGGAAAGGCGGGGGCAGGCGAGAAGTTCTTCCAGGTTGGGGGTATTGATATCTTCTACCAGCATGTATCTGGTGTTGAGCTGACCGGCTTCTCCCAGCATTACGGTGTTTTTGGCCGGATTGATTTTCAGGACATAGAGGGGATGTCCCACTGCGATTTCGAGTCCCTTGCGCTGCCCGATGGTATAGTAGGGGAATCCTTTGTGCCGTCCTATTTTCAGTCCTTTGCTGTCAACGAACCAGCCTTCACCGATGCGGGTGTCGATGTCGGGACAGTGTTCCTTCAGGAAGGTGCGGTAATCTTTTTCGATGAAACAGATTTCCATGCTTTCCCCGCCCCGGGCCTTGGCTTCAAAGCCTTTCCGGGCAAGGTATTCGCGTACGCTGGCCTTGGTCATCCCACCCAACGGGAAAATCATGCGGCGGAGGATTTCCTGCGGGAGTTTCCATAGAAAATAAGACTGGTCCTTGGTCATGTCCTCACCGGCCACGATGTATCGGTGGCCGTTTCGGTCTTCCAGCCGGCAATAATGGCCGGTAGCTACCCGGGCGCAACCGGTACGGTCGGCCCATTCGCACAGGATGCGTTCCTTGAAGAGGGGGTTGCACATGACGCAGGGGTTGGGGGTGCGCCCGTTGAGGTATTCGTCGATGAAGTACTGTACGATGACCTTCCGGAACTCTTCGCGCACATCGGCTATGTGGTGTTCGATTCCCAGACGTTCCGCCAGTTCCCGGGCTTCGAGGATTTCGTCGGGAAGTTCCTGGCCGGGGCGGCTGAAATGTGAGGGGACGTCCCATGTGCGCATGGTGACACCCACTACTTCATATCCTTGTTCCTGGAGCATGATGCACACGGCCGAGCTGTCTATGCCGCCGCTCATTCCTACCAGTACTCTTTTTTCCTTGTTCTGCATGTTTCTGTCTTGTAGATGTAAATTGGAATCTGTTTATGATGTCCTGTCGGTATAACGTGGTTTACAGGAACAGTTCGGGTTCACGGCGTGTGCTGCACTTCTCGTGCAGGATGGCGGCAAACGGGTTGTCGTAGATCCGGGCCTGGTTGGGGCATACCTTTACGCAGGCACAGCACCTGATGCAGCGGTTGATGTCGGTTTCGATACGGCTTCCGTCGGCACTGACGCTGATGGCACGGGTAGGACACACGTCGATACATTCTCCGCATACGAAACAATGTTCGTTGCATACGGGGCATGACGGTTTTCCTGCCTGGACCACTTTATAGGGTGAATGGCCTTTTATGAAAAAGGATTCCGCCAGGATGGATGGTGTACTTTCTGCCTGTCTGAGCTTCTCCAGGCTTTCCTTGCCGAATGTCACGGCTTTTTGCAGGTCGGCCGCATCGGGACGTCCGGCTGCAACGGGATAGCGGGCCGAACTGTAGCTGTGTTCTCCGATAAAGGCTCCGGCCGACAAGGGTGTGAAGCCGAGGCCGGCGGCTGTATCCCGGAGTTCCAGCAGTGCATCTTCGTAGTCGCGGTTGCCGTATACGGTTATCAGGATAGCCGGCGAGTTTTCTGCCTGGAGGCGCCTGATGCGCTGCAGGGCTACCGGAGCTACCCGGCCTCCGTATACAGGGGCTGCAATGACGGTGAGCTCGTTCTTGACGGGGATAGGGGTATCTGAAAGGTCGAGTGTAAGGTCGGTTTCTATGCGGCGGCCCATTCCGATTCCTTCCGCTACGGCGCGGGCTATCCGGGCCGATGTATGGGTAGGCGAGAAGAATACGACTCGTGTGGTAGAATATGTGTCCATAATGACGTAAGTTAGTTATAGTTTAGACAAATATAGTATTTTTCGGTGAATCTTTTGTACTTTTGCTTTCGCAATCGGTGAGCCGTTGCATGTTAATGGAGATTTATGGAAGAACAATTCGATATACGTGATTATAGGCCGACAGGCAAGGAGCGGGACTTTGAAAATGCCCTCCGTCCGTTGCAGTTCGAGGATTTCAGCGGACAGGATAAGGTGGTAGACAATCTGCGCATCTTTGTCAAGGCGGCCAAGCTGCGTGCGGAAGCACTCGACCATGTGTTGCTGCACGGCCCTCCCGGACTGGGAAAGACCACGCTGAGCAACATCATTGCCAATGAGCTGGGGGTGGGGTTCAAGGTAACTTCGGGACCGGTGCTCGACAAGCCGGGTGACCTGGCCGGGGTACTTACCAGCCTGGAGCCGAACGATGTGCTTTTCATTGACGAAATACACCGGCTCAGTCCGGTGGTGGAGGAATACCTCTATTCGGCGATGGAAGACTACCGTATCGATATTATGATCGACAAGGGTCCGTCGGCAAGGAGCATACAGCTCGACCTGAATCCGTTCACGCTGGTGGGAGCTACAACCCGTAGCGGACTTCTGACGGCTCCGTTGCGTGCCCGTTTCGGTATCAACCTGCACCTGGAGTATTATGACGACTCGGTGCTGGCACGTATCATCATGCGCTCGGCCGGTATCCTGAATGTGCCATGCGACTGGGATGCGGCGGGTGAGATCGCTTCCCGTAGCCGGGGTACTCCCCGTATTGCCAATGCGTTGCTGCGGCGGGTACGCGATTTCGCACAGGTCAAGGGCTCGGGGAAGATCGATGTAGAGATAGCCCGCTATGCGCTCGAAGCGCTGAATATCGACCGTTATGGCCTGGATGAGATAGATAACAAGATTCTTTGTACCATCATAGACAAGTTCAAGGGCGGACCGGTGGGACTGACCACCATCGCTACCGCTTTGGGTGAAGACCCGGGCACGCTGGAAGAGGTGTATGAGCCGTTCCTCATCAAGGAAGGGTTCATAAAGCGTACTCCGCGTGGACGTGAGGTGACCGACCTGGCCTACAGGCATCTTGGCAAGAGCCGGTTCAAGGAAATGAAGACTTTGTTCGATGAAGATTAAATTATAGGAAAGAAATGGCAGGACTGAAATCTCTGGCAAAAGATACGGCTATATATGGATTGAGCAGTATCGTAGGACGTTTTCTGAATTATTTGCTGGTGCCTCTCTATACGGCGGTCATCCCGGCCGCTTCGGGCGGTTATGGCGTGGTATCGAATGTATATGCCTATACGGCACTGATTCTGGTGCTGTTGACTTTCGGCATGGAAACGGGTTTCTTCCGTTTTGCCAACAAACAGGATGAGAATCCGGACAAGGTATATGCCAATTCTCTTATATTCGTGGGCGGACTTTCGCTGATATTCATCGTTCTCTGTATGGTATTCCTGCATCCGATATCGTCCTTGCTGGAATACCCCGACCATACCGATTATGTGGCGATGATGGTCGTGGTGGTGGCGCTCGATTCGTTCCAGTGCATCCCCTTTGCCTATTTGCGTTATAAGAAGCGTCCCGTGAAGTTCGCGGCTATCAAGCTTTTCAATATCATCGGTAACATCTGCCTGAACCTGTTCTTTCTGCTGCTTTGTCCGTGGTTGTACAAGGTGGCGCCGTCGTCGGTCGACTGGTTCTATAACCCGGATTATCTGGTGGGCTATATATTCGTATCGAACCTGATCATGTCGGCCGTGCAGATGTTCTTCTTCATTCCGGAGCTGAGAGGGTTCTCATACAGACTCGACAAGCCGCTGATGAAGCGTATGATAAGCTATTCTTTCCCGATCCTGATATTCGGACTGGTGGGTATCCTGAACCAGACCGTCGACAAGATGATTTATCCGTTCCTGTTCGATGACCGTCAGGAGGGGCTGGTGCAGCTGGGCATTTACAGTGCTACAAGCAAGGTGGCCCTGATCATGGCGATGTTCACGCAGGCTTTCCGGTATGCCTACGAGCCTTTTGTGTTCGGTAAGAACAAGGAAGGCGACAACCGGAAGATGTATGGGGCGGCCATGAAGTATTTCTTCATCTTCTCACTGCTGGCGTTTCTGGCCGTGATGTTCTACATGGATATTCTCCGCTATATGGTGGCGCGCGACTATTGGGAGGGGCTGAGCGTGGTGGCTATCGTGATGGTGGCCGAAATTTTCAAGGGACTGTATTTCAACCTTTCTTTCTGGTACAAGCTGACCGACGAGACGCAGTGGGGCGCTTATTTCTCCATAATCGGGTGTGCCGTGATTCTGGTGCTGAATATCTGGCTGGTCCCTACCTACGGTTACGTGGCTTCCGCATGGGCGTCTGTAGCCGGATATGGTGTGATTACCCTGCTCTCTTATCTTATCGGGCAGAAGAAATATCCGGTAAGCTATCCGTTGAAGCAGATGGCGGTTTATCTGGTCCTGGCGGCCGTGCTTTATGTAGTGGGTGAAGAAGTGGTGATAGCCAACTTCTGGCTGCGTCTGGCCTTCCGTACAATTTTACTTCTGCTGTTTGTTGCATATATCGTAAAAAAAGATTTACCTTTAAAGAGCATTCCGGTTATCAACCGTTTTGTAAGGAAATAGCTTATCGAAGTATAACTTAAAACTATCTGGAATATGGAGTCAGACAAGCACAACAGCCGCAAATACCTGATCCGACAGTTCTTTGACGAATATCTGGATCTGAAACGCAGCAAGGAAGACGAAGAGGTTACGGTCGATTCGATCCGTAACGGTGTGGAGTTCAAGGGAACGAATCTGTGGGTCCTGATTTTCGCCACTTTCATCGCTTCGCTGGGTCTGAACGTGAATTCAACGGCCGTGATTATCGGTGCCATGCTGATTTCGCCGTTGATGGGGCCTATCATGGGTATCGGTCTGGCTGTAGGGCGCAATGACTTCGAGCTGATGAAGCGCTCCTTGAAGAGTTATCTGGTGGCAACCTTGTTCAGTGTCACTACGGCTACGCTGTATTTCCTCTGTACACCGCTTGATGAGGCTCAGTCGGAGCTGCTGGCACGTACTTCACCTACCATCTATGATGTGCTCATCGCCCTGTTCGGCGGTCTTGCCGGTATCGTGGCGCTGGCCACGAAGGAGAAGGGGAACGTAATTCCGGGTGTGGCTATCGCTACCGCCCTGATGCCGCCTCTCTGTACAGCGGGTTTCGGACTGGCTACGGGTAACCTGCTTTATTTCCTCGGCGCATTCTACCTGTATTTCATCAATTCCGTATTTATCAGTCTGGCTACTTTTGTCGGGGTGCGTTTCATGCATTTCAAGCGGAAGGAGTTTGTCGACAAGGACCGTGAGCGTATCGTGAAGCGTTACATTATCTGGATTACGATAGTCACCATGTGTCCGGCCGTCTACCTGACATACGGCATTGTGCGGGAAACGTTCTACCAGACATCGGCCAACAACTTTATCAGCCATGAGCTGCAGTTCCCCGATTCGCAGATATTGAACCGTACCATTTCTTATAAGAACAAGGAGATCAATGTGGTGCTTATCGGCAAGGAAGTCTCGCAGAATGAAATTCTGTCTGCACAGGCCAAACTTCCCGAATACAAGCTAGCTGATACGAAACTGGTTGTCTATCAGGGAGGCAGTAATGAAACGATGGATATAGGAAACATCAAGAGCCTGGTAATGGAGGATTTCTACAAGAACAGCCAGCAGAAACTGACTTCACAGTCGGAACAGATCGATTCGCTGAAGGCCGAGCTGGCCCAGTTCTCCGGTTCCGATCTGGTAAACAAGACGGTAGGAAAAGAGATGCAGGTACTTTTCCCGAATGTGAAGACCATTTCCATTTCGAAGACCTTGCAGCTCAGCATAGACAGTGCCGAAGTCGATACCATGGCATACGCCATTATCGGGGTTGTCCATGAACCGACCGCTGCCGAGAAGGCCAAGATGCTGGACTGGATGAAGGCAAGGACAGGTGCCGGGAACATACAGCTGATTATCAAACATTGAGTTTCCCTTTAGATAAATCGCTCAAAAATGACAAAGCGTAATGAATGCTTTCCGGCTTTCATTACGCTTTGTTGTTTATGTGTCCCGAAACGGCAGTCCGGCCGTTTCCGGTTTTATTTCTTGCTGCGTTTGGCCCATCCTTCTTCCGAAAAATCGGGTTCTTCTCCACGGAACGGACGGTCGTTATTCTGGAAGAACTGTTTCCAGTCGTCTTTCTTTTTGGGACCTCGGGGAGCTGTATATCCCCGTTCTTCACGGCTCAGCTTGTTTTTCTTTTCATTCTTTGCCGGTGCCTCCTTCGCTTTTCCGGAGCGTCCCTTTTCGGAATGTTCTTCTTTACGGCTGCGTTTCCTGCCGCTTTTGTCGCTCTTGCCTGTATTTTCGCCGGCAACCTCCACAATCACCTTGCGTCCGTTGCTCAGGACCACCTTGTTCAGCGCCTTGATGACAGCCGGCGCCTGTGACTCGATGATTTCAAAGAAGGAGAAGTTCTGCATCAGGTCGATACGGCCTATCTGGATGCGTTCCTTCTTGAGGTTCCGGTTGATCAGTTCGATGATCTGGTTGGCGAAGAAACCGTCGGTCTTGCCCAGGTTCAGGAAGAGGCGGGTATAACCCTTTTCCGCTTTTCTGGAAGTCTTCTCACGGTCGGTCCCGTGGTTCTTTTCCTCTCTTTCTTTTGCTTCAGCCTTTTTGTCGCCGGCTTTCGGCTGTTCTATTTCAGGAGCGTTCTTGTAATAGTCGAGGAAGCGGTTGAACTCCATGGATACCACCCGCTTGATCAGGTCTTCCTTGCTCAGCCATTCCAGTTTCCGGTATACGTTCGGCAGGAAGTTTTCGATCTCCTCTTCGTCTACCTTGACCTTTTCTATGTCGTCTATTACCTTGATGAGCTGCTGTTCGCAGATTTCCTGTCCGGTAGGCAGGGTACCTATCGTGAACTTCTTCTTGATGATGCGTTCTATTTCACGCATCTTGCTTTTCTCACGCAGGTTCATAATGGCGATGGAGATACCGGTTTTCCCTGCGCGTCCGGTACGTCCGCTGCGGTGCGTATAGCTTTCGGTATCATCCGGCAGACCGTAGTTGATGACGTGTGTCAGGTCGTTTACGTCAAGGCCGCGGGCAGCCACGTCGGTTGCAACCAGCAGCTGCAGGTGGCGCTGGCGGAATTTCTGCATCACCAGGTCGCGTTGTGCCTGGCTCAGCTCTCCATGCAAGGAGTCGGCGTTATAGCCGTCCTGGATCAGTTTGTCGGCTATTTCCTGTGTCTCTTTCCGGGTGCGGCAGAATATGATTCCGTAAATCTGCGGATAGAAGTCGACCACCCGTTTCAGTGCCAGGTATTTGTCTTTGGCATGTACGATGTAGGCTATGTGGTTTACGTTCTTGCTTCCTTCGTTCTTGGTACCGATGGTGATTTCCTTCGCATCGTGCAGGTACGTCTTGGCGATGCGTGAAATTTCCGGGCTCATGGTGGCCGAGAACATCAGGGTGTTGCGGTCTTCCGGAACCTTTTCCAGAATGGCGTTGATGCTGTCGGTGAATCCCATGTTCAGCATTTCGTCGGCTTCGTCCATGACGACGTCACGGATAGTCTCGAGCCGGGCTACCTTACGTTCTATCAGGTCAATAAGACGTCCCGGCGTAGCCACGATGATGTGTACGCCTTTTTTCAGGCTGCGTATCTGGCTTTCGATAGACGATCCGCCATATACGGGCAATATTTTCAGGTCGGTTATATACTTGGAGTAATCAGTCAGGTCACCTGCAATCTGCAGGCAGAGTTCACGTGTAGGACAAAGTATCAAAGCCTGCGGGGTGCAGTGCTTTACATCGATTTTCTGTATCAGCGGCAGACCAAATGCGGCTGTTTTTCCGGTTCCGGTTTGTGCCAGAGCCACTACGTCATTGCCGTTTCCCAGCAGATAGGGTATCACTTCTTCCTGTACAGGCATCGGGCTCTCATAGCCCATCTCTTCAATTGCCTTGCGTATTTCCGGGGAAACGCCGAGTTCTTCAAATGTTTTCATTAAAATTTATGTCAAATATCTCATTATGTAATTCGCGGGCAAAGATACTGACATTTTGTGGATTATCTGTCATGTCGTAGGCAAAATATCCGGGGTGGCTGTCATTTTCCACCCCGGCGTAAAATTTCAACATCCTTCTTCCTTTCCTGCGCGATATTCCAGTATGTCTTCCGGATGTCTATAATCGGCAGGTGTCTGTAAGTCTGAAGTGTTTATTTCAGATGCTTGTCAAGGAACTTCTCCATGGCACGGTAGAAGTCGAACTTGTTCTCTTCATTATGGAATCCGTGTCCTTCATTTTCCTTCACCATGTATTCCACTTCCACACCCCGTTTCTTCAAGGCTTCTACCATCTGGTCGGATTCGGCTTTGTTGACGCGCGGGTCATTTGCACCCTGGGCGATGAACAGCGGAGCCTTGATCTGGTCTACATGGAATACAGGCGAGTATTTTTCCATCATTTCCTTGTCGGTTTCGGGGTCGCCTACCATTTCGTGCATCATGTCGAGCAACGGTTTCCAGTAGGGAGGAATCGTATTCATGAACGTGAACAGGTTGGACACTCCTACGTAATCGATGGCGCAGGCATACAGGTCGGGAGTAAAGGTCACTCCTGCCAGAGTAGCGTAACCTCCGTAGCTTGCTCCGTAGATGGCCACCCGCTTCGGGTCGGCTATGCCTTCCTTGATCAGCCATTCCACTCCGTCGGTAATGTCATTCTGCATGGTCTGTCCCCATTGTTTGTAGCCCAGTTCGGTAAACTTGCGTCCGTATCCGGTTGAGGCGCGGAAGTTCATCTGCAGTACGGCATAGCCACGGCTGGCAAGGAACTGTACTTCCGGATTGTATCCCCAGGAGTCGCGTGCCCACGGTCCTCCATGCGGATTGACCACAACCGGCAGGTTCTTTGCATTTTCCATGGTATAGCCTTTCGGCAGAGTCAGGTAACCTTCTATGGTCAGTCCGTCGCGGCTGGTATAGGTAATCGGGTTCATGGCACACATATCCTCTTCTTTGATCCATGGCGCTATGTCGGCCACCTTGGTAAGCTTGTTTTCCTTTACGTTATAAAGGTAGTAGGTTCCGTATGTGCGGTCGTTGCCGGCATAGATCAGGCGGATATTCTCGTCCTTGCTCTGGCTGGTGGTACCGATGTTATAACCTGGGAGCTGGGCTTCCAGTTTCTTACGTATCTCTTCTTCTTCCTTGTCGAAATAGTGGCGGATCATGTCCTTGTGTCCTTCACAGGCTACTACTGTCAGCCGGTTCTTCTTTTCGGAGTAGCTGAGGCCCGAGATGTCGTACTTGTCGTTCATGTACAGAACCTCCTTCTCTTCGCAGGTTTTCGGATCCATCAGGACCAGTGCGGTCTTGTCGCGTCCGATGTTGGTCAGTGCGTAGACCATCTTGTTGTCGGGCGTAAAGACGGCGAAGCTGGCGGTTTCCTTGAAGTTGGTGGTCAATACCGGTTGGAACGGCTGGTCTTCCGTTTCACGGTACAGTATCTGGGTGTTGACACCGTCTACTATGGCGCTGGCTACACGCAGCTTTCCGTCGTGGTCGGTCATCCATCCCTGTATGTTGCCCGGGTTCTCGGCCAGCAGAGTCAGTTCTCCTGTATTCAGGTTCAGGCGGTACGGGTCGAATACCTGAGGGTTACGCTTGTTCATGCCGATGATAACCAGTGAATCGATCTTTTCCAGCGGGTCGATGATCTGGGTTCTGACGTTCGGAAAATTGGTGTACGATTTCAGGTCGGAGCCGTCGATGTTTACGCCATAGAGCTGGAAATTCTCGTCGCCTCCCGTATCCTTGACGAAAAGGATGCGGTTGTTGCCGGCCCACATGCTTGCGGCGATGTCACGTTCCGTTTCAGACGTGATGCGGATGGTGGTGTCCGATCCGATTTTCTGTACAAAAAGGTTCAGGCGGTTCTCGTAGGGAGCCATGAATGAGAAGTAGGTTCCGTCGGGCGATACCTGATAGTTTACCTTTTCCGGGTTCTTGAAAAAGTTTTCCAGCGGAATCTGTGTCTGTGCGCCGGCGGTAAAGCAAGTTCCGGCCATGAAAAGACCGGCTGCCAGCATGTTTCTCAGATTTTTCATTGTGTTTTGTTTTTGTTTATAAATTGGGTATTTCTTCTTTCTTTTTCCATACGGCGGGCTGCGGAACCAGTTTCCTGCTGATGAGCCATATACAGACTACCGTTACCATGATTCCCGCTCCGGCGTAACAGGCTGCGCCGACGGGACCGAGCATGTCGTTCAGGGTAGCGTTCTTGTCGTCCGCCAGGTGGAACAGGATAACCGAAGAGGTGTTGTTCACGAAATGCATGATCATTCCCGGCAGCAGGCTTCCGGTACGGTAATACACCCAGCCCAAAGCCAGTCCCAGGACGAAGGCGAACGGAACCTGTGCCGGATTGTAATGGACCAGTCCGAAAATCAGCGACGATGCGATGACGGCCCATGCGGGATTCTTCCATTTGCGCAGCAGATGCCCCTCTATGGCACCGCGGAAAAGCATCTCTTCCACGATAGGGGCCATAATGGTTACCGCTATGACCCCGAAGGGGTTATACATCATCCGTGTAAAAAGTTCCTCCATGGTGTCCGGCAGGTCCAGCGCTTCATTGAAATAGTTGGTCCAGAGCCCCATTCCCGCTATCAGGAATAGGCAGGTTATGACTGTTCCGGCCGAAACGGGGGAGAGGGTCTTCCGGTTGAGCGGTATGTATCCGCCCCATGCCAGGTGGATGCCTACGGCCAGCGTGGAAAGTACCTGGGCTATGAGTGATACGTTCAGGAATCCCGGTGAATCGTATGTGGGCATTTCCAGCGTGTGGTGGCAGATCATGTATCCTATCAGGAATACACTTGAGAATGCCAGCTGGTAGGCAAAGAAATAGAGTATGAGTTTGATTGTTCTTACCATGGTTAATGTTTTACGGAAGAATTGTACAGGTGAAGTGTGTTTGCCGGGTCAGGGCAGCAGGCGGGCTACGGTTTCCCTGTCGTTCCGGAGTTGTGCCCTCAGCGCTTCCAGATTTCCGAATTTCTGTTCCGGACGGATAAAGTGCATGAATTCGATGCGCAGGTAGCGGTTGTAGATATTGTCCGAGAAGTCCAGGATGTGGGCTTCAATGCTCAGGTCGTTCCCGTTGTCTACGGTCGGCCGGTGTCCGATGTTGAGCATGCCGGCATAGCGTCGGCCCTTGACATAGGCATAGACGGCATATACGCCTTCTGCCGGAATCAGTTTGTCGGGGCAGGAAGGCTGGAGGTTGGCTGTAGGGAATCCCAATGTGCGCCCTACCTTGTAGCCGTCCACTACAACCCCGTCCAGGTAATAGCGGTAGCCCAGAAAATGGTTGGCACGTTCCACTTCACCCAGTTTCAGCAGGTTGCGTATGGTCGAAGAGCTGATAGACAGTTCGTCTTCCACCAGAGCCCGGGCATGTACTATTTCCATTCCCAGTTCACGTCCGTAGCGGCAATAGTCTTCGAAACCTTCGCTGCGGTTATGTCCGAAGCGGTGGTCGTACCCTATTACGAGCACTTTCACCTGGTAACGGTCGCGCAGTAGCCGCATGAACTCGTATGCCGAAAGCATGGACAGCTCGCGGGTGAACGGAAGCATGATGCAGTAGTCGGCGGGCTGCTGTTGGAGCAGGTCGGTCTTTTGCTGGAGGCAGGAAAGAAGCTGGGGTCTGTAGTCGGACTGCATGACCTGGCGCGGGTGTACGGGGAAGGTGATGAGTACAGACGACAGTCCCCTTTGTGCGGCTTCCTGGCAGACCTGTCCGATCAGGTACCGGTGCCCGCGGTGGACACCGTCAAAGCAGCCTATAGTAGCTGCACAGGGGGGAATGGCTATCTGTATGTCGCCTGTTATGATTTCCATAAACGGTCATTTCTTTTTTAATCGGCCTATACCTCTCCACAGTTCGCCTATCCAGAGTACAACCGAGGTACTTCCGATAATCAGAAGCCATTCATGGAGCGGCAGCGGTTCGGTACGGAACACTTTTCCGCCAAAGGTAACAATAATGATCTGACCTACCAAAATAATCAGTGCCACACTGAGCATGCCTATGGCGTGCCCGGCGTCCTTGAAAATGGAATGGCTGGTGCCGAATACACTGGCATTGAACAGGTTCCAGAACTGCAGCATTACGAATATGGTGAAGAATACGGTGAGGTGGTGCACATCCATTCCTCCAGGTA
The DNA here is from genome assembly GCF_900128495.1 of Bacteroides ilei. GTDB lineage: Bacteria > Bacteroidota > Bacteroidia > Bacteroidales > Bacteroidaceae > Phocaeicola > Phocaeicola ilei. The sequence continues at coordinate 3,238,406 of NZ_LT635801.1, forward strand.
AGGTCTTGAACCACGCCAGCAGTCCCATCAGGACAGCCAGGAACAGGATACCTACACCGAAGATATCGTTGCGCATGGCTTTGGTGATGATGAAGTCGGTCTGTTTACGCGGCTTTTCGTTCATGACGTCCATGCTTGGAGCGATGGATGCCAGTGCCATGGCGGCAAACGTATCCATAATCAGGTTTACCCACAGCATCTGGGTTACGGTAAGCGGCAGTTCGGTCCCGAAGAAAGCTCCCAGCAGTACGCTGAGCAGGGCCACCACGTTGATGGTGAGCTGGAATACGATGAAGCGCTGTATGTTCTTGTAGAGGGAACGTCCCCACATGACTGCTGTAGCGATGCTGTTGAAAGAGTCGTCCAGCAGGGTTATGTCGCTGGCTTCCTTGGCTACGGAAGTACCTGTACCCATGGAAAGACCTACCTGTGCATGGTTCAGTGCAGGGGCGTCGTTTGTACCGTCGCCGGTTACCGCCACTACGGCGCCTTTCTGCTGGAGCAGCTGTACCAGGCGCTGCTTGTCCATCGGGCGGGCACGACTCATCACCTTCAGGTCGAGTACCCGGTCGAGTGCCTCTTCGTCGCTCAACGCTGCGAATTCCACGCCTGTAATGCGGTTTCGTTCCGTGTCTTCCGGTTTCCATAGACCGATCTGGCGGGCTATTTCGGTAGCCGTTCCCGGCGTGTCACCCGTCACGATCTTGATACCGATGCCGGCCGACTGGCATTTCTTTACAGCGTCGGGTACGTCGGGACGTATCGGGTCACTGATGGCGAATATACCCAGGAACGTCATTCCTCCTTCGGCCACCAGTTCGGCGCAGTCTTCGGATGCACCTTCCGGTATATAGCGGTATGCCAGTCCCAGTGTACGCATGGCCTTGTTCTGGTAAGCCAGCAGTTGGCTGTTGTACTGTGCCACCTGTTCCGCTGTCAGGTTACATTTGCCCATTATGATTTCCGGAGCACCTTTTATATATAGTACACGTTTCTTCTGTAGGGGTGAGTCAACCAGCGTAGCCATGTATTTCCGTTCGGTCGAGAACGTGAGCTGGTTCACAACCTTGGCTTCCTCACGCAGCTTCATGTAGTTCTGTCCTTTTCCGTTGAGCCATAGTAGCAGGGCAATTTCGGTAGGGTTTCCTACCCCGGACGGTTTTTCGCCGTCGCCTTTTTCTTCCAGGAAAGCCGTCGAGTTGGCGGCGATACCTTCGGCTATCAGGTCGGGATCCGATTCGTCCAGTTGCGCTTCATACACCTGCATCAGGTTCTGGGTCAGTGTACCGGTCTTGTCGGTACAGATAACGGTAATGGCTCCCATGGTTTCGCAGGCGTGCATCTTGCGTACCAGGTTGTTTGTTTTCAGCATGCGGCGCATGTTCAGCGCAAGGCTCAATGTCACGCTCATGGGCAGCCCTTCGGGGACAGCCACCACGATAAGTGTTACCGCCATCATGAAATATTTCAGTACGATGCGGGCAATGTGCAGCCATGAATGCCAGTCGCCCGTATAGCTTCCCGCGGTGAAGAATGCGTACAGGTCCTTGCCGGTAAAGATGATGAAGGTAAGTGCGGCAATGGTAAATCCGGCCTTTCCTATCAGATTGGCCAGTTTGGTGAGCTGTATGTTCAGCGGGGTCTGCTCCTGACTTTCTTCCGTAGCCTGACGGGCCACTTTGCCTATTTCCGTAGCGTCGCCCACGCGTTCCACTTTCATGATTCCATGTCCGTCGGTAATGGTTGTGCCGCGCATTGCGGTATTCGACGGGTAGGTGGCCTCTTCGTCGAAGTGGGCTTCGTCTGTCGTCTTGTTCACCATCAGTTCGCCGGTCAGGGTCGATTCGTTGACCTGCAGCGAAACGGCTTCCAGCAGGACACCGTCGGCGGGGACTTCCTCTCCCGTATTCAGGATGACGATATCGCCCACTACCAGATCCTTGCGCGGAATTTCCCTTACTTTGCCGTTACGGATAACCGTTACGGGCGTTTCTTCACCTACGGCGTTGAGCAGGTCGAATTTCTTGTTGGCGTCATATTCGAAATAAAATCCGATACCCGTTGCCAGGAATATGGCGAAGAAGATACCGATGGTTTCGGCGTATTCATTTTCGATGATTGAGATGATGAGTGAAAACACAGCGGCTACAAGCAATACTCTGATAACCGGGTCCTGGAATTTCTCCAGGTACAGTTTCCACATGGGTGTACGTTTGGGGGGAGTCAACAGATTTACGCCGTGTTTCTCGCGGCTGGCCAGAACTTCCTGGTCGGTCAGGCCGGTCAGATGAGGTTCGTTCGTGTTTTGTGACATAATGCCTAATAATTAAAAGATTAAGTTTCGCAAAATTACATTATATTTCGGGAAAGTGCCATATATTAAATTTTTTTATCAAAAAAATGAGGCTATATCTTGCAGAATTGATACCAAACCATTACTTTTGCACCGGTTTCGGAAACATATCTGAAATATCGGACTTGTAGCTCAGTTGGTTAGAGCAACAGACTCATAATCTGGAGGTCCCAGGTTCAAGCCCTGGCTGGTCCACTTTGAAAATCAGACAGTTAGCAATTTGCTAACTGCTTTTTTTATGCGCTTGCGTAAACAATGCGTAAACAAACTGTTTGAGTTGATTATGTTTACGCATAGAATTTCTATGATGCTCCATGTAATTCGGTAATATAACCTTAAATATAGAAGCACACCAACAAAATCATTCCAACACTCTTGGTTAGGCTCTCTATAAAATAACAACATTTTTGAAAAACAAATCAATCTTAAATGGAAGAGCCGTGGAGAGAACTATATTTTTATCCTATAATAGTGAAAATCTCACGATTTTTTAGTAGATTTGTTCAATAAATAGTATAGAAATATGGCTAAACAATTTTATACAGCAAAATCACGTGAAGATTTTAATGGGTCAACTGAACCCTATACTTTTACTGGAGAATGGGAAAATGGTAAGCCCAATGGATATGGTATAAAATACTATTCAGATGGAACTACTAACAGAGACTACTTTAAGAATGGTATGCTTAATGGTTATGGTGTTTGTCATTATGCTGACGGAGTCGTTTATGAAGGGAATTTTATAAATGATTTAAAAGATGGTTATGGAGTCGAATTTGGGAAAATAATCTATCGAGGTTTTTTCAAAGAAGATAATTATCACGGCAAAGGTGTGTTGATAATTCCAGGTCAAATAGATTATATTGGAGATATAGATATGGAAAATGATATAATGCATGGGGTTGGAATGTTAGATTTTCATGACGAGAAGGGAGAGTATTATGTCGGTCAACTTTATCGTGGAAAACGGGAGGGATATGGCAAATTAATTTATGGCGATGGAAGTTCTTATGAAGGTGAATGGAAAAATAATGAACAAAATGGAAAAGGGTCAGTAACATATCCAAATAAGGGGTATCGTTTTGAATGTACTTTTAGAAATGGTCTAGCACATGGTTGTGGAAAGTTTATTTCTTTCGATGGAAGAATATTAAAGGAAGGTTTATGGATTAATGGTAAAATTCAATAAATAAAGATATTATGACCTTGTATGACACAAAAATGATGTCATTACTCAACAAATTAAAAGAGTATGACAACCAAATAATAATGTTAGAAAAAGAGTTAAAGGCTCTAACTGACCAATATTCTGATGGTGTGACCTTGAAGCAACAGATTACGCTGTATCAGCTTATGCGTTCTGATTTGAATTATAAAAATAATAAAAAGATTATAGAATCAAAGTTGACTTTATTGCGAGCTGAACGAGATAAATATTACACAGATGAGATGGTGAACATTCAAAGAATGATGGATTACATATAATGAAGAGGAATACCGACATAAATATCAGATAATTATCTTTACCCGAAGTTTTGTTGGTGTGATAGTACTTTACGATTAAATAGACTCAAATATACTCCATTTATATATTGATTTACAGAAAAATGTGTTAACTTTGTAAACGCAATGCATTTGTAGCAAATGCCATGACTATTATGGTACTCTTTTTTAGAAAAGGAAAGTAACCATACTATTTTCCGCCTTGACGCACATTATTCACAAACCTACCTTTGCGCCATAACCAAATAACAACAATGATTATGGCGAAAGAAAAAGTAAACTATCAGGAGGTATATGACCTCTATCAGTTATGCAGCGAGACCAAGGATCTTCGGGAGTTCTGTGCTGATTATGGAGTAAACTACGACAAGTTCATGAACTGGCAGCGTCATCAACTGTGGAGCGAGAAGTTAGGCAAGACTGTTCATGTAGAACAACCTAAGGTTGCCAAAGTCCAGATAACCGGCAAGCCTTGCAACAGTCCAACTGTAAAGTTGGAAGTGAAACAGCCTGAAGGTGAATCTCCGATTAAGTGGGTAAAACTGCAATTGACATCCGGAGCGACACTGTTTCTGAGAAACACCACAGTTCTTGATTTGAGTCTGTTGCTTAATAAAATGATAGGATGATATGCTTGGACTGAGTGCTAACCTGAACTATTACCTGTTCAACGGTAATGTGGATTTGCGGAAAGGAATCTTCCGTCTGTGTGAGAGTATAAGGGAAGATATGTCACTTGACCCGAGTGATGCATCCAATGTATATATGTTCATGTCCCGTAACCGCAAGGTCGTGAAGATACTTCATTACGAACGTGGTTTTTATGTGCTTTACGAGAAACGTCCTATCATGGGGAGATTCAAGAAACCGGTGTTTGATGAGGTCTCCAAATGCTACCGGATACAATGGTCGGACATGGCCTATCTTACGGAGAGTATTGTAGTCGACAAGATGTATGTCAGTCCTAAAGAGTAATATTAATGCATTGATTATCAATAAAATAATGCAAAAATAATTGATAAAAAGTTTGCGTAACTGCTTGATTTTTCGTACCTTTATATCATGATTGATGAAAGAGCATACGAGTTACTTTGCTGCCAGCTGGGTCTGGCGAATGAAGAAAAGGCAGGGCTCCGCAAACAGAATAAAGAACTGATTGCGAGGCTTGAGTCTATTGAAAAATCCAACAGGGAGAACTCAAAGGCTCTGATTGATACAATCAATGATCTCAAAGATTCCCTCGAAAAGCAATCAACCACGGTTGAACATTACAGGAAAGAAATAGAACTTATGAGAAAGCAGCTTGAGGCAAAAGACGAGGTGAACATGATGCTGGCAAATGAGATATCCAATCTCAGGCTTCAGCTTGAGGATAGCAGGAAACATCGTTTCGGCCGTACCTCCGAGCAAAGAAGGCTGCTGAACAACCGTAACATTGACAAGTCTGCGATGGAGAAGTCCGAGTATGACGGCTCTGATAAGAAAGATGATAATAATAAGGCAGATGGTAACGGTACTGGCAGCAATACCTCTTCCGGTAACGTACCTGCACAGAACTGCAGGCCTTCAAGGAAAAAGGAAACAGCTCCCCGTGCAGAAAAGACCAGGCTGAAGGTGGATAAGGTAGTTGTTCATGAAATAGAAGACTATTATCAGCTTCCTGAAGGTGCAAGGTTTATGAACCGCAACGGTATGCCTGATGTGTGGGAATACAGGGTTGTAGAACATGTAAGGGCTCATAACGTGGAGCATGTGTACAAGGTGGCAAGGGTAAAGCTTGCAGACGGCACTTTCACAAGCACCATGGAGCATCCCTTGAAAAACCTTGGAGGAATCTTCTCCCCTGATTTGCTTGCCCGTCTGCTTTGTCTGAAATATGACTTCAGCATGCCTGAAAATAGACAGATAAGGCTGCTTGCAAGAGAAGGTATCCATATAAGCAACACCACGCTGAACAGCTATATCCATAACGGAATCGCCAAACTAAAGGAATTTATCGGAGATGCATTCAAGGAGTTTGTACAGAGGGCAAAATACCTTATGGTTGATGAGACTACCGAACTCGTTGGAGTTGAAACACCGGAAGGTAAGGCTTACAGGAGAAAGTACTTATGGGCTTTCTTTGCAAAGCATATAAAGATGGTCTATTATCACTATAACAACGGCAGCAGGTCTTCCGATACGGCAAAGTCGTTCCTGGAATATTTTATGGGAACCATATCCACTGACGGATATACGGTTTACAGGATGTTTGACGGAGAAGCCTCAAAGGTGCTTCACATAGGATGCTGGACGCACTGCAGGAGGTTGTGGGTTGATGCCTTGCCTTCAGACAGAACTGCGATGGATATAATAGACCCTATCGGTGATATGTTCAGAAATGAAGACTTGTTCCGCACAATGAAACTCAGCGGTGAGCAGATTAAGGAAAAAAGACTTAAACTTACAGGACCGATTCTTGAACGTATCCATCATAAGGTGGTCATGATGATGCAGGATACCAAACTCATGGCAAACGAACTGATGAGAAAGGCTGTGAACTATACGTTAAACCAGTGGAAATCCCTGAAAAATATCCTCAAGGACGGTGCAGCGGAAATATCGAACAACCTCTGTGAGCAAAGGATGAAACCTGTAAAGCTGCTGCTCAAAAACTGTATGAATATCGGCAGTGAGGATGCGGCAGAAAACTCGGCATTCATCTTCTCGCTGATAGAAAGCTGTAAGTTGAACGATATAGACCCTCAAGATTACCTGAAGCACTTGTTTGAATGTATTCTTCATGGTAAGGTCTGCGACAAGAAGACTCTTCTGCCATGTTTTTATAAACCGGAATGTTAAAACAAAAATATTTTCTCGCGGACATTTTTATTTTATCGGCTGAAAAACAGCCGATAAAATTGTCGTGGCGGGAAATAGTATGCTTACGAAATTAATTGTATAAGTATCCTGAAAGATAATTCCCCTTTATTTAATATTATTGCTATAAAGTATTTCTCAATAAACTATTTGGATCATTGGTAAATTAAACCTACTTATTTGAATTATTTGTAAACTATTTAGTTTATAATAAAGTCAATTTACTTTATATTTCCAAAAAATCAATCATTATAGGAGTATGTAATTAGTAAAATTCTCTGTGTCATGAAAGAATATCAATTATTCTTCCTCCTTAATCAAATGGCACAGCTCCGGGTCATTCTTGATACGGATTAACTCGTCCTCGACAATCTGCCGGACTTCCTGACGGATGCGCTCGTAGTTGGCTTGTATTTCCTCCTGCATCCGGTCGTTGCCGTCCTTGTCGGTGAAGTCGATAATCTGCGGCAGCTTCACGTAACGGGCTGTTTCCCGTTTCACCTTCTCGTTGTCCACCACGATTTCACAGTGGAAAATCTTCTGTTCTATCCGTTCATCGAAGTTGTCCGCCACCGCCCCCACGAACATGCCTTGCGTGAGGTTGGATATTTTGCTGGCAGGTATCAGGCTGTCCATTTGGGTGCTTATCGAGGTGGACTTCTCCCGCTGGTTGATTGTCATGCTCTGCCGTTTCGTAAGCATTCGGTAAACCACGTATTTTTATCTCCAACTTCCATCATTAACTTTACGTCCAAAAAGCAAAGTTATGATGACACGAGAAGAAGTAGTAGAGATAATGAACTACTGCAAAGAGCACAAAGTGACTTATAAGTCAAGATTAGAGGAGCTCAATATCCCTGTATGGCGGTTTTATGACAGCAAATCCCGTTATGCCGCCGAGCAATCATCGGGTAAATCGGCTCAAGGTGAGTTTATCGAGCTTCCCCACAGCGGATCTTTTGTTCCTGTTCCTTCATTTGCCGGAACAAGCGGGCGTAAACAGAAAAACGCACCGATCCCGCCAAGCGGATTGAAAGAGATAGAAATACGTACACCGGCCGGTACTGCCATACGCATTTGCGGTGAGCTAAATGAAAAGGAACTGTTTTCAATCATCCAGGCCTGCAGCCATGTTCAGCCTTAATGACAGTATGCGCTATCTGTTGTATAACCGCCCGACTGATATGCGCAAAAGCTTTCATACTCTCAGCGGTATCATTACCGACGCCATGGGTCAGGACCCCAGCAACGGCAACGTATATATCTTCATAAACCGTGCCCGTGACCGCATAAAGCTCCTGCATTGGGAGCCGGGCGGCATGGTGCTGTATTCCAAACTTCTGGAAGCCGGTACCTTAGGCAAGCCTGATTCTGCCAACGACAATGAGGTCTGTACAAATATAGAATGGCGGGAACTTGTCATGATTGTGGAGGGTATCATGGAAGCCCGCGACTCCCGTCGCACGAGACTTGAAAACCTGCAGAAACTTCGAAAATAGTATCGGATTTTTACTCTATTCGCTTTTGTATGTCATTGGATTTTAGTATATTTACATTGTAGAACAATGAGATACAGATGCTTACAGAAGAACAGGAAAAAGCCTTATTGGAAGAAATTGAGAAGCTCCGTCAGGATAAAGCGGCGCTTATCAGCAGGGTTTCCTCGCTGGAACAATCCCTTTACTGGCTCCGGAAAAAAGTCTTTGGGCGGATGAGCGAGAAGAGTCTTCCGCTTGATCCCAACCAGCTGTTTCTGTTCTCAAAGGAGGAAATGTCCTCCATGGAAATATCCCGGATGGAGAAGGAAGTCCGCAAGAGTGAAGAAGAAATCACCAGAACTATAAAAGTCAAGGAAAAACCGGTCCGCAAGTCTCTGGACACTTCCTCACTGCCTGTAGAGGTTGTTGATCTTTACCCTGAAGGGACAACAGACGAGGAAGGCAGGCTTAAGGATGAATTCATTGAAATCGGAAAGGAAGAGAGTTCACGCCTGGAACGTGTTCCGGCAAAAGTATATATCCTGAAGACCGTCCGTCACAAAGTGATAAGTAAATCCGATATGGAGAAATACCCCGAGGAAAGGCAGATCCTGATTCACCCGCTACCTCTTGTTCCGGTCAGCAAATGTATGGCAGGCGCCTCGGTCCTGACGGACATTATCATCGGCAAGTTCATGTATCATCTCCCGTTCTACCGTCTGATACAGCAGTATCGCGAATCAGGAATCAGCATAAGCGAATCTACCATGTGCGGATGGTATGAAATGGCGGTGGAGAAACTCAAGCTGCTGTACAACCTGCTCAAACAGAAGATACTCTCCAGTGAGTATATACAAGTGGACGAGAGTGTCATTCCTGTGATGGACAATGAGAAACATAAGGCGAAAAAAGGGTATGAGTGGTGCGTGCGCGACGGCATCACGGGGGACGTCATGTTCCATTATGACCGTGGCAGCCGTTCGGGGATGGTAGCCCGTGAACTGCTGGGATGCTACCGTGGCATTGTGCAATGTGACGGCTATGCAGCTTACGAACAGTTCGAGCAGATGAAAGGAATCACCCTGGTCGGCTGTTGGGCACATGCCAGAAGGAAGTACGTGGATGCCCTGGAAGAGAACAGGACCCTGGCCACACAGGCAATACACTACATCGGCAAGCTGTACAAGATAGAATCTGAAGCCAATGATGCCGGACTCGCAGCCGAAGAGCGTAAGGAAAAACGTATCAGTGAGGCCTATCCGCTGATACTTGAATTTGAAAAGTGGCTGCAGGATGCTTATCTCAGAGTGCTTCCTAAAAGCCGCATGGGTAAAGCCATCGAATATACGTACACGCTTCTTCCCAGGCTTTCCAGATACGTAAACGACGGAAGAATCGAAATTGATGACAACCGCATAGAAAATGCCATAAGACCTTTGGCCTTGGGCAGAAAGAATTATCTGTTCTGCGGCAACGACGCATCCGCATACAGGGCTGCCATCGTGTACTCACTGATTGCCACCTGCAAGTCTGCAGAAGTAGACCCCAGAATCTGGATGGAAGATGTCCTGAGTAAAATCCCATATTATGAAAGGGATGAGAAGAATATGGAAGAACTTCTACCACGTGATTGGGCTAAATCCCATCAAACTTGTTCCGAATAGATACTATTAGTTCCGAATCGACTACAAATAACACCGATTCGGAACTAATTCACAAAATTTGCAACGTGGTTTACCGAATGCTTACGCCGTTTCTGCAACACTTTCCCGAAACGCTCCGACAGGATTTTTGCCGTTTCACCGACCACCTGACCGCTGAACACGTTGCCTACCGTATTTTGTATCACACGGCTTTCCTTGTCCCCGTAGTCACGGGTAAGCTGGCTGTAATCCTGAAAGCCCAGCAGAACCGCCACCTTATTGCTTCGGGCGGTCGCAATCAGGTTGTCAAGACCACGGAAATAGATAGTGGGCAACTCGTCTATAATCACCGAACTTTTAAGCTGACCTTTCTTGTTTATCAGCTTCACTATTCTACTGTTATACAATCCCAGTGCCGCCGAATAGATGTTCTGGCGGTCGGGATTGTTGCCGACAACCAGTATTTTAGGCTCTTTCGGGTTGTTTATATCCAGCGAGAAATCATCGCCCGTCATTACCCAGTAAAGTGCCGGGCTTATCATACGTGAAAGCGGTATTTTGGCACTCGCTATCTGCCCCTGCAACTGCTCTTGGGCATCTGATTCCCAAGCGTCCACGAACGGGGAAAGATAATTTTCCAGTTCGGGATAGCTGCGCAAAATCGTGAACACATCGGCGTATTTCTTGTTCAACAGTTCAATGGCATGGGGAAACGTGCAATACCTGCCGCCCTGATAGATGCGCAAATACCAAATGATAGCCGCCAAAAGGATAATCGGACTTTCCACGAAGAAGTCGCCCTGCTTGGTTATCCAACTGCGATTGAGGTTGAGCATTATCGTATAGCTGGCTTCGTAAGCGTCCGCTATGTCCGACATGAAACTGGCGTTTATCGGGTTGCACCGGTGGCTCCTGCGTGGGTCGTCAAAATTGATAATGTAAAACTTGGGCTTGACCTTGTAGCCGTCCAAATGCGTGAGCAAATGATTATATGCTATTTGCGACAGGTCGGGAAACTTATAATCATAACAGTAGAGTGCAAAACCCTTCTCGATTTGCTGTTTTATGTAATTGTTTACCACTGCGTATGACTTTCCGCTTCCCGGCGTGCCCAGCACAAGGCTGGCACGGAACGGGTTCACCACATTTATCCACCCGTTGTTCCATTTCTTCTTATAATAGAAACGTGTTGGCAGGTTTATCGAATACTCGTTCTCGATAAGTCGGGTTTCCTGCTGGAAACTCTCGTTCTCGGTGTTAAAGACATCATCCATAAGGTTGTTCTTCAACAGGCGGGACATCCATGTACCCGCCATGAGCAGGCATATATAGCCCACAGACAGCGTGGCGATGTAAAATGCCGTGTCCGCCGTATGCGGCAAGGGCAGTTCCAGCAGCCACCAGTTCAGGAAAAACAGGACGAAACCCACCACAAGGCAGCAATGTATCTTCGTCCAAGTTATCTTCTCGTTCTTCACCCCCTTTGTCCCGATGCACGATAGGGCGAGAAACACCACCGCAAAAAGTTTCGTCCACAGCATGGACGAGAACAGCCCGGTGGTACGCTGGAAGTTCCACAAAATCTTGTCAATCACTTCAAAGGTTACTCCCCATCCTTTCAGGCTGGAGTAACAGAACCAATACACGTTTATTCCCACGAATAAAATACTGATTGTCCGCATAAAGTCCATGACCCTTGCAAGCCCCCTCAAATCATCTTCCTGTTGCATAGTCGTATGTTTTTAAGTTATTCGATGCGTCTTGTGCGCTTCTTTTTCTTCTTTCTCTTTTGCCCGGCGGTGTCCTGCGGCGGTTCTTCTCCTATGGAAGATCCGCCGAACAACCCGCCCAGTCCGCTGACCGGAAGCCGTGCCGCCGTATGCGGCTGCTGCGTGAAGTCCTGCCCTTGTCCCCGCTGCGGAGCAACGCTTTCGGTCTGTCCCGTTTGGGCATCCGAATACTGGTCATTGAACACGTTCGCCGAAAACTCCTTGCCCAAACGTGAACCGTTCAATACCACCCGGCTGTCGTGGTCGATGAACGTAACGCCATAGATGCGCCCGCTGTCGTTCTGCCGGAACACCACGTCAATGCCCTGCCGTTTCAGTTCCTGTTCAAACTTTTGTCGGTTACGGGCGGTCTGCATGGCTGCGGCGACAATCTTCCGGGTACGCTCTTTCAGCTTCCCGTCCTTAATCGTCTTGCCCGATTTCTCCATCCTGCACAGCACCGCTTCGTAGCCCACCGACTTGCCGATGCGGGATGCCTTTACCGGGTTACCCACCTTTTCGCCCTTATCGTCCGTGGCGGAATAGACAATGCCCTGATAGGGTCTGCCGTTTATTTCCCCCTTGACTTCCTCGGCGCACACGTTGCAGGTGGCAAGCAACGCCCTGTACTCCCCGAACGACTGGAAGCGGTAGCCGTAACAAGCCGCTTTCACAGTATTGCCAATCTGGTGCTTCACGTCCCCGGCTGCGTAATCGACCTTTTTAAGTTCGGGGCGTTCGGCACGCTCCTTTCTCTCCGCCGGATGCAGGTTGTATTTCCGTTCCAGTTCACGGGTAATCTGCTTGCTTCTCCGGTGCTCGAACCTGTCATTCAGCGGCTTGCCGTTTTCGTCCACCCGTAAGCCCACGATGTGGATATGGTGGCGGTCGATGTCCTCGTGTTTATAGACCAAATAAGGCTGGTCGCCATAGCCCAACTTCCGCATATACTCCCGTGCGATGTCAGACAACTGCTGGTCTGAAAGCACGTCTTCCGGGTGCGGGTTTATGGAAATGTGCAATATCGGCTTCTTGGTGGACAAATGGACGGGCATCTGCATTTCAAAGCTGCGCATACACCCGCCGATGCTGGAATGCCCGTCCTCGTCCAACAGCATTTTATTGGAGAAAAGCACCTTTGCTTCCCCGTTGTCCACCTTTTCCTGATTGTATGCCAGTGCGCCGAACATGGAACTTCCCGTACTTATTTTGGCAACCATAGTTCCCTGCACTCGTTTGTCAGGTCGATAACCTGACGGTTCAACATAGCCAGTTCGGTAGTCGCTTTCTCCAGTTTATAGAGAAAAGCCAGTGCCTTTTTCTCCGAAAAGTTACTATTTAGAGCCTTTACCACTTGGTTGTAATTGACCGCAACCGCTCTGAATTGTGCATAAAATTCGGTCAGTCGGGCGCAATACTCGACCGCCGACTTGTCCACTTTCACCACCCGGAACGGCTCGCCGAAGATACGTGCGGCGATGAAACGGGACTTGCTCGAAACGCCCGACTGCTCCCACTGCGAGAGGAAGCGGGCGTTCTCCCGGTCGTTCAGGTAAAGTACATGGCGATGTTTCGCCGGGTCTTGGAGGGCGGGGCGACCGCCCTTGCTGTTTTTCCTTGTTTCCATACTTCCTTGAATTAAAAAATCACGACTTCGGAGTGGTTTTTACCCCCGTAAGGGGCAAGGCGTTTTCAGGCACGGAAAACGGTTTCGTGTGCCACGAAACACACCTTGCTATTTTCTGGCGAAAATCGAAAATCCGTCCGGGACGGATTGGGGTCTGCATCAGGCGGCAAGCCCTGCCGTCCACCAGCACCGTTACACGTCTTTACCCCTTGCGGCTCGTTACTCCGCTGCAAAGTAACGGTGATTTATAATGCTGTAAAATAGGCAGTTGGTGGACAAACTGGGACACGAAAGGACAAATCGGGACACATCTAAAAACGGACGTTTTTTCTCCTTTTATTTGCATAAGATTTCAAGATTGAAAGACACATTTCAATCAGGCAAGAACGGTTGAAAGCAGGATTTCAAGAAAGAATGAAAGCAGGAAAACAAGATTGAAATAAAGCAGTCTTGCCATATTTCAAGCCTGCAATATGGAAAGCCCGAATGATTGGAAGCAATAAACAAATATATCAACCAATAATGAACGGAAGCAATATGGAAAACAAGAAAACACCCCTTTATGTCGCCTTTTCCACCCAGAAGGGCGGGGTCGGCAAAACCACCTTTACCGTGCTTGCGGCGAGTTATCTCTATTACCTCAAAGGCTACGATGTGGCGGTAGTCGATTGCGACTACCCGCAACACTCCATTGCCGGGATGCGCAAGCGGGATGCCGAACAGGTCGGGGCGGACGAGGATTACAAGCGTATGGCGTATGAACAGTTCACCCGTCTGGGGAAGAAAGCCTACCCGGTGCTGTGCAGTTCGCCCGAAAAGGCGATAGCCACGGCTGACGGATATACGGCAGAAGCCGGACACGTGCCGGACATCGTGTTTTTTGACCTGCCGGGCACGGTGAACAGCGAGGGCGTGATAAACTCCCTTGCGGGCATGGACTATATCTTCACCCCGATTTCCGCCGATAAGGTGGTTCTTGAAAGCAGCCTGTCGTTTGCGGTGGCTATCCAAAAGCTGCTGGTGAGGAATGAAGCCTGCCGACTTGCCGGGCTGTACCTCTTCTGGAACATGGTGGACGGTCGGGAGAAAACCGACCTCTATGCCGCCTATGACAAAACGATAAAGGAACTGGAACTGCCGCTGATGAAAACCTTTATCCCAGACACCAAACGCTACAAAAAAGAACTGGTAACGGACAGGAAAGCGGTGTTCCGCTCCACGCTCTTTCCCGCCAGCCGCCCGCTGGTAAGGGGCAGCAACTTGGAAAAACTGATAACAGAAATGATGTATTACATTAAATTACAATGATATGGCAAAGCAAAACGGCACTCTGCCGAAAATAGACGAGGATTTCATGCGGGAACTTATCTCGCAGGGTGTTCCCGCCAAGCAGGACAAGCAGCCGGAGGACATACCGAACCCCGGCGGCGAAACGGGCATCCCCCAAGAGGGACAACAGACGGAAACGGTACGGATGGAGAAACCGACACCCCGCAGGCGCAAGGGTTGCACGGGCGACTACCGGGAAACCTACTTCCAGAAAGTGGAACTGGCAGACCGACAACCCTTGTACGTGAGCCGAGCCACCCACGAGAAACTGATGCGTATCGTGACGGTGATAGGCGGGCGCAAGGTGACGGTAAGCAGCTACGTGGAAAATATTCTGCTGCGGCACTTCGAACAGTACCAAGACGAGATAAACGCCTTGTACGAAAGCCACTTCCAAAAGCCTGTCTGACTATGGTAACCTATTGCATACTTACCGGGCTTCTGGTGTACTATATCGCCCTGTGGCTGTGGTATCGCCATGCGGACAACAGGCGTTCCGAAAAGGGAACAAATGATAAAACCGTTCCCGAAAGTCAGGCGGACGGCTACACGCTGATAGGCGAGAGCCGCTACAAGGGTGGACTAATCGGGACAGTGCAGGACAAATCGGGACACCTCCCGCAAGCGGCTGAAAATGATACTATTTTTGCGGCGCAAGCTGCCGGACAGCCGGACGAAACGCCCGACTACGGGGATGACGAACCCGATTACGAGGACGAAGAAATATCCGGGTACATGGACGGGGACGATGATACGGGCAGGGCTGCGGGCGTGAGCTTTGAGGAACTGGGCGAAACGGTACGCACGGCGAACGCCGACAACTCCACCGAAGCGGAACAGCGGCAAGCCGCCGTGACGCTGGCACGGATTGATGGGACGAACCTCTACGATGCGGTGGTGGAGAACATCAACGGCGGGCTGGCAAAGGTGGCGGAACTGCTGGGACGCAACGAAGCGGAACTGGCTGCGGCTGCTCCCGCCGGAACTGGCAATACCAGCGGGGAATACGAAGCGTTCGACATGAACGAGTATCTGTAACATAACAAGTAACGATATGAAGCAACGTGATTACGGTTGATTGGAAATACTGACACCAACAGACGGCATCCGTGCCGCAACCACTAAAATTTCAAATTATTCATCCGCCGTGCGACAGCGGACTATCCACCCGCTGTCCCGGCATTAAAATCCAATTCGCAATGAAAAAGAAAATCTTTTTGTCGGCGGCTCTCCTTGCCGCTGTGGTAAGTGCCTACGCACAAGGTAACGGACAGGCGGGCATTACCGAAGCCACCAACATGATAACCAGCTACTTCGACCCCGGAACAAAGCTGGTGTACGCAATCGGGGCGGTCTGCGGCTTGATTGGCGGTGTAAAAGTGTATAACAAGTTCTCAAGCGGTGACCCCGATACCAGCAAGACCGCCGCAAGCTGGTTCGGGGCGTGCATCTTCCTGATTGTCGCCGCCACTATCCTGCGTTCGTTCTTCCTCTAAAACGGCGGCTATGTCTGAATATCCGGTAAACAGGGGTATCGGGAAGCCGGTGGAGTTCAAGGGGCTGAAAAGCCAGTACCTTTTCATCTTTGCGGGCGGCTTACTCGCCGTGTTCGTGGTGTTCATTGTCCTGTTCATGGCAGGCGTGAACCAGTGGCTATGTATCGGTTTCATCGTGTCGGCTTCGCTGCTGCTCGTATGGCAGACGTTCCGGCTCAACGCCAAGTACGGCACGCACGGACTGATGAAAGCTGCCGCCCGCAAAAGACATCCCCGCTTCATCATCAGCCGAAAGGCGATACCCAGATTATTCACCTATAAAAAAAGAAAGGAAGAAAGACCATGAGGAATATGTTAAAGGCTACCACGCTGGAAAGGAAATTTCCCCTTTTGGCGGTGGAGAACGGCTGCATCATTTCAAAGGATGCCGACATAACGGTGGCTTTCCGGGTGGAACTGCCCGAACTGTTCACCGTTACCAGTGCCGAATATGAAGCCATACATTCGGCATGGTACAAGGCAATCAAGGTACTGCCCGACTATTCCATCGTACACAAGCAGGACTTCTTCATCAAGGAGAGCTACCAGCCCGACACGGAAAAGGACGAACTCAGTTTCCTGTCCCGGAGTTTTGAACGGCATTTCAATGAACGCCCGTTCCTGAACCATTACTGCTACCTGTTCCTGACAAAGACGACAAGGGAGAGAAGCCGCAGACAGAGCGACTTCTCCACCCTCTGCCGGGGCAGGATTGTTCCGCAGGAGATTGCGGACAGAGAAACGGTTATGAAATTCATCGAAGCGGTCGGACAGTTCGAGAGGATCATGAACGACAGCGGGTTTGTCACGCTTACCCGGCTAGCGGCACCGGAAATCACCGGGCAGGACGGAAAGGCTGGCATCATCGAGAAATATTTCTCGCTCTCGCAGACAGATACCACCTGCCTGAAAGACATCGGGCTTTACCCGGAAGAAATGCGTGTCGGGGACGACATACTGTGCCTGCACACGCTTTCGGACGTGGAAGATTTGCCGGAAAAGGTCGGTACGGACACACGGTTTGAAAAGCTGTCCACCGACCGGAGCGACTGCCGCCTGTCATTCGCCGCCCCGGTGGGCGTGCTGCTGTCGTGCAACCACGTCTATAACCAATACATCTTCATAGACGACCATGCCGAAAACCTGAAAACGTTCGAGCAGACCGCCCGGAACATGCAGTCGCTTTCCCGCTACTCCCGTGCCAACCAGATAAACAAGGAATGGATAGACGAGTACCTGAACGAAGCGCACAGCAAGGGGCTTGTTTCCGTGCGCTGCCACTGCAACGTCATGGCTTGGAGCGATGACCGGGAGGAACTCAAACGCATACGCAACGATGTGGGAAGCCAGCTTGCCCTGATGGAATGCAAGCCACGCCACAACACGGTCGATACGCCCACGCTCTTTTGGGCGGGCATACCGGGCAACGAGGGGGACTTCCCGGCGGAAGAAAGTTTCTACACGTTCTTGGGGCAGGCTCTCTGCCTGTTCGTGGAAGAAACGAACTACAAGAGTTCGCTTTCGCCCTTCGGCATCAAAATGGTGGACAGGGTGAGCGGGCGACCGCTGCACATCGACATATCAGACCTGCCCATGAAGAAAGGCATCACGACCAACCGCAACAAGTTCATACTTGGGCCGAGCGGCAGCGGGAAGTCTTTCTTCACCAACCACATGGTACGCCAGTATTACGAGCAGGGGGCGCACGTGCTGCTGGTAGATACGGGCAACAGCTATTTGGGGCTGTGCCAGCTTATCCACAACCGCACGCACGGCGAGGACGGGATTTATTTCACCTACACCAACGAGAACCCGATAGCGTTCAACCCGTTCTATGTCGAGGACGGGGTATTCGACATCGAAAAGAAAGAGAGTATCAAGACCCTTATACTCACCCTGTGGAAGCGGGACGATGAAGCCCCGAAGCGGTCGGAAGAAGTAGCGTTGTCCAATGCGGTAAGTGCCTATATAGAACGTATCACGGGCGACAGGTCGGTAACACCCTGCTTCAACACGTTCTACGAGTTTGTCCGGGACGAATACCGCCGACAGCTTGAACGGAAGAATGTCAGGGAAAAGGACTTTGACATTGACGGCTTCCTGAACGTGCTTGAACCCTATTACAAGGGCGGCGAGTATGACTACCTGCTCAACTCCGACAAGGAACTGGACTTGCTGCACAAACGCTTTATTGTCTTCGAGCTGGACAATATCAAAGACCACAAGATACTGTTCCCGATAACGACCATCATCATCATGGAAGCCTTTATAAACAAGATGCGCAAATTGAAGGGAATAAGAAAATTAATCCTGATTGAAGAAGCGTGGAAAGCGATAGCGTCGGCGAACATGGCGGACTACATAAAATATTTGTACAAAACCGTCCGAAAGTATTTCGGGGAAGCGATTGTGGTAACGCAGGAAGTGGAGGATATTATTTCCTCGCCTATCGTGAAAGAGAGCATCATCAACAATTCGGACTGCAAGATTCTGTTAGACCAAAGGAAATATCTCAACAAGTTCGACAGCATACAGAACCTCTTGGGACTGACCGACAAGGAACGTTCGCAAATATTGTCCATCAACATGGCAAACCATCCCGGACGGAAGTACAAGGAAGTGTTCTTCTCGCTGGGCGGCACGCAGTCGGCGGTGTACGCAACGGAAGTTTCGCTGGAGGAATATTACACGTACACGACCGAAGAAAGCGAGAAAACGGAACTGTTCGCCCTTGCCGACAAGCTGGGCGGCAACCTTGAAGTGGCTGTCAAACGGCTTGCGGAGAGCAAAAGAAATCCCGGATTATCAACCACCTAAAAATAAACGATATGAAATTAATGGACAATCTGATTTACACGCTGCTGTCCGCCTGCCTGCTGGCTGGCTGCAAGGACAGTGAAAGCAAGGAACTGGAAAGGATGCGGGGCGACTGGGTACACGTCAGGGGACACCCGGCTTTCACACTCACGGAAACGGACGGCAGATACACCGTCACCCGTAAAGCGAATGTCAGGGGCAGGGTACTGGAAACGACTTATCCGGTGACAGAGCGGAACGGCTGCCTGTTCATTGAAACAGGCTTCGGCATACAGTTCACCTACGACAAAAAGAACGACCGGATAACGCTCCTGCCCGGCGGCGAATACAGGCGTGTTACAAATCCTAAAAACAAAAAATGATGAAAAGAACGATTCTTCTTATGGCGGTATGCCTGTGCTTCATGGGCAGGGCATCCGCCCAGTGGGTGGTGTCAGACCCCGGCAACTTGGCTCAGGGCATCATCAACACCGCCAAACAGATTGTGGAAACGGCGGGGACGAAAGCCAACACCCTGAACGGCTTTCTGGAAACGCAGAAGATTTTCCAGCAGGGGAAAGCCTATTACGATGCGCTCAAATCCGTGCATGATGTCGTCAAGGGCGGTATCAAGGTGAAGAAAAGCATCGAACTGGTGGCGGAAATCTCCGAAATCTACGTCAGGAACTACCAAATCATGCTCGCCGACCCGTATTTCACGGCGGACGAGCTGGCGACCATATCCTCCGGCTATGCCATGCTGCTGGACGAGAGTTCGGACGTGCTTCAGGACTTGAAAAATGTCGTGAACATCACGGGCATGTCGCTGACGGATGCCGAACGGCTGGCAATCATCGATAATGCCTACCGAAGCCTGATGAACTACCGCAATCTCGTGAACTACTACACCCGCAAGAACATTTCCGTGTCCTACCTGCGGGCAAAGAAAAAGAACGACACCGACCGGGTGCTGGCTCTCTACGGCTCGGCGGATGAACGCTACTGGTAACATCAAACGGACATGCCTATGTTGTTAGCAGTGGATTTTAACAACCTGCACCAAGTGCTGCGGGTGCTGTATGACGAAATGATGCCCCTGTGCGGTAACATGACTGGGGTAGCCAAAGGGATAGCCGGGCTGGGTGCGCTGTTCTATGTAGCCGCCAAGGTATGGCAGTCGCTCGCACGGGCGGAAGCCATAGACGTTTACCCGCTTCTACGCCCATTTGCGCTGGGGCTGTGCATCATGTTCTTCCCCACGTTCGTGCTGGGGACTATCAACACGGTGCTGTCGCCGATTGTGAAAGGATGCAGCCAGCTTATGGAAACGCAGACCTTCGACATGAACGAGTACCGGGCACAGAAAGACAGGCTGGAGTACGAAGCCCTGATGCGAAGCCCGGAAACGGCATACCTCGCTTCGGACGAGGAATTTGACAGGCAACTGGAGGAACTGGGCTGGTCGCCCTCCGACATGGTTACCATGACGGGCATGTACATGGACAGGGCGGCATACAACATCAAGAAATCCGTCCGGGACTGGTTCAGGGAACTGCTGGAAATACTCTTTCAGGCGGCGGGGCTAATTATCGACACGCTGCGCACTTTCTTCCTGATAGTGCTCTCGATACTGGGTCCGCTGGCGTTCGCCCTTTCCGTCTATGACGGTTTCCAAAGCACGCTGACCCAGTGGATTTCACGCTATATCTCGATTTACCTGTGGCTTCCCGTGTCGGACTTGTTCAGCAGCGTGCTGGCACGCATACAGACACTGATGCTCCAGAAGGACATCGAGCAGCTTTCCGACCCGAACTTCATACCGGACGGGAGCAGTACCGTGTATGTAATCTTTATGATTATCGGCATCGTGGGCTACTTTACCGTTCCGACTGTGGCAGGCTGGATTGTGTCAGCCGGGGGTACAACCGCATACAACCGCAACCTGACACGTGCGGGCGCACTCACGGGTGCGGCGGCAGGTGCGGCAACCGGAAAGATTGCAGGAAAACTTCTCAAATAACCAACTTCAATTTTTAGAATATGGAATTCAAGTCATTGACGAACATCGAAACGAGCTTCCGGCAAATCCGGCTCTTTGCGCTGGTATTCATCTGCCTGTGCGCACTGGTCACGGGCTTTGCCGTGTGGAACTCGTACAGCTTCGCCGAAAAGCAGCGGCAGAAGATATACGTCCTCGACAACGGCAAGAGCCTGATGCTGGCTCTCTCGCAGGACATGGCGCAGAACAGACCAATTGAAGCGAAATCGCACGTGAAGCGTTTCCACGAACTCTTTTTCACGCTCTCGCCCGACAAGGACGCCATCGAGGGAAACATCAAACGCTCCCTGTTCCTCGCCGACAGGAGTGCGTTCAACTACTACAAGGACTTGTCGGAAAAGGGCTACTACAACCGTATCATTTCGGGCAACATCAACCAGACGGTGGAGATTGACAGCGTGAAATGTGACTTCAACCAGTACCCCTACAAGGTGAGAACCTATGCCCGGCAGCTTATTGTCCGGGAAAGTAGCCTGACGGTCAGAAGCCTTGTCACCACGTGCAGGCTCCTGAACGCCACACGGAGCGACAACAACCCGCACGGCTTCATCATGGAAGCGTTCACGATTGACGAGAACAGGGATTTGCAAACCATTAAACGATAGCCTTATGGAGAGGAAGCGAAATTACATTGAAACGGTGCGGGACTGGGCGGATGAACGCCTGTGCCGCCTGTGCGGGCGTATCACGCCGGGCAAGCGGCTGGCGGTCATCCTCGTAATGTCCGCCCTGTTCGGCGGCTTGTCCCTCTATATCACCGTTTCGTCCATTTACAGCATCGGGAAACGGGACGGGCAAAGGCTGCAAATCGAACACATCCGGCAGTTCCCGCTGCACGGTAACGACAGTATCAATTTAACAAACAGACCTGAATATGGAAGAAGTACAGAAAAATGAACCGGGCAGACAGCCCGAAAAGGAGAAGAAGCCCAAACGGGAACTTTCCCCGAAAGAGGTGCAGCGGCGCAGGAAAATGATAGTCTTCCCGCTGATGTTCCTCGCCTTTGCAGGGTGCATGTACCTGATATTCGCCCCCTCCGGCAAGGAGAAAGCGGAAACGGAAAGCGTGGGCGGTTTCAATGCCGACATCCCGCTGCCCGCAGAGGACGGGATTATAGCGGACAAGCAGACCGCCTACGAGCAGGCGATGATAAGCCGGAAACGGCAGGACAGAATACAATCCCTTCAGGACTTCGGTTTCATAGGGGACGATGAAACGGAAGAACCGCAGGCGGAAGTCGGACTGATGCCGGAAGAAGATCCGAAGCCCGTGCGGGGCGGCGGCGCTTCTTCCTCGGCGACCGCCTACCGGGACATCAACCGCCAGTTGAGCACGTTCTATGAAACGCCCCCGGAGGACAGGGAAAAAGAGGACTTGAAACGGCAGGTGGCTGAACTGACCGAAAAGCTGGAACGTCAGCGGGAAGCCACGCCCACCGCTGACGAACAGATGGCTCTATTGGAAAAGTCATACGAGCTTGCCGCCAAATATGCAGGCGGCGACAGGCAGGCGGCACAAGTGCCAGTCGTGGGCGACATCGAAAAGAAGCCGGAAGCAGTGTCCGTGCAGGCAGTACGGGACAACGCCGTTTCAGGGCTACAACAGCCCATGAGCGATGCCGATTTTATCCGTGCTTACAGCCAGCCACGCAACTACGGCTTCAACACGGCGGTAGGAACGGGTTACGCAATGGGCAGGAACACGATAGCCGCCTGCATCCATCAAGACCAGACGCTGACGGACGGGCAGGCGGTAAAACTCCGACTGCTTGAACCCATGCAGGCGGGCAGCATCATCATCCCGAAGAATACCCTTGTGGCGGGCACGGCAAAGGTACAGGGCGAACGTCTCGACATACTGGTGTCCTCGATAGAGTATGCGGGAAACATCATCCCGGTGGAACTCGCCGTGTTCGACACGGACGGGCAAAAGGGGCTTTCCGTCCCGTCCTCGATGGAGCAGGAAGCCTTCAACGAGGCGATGGCGAATATCGGCAGCGGGCTGGGTACAAGCATTTCCTTTACGCAGAACGCCGGGCAACAGGTGGCGATGGACGTTACAAGGGGGCTGATGCAGGGTGCGTCCGGTTACCTTGCCAAGAAGTTCCGAACCGTGAAAGTGAAGCTGAAAGCCGGGTACAGGGTGATGCTTTACGCCAAACAGCAATAATCATTTGACAAACCACTAAAATTTCCAATTAACGATGAAACAGATTTTTGTAATGTGCGCCCTCCTGCTGGGCGTGTGTGCGGCAAACGCACAGGAAACCGACACGGTGAAGTATGCGGCAGGCAACGACTTGTACCGGGGTATCACCCGAAAGCTGCCTTACCGACAAATGGTAACGCCCTACGGCGTGGAAGTGACTTTCGCCAAGACGGTGCATATCATTTTCCCCTCCGCCGTCCGCTATGTAGATTTGGGGAGCAACCACATCATAGCGGGCAAGGCTGACGGTGCGGAAAACGTAATCAGGGTGAAAGCCACGACAGAGGGCTTTCCGGGAGAAACGAACTTCTCCGTCATCTGCGAGGACGGCAGCTTCTATTCATTCAACGCCAAGTATGCCCGTGAGCCGGAAATGCTCAACATCGAAATGAAGGACTTCTTGGAAAATGAAGATACGTCCGACTTTTCGCATACCCGCATGAACATCTATTTCCGGGAACTGGGAAATGAAAGCCCGCTGCTGGTAAAACTGATAATGCAGAGCATCTACAAGAACAATGACCGTAAAGTGCGACACTTGGGCAGCAAGCGTTTCGGCATACAGTTCTTAATCAAGGGGATTTACACCTATAACGGGATGCTTTACGTGCATACGCAGACGAAGAACAGTTCCAACGTGCCTTTCGACACGGACTTCATCAAGTTTAAGATTGTCGATAAGAAAGTGCCCAAACGTACGGCTATTCAGGAAACGGTACTGGATGCGGTACGCAGCTACAACGAGGTGATAGAGATTGCCGGGAAAAGCACTGTCCGGACGGTGTACGCCCTGCAGAAGTTCACCATCCCGGACGACAAGCTGCTGCTGGTGGAGCTTTACGAGAAGAACGGCGGTCGGCATCAGACCATACGGGTGGAGAATGCCGACATCGTGAACGCCGAAGTGATAAACGAACTGAAAATAAAGTAGGGAATGAAGAAACACATCTTTTTTATAATGACACTCTTTGCGCTGTGCCTGCATTTGAACCAGGCACACGCGCAAAGATACCTTCCGGGCATGAAAGCCTTGCAGGTAACGGCGGGCATGGCGGACGGGGTACATTGGAACTCCGACACGGATTTTGCCTGTCATTTCGGGGCGGCATACAGCGTCTATACCAAGAACGCCAACCGCTGGGTGATTGGCGGGGAATACCTGCATAAGAAGTATGACTACAAGGATATGCGCATTCCGGTAGAACAGTTCACGGCGGAGGGCGGCTATTACCTGAAATTCCTTTCGGACAGGCGAAAGACCTTTTTCCTCTCGCTGGGGCTGTCGGCTCTCGCCGGGTATGAAACGAGCAACCGGGGCGACAAGCTGCTGCCGGACGGGGCTACGCTGCTGGACAAGGACTGTTTCATCTACGGCGGTGCGCTCACGCTGGAACTGGAAACCTACCTGACCGACCGGGTGGTGCTGCTCGTCAATGCGAGGGAACGTATGCTGTTCGGCTCGGACATCGGCAAGTTCCACACGCAGGTAGGCATGGGACTGAAATTCATTATCAACTGACCGCTATATAATAATGTATATGAAGAATGTAATGTATAAAATCATCGTGGGCTGCTACATCGTGGCCGCCCTCGTGCTTGTAACCGCCTGTAATGACAGCTTGGACATTCAGCAGGCTTACCCGTTCACGGTGGAAACGCTGCCCGTACCCAAGAAACTGAAAGTGGGCGAAACAGCCGAAATACGCTGCCAACTGGTGCGTGGCGGCGACTACCAGCCTACGACCTACCAGATACGCTATTTCCAGCCTGACGGCAAAGGAAAGCTGGAAATGGATAACGGTACGGTGTTCCTGCCCAATGACCTGTACCCGCTGGAGAAAGAAACGTTCCGGCTCTACTACACATCGGCATCGACCGACCAGCAGACGATTGACATCTATATCATCGACAGCTTCGGGCAGATGCAGCAGGTTTCATTCAGTTTCAACAACGACAACGGAAAAGAATAACTACACGAAAAAACTATGAAACAATTTGTTTGGTATTCTCCAATTCAGTAAATTCGTAAAGTATTTAATTTTATATATAATAATATGGATAATAGATTAATACTGAACGTAAAAAAAGGAAATTGCTTTGGCTTTTTCAGTAGCAATGAATACGGATTAATATTAGGGGAAGTAGTCGATTTTAACGATACTGATGTTAAATTCGACAATTATGAATTACCAGTTAATTATGCTTCTATTCGGAGAATAGAGATTAATCAGTTAAATTGTGAAAGCTTTGGTTGGCAGAAATCTGATAAAACGTTATCTTCTTTTATTATCAATGATAGTTCTGCTGTTATTTTTGATAACGGACAGCCTGCATTGGCATATAGAACTCAATCGGGGATAATGCAAGTTGGTATTAGATACTTAGATGAGTTGCAAGAAGCCTTTAGAGTAGGATTAGGTGAAGAATTGCCTATAAAACGAGATTAAAATCATTAACCACCAGCCGATATTTTCGGTGGGTGGTTTTTTATTAGGGAACATGGTCGGGTTTCTTTGGCTACTTTCATTTTTCGCCAATGGCTCATGAAAGAAAGTAGCGGCGGCATTTCTGCCGCCTTTGTATCAACTGATTTTAAGACTCTGTATGGGTATATTTTTCTCTAACCACACCTTTACCTGTTCAAAGTTGTATTCTCCCGTTATGACCGCCGTATGGTCGTTTATGGCTAAAAACCTGACACTTTCATAGCTGTTTATCCAACCTTGCAAAGAAGAAACGCCCCAAGTGGAAACATCTTCAAAAACGCTGCGGTCTATCTGGCTGATAGGCTCACTGAAAACTACTGTCATCGTCTGAAAGTCCGGTTCGTCTGCCAACAGTCGCAAATGATGCAGCGTGCCGAACTCGTCCGTCTTGCGTCCCCATGCCCAATCTTCCGTATACAAATCATCGCCCCACTGCTGCGGTTCATCGAAACCCACTTTCACGTTTACAGAATACTTGTTTTCCTCGATGTCCTCGATAACGCCCGTTACCATCATGCCCGTAAAAATACACTCGCAACGTCTGCCGATTAGGTTCTTGTTTACTTCTGTCGTTTTCATACACTTAAAATTTATCTGTTATTACCCTGTTCTTTCTTTTCTATCCATTTATCCCGCCTGTGGCGGCACTCTGCCAGCGTTTTAGCCACTGTGGAAAACAGTTCCCCGTCCGTGTGGCGGTAGTCGTACTGGTAAAATATCCGTCCCTTGAATGCGACCGGACAGTATTTTACAAACTTTTCCTCTCCCGGTGCTTGGGTGATGCTCACCCCGTTTCTGTTCAATGATTGCATGATATTCTGGTTTTTTATTCGTTATATACTCAGTAGGGAAAGCAACAGCAGGAAAAGCAGAGCCACGCACAACGCATAAAACGCCGACAGGCAGACCCGGAGCAGGAAACAGACGGCACGAAATACAAGATATGCCGTTACCGCCGTGATTGCTCCGGCTGTGCAGGCGAGCCGCCACACAAGGCAGAACAATAACACCCGCAGGATGATTTTATAAGTGCTTTTCCGTTTCATCGTTTCTCTGTTTATGCGGGCAGGGCTTTTAACCCCGCCCGAATGGTCGTTTAAGCCGCCCGGAATACAAACCCGTCATCAAACCAGTAGTCGCACATGAACAAATCACGGGCAAACTGTTTGTAGTCGAAATAGGTTTTTGCGAACTCCGGCAGGTCGTAACATTCTTCCACGATTTGGTAGGCGAAATCTTCTTCATCGTCATATTGTCCCTGATATTCGTCCTGAAAGTCCCGTACAAGGTCGTCCACATCTTCCTCGCTCAAATCATGGCTTTTGTAGTTGCACCACACGAAAAAGGCTTCCTGTTCGGTGTCGCCCAACTTTTCCACCGCATCCCGCAAGGTGAAGAAGTTCTCGGAAATCCAGCTTTCGCCGATTAGGTTTTCCGGTACGTTCTCCCAGTCCTGAAACATATACTCCGCATCTTCCTCGTCCTTGTGAAGCTCCCGGCAGGCTTCGTAAAAATCTTCCTTGTCCGAATAGTCCGACAGGTCAAGCCATGCCCCGAACAATGAACCGTTGTTGTACTTGCCATAAGTGCCTACATAAACTCTTGCTTCCGATAATGTTGCTGCTTCCATATCCTGTAATTTTTAAGTTTTTAATTTTATGCGGATTTGAGAGGTGAGGGAGTTGAAGTTTCACTGAACTTTTTTCCTGTTTCCCGTAAATCTGACTTTTTTTTTATGCGTCTTCCGGTCGGGTCGGTCGTTTTCGTTTCACATAGGCTTAAAAGGGCAGTGTTTAGAGTTTGCAGGGTTTTGTGGAAAAAATACCTCGCAACGAATGTCGCAGGGAAGATTTTTTCGCCAAACCTGAAAAGGCTTGACCTTGCAAACCCGTGAAGAACACGTAACTACCTTTGTCTATTGAAATGATAAAAACGACCTCCCGGCTGGAGGACTGCTTAATGAGGAAGATTTACAGGTTGGGAAACAGGGAAAAAGTTCTTGTTCCCCATTCAGTCCATTAGGGAATTGCCTATGCGGGCGGGAAAAACAAGTGTGTCGGGAGTTCACCTTACGATACTCTTGTGCGGGTTTCCAAAGGCTCTTTTCACGAAAAAACAGTCTGCGATGCCATGCACCGCTGGCGTTTCGGGGAATGTGCCGATTGGAATTAGATAAACATTATAAGCATGTTACACTATTTTTCTAATAAAGACATATTACTAAAGAGACAGGCTACTTTTATATTAAGTATTTGATAATTACTATATTTGCAAAAAAATGAATCTTTTATGAGAAAAATAATTAAACTTATCACATCTGTATTGCCTATAATTATATCTATAATTGCTCTCTTTGTTAGTTATTTATCCTACAATACATCAAAACAGAGCCTTGAATACGAAATTAATAAAGACATGATGATTAATACGCCAGCCATCGAAGAAAACATAGATTCACTTGAATTGTCTTTTAGCTTAAATAATGATAATTCTGAAATACAAAGTATGCGTATAACATTCCCATGTAGTATCCTAGAAGAACCAATATTAGTCAATACTAAACCTATTAAAGTAAGCAAACATTATTTAGAACAGTTAGCTGAAAATTATCTGTACAAGTTTTTAGAAACTAAAGACTCTGTAGTTACATTGGGAACTTTTGCAATACCAATAATAATTGATTACTCTGCAATTGTGTACGGATTTCCTCAATCACTTAGGGAAAATAGATTTTTCATTTTTCATTTTTATTCTTATGATAATGCTATAAAATTAGGATTTTCAAATACTTATTTAATCAATAGATATGGATACCCCATAAAAAAACATACTTTTTATACAGGCCCTTTTTCATCTCCTTTAGAAGAAAAAATTAAAATCCAAGACCAAATAGATATTCAGGAATTATTGAGAGGTCAATTAAATGAAATAACAAAGAATCTTAAACAAAAATGATACATAGTTTAAGTTTTTTCTCAAATAGAGAATTAGCATTACTTATTTGGCTAATTATTGTATTAGTATATTCTCTGATTAAAGATAAATGGAGATGCTATTTGAAAAGAATTATAACATCTGCATTTGCTCTTAAATTGGTAATTGTATATATTACTTTAATTATTTATGCTTTTATTATTGTTCTACTGCTTTATTTAACAAATATTTGGAGGATATGTCTTTTGAAGGATACTATTATATGGTTGTTATTTTCTGCATTAGCTACTGCATTTACCCTAATAAATATAAAGAATTTTAGTTATTTTACTGGTCTAATTAAAAGTAATATTACAGTTACTGCCATTGTGCAATTCATAATAAATTTATATTCATTTAGTTTGGCTATTGAGCTAATAATGCTTCCAATTATTGTTTTCACAACTGCACTTAGTGCGTATTCTGAGTATTATATAAAGAATGGGCAAGATTATCACAAGGTGTATTCGTGTTTAAATATATTACTGTCTATCATTGGAATAGTTTATTTAGGATTTGCATTTTACAAAGCTATTATAGGATTTGATTCTATTAATTGGATAGATATTTCCCAACAGCTAATGCTGCCTATAATTCTGACAATTTTATTTATTCCTTATTATTGGTTATTAGCATTATATATAAACTATGAGAAGATATTTGTTGCTATTAATGTTATGTTTAGGCATAAAAATAAATATGAAAGATATAGAATTAAATTTTATATTCTATATTATGGATGTTTAAGCCTAAAACGTATTAATCGAATAAATAATAAAATTTCATTTCTTGCATACCAGAATACAACTAATTATAAAAGTTTTTTCAAAGAAGCAGTACGAGTTCCATTATATATTAATTATTCAAACATTAGCAAAATGAAAATTGAACTATTTAACAATATAGATGACTGCCGTAAAGCGTTCTCAAAATTGCAATTAGGAGAATTAAGTGAATGGAAAAAAATTGAAGGATCAAATGAGTTTTATTGTATAACCAACTATTTATCCATCAAGAAAGATTGGCTTTCTAATTTAGTTCTATCATTACAAGGAGAAGAATTATATATCCATCAATTAGAGTTATCTTTATCAATATTATCACCAAATGAACGAGATTATGCAATATTAAAGTTTCAAGAATGTGTATTTAATATACTCAGATTACTTTCATTAAAAGTACCACATAATATAATTACTCAAAATAACTATACCTATAATAATGAAATTTTCTCATTAAATATCAAGAATGAAATTATAGGTACTATGGAATCATTTTTGTTGGTTATAAAATCAGAATAATTTCTCCCGAGATAATTGAAATGACGTATAATAGTATTTATACTTATGGTTGTATAAATTGTGTAAAAATATCGAGTAGCTTAATACTACTCGATAAATGAGAGATTTATTACCGAAATCGTTACCTATTTGTTTCCTGAACGATTATAGGTAGCAAAACCAATCGGACGGCGTTCTCTCTGCTGCTGCGACTGGCTCAGAAGCTGTGTAAGGGCTTGATACAATTCGTTGAACTGGGCATCGGTACTTACTTCCAGTTCCTCAATACGTTTTAGCAGTTCTTCATAACCAATTACCATCTGACGCATAAGGACAAATGCCCGCATAATGGAAATATTCACTTCGATGGCGGTCTGGCTACGCAATACGGATGAAAGCATGGCTACGCCCTGTTCGGTGAAAGCCATAGGCAAGGCTGCGCCAAAGTTGTAATCAGGGGGTATCACATTTTGTGATACCCCTATGGATAACAATAAGTTGGCTTCCTCTTTCGAGAGGATAAACATAAAGTCGGATGGAAAACGACCGATGTTGCGTTTGACCGCCTGTTTCAAGGCTCGTGTCTCTACTTGGTAAAGTTCCGCCAAATGGAAGTCAAGCATCACCCGGCAACCCCTGACTTCAAAGATTTTGTTTTGAATGACCTGCAAATCCATAAACT
Source organism: Bacteroides ilei (assembly GCF_900128495.1). Classification (GTDB taxonomy): domain Bacteria; phylum Bacteroidota; class Bacteroidia; order Bacteroidales; family Bacteroidaceae; genus Phocaeicola; species Phocaeicola ilei. The sequence continues at coordinate 3,268,987 of NZ_LT635801.1, forward strand.
TCAAGATTTTATTGTGATTAAACGCTTGTTTTCCTTTCATTTAGCCTTTGGGCGAACATATCCATGTCGGCACTCAGTTTCGTGTCGATGATTTTAGCGTAAATTTGTGTGGTTCTGATGTTTGTGTGTCCCAACATCTTGGAAACGCTCTCAATGGGTACGCCGTAACTGATACTGAGGGTCGCAAAACTATGGCGAGCAACATGATAGGTGATTTTCTTGTTTATGCCGCACACCGTTGCGATTTCTTTTAAGTAATCGTTCATCTTTTGGTTGCTGATTATCGGGAGAATTTTGCCGTCAGGCAATTTCCCGTCATATTTCTGCAAGATGGCTTTGGGAATATCCAACAGACGGATATTGGACGTTACGTTTGTCTTGTGCCTTTTCTTGATTATCCACAGGTTACCGTCAAAGGAAACCTTTATGTTCTCTGCCCGCAACTCGCACACATCCACATACGACAAGCCAGTATAACAGCTAAAAATGAACATATCACGCACCTGCTCCAGCCGCTTGCTAGCAAAAGTTTTTTGATATATGCGGTCTAATTCTGCCTGTTCAAGAAAATCTCTTTCTACATACTCAAATTTCAGTTTATATGCCCCGAATGGATTAAAAGTAATCAGTCCCAAGTTGTGGGCAAACAGAACAACAGTCCTAAACCGCTGTATAAACTTCATGGCTGTATTGTGGGTACACGGATAATTTTCTCGGATAAACAAGTAAAAACCCTCAATGAACACTACATTTATTTCCCGAAAGGTAATGTCTTCCAAATTATATTTATTGTGGATATATTCTGCAAGACGATTTTTAGTGAGTTCATAACGGGTATATGTTTTTTGTGTGGTTGTTTTCCCAACTTTCAGCGCATATTGTTCGTTATGCTGTGCGAACACTTGCAATAGGGTCTTAGCCTTTTCCTCCTTGCCTAAAAAGATGTTGCGTACTTTCTCTGCTGTTACATAGCCATCCCGTTCTAAAATGGTTTGATAGTGTCTGTGTAAGGTCGCCTTGATGCTATCCAGCATTTCATTAATGCGGGTAAATTCTGACCCTCTGCCAGTTACTTTTCCTGTTTGTGCAGACCAGTTCTTAGGATTAACTTCAAGTTTGGTGTTGAATTGAACTAATTTTCCGTCAATGGTAATACGTGCCATAATAGGCATATTACCATTCTTTTTTACTTTGTCTCGTTTCAGGAAAAACAATACTCGAAATGTTGATTTCATACCTCATTGTTTTAAGTTACAAAACTACTTTTATTAACTCATAATGAGATAAATGCAGGGTCGCCAATTCCCGACAACATTTCGCCATTTTCAGTCAAATCGTACCCCTTTTTTGAAGATTTTGTCAGGGGTACGAATAAGCCACTATTTTTTGTCTGTCAGTGACCTTTTAGTGGCGGTTAGGATAGCCAAAAGGCAATAAAAAAAGTCCCACAAAATATTGATTTTGTAGGACTTGTCTTTTTGTTGTCGCCTTTTGGCTTTTCTTTTGGTGATCCGCTTGGGGCTCGAACCCAAGACCCCAACATTAAAAGTGTTGTGCTCTACCTGCTGAGCTAGCGAATCAATCCTTTGTGCATCATTTCTTGATTGCGAGTGCAAAGGTAGATATTTATTTTGAATTGGCCAAATGTTTTGAGAAAAAATGAAAAGAAATCTTCTCCTCTTTTGCTAAGGGATTGGTTGTCAAGCCTGGTGTTATCTTAATTATAATATTATAAAAGTATATCAGGGGAAACTTAATAATCGTCAAAAATGGCTGACATTGGACGTAGTTTTATTTTTTTATTTACTTTTGGCAAAGTATTTGTACTTTTAATAACAAATTAAGTGATATTTATAATTAAGTAATCTGGATAATATGTATTGGATTTTATTTATTGTCATCGCTATTGTCAGTTATATCGTACAGTCAAGTCTGAACAGTAAGTTTGAGAAATATTCAAAGATACCTCTGGCCAATGGTATGACTGGACGTGAGATTGCAGAGAAGATGCTTCGTGATAATGGTATTTATGATGTGAGGGTGACAAGTACTCAAGGGATGTTGACCGACCATTATAACCCTACGAACAAGACCGTGAACTTGAGTGAGGGGGTCTATAATAATTGTAGCGTAGCAGCAGCCGCAGTCGCCGCTCATGAATGTGGGCATGCTGTACAACATGCCCGTGCCTATGGACCGTTACAGCTCCGTTCGGCTTTGGTACCGGTGGTGCAGTTTTCTTCATCTATTGTTTCATGGGTCTTGTTGGCCGGTATTTTTTTGGTAAATGTGTTTCCTCAACTGCTGCTTATCGGAATCTGTCTGTTTGCCATGACAACCTTGTTCAGTTTCGTAACCTTGCCGGTGGAAATTGATGCGAGTCGTAGAGCTTTGGTTTGGTTGAGCAATGCAGGTATCACCAATGCATTTAATCATAAACAGGCTCAGGATGCATTAAAGTCGGCCGCATATACTTATGTGGTGGCTGCATTGAGTTCATTGGCGACACTGGTTTACTATATAATGATTTATACGAATCGTCGAGAGTAATTCTTGTAGCGGATAAATATGTATAGACCAATCGTTCTATTATGGGACGGTTGGTTTTTTATTGAAATTTTTCCGTAACTTTGTGCGGTAAAAAATAAAAGATGATTCATTATGGCAACAAAACCAAGTATACCTAAAGGTACGAGGGATTTTTCGCCGGTAGAAATGGCGAAACGTAATTATATATTCAATACGATCCGTGAAGTGTTTTATCTCTATGGATTCCAGCAGATAGAGACGCCGGCGATGGAAAATCTGTCGACATTGATGGGAAAATATGGAGATGAAGGAGATAAACTGTTGTTCAAGATTCAGAATTCGGGAGATTATTTTTCGGGGTTGACCGATGAAGAATTGTTGAGTCGTAATGCAGCTAAGCTAGCAAGCAAATTCTGTGAGAAGGGGTTACGCTATGACCTGACAGTGCCTTTTGCCCGTTATGTGGTAATGCATCGTGATGAAATCAGTTTCCCTTTCAAACGTTTCCAGATCCAGCCGGTTTGGCGTGCCGACCGTCCTCAGAAAGGCCGTTACCGTGAATTCTATCAGTGTGATGCCGATGTGGTAGGTAGTAATTCGTTATTGAATGAGGTGGAACTGGTACAGATGATTGATACCGTATTTAATAAATTCGGTATCCGGGTGGCTATAAAGATCAATAACCGTAAAATCTTGACAGGTATAGCTGAAATTATCGGTGAGGCTGATAAGATTGTAGACATAACGGTGGCGATTGATAAACTGGATAAGATAGGGCTTGATAATGTGAATGCAGAATTGGCTTCAAAAGGTATTCCGCAGGAAGCTATAGATAAGTTGCAGCCGATTATCATGCTGAAAGGATCGAATGATGAGAAACTTCAAACGTTGAAGAATGTACTTGCTACCAGTGAAATTGGTTTGAAGGGCGTTGAAGAAAGCGAATTTATCTTGAATACCGTAGCTTCTTTAGATGTTAAATCGGAAGTTGAACTTGATCTTACTTTGGCACGTGGACTGAACTATTATACAGGGGCTATTTTTGAAGTGAAGGCTTTGGATGTACAGATAGGCAGTATCAGTGGAGGTGGCCGTTATGACAACTTGACAGGTGTCTTCGGTATGGATGGTATGTCGGGGGTAGGCATTTCTTTTGGTGCCGACCGTATTTATGATGTATTGAACCAGTTGGATCTGTATCCGAAGGAATCTGTAAATGCGACCCAACTGTTGTTTGTCAATTTCGGTGAAGCAGAAGCTGCTTATGTATTGCCTGTATTGGCTAAGGTCCGTGCGGCTGGTATCCGGGCCGAAATCTATCCGGACAGTACCAAGATGAAGAAACAGATGAGTTATGCCAACAGTAAAATGATTCCGTTTGTCGCTATTGTAGGAGAAGACGAAATGAAGGAGGGTAAACTTACGCTGAAGAATATGGGAAATGGTGAACAGTCAATGGTTACACCGGAAGAATTGGTTGCTGCCGTTAAAGGATAATGCAGATGAAACCGCGTAATGTAAAGCAGGTTATTGTAATGCGCAAGGATCTGAACATGCGGAAGGGTAAGATGATTGCGCAGGGAGCTCATGCTTCGGTCGACGTTTTGCTGTCACTTTTTTCATGTACTGAAAAAGAAGGAAAGGTGACTTATAGGCTGACATATGGTGAGGATTCTCCATTGGCCGAATGGCTGAATGGCATGTATGCCAAGATTTGCTTGTATGTAGAATCGGAAGAAGAACTTGTTTCATTATATGAGCGTATCCGGAAAGAAAATCCGTCTATACCTGTTTCAATGATTGAAGATGCCGGATTAACGGAGTTTCATGGAGTGGAAACCAAGACATGCATCGGTATCGGACCTTGGTGGTCTGAGGAGATAGATATATTTACTGGTGAACTGAAGCTTTTATAAATATAAGAATAAGAAAAGGAAGATTCATGCTTGTCGTGCACAGGCGGAATCTTCCTTTTTGTTCATATATAGTTATACAGATTGAGTAGGCATATTTTTATCTGATATATTATCTGCTGTATTTTTATCCTGCAGTCGGGAGGCAAACTTCTTTTTCGGAGTTATACCTAGTTCTTTCAGCATTTCGGCTTGTCGGATTACATTGCCTTTTCCTTCCGACAATTGGTTTAGAGCCGTTTCATAGGCTGTTGAGGCTGTTCGCAGGTTATCGCCTATTTTCAGGAATGTATCGGTAAAACTGACCAGCTTTTCATAGAGAGATGTACCTCTGTTTACTATTTCCTGGATATTTTTCTCCTGGTATTCGCGTTTCCATAAATCGAGGGCGAGTCTGAGAGCTGCAATCAGGTTTGTCGGGCTCATAAGGACGACTTTTTTCTGGTAGGCGTAATTCCATAGGTTCGGGTCATTTTGCAGTGCCAGGACGTATGCCGGTTCATTGGGAATGAACATCATGACGAAGTCGAGTGATGAAACATCATATTTTGAATAGTCTTTTTGGCTGAGTTCATCAATATGTGTTCTGATAGAGGCCAGATGGGCTTTCAGGAACTGTTCCTTCTGGGATTTGTCGTCTGTTCCTACATAATTAGCGTAAGCTGTCAGTGAAACTTTAGAATCTATGATGACTTGTCGGTTATCTGGATATACGACAAGTACATCTGGCTGCAGACGTTGCCCCTGATCATTGCGTATAGGTTCCCCGTTTTCATTTTTCAGGAATTCTTGTCGGAAATATTCTTCTCCTTCACGTAATCCGGAGTTTTCAAGAATTGTTTCCAAAATCATTTCTCCCCAATTTCCTTGTGTTTTTGATTCTCCTTTCAGGGCGCGGGTCAGATTATTGGCGTCGTCACTGATTTGTTTGTTGAGCTGTACCAGTTCCTTGATCCGGTCTTCCAGTGAAAAACGTTGTTTCGATTCCTTGTCGTAAACCTCTTCTACCTGATGTCTGAAGTCTTTCAGATTCTCTCCGAAAGGCTTCAGCAGGTTGGTCAGACTTTCTGTACTGAGTCTGTTGAATGTTTCTGCCTTCTGCTGGAAAATCTTATCGGCCATGTGTTCGAATTCAAGATGGAACTGTTTGTGCAGATTTTCAATCTCTTCTTTCTGATGGTTGAGCTTGTCTGCAAGGTTCTTGTTTTCAGTAAGTAATGTCCCGATACGTTGCTGACTGTCCATCAGCAGCCGGTTTTGTTCTTCTGTCTTTTGCTGAAGAATCGTTTTTTCTTGTTTTTCGTGGTTAAGGAGAGTTTGTGCATTTTGCTGTTCGTTTTTAAGCAGTTCTTGGGTATGGTTCTGCTGTAGTTCCAGTTGTGACTTTAGGATTCCGCATTTTCGGGATGCCAGCAGATATCCTGCTACAGCTCCTATAATGATGCTTATAATGAAATAAATAGTTTCCATATATTTTATGTGTTGAAAAGAATGGTTGGCAAATATAAAGAAATCTTTTGATTGTAGTTTTATGATATGTCAGTTAAAAAGGATATATGTCAGTAAAAAACCGTCATTTTGTCAGTCCTGTTGTTTTGGCATGGTTTTAGTTATATTTCTTGCGCTTGCGTAAGGCAAGTGAATATGTAGAATAATAACAATTAAATATAAAGCACTATGAACATTAAACCATTAGCAGATAGAGTTTTGATTCTTCCGGCTCCTGCAGAAGAAAAAACAATAGGTGGTATCATTATTCCGGATACAGCAAAAGAAAAACCGTTGCAGGGTGAAGTTGTTGCAGTAGGCCATGGAACAAAAGATGAAGAAATGGTCTTGAAGGTTGGTGATACTGTACTGTATGGTAAATATTCCGGTACCGAGATTGAATATGAAGGCGTTAAATATCTGATGATGCGTCAGAGTGACGTTTTGGCTGTACTTGGATAATTAATGTAGAATTTTAAAAGAAAGGAAAACTATTATGGCAAAAGATATTCTCTTTAACATTGATGCTCGTGATCAGTTGAAAAAAGGAGTAGATGAGTTGGCTAACGCTGTAAAGGTAACATTAGGCCCGAAAGGTCGTAATGTCATCATCGAAAAGAAATTCGGTGCACCTCACATTACAAAGGATGGTGTTACTGTAGCTAAAGAGGTTGAATTGGCTGATCCATTTCAGAATACCGGTGCACAGCTGGTGAAATCGGTAGCTTCAAAAACCGGAGACGATGCGGGAGATGGTACAACTACCGCTACCGTTTTAGCTCAGGCTATTGTAGGCGTTGGTTTGAAGAATGTGACAGCTGGTGCAAATCCGATGGATTTGAAACGTGGTATCGACAAGGCCGTTGCCAAAGTTGTTGAATCTATCAAGGCTCAGGCTGAAACTGTAGGCGATAACTATGATAAGATCGAACAGGTTGCTACCATATCAGCCAACAATGATCCGGTAATCGGTAAATTGATTGCAGATGCTATGCGTAAGGTTTCAAAAGATGGAGTGATTACCATCGAAGAAGCTAAAGGTACAGATACTACTATCGGTGTAGTAGAAGGTATGCAGTTCGACCGTGGTTATCTGTCAGCTTACTTTGTAACAGATACAGAAAAGATGGAATGCGTGATGGAACATCCGTATATCCTGATTTATGACAAGAAGATTTCTAACTTGAAAGATTTCTTGCCTATTTTGGAACCGGCTGTTCAGAGCGGACGTCCGTTATTGGTAATTGCAGAAGATGTAGATAGTGAAGCTTTGACTACTTTGGTTGTCAACCGTCTGCGTAGCCAGTTGAAGATTTGTGCCGTGAAGGCTCCAGGCTTCGGTGACCGTCGTAAAGCCATGTTGGAAGATATTGCCGTATTGACAGGTGGTGTCGTTATCAGCGAAGAAAAGGGCTTGAAACTGGAACAAGCTACTCTTGAAATGCTGGGTACTTGTGATAAGGTAACTATTACCAAAGAAAATACAACTATCGTGAACGGTGGCGGTAAGAAGGAATTGATTCAGGAGCGTGTCAACCAGATTAAGGCTGAAATCAAGAATTCTACTTCAGACTACGATAAGGAAAAATTGCAGGAACGTCTGGCTAAATTGTCAGGTGGTGTAGCTGTTCTTTATGTAGGTGCTGCCAGTGAAGTAGAAATGAAGGAGAAGAAAGACCGTGTAGACGATGCGTTGTGTGCTACCCGTGCTGCTATTGAAGAAGGTATCGTACCGGGTGGTGGTGTAACATACATCCGTGCCATCGATGCATTGGAAGGCATGAAGGGTGATAACGCCGATGAAACGACGGGTATTGAAATCATCAAGCGTGCCATTGAGGAACCGCTTCGTCAGATTGTAGCCAATGCCGGTAAGGAAGGTGCTGTCGTTGTACAGAAAGTGCGTGAAGGTAAAGGTGATTTCGGTTACAATGCCCGTACAGATGTATACGAACATTTACATGCAGCCGGTGTGGTTGATCCTGCAAAGGTTACCCGTGTGGCTTTGGAAAATGCTGCTTCTATCGCAGGTATGTTCCTGACTACAGAATGTGTCATTGTAGAAAAGAAGGAAGATAAACCGGAAATGCCGATGTCTGCTCCAGGTATGGGCGGTATGGGTGGTATGATGTAATTCTTTTGCTTGAAGACACTTATACAAAATAAAGAAGGACTCCTGGTCGAAAATCATTTCGGCCAGGAGTTTTTTTGTTGGGGCTTTAGGGGTATTTGTTACTTTTTTATTTTGTTTTTATATATATTATTTTTATTGTATATTTAGGCAAACTAAAAAGAAGAAGACTATGACAAAAGAGGAATTAATGAGGAGAGCTATAGAGCTCTCGATTGAAAATGTTGCAAAGGGGGGAGGACCGTTTGGTGCTGTGATTGCCCGTAATGGAGAAATTGTCGCTACGGGAGTAAACCGTGTGACTCCTGATTGTGATCCTACCGCTCATGCTGAGGTCAGTGCAATCCGTGCTGCAGCACGTAAATTAGGAACTTTCGACTTGAGTGGATGTGAAATCTATACATCTTGTGAGCCATGTCCGATGTGTTTGGGAGCCATTTATTGGGCACATCTTGATAGGATGTACTATGGGAATAATAAACACGATGCTGCTGCTATCGGATTTGATGATGCTTTTATTTATAAGGAACTTGATTTAAAGCCGGAAGATAGGAAATTGAAATCAGAGGTTTTATTGCCGGATGAAGCTAAAAAAGCTTTTGATGACTGGGGTAAGAAAACGGATAAGATAAAATATTAAGTGAATAAAATGAGGCTGAATGTACTTCAGCCTCATCTATTTCACATTTCCATCGCTTTTATGAATTAAATTTTGTGTATGCGTTCATTGTCTTGTTTGTGTAGTTAGTCTTTGTAGTGTTTTCAAATTTTATCAAATTCTCTATATGCTTAGAATTGCAATCTATAATTTTATGTTTTGCAACACAAAATTATAGATTTTTATAAAAAGGATACAGTCTTGGTAGATATATTTAGGAATGTTTGGTGAAATATTGATTTAAGTCAATTGTTTTGTGTAATGTTGTGGCTTAAAAATTTAGGCGTTTGAATTCATTGGAAAAATTAGGTGTAAATATCCCTTGATCCAGATTTTTCCGGATTTCGTCGAGTGTCCAGAATTTTCCTCCATCAAGTTCTTCACTGGGACAGATAGGGCCGTCATACGTTGTCCGGAAACAGAATACCAGTTCTTTTTCTCTGTCGGATTCAAACACATAATGAGCTATTGGTTCAGGAGTGAAATCTATGATGCCCAGTTCTTCTTCTACTTCGCGCTTTAAAGCAATTTCCACGCTTTCTCCCAAATCGATATGCCCTCCTACGGCAGTGTCCCATTTTCCGGGTTGGATGTCTTTCCATGCGGGACGTTTTTGCAAGTAGAGTTCTCCTTTAGTGTTGAATACATGAAGGTGTACTACCGGATGTAGTAATTTGCTTCCATTATGACATTCTCCACGAGTAGCGGTTCCGGTGATATTACCTTCTTCGTCTACTATCGGAAACATTTCCTCATTATTGTCTTTCATATATGTTTTTGTTGGTTGATTCTGTTTGGATACATAAATACCATTGTCATTGAAAGGTTAGTTTAAATCTTTCATGACAATGGTATTAGATATATGGTTTTATGTTAATGTGATTATTGTTCTTTTAGCTTTTCATCGATAGCAGCTATCTTTTTCAGAACAAGTTCCATATCACCTTTCAGGCGTTCAATCTTCCGGTTGATTTCAGTAACTAATGAATTCCCTTTCTTGGATGATGAGTTCAAGAATCCGAGATTATTTTCATAAGTCTTGATATCGTTTTTCAGTCCTTCATAGGTGCGGACTAGTTTTTCCCTGTCGCGGTATAAGTTGTCTCCTTTGCTTAGCCCTGATTTGAAGTTGTTCAATTTCTTTTCACTAGCCGACAGATTGAGTTTGTCGAATAGTTTGTCAATCAGTCCATGGAACTCATTGTAAAGTCTGTCTTTTTCTTTGAACGGTACATGTCCAACAGTGTTCCATTCTTTCATCAAGTCTTTTGTTTGCTGGGCTGTTGAATCATCTGTGGTTCCGGATGCGTCAAGGGCAGCGAGTTTCTTGATTATTTCCTCTTTCTTTGCCATATTTTCCAGCTCGACGGAACGTTGGGAGTTGGTTGCTTTATTCTTTTGTGCAAAGAAATAGTCACAGGCTTCAATGAAACGTTTCCATACCGCATCTGAATGTTTTTTAGCGACAGGTCCGATAGTCTTCCATTCTTTTTGTAACTGAGTAAGGATTTCGGACGTTGTTTTCCAGTCGGTGCTATCTTTTAATGATTCGGCTTTTTCGCATAAAGCTTTTTTCTTTTCGAGATTTTCGGCCATGCTTTCCTTTATAGACTTGAAAAAGGCAGCTTTGCGTCTGAAGAATTCATCACAGGCTGCACGGAACCGTTCGAATATTTTAACGTTCATCTTTTGCGGTGCATAGCCTATGGTTTTCCATTTTGCCTGTAGGGCCAGGATTTCTTGGGTCTTGTCTTCCCAGTCGGCAAAAGTCTTGAACGTATCATATTCCATGGCTTCTGCTATTTCACAGATAACGGTCTTCTGATCCAGATTTTGCTGTTCTTTTTCTTTCAGCATCTCAAAATGTTGTTGATGACGGCGGTTTACAGCAGTAGATGCCGCCTTGAATCTGGCCCATATGCTTTCACGTAAATCTTTGGTAACCGGACCGATGCTACGGAATTCCTGATGTAGTTTTTGCAATTGGTGGAATGCTGAGATGACATCCGGCTCTTCAGCCAATTTTTCAGCAGCCTCACACAAATGTGTCTTTTGTTCCAGATTTTTTTTGAAGTCATATTCACGGAACTCGTTGTTCAGCTTGACGATATCATAGAATTTTTCGGTATATGTCTGGTAGGTTTTCCATAATTCGTTGACCTTACCTGCTGGAACAAGTTTTATATCATTAAATTCCTGTTGCAGTTGCTTGAATTCGTTATAGATTTTACCGGTATCTTCAGTGGTTTCGGTAAGAGCCTTCATCTTGTTCAGAATATCCATTTTTCTTAGCAGATTGGTTTCTTTCTGTTGTTCCAGTTCTGCAGCCATGACACTCCTTTTTTCTTTTATAGAGTTCATTACTTCTTTGAAAGATTCTTCGAACGGGTCGGGCGAAGGAACAAAGTCATTCGGATTCCCTCCTTCTTCCACAAATTTTTTTTTGGCAGCTTCCTGGTCTGCCTTGTGTAATTTATAGAATGTTTGTTTTAGTATATCGATTTCTTGTTTATCTGCGTTGCAGGCATCTTCATTGATTTCTGACAAGCGTTTGATTACTTCTTCCTGAGTTTGTTTGGGTACATAGACTGTAGCATTTTCAGAATTTTCAGGAGTTGGGACTGAAGCTTCGGGAATACTGTCCACGGGTGCCTCAGTAATAGGGCGGTTTGTCTGATTTAATTCCATCGTATATAGATTTTAGAAATAATAAGCTATTTAATGTTACAAATTAAAAAAATAAAATCTTATTATCATATTTTTTTTCTGATTATTTTCAACTTTGATAACAGATTTTCATTAAAAAGTTTTTAGGCCAATAAAACTGTTATACCCATATACATGAGCATGCCGATGATATCATTGGTAATGGAGATGAACGGCCCTGTTGCAATGGCTGGATCAATCTTTAGTTTTTCTAAGGTCATTGGAACCAATGTGCCGAATATGGATGCGAACATGACTACAGCGAACAGACTGATGGAGACTGAGTAGCTTACTGTAGCAGTAGCTCCAAACCGGATAAAGTTATAGATATAGACCAGCATGGAAATGATAGTGGCATTGATTAGGGCCACTACGGATTCTTTCAGAACCTGCTGGATGGTTTTTTCAGCATCCAGCGAACTGTTGGCAAGGCCTTGTACTATCAGTGCTGAAGATTGTGTTCCTACGTTTCCTCCTGTACCACCGATTAATGGAATGTATAAGGCCATCTCAGGATGGGCGGCGAAAGTTGTGTCAAAGTTTCCTAGTATCATTGAATTCCCTATTCCTCCAAGCATGCCTATAAGTAGCCATGGAAGTCGTGCTGTTGTCTGACGGAATACATTGTCGTGAGTTTCTACGTCTTGTGACAAACCGGATGCCAACTGGTAATCACGTTCTGCCTGTTCACGTACTTCGTCCATGACATCGTCTACCGTTATCCGTCCTACTAGTCTTCCTATGCTGTCAATGACAGGAACAGCTACCAGGTCATATTTTTCAATGACTTGGACTACTTCATCCAAAGGAGTGTCAACATGAACCGCTATGGGATCCTTTTTCATAACATGCTTTACTTTGGAAACGGATGGACTTGTAATCATCTTTTTTAAAGGAAATACTCCGCGTAGGCGTTCATCGTCATCTACAACATAGACATAATAGATTTCATCCATATCTTCAGCCTGGATACGCATTTCTCGAAGACATTCGGGCATACTCCAGTTCTCATTGACGATTACCATTTCTGTACCCATCAGACCTCCGGCTGTATCTTCATCGTATTTTAACAGATCTACAATGTCACCAGCCTGTTCGATATCTTCAATATGGGAAAGAACTTCTTCCTGTTTGTCTTCATCCATGTCACGGATAATGTCAACGGCATCGTCCGAATCCATGTAGTCAACAAATCTTTTGGCAATTGTTTCGGACGGAAGTGCTTCCAGAAGACGTTTCCGGGCGTCTTCATCCATCTCCACCAATACATCGGCAGCTTTTTCATTATCCAGAAGAGGATAGATGACACGGGCCTCTTCTGCATCCAGTTCGTTGCAGAGCTCTGCAATATCAGCAGGATGGAGATCATTCAAGACCTCTTTAAGGCGATCGAAATTTTTATTTTCGATCAGTTCTGAAATTTTTCTTATATCTTCACTTTCCATACTGATGTATCATGATTAAGATCACAAGCCGATAGGTTTGGGACTTACATTTTTATTTATTGTTCTTTTACAGACATTGATTGTCCGGCAAGAGCTTGTTCTACACGGTTAGTCAGATCTATAAACTCTTGTACGGATAATTGTTCCGGCCGTTTGTCGAATACAGGATCAGAACTCAATGGATTTTCTTTGTTCAGAATAGTAGAAATGGAGTTACGTAATGTCTTTCTTCGCTGGTTGAATGTTGTCTTCACAATCTGTTTGAATAATTTTTCATTGCATCCCAAATCCTGTATTTCATTGCGCGTCATCCGGATTACAGCACTTTTTACTTTTGGGGGCGGATTGAATACGTGTTCATGTACCGTAAACAGATATTCTACGTGATACCATGCTTGGATCAATATGCTTAGAATACCATAGGTCTTGCTGCCAGGACCTGCTGCAATACGTTCGGCAACTTCTTTTTGAATCATTCCGGTACAGCAGGGAATCAGATCTTTGTTATCGAGCATCTTGAAGAAAATCTGGCTGGAAATATTGTATGGATAGTTACCTGTCAGGACGAATGGTTTTCCGTCGAACAGCTTTGACAAGTCCATTTTAAGGAAATCTTCTTCTATAATATTATCCCCCAATGTGGCAAAATTTTCTCTGAGATAAGCTACCGATTCGAAATCGAGTTCCACAACTTTGACCGGACGGTTTTTAGTGATGAGGAATTGGGTTAGTACTCCCATTCCTGGGCCGACTTCCAAAACTGGTAAATCTGGGTATGTATCTACGGTGTCGGCTATGTCTTTTGCAATCTGCAAATCTTTCAGGAAGTGTTGTCCTAAAAACTTTTTCGGCTTAACTAATTTCATTCCTTTTGTATTTTCTGGGGATAAATTAAAAATTATTCCAGCAAGATATTATCTTTGCATCATGCAAATTTAAGCATTAAATTTAAATAAATGGTCAGGTTTTGGAACGAACTGAAGTAAAAAAGCTTATAAATACGGTCTTTCAGATAAGTTTGTCACTGATTTTAGGGGCTGTAATTTTAATATGGACCTATCATGGTTTTGATTTTAAACGTGTATGGGCAGTACTTGATGGCGGCATGAATTATGGATGGATGCTCTTTTCCTTGATTTTCGGAGTATTCGGACATTTGTTTCGTGGTTGGCGTTGGAATCTGGCCTTAGCTCCATTGGGAGAATATCCGAAGCTGTCGAACAGTGTTTATGCCATTTTTGTTTCGTATGCGGCTAATTTGGTCGTACCGCGTGTCGGTGAGGTTTCACGTTGTGGAGTCTTAGCTAAATATGACGGGGTTTCTTTTTCGAAATCGTTGGGTACGGTTGTATCTGAAAGGCTGATAGATTCAATGTGTGTATTGTTGATTACGGCTGTAACTCTGTTGTTGCAATCCGGGATTTTTGCCCGTTTTTTTCAGGTTACCGGTACAGACAGGACTTTCTTTGTCCATTTGTTCTCTTCCAGTAATTTTTATATAACGCTAGTTTGTATATTGGCTGCAATTGTGTTGATTGTGTGGTTGATACGGAATCTTTCTATTTTTGCTCGGGTAAGAGGACTGATTGCCAATATCTGGCAAGGCTGTCTTTCTATCCGTCATGTAAAGCGTCCTTGGTTGTATGTCTTGTATACAATAGGAATTTGGGCTTGCTACTTTTTTCAGTTTTATGTAGCTTTCTTTAGTTTTGATTTTTCGGCTGGTTTGGGTTTGGTGGCAGGACTGGTCATGTTTGTTGTGGGCAGTATTGCGGTAGTGGTACCTACTCCGAATGGAGCAGGTCCTTGGCATTTTGCAGTGATTACTATGATGATGATGTATGGGGTAGGAAAAGAAGATGCTGGAATATTTGCGCTTTTGGTGCATGGAATCCAAACATTTTTATTAATTTTGTTAGGCATATATGGATTAGTGGCTTTGCCGCTTACAAATAAAAAGAAATAATATTATGAGTGAAATTCTTTCTTTAGCTCCACAGAATGTGTGGAAGCATTTCTATTCATTGACACAGATTCCCCGTCCGTCGGGTCATTTGGAGAAAATTCAGGCTTTCTTGCTTGATTTCGGTAAAAGTGTAGGCGTTGAATCATTTCAGGATGAAGCGGGAAATATCATTTATCGCAAACCTGCTACTCCAGGAATGGAAAATCGTAAGACGGTGATTTTGCAGGCCCATATGGATATGGTGCCTCAGAAAACTAAAGATACTGTTCATGATTTTGAAAAGGATCCTCTCCAAGTCTATGTTGATGGTGAATGGGTGAAAGCCAAAGGCACTACATTGGGTTCGGACGATGGCATGGGTGTTGCTGCTATTATGGCTGTAATGGAGGATAAGAATTTGAAACATGGACCATTGGTAGCCTTGATTACTGCCGATGAAGAGACTGGCATGTATGGAGCGTTCGGTCTGAAGCCGGGTACCATAGAAGGTGATATCCTGTTGAATCTGGATTCGGAAGAAGAAGGTGAGTTATATATCGGTTGTGCCGGTGGTGAAGATCTGACGGCTACGTTGGAATACAAGGAAGAAGAAACTGATCCGGAAGACGTTGCTCTGAAGGTAACTTTGAAAGGTTTGCGTGGTGGTCATTCAGGTATCCAGATTGGCTGGGGACATGCAAATGCCAATAAGTTGATGGCACGTTTCATGAATCAGGTGATTGCTTATGATGAGGCTTGTCTGGTTTCATGGGAAGGTGGTAACATGCGTAACGCCATTCCTCGTGATTGTGAGGTGGTAATTACTGTTCCTGAAACCGAAGTGGAAGATGTGTTGGCTTATGTAGGTGAATGTGAGCAGGTATGGCAGGACGAATATGCTACTATTGAGGATGAATTGAGCTTCAAAGCTGAACGTATTGATTTGCCGAAGATGATGGTTCCTGAGGAAATACGTGATAATTTGGTTGATGCCATCTATGCTTGTCCGAATGGAGTTGAGCGGTATATACCTACTATTCCGGATACGGTAGAAACTTCATCTAATCTGGCTATTGTGAATATCGGTGGCGGTAAAGCTTCTATCAAGATTTTGACTCGCAGTGCCCGTGATTCAATGAAGGATTATCGCAATACGGCTCTTGAAAGCTGTTTCTCTATGGCCGGTATGCATGTAGAGCGTTCCGGAGCTTATTCCGGTTGGGAACCGAATGTCAATTCACCTATTCTTCATGCCATGAAGGAATCCTATAAGGCTCAGTTCGGTGTCGATCCAGAAGTGAAGGTTATTCATGCGGGTTTGGAATGTGGTATTATCGGTGCTATTATTCCAGGATTGGATATGATTTCATTCGGGCCTACCTTACAGTGTCCTCATACTCCGGAAGAACGGTGTAATATTGAGTCTGTAAAGAGATTCTATGAGTTTCTGGTTGCAACTCTGGAAAATACTCCGGAGAAACTTTGATGCCTGATTCTGATTCATTCCATATAAAGATCCTCGATAGATTGATTGTCGTTTCTATCGGGGATCTTTTTTATGTGGTTGGTTCTTATTGATGATTTTCAAGAATATTTCTACGTCACGTTGCATCATTTTATAAAGTGGGGAGTCTTTGTAGTTAGTATTTTTATGTATGACAAGTTCTACCGGAACTTGGCTGCGCTGATAGCTGGTCAGCTCATTTTGCAGTTGGACGTCATGCAAGGCCAGCTGATGTATTTGCTGCTCCCTTTCTCTCCGTAGGACAGTACATATAGGATTGAGTAGACGCAGTATTACATTATCCATGATATGATGTCCTTGGATGAACATATAGGTATTGTCCGGATGTACCCCCAGATTGCGGAACTCCTTTTTCATTTCCTCTATTTCAGAGATGGCGTTAGGATGGTGATGTTCCAGATCTTTCAGTTTTCGGCTTACACGTTTGGACATGGCTTCCAGACTCTTTTCCGGATGGTGTGTACTTACCTGGTCAAGTTTTACATAAGAGCAGAAATCAAGCAAGGAAAATTCAGACAAAATATGTTTGCGATAGAACCATACCGACCATACAAATAAAGGATAGGCTATTTGTGAATAAAGTTTCATGAATGCGGGAAAGTCTATGATCATATGATCATTCAATGTGGCAAGTACACATACTTCGTGCAGGCCTTCTGCATAGCAGTGGTAGTTTTCAATGGCATAAGCATAGGTCTGCAACACATAAGGACTTTCAAGCATGTATCGGGAGGTTTGGGTACGCCCTTGAAGCAGATAGTCGTAATCACTATCTACGCAGGCGATCATATTTTCTCCAAGCTGGCTTCCCAATTGGTTCATCAGTACAGTCTTTTTTCCCTTGGCAAGTGAGGTTTGAGAAGGTAGCATAACTTCGAAGTAGCGGGTTTCATCTTCATAGTCAGCCAATAGGGATCTCCAGAAAGATATATCCTCATAACTTTCTACGTATGCCACGATTTTTCTTCTTGCTCGTTTGGGCTTCAGACTATTGGCCGCCGCTATATAGAGTGACGATAGATTATCAGTCAGTCTTTTTCCCATAAGAGTTGAGTTTTATAAGGTTATATCACTTACTTCAGTCACTGCATCCAACCATCCGTTCATGATGACGGCAGGTGAATGTGTGGTCAGTATGATCTGTACATTTGGATTCAGGTCTCGGATGAGGGAAATCATGCGTTGCTGCCATTCTACATGAAGTGATACCTCCGGTTCATCCATAAACAGGGCACAGTGTTGTTTGTCTTGTACCAGGACCGTCATCAGAATGACCAATATTTGTTTTTCTCCTGAAGACAGCTGGTATGAAGTCAGTACGTCACCGTCCTGCTCGAATAGAATTTCGTTGCTTTTGCGAATAATCTTTTTTTGAGTTTCACTGAAGAGGTCGTCTATCATGTCCTGAAATTGAGTCTTGGGTTTGGAAACCTCTGTAGCTTTTAACTGGTCTTCTGGATTTCCACTGGTCAATAATTCGATAATGCGGTTACCTATATTGACCTGGTAATCCAGATAGCGGCGCTGTAGCTGATAAAGCTGCCAGTCAAGTTCTGTCTTTATATGCTGATTCCCGACTTTTTCGAGCAGGCTGGCATTGATTAGAGGACGATCAAAACTGCGTATTACGTCGAAATGAATGAAAGTGGCGTCTTCCGGGCTGAAAACGAATGATACGCCTGGATGGATGCCGTTGGTCAATGGGGCTCCTTCCATTTCATCAAGGGTGCGTATCGTACTGTTCAGGATGGTGGTTTTACCTATACCGTTTACTCCACTCAAGATATTCACATCGGGGCGGAGATTCCAGGCTATGTTTTTTCGTCCTCCCCAAAGGCCTTTGATTTCTATTCTTTTAATGTAGTCGGCTTGTTTCTTCATGACTGTAGATATTTGATAGTGCCTTAACAAAAATAGAAAATATAAAGGAATAAATCAATGTTTCATTCTCTCTTTTTTGGAGAACTCTTACCTTTGTACTGTAAAATGGAAATAAAGATGGATGGTAAAGTTGTTAGGGCTCATGTAGCTTTGATTGCGGCTGCGGCCATGTGGGGATTAATGTCTCCTATAGGGAAGGCAGCAATGGATGCGGGAATTACAGGTCTGCTGTTGGCAAATATGCGTATGATTGGCGGAGCGGCATGTTTCTGGATAGCGTCTTTGTTTGCTCCGAAAGAGAAAGTGAATCCCCACGATCTGTTTCTGTTGTTTTTTGCCAGTATGTTGGGTATCGTATGTAATCAAGGTTGTTTTACATTCGGGTTGTCATTGACTTCTCCAGTCGATGCCTCTATCGTAACGACAACTATGCCTATTGTTACTATGGTTCTGGCGGCATTGTTTCTGAAGGAACCGGTGACTCCGATGAAGGTTTCGGGTATTTTTCTTGGTTCTATTGGAGCTTTGATGTTGATTTTGAGTAACCGTGGTCCGGTTTCGCAAGGCGGAGGAAGTATGTTGGGTGATGCGCTTTGTATAACTGCCCAAGTCAGTTTTGCCTGTTATCTGACGATATTCAAGAAACTGATAGCACGTTATAATGTGTTTACGTTGATGAAATGGATGTTTACGTATGCTGCTATCTGTTTTATTCCTTTTTCATATCATGATTTTGCAGTAACCGATTTTTCTGCCTGTACGGTAACGGTATGGTTGCAAGTGGGATATGTTGTCTTTTTCGGTACATTTGTAGCTTATATTTGTATGTTGGTGGGGCAGAAGACGCTTCGTCCCACAGTGGTAAGTATGTATAATTACGTTCAGCCGGTAGTCGGAGCAAGCGCTTCCATTCTTTTGGGGATGGGGCATTTCGGTTGGATCAAGGCTTTGGCGGCAATCTTGATTTTTACCGGGGTTTATGTAGTGACCCAGAGTAAATCCCGTGCACAGATGTTGGCCGAACGGAATCAAAAAGAACAGGAATGAAAGATAATTTAAATATACAGTCTCCTATATTGTATCTCCAGCATCAATATGATTTGTTGAAGATGGAATATGAATATGAAAAGGATCAGTTTAGACAACAGACTGAACTGATGGGAGTTGGACGTAAGATTAAGAGGGGTATCTGTTGGTATCCGTTGGATTTGGGACGCAGTTATTATAATGCCTTGAACCAGTTGGTCATTGAAGTCAGGCAGCGGGAAGATAAGGATATTGAGCATCAGTTCGAATACGGGCGTCCCGTCTGCTTCTTCACTCAGGATATGTCAGGTAAGTTGAAAAACCTGAATTTTGTAGCTTTTGTCAGTTATGTGGATAACGGTTGTATGGTGGTTGTGTTGCCTGATGCCGGTGCTTTGCTGGCTTTGCAGAGTAAAGAAGGAATGTTAGGTGTGCAGCTTTATTTCGATGAAACAAGCTATAGGCTGATGTTTGATGCATTGGGGAAAGTTATTCATGCGAAGAATAACAGGCTGGCCGAATTGCGCGATATTTTTCATGGAACATTGCCGGTTTCGACTTTCTCTTTTCAGCCGGTCCGTTTTCCTTGGCTGAACGCTACTCAGGAGGAGGCTGTGAATAAAGTTCTACATGCAAAGGATGTGGCGATTGTGCACGGACCTCCAGGAACCGGAAAGACTACGACTTTAGTGGAAGCCATTTATGAAACCCTGCATCGTGAGAATCAGGTACTGGTCTGTGCGCAAAGTAACATGGCCGTCGATTGGATCAGCGAAAAACTTGTTGACAGAGGGGTAAGTGTGCTTCGTATCGGAAATCCGAGCAGGGTAAACGATAAAATGCTTTCGTTTACGTACGAACGTCGTTTTGAATCTCATCCCGATTATCCGCAGTTATGGAGTATCCGGAAGGCAGTCCGGGAGTTGTATCAGAGAATGAGAAAATCTTCCGACCGGGATTCTATCCGTACGAAAATCAATTCATTGAAAGATCGTGCTACTGAACTGGAAATCCGGATTAATGATGCTTTGTTCAGCGAAGCCCGTGTAATATCCTGTACATTGGTCGGTAGTGCCAACCGCTTGCTGGAAGGGCAGAAGTTCGGTACCCTGTTTATTGATGAAGCGGCCCAGGCTTTGGAGGCGGCATGCTGGATACCTGTGAGAAAGGCCGATCGGGTAATTCTGGCAGGTGATCATTGCCAGCTTCCCCCTACGGTCAAGAATCCTCAGGCATTGCGTGAAGGTCTTGGAGATACGTTGATGCAGTCTATTGTGAAGAATAAGCCGGAGACGGTTTCATTGCTGGCTGTACAATACCGTATGAATGATGAAATTATGCATTTTTCCTCCGAATGGTTTTATCATGGACTGTTACGGTCGGCACCTGAAGTCAGATATCGTAGTATTCTTGATTTCGATACACCGATAGAGTGGATTAATACCGAAGGAATGGATTGTAATGAGGAGTTTGTGGGTGAAAATTACGGACGGATCAATAAGGCGGAAGCAGAACTGTCAATCAGCCAACTAAAGGCATATATTACAAAGATCGGTCGAGAGCGTTTTCTGGATGAACGTATCGATGTCGGGTTGATATCACCTTATAAGGCACAGGTACAATATTTACGCCAGCTGCTTCGAAAGGACAGTTTCTTTAAACCTTATCGACCGGCAATCACCATCAATACGGTAGACGGTTTTCAGGGACAGGAGCGTGACATTATTCTGATCAGTCTGGTACGTGCCAACGAAGAGGGGCAGATTGGATTTCTGAATGATTTGCGCCGGATGAATGTGGCCATGACCCGTGCCCGTATGAAACTGATCATATTGGGGGATGCTTCCACATTGACCAGACATCTCTTTTACAGAAAATTATATGCGTATATTACAGGACTTAAGGATAGCTGACAATGTGATTGCATCGTTAAGGGAAATATCTTGATGTTATGAGTCATGGAATGTTTGCATATCAAAGGTAAATGCTTATCTTTGTTTCCATAATAGTTGAAATCTTATAGACTGATTTTATGTTCATCGACTTACTGCAATCATCTTATTTTTCTGTATTCTTGATTGTAGCGCTCGGCTTTATGCTGGGGCGCATAAAAGTAGCCGGATTGTCGCTCGATGTCTCTGCTGTAATTTTTATAGCATTGGCTTTCGGGCATTGGGGCGTTTCCATTCCGAAGGAACTGGGGAATTTCGGACTGGTCCTTTTTATCTTTACTATTGGAATTCAGGCCGGACCTGGCTTTTTTCATTCTTTCCGGAGCAAGGGAAAGACATTGATCTTGATAACCTTATTAATTGTGGCTTCTGCGTGTCTGACGGGTGTCGGTTTGAAATATCTTTTCGATATTGATACTCCTAGTCTTGTGGGATTGATAGCCGGGGCCTTGACCAGTACACCAGGATTGGCTGTCGCTATCGACAGTACCCAGTCGCCGTTGGCTTCCATTGCTTATGGCATCGCCTATCCGTTCGGAGTCATTGGAGTGATTCTGTTTGTCAAACTGTTACCCAAGGTCTTGGGAGTTGATGTGGAACGGGAAGCCCGTATGCTTGAGGCTGAACGACGTAACCAGTTCCCGGTTCTGGATACATGTCTGTTTCGGGTTACCAATCCCATCGTATTCGGACGTACATTGCAGCAGTTGAATATCCGGGTGATGACGGGAGCTGTCATATCCCGAATCAAACGTGGGGACAAGATTTTGATACCGAAGGCTGATATTGTTCTTGAAAAGGATGATTATATCCAAGGGGTAGGGAGTCAGGAGTCTCTGAATAATCTGGCTTTGATGCTGGGAGTCCGTGAAGAAGGTGAACTTCCTTTAAGTAACATGCAGGCGATAGAATCTTTACTACTGACAAAAAAGGACATGGTGGGTAAGCAGTTATTTGATCTGAATCTCCAACATAATTTCGGCTGTACCGTAACACGGGTCCGTCGGAGTGGTATCGATTTGTCTCCGTCCCCTGAGCTGGAGTTGAAATTCGGAGATAAACTGATGGTTGTCGGCGAGAAGGAAGGGGTTCAGGCTGTAGCCCGTTTGTTGGGGAATGATGCCAAAAAGCTTTCGGATACCGATTTCTTCCCTATTGCCATGGGTATCGTTTTAGGTGTTCTGTTCGGAAAGCTGAGTATCTCGTTCGGTGGAGGAATGTCTTTCTCACCGGGGTTGACAGGAGGTATTCTGATGATGGCTTTATTCCTGAGTGCAGTAGGTAAGACCGGACCTGTTATATGGTCTATGTCGGGGCCGGCCAATCAGTTGCTCCGTCAGTTGGGACTTTTGCTCTTCCTGGCCGAGGTCGGGACGTCAGCAGGAAAGACCCTGGTTTCGACCTTTCAGGAAAGCGGTTTTCTGATGTTCGGTGTCGGAGCCGCCATTACATTGGTTCCGATGCTGTTGGCCGCGCTTGTCGGCAGGTTGGTCTTTAAGATAAGTCTGTTGGATTTGTTGGGAACAATAACTGGGGGAATGACCAGTACCCCGGGACTGGCTGCGGCCGATTCGATGGTCGACAGCAATATTCCGGGCGTCGCTTATGCAACCGTGTATCCTATAGCCATGGTCTTTCTGATATTGTTTATCCAATTGATAGCGGCGTTGGTTGTTTAGGAGGTATGTTCCGTATGTAAAGCAGAATTAAAAAATCAATATTATTGTCCGATGAAAAAAATAATTGAAGAATTCAGAAAATTTGCCGTACGTGGAAATGTCATTGATATGGCAATAGGTGTCATTATCGGTGGAGCTTTTGGAAAAATTGTATCTTCGTTGGTTGGGGATATCATTATGCCGGCAGTCGGTATTTTGGTTGGTGGTGTGAGCTTTTCTGATCTGAAGATTGTTCTTAAGCATGCTGTAATGGATGGTTCGACGATTGTCAGTCCGGAAGTTTCCATCAATTACGGTAATTTTATTCAGATGGTCTTTGATTTTCTGATTATTGCAGTTGCCGTATTTATGCTGGTAAAGGGTATCAATGCATTGAACCGTAAGAAAGAAGCCAAAAAGGCGGAAACTCCTGCTGCTCCATCGGCTGAAATACAGCTGTTGACAGAAATCCGTGATCTGTTAAAGGAGCAGAACAGAAAGGAATGAGCCTATTTCCCTGATTTTTTCCCGGCCGACCGGTACTCGGAAGGGGTTAGCCGGGTATTTTTTTTGAACAGGTTTGAAAAATGTTCAGTCGATGTATATCCTAGCATGAAGCATATCTCTTTGACTGAATGTGGAGTCTCTATCAGTAATTGCTTGGCTTTTCTGAGTTTCAGTTCCTGAAAATATTTGGCTGGGGCATATCCGGTATAGTCTTTGAACATTTTCCGGAACCATGAATAGCTGAGGTTCAGTTTCTGTGCAAGTTCTTCGGGATCGATTTCCTTATATACATTTTCATTCATGATAATTTTAGCCTGTTCTATTTTTTCGGCTACATTGTCTTTTTCAAAGGCCTTGTTTTTTGATATGGAAAGAATCATACCGATGATATGCATCAGAATTCCGGATAGATATTGTTGGGAAGCGGGTTTTTCTTCTTCAGCAATGTCGAGAGCCCTGGTGAATAAAGATACCAGTTCCTCATTCAAACCTACTTCCAGAACTTGGTTATCCTTATTTAGAAATGAGTTCTTGATAAGTTGGTCGATGAAAAAACCTTCAAATCCGATGTAATATTCGTTCCATCCTGTAGTAGTGTCCGGACTATATGTATGCCATTGTCCAGGGAACAGGATGATTATATTCCCTTTTTTGACCGGACGTTCGGGAGTATCTTCCGATTCGAATGTACCTTTTCCTTTTGAAATGTAGAGTAATTGATATTCGGGCAGGACGCGACCTTTATGGAAATTGAAAAAATAGCCCGAAGGATGGTCTTTTATGGGATAAGGGGAATTAGGGCGGATAGCTTGTACGCCCACTGTATTGACACATAGCCCGAAACGGCGGTCCCGGTCATTGACTATCAGGTATTTGAATTCTACTCCTAAATCGTTGTATGATGTCATATACTCTAATTCCCTTATTGTATAAATACAAAAATAGGAAATATTTTGGGATCTGACATGCTTTTGTCTGATTTATTGTGTTTTGGCGATAATATCCGGAAAGAAGAAAGCCGACGAAATTGTGTCGCCGGCCTTCCTATATAGAAAGTTGTTAGGGGACTTGTCAGAAAGCCTTGTGGTATAAGGCTTCAATCTCTTCGACAGATGTCGGGCGTGGATTACCTCCGGTGCAGACATCGTTGAAAGCATCAATAGCCAATTGATGCAGGTCTTCTTCCTTTACGCCGATTTCATGCAGTTTTTGTGGAATATTGATGCTGACAGACAATTGGCGTACAGCTTCTACAGCAGCTTTGACACCTTCTTCCTGCGTCATTCCTTCCGTATTGACACCCATTGCCTTGGCTATATTGATATATTTGGGAGCAGCCGGTGATTCGGCATTGTATTCCATTACATATGGCAGGAGCAGAGCATTGGCAACACCGTGAGGAGTATCATAGTGTGCTCCCAATGGATGTGCCATAGAGTGGACTATTCCCAGACCTACGTTGCTGAATCCCATACCGGCAATGTATTGCGCCTGTGACATAGCTTCACGGGCTTCGGTATCATTACCGTTGTCTACTGCCTTTTTCAGGTTTTGGGCAATCATTTCAATAGCCTGCAATTCGAACATATCCGACATCGTCCAGGCTCCTGGAGTAATATAGCTTTCAATGGCATGGGTCAGGGCATCCATACCGGTTGCTGCTGTCAGTCCTTTTGGCATTGAATACATCAGTTCCGGGTCGATGATAGCCACAGTCGGGATATCATTCGGATCCACGCATACCATTTTTTTTGTTGCCTCTTCATCAATGATGACGTAGTTGATTGTCACTTCAGCACCGGTACCGGCTGTAGTAGGCAATGCGAAAGTAGGAACGGCTTTATGACGGGTATCTGCAACTCCTTCCAGTGAACGTACATCTGCAAATTCAGGATTGTTTACTACGATACCGATTCCTTTGGCTGTATCAATGGAAGAACCTCCACCCAAGGCTACGATGAAATCGGCTCCGGATGCTTTATATGCATTGACGCCGTTCTGTACATTGGCAATCGTCGGATTTGCTTTGACGTCGCTGTAAATTTCGTAAGGTATGCCGTTCTTTTCGAACACTTCAATTATTTTGTCCGCTACATGAAAGCGGATAAGATCTTTGTCTGTAACAAAGAAAGCTTTCTTGAAACCTCTACGTTTAGCTTCTACCGCAATGTTTTCACGGCTACCTGCTCCGAAATAGGAGGTTTCGTTCAATATCATTCTATGCATAATTCTTGTTTTATATGGTTATTTGGGTAGGTTGAATGCAACCGACATTTCTTTCATCTGTTCCTGGCTCATGCCTTCGGGTTCAAATCCCATATTTTTAGCTGCAATGTAGATAAGAGCCGATTTGTTAAGAACGTCAACTTGGTCGAACGCAGCCATAATATCTGTATCAACGGCAAAGACTCCGTGCTTTTCCCACATCACTACATCGTAGTCATCGAGTTCTTTGATTGTCGCATCGGCCAGTTCTACGGAGCTGGGAAGCTTGTACGGAATCATGCCTAATCCGCGTGGACAGAAAGCCTTTGTTTCAGGTATCATGCTCCATAAAAGATTAGAGGCTACATCCTTTTCCAGGAATTTCCGGCAGTGTGTCATTGCTACCAGTTCAATGGGATGTGTATGTAGAGAAGCCTTGTAAGGTGATCCTTTTGATATCAGGTAGTTGTGTACGCTCAGATGAGAAGGCAATTCAGAGGTGGGGTTGACCACTTCGTCTGCGATGATTACATAGCTTGAGCAGTCGTCCAGAATACGGATGATGGAGCCGTTGGCCATCGGGTCACGGGCAAGGTCACGCATGCGTTTCTGAGTTCCTTTGCAATAGAAATAGCAGCCTTTCAGATGTGGGAGAGTCACCCCGATCTGTTTTACTTCACTTATTGCGGGCATGGCCTTGATGGCATCGTCTACATATTCCGTAATATTAATTGTAATGTTACCTCCATTACGCTCTGCCCAGCCTTTCTGCCACAGATATCCGGCTACTTCTGCCACTTTTGCAACTTCGGCTGCCAATGCCGGACGGTTATTTAAAATTGATTCCATATTATAAATATTCAAATTAGTTTTCCAGTAATTGAGGAAGGAATGACGATACAATCAGTACTATCAGTCCGATAATCAGTACAAAGATTGTCTTTGAAGAACATCCTTTCCATTCTTTCAGTATAATTCCCCATACGTTTGAGAACACTACGTTGAGCGCCATCAAGATACAGAATGCAAACGTCAGCAATACAGGAGATTCTGTCAGGAATCCTTTCCCTAGAGCTAATCCGAAGAACTGGCTGTACCAGAGTGCTCCGGCAATCAGGCAGAAAATGAGATTGTTGCCCCATACGTTTCCTTTGCGGTAATCATTCCACGTTTTGTTCTTGCTGTTCTGATAGAAGCAATAGACAGCGTTGGTGATAAACCCGCCTAATGTTACCAGCAGGGTAGCGGGAAGGGTCTTGAACATATCGGCCGATTCTTCAAAATGGATGGAAGAACCGAATTCCAACCCTACATTGAAGCAACCGCTCATCAGCCCGGCCAACAAGGCTATTGCTATTCCTTTCGGGAAGTTGAAGTCTTTTACGGCGGCTTTCTTTTCTTCCTCACTCAAGCTTTGTGACTTCATGTTGCCGGCGATACCGATAATGGCGATACCTATCAGGGTAACAACTACACCGATAATGACGGCTGCTGTCAATTTTTCCAGATGATGAGCTTCCGGATAGAAAATGTTCAGCATTACAGGGGCCAGGATAGTACCGAGGCCTGCACAGGTTCCTAACGAGATACTTTGTCCTAACGCTACGCCCAGATAACGCATAGACAGTCCGAAGGTAAGTCCTCCTACACCCCATAGCACACCGAAAAGCATGGTCATCATGACGTCCAGGCTGTTTGCACTGGCAAACAGACCGAGCAAGCTTTCACCTGAGGGTACGGCCAGCAGTGCTCCCAGAAGCGGGAATATCAGCCAAGCAAATACCCCCTGAATGATCCAGTATGATTCCCAGCTCCAGTCTTTTATCTTGTTGATCGGTACATAGCAGCTTGATTGGCAGAATGCACCGATAGCGATAATTAACAGTCCGATAACAATATCCATAATAATTGTTCTGTTGTCAAATAGATGTATCATTGCCGGTTATACCCATCCGGACGGAGGGCATCACCGACAATGAATCAAACTTTTCAATTACGTTTTGAGGTTACTTCTGCTTCGTATTTTTCGATGTCACCGATGAATTCTTCACCTACCGGAACATCATTCTTCAGACAGAACATATCCCATACAGCGTTCCAAGGCAATGCCTTTTCTTCTTCAAGCAAGGCCAGACGCTGGAAGCCTTTTCCTTCAGCTTCATACTTGCGCAGCATAGCCAGCGGTTCCAGTAATGCACGTAACAGGCTCTTCTGAGCTGCACGGGTACCGATTACGTATGCACCGATACGGTTAATGGAAGCATCGAAATAATCAAGTGCGATAGCGGTGCGGTCGAGGGCGTCGCAACGAACCAGTTCCTGGAACAGTTCGGTGGTAGAATCGTCCATCAAGGTGACATGGTCAGAATCCCAACGGATAGGACGGCTTACGTGCAGGATAAGTCCCGGAACAAACAGCAAGGCCGATGAAACTTTGTCGGCGGCCACTTCTGTAGGATGGTAGTGACCGGTATCGATAGTCAGATAAGTCTGATGTTTGGTTGCATATCCCATACAGAATTCGTTGGATCCTACAGTATAATGTTCCAGTCCGATACCGAATACCTTACTTTCCAGACCAGTTTTCATATGATCGTATTTTACGGCAAAGATCTGGTCAAGTGAGTCATTAAAGAGTTCACGGTATTTCATGCGGTTCAATGTGATGTCCTTGCTTCCGTCATGTACCCAAAGGTTCATGTAACAGGTGTCTCCCTGATGCTTTCCGATTTCTTCGGCTATCTGACGGCAACGTTTGGTATGTTCAATCCAGAAATCACGGATACCCTTGTCCGGATTGGAGAGGGAAAGGTTACCGCTCTTCGGATGAGAGAAGGATGAAGAGTTGAAGTCCAGTTTCACACCCA
This sequence comes from Bacteroides ilei, assembly GCF_900128495.1. Lineage (GTDB taxonomy): Bacteria > Bacteroidota > Bacteroidia > Bacteroidales > Bacteroidaceae > Phocaeicola > Phocaeicola ilei. The sequence goes on from NZ_LT635801.1 coordinate 3,297,423, forward strand.
ATTCATCGGCCCATTCCATCCAACTCTTGAACAGATCGATTGTACACTGGTCACGGTCAACGAACTTTCCTTTGAAGTCACCGTAGATTTCGTGAAGGTTGATACGCTGTTTAGCCGGCAGCAATGACATGGCGAATTCCAGGTCCTTGCGTACTTCGTCTATATTACGTGCTTTGCCCGGGTAGTTTCCTGTAGTTTGGATACCTCCCGATAAGGCTCCGGCTTTCGGTTCGAAACCTACTACATCATCTGTTTGCCAGCAATGCATGGAAATCTGGATATTCTGGAGTGTGTCCAATACTTTGTCTACATCTACTCCTACTGCTGCATAGCGTTCTTTTGCTATTTCATACGCTTTTTTTACGAGTTCTTCTTTCATGATATTGAATAATTAGTTTAAAGATTAAAGAGTCATTGTCTTATAGTGAAGGTAAGCTACTTCCCATGCTTCAGCGTGTGTAGGCTGGAATGTTTTCAGGGGAATAGCCTGACCGATCAGTTGTCTCATGGATGCTACTGATGTAGCTTTTCCTGCAGCCAGAGCCTGGATCATGATGTTTCCTACAGCTGTAGCTTCAGACGGTCCTGCTACCACTGGTAGTCCGATGGCATTGGCAGTCCATTGGTTCAGCAGATCATTACGGCTTCCACCGCCGATGACATGTAGGGTCTCGATCGGGAACGGGGAAAGTTTCTGCAGGTTTTCCAGAACCTGACGGTAGCGCATGGCCAGACTTTCAAAAATGCAGCGTACAACCTGACCTCTGGTTTCGATGGCTGGCTGGTTGTGGGCCACGCAATATTTCTTTATGGTTTCTTCCATATCTGCCGGATTGGCAAAGACCGGATCGTCGGGATTGATCAGGTTACGGAACGGTTCACTTTGCTGGGCTTCTTCAATGAGCTCCGGATAGGATGTTTCCCCCCAGTTGAGGCGGCAACGTTCCAGAAGCCACATGCCACAGATATTTTTCAACAGACGGATGGTGTTGTCTACACCGCCTTCGTTGGTAAAATTCAACGCTTCTGTTTCCGCATTGATGACCGGAGCTTCAGTTTCGACTCCCATCAGTGACCATGTACCGCTGCTCAGGTAGGCAAAATTCTTGTTGGATGCCGGTACTGCGGCTACGGCCGAAGCTGTATCATGGCCGGCTACAGCCACAACTGGAACTGCTCCCAGACCGGTCATTTCCTGGACTTCTTTTGTCAGTGTTCCGACAGTTTCTCCCGGATAGACAAAACGTCCGAAATTGTCTTCTGTCAGCCCCAGGCTTTTCAGCAGTTCAGGTTCCAGATGTCTGGTCTGTGCATTGACCAGCTGGGCGGTCGATGCGATGGTATATTCCGTTACTTTTTCACCGGTCAGCATATAGCTCAGGGCATCTGGAATGAACAGAATCTTGTCGGCAACTTCCAGAGCACTGTCATTATTTCTTCTCAGGGTGTCCAGTTGGAACAATGAGTTGAAGTTCATGACCTGGATTCCGGTACATGCATAGACTTTGTTGCGCGGCACCCGTTCGAAATATTTTTCGGGAGCTCCTTCCGTATGCGGATCTCTGTAGGAATAAGGTTGGCGGAGTATGCCGCCGTCTTTACCGATGCATACAAAATCCACTCCCCATGTGTCGATGCCGATTGAAGTGATTTCGATGTCTTTTCTTTGTGCCGCTAGTTTGAGGCCATCGATGATGTGACGATATAATGCGAACAGATCCCAATAGAAGTGTCCTCCGGTTTCAATGATATGGTTAGGGAAGCGGTTGATATCTTCCGTCTTCAGGCCTTCAGGAGTGAAGGTTCCTAAGATTGTGCGTCCGCTGGTTGCTCCCAGATCGACCGCTAGAAAACATTGTGTCATAGTTGTTTGTTCAGGTATTAGTGTTAATCAATATTGACAAGGCAAAAGTATGGATTTACATGATTTATTGTCATGCATATTTTGATAGAAGAAATATGTTATTTGATGTTCATACCATATTCTTTTTATAGCTTGCCGAGGAAGCGTTTCCTGTCTACGATATAGCGGATATGTGTCCCTTCTCCTATAGTCCCTTTGCTGTCGGCCGCTGTCACTTTGAAGGTCAGTTTTCTGTTCTCTATCTCTTCCAGGGTAGCTGTAGCCGTTATAGTTTCTCCTATGGCCGAGGGCCTGATGTGGGTGGATTCTATCATCGAGCCTACGGTAGTGGAGCCTTCAGGCAGATGGCTACAGACCGAATTCATAGCTGCGTTTTCCATCAGTGCCAGCATAGCAGGAGTGCCGAGGACTTCCATATCTCCCGATCCCAATGTCAATGCGGTGTTGTTTTTGTTTACAATTGTTCTGCTTGTGTATGTCAGACCTTTTTCCATAATTGTTTTTATTATTTGGTGGTTGTTATTGTTGTCAGGTCATTCCCTGCCGGCCGCTGGAAAATCCGGAGGCCGAATTGTGGCAATATGGCCAGGATATGGTTGAAGATATCTCCTTGTATCTGTTCATATTCAAGCCATTCGGTCGTATCGGTAAAACAATATATTTCAAGCGGAAGACCTTCTGCCGTAGGTTGCAGTTGGCGTACCATGATCATCATGTCTTTGTTTGTCCGCGGATGGCCGGCCAGGTATTGCTGGATATAATTCCGGAAAATGTGCAGGTTGACGGTTGGTTGTTGGCTTTGTGCCTCCTCTTCGGTAATCCACCCTTTAGTGACAAAATATTTTATCTCATCTTCTTTACAGAAATGAATGGTATTCATGTCGATGTTGATCCAGCGTTTGATCCGCCGTCCTCCACTTTCACGCATGCCTCGCCAATTCTGGAATGAGTCACTTACCAGAATATAAGGAGGTATGGTTGTAATGGTCTTATCGAAATTCTGTACTTTTACGGTTGTAAGGGTTACTTCAATCACATAGCCGTCGGCTCCGTATTTGCTTACGGTAATCCAGTCGCCCGGCCTTAGCATGTCGTTTGCCGAAAGCTGTACTCCGGCTACCAGTCCCAGAATACTGTCTTTGAAGATTAACATCAGTACGGCTGCCGACGCTCCCAATCCGGCAAGAATTGTAGCGGCATTTTCATTGATCAGTATACTGATGATGAGAATGAAGCCTATACCCATCGCTATTAGGTTGATCATCTGATAGATACCTTTCAGAGGCCGGTTGCGTAGCGCTTCATGTTCTATTGAGATTTCGTATAGAGAGTTCAGGAAACAGTTGATCAGCATCAGTGTCGTAATGACAATATAGATGGAGCATGCCTTCTGTAGAAAATCGAGCAGAACTGGTAAGTCTGAAAAAGCCAACGGAAGCTGGAAGAACAGAAGGATAGGAGGAATCATGCGGGAAAAACTCTTCAACATTTTGTGGTTGAAAAGATAATCGTCCCAAGTGGCTTTGGTACGGGATGTGATTTTCTGTATGGTTGGCATTACCAGGTGGCGGAATATTTTGGTAGCGATGTAGGTTACCAGAATGATGCAGACAATGATTGTAAGCCGTACGCTCCAGCTGGTATTCTCCGGACTGATACCCAAATGGGTCAGTTGATTGGCTATAAAGTTATTTAAATCGGTCATAATTTGTTTTCTGTGGATTGTTCTATACAAATATACAAAGGTTTTTTATAAATTTAGCAGCATGAAGAGCCGGATGCTTTTCAATTCACTTCTTTAAACATTTAGACTTGACCGATGATGTTGTATTGCCGTTGTTTTTTGGTGTTGTTATGTATGTTTGTAACGGTTTCGTGTATACAGGATGATATACCCGAAGCGGAGGAGCGTGTTATGGTAGGTGACGTATTGCCTTCGTTTGTTGTCAAGATGAATACCGGTGAAACTGTTTCTTCTTTTCAGTTTGAAGGAAAGACGGGGGTGATTGTCTTTTTCAATACGGATTGTCCGGACTGTCGGAAAGAATTGCCGGTTATCCAGCGGTTATATGACCGATATCGCGAAAATGACTCGGTTATGATTTGTTGCATCAGTCGTGAGGAAGGTGAAAGTCAGGTAGATGCCTATTGGCGGGAGGCCGGGCTTTCGATGCCTTATTCCGCTCAGGAAGACCGTTCTGTCTATGAACTGTTCTGTACTGTGACAATTCCCCGGATTTATATTGTCGGTCCGGATCTGGTTATACGGGCTGTCTATACAGATAATCCGTTACCTGCATTGGAAGAGCTTGAGGCAGCAGTCGGGGCTTGTCTTTGATCGGAGGGATATAACTCTTTTATAGATACTAGGTATCCTGCATTTTCTTGTTATATCTTTTTGCAGAACAAATCGTTTGATTAAATTTGCTGCCAGAAAATTACTAATACCAAAATAATAATCTAATGAGTTTGAAAATCGTAGTTTTGGCAAAACAGGTTCCCGATACCCGTAATGTCGGGAAAGACGCCATGAATGCCGACGGTACCATTAACCGTGCGGCGCTTCCGGCAATCTTCAATCCGGAAGACTTGAACGCCTTGGAACAGGCACTCAGACTGAAAGACACACATCCCGGTTCAACTGTCACTATCCTGACAATGGGTCCGGGCCGTGCCGCAGAAATTATCCGTGAAGGTTTATACAGAGGTGCTGACAACGGTTATTTGCTTACTGACCGTGCTTTTGCCGGTGCCGATACGTTGGCCACTTCATATGCATTGGCTACGGCTATCCGTAAGATCGGTGAATATGATATCATTGTTGGCGGGCGTCAGGCAATTGACGGTGATACTGCTCAGGTAGGTCCTCAGGTTGCCGAAAAATTGGGCCTGCCTCAGGTTACTTATGTAGAAGAGATTGAAGAAGTAGCCAATGGCCATATTCGTGTAAAACGTCATATCGACGGTGGCGTGGAAACCGTAGAAGCGCCGCTTCCTGTCGTATTGACGGTAAATGGGAGTGCGGCTCCTTGCCGTCCGCGTAATGCGAAACTGGTTCAGAAGTATAAACGGGCTTTGGGCGGTCAGGAAAAAGCTGCCATTACGAAAGAGGGGGCTGAGTTGCCTTATGCTTCCCTGTATGAGAGCCGTCCTTATCTGAATATTACTGAATGGAGTGTAGCCGATGTCAACGGTGATACCAAGCAATGTGGTTTGTCGGGCTCACCTACTAAAGTGAAGAAGATTGAGAATATCATTTTCCAGGCTAAGGAAAGCAAGACGATCACAGGTAGTGATGCGGATGTAGAGAATTTGATTGTTGAACTGTTGGCTAACCATACTATCGGATAAAGACTATGAATAACGTATTTGTATATTGTGAGATGGAAGGCAAGCATGTTGCCGATGTCAGTCTCGAACTTTTGACTAAAGGCCGTAAGCTAGCCAATCAGTTGGGATGCCAACTGGAAGCCATTTGTGCCGGCAGTGACCTTGCAGATGTAGAAAAACAAGTTTTGCCATACGGGGTAGACCGTGTACATGTGTTCGATGCCCCGGGCTTGTTCCCTTATACTTCACTCCCTCATACTTCTATCCTTGTGAATTTGTTCAAGGAAGAAAAGCCTCAGATCTGCCTGATGGGTGCAACCGTTATCGGCCGTGACCTTGGCCCGCGTGTATCTTCAGCTCTGACAAGTGGTCTGACAGCCGACTGTACCCAGTTGGAGATCGGCAGCCATGAAGACAAGAAGAGTGGTGTTACATACGAAAATCTGTTGTACCAGATCCGTCCGGCATTCGGCGGTAACATTGTAGCTACCATTGTCAATCCGGAACATCGTCCGCAGATGGCTACCGTCCGTGAAGGTGTGATGAAGAAAGAAATCGTAGATGCTGGTTATCAGGGTGAGGTAATCCGTCACGATGTGGCTAAGTATGTGCCTGAAACCGATTATGTAGTGAAAGTGATCGACCGTCATGTCGAAAAGGCAAAGCATAACCTGAAAGGTGCGCCTATCGTGGTTGCCGGTGGTTATGGTATGGGTAGTAAGGAAGGTTTTGATATGCTTTTCGAACTGGCAAAGGAACTTCACGCTGAAGTAGGTGCCAGTCGTGCCGCAGTCGACGCCGGTTTCTGTGAACACGACCGCCAGATTGGTCAGACCGGTGTTACGGTACATCCGAAATTGTATATCGCATGCGGTATTTCCGGACAGATTCAGCACATAGCCGGTATGCAGGATGCGGGTATCATCATCTCTGTGAACAGTGATCCGAATGCGCCGATCAATGCTATCGCTGATTATGTAATCAACGGAACGGTGGAAGAGGTGATTCCGAAAATGATTAAGTATTACAAAAAGAACAGTAAATAATGGCAAACTTTTATACAGAACATCCGGAACTCAAGTTTCACTTGAACAATCCGATGATGGAGCGTATCTGTCAGTTGAAAGAACGCGATTATAGAGATAAAGATGAGTACGATTATGCACCGCAGGATTATGCGGATGCTCTCGACTCTTACGATAAAGTGTTGGAAATTACCGGTGAAATCACAGGTGAAGTGATTGCGCCCAATGCCGAAGGAGTAGACCAGGAAGGTCCGCATCATGCCAATGGCCGTGTGGAATATGCATCGGGTACAAAGGCGAACCTGGATGCTATGGTCAAGGCCGGTTTGAACGGAATGACAATGCCCCGCCGTTTCGGTGGCTTGAACTTCCCGATTACACCGTACACCATGTGTGCAGAAATTGTGGCACAGGCCGATGCTGGTTTCGGTAACATCTGGTCTTTACAGGACTGTATTGAAACACTGTATGAATTTGGTAATGAAGACCAGCACAGTCGTTTCATTCCGCGTATCTGTGCCGGTGAAACAATGTCTATGGACTTGACTGAGCCGGATGCCGGTTCCGACCTTCAGAGTGTAATGCTGAAAGCCACATACGATGAGGCCAATAAGTGCTGGCGTCTGAACGGTGTGAAACGTTTCATCACGAACGGTGATGCCAATCTGCATCTGGTGTTGGCCCGTTCGGAAGAGGGAACTCACGACGGTCGTGGTTTGTCTATGTTCATTTATGACAAGAATGACGGTGGTGTAGATGTGCGTCGTATTGAGAATAAGCTGGGTATCCATGGTTCTCCGACTTGTGAACTGGTTTACAAGAATGCGAAGGCTGAACTTTGCGGCGACCGCAAGCTCGGTTTGATCAAATATGTCATGGCATTGATGAACGGTGCCCGTTTGGGTATCGCGGCACAGTCAGTAGGTTTGAGCCAGGCTGCCTACGATGAGGCGTTGGCATACGCAAAAGACCGTAAGCAGTTCGGTAAGGCGATTATCGAATTCCCGGCAGTGTACGACATGTTGGCTACCATCAAGGCCAAACTGGATGCTGGGCGTGCTTTGCTGTATCAGACTTCCCGCTATGTGGATATCTATAAGGCTTTGGACGATATTGCCCGTGAACGTAAGTTGACTCCGGAAGAACGTCAGGAACAGAAACGCTATGCTAAACTGGCCGACAGCTTTACTCCGTTGGCAAAGGGTATGAATTCTGAATATGCCAACCAGAATGCGTACGACTGCATCCAGGTACATGGTGGTTCCGGTTTCATGATGGAATATGCCTGCCAGCGTATTTACCGTGACGCCCGTATTACCAGTATCTATGAAGGTACAACCCAGCTACAGACTGTAGCCGCTATCCGTTATGTAACCAATGGCTCTTATGCTGCCACTCTGCATGAATTCGAGGCCATGCCGTGTGCTCCTGAATATGAGGCTTACCTGGACCGAATCAAGGAGATGACCCGTAAGTTCGAGACTTGCACCAATGCAGTGAAGGAAGCCCAGAACCAGGAACTGCTGGATCTGGTGGCACGTCGTCTTTATGAAATGGCGGCCGTAAATGTAATGAGTCATCTGTTGATGCAGGATGCAATGAGGGCGCCGGAATTGTTTGCCAAGTCGCTCGATGTATATGTGAACTATGCCGAGTCGGAAGTGGAGAAGCATTTCAATTTTATCCGTAAGTTCAAAGCTGAAGAATTGGCTAATTATCGCCAGTAACCGATAGGAACATACTGAAAGACAAGAAGCCTGCTCCGGTTCCGGAACGGGCTTCCTGTCTTTTATTGCATTAAGTAGGGAATGATTATTTTAACAGGCGTTGTCTGATATTCTTCTGCAGCCAGAAATTGAATATCAGCAGCAGGAATGCGGCGATAACCGCGGGTAGCCAGAATATGATTGTCGAACAATCGGGCAGTCGGTTGAAAAAGTCTGCCAGCTGTTCTTTGTATAACCGTCCCAATACGATGGCAGTACCTGTTCCTAGAGTTATGGCAATTATCCATATGGCAAGAAAAGTACGTCTTTCCTGTTTTTTTTCGTGCAGGTATGCATATTGGTTTACCTGCTGCATCATGCGGTAGGTAAAGTTGCTGGGCAGTTTGAATGTAGGTCGGTTTTCTGCCGCTTTCTTCAGTCCTTTGTCTGTTTTCATCATTAGTTGTCCTCCTGCATTAAGATATATAATTTTTTTCTTAACCGATGTAATTTTACTTTAATGTTTCCTTCTGCCTGATTCAGTATATGGGCAATTTCTGAAACAGGTTTGTTCTCTTCGTAAAAGAAAGTGATGAGTGCCCGTTCGTCGGGCGAAAGTCTGTCCAAAGCATGTTGCAGTTTGGCTATCTGTTCTTCCGAGTCATCATCGAGGGCATCGTCTACTTCCGTGTCCGACAGGTTTGACCAAAGCCGGTCATCAATGGACAATACCTCTGCATCTTTTTTTCTCAATGCTGTAAGTGCCGTATTATAGGCTATGCGGTATATCCAGGTGGAGAAAGAGCTGTTGCCATTAAAGGACTGTAGGTGTTCGAACGCTTTCATGAATGTATCCTGTGTCAGCTCTTCGGCGTCTTCCGGTGAACTGACCATGCGGACAATCAGGTTGAATACCTGTTGCCCGTAGGTATCGAGGAAATAGGCGTATTCATCGGTAGCACCGTTCAGGATACGGGTAATGATATGTAGTTCGTCACTTTTCATTTGTCCTATTAGACGCTGTATTACCAGAGAGGTTACAGAGAAATAAAAAAAATTTTTTGTTACCTGAAATGTAACCATTTGCAGGTATCTGCGTCTAATAGGGCAAAGAAACAAAATTATTCACATTTAATAAATAGATATTGATTATGGACGCTGTATTTATTGTCGGTATTTTATGGATTGTTATTTATAAGATATTCGAATTGTTTGTAGGCCGTCGTGAACGGATTATGGTAATAGACAAATTGACTCCCGAAGGCTTGAAAGAAAAGTTGCTGCACAATAATATGAATCTGATAGGAGGCTCCTATTCAGTCTTACGTCTGGGATGTCTGGCTATTGGAGTCGGGCTAGGGCTGTTACTTGGCTTTTTTCTGGAAGTCAGTATGAGGAGCGGTCAGGCTCGTGTTTATATTGATGATATGGATACACTTGTTTCTATTATCTATGGGGCTTCAGTCTTATTGTGTGGTGGTATAGGTTTGTTGGCAGCCTGGATTGTTGAAATCGTGAGGGAAAGAAAAAGCAATGATCGTCGTGTATAAATAAAAATGCACTTTGGCCTTTTTTACGGGACAAAGTGCATTATTTGTACAAAACTAAAACGATGGACGGTTATTTCAGATATTCATGAAAGAACTTCTCTATTTTATCGAATGGAATCTTTTGCAGATTGTCATATAAGTCTACGTGGCTGGCTCCTGGAATAATCATCAGTTCTTTGTTGTCTCCTTTCAGCTTTTTGAAAGCGTCTTCGCTGAAATAGCGTGAGTGTGCTTTCTCACCGTGGATAATGAGTACCGCATTTCTGATTTCACTGCTGTATGAAAGGATAGGCATGTTGATGAACGATAGGGCGGAAGTCTTGTTCCATCCGTTATTGGAATTCAGTGAACGCTTGTGGTATCCGCGTGGAGTCTTGTAGTAGGCATAATAGTCCTTCACGAACTGAGGAGCGTCGGCAGGTAACGGGTCTACTACACCTCCGGCAAGTGCATATGTACCGCTTTTGGCATCGGCGGTGCGTTGGGCGTTCAGTTGCTTGCGGAGCTCGTAACGCTGGTTCTCGTCCATTGAATCAAAATATCCGTTTGCGTTTACACGGCTCATGTCATACATGGTTGAGGCGACTGTAGCCTTGATCCGGGTATCGATGGCGGCGGCGTTCAGTGCAAATCCTCCCCATCCGCAGATACCGATGATACCGATCCGTTCCGGATCTACGTCGTCACGTATGGAAAGATAGTCGACTGCAGCGCAGAAATCTTCCGTATTGATGTCGGGAGATGCTACGTAACGGGGTTCTCCACCGCTTTCACCGGTGAAGGAAGGGTCGAAGGCTATTGTGAGGAAGCCTCTTTCGGCCATAGTCTGGGCGTAAAGCCCGGATGACTGTTCCTTGACAGCTCCAAACGGTCCGCTTACAGCAATGGCTGGAAGTTTGCCTTCCGCATTTTTAGGTATGTACAAGTCGGCTGCCAGTGTGATGCCGTAGCGGTTTTTGAATGTGACTTTGCTGTGGTTGACTTTGTCACTTTTCGGGAATACTTTATCCCATTCGTCTGTCAGTTGTAGGTTTTCCATAGATTGCTTGTTTGAATTATTGTTGTCGGTTGCCTTCAGATTGGGTATTCCTATCAATATGGCGGCCGTTACAGATATGATATATCTTGAAATATTAATCATGTGATTTTTCGGATAAGTGGTTATATAATTCATCGGTTACCGGTTCCAGCCATTCATTGTTGGTATTCTCACCGGAAATTTCAAATGCCAGATGGGCGAACCAACTGTCGGTAGCGGCTCCGTGCCAGTGTTTTACGTTGGCCGGAATATGGATAACTGTGCCCGGCAGGATTTCAACGGCCGGTTTGCCTTCTTCTTGGTACCATCCTCGTCCGGCTACTCCGATAAGCATCTGGCCTCCGCCTTTTGTGGCGTGATGGATGTGCCAGTTGTTCCGGCATCCCGGCTCAAACGTAACGTTGGCTATGCTCACCTGTTCGGATGAAATCGGAGCCAGATAGCTGTTCCCTGTGAAATAACGGGCATAAGCTGTGTTCGGTTCCCCGATTGGGAAGATCATTTCACGCTGGAATGTAGCTTTGGCATCTTCCTTTTCTGTAGTTGTCTCGTCATTCCATACTTCTTTGGCCAGATTGAATGCAGCCCATACTTTAGGCCATCCGGCATAGAAACCTATGTGGGTGAGGATTTCGGAAATTTCAGTACGGGTGATGCCATTCTTTTTTGCCGTCTGCAGATGGTATTTCAGAGAGGTATCTGTTATCCCCATACTGACCAGAGAAGTGACGGTTATCATACTTCTGTCACGCAGGCCTAATTTGTCGGTCCGGCTCCACACCTCACCGAAAAGTACATCGTCATTCAATTCCGCAAATTTGGGTGCAAAGGTACCCAACTGCTCTCTTCCTGCAGTTTGTTTGATTTTAGTCTGTGCCATAACAGTTGTTGTTAAATTCATTATTGTCAACAATAAATAGATCAAATATTTTTTCATAGCTTTTGGATTTTCGACATTGCAAAATTAACGGATGCCGGAAGGAATGGCTGTATACAGATTAAGGGAAGAATAACCCGGATTGCTGTTTATATATGTATAAGTATTATTTATTTGATTTTAGTTTTTACATTTGTGGTGTAAGTAGTAAGTAGAATGTGAAATATGGATCAGATTATTCAGTTAGACAGTATTGACACCTATAACCGGCTTTATGGGTTGCCTACCTTGCATCCGTTAGTGGCAGTTGTGGACTTGACCAAGGCTACGCGTATGCTGAATCATGTGAAAGTGAATTACGGTATTTATGCCTTGTTTCTTAAAAATGGGGTGAACTGTACGTTAAAGTATGGCCGTCGGAATTATGATTACCAGGAGGGGACCATTGTGAGCTTTGCTCCGGGACAGACAGTTGAGGTAGAGATGCTTGACAATGAGATTTCGCCCGAAGTCTATGGTCTGCTGTTTCATCCCGATTTGATTCATGGCACATCTTTGGGTGACAAGATAGGACAATATACTTTTCTGGATTATGCCCAAAATGAAGCCCTGCATCTTTCTGAAAAAGAACGTGATATTATTATAGATTGTCTGCATAAGATAGAGTATGAACTTGATTATCCGGTAGACAAGCATAGCCGTAGTCTGCTGAATGCACACATTGAGCTGGTGCTCAATTATTGCCTCCGTTTCTACGACCGGCAGTTCTGTACCCGTGCCAAGGTGAACAGTGATATCCTTACCCGTTTTGAACAATTGCTGAACGATTATTTTAACGGGGATGAGTCGAAGAACGGATTGCCGTCGGTAAAATTCTTTGCCGACAAGATTTGTCTGTCGCCCGGATATTTCGGTGATCTGATCAAGAAGGAAACCGGACGGACAGCACAGGAATATATCCAACGGAAAGTGATAGAGCAATCCAAGCACAGATTGCTGGGATCAGGTCAGAGTGTCAGTGAAGTGGCTTACTCTTTAGGCTTTCAGTATCCGCAACATTTTATCCGTCTGTTCAAGAGGGAAACCGGCGTGACTCCCGGGGAATATAGGAAACAGAGTTGAAAATGGCGTTTTTTTTAAATTATGGCAAAGAAAGAAGAATACAGGAAGGCGAATCTGGAGTTTCTGGAGAGGGTTGCCTCGGAAGAGGGGGTGGTGAAACATCCGTCGGGAATCCTCTATAAGGTTTTACAGCAGGGAACAGGAACCCGTACACCTGGTTTGCGCAGTATCGTATCGGTGCATTATAAAGGGACACTGGCCGATGGGCATGAGTTTGACAATTCATGGAAACGTAACTGTCCCGAGGCTTTGCGGCTTTCGGATGTGATTGACGGGTGGCAGATAGCCTTGCAGATGATGCATGTAGGCGACCGATGGTTAGTCTATATACCTTATGAGTTGGGATATGGGGCCCGTACTTCCGGTCCGATACCCGGATTTTCAACGTTGGTTTTTGAAATAGAACTATGCGGTATCGCATAATTCGTTGAAGGAACGGAAGAGGGGAGTGGTGAGTCATTCCCCTCTTCTGTTATGTTATTCCTTTACTTTTTTCCCGTTGATATACAGGTCTTTCATTGTAATGTCACTTACATTTTCAATGCGGTTCCCATCTTTGGCTACATTGTTGAAATGGCAGTCTTCTACCGAAATGTTCGAAACGTATTTGTCGTCATCCAGTCCGATGGCTACAATGCCGTATTGGCTTTTGTCGCAGGTCACGTTTTTCAGGTGTACGTTACGTACGATGGGGTTGAATCCCCGGTTGCATTTTTCGTTGCTTTCGTATTGCAGGTTGATTTTCAGAACTGCTTCTTTACATTGTCCTACTTTTATGTTGCGCACGAAGATATTTTCAATGACACCTCCCCGGCAGGTATTGGTCTTGATACGGATTACACGGTCCAGTTCAGGACTGTCCATTATACAGTTTTCGACATAAAGGTTGCGGTAGCCTCCCGAGATTTCACTTCCTACCACTACACCTCCGTGTCCGTTTTTCATCTCACAGTTGCGCACAATGATGTTTTCACTTGGACGGTTCCATTTGCGTCCGTCTTCATTGCGACCTGATTTGATTGCGATGCAGTCGTCGCCGGTGTCGAACAGGCAGTTTTCAATCAGCACATTTTTGCATGATTCCGGGTCGCACCCGTCGCCGTTAGGTCCACGGTTGTATATTTTTACTCCACGTACTATCAGGCTTTCACACAATAATGGATGGATAACCCAGAACGGGGAATTGAGCAGGGTTACGTCCTCAATGAGGATTGTATTGCACAGGTATAGGTTGATGAGCTGTGGACGCAGACCGTCTTCGGGTGTCATGACACGTTCATAGACGGGGCGTTTCAGTTCGGCATATCCCATCAGACGTTCACGGCTTCCCAGTTTCTGGCTCACGATGCCTTCTTTCCATCCGTAGTGCAAAGCTCCGCACATGGGCCACCAGGCTTCCATCGATCCCTGGCCGTCGATGGTTCCTTTGCCTGTAATGGCAATGTTTGTTTCACCGTAAGCATAGATAAGCGGATGTGCATTGTAGCAATCGAGTCCTTCCCAGCGGGTGAGGACTGCCGGGAAATATAACTTCTGGTCGGTTACGAATTTCAATGTAGCTCCTTCTTCCACATGCAGGTTCACATTGCTTTTCAGTGTGAGCGGTCCTGTATAGAAAGTTCCTTTGGGTACCAGTACGGTTCCTCCTCCGTTCTGACTACAGGTGACAATGGCCAGGTTAATGGCCTCGTGACAAGGTTCGTCGGGGGTATCCGGACGTGCGCCGAAGTCCCGGATATTGTAGACTTTTTCGGGGAAATTGGTACGTTTGATCTGTTTTTCAATGTTGGTACATTCACTGAATGCCTTGTCGAAGTCAATTTCTGATGCGTAGAGTGTGTTTCCTGTCAATAACACCAGAAAGGCGAGTGTCAGTTTTTTCCACCATGCAGAGGGGGGAATCGGATAGTGTTTTTTGTTTTCCATAATTGAGTTTAATAATTAATGTTTTAGGTTAAATAGTTTTTTGATATTGCTTCCATAATGTTTGCCGGTGCCCGTTGGGCTAACAGTTCTTTTTTCATGTAATCCATGTAGGGCGCAACGTGTTTGAAAAAAAGGAAATACCCTTTGCATAAGTAGTTCAGTCCCGGATCTCCCGACGGTGTATGAGTGAAACGGTTTTTGGGACATTCTCCGTTGCAGGCGAAAAGGTATTCACATTCCTTGCATTGACGGGGGAGTTTATCGGATTTGTCTTGTCCGAACTGTAGCTGGCGGGGACTGTACATCATTTCAACCAGCGTGTCTTTATAGATATTCCCCAGCTTGTATTGTGGAAAGACAAAATGGTCGCATGCGTATACGTCGCCGTTAAATTCCATGACTCCGGAATGGCCGCAGGTCTTGTCCATCGAGCAAAGTCCGGGAGCTTCGCCTACCCAGTTGGCTAAGGTCGAGTCGAACAGTTGGACAAAATAGTAACCGACATCATTTCTTACCCATTCATCGAATATGTTGCAGAGAAAAGTTCCCCATTCATCGGGGCTAACCGAAAAGTCTGTGACATCTGCCGTTTCAGTTTCATCGGGGGCAGCCAGGTATCTTCCGTCTTCATGTCTGTTGAGGCGTTCCACTACAGGTGTAAATTGGATATAACGGCATCCTATTTCTTTGAAAAAACGGTAGAACCGTAGCGGATCCTTTACATTGATGTTGTTGATGGCGGCCATGGCATTCCATTCTACGTGATATTTGTTCAATAGTTCAATTCCTTGCATTACCTGTTTGAAAGTACCTTCCTGTCTTTTATCTTTTCTGTACGTGTCATGGAATTCTTCCGGCCCGTCAATGGAAACTCCTACCAGCCATTTGTGTTCATGGAAGAATTTACACCAATCTTTGGTCAGTAGCGTTCCATTTGTCTGAATGCAATTGTCTATGTTTCTGCCTTTTCCGTATTTTTTCTGTAATTTGATTATTTTTTCATAGAAAAACAGGGAGCGTAGCAAGGGTTCTCCTCCATGCCAGGTGAATAATACGTTGGGGGTTGTCTGGCTTTCTATATATTCACGTATGAACTTGTCAAGAAGTTCATCGGTCATGATTTGCTTTTTGCTTTCTTTATATAGTTGGGATTTTTCCAGATAGTAGCAATACCTGCAGTGTAGGTTACATAATGCACCGGCTGGTTTGGCCATTATGTAGACCGGATAGCCAAATGGTGATGGTATATTCATAGGGTTTGTTTTTAAGGGCTAAGGTAAGTCATTTTTTTATTATTCCCATCATCAGGCTGGATATAAAGACTGAATTTTCGGAATATTTTTTCCGATTTTCCAAACGTCTTGTTGTTTTGTTTGAAAGATGCGTTCATTTTCCGTAGAAGATGAAGTCGTTTTGTGTATGATTCCAAGTCGTTTTTTACAGAAGATGAAGGTGTTTTCAGGAAATTCCAGGTTCTTTTTCGCGCTCACGTGCGCATTGCGCATGCGTGCGCCCGAATAGGAGTATGTGTCCCCCGTAAAGCCCCCTTCAGTCCTCCCGAAAAAATCTTCCTCCCTATATTCCTGCCTTCCAACGTGTTACAATCCGGTTACAGGAAAAGCGGAAAAAAATTCCGCGTGAGGCTTGCGGAATTCCGAAAAGTGCGTACCTTTGCAACCGCTTTCGAGAGAGAAACGCGGTAAAGATGCAAATCTGAGATTGACACAGTGTAAGCGGAGAGCGGACGTAAGGCGCTGCACCGAGTATCTTACCTTGCATGGAGGCAAGGGAGCGAGAAAGGATAAGCCCGGAATCCGCGGCCTGAATTTCCATTGTTGTTTACATACAATGGAGACGCGCTGAAAAATTTTTCCGAAAAAATCTTCGAAAAAATTTGGATGTTAGAAAAATCCGCCTTACCTTTGCAACCGCTTTCGAAAAGGAAGCAGGATCTTTGAAAGACTTTAGATAAACAAACAAGATGTAGTACAAGAAGGTCATGACCCCTTTGGGGTTGTGATTGAATGAAAGAACCGTCAATACTTTATAGTAATAAGGTAAAGAAATCGGCATCCTGGACAGAGCAAAAAGAAGATATGTACCTTCGGGTATGTGTCCGGAAAAGATATTCTACAAT
This sequence comes from Bacteroides ilei, assembly GCF_900128495.1. GTDB lineage: Bacteria > Bacteroidota > Bacteroidia > Bacteroidales > Bacteroidaceae > Phocaeicola > Phocaeicola ilei. Next base: position 3,313,999 of record NZ_LT635801.1, read on the forward strand.
GAAGAGTTTGATCCTGGCTCAGGATGAACGCTAGCTACAGGCTTAACACATGCAAGTCGAGGGGCAGCGGGATTGAAGCTTGCTTCAATTGCCGGCGACCGGCGCACGGGTGAGTAACGCGTATCCAACCTTCCGCATACTCGGGAATAGCCTTTCGAAAGAAAGATTAATGCCCGATGGTATCCTAAATGCACATGCGAGTAGGATTAAAGATTCATCGGTATGCGATGGGGATGCGTTCCATTAGATGGTTGGCGGGGTAACGGCCCACCAAGTCGACGATGGATAGGGGTTCTGAGAGGAAGGTCCCCCACATTGGAACTGAGACACGGTCCAAACTCCTACGGGAGGCAGCAGTGAGGAATATTGGTCAATGGGCGAGAGCCTGAACCAGCCAAGTAGCGTGAAGGATGAAGGTCCTACGGATTGTAAACTTCTTTTATACGGGGATAAAGTGACCTACGTGTAGGTCATTGCAGGTACCGTATGAATAAGCATCGGCTAACTCCGTGCCAGCAGCCGCGGTAATACGGAGGATGCGAGCGTTATCCGGATTTATTGGGTTTAAAGGGAGCGTAGACGGGTCGTTAAGTCAGCTGTGAAAGTTTGGGGCTCAACCTTAAAATTGCAGTTGATACTGGCGTCCTTGAGTACGGTTGAGGCAGGCGGAATTCGTGGTGTAGCGGTGAAATGCATAGATATCACGAAGAACCCCGATTGCGAAGGCAGCCTGCTAACCCGCCACTGACGTTGATGCTCGAAAGTGTGGGTATCAAACAGGATTAGATACCCTGGTAGTCCACACGGTAAACGATGGATACTCGCTGTTGGCGATACACTGTCAGCGGCTTAGCGAAAGCGTTAAGTATCCCACCTGGGGAGTACGCCGGCAACGGTGAAACTCAAAGGAATTGACGGGGGCCCGCACAAGCGGAGGAACATGTGGTTTAATTCGATGATACGCGAGGAACCTTACCCGGGCTTGAATTGCAGACGAATTACGAGGAAACTTGTAAGCCGCAAGGCGTCTGTGAAGGTGCTGCATGGTTGTCGTCAGCTCGTGCCGTGAGGTGTCGGCTTAAGTGCCATAACGAGCGCAACCCTTGTCGCCGGTTACTATCAGGTGAAGCTGAGGACTCCGGCGAGACTGCCATCGTAAGATGTGAGGAAGGTGGGGATGACGTCAAATCAGCACGGCCCTTACGTCCGGGGCTACACACGTGTTACAATGGGGGGTACAGAAGGCCGCTACCCGGCGACGGGATGCCAATCTCCAAAGCCCCTCTCAGTTCGGACTGGAGTCTGCAACCCGACTCCACGAAGCTGGATTCGCTAGTAATCGCGCATCAGCCACGGCGCGGTGAATACGTTCCCGGGCCTTGTACACACCGCCCGTCAAGCCATGAAAGCCGGGGGTACCTGAAGTGCGTAACCGCGAGGAGCGCCCTAGGGTAAAACCGGTAATTGGGGCTAAGTCGTAACAAGGTAGCCGTACCGGAAGGTGCGGCTGGAACACCTCCTTTCTGGAGCGATGCCGACACCGGTTCTTTCCCTTGTACTGCAGGGTTTGTTTATTTGATATACAAGAGGATGAGGGAGGCTGGAGGCCGGCCCGCAAACGGTTCAAGCCCGTGATTCTCTCCACAAGAATAGGTCTATGACATGATGTAACAAGCAAAAAGTAATTTTCAGTACAGAGCTGAAAGTATATGTCATCCCACTCCGCGCAAAAGCGGAAGTGTGAACGTGATAAGGAAAGTAGAGAAGGGCGCATGGCGGATGCCTTGGCTCTCGGAGGCGAAGAAGGACGTGATAAGCTGCGAAAAGCTGCGGGGAGGTGCAAATAACCCTTGATCCGCGGATCTCCGAATGGGACAACCCGATACCTTGAAGAGGTATCATCCATCTTATGATGGAGGCTAACGCAGGGAACTGAAACATCTTAGTACCTGCAGGAAAAGAAAATAAGAATGATTCCCCCAGTAGTGGCGAGCGAACGGGGAAGAGCCCAAACCGCTCATGTTACGGCATGGGCGGGGTTGTAGGACCGCGACGTTGCAAGCAATCTCGTGAATGGAACTGTTTGGAAAATCAGACCGTAGACGGTGAGAGTCCGGTACATGAAGCGAGACGAAGCATAGCGGAATCCTGAGTATCGCGGGACACGAGGAATCCTGCGTGAATCCGCCGGGACCATCCGGCAAGGCTAAATACTCCCGAGAGACCGATAGCGAACCAGTACCGTGAGGGAAAGGTGAAAAGCACTTCGAACAGAAGAGTGAAAGAGTACCTGAAACCGTGCGCCTACAAGCGGTCGGAGCTTCTTTATGAAGTGACGGCGTGCCTTTTGCATAATGAACCTACGAGTTACCGTGTCTGGCAAGGTTAAGGGGCATGAGTCCCGGAGCCGAAGCGAAAGCGAGTCTGAATAGGGCGTCGAGTCAGATGCGGTAGACGCGAAACCAAGTGATCTACCCTTGGCCAGGATGAAGTCTGGGTAACACCAGATGGAGGTCCGCACCAATAAGCGTTGAAAAGCTTCTGGATGAGCTGAGGGTAGGAGTGAAAGGCCAATCAAACTTGGAGATAGCTCGTACTCCCCGAAATGCATTTAGGTGCAGCCTCATGAATTACTGCTGCGAGGTAGAGCGACTGATAAGATGCGAGGGCTTCACCGCCTATCAAGTCTTGACAAACTCCGAATGCGCATCAGTTCGATCATGGGAGTGAGGGCATGGGTGCTAAGGTCCGTGCCCGAGAGGAGAACAATCCTGACCACCGGCTAAGGCCCCGAAATGACAGCTAAGTTAAACTAACGAAGTCTGATTGCTAAGACAGCTAGGATGTTGGCTTGGAAGCAGCCATTCATTTAAAGAGTGCGTAACAGCTCACTAGTCGAGGAATCGGGCGTGGATAATAATCGGGTATGAAGTTGTCTGCCGAAGCCGTGGGATATGCAAGTATCGGTAGGGGAGCATTCCATTCGGCGTTGAAGGCGCACCGTGAGGTGTTCTGGAGCGTATGGAAAAGCAAATGTAGGTATAAGTAACGATAAAGGGGGCGGGAAACCCCCTCGCCGAAAGACTAAGGTTTCCTGATCAACGCTAATCGGATCAGGGTAAGTCGGGACCTAAGGCTCAGCCGAACGGCGAGGCCGATGGCAGAAACGGTCAAGATTCCGTTACTACCTTACAGGGTGACGTGGAGACGCAGAAGTGGCACTGCCGCGGGCTGACGGAATAGCCCGTTGAAGAGTGTAGGCGTAGATTCCCGCAGGCAAATCCGTGGGGAGAGCCGACCTTGAGAGTACACCAATTCCTCCGGGATGCGGTGACAGCGCAGGTAAGCAGACTGCCGAGAAAATCCGCTAAACATAACCTGTAAGGTACCCGTACCGCAAACGGACACACGTAGTCGGGTTGAATATACTAAGGCGCTTGAGTGAATCACGGTTAAGGAACTAGGCAAACTGACCCTGTAACTTCGGGATAAAGGGTCCCTCCTCGCAAGAGAGGGCGCAGAGAATAGGTCCAGGCAACTGTTTAACAAAAACACAGGGCTGTGCGAATATGAAAGTAGAAGTATACAGCCTGACACCTGCCCGGTGCTGGAAGGTTAAGAGGAGACGTCATCGCAAGAGAAGCGTTGAATTGAAGCCCCAGTAAACGGCGGCCGTAACTATAACGGTCCTAAGGTAGCGAAATTCCTTGTCGGGTAAGTTCCGACCTGCACGAATGGTGTAATGATCCGGACGCTGTCTCAACCGTGAGCTCAGTGAAATTGTAGTATCGGTGAAGATGCCGATTACCCGCGATGGGACGAAAAGACCCCGTGAACCTTTACTATAGCTTAGCATTGGATTTGGGCACGCGATGTGTAGGATAGGTCGGAGGCTTTGAGACGGGCACGCCAGTGTCCGTGGAGCCGCTGTTGAAATACGACCCTTCGTTTGTTTGAGTTCTAACTCCCGGGTGGAGGACATTGCTTGGTGGGTAGTTTGACTGGGGTGGTCGCCTCCAAAAGCGTAACGGAGGCTTCTAAAGGTGCCCTCAGGACGATCGGTAACCGTCCGCAGAGTGTAATGGCATAAGGGCGCTTGACTGGGAGACAGACAGGTCGAGCAGGTAGGAAACTAGAGCATAGTGATCCGGTGTTTCCGAATGGAAGGGACATCGCTCAAAGGATAAAAGGTACTCCGGGGATAACAGGCTGATCCCTCCCAAGAGCTCATATCGACGGAGTGGTTTGGCACCTCGATGTCGGCTCGTCACATCCTGGGGCTGGAGAAGGTCCCAAGGGTTGGGCTGTTCGCCCATTAAAGTGGCACGCGAGCTGGGTTCAGAACGTCGTGAGACAGTTCGGTCTCTATCTATCGTGGGCGTATGAAATTTGCGTGGCTCTGACACTAGTACGAGAGGACCGTGTTGGACCGACCTCTGGTTTACCGGTTGTGCCGCCAGGTGCATCGCCGGGTATCCAAGTCGGGATCGGATAAGCGCTGAAAGCATCTAAGTGCGAAGCCGGCCACAAGATTAGATTTCTCAGGGTCGTCAAAGACGATGACGTCGATAGGATGCAGGTGTAAAGGTGGAGACACCAAAGCCGAGCATTACTAATTGCCCGTATTCTTTCCTTGTCCCCCCCCCAAGAGGGACGGATGCCATATACGTTCGGCCAGTAAGGCTGGAGATTGCGGTTTGCTTGTGAGTCATGACATCATATAACGAAATTCAGGTGACTATGGCACGAAGGTTCCACCTCTTCCCATTCCGAACAGAGAAGTTAAGCTTCGTCACGCCGATGGTACTGCGTAAAAGTGGGAGAGTAGGTAGTCGCCGTCTTATCAAGGCCCCGAGGTCAGTCCGACTTCGGGGCTTTTTTTATGTCTATACGGAAAGAATTATGAGGGTAGATCGTTGCCGGTTATGGAGTAAAAGAGCTACCTTTGTAATGAACATAGATATTTAATAAATGAATATAGATAATTATAGATAATAGATAATAGTTAAGATAGTTAAGATAGTTAAGATAGTTAAGATAGTTAAGATAGTCAAGATGAATTAGATATTAAATGAATGAATATAGATATTAAATAATAAATGAATATAGATATTTAACTAATAGTTGTATTAACCTTATTTATCGATTTGTATGGATATCTTTTCTTTTGCGTTGCTTTGTTTTACATCGTTCTTTACATTGACTAATCCGTTAGGGACGATGCCTGTTTTCCTTACCATGACCAATGGTCTGGATGACAAGGAACGTCATCATATTGTGCGACGTGCAACAATCATTTCGTTCGTTATTCTGCTGGCGTTTACGTTTTGCGGACAATTCCTCTTTAAGTTTTTCGGTATTTCCACCAACGGTTTCCGTATAGCTGCCGGTATTATCATCTTGAAGATAGGTTATGATATGCTTCTGGCGCGTTATACCAATACGAAACTGAAGGACGAGGAAATCAAGACTTATGCCGATGACATCTCCGTCACCCCTCTTTCCATTCCGATGCTGTGCGGTCCCGGTGCCATAGCCAACGGCATTATTCTGATGGATGATGCTACCAACTGGGAGCTGAAGGTTACACTGGTCGTAGTGATTGCCATTGTATATGTCTTGACATACCTGATTCTCCGCCTCTCTACCAGACTGGTCGACCTGATCGGCGAAACGGGTAACAACGTGATGATGCGTCTGATGGGACTTATCCTGATGGTGATAGCCGTAGAATGTTTTGTCGGTGGAATGAAGCCGATATTGGTCGACATCATTGCGAACGCCCGGGCCTGAGCGATGAAAATATATTTAACAACATATCGCGTTTAAAAAATATTTATAAAATTTGGCTATATATCTAAAATATTTTATTTTTACATCAAAGTAGAAAACAAATAGAAATATTCTCTCTTATAAAGTTTACTATATGTCGGTGCAGTTGACTTTGTGAAAAGTTGACTGCATTTTGTTTATACATATGTCTTGTTATTATGGAAATACTTGTATATTTACGAGGATGACAATTCTGGAGTGGAAACCATGGTTATTAATGAATTATTTTCGGTTGTGTTTAACGTGCTGTATTTTGCCGTTATTTTGACTACAATCTTCATTGTGATACTGGATAACCGTAATCCGGTAAAGACAATGGCATGGATTCTCGTGCTGTTCTTTTTACCGGTTGTGGGGCTTGTATTCTATTTCTTTTTCGGCCGGAGCCAGCGTAAGGAGCGTCTTATCAGCAGGAAGGGGTATGCGAGGTTGAGCAAGCGTCCGATGGCGGAATACCAGGCCCAGCAATCCATCAAGGCCCTGGAGAAAAATCCGGTCCTGTCCTTTTTCTCGCGGGTGAATACGGCACTGGCCTTTCCCGGGAACGACCTGAAGATCTATACCGACGGATATTCCATGCTTCAGGCGCTCATGCATGACATTTCCCTAGCCCGCCATCATATCCACCTGCAGTTCTATATCTTCGAGAACGATCCGGTAGGACGTATGCTCCGGGATCTGCTTATAGACAAGGTAAAGGAAGGCGTCAAGGTACGTCTGCTTTACGATGACGTGGGTTGCTGGAATGTGGATCCTCTGTTTTACGACAGCATGCTTTGTGGCGGCATCGAGGTGAGGAGTTTCCTGAAGGTGAAGTTCCCCCGCTTTACGAGTAAGGTGAATTACCGCAACCACCGCAAGATTGTGGTCATCGACGGAAAGACCGGCTACATAGGGGGGATGAATATTGCCAGGAGGTACGTGAAGGGATTTCCCTGGGGGATATGGAGGGATACGCACGTAAGACTGGAAGGGAAGGCCGTATACGGGCTTCAGACGGCTTTTCTGACCGACTGGTATGCCATTGACCGTACGTTGTTCACATCGGCCGAATACTTCCCTAAAATGGGCGATAAAGGCAGTACCGTGGCCCAGATCGTGACCTCCGATCCGGTGGGCGAATGGCATGACATCATGCAGGGGCTGATGAAGGCCATCTGTTGCGCCCGCCATTATTTCTATGTGGAATCGCCTTATTTCCTGCCTACGGAGGAGATCATGACGGCTTTCCAGACGGCGGCCCTGGCCGGTGTGGATGTGAGGGTCATGCTTCCCAAACGGGCGGATACTTTTCTTACGCACAAGGGATCCATGTCGTATCTGGACGAGCTCATGAAGGCGGGGATAAAGGTTTACCTGTACAAGAAAGGCTTCCTCCATTCCAAGCTGATCGTTTCGGACGATGAAATCTCTTCCGTGGGGTCGACCAACATGGATTTCAGGAGTTTTGAACATAATTTTGAAGCCAATGCCTTTTTCTACGACAAGAGAACGGCACTGGCTTTGAAGGAGGTCTTTCTGAACGACCAGAGAGACTGTATGTTGCTTTCACCCAAGATCTGGGACAAGCGTCACTGGAAAAATAAGGTTACAGAGTCGGTTGTACGTCTGCTTGCTCCGTTGCTCTGAAGAAGGAGAAGTTCACGCTCCCGTAATGACGGTGCTCCACGAAGTTAGGATGTTTTTCGAAACTCAGGTCCTTCCCGTGTTCCAGGACGAACAGGCCGTCCGGTTTGAGCAGATTGGCCCCGAAAACCTTGTCGGGGATTTCCGGCAATTCCTTCAACGCATACGGAGGGTCGGCGAAGATAAAGTCGAACTGCTCGCTACACCGTTCCAGGTAGCGGAACACGTCGCCTTTCATGGGGAACCACCGGTCGGTCTTCACCTCTTTCATCACTTTGCAGATGAAGGCATAGTGTTGCGGGTCCTTTTCTACCGAGATGACCCTGTCGCACCCGCGTGAAACCAGTTCGATGCTGATGCTTCCCGTGCCGGCAAACAGGTCGAGCGCCGTCACGTGGTCCTCGAAATCGAAATAGTTCGACAGGACGTTGAAGAGGTTCTCTTTGGCAAAATCGGTTGTAGGACGGGCCTTGAAGGTATGGGGGACATCGAAACGTCTCCGCTTGTAGATACCACTGATTACTCGCATATAAGTAAGGATTGTATGTCAAACGGAATGTCTTCGATCGGGTTGGTATGCGATTCGTTGAAGTCCGCTTGCGGGTTAATAATGAATACACGCCGGATGTATTTCTTAAGCTGGAGGACGAGTCCGTTTTTCCATTCGGAGAGTCCTGTCAGATGAAGTTCGTCGTTTTCCTGGTCGTACCCGAGCTGGTTCCACACATTGAGCAGGTAGTAGCAGCAATCTTCCAGCGAAGTGACGGAATAGGAATTGACCAGTTGGAGCCTTCCCTTTTCGAAGCAGAACACGTCGACGCTGGCAGGATGCAGGTTGGCGTAGAGCTTGTAGTTGTTGCCTTGCCTGCTACGGCCCGACAGGTATTCTATCTGGGGGCTCACCGTCGAGAAGAAACGCGCTTCCGGAAATTGTTCGGAAAGGAAAAGGTGAGTCAGCTTGTCGATGGAGAACAGGATTGCCACATTGCTCTTACCCAATACGTTGCATAACACGATTTCATTGTTCTGTTTGGGCAGGTTCTGGTAGAAGAGGGTTTCCGATAGTTCGTCTTCGAACAGTTCGATGGGAACCGGAGTGTAGCGTGAGGAATGGACCAGAATGTTGGTCTGTCTGTATTTGTTTTTCAGCTCGTCGGTAGCGGCCAGAAAGGCTTTGACGTTGGCGGCCATGGACTGCTGTGTGTTGACGGGCCAGGAGCGGAAATAGAAGTCGCTCCCCCCCAACGGGTTATAGATAGAAAAAGAAAATCCATCCGTACTGAGACGGATGGATAATGTATATTGTTCAGATTTTGAAAAATCTATCTTATCGGTCATAATATGGATTATTCCCAGTTACCTGCGTTGTTGTTAGGCTGTTCGATATCACCGACTCTCAGACCGCAATATTTGCCTAATTTTTCCTGAACGTCTTTCAGGTTGATCAGTTCCTGCTTGTTCAGGTCGCCCAAGTAAACATCATATGCAACCTGTGCCTGGAACAGGTTCAGAGGAGCACCCGATTTGGTAGTATCCTGACGTACGGCCATTTCGAATTTGGCACCGTTACCGTAAGGAACGTATGGCAATGAATCCGGATTGAATCCTTTTTCAAAGATTGTATCCATAACAGCTACCCACATTGTATCACGACGGAAGTTGGTGAGGCCTGCTTCTTCAACTTCTTTCCAGTTACCGGTCTTCTTGGCTTTTTCAATCATGGCAACCGCCTTCTTTTCGGTCATACCGTTGTTCAACTGGTCGTCGGTCAAAGCACCGATTTTCATGATGAACGGAAGTTTGGCTGTTTTTACGAATTGGATCAAGGTATCGAAGCTTGCGGTATATGCGCCGTTGTGAACGCCACGATATTCTACCTGAGCTTTACGGATATCGATCAGACGAGTGATGATCGCTTTTTCACGGATTGCTTTTTCTTTGTCGAAGTTGATAGGACCCATAATACTGCCATAGCAGATGTAGACTAAGGCAATGACACAGACCGCCAGTACAAGATTAATAACTGTTTTCATGATAATATTCTTTTTTTTTAGTTTATATTCGTACCGCAAAAATAAATAAATTACTTGAACCGCATTAAAGTTGGGTGAACTTTTTATACGATATTTATGTTAAATGATAATTTATCGCAGCAAATTAAGCGAAATTTTTTCTATAAACCAACAGAAGAGCAAGAATTTGCTATCAATTCTTTCGCAAATTTTTTATTATCTTCCGATTTTGACGGTATCTTCCTCCTGAAGGGGTATGCCGGCACCGGGAAAACCTCGCTCACCAGCGCGTTGGTGAAGACCCTCGACCAGCTGAAGCAGCGTTGTGTCCTGCTGGCTCCCACCGGTCGCGCCGCCAAGGTCTTTTCACGCTATGCCTCGCACCCGGCCTATACCATACACCGGCGCATTTACCGCCAGCGCTCGTTTTCGAACAGCCTGGACAACTTTGCCGTCAATACCAACCTGCATCAATATACCTTATTTATTGTAGACGAGGCGTCTATGATAGCCAATGAGGGCCTCTCGGGGGGCATGTTCGGGAGCGGCCGCCTGCTTGACGACCTGGTACAGTACGTATACGCGGGCCAGGGATGCCGGCTGATGCTGATAGGCGATACGGCCCAGCTTCCGCCGGTGGGCGAGGAGGAAAGTCCGGCCCTGTCGGCCGCCATGCTCTCGGGCTACGGCCTGAACGTTACGGAGCGTGTCCTTACGCAGGTGGTGCGCCAGGAGCAGGATTCGGGCATCCTGTTCAACGCCACCCGCATCCGTGAATTCGTGACGGAAGACGCGTACGGCCTGTTCCCGGCCCTCCGCCTCCAGGGCTTTGCCGATGTCCGTACCGTGCCCGGAAACGAGCTGATCGAAACCATCAACGAGTGTTATGAGAAGGTAGGGATGGACGAGACGATGATTATCTGCCGGTCGAACAAGCGGGCCAACCTCTATAACCGGGGGATCAGGAACACGATCCTGTACCGGGAGGACGAGCTGAATACGGGCGACATGCTGATGGTGGCCAAGAACAACTATTACTGGGGGGCGGAGTGTAAGGAGATGGACTTTATAGCCAACGGCGACATCGCGGTGGTGCGCCGTGTGCGCCGCGTGCGTGAAATGTACGGCTTCCGTTTTGCCGACGTGACCCTGGCTTTCCCCGATTACGGCGATCTGGAGCTGGATACCCGTATCCTGCTGGACACGTTGCACTCGGACGCCCCTTCCCTCACGAAGGAGGAGGCCGACAGGCTTTTCTACGCCGTGCTGGAGGATTACGCCGATATCACTACCAAGGCGGGAAAGATGAAGAAGATGAAGGAAGATCCCTGGTACAATGCCCTGCAGGTGAAGTATGCCTATGCCGTGACCTGCCATAAGGCTCAGGGCGGCCAGTGGAAAAGGGTATTCCTGGATCAGGGCTATCTTACGGAAGAGATGCTCACCCCCGACTATTACCGCTGGCTGTACACGGCCTTTACCCGTGCCACGGAAGTGCTGTATCTGGTAAACTGGCCGGCGAACCAGGTAGAGGGATAAAAAAAATAAAACCCTCTACAATCACTTGCGGAGGGTTTCACCTACTTTTTTGAAAAAATGTGCGCCAAATAGGACTCGAACCTACACGTCTCACGACACCAGATCCTAAGTCTGGCGCGGCTACCAATTACGCCATTGGCGCCCTTTTCATGAGTTAACAAATTATTATTTTGGTGACGCAAAGGTATGTTTTATTTTTAAATCTGCAAAACATTTTCTAATTATTTTTTAAAATATGGCAGGCGGTTTCTATCAGGGTGTCTTTTCCCTTCTGCATGTCTTCACTGCTCATGTCTACTTTCACGTCCGGATCTATCCCGAATTCAAGCTGGTTCATCTGGGGGTCGAACATGGGGCTGGCCGAGAAACGTATGGACCACCCGTTGGGGATTTCCGAGGTATAGGGAAGTCCCGATCCGCCTCCGGTCTTGTCGCCCACCAGCGTGACGTTGGGGAACTGGTTCATGCTGTTCACGAAGTCGTTGGTAGCGCTGTATGAGCGCCGGTTGGTGAGCACCACCGCCTTTTTCTGCCAGCGTATACCGTCCGACGGTTCTATGTAGACGGGTTTGGGCTCTGAAAACTCATCGTGTCCCGGGCCGGTCTTGTGGCACATGTAGCCCACCAGCACCTTTTCGTTGGTGAAGCGTGCGGCCAGTTTCTGGGCGGTGGTGAGGTTTCCCCCGCCGTTGTTCCGCACGTCGATAATCAGACCGTCGCACACGGCCATCTGGTTCAGCGTCTGGTCCAGGTTGCCGTCGCCTATGCCGTCCGAGAAGCTCGATACATAGATGTAGCCGATGTTGTTTTCCAGAATCCGGTAGGTGAGCCCCGACGAAATGGTATAGTCCTTTCCCAGGTAGTTGCTCTGGATGCTGTCACTGAAGTTGCGCGGATAGCTGTCGAACCATTCGCGGTATTGCGACGTGGCCAGCGAGCTGCTCAGGTTCACATGACCGTCGCGCAACTCGTTCACCATGTCCGAGAGGACTTCGAACAGGGCTTCCGAGGGCATGGAGGAAGTGATGCGCCGGGCGTACCGTTCGTGCACCTCGTCCCAGTCCAGCCCGTACACCTCTTTCTTGTAGTCGAGGAAACAGTATTGCCGGTCTATGATCTGCCAGAGCGCTTCGAAATTGGCTTCGGGAGTGTTTCCGCTCACGTCTTCACGGATGCACGATGCAAGCGTGGTACCGCTCAGGACGGCGGTCCACACACATATCATATATAATAGGAAAAGATGTATCTTTTTTTTCATAATCAGAACGGTGTTTGTTTTTCGGGCATGCTTATCTTGTTCTTTCCCCGCAACATGTACATGTTACGTACAAATCCTATCATGAAGCAATGCGAATAAGAATGGCTTTTCAGGTTGTTTACCTTGGCCTGCCGGATGTCACAGCTATAGCCCGCCCGGATAACGGTAGTGTTTATCGGGAAGTCGAGGGTAAGCATCTGCCGGAGCGAAGGGCTGTTGTGCAGGGAGGTGAACACCACGTTCCTCCCCCCGTTGTGCAGGGAGAATATCTCGTAATACGATTCGCCGTATTCGGGCGAGAACATGGCTCCCAGCAGAGGCAGGTCGGCCTGGTAGCGTAGCGTGAACGGGCAGTGCCCGATGCGGAACTTATAGATGGCCATGGCAGATGCCCCGAGGCTTCCGTATGCCTTGGCCTGTGCCGGGTTGTTCGAGTTGCGCAGGTTATAGACCACACCCCCGTTGAGGTCGAGGACGGGGCCTGCCAGAATCTTGAGTTGCGGACTCAGGCGGAACCGGTAATGCAGGGCATAGCTCCAGTTCACCAGTCCGGCATACATGTGGGCGTTCCCCGCCGGGTTTTCCGTATACGACAGGTTGCCCTGTATGATGCTTTGGGTAGATACGTTTCCTCCCATCAGGCGTGTCATGCGCATGCGTTCATGCATGAACCTTATTTCGGCTCCGGTATATTCCAGCGGAGAGAGATACGTTTCGAGCGTATTGTTGTATCCGATGCCGAACAGCGTAGAGCGCATCACGTACCGTGTGGCCCAGAGGCTGTCTTCCTGCGCGTACACGCCTGTTGCGGCGCACAGGGCAAGTAGTATCAGATAAATCCGTATTTTCGTCATGTACACAGAGGGTTAGAATATGGTCATCTGTCCGTTCTCGTCGGGGGTATCGGCCTGTTCTTCATCGGCCGTGTCGGGCAGCTCGGGTTCCGGTTCGGGCATGCGTGTGGGTTCCAGCTCCTCGATGCGGTCTACGGTATAGGTGGTGAGCCTTTTCCCTTTCGCCTTGAAGCTCTTTACCCCCACAAAATCACTGGCTTCCACCACCAGCGGGTCGCGGAAGCTGTCGTGCCCCCCGAACACCACCTGGATGCGCGGGTATGCCTCGCCCGAAAGCAGGATGAGCCGGTTCTTCCGGTTCTCGCCCAGGTAATTCTGCCTTTTGGAAGAAGCCTCGAAGGCGAAGCGTTTCAGGTACGGGTAGTTCTGCTGGTCGGCGTCATAGAGCACGGCCGTGTAGACCTTGTTGGGGTCGAACTTCCCGATGAAGCTGATATCCGGGTCATAATGGTTGTTCAGGTCGAAGTCGGTAGTGTAGAAATCGCCGTTGCCGTGCACCACCAGGATGTAGTCGTCACTCTGGAACTCGCCCAGGAACTGGCCGCGCCCGTCGTAGTTGAGCCGGAGCACGTCATGGTCGAACCACACCTTCCTTCCGCCCAGCGTAGACCCTCCGCGCTGCTTGAGCCCTATCTTGTGCACCTCGAACTTGGTGAGCAGGTTACCCATAGACTGGCGTCCCTTGATGTTGATGGTGCTGAAGTCTTTCTCGAACACCAGCTTCTTGATGCGCGGGTTGGGGCGGAGCGTGATCTTGATCACCTCGGCTTCCCCGTTCGGGTTGGCGGTGAAGTACACGATCTTCGATCCCGGCGTACCCTGCGTCACGTCGTATTCCCGGTCGCGAATCCTAGACGTCACGTTGAAGCGCTTGATGTAGTGGTATCCGTTTTTCCCGTCGCGGTAAATCACGTTATAGATGGTACGCTTGTCGTTCTTCTTGAAGATGTTCACGTACAGGATGTTCTTCCCCACAAACAGCTTGTCCGAAACGCGTACTATCTTGTATTTCCCGTCCTTGAAGAAGATGATCACGTCGTCTATGTCCGAGCAGTTGCAGATGTATTCGTCCTTCTTCAGGCCGGTGCCGATGAATCCCTCCTCGCGGTTGATGTACAGCTTCTCGTTGGCCTCGGCCACCTTGGTAGCCACAATGGTATCGAAGTTGCGTATTTCGGTGCGCCGCGGGAAATCCGCCCCGTACTTCTCCTTCAGGTGCAGGAACCAGTCGACGGTATATTCGGTGATGTGCGCCAGGTGATGGTCTATCTCCTCCAGCTCGGACTTGAGGCGTGCTATCAGCTCGTCGGCCTTGTCCTTGTTGAACTTCAGGATGCGCGCCATCTTGATTTCCATCAGCTTGAGGATGTCTTCCTTGGTCACCTCACGCACCAGTTGCGGATAGTAGGGCGTGAGCCGCTCGTCGATGTGCTCGCAGGCGGCGTCCATGTTCTCGGCCTGTTCGAACTCCCTGTCCTTGTAGATGCGTTCCTCTATGAAGATCTTTTCCAGCGACGCGAAATGCAGGGTTTCCAGCGTCTCGTCGCGCCGGATGTGGAGTTCCTTCTGGAGCAGATGCAGGGTGTTGTCGGCCGATTTCTTCAGCACGGCGCTCACCGTGAGGAAGCAAGGCTTCTTGTTGTCTATCACACAGCAGTTGGGCGAGATGTTCACCTCACAATCGGTAAAGGCATACAGGGCGTCCAGCGTCTTGTCCGACGAGGTTCCCGGCGCCAGGTGAATCAGAATCTCCACCTTTTCGGCCGTATTGTCGTCTACCTTGCGTATCTTGATCTTGCCCTTTTCATTGGCTTTCAGTATGGAGTCTATCAGTGAGCCCGTGGTCTTTCCGTAAGGTATTTCACTGATGCACAGCGTCTTGTTATCCAGCTTCGAGATCTTGGCCCGCACGCGCACCACCCCTCCGCGTTCGCCGTCGTTGTAGCGCGACACGTCTATCGATCCCCCCGTCTGGAAATCGGGGTAGAGCCGGAAATCCTCCCCTTTCAGGTAGGCTATGGCGGCGTCACAAAGCTCGTTGAAATTGTGCGGCAGGATTTTCGACGAAAGTCCTACGGCTATACCCTCCACTCCCTGAGCGAGGAGGAGCGGGAACTTGACCGGGAGCGTTACGGGCTCGCGGTTACGTCCGTCGTAGGAAGCTTGCCACTCGGTAGTCTTCGGGTTGAACACCACGTCGAGGGCGAACTTCGAAAGCCTCGCCTCGATGTAACGTGGAGCGGCGGCGCTGTCGCCCGTGAGGATATTCCCCCAGTTCCCCTGGCAGTCTATGAGCAGGTCCTTCTGTCCCAGCTGTACCAGCGCGTCGCCTATGGAGGCGTCGCCGTGCGGGTGGAACTGCATGGTGTGCCCCACAATGTTGGCCACCTTGTTGTAGCGTCCGTCGTCCATGCGTTTCATGGAGTGCAGAATGCGGCGCTGTACCGGTTTCAGTCCGTCGATGATATGGGGCACGGCACGTTCCAGAATCACATACGAGGCATAGTCCAGAAACCAGTTCTGGTACATGCCGCTCAACTGGTGCTTTACCGAGTCGTCGTTCGTGTCGGCGGGTCTGTAGTCGGAATGTCCTTCTTTTTCGGGGTTCAACGTATCGTCTGTATTAAATGTATCTTCGCTCATAGACATGGTTTAAAGAAGTGGTGATAGGTCACGCAAAGATAAGAAAAAATTTTGTCCGGCTTCATGTTTCCCGGAGAATAAACCGGCCCGGAGGCCCGTTTTGTGATCTGTCCGGACTAGGAATCGGTGATTATGGCATATTCTTTGTGGGGCGGGGCCTGCGGATTTGTGGGCTGAACCTGCGGATTTGTGGGATAAGGCCTCGGGATTTGTGGGGCGGAACCTTCGGATTTGTGGGACAGGACCTCCGGAAACGGCGAAGCCCCCGGTTTTTATCCGGAGGCTTTTCTTACCAGCACCGCCACGCATACGGCTATGAGGGCGATGGGCAGGATGCGCGATGTGTGGTCCTCCCGGCCTCCGTCGGCCTGGGGAGCGGGGAGATACACCACCGAGTCGCGTTCAATGATGCGGATGCTGTCTCGGATGTTGTACACATCCAGTTGCAGGCGTGAGGCTTGTGGCTGGCGTGAGGCTTGTGGCAGGGTATCCAGGCGCAGGCTGTACCGCATGTGCGGGGTGGCGGCGGCGCTTACTTCGGCCAGGGAGATGCGTTTCAGGGTATCCACGCGTATCAGGGCGGTGAGCGACAACGAGTCCCTTGCGGCGAAGGTCCGCACACGCTCCGTCACCGTAGTGACGGGCAGGCGGTCAGGTGTCCGGCATGCGCATAGCATCGATGCGGCTATTAAGGCGATTGACTTCATCGCGCAATAACTGGTTTTCATGTACTAGCTGTTTGATTTTCAGGGTAAGGTCGATGTTGGTGGCTTTCACTTCGCACAGCTCCTTGATGCTTTCGTCGTACGAGGCGGCGAGCGAGTCGATGGAGTGCTGGAGCGAGGCGATGAAGTCGTTCCGCTTTTGCTTGCGGGTTACCAGGTAGGTGCCCGCCCCCGTGAGGGCGGACGCCACAACCGGGATGAGGAGGGAGAGCAGGGTTTCACTCATAGGGTTTCAAAGAGGTTACTCACAGGGTTAGGGTTACTTATAGGGTATCAAAGGGGAGCCGTATTACATGCCGAGCTCGTCTTCAACTCCGTCCTCTTCCGTTCCCGTGCCTGTCGTCTTGGCAGCTATGCTGCCGATGCTCACCAGCTTCACGCCCTGCTCGGCGGCGTTCTTGAGGTTCTTTTTCGGGCGCATGCGCACGTTCACCCTCTCGATGGCCGATTTGCTGAAGGCTTCGGGCGTTTCCGCACCCTTGCTGTTGAAGGTAACCTTGAACGATGCGAAGCCGTCCAGCGTTACGGTCCGGCCCGACGCCAGCGTTTCGGCTATGGCCGTGGCGCAGTCCTCGATGATGGTTTTCACGGAACCGGCGGAGCGTCCGGCGCGGGGAGCGATGTAGTCGCACACCTCGTTCAGTGTGGCTGTTCCTGTCATTTTCTGTGTCGCGTAGTATTTCACTTCCCCTTCGGGGTCTCCGGGCGTCTTACGTGGAATTACTTTGTAGAATACACTCATGGTTCGAAATTTTTATTGGGTTGTTAATCTTTTCCGTTAATGGTTCTTGTTAATCGTTTTTGTTGATCGTTCTTTCCGTTGATCGTTATCCGTTAATGGTTCTTTCGTTGATCGTTCTATCCGTTAATCGTTTTCCGTTAATGGTTCTTTCGTTGATCGTTCTATCCGTTAATCGTTTTCCGTTGATGGTTCTTTTGTTAATCGTTCTTTCCGTTGATCGTTATCCGTTAATGGTTATCCGTGTTACACCATTTCCTCTTCAGCTTCCTCTTCAGGAATACCGGCCAGGCTGTTGTAGAGCGATTCCGCATCGGTCAGGCTGGCGCCGTTAATCTGGCTGGTGATGGTGAATCCCGGAATGAAATGCAGTTTCTTCTCATCGATCTGCGACAGGTGGAAATCGTTTTTGGTAATGCTTCCCGACTTGTTGCGCAGGCGGAGCTGGATGATTCCGAAGTTGCCCAGGTCTACGTTCCGTCCCTGCCCGATGAAGTAGACAATCGCTTCGCACAGGTCGTACAGGATTCCGGCTACCGTTCCTACGGAATGTCCCGAGCGTCGGGCCACCTGGATGGCCAGGTCGTTCAGCGTGGCGCGTCCCATCGATGCGCCGGCGGCATAATACTTGTATGTTCCCTGAGGGTCGCGCGGGTCAACCCGTTTTACTACTCGATAATAGATGCTCATAATTGGATTTTTGAAGTTTTAAGGTTAGACGTTCAGGTTAATTTTCTGGTCGTTTTCAGGTTAGATTCAGGTTGTTTTCAGGTTGTTTCAGGTTCGTTTTCAAATTTGTTTCTCAGATTTCTTTCAGGTTAGATTCGGTTTGTTTCAGGTTAGATTCAGGTTATTTTCTGGTTGTTTTCATGTTGTTTTCTGGTTATTTTCTGGTTCGTGTTTTTTGGAATCCGATGCGGCCGTTCCGGAACCGCTCCGCATCAATTTTATACCGCAAAGCTAGGGAAGTTCAATTGTGATGCCAAAAAACGGGTGCCGCTAAGGTGTGAAAATCTGTTAACGAAGAAAAGTTTTTTTTTCGGAGTACTTCGGGGTGGGGTGATGCCGTCGTCTCTGTGGTGATGCCGTCGTCTCTGTGTGGTGATGCCGTTTGTTACCTGTGTGGTGCCGCCGTCTCTGTGGTGATGCCGTTGCTTGTGTGGTGATGCCGTCATTACCTTGGGTAGCGATACCCGTTGCCTCCATAACGGTGCCCCTCTTTTGCGTTACAGCCCTTACATTACAAACCTTACAGTTTATTAAAAGTGAAAAACGGCATTGCCTGCATGGATACTTCCACTATAAATTTTATATTATATATATAATATATATATTATATATATAATATAAGAAATATATTTACATTTTTACAATTATCCGTTAAAAGCGGATTTATGTTTGTGTAATGCTGTAAGTTTTGTAATGTAAGAATAAATATGCAATAAATATATAGAAATGCATATGCAAAAAAATTTTCAGCTTTTTTAATAAAGTTAATTAAAAACAAGTGTAAAATATTATCTTTGCAAAAATGGTTACTAATTGACTGACGCATACGCATACGGGAGTTCTGTGTCTTTCCTCATGGCGGCATGGGTTATTCGCTTAACCTTAATCAGACAGAAGAAGAACAGAAAAACATGAGTACATTCAGCTATTACAATTACCAGTTCTCCCGGCTTGTGCCCTCCTCGTCCGTGCAGGATGAGTTTTCTACTACCACCGCTTCGACCACCGTCCATGCCGACGGAAATTTCGCCCGCAAACAGGAAATCCTATCCGAAATTCTGGCCGCCGACAGCGACGGCTCACGGAAAATCGTGTTCAGAAGTCCGCGGGGCAAGAAGCGCCACCTGCACAGCTACCTGGTTCCGTATGCCGACGGGATGGCGGTAATGAAGATCTCGAACCGCCGGGCGCATGTGGTAGAGAAGGAAGACTTCACGAAAGAGACGTGCGACGAGTTCCCCTCCTGTATCGTGGTGATAGACAACCGTCCCGGCATCCAGCGTATCGTCATCGAGAAGCGGGCGCTGGCCTTTGCGGGCGTTGACCAGGTGCAGGGCATCCTGCAGAGCACCCTGCGCCGCCTGCTGCGTCCTTACGGCCTGAGCGTGAGCATCGACCAGCTGCATACCCGTTCGGCCTTCTGGGATGTGGCGAACGATGCGGGGCGGTATCCGCTCGGGTTCCGCCGCATCAGCTTCCGGTTGCCCCACCTCAACCTGGAGCGCCTGCGCAAGGCGATGGAAAGTTACATGACCATGGCCCGCGAATCGTACGGGAGCGACCTCTCCTGGAGCCAGGAATCTGTGAAGGGAGGCCGCCTGAAGCTCGACGAGAACGATACCTTCCAGGCTTCGCTGGTGGGCGCGCTGATGGAGGAGGTGGGAGGCAACAACGTGATTACCCTGCTTCCGAACGGCAAGGGGCGGAAACCCGTCCATGTGGGCAAAGACAACTACCTGACGGGGGATATAGCCGCCGATGTGTTCGACAGGCTGGCGGAAAGTGACTCCGCCGGCAGGGATGAGGCGATGGAACGGATCAAGGCATTTACCAGTCGCTTTATCGATTAGGGAGGGGAAGTCATGACCGCATACGAAAGACGCAATCTGTTTGACCGATATAAGCAGGACGCCCTGTTCAGGCAATGGCTGCCTACGCTGGGCGTGCTGGCCCGTGCCGGACATGGGGGCGAGGTGGAGGTGTGGCACGAAGTGGAACGGATGCTCCGCCTGCTGGGGCGCGAACCCGAATGGCGTGAAGCGGAGGTAGAATTTCTTTACACGGAGCTTTGCGAACGTTATCCGTCGGCGCCCGTATTCCGTGCGGCGGTCATGGCGGTTCTCTTTACCTGCCTGGCCGATGCCACTCCCGCCGCCGACCGTGTACACGAGAATCCGCACGCTCCGGTGTGTGTGGCCATCTGCGTCATGATGGGCGGCGAAAGACGCTTCCATGCCCTGCTCGACGCCTTTTTCCGGCGTACGAAAGATAACCGCGGCAGGCGGGTGGTGCTTCCGGTAACGGATTACCTGGCCGGTGCGGACGGCGGAGGGACGGTAGAACCGGAGGATGCCCCGAAGAAGGCGGAGATCGGTGTGGAGCCGGTGAGGGTGGAAGAAGCGGTCGATGTGGAAATGCTGGAAAATCTGGTGATGAATGCCTTGGAGCGGGATGATGTGAACAGGCTGAACACCCTGAAGCTCAGGCTGTACGAGCTGAAAAGGCCACATGTAACCAATCCGCTTATAGCTCGCATCGACGAGCGGATTTCACTCTTGGCCGGCGGACAGATGGTGACGCAGAACATCTTCCATGCGGGAGCGAACCAGTTTTATAAAAGTAGCCTGCAAAGTCCGGTGATAGGCAGGACCGAGCGGATAGAACCTTAACAGAAAAACACTATGGATAGTAAAAATGACGGACAACAACCGGTTGTAAACAACATCTACGGCTTCCAGTTCAACGGTTGCCAGATAACGAACCCTACCTTCCAGACGGTAATGCCCAGCAGTACAGGCGCAGAGAAAACGGAGGCGGACGGGGAGCGGAACGTAAGCCGTGAACACGATGTAGACCGGGAAAACGGTGTAAGCCGTGAACACAATGTAAGCCGGAAACAAGATGTAGCCCCGGAGCAGGAAGCGGCTTTGCTGGCGGATGATCTTCTTCCGGAACCGTTGCGTACCGCCGAGGCGCAGGCCCTCTTGGAGCGGATGTGCTCGGCAGGTATTCTGGACGGACGGTGGCAGCCCGTCGGCCTGTCAATTACCCAGAAGGGCGTGCTCGCCTCGGAGCTGGCCGACAGGCTGGGGATAAAGCACCTGTGGAAAACCTTCGGCGGTTTGTGGCACATGAACTCCGAAACCTTGCGGACAGGGTGCGGGAAGTCGATGGACCAGAGGCGTATAAGTGAGTTCAGGGAACGGATCAGGAAGGTGATGTGAACGGTAGAGCGGCAAGAATCAAGTTTATAAAGCACACTATTTTGTTAATGTTCCTTAAAATAGAAGGAAATGGAATAAAACTTTTCATTATGCTGCGTTATATATTCGACACTTCAATCATAGCACCGGCAGATATGGTTAACCTTTCCCTATGCCGGGGTTTGTACCGTGATGAAGATTATTGAAAATATTTTAAAACACTGAATAGAGAAAGATGAAATAGCAGAAAATCAAGATAATTTCGTAAATTTGCCACACAAAGATTCTAACCATTCATTCATTTTATCATGGCACATGTTCAAGCACTGACTCATGATGATATCCTCAAGCTGAAGGCTATTGTCCTCTATATCGTCAACCAATGCGGAACCGTCGATATTTTCCATATCCTGAAGATTCTGTATTTTGCTGACCGTGCGCATTATGCCGAATGGGGAACCCGGCTTTCAAACGATACCTTTTGTGCCATGGATAACGGTCCTGTGGCTTCGCACCTGTATAATGCTTTGAAGGACGTAACCGGAAAGGAACCTTTACGTGCGGGATCACCTTTGAAAATGATTTCGGATGCGCTTTATCAGGCCGACCCGTTGTATGAAAACTATGTCTGTGCCCGTGAAAAGGCGGATATGGATGAATTGTCGGCCTCGGATATCGAGTGTCTGGACCGGTCGATTGCCGAAAATAAAGGTCAGGGTTTCGGTGCGCTCTCTCAGAAGTCGCATGACCGGGCTTGGCAGGAAGCCTACGCCAGGCAGAAAAATTCGGAGATGGACCCGCTTCTGATGGCCGAAGCAGGAGGAGCTTCGGAAGAAACGCTTGAGTTTATCAAGGAGAACAGGGAGTTTGACCGGTTGTTGGCTATCTGATTTTACGGTTATGGTTTCGTTGAAGGATCTGTTGTCGCAGGAATCGAAAGAAAACCTGCTTCAATCAATAGGGAGGGGGATATAATCCGTATGAAGCTGACGACGGCTGAAGGTATTACTCCCAAGAATCCGGGCGATACGGATCGGAACAAATATTTTGTAGTATTAGGCAAGACCCCCGACGGAGGTCTGATAGGTTTTGTTATAATCAATACCCGTATTAATGAGAAGTTGTCTCCTAAGCTCAAAGCCCTCCATTATCCGATTTCTTCTTCCAAATATCCTTTTTTGGAAATAAACCGTTTCGTCTTTTGCGGAGATTTGAAGGAAATTTCTTCTGACGTCTTTGCCCATCGCTACAAATGTGAAAGTTTCGGTAAAATAGCAGATGATGACATGGAACTGATTATAGCAACCGTTATCCAGTCGGGTAACGTATCGCCGAAGCGTTTGAAAAAGTTTGGCCTCTTGAAGTAATGACGGCTTGATAATCAGTCATTTTCCCATTCACGTACCATCTACGCTGTATCATCCCGTACCAGTTCTTTTCCCGTACCATACCTTTGCCTTTGTAACCGGAACGGATACCGATTGCCCGATATATGTTAATGAATACGGAATCTGTAACCAAGGGTCAGGGTGAATGCCAGATTTCTGGCATAGCTGTCATCAAACGGTGAGATGAATCCGTGCTGGCCGGTCAGGTTCAGCAGAATATTGCCGAATTCGGCCCCTATGCCATATTGGAGTCCCAGGTCGGAACGCCTGGCTTTGCCTTCTCCGAAATAATTTGTGCTGACTAACATCCCTTTATCTTCGGTTTTCGTCTTTCCGCCGAGACCGAAGGCCAGGTAAGGCCCTGCGTTGGCAACGAAATTCACGTTGTCGGATATGGGTACCTTGAAGGCGGCCAGCAACGGGATTTCAAGGTAATGCGCCTTGGCCTTGATGTGGGATACCTTGTAACCTTTTCCGGTGAACATCAGTCCGGTCTGGAAAGCCCATTTGTTGTTGATCGGGTAGTCCATACCCACGCCTAAGGCGTATCCCGTTTTCATGCTGGTGGTGTTGTTGGCGTTTACGTTGGCCATCAATATTCCCACTTTGGCGTCGAACCGCACCTGAGAGAATCCTGCCAGGGCGTAGCCCCCCAATAATAGCGTGAACAATAGTTTCTTCATGATCTGTCCGTTTTGGTAAAAGCCCTTGTCCCCGTAGGCTTTTGTTTGTAGATCAGGCGGGGGACTTCCTCTTTCCGGGGAGGAGCGCCGGGTGGTAATGTGGTGAATGGTTAGATGAATGGTTATGGAGTGCCGAGTGTTATGACCGCCAGTGAATAGTTGTTTTCAATTTGCAGAGGGGTATATGCCCTTCCTTCATATTCTATGCGGTAACATTTGGCCTGTCTCCCGTCTTTAGGTATAAGGCATAAATCCCAATAGGTTATGAATTCATGTATATCTTCATCTCCAAAAACATAGGGACATTTTATTTGATAAGTGATTTTTCTAAGATCTTGACTTAATGATGTATATGAAGCTGTCAGTGTGGTACTTATATTCTTGAAAGAAATTATATTCAGGTAGCCTTCGTACTTGATCTGAAACCTGTCGGGCCCTTCCAGCTCTTCTCCGTTTCTGTAGTTTTTAGGAATTATGTAAAGTTCCCGTACCGTTGACTCATTGATTCCACCCAATAGATTATTACCGGAAGAATCTCTGAAATTGAATGCCAGATTATAATAATGCGTATCATTAAACATACGATTACTTTGAAGGTCACAAGATGTTGAACAGGCAATTGCTATAATCAGTAATATCGTATTTATGATTTTCATCATGTCATTTTTAATATTTGGTTACCGTTACGGTTGCTTAAAAGATTATGTAATTGCTAAAAATAGTAAACATAATTCACATATCAAAAATTTATGATGGATTTTATTTTTGCCCGTACCATACCTTTGCCTCTGTAACCGGAACGGATACCGATTGCCCGATATATGTTAATGAATATTAAATATCGAACAAAAATAATCAAACTTTTCATTATGCTGCGTTATAAGGGTGTATGTATGGCCGAAGTGTCGGTTAAATACCCTCGTTTTTTCCCAGTATCTTCATGGCTATATCCATATACCGTGTGATGTCGGTTGTAATCTCACGGGTATATACGTCGCTACGTTTGCGGCCCAGGCGCACGACGATGGCATCCAGCGCGGGGATGGCGATGATGTATTGCCCCAGCATCCCGCGCATGTAGGGACAACGCATCCCGCGATAATCCATTATCCACGTTTGGAAGCCGTAGTAACTGAGGGGGTCCTTGCCCCATTGGTCTTTCAGGTACGAAGCGGGACGCATCATTTCGTCCATATAGGCTTCGGAAACCAGTTGGCGGCCGTGCCAGTTGCCGCGATGCAACAGGAGACTGGCGAAACGGGCCACGTCACGTGCCGTAGTGTGGAAACAGCAGAAAGCCTTTTCGTCGCCGTCTTTCTTGTCGAGCAACCAGTAGGCATCCCGTTCGGCCTGCATCGGACGCCAGAGCTTCTCTTCGGCATAGTCGCTCAGCGTTTGCCCGGTGGCGGCTTCGATGACGAATGCCAGTAGTTGCGTTTCGCCGCTTCGGTAGGAATATTGCACGCCGGGGCGGTCAACCACTTCCAGGCCGGTTACCAGGTCGTAGAGGTCATTGCCGTAATAGCCGTGTGTGGTGACGGAGAAAAGTGAAGCGTATGCCTCGTCCCACGCCATGCCGCCGCTCATGGTCAGCAAGTGGCGCAGGGTGACGTCGGCCTGCATCCCTTTCGTATAGGAAGGTATGTAGCGTGATACGGAATCGTCCAGACTATGAATTTTCCCTTCGTCGAGGGCGATACCCGTCAGCAGTCCCACGATGGTTTTTGTGGCGGAATAGAGGTTTGAGGTCAGCGTGTCGTTCCATCCGTCACGGTAGCTTTCGAACAGGATGCTGTCATGCCGGATGACAAGGAATGACACGGTGCGCAGGCTATCCAGGTAGTGCGCGTCATCCTCTGCCAGTGGGTAGCGGTTATAGTCGGCCGAGAGGGGCCAGTGCCACACGTCAGCGGGATTATGGTGTACCGTATGCCGGTGAAAAGTTTCCAGGTCGTCGATGACGGGCATCCAGTGGATGAGTGCCTGACGGGCGTAATAGGGCAGGGAGGCATACACCACACCAATCACTACAACCAGGGCGATGAGCAGGCGGATGATGTTTTTCTTCTTCTTTTTCATAGGGATATGTTTTCATCGGAACATGCTTCCATGGGGATTCCATAAGGCTATGTTTCCACAAACTTAATAAAAATCTCTGGAACGTCCTTCTTTTTCCCGTACCACCTACGCCGTACCATCCCCGTAGCAGTTTTTTATTTTCCCCCTACCATACCTTTGCCTCTGTAACCGGAACAGATACCGGTTGCGGGGGCATTTCGTTTTGTATGCCTCCAACCTCTAAAATAATGGAACTATGAAAAAACTGATGAAGGTGCTCAGGCAGGGCGAAGCGTTTGCCGTGCAGAGTCAGAAGGCCGAGGGCGGACAGGTGATGAAGTGTAACATCGTGTTGCAGGAACTGGGCGGAAAGTACGAAGATTCTTATGTGGCGGTGATGCTGGGAAGCCTGGCTTCGTGCCGGTTTTATGCGGGCGACCTGGTGTATGCCGCACTCCGTTTCCAGACGCGCGAGTATAACGGACAGGTGTTTCAGGACATCCTGGTGCAGGACCTTGTGAAAATGAACGCTATCGGTTGAAGCTTTATGAAACCGCGTGAAAATGCTGATTGGTTGAATCTTTTAAAAACGGAATCGTATGGAACTGACTATTCAATTGAGCGACAAGATTTATGAACGGCTCCTTTCTACCGGTAGCCGTATTCAGGGAACCATCGGGCTGACGAGCCCCCATGCCGGGAATTTCAATGAACACGTGCGGCATACCGACGCCGACGGGGGGATAGGTGCCCGGTACATCCGCCTGCGCCACGGAAGGGCTACGGTCAATGAAAAACGGGTGTGCCTCTCGCTACGCATCAGTCTGGACGAGGCGAATATCATCCCTTCGGAGGCCATCGAGGTGGAGAGCCGGCAGGCCAGTAATTTCGTGGACGAGGCGCTGTATCTGATCAACGGCTGATGCCGGGAAATGTAGAATCTTGTCGGTTGACTCACAAAAAAATAATGATCAAGTATGTTTGGAATAGGTAACAATGTAAGAAGCCGGGTGGTGCGTGAATGTACCCCCGAGCTGTTCTATAAAGCGATAGACTCGCCATCGGTGGCAAAGGTGTGCGCTGAGATAGAGGATGCGCTCGAGGCCGTCCGGCGGGGCGAGATGAGTAAGGAGGATTATGATATCCTGAAGGCCGACCGCAAGAAGAGGCTTCCGGTCATCACCCCGCACGCCACGTTCAGGAACGGGCGGAGGCTGAATGTCGATGCGGTGCCCAGCGGACTCTCGATGTATGATGTGGACCACATCAACGACCCGCGGGGTTATTACCGGGAGCATGTGGCCGGACGGGAAGCCGAATTGGGGGTAGTGCTGGCGCACATCACGCCCAGTACGGAGGGGTTGCGCCTGCTCTTTGTGATTCCCCGTGCAGACATGGGGCTGGATGCCGCACAACGCTGGATGAGCGGACGGCTGGCAGGTGCCGGATATGATGAGGCGGTGAAGGACCTGGCACGTTGCTCGTTCCTGGTGCCGAGGGACTATATCCTGTTTCTGGACGAGGAAAGGCTTTTCAGTTCCGGAAACATGGAGGCGGAAAGTAAAGAACCTGCGGAAAACGAAAATCCTTCAAGTCCCGAAGAATCTGCAAGTCCCGGAAAACTTTCAAGTCCCGAAGAACCTGCAAGTTCTGAAAAGCTTGCGAAAGGGAAACTACCTGCGAAAGGGAAAGCGTCTGCGGAAAATAAAGCACCTGCGGAAACACCTCTCAGTGATCTTAGTGATGAGGCCCCGGAAAAGGGCGGTGATGCTTTCTTACCCCATACCGATGGGGATGCTTACGGCGATACTTCCTTAACCTTCAAGGGGATTCCCTACGCCGGAATCATCCGCCAGTGGTTCCTCCTTACCGGGGGCGAGCCGCAGAAGGGGGAGCGGAACACACGCCTGCATCGCCTGGCCTCGCACCTGCGCTACATAGCCGATAACGACGAGGAGCTGCTTCTGCGCATCATGCCCCGCTACGGCCTGACGGAGGAGGAGATGCGCGGACTGGTACACTCGGCCTGCTCGGCCCGCTTCTACTCTACGCCGAAGGAAATGAAGCAGGCCATCGACAAGGCCCGGGAAACGGTCGACGGGGCTCCGGCGGAGGAGGAAGAGCGTGACGGACCGCCGGCCATGCCCAGGCGTCTGCCGGCACTCATCGCCCTCTTGCTGAGCCGCACGCCGGATGTGTACAAGCCTGCCGTGGCTCATGCGGTGTTCCCTTCGCTGGCGGCGCATCTGCACCGTACACGTTTCAGGTACATCGACAATGTGCTGCATGAGGCTACCCTGATGAACGTGCTCATGGCGGGCACGGGAGCCGGGAAGGACTGCATTTCGGAACCTATCAACCGCATCATGGCCGATATCCGCCGCCGCGACGAGGAGAACCTGCGCCGGGAGCGGGAATGGAAGAACGAGGTGAGCTCGAAAGGGGCCAACAAGGACAGGCGTGCGCGCCCCGAGGGACTGGTCATCCAGGAGATTGACGCGGACATGACGAACCCGGCCTTCGTGATGCGTACCGCCGAGGCGGACGGGCATTTCCTTTATACGAAGCTGAATGAGATAGACCAGTTCGACTCGTTGAAGGGGAGCAATAGGAGCCAGCAGCAGTTCCAGATCATGTGCCTGGCGTTCGACCCGGGAAACCGCTACGGGCAGACCCGTGTGGGGGTGCAGAGCGTGACCGAGAAGGTTACCATCCGCTTCAACTGGAATGCCGCCACCACGGTTCTGAAGGGGAAACGCTACTTCAGCCGGGTGCTGACCGACGGACCTGTATCGCGCATCAACTTCTGTACCATCCCCGAGCGGGAGATTGGGGCGGAGATGCCGGTCTACGGTGAGTATGACGCGGGTTTCGACGAGGAGCTTCGGCCTTACATCGAGAACCTGACGCGGGCTACGGGCGAAGTGGAATGTCCCGAAGCCTTCCGCCTGGCCCGGAAGCTGAAGGAGGAATGTGCCGACTTCGCCCGCCTGTCGCAAAGCAGGGTGTATGAGAACCTGAGTTTCCGGGCCAACGTCATAGCCTACCTCAAGGCGTGTGTGCTCTATGTGGCTTCCGGCATGAAATGGGACAAGACGATGGAGGAGTTCATCCGGTGGTCGTTGCAATACGACCTGTGGTGCAAGATGGACTTTTTCGGCGCGGACATCGAGGAGGCGATGTGCCGGATGGCCGATGAGGGGAAGAAGCGGTACAGACGGACAAACCTGCTGGGCATGCTTCCCGATTTGTTCACGCTGGAGGAGGCCGTCAAGGTGCGGATTTCGCAGGGGATGGACGCGGCGGGCACCCGCAACATGCTGGCGCAATGGACGCATCGCCATTACATTACAAAACTTACAGTTAATGAAAGTGGAATAAAGGGCCTACATGCCTCGGCCGTAGTCTATAAAAAGATAATATGATGGAATGACTCTTGCTAAAATGATAAATGGCTCTTGCCAAAAGATAAAATGACTCTTACTGACTAAAAGGATAAAATAATGGAAATGACTCTTACCAGAATAGCGAAACGGCCTGCCTATACCATTGGCCGGCTGGAGATAGACGGCACTTACTTCTGTGATACGCTGGAACCTACGTGGAGGGATGTAGGCTGGGGAAGACCGGGCCGTAAGGTGGCGGGCCGGACCGCCATCCCCGAAGGGCGGTATGCGGTGGCGGTGACGTTGAGCCCCCGTTTCGGGCGGTGGCTGCCCCTGTTGCTTCACGTGCCCATGTTCGAGGGGATACGCATCCATGCGGGAAACTCGGCGCAGGATACGGCCGGGTGCATCCTGCCGGGACTGAATACGGTGAAGGGACGGGTTACGGACTCCCGCCTGTGGGAGAGGCGCATCGTGCGCAAGCTGGCGGAACGCCCCGAAGGTGAGGGGGTATGGATTACCATCCGGTAAACGGGTAAAAAAGTATTAAGTATACCGGTAAAAGGTAAGAATACTAGCAAAAGGTAGTAAGTATACCGGTAAAAGTATAAGTATACCGGGTAAAAGGTAAATATACCGGTAAAAAAGTGTAAGGATGGAGGAATGTTCCTCTATCCTTTTCTTTTCATTTCGTTCAGTACAGGTACGGTGAGCGGGATGGCCATCAGGAACGAACAGAGGTCGGACACGGCCTGTGCCATTTCCACCCCTTGCAGACCCAGGAAATAGGGCAGGATCATGATGGCCGGTATGAAGAAGAGGCCCTGGCGTGCCGCCGACATGGTTACGGCCCGTACCGGCTTGCGTATGGTCTGGAGCAGCATGTTCGAGAGGATGACGAAGGTGCCCAGCGGGAGGGTGATGAGCTGCCAGCGCAGGGCGCGTGCTCCGGTAGCTATTACCAGCGGGTCTTCTTTGCGGAACCATGTCACCACTTCGGGCGCAAAGATGTATCCTACGATGGAGCATACCAGCAGGAATACTACCCCCGATTTCACGCAGAAGAAGAATCCGGCGCGTACCCGCCTGAAGAGTCCGGCCCCGTAGTTGAAGCCGCATACCGGCTGGAACCCTTGTCCGAAACCGATCACGAACGAGTTGATGAACATGCAGATGCGGGTTACGATAGACATACCGGCTATGGCGGCGTCGCCGTAGGCTCCGGCCGATACGTTCAGGAGGATGGTGGCTACGCTGGCCAGTCCCTGGCGGAAGATGGAGGGGCTTCCTCCGTACACTATTTCCTTCAGGAAGGGAAGCGTGGGGGTGAAGTTCCTGTAATGGATGCGGATGTTTTCACCCTTCCGGTCCATCAGCATCAGCACCACGAAGCTGCATATCTGGCTTATCAGGGTAGAGTAGGCGGCTCCGGCTATGCCCATGTCGAAAACGAAGATCAGAAGCGGGTCGAGCCCGATGTTCAGTACGGCCCCTATGGTGATTCCTACCATGGCGTAGACCGCGTTTCCCTGGAAACGCATCTGGTTGTTGAGCACCAGCGAGGAGGTCATGAACGGCGCTCCCAGCAGGATGATGCCCAGGTAGGTCTCGGCATACGGAAGTATGGTGGGGGTGGAACCCAGCAGCTTGCAGATGGGGGTGAGCAGCAGCAGGCAGGTTACGGTAATGACGATGCCCGAGAAGAAGGCGCAGAAGAATCCCGTAGAGGCCATCTTTTCGGCGCTGCCGTAATCCTGGGCTCCCAGCTTGCGTGAAATGAAGTTGCCCGAGCCGTGCCCGAAGAAGAAGCCTATGGCCTGGATGATTGCCATGATGGAGAAGGAAATACCTACGGCGGCGGTCGACTGGGTATTGATCTTTCCCACGAAATAGGTGTCTGCCATTACATAGAATGAAGTGACCAGCATGCTGATGATGGTAGGTACGGCCAGCGAACAGATGAGGCGCGGTACCGGAGTGGTGGTCATTCGGGTAAATTTATCGGTTGTCGGATGTGCCATGCTCATACGTCTGTATTCAAAAAATCGTGTAAAATTACAGAAAAGTTTCCAGAATGTGGGGCGTAGGGGTTTTCCTTTAATTAAATTTTGCATGTGGGCCGTAGTTTATGCCGGCATAATGGGCTTTTGGTTATCTTATCTCGGCATAATAGGCTATAGTTTATGCCGGCATAAGATAAATTAATATACCGATTATTCTTTTTTATTTATAAATACCTATCTTTGTGACCTGTTTATGTGAAGATAAAAAAGTAAGAAATCCAAATAACAAAGAAAAATGGCACAAGAAGACGTTTTCAAGAAACTTGTTTCGCATTGTAAAGAGTATGGTTTTGTGTTCCCGTCAAGTGAAATCTATGACGGTCTGGGAGCCGTTTATGACTACGGACAGATGGGAGTGGAACTGAAGAATAACATCAAGCAGTACTGGTGGCAGAGCATGGTATTGCTGCACGAGAATATTGTGGGAATCGATTCTGCCATTTTCATGCATCCTACCATCTGGAAGGCTTCGGGACACGTTGACGCGTTCAATGACCCGCTTATCGACAACCGTGACTCGAAGAAACGTTACCGTGCCGATGTGCTGATTGAAGACCAGATTGCCAAGTACGACGAAAAGATCAACAAGGAAGTGGCCAAGGCCGCCAAGAAATTCGGCGACGCCTTCGATGAAGCCCAGTTCCGCAGCACAAACCCGCGCGTGCTGGAGCACCAGGCCAAGCGTGACGCCTTGCACGAACGCTATACGAAGGCCATGAACGCCGGACCCGATTTGAATGAATTGCGCCAGATCATTCTGGACGAAGATATAGTATGCCCTATCTCGGGCACGAAGAACTGGACCGAAGTACGCCAGTTCAACCTGATGTTCTCTACCGAAATGGGTTCTACCGCCGAAGGTTCCATGAAGGTATACCTCCGTCCGGAAACGGCTCAGGGTATTTTCGTGAACTACCTGAACGTGCAGAAGACCGGCCGTATGAAGATTCCGTTCGGTATCGCACAGATAGGTAAGGCTTTCCGTAACGAGATCGTGGCCCGTCAGTTCATCTTCCGTATGCGTGAGTTCGAACAGATGGAAATGCAGTTCTTCGTAAAGCCGGGTACCGAGCTTGAATGGTTCCAGAAATGGAAACAGATCCGCCTGAAATGGCACAAGGCGCTGGGCTTCGGCGATGACCACTACCGTTTCCACGACCACGAGAAACTGGCTCACTACGCCAACGCCGCTACCGACATCGAGTTCCTGATGCCGTTCGGATTCAAGGAAGTGGAAGGTATCCATAGCCGTACCAACTTCGACCTGAGCCAGCACGAGAAGTACTCGGGCAAGAGCATCAAGTATTTCGATCCGGAAATCAACGAATCCTATACTCCGTATGTCATCGAGACATCCATCGGTGTAGACCGTATGTTCCTGAGCGTGATGAGCGCTTCGTATTGTGAAGAGAAGCTGGAAAACGGCGAAACCCGTGTGGTTCTGAAGTTGCCTGCCGCACTGGCTCCGGTAAAACTGGCCATCCTGCCGCTGGTAAAGAAGGACGGACTGCCCGAAAAGGCCCGCGAGATCATGAACGACCTGAAGTTCCACTTCCATTGCCAGTATGACGAGAAGGATTCTATCGGCAAGCGTTACCGCCGCCAGGATGCCATAGGTACTCCGTATTGTGTTACGGTAGACCACCAGACTCTGGAAGACAATTGCGTTACGTTGCGTAACCGTGATACCATGGAACAGGAACGTGTGCCTGTTTCGGAACTGAACAACATCATTGCCGACAAGGTGAGCATCACCAGCCTGTTGAAGACTTTGCAATAATTGATAATAAAGTATAATGAAGAGGAACATTTTTTGGTTTATAGGAGCTCTGGCGGTTTTGTGCTGTACCTTTGCATCCTGTAACGATGATGATACGCCGATGGCCGATCCGTACAGTGAATGGGCCTTGCGGAACGCCGCCTACATTGATTCCATAGCGGGTGTGGCCAAGAATCCGCCTGCCGGCGAAAGCTGGGGGATGTACCTGAACTACAAGTTGCAGAACCAGAATGTGGGAGGGATAGGTTCCGGTATCGCATGGGCCAACTCGGATTACGTCTACGCAAAGATCCTGCCCTACAAGGAAGGGGAGGTGACGGAGCTGGGCGCTTATCCCCAGTCGGACAAGGATACGGTGGTGGTGCACTACCGTGGCCGGCTCATAGACGGGACGGTATTCGACCAGAGCTATTCGGGCGATTGGGACGAACGGGTGTCCGTTCCCGCCGAATTTACCGTGGGCGGAGTGATTACCGGCTGGTCTACCATGTTGTGGCACATGCGTGAAGGCGAACATGTAGAGCTGTACGTTCCGCAGGGAATGGCTTACGGCTCTTCTTCCTCGACGAACATTCCGTCATATTCCACCCTCATATTTGATATGCGCCTGGAAGAGATCAAGCATGCCAAGGGACCCGACGACCGATCGCGGAAATTGGAGCTGAATGAGTAACGGACAGACAAGGTAACTTAATATAATCAAGTTTTTTACCCGGGATTGCGGCTTTCGGCCGTTTTTCCGGGTATTTTTTTGTATGCCTGCAACCGGTATTTCAGGGGGGTGATGTTCCGGTACCGCTTGAAGGTGCGGGTAAGGTGGCTCTCGTCGGTAAAGCCCAGCCGCAGGGCTATTTCGTTGATGCGGATGTCGGTATGGGCCAGCAGGTTGTCTACGGCCAGCAGCCTCGATTGCATGATGTAGTCCTGGAGGCTCAGGCCGAAGTGCGCGTGGAAGTATTTGCCGATGTAGTTGGCCGAGAGGTTGAACTTCCGGCTCAGTTCGTTGCTCCGCAGGAGGTTGGGCCGGCCCAGGTTCGCCTGGATGTACTGGAGTATGGTCATGAGGCGGTTGTCCTGCTCGAGCGCGCTCCTGTTTTCGGCCAGGTGATGCTTCATGTTGCGCAGGCAGATGTACAGGATGCTGCTTGTCCACCATTCTCCCAGCCGGATGTTGTAGAAGGCGTCGGCGGTATACTCCGAGGCGATACATTCCATGTTGAGGCGTATGAGGCGCGTGTCCTTTTCGGGAAGGCCCGAAACGCACGCCGACGGGAACGAGTAGAGTATATCCTTGTCGTAGGGCGTGAAATAGCGGTCCAGGTACGCGTCGTTGAAGCGGAGGTAGATGAATTTGCTGTGCGTGTCCAGCCGGTAGCGGTGGGTTACGTGCGGCCTGACGATGAAGAACGAGTTGCCTTCAAAGCCGTACTCCTCCTGTTCGGTGCTGAATATCCCCTTTCCTTCCAGTATATAGCCCAGCTCGAAAAAGGAATGTTCATGCTCCTCGATGGGGAAGTGGTCGTATTCGCGGACCAGTATTTCGCAGGTATGGAACAGGTTTTCTTTTTTCATGGCGTGAAAATACAAAAAAATGGTCGATAAATACAAAATCTTCCCTTCTTATTCA
Source organism: Bacteroides ilei (assembly GCF_900128495.1). Lineage (GTDB taxonomy): Bacteria > Bacteroidota > Bacteroidia > Bacteroidales > Bacteroidaceae > Phocaeicola > Phocaeicola ilei. The sequence goes on from NZ_LT635801.1 coordinate 3,348,144, forward strand.
TGTAGTTTTGCGCTCCGAAAAAATTAAGTATCAGTCGTTCATTATGAAAGCAAATGAAATTAAAGGGCATGGAGCCATGCTTACAGCCAATGTTATCTGGGGTCTGATGTCGCCGGTCACTAAATTCGTGTTCCTGGGCAGTGCCGTCACCCCAATTCTGATGGTCGATTTCCGGGTTGTGTTCGCCGCAATCCTGTTCTGGATCACTTCTCTGTTTACCAAGCAGGAGCATGTGCCCCACAAAGACCTGTTGAAACTCTTCTTTGCCGCCTTGTTCGGGGTAGTATTCAACCAGGGGCTGTTTACGGTGGGCTTGGGAATGACCTCGCCGGTCGACGCCTCCATCATTACCACCAGTACCCCTATACTTACCATGATCATAGCCGCCTATTACCTGAAGGAGCCGGTAACGGCCAAGAAGATTCTGGGTGTATTCCTGGGTGCGTGCGGCGCCCTGATGCTGATTCTGAGCAGTAGCAACGTGTCGAGCGGCAATGCGCAGGAAGGGAATATCTGGGGCGATGTGATATGCATTTCGGCCGAGGTATGCTTTGCGGTCTATCTGGTCATGTTCAAGGGACTCATCAGCCGCTATTCGCCCGTTACCCTGATGAAATGGATGTTTACCTATACCTCCATCTGCATCATTCCTTTCTCTTATACCGAGCTGGCCGCCCTCGACTGGGCATCGGTTTCCGTGACGGTATGGGGAGCGGTTGCCTTCGTGGTGGTGGGCGCCACTTATCTGAGCTATCTGCTGGTTCCGGTTGCCCAACGCAACCTGCGTCCTACCGTAGTGAGCATGTATTGTTACGTACAGCCCGTGGTAGCCACATGCTATGTAGCCGTATGCTGGGGTATGGAGTCGTTCGGAATACTGAAGGGGATAGCCGTTGCCGCCATCTTCTCGGGTGTGTTCCTGGTTACCCAGAGCAAGAGCCGTGCCCAGATGGAAGCCTATGAGCAGGCCCGGATGGAAAAACAGGGGAACAATCCGGAATGACGCATCCCGGTTTGCACAGATAGATTTGCACAGATAGATTTGCACGGAATCATATTTGGAATTATTTTTGCGACCGATAGCTAGTTACGTTTATGGTTAGATCGGTCGCATTTTTTGTTCTGACGGTTTTTTGTGTCTGGAGCGCAACCTTGCAGGCACAACCCCGCAAGGCGGTAGAGAAATCTACCGATGTACTTATGTTCGCCCCTTCGGCCGCCGGCCTGGCGGCCACGCTTGTGCTCAAGGACTACAAGGGTACCGGGCAACTGGCTTTGGGGGCCGCCACCAGCCTGGCCACTACATTGCTCATCAAATACACGGTGAGCAAGGAACGGCCCGACGGGAGCGACGACCATTCGTTCCCGTCCAACCACACGGCCGTAGCCTTTCAGGGTGCGTCCTTCATCCAGCGCAGGTACGGATGGAAATACGGTCTTCCGGCCTATGTGGTCTCCACCTATGTGGCGTGGGGGCGTGTGTTCGCCCGCAAGCACGATTGCTGGGATGTGCTGGGCGGGGCGGCCATCGGCATCGGATGCAGCTACATCTACACCCGTCCGTTTGCGCGGAAGCTCGACCTGGCCCTGTCGCCGGCGGTGTTCGGCGATGACAAGTTCGGCATCTATGCGTCACTGACCTTCTGACGTAACGCATGAAACCTTAGTACTGACACTTAAAATCCTGATCGGATGAAAACACAAGTCTTATTGATTGCTTTCCTGCTTCTTGTGGCGGGAACGTTGCGGGCGCAGGACCTCCCTCACTGGAAAAGACAGGGAACGGCCACGCAACTGGTAGTGAACGGCCGGCCCATGCTTCTTCTGGCCGGTGAGCTGGGAAATTCTTCGGCGTCTTCGGCCGGCGACATTGAACGTATCTTCCCCCGCCTGGAACGTATCGGACTGAATACCGTACTGGTGCCCGCATACTGGGACCTGATAGAGCCCGAAGAAGGGACGTTCGATTTTTCCCTGATAGACAAGACCATCCATGAGGCCCGGCAGCACGGCATGAAGGTTGTGTTCCTCTGGTTCGGTGCCTGGAAGAATTCCATGAGCTGCTATGCCCCGCTATGGTTCAAGGCCGACTACAGGAAATATCCCCGGTGCTATACCGAGGCAGGAAAGCCGCTGGAAATAGCCAGTCCGTTTTCGGAGAACGTATTCGAGGCCGACTCGAAGGCTTTCGTGAAGCTTCTGGAGCATATCAGGCAGACCGACGAGAAGGAGAATACCGTCATCATGATACAGGTGGAGAATGAAATCGGGATGCTGGAGAGTGCCAGAGACCATTCGGAAACGGCCGACAAGCTGTTCCGCTCGGCCATCCCGGACCGCCTGGGGAAATTCCTGGACGAAAACCGTAAGACCTTGCACCCCTGGCTTGCGGAGAAATGGGAGAAGGCCGGAGGGAAGGTGCGGGGCACCTGGCAGGAGGTGTTCGGCCGCGACATCTATACCGACGAGGTATTCATGGCATGGCACTATGCCTCGTACGTAGAGAAGATGATCCGGAAGGGGAGGGAGGTGTATAACCTGCCCATGTATGTGAATGCCGCCATGAACAGCCGCAACCGGAAGCCGGGCGAATATCCGTCGGCCGGACCGCTGGCACATCTCATCGATATATGGCATTGTGCCGCTCCGGGTATCGACCTGTTGGCGCCCGACCTGTACGACAAGGGTTTCACCGACTGGGTGTCAAGATACAAGTTGCCCAACAATCCGCTTTTCATTCCTGAAATAAAGCTGGAGCCCGACGATGCCGTCAGGGCCTTCTATGTGTTCGGGCAGCATGACGCCATCGGGTTCAGTCCGTTCTCTATCGAGGACGCCCCCGACGACGGGAGCTACAGGCTCACCAAAGGCTACGCGAAGCTGGAGGAGCTGATGCCCCTCATTGTCCGTTACCAGGGGAAAGGGATGATGAAAGGACTCCTGTTCGATGGGGTCAACAAGGAGCAGCGCATAGACTGGGACGGGATGACGCTGGTGTGCAAGCATTTCTTCACCCTTCCGTGGGATCCGCGTGCCACCGACGGGAGCCCGTGGCCCGAAGGGGGAGGACTGGTCATCAGGCTTGCCCGCAATGAGTTTATTGTGGCCGGAAGCGGCATCGTCATCGAGTTCAAGAACCCCGGAGAGCTGGCCGGCCTGGTACAGCAGAAGTTGGGTGAGGACGGTTTCGTGGCCGCCGGCGGAAACGCTTCCGGGGTGGAGACATGGAACGGAGGCCGGCGCATCGGCATCGGCTCGGTCGATGAAGTCAGCGTCGGTAAAGAGGGAAATCTGGAATACGTCCGCCGCCTGAACGGTGACCAGGACCATCAGGGAAGGCACGTAAGGATAGGGGTAGACGATTTCAGCATCCTGCATGTGAAGTTGTATGAGTACAGGTAAATGAGTATTTCTATGTCCGTATGCCAGTTCGGCCTGCACTCAGGTAGTACGGATGTCCGTGATGGTCCGTCCATTCCATACGTCCGGATACGGGTCTCTACAGGTTTTGTCCTGTCAGTACATCACATTTGTTTTCTTCCAGCACTTCCAGGCAGGCCTGGAGGTCGGTAGGACGGATCACCACGTTGGCCTTGTCGCCCTGGGCGAAGGCGTACATGTTTCCGATGATATGTATCTGTCTATTATGTTCCATTGCGGATTAGGGTTAGTTGACTTTCATGATAGCCGAGTTGATGGTGCGGTCTACATCGTTCTTGTCGCGTGAAGTCTTGCGACCAAAATCGAAGGTATAAGCCACCTTCACATATCCCGTTTGCTGGTTGATGCGGCTGGTCCGTACTTGGCTATACTTGTAAACGCCGTAATCCGCATGTTCCTTATAGCGGACATGTTTCGTAAACGGGTTTTCCGTACCGGCTTCCAAGTACCAGCCTTTGTGGCTCCAGCTTACGGATGCACCATAAGAAGCCGGTTCCTTTACTGTTACCAATGAATTCATATCCAACTGGCTGGATGCGGTACGTCCGTAAACATTCAATGCAAAATCTTTTAAGAAATAGTTTACATCTAATATCCCAAGAAAACCGTTTTGATTCATGGAAAGGTTCGTTACATGGACGTTTACATATTGCCCTGTAAATTTAGCATGTAGATGATCTGAAAACTTATAGGAGAGTGCAAGTCTGGCACCTAAATTATAAGCGTTCGAATTGGAAAGGAAACTGGAAACAAGCTTATCCTCTTCTATATAATAATGCGTACGGATATTATTATCCGCATAATTACAAGCTACTATTGCTTGTGCATTAAAACGATTTATTTGCAAATTATAGATAATCCCAATATCGTAATATTTAGTATTATCCAAATATGGATTGCCTCTTTTTACTTGAATAAAATCTACTGCCTGATCCACATTATTTATATAACTAATATCTGCTTGTTCATTTGATAAGTTTACTCCTAAAGATAATTGCTGTTGCTTGCTTATATGATATACAAACTGGGAACGCAAGCGCATGGACCAATGTCGTTGCGCATCCGTTCCGTGCAATTTATAATTGACCATAGAGACCCCCGGACGGAAATTCAGACTAAACTTCTCACCCAAACGTTGGTTATAACTTACGTGCAGCATGGTCTCACTCATCCATAAATGTTGCCAAGAATCATAATCCCCTTTATAATCCGAAGAGGTAATGTCATGGATATGCCGGAAATCAACGCCGAAAGAATTGTTGTGGCGGAGCGGGAGGTTGTATTTCCCGAAGAAATTAAAGGAATATAAATCTTCGTTTACATCACTCAATGATGTTTCGTCCGCTTCTTGATAGGTACGGGTATAAGCATTCCGTCCATACGAACCTTTGAGTGTAAATTCCAAGTTTTGTCCTTTAGGCAACTCAAAGTTTCCATAAAGCCGTAAAGAAGGCTTTAAGTTGTTCTCGTCTTTAGTATCAGCAGAAGAAACCTGACGGTTATAATATCCCGAATAAGCCAACAAGGTTTCGCTCCCGTTTTCAGGAGTATCATCACGCACAAAGGCCACTTGTGCCGAAAGGTTATGCTTCTTCGTTACATTACTTACTTTAAATTGCGCATACTGTTGGTTATTCTTATAGCGTGAGGCGGAGGTTGTATGTTCCCTGTCTATTTCATAATCGGGAAAGAAAATGCTTTCATGTTTTTCGGTACGGTCATCCTCGTATTTCTTCATCGCATATCCGCCCCATAACGTATAGCTGGTATTTCCGTGCGATACTTTGGCACTCACATTGTAATCCCCGTTCAAATAGCCGACGGTCTGTTGTCCGTCCAATGATACGTATCCGCCCGAACGGTATTGCTTCGTAATGTAATTGATAGCGGCAACATCACCCGAATAACGTCCGGTAGGCACATCGAAATATTCCACCTTTTCTATATCGCGCGGACGGAGGCTTTGCACGTCCCGATAATTGGCTTCTTCCCCATTGATATACAAAGTCACCGTTCCCAAAGCATTCGATACTTCTCCATTCTTTCGGTTTACCTCAATATCAGGAATCATCAGGTTGTAAAGCAGGTCATAACCGGTATTCGCATGCTTGACTTGTTGCTTATCAGGAATAATCAAAACCCTGTCTTTCTGACGAATGAACGAGCTGCCTTTAACTACAATCTCTCCCAACATTACATTATCACTTTCCAACGTAACCATAGGAACCGTCACATCTGCGTTTCTTACGGTTACGGGAATCACTTTCGACTTATAGCCGATTGTACTGAAAGCAAGCAGATAATCATTAGAAGGTACTTGATCAAGATAATAATACCCCAAACTATCAGTTATGGTACCCGACACAAAAGTGGAGTCGATATGCAGCAAACGTACATTCGCATAAGGTAAAGCTTCATTCTCTTGCGAATATAGACTTCCATCTATTTTTACTTGTGCCCCAAGAGACATTCCCCACAACAAACAAACAAAAATTGTACAAAATACTTTCATCAAATTCAAGAAATAAAATGAGGATGTGCATAACAAGTGTTACAATAGCCACTTTTTTGTACACACCTTCCTTATCAATAAATTTAGATTTCTATCACTACCCAATTATCCAATCTGAAAGCCATTACAAGTCTTATCACAACCAGTGACATTCGTAGACAGAAGCGTGGAATCAGAAGATGATGCTGAACCTAACGGTCCACCGGTTGCCAACAGGTCTGTTTCCAGACGTTCTTCCAATTCCTCAACATTCAGTTCTGATAATTCTTTTACTTGGTGAATTGGCTGGCAATGACAAATGTTTTATTCACCGACAAAAGTATAGGAAATGCATATTGGAGGGTGAAAAACGATTACGTATTTTTTACGCATTATGAAATCGGTTTGATAACCAGTTGTTTAAGCTGTTGAAAAGAGGGGTGCGAACGAATGCTTATAGAATGAATTTAACTAAAAAATCCACATTAATTGAACAAAAAATCCACTCCTTTATACAGGAAATATCATTCCAGACGTTTCAAAAACTCCCTGGCTACAGACATGTTTGTCTTTTCTCCTGTCATTTTATGATACAAACGGGTCAGTATCGAATTGACGGCAGAAGGAGAGTGGGCGATAAGTGCTGATATCCTATTGGTCGATATCCCGATTTTAATCAGGCAACAGGTACGGAGTTCCAATTCGGTCAATTTAGGATTCAGGCTGTATAGTCTGGGTATAAATGTGGGGTACACTTGGTTTAAAGCATTGGCCAGTTGCCGCCAATTTTCTTCACTCAGCTCCCGGCTTTGGGTAACCTGGCAAAAATGAAGATAAATGGCAGATTGATGAAAAGCTTCCAGCCGTTCCTCCAACGTCCGCTTTTGCTCGGGCGTTGACACTTGCGGATTCTCTTCGAGGGCAGGTCCTTTACCCGGTTGCCGCTTCTTGCGGAAAATATGGGTATTCCTGCCCATGTAAATCATTCCTGCCACCAGTATAATTAGTGCCAGCGCCAGTATATACCGTAGCCTTTTCATGTGCGAGAGCAGATCAAGTTTTTCTGCCTCGTGATTGATGCGTACTGTCGCTTCTGTACGTGTCATTCTGCTGATGGAGTCGGACACCTCCCGATAGCAGCGGGCGTAACGGTGTGCATCTTCCTGTTTGCCTTGTGAGAGTGCTATTTCCTTCAATATGCCATAGGCTGTGCGGTGATGGTAAATGTCGGTTCCCTGTAATGCTTTGCGACAATATGCTTCGGCAGAATCCGGACGGTTTTCAGCCTGGTAAGATTTGGCAAGTGTAAGTGCTGACAATGAACTGAAACGGTGTTCCAGCACTTCGTATGCCATGTCTTTTGCCTGCTCTGTTCTGCCGTTTCCATATTTGAAGTCGGCCCATTCGCTCAGTACACCGTATGCCGGTCTGGTGAATCCTTTTTCTTTCATCAGGTTATATGCCTTGCTGTAATACACTTCTGCGCTGTCCGGACTGTACTGCCGGTCGAATATTCGTGCCATATCTCTCCAGCTGTAGGCAATTCCCAGATAATCATCGCATTTTATGTTATATACCAATGCCTGCCGTAAAGCTTTCATGCTTTCATGGTATGCTTTTTGATAAGCATACAGGACCGCCAGTTGCCCGTAGATACGTCCGTTCAGCGTATCGTGTTCGCATCCCACTTCGGCGGCACGCAGGTATGTACGGATGGCACGTGACGGGTCGTTGCAGTCTCGGTACACGCCTCCCAAGTAGTAAATAGCTTCCGCCAGGCGTCGGTCGTCGCCCCAGCCTTCGTAGAAGCGTACGATGCGGTTGATAAGGGTGTCGGAAGTATGAAGTACGTAAAGCTTGTCTTCGGCCTTGATGCGGAGCAGGTGGCAGTACATCCTTGCTTCTTCGTCCAGTACGGGCGATGAGAGCTCAAACGAGTCCAGGCATGCCAGTGCACGTTCTGGATTGGATTCGGTCAGCCCGATGGCACGTTCCATCATTGGCGGATAATGGTAGCTCCGCTCGCGGCATCCGCCGGAGATAAAGAGCAGGAAAAGTACGGAAACAAGTATTACGTTCTTCATACGTCGCAATGGTATAGGCCGTCTACAGGTTTTGCCCTGTCAGTACATCACATTTGTTTTCTTCCAGCACTTCCAGGCAGGCCTGGAGGTCGGTAGGACGGATCACCACGTTGGCCTTGTCGCCCTGGGCGAAGGCATACATGTATTCGATGAAAACCTTCCGTTCGGCCAGATGTTCCAGAATGACCGCCAATGATCCGGCCACGTTGGGGCAACTGATGCAGATCACATCGGTCTGTATCACCGAGAAGTTGGCCGCACGCAGCACTTCCACGGCACGTTCCACGTCCGAAACGATCAGGCGCAGGATTCCGAAATCGGTCGTTTCGGCCATGCTGAAGGCGTGCATGTTGATACCCGCCTTTCCCAATGCCTTGGTCACGTCGTTTATTCTTCCGCTCTTGTTCTCGAGGAACACCGAAATCTGTTTGATAGTAGTCATATAACAACCTCCGTTTCTTTATTTAAGTTTCCTGTTATCGATTACATGCTTGCCCTTTCCTTCGCTACGCGGAATGGAGTTCGGCTCCATGAGCTTGACGTTGGCGCTGATGGAAAGGACACTCTTCAGGCGGTCGGCCAGCTTCTTCTTCAGGCCCAGGAGCGTACCCATCTCGTCGGAGTAGAGTTCCTTGCGCAGCTCTACCTGGATTTCGAGGGTGTCGAGCATGCCCTGGCGGTCTACCACCAGCATGTATTGCGGCTCGAACTCCTTCATCTCGAGGATGACACTTTCCACCTGCGACGGGAATACGTTGATGCCCCGGATGATGAGCATATCGTCCGAACGGCCGATGATGCGGGTCATACGCACGTTGGTACGCCCACATTCGCAGGGCTCACCTATGAGTGAAGTGAGGTCCTTGGTGCGGTAACGTAGCAACGGCATGCCGGTCTTGGTCAGGGTAGTGAACACCAGTTCGCCCGTTTCGCCGTAAGGGAGCACTTCGCCCGTATCGGGGTTGATGATTTCGGGGTAGAAATGGTCTTCGCAGATGTGCGAACCGCACTTGCAGGCACATTCGTATGAAACGCCGGGACCGGAAATCTCGCTCAGTCCGTAGATGTTATAGGCCTGGAGCCCCAGGCGCGATTCGATTTCCCGGCGCATGTTTTCGGTCCACGGTTCGGCTCCGAAGGCTCCTACACGCAGGTGCAGGTCATCTTTCGTCATGCCGTATCTGTCCATGGCTTCGGCCAGGTAGAGCGCGTACGACGGGGTGCAGGCCAGTCCCGTCACCTTCAGGTCGCGTAGCAGGTGCAGGTGCTTCTCGGTGTTTCCGGTCGAAGTGGGTACAACCGTGGCTCCCAGGTGTTCCACGCCGTAGTGGAGACCCAGACCTCCGGTGAACAGGCCGTAGCCGTAGCCCACGGAAAAGACATCGTCGCGCGTAATGCCGTAGGCCGCCAGGCACCGGGCGGTAGCTTCCTTCCAGATGTCCAGGTCACGGCGGGTATAGCCCACCACGGTAGGGTTACCGGTGGTACCCGACGATGCGTGTATACGGACGATTTCCTGAAGCGAAGCCGCCTGGAGCCCGTACGGGTAGTTGTCGCGCAGGTCCTGCTTGGTGGTGAACGGGAGTTTCACGATATCGTCTATCGTCTGGATGTCATCGGGGGTGATGTCCATCTCCTGTAGTTTGTTCCGGTAGAACGGGGTGTTGTGATACACCAGTTCCACCAGCTTGTGCAACCGCTTGCCCTGGAGTTCCCTCATCTCTTCGCGGCTCATGCACTCTTTGCTTTTGTTCCAGATCATAGTGTTTTTCTTGGTATTGGTATGTATTGTATGAATATTCAAGGTTGTTCAGTCCAGCGGATGGTCCATGTGGAAGGCCTTCATGCGTTCTTCCATGACGGGGTAAAGCTCGTCGCGCATCCGCGATGTGCAGGCACGTACACCCTGCTGCTCGCTTCCGGTGGTGCCCAGTGCGATGCTGCTCACCCCATAGTACAGGAGCTCCTTCAGGAGCTGGCCGCTGGAAAGATTGCCGTAGCCCAGGGTAAAGAAGAATCCGTCGCCCACGGGCCGTGTCACGTCATAGTCGTAAACGATGTGGAAACCGTTGTCCGTAAAGATCTTCTTCATGCGCTCGGCACGGCGTGCATATTCACGGGTATCTGCCACGAAGTCGATGCGTCCCTCCACCGCCGCGTCGAGCATGGCGGCGTATGCGTATTGGGTAGATGCCGTGCATCCGGACGTGATCATGTAGAGGATGGATGCGATGAGGGTCTGCCCGAATACGCCCGAATCGCCGTAACGTTCCGCCAGAGCCGGATAATAGGTGTTGAAGAGCTTCTCGGGGACACAGATCACCGCCATGCGCTGGCCGGCGTAGCTGAATATCTTCGATGAGGAGAGCATCAGCACATAATTGTCGGTATACTTGCCCACGGTAGGCGGGAAGGGCGGTTCGTAAGGCTTGCCCATGTCCTGGCGGAAGTCCATGCAGAAATAAGCCATGTCTTCCATCACCACCGCATCATAGCGGGTAGCCAGTTCGCCGATGATCTTCAGCTCGGAGTCTTCCAGGCAGATCCATGCCGGGTTGTTCGGGTTCGAATAGACGATGGCGGCTATGTCGCCCTGGCTGAGGTATTCCTCCAGCTTGGCGCGCAGGGCCTCGCCACGGTAATGATAGATGTCGAACCATTTCCATTCCACCCCGATGATGCGTAGTTGCGACTTCTGTATGGGGAATCCCGGATCGATGAACAAGACCTTGTCCTTTCCCGGAATGCGCTGGGTGCAGGCGATGAACGCTCCGAACGAAGCCGCAACCGAACCGGTGGTAGGGATACAGCCTTCGGCCGGGATATCGATGTCTACAAAAGCTTTCACAAACCTGGAGGCGGCGGCCTTCAGTTCGGCCACTCCGGCGGCCGCGGGATATTGCGAGCCCACGCCACGGTCCAGAGCCTCCTTTTCGGCCTCTATCCCGATGCGGTTGGCCGGCAGGCCCGGCGATCCCTGGTCCATACGGATGAACGGGATACCGGTAAGCTCTTCCAGGCGGGAGGCTACCAGCAGCACTTCGCCTATGGTGGCCTGTTCCAGGTTGGCGACCTTCAGCTCCTTCACTACCTGGGCCACCAGTTCTTCACTGAATACTTGATGTTTCATACGCCTCCCTCCTTATCCTTGTTTTTCGGCGGCCGCATAGCCTATGTCGAACGCCTTCTTGTTCATTTCAACCACGGCTTCGCCCTTCGCGCCGAATACCCGGCCGATGCTTTCGCGCAACTCTTCCACCGAAAGGATACCCAGGAAGCGGGAAGCCGCCCCCAGCAGGATAACGTTGGCCGCCTTGGGCATGTTATGTTCGTGGGCCAGACGGTCTACATCTACCAGTATCACGTGCGGAAGCGCTTTCAGCTCGTCGGTCAGAGCCTGGTCGTCCGGATAGTTCGGGATATTCTTGAACGGAGCCGACGACGTGATGATCCACCCGCCCTTGTTGAGGTAAGGCAGGTAGCGGAGGGCTTCCATCGGCTCGAGCGACAGGATCATGTCGGCCGTGCCCAGCGCAATCAGGTCGGAGGCAATCTCACCGTCGGAGAGGCGGAGGTTCGACTGGACGTCGCCTCCGCGCTGGCTCATTCCGTGTACTTCGGCCTGTTTCAGTTGCAGGCCGGATTTAGTGGCTGCCTCGCCGATAATCGTGGCGATGGAGAGGATACCCTGTCCTCCCACGCCCGAAAGTATAATATCTGTTTTCATGGTTACTGGTTCTTTCTTTGTTGTTTCAACTTACGGTTGAGGGTCTGGATACATTCGCGGCGCGGAATGATGACAGACACCCCGTTATACTCGATTTCCTCGCGGATGGTGCGGGTAATCTCTTCCATGTTTTTGGGGAGCGGCACTACCACGCGCACGTGTTCCGGTTCTACACCCAGTCCGAGGCAGATGGCTTCGAACTTGTTGGTTCCGGCCGAATCCTGTCCGCCGGTCATGGCGGTGGTCAGGTTGTCCGAGATGACCACGGTGATGTTGGCACGGTCGTTCACCGCGTCAAGCAGTCCGGTCATGCCGGAATGAGTGAAGGTAGAGTCGCCTATTACCGCAATGGCCGGGAACAGTCCTGCGTCGGCGGCCCCTTTCGCCATGGTAATGGATGCACCCATATCCACACAGCTGTCTATGGCGCGGAAAGGAGGCAACGCCCCCAGCGTATAGCAACCGATGTCGGCAAATACACGGGCGTCGGGGTATTCCTTCACCACCTCGTTCAAGGCATTGTAAACGTCGCGGTGGCCGCAACCCTGGCAGAGAGCGGGCGGGCGCGGAACCAGGTTCTTGGGAGTATCGAAATAACGTTGTGAAGCCTTTCCCATGGCAGCCGCCACACAATCGGGAGTCAGCTCCCCGGTACGGGGCAGGTGGCCGGTGAGCCGTCCTTTCACCACATATCCGGCACCCAGGATGCCCGGAACCTGTTCTTCCACGAAGGGCTGTCCGTCTTCTACCACCAGAATTTCACTGCTACAGGCGGCCAGTTCCCGTATCTTGTCTTTCGGCAACGGGTATTGTGACACCTTCAGGATGTGATAGCCTCCCTTTCCGGCTTCGGCTTCCTTCACGTAGTTATAGCCGATGCCGCAGGCTATGATGCCCGGTTTCTTTTCCGTTCCGTCCTTTTCCAGGCGGTTGTATGCGGCAGCCGCCTGCTCCAGCACCGTCTGTTTTCCGATCAGTGAGATGTATTGCCGGCGGGCATTGGCGGGCAGGAGTACCCACGACGACGGATCCTTGGCATAAGGAAGGGCCTGGAGCTCCTGTGGCGTATCGGCCACTTCTACGGCCGCACGCGAGTGGGCCATACGGGTGGTAACACGGAGCAGTACCGGTAGCTTCTCCCGTTCGGAGAGCTCGAAGCCGTAAGCCATCATCCGGTAGGCTTCCTGTTGTGAAGAGGGTTCCAGTATCGGCATCAGCGAGAACTTCCCGTAGAAACGGGAGTCCTGTTCGTTCTGGGAAGAGTGCATGGTGGGGTCGTCGGCCACAATGACTATCAGTCCGCCGTTCACGCCCGTAATGGCCGAATTGACAAAGGCGTCGGCCGCCACGTTCAGACCTACATGTTTCATGCACACGATGGCCCGGCGTCCGGCATACGACATGCCCAGCGCGGCCTCCATGGCCGTCTTCTCGTTGGTACACCAGCTGGAATGGATTCCGCGTTCGGCGGCCAGCGGCGATTTCTGTATGAATTCCGTAATTTCCGTACTCGGCGTTCCGGGGTAGGCATACACACCCTTGATTCCGGCGTGCAGGGCTCCCAAGGCAATCGCCTCGTCTCCTAATAAAAGTTTCTTGTTCATGATGGTTCAGTTGTTTTTCATGGGCATTAAATTAATTTCAAAGGTATCCGCATCGTCCAATACCGGAAATTTCCGGCGGAAACGTTCCAGTTCCTCCAGGTCGATGTCGGCCGTCACCTGGTCTTCTTCTCCCTGACGGCAGGCTTCCAATGTACGGCCGTACGGGTCAATCAGTACCGTGCCGCCGCAATAATGGCAATACGGGTCTTCACCCACACGGTTCACGCCGGCCACGTAACACTGGTTTTCGATGGCACGGGCGCGCAACAGGGCGTTCCAGGCTTCTACGCGGGGGGTAGGCCAACTGGCCACATAGATGGCCATGTCATAATCCTTGCGGTTTCGCGACCATACCGGGAAACGGAGATCATAGCATACCTGTAGCAGGATGCGCACGTTCCGGTACGTCACGATGACGCGTTCCTTTCCTGCGGTGAACGTCTTGTGCTCCCCGCCGTAGGTGAAGAGGTGCTTCTTGTCGTAGAAACACCACTTGCCGTCGGGGTATACAAAGTAGAAACGGTTATAGAATTTCCCGTCCTCCTTGACGGCTACGCTTCCGGCCAGAGCACAGTTGCGGGATGCGGCCACACGTTGCATCCATGCCAGCGTACCTTCGTGTACGTTCTCTTCGGCTATCCCTTCCGGGTCCGTGCAGAACCCGGTAGAGAACATCTCGGGGAACACATACAGGTCGGCTGGAGGCAATTCGGCCAGGCGTTGTTCCAGCCGTTGCCGGTTGGCCTCCGGGTCGGCCCAACGGATATCTGTCTGTAATAAGGTTGTTTTCATAAGCTGATCTTATTTTTTCTGTATTTCCGTCTGAGGATCAGATGACTTCTATGCCTTGTTGCCGGCAAAGTTCCAGTCCGATATCCTTCAGTTTGAATTTCTGTATCTTTCCGCTGCCCGTCATCGGGAAGCTGTCTACGAAAAAGACGTATTTCGGTATCTTGTAGCGGGCTATCTTCCCCTGGCAGAATTCACGCACGTCGAATTCGTTCATGCGGTATCCTTCATGCAGGATGATGAACGCCCCTACGGCTTCTCCGTATTTGGGTGAAGGTATTCCTGCCACCTGCACATCCTTGATACCCGGCATCTGGTACAGGAATTCTTCGATTTCGCGCGGATAGATGTTCTCTCCGCCGCGGATAATCATGTCCTTGATACGGCCCGTAATGCGGTAATTGCCGTTTTCGTCCTTGATGCCCAGGTCGCCCGAATGGAGGAACCCGTTCCGGTCGATCACTTCGGCCGTGGCCTGAGGGTTCTTGTAATATCCCTTCATGTTGTTGTATCCGCGGTTGCACATCTCACCCTGTACACCTACGGGACATTCCTTGCCGGTTTCCGGGTCGATGACCTTAACTTCGGTGAACTCGAAGTCATGTCCTACCGTCGTGAAGCGTACTTCCTGCGGGTCGTCTATGCGGCTATGCGTCATACCCGGCGAAGCTTCGGTAAGTCCGTATACGCTGGTCACCCGCATGAACATCTTCTCTTCCACCTGCTTCATCAGCTCTATCGGGCAGAGCGATCCCGCCATGATGCCGGTGCGCAGGCAGGAAAGGTCGAACATGTCGAACATCGGATGATTGAGTTCGGCAATGAACATGGTAGGTACCCCGTACACCGCCGTACAACGTTCCTTATGGATGGAGGCGAGTACCAGCAACGGGTCGAAGCGTTCTATCATGACCTGGGTACATCCGTGTGTAAGGCAGTTCATGGTAGCCAGTACCACGCCGAAGCAATGGAACAGCGGTACGCATACGCAAAGCTTGTCGGCGGAAGTGAACTTCATGTGTTCGCCCGTCAGGAAACCGTTGTTTGTAATGTTGTAATGGGTGAGCATCACCCCCTTGGGGAAGCCGGTCGTTCCCGAAGTATACTGCATGTTTACCGTATCGTGGCAGTTCACCTTCTTCTTGGCTTCTGTCAGCACGTCATCGTCTACGTTGTTCCCCAGCAGGAGGATTTCTGCGGTGTTGTACATCCCCCTGTATTTCTCCTGGCCGATATAGATGACGTTGCGCATGCAGGGGAAGCGTTTGCTTTTCATGTGTCCGCGTTCGAAGGTCTTCAGTTCGGGCAGCATGGTGTAGGTCATCTCCACGAAGTTGCTGTCCTTTTCCCCGTCGACGATGCAGAGCGTGTGCATGTCGGAGTTTTCACAGAGGTATTCCAGTTCCGACTGCTTGTAGCTGGTGTTTACCGTAACCGCCACCGCACCGATCTTGGCGCAGGCATAGAGGAAGGTCAGCCAGTCGGGCACATTCCCCGCCCAGATCCCTACGTGGGTTCCGTGCGTGACGCCGATGGCCAGCAGCCCTTTCGCCATGCTGTCCACCCGCTGGTTGAACTGTTTCCAGGTAAACCGCAGGTTACGGTCGGAATAGACGATGTATTCTTTGTCGGGGGTCGTCTCGGCCCAATGCTCTACCCATCCGCCCAATGTCCTTTCTGATAACTGTAACATAGCTTTGCTTTTAAATGGGTGTATAGATTACCGCCAGGATCTGTGCGGCCTGTCCTTCGAACGCATGTACGTGATGAGGCACGATGGAGTCATAATAGATGGTGTCTCCCTCTTCCAGCAGGTAGGTATGTTTCCCGTAGTTTATTTCGAGCGTACCTTTCAGCACCATGATGAATTCTTCGCCTTCGTGGGCCGAGAGGCTGAACTGCTGACCGTCGTCGGGAAGGATGTCGATGATGAACGGTTCCATGTGGCGGTCGGTCTTGGAACGGGAGAGCGAATGGTAATGCATGTGCTGGCGTGCGTCGAGCGCGTTGTTCGAGAAGCTGATGGTGGCGTCCGATTCACCTTTCCGGCAGACTACCGCCCCGACTTCGTCGGTCACATCGTCGAGGAAAGTTCCCAGCCGTACTCCCAGGGCGCGCGCTATCTTGATGAGCGGTGCCAGCGACGGGATGTCGATATTGTTTTCTATACGGATAATCTGTTCTTCGGCCAGTCCGGTACGGTCGGCCAGTTCTTCTATACTGATTTCCTTGGCGGTGCGCAATGCCGCAATCTTTTCTCCTATAATATTGGTGCAGTCCATAGATATAGATGTTTTGTTAGGGGTAGACCGTTATTTATCTTCTCGGGATAAAGGTCTTTATGAATTGCAAATATATAAATATTATTTAGTTGCCGGCATAAGTCTGTTGAAAATCGTTCCATAGTGTAACAGCTTCCGTATATTTATTCCGTCAAATGTCAGAATAACCGCTGTCCCGAAAACAATTTGAAATATTGTTCCTGACACCTTGACGTTTTTTCTGAAACACCTTGTAATTTCCGTTCAAGGAACTTGATCTTTCCGGCAGAAGAACTTGATGTTTTCCGGAAAGGCCTTCATCTTTTTTTGAGGCTGCTGATTTTAAGTTACATCCGTTTCCTGAGGGCGTACAGCTCTGGAAATACCCAAGCTCTAATTGTTCTTAAAATTTAATTTATGTGAATCTTATACATGCTGCCTATTCCTTTTTTGCGTGTAAAAAGTTGTCAAGTCAACTGTATATATACTTCATAATATTAATAATGTGTATCTGGTAATTTATATAGATAGTATGTAGTATTACATATTTGATTATAAGATAAAATATGTTGTTGAATAGATAAAATGAAAAAATATTTTCATTCTGTTTATTTTAAAAAATATTTTCTTTACTTTGTCTCGAAATTTATTGTAGTTTAGGCCTATGTAGAGTTTTATATGAAGGAATATTGAAGCTAGATTTTGTTGGTACATTTTGTTATATGTCTTGTAATAAATAATTGAGCTAGATGTGTCGTTTAGGGCTGTCTGTTTCAGCTTGAGGTTTAGTAAATAATAGGAGAACAGATTATGAAAAGAAGTCTCTTTTGGGTATTTTTATCGTTGTTTGCATTGGAAAGCTATGCACAGAAAAATGTGGAAGATATATCAGGCTTTACAATGGGTGTGAAGACAAATCTGCTATATTGGGGAACTGTTACCCCTAATATAGGGGCAGAGTTGCGTCTGGCAAAAAAATGGACCTTGGATATAGAAGCCGGTCTGAATCCTTTTGATGGAAAGAATGATGATGGAAGTTATGGAAAGTCTATCAAACACTTCCGTCTGCATCCGGAAATCCGTTATTGGTTCTGTGAAAGTTTTTATGGCCATTTCCTTGGCTTGCATGTACCTTATTTAATATATAATGTGTCCGACATCAAACTGTTGGGTACGGAAAATGAACGTCATCAGGGATGGGGAACTGGAGTTGGATTAAGTTATGGTTATTCCTGGCTGTTGTCCAAGCATTGGGGGCTGGAAGCGACAGTCGGTGTGGGGTATCTTTACCTCAATTCTGAAAAGTATCCTTGTGCGAATTGCGGGAACAAGATTGAAACCATAAAGAAACACTATTTCGGTCCGACTCAGGCTGCCATCAATTTAATCTATCAATTTTAAAAAGGAAGGAGGAAACAGATGATGAAAAAGATGTTTTTCATAGTTGTATTGGGTAGCTTCTTCTTCCTGTCGTCTGCAGTAGCGCAGAAGAATGAAGAAGCACATGTCGTGGTTCGTCAACAGTTAGTGGAGCGTGTAGATTCGTCTCTGGTTGTCAGTATGATCATTGATCTGAGCCAGACTGAAGTGGCTTCCGGAAAGAGTCTTGTATATACACCTGTAATAGAACGCGGAGACAGTGTGGTAGCATTGCCACCGTTGCTTGTAAACGGACGAAGCCGCCATATATTATATGAAAGGTCCGGACGTAATCCTCAGGACGACGGCGAATTTGAGTTGCGTCGCAGGAACGGTAAGGAGCAGACTTTCGATTATTATGCCCGTGTGCCTTTCCGTAAATGGATGGAAAAGTCGGAAGTGTCGTTAATAACTGATTTATGCGGTTGTGGATGGGAAAGCCTGCAGAATGATAAAGATCCGCTGTTTCCTATCAATATGGCTCAGCCTATCGTATTGAAGCCTATGCTGGCATACGTAGTACCGCAGGCCGAACAGGTAAAGGCGCGTTCCATTGAGGGAAGTGCTTTCCTTGATTTCCCTGTCAACAAGATAACCATCTATCCGGATTATCGTAAGAATCCTTCCGAATTGCAGAAAATCCGTGAAACGATCGATAAGGTGCGTAACGATAAATATGCCACCATTACTGAAGTACACATCAAGGGTTATGCTTCACCTGAAGGTTCATATAGCAATAATGCCTATCTGGCAGAGAACCGTGCCAAAGCGTTGCTCAATTATGTACAGGGCCTGTATCATTTCCAGAATGCCCGGTTTACCGTCGATTTTGAGCCTGAGGATTGGGTAGGGCTGGAACGTATGGTCAATGAATCGTCTCTTGAAGGAAAGGACGAGATTTTGGCAATCATAAATGCCGATACTCCGTCGGATTGGGATCAGCGTGAGTGGAAGTTGAAGGAAGTAAACGGAGGAAAAGACTATCGTATTATCCTGCGTGATATCTATCCGGCATTGCGCCATTCGGATTATACCGTGAAATACACCATACGTAATTTTACTGTCGATGAGGCTAAAGAGCTTATCTATACTGATCCCAAACAGTTGAGCCTGAACGAAATGTTCCAGGTTGCACAGACATTCGAGCCGGGAAGTGAGAGATACAATGAAATATTCGAAATAGCTGTACGCATGTATCCGGACGATCCTGTTTCCAATCTGAATGCTGCTGTTACAGCTATCGGTACAAAACGTCTGGATGCCGCACGCCGTTATCTGACTAAGGCTGCCGATGTACCCGAAAAGAAGTTGGCCGAGGCGTCTTTGCTTATGCTCGAAGGAAATCTGGACGAAGCAGAGGCTCTGCTCAAACAATTGGAAAATACGTCAGTAGCAGAACAGGCTGCTGAAAACCTGAAGCAGATTGCTGCCAAACGTAATGAATGATTAAAGAACAAGAAACAGAAAAAAGAATGAAACGATTCTATAAATATTGTATTTTGGGATGCCTTGTTGCTTTCTGTTTCGCCTGTAAAGATGAGGTGGCAGACAGCCAGGGACAAACGGATATGGATTCTTCTGTATATATCACTTTTACGGTCAAGATGAATGAAGGAGGATTGCCTGCACGTAGTGTGACAGACGATCCTGACGATGACGGTTATGTCACGTCCGACGACGGCAATGAAATAGGTAAGGACCGTGAAAATAATATTTCGGAAGTGATTCTGATTTTTGCCGATGAGGAGGGAAATTTCGTTTATGATGGAACGGCTCCTGTAACTAAGGCGACATCCAATCAGTACACGTTGAATGTACAGGCCGAAGAATTGGAGTATTATAAACAAGCTGGTGATTTACAGGTATATCTGTTCTGTAATCCGGACGATAAATTGAAAGAAGCTGCAGGAGCGCTTGCTTCCGGTACACCGGTTTCAGATTTCCTTGATCAGGCATACACAATTCCGCAAGGAGAAAGTGAAAACTGCCGTGCGTGGGAGGATAACCGCTTCTTTATGTCGAATGCGGTTCCTCATACGGCTTATTTTCCGGGCAATGTAAGTGAGTTCAGCAAGGTCAATCCATGGAATTTGGGTACAATCCGTGTGGAACGTGCTGTGGCCCGTTTTGATTATAGGGCTAAGATGACCGACAATATATACCGTGTGTACGACAAGACTGACGGATCCGAGACATATCAAAACAATCCTGGAGTATCTGTCCAGCTTACCGACATAGCTCTTGTCAATATGAGCAGGAGCTTTTATTACTGGAGAAGAGTTTCGAATGCCGCCGACGGATATTCAAATCCTGTTATCAGCGGAACAGAGACTGTTTCGAACTATGTAGTCGATACAGACGCTACGCAAAAGGTCGGATATGTTGCCAACGGTTGGGCTGACAAGCAGGATTATTATTTCTATAATCTTGAGACACCGGACGATCGAAAGTTTACAAGTCTGAGTGACATATCTGATAATGAAGAGGATGAAGATGAGTCATGGAACGACGACCAGAAGTATAATGGATATCATATCTGGAGATATGCATCAGAAAATACGGTTCCATATATGAGCAGCCAGTCTAATGCTTTGCTTACAGGCATCCTGCTGAAAGCTGTCATTATTCCCGATAAAGGCAACAGCCTGGAAGGTGTGATGGACAGCGGTAAAACCATATACGTTTTCGATAGAGTTCTGTATGGCGATTGGGATGCTGTAAAAGAAGCTGCCTCCAAAGGCGACAATACACGTCTGAAAGAAGCATATGAGGCGGTAAATGGCGGAATGGGATATCTGGAAGCCGGATTTACAGCTTTTATGCCTAATGCAGCCGACGGTAAATACTATACACACTATTATTATTGGAACAAGCATAATGATAATTATGACGACGGCAATACAGGTCCAATGGAATTTGCTGTAGTACGGAATAATGTATATAAGCTTCAGGTAGATGCCCTTTACAGTTTTGGAGATCCCGAAAATCCGGATCCCGAAAATCCGGAACCTGATCCGGAACCGACACCGGTACCGGATGATGGTCCTCAATTGAAACTTACCGTTAAGGTACTTCCATGGGTAACGCGTAAATTTACAATAACTTTTGATTAAATAATGAAAAGCCATGAAATATATAGAAAATAAAAAATTATCCTATCTGATACTCCTGCTTTTGTGCCCGTGGATGATATTCACCTCATGCGAATATATCCACGAAGATCTTATGCCCTGTGAGCGTGGTGTATCATTGCGTTTTGTGTACGATTATAATATGGAATATGCCAACGCATTCCCGAGCAAGGTGGATTGTGTGACGCTTTATATTTACGACGGCCAGGGAAACTATGTAGCTACCCGTGAGGAAACCTCTGATGTTCTTAGTGACGAGAACTACCGTATGCGTATTGACCTTGAACCGGGCGACTATCATCTGGTGGCATACGGAGGATTGGCCTGCGAGCAACATTCTTTTGCCGTAACGGACGAGCCTGTAGATGCTACCGACGTACTTTCCGGTCTGTCTGTCCAGATGCAACACGATAACCTGACGTCCGACAAGCTCTTGCACGATTTCTTCTTCGGTTCGCTGGATGTAACGGTAGAGGAAGACCTGTATAAGGACGAAACGGTGTATATGATGAAGAATACCAACAATATCCGGATTATCCTGCAGCAGCTGAACGGTCTGCCGGTATCGGATGAGGATTTCACATTCCGTATTGTGAACGATGACAATACCTTGTTTGCCAATGATAATTCATTGATTGAGAACGGCTATATTACGTATATGCCTTGGGTTCAGGGCCAACGTACTGTTGGCGAAGGCGAAGAGGGTAGCGGTAAGGTTACTGTAGCTTACGCCGAATTTTCCACTTCACGCCTTACTACAGGCAACCATCCGCGACTGATTATCACTAATAATGCAACGGAAGACGAAGTGGTAAATATACCATTGAATGATTACCTGCTGCTCCTTAAGAGCGACCGTTATGCCGACATGGGTGATCAGGAATACCTCGACCGTGAGAATGAATGGTCGATGATTTTCTTCCTCGACAGAAATCATATGTGGGTTGACGCTCAAATCATTATTAACGACTGGGTAGTACGACTGAATAATATTACGATGCCATGAAAAGAGTGATTAAAATAGCAATGCTAAGTATCGGTTGGGTATTCGCCTGCTGGATGCTGTCTGCATGCTCGTCGGTTATGGAAGAACCGGATAACGGCATAAGCGACGGCTCTACTGCTACGCTGACTATCCACACAGCCGTGCCAGGCGCCGGTACAAGAGCTGACGATAATATTCCGGAAAGGGAAAAAATAGAGCGTTTACGTATAATTGTAGTCGATGAAGAGACCAACATTGTGGATTACAATCGTCTGCATAGCTTCCCTAATCGTGATGGAAGTACTTACACCATCGGTTTGGATAAGGGAGGGAAAAAACTTCTTTACCTGTTGGCTAATACCGAAGATTTAGGTCTTGTTATCCCTTCTAAGGGTGATACATGGAATGATGAAGTTGATAAGCATGTCATAAATCTGTTACCTGAAGGCCGTCTTCCTTTTACTTCGAAATACGAAGTTGAGGTAGCCGAAGAAGAGGAAGACACAGCCGGTGATGAAAATAAGGATGGTGATACTCCAGCCGATGGCGATGGAACCACAGAAGGTGATACTCCCGCAGATGTTGTTCCTGAGATTCCTGAAGATTACACATGCTACATTGCCATTGCTGCTGTCAAATTCTCGTTTACGTTTACTAATAATACTGGACAGGAAATTACAGTCTCTGACTTTAAAATTTCAAGTATTGCCGACTGTTCTTACCTGTTACCACATAATGAGAAATGGGATGAGTGGGTAGAAAATGTAACGGGAGATGGTGCAAAGGAATATTTCACGAAATATGAAATACCGTCTGGCGCTGAGCATGGTGTATTTTCTGTTCCTATTCCGTCATCTGGAAACGAAGGAGAGTCAGAAGCAGGTACAGGAACATCAACATCGTCTTTTACTGTACTTGCAGAAGAAGGTAATAATACATATACCATTCCAGATTTTTATTGTCATGAAAGTAAATATCTTCCTTATCCTGATGTAACTGAGCAACATTATACTATTCATTTTAGTATAGATGGTAAATCTTATGATGCTGAAATTAAAGATAAAACTGGAGCTTTGAAATCCTTGATACGCAGTACTCATGTGATTGTAAACATTGAGATAAATAAGCTGGCGGGTTCAGACGATCGTCAGATTGTCGTATGGGGAAAAATTACTGATTGGACAACTGATACTGCAATAGAAGGCGGATTGGAAGAATTGCTTTCGGAACCTTAAATGAATAACTGAATCAATTAAATGGTAAACTATATGAAACAGTTGAAATATATTATATTATACGTTGGACTGCTGGCGATAAGTGCCTGTACAGCGGAAAAGGTTGCCCCAACAGCTGAAACGGTTCAGAATACAGAGGTTCGTTTGGTGGCAGACATATCCGAATCAGGAAATGCTTCGCGCGCAGACGCAGATTACATTAAGAAAACTTTTACTAACGGTGATCAAATACGCTTGGTGAATACAGTATTCTACAATACCCCTAACTTTAATGATAAAAAGACTATTTTTACTTTTTCTAATGAATATGATCCGGAAAAAGGATATAAGTTTACACAATCCAGTCAAACAGGTCAGGGAAATAGTGATAATGAGACTGAAAATACAGAAGATGAAGTAGAACAGACACAATCAGTCCTGACATGGAATGATTTTTCACCAACATCTTTTGTTTACATATTTGAAGCTGTATATTATCCAGGAAATACACTGTTTAATTCTGTACAATTTGATCAAAATAAAGATAATGGTATCGGCTTTAAAAACAGTGATCTCCTGCTTGCTCACCATCGTATGCTGTTGGAAGATAAGTATAATGATATAGAACTGTCCTTCCATCATGCTTTAGCTATGGTAAGGGTGAACGTAAGTGTTCCAATAGGCGTAGGAGGACTTCAAAAAGATGCATTTACTGAGGCGAAAGTGCATGGTGTCCAACCTGGATTTACAGTGAACTATTCATCAACAATTTCCAATGATGGATTACGTACAGTATACGGTACTGGAGGAAAAACAGATATTACGATGTGGCGTCAAAGTAGTAAGGTATCTTCAGATAACAAGACTCAGACATATACTTTCCTGGCCATAATTCCAGTACCAAATGATGAAGAAGGAGTAAATATTGATCAGGAAGATTTTGTCCGTTTTAAAGTTAAAATAGATAATAATAAAGAAAAGACTTATCGGTTTGTTAGAAATGAAGGTGCTGGTGCCATAAGTTTAAGTCAGTCTCACATCACGGTATTAAACTTGGAATGGGACGTGAACGAAGGTCTTCCTTTACTTTTATCTGCTAGTATAGAACCTTGGAAGGAAGCATCTGCAGATATGATTTTAGATGGAGAAGATAGTAATTCTAATGAAAATAATCAGGAAGGAGGTAGTAACCCATGAAAAAAATACAGATTATGGTAGTGGCGGTTATGGGTGTTTTGATAGCTGCCTGCTCGAACCACGAACTGAATGAAGAAACTGGATTGAACGTAAATGATCCTCTGGAAATAAGTGTTACCATTAATGAAACTTTACAGTCAAGAGCTGAAAGTGAACCGGCTGTTGGTGATTATTATTTTTCATATATAGGTAAAGGTACAACAACTAATTATACTGTATTAAAAGTGCTACTTGATCAGGAAGGAAAAGGTACCCCAATTTTAAATAATAAAAAGCTGACATGGAGTGATATCAATACAAATGTAAATAATTCTTTTGTGTTGGATAATGTTCCTAAAACAGATGGTTTTACCACAACTACGTCTAAAGCTTCAATAAATCTGCAGGAGATAAAATTAGAGGATGGAAGTGATGTTTCCCTTTATGATGCCGCCCCTGCTCCGGAACAAAACGGTACAGGAAATGATTTGGTATGGGGAACGGTTAAAGTAAAAGATGTAAGTAATGCTCCATTAAGTTATGTGCATTTTGGTTTGAAGCATCTGATGTCAATGCTGACATTTAACATAGAATCTAATGACGAGACAATAAAATCTATTTTGAATAATCCTGAAAACATTGATGTAAAGTTATACCGTGTAATTACTAAGCCTTCTACCTATAATAGACTGACAGGAGCGATTTCGATAGGTAGTAATATTGATCCAATTGATGAGGAACATTCCATTACTTTAGACATAATAAAGACTGAACAAAATGGATCAGTAACTACTGAAAATTGGATTTTTCCTCCACAAGAGTTCATAAAAAATTCAAGGCCAATATTGTCAATTACTTTAAATAACGGTGATGGTACGACCAACACATTCAAAGGTGTGTTGCCCGAAACCATGTCCTATGAAAATAGTTATGAGTTGTTGGAATTTATTTCCGGTTGCCATCTGACTGTTAACGTTGAGTTGGGTAATTGGGAGAATCCACAAATACAATTCAGGCCTGTACTGGTAAAAAAATGGGTTGACAAGGGTGATGCACAGTTAAATTCCAATCAAGTTGGGGTCTATACAGCCGAAGAGCTGAAAGAATTGGTTAATGCTTATAATGAGGATCCAAGCGGGGATAATTTGACATTGTGGAAGTATGGAATATTAAACGGTGATACTTGGACGTTCTATTTATGGAAAACTTTCACAGATGATAGTATTACTGGAACAAGTTTAGGCTTTGAATTAAATAAAACCCCAGGTTTTACTTTTGTATCTAACAACCATCTTATTAATGGCTATAAAGTAGAATCAAACGGTACTTTAACAACAACAACTGATGGAGATTAATAATATGAAAGCAATAATAAGAAACAGTATACTTGCCTGCCTGGCATTCGGTATAGGTACAGCATGTACTGACGAATCAGGTGTAGAGGGCATTACCGGCGCCAAAGGATATCTGGAGGTTTTTGCCAGAATCGGAGAGGTTTCTACTGCACCAAGTAGAGGCGAAGGGGATGCAGGAGCTGAGAATACACCTTCTTATGAGGATAAATATGGCGTACCGATGAATGAACTCTATTCATACCTTTCAACAGATGTTGCCGGAGGCGGATTTCATGATGATTGTAAGATAGGTATCTATTCTCTTAATGGAACAGATGGAACTGAAACTAATCCACTGGTGAATACTCCTCTGATTTTTAAAGGCTCAAGTTTCGTAAATGAAGGTATACAAATACCTAGTATGACCAACCTTGGGAAAACATTTGCTTACTATCCTTATTCTGAGATAAATAATTATGAGAATACAACAGAAGGTGAAAAGAAATATCCGATAGACATTTATATCAAAAAAAACAATAATCCGTATTACAAGGATAATAAGAATGAAGTTATTGACTTGCTTACCGCAAGCAATACCGGTTCTCTTGATGACGGTAAAATATTTTATAGTTTCAAGCATGCTTGCTCTATGTTAATGATTTATCGTGGAGACGGATTTGATTCAGAGACCATTTCTGATCCCACAGTAAAGGTTAAGCTGAAGGAAGGATTAAAAGCATTTGTGGTTTACGATAAAGGTGAATTTACTCTTAAAACATATACGGATGAAAGTGTCCAACAGATATTCGAAACCAACTATTGCAAAAGTTATCAGGCTGTTGGTCAAATAGATGCCAAACCTGTATATTCTGTAATATTGCCCCCTGGTGCGGAAGTGGAATATATTCAGATGATGGATAATTTCGGCACGATGCAATATATATATCCAGAAAATAATCTGAAATTGGATGGTGGATATAGATATCCGGTTACTGTTAAGTTGGATGGATTATTCCCGACTATTTATCCGCATGAGATTAAGGAATGGACTAATGAGACGATTTTGATAAGTAAGAATGGTGGTATTTATACTACTGAGGATTTAAAAGGATGGATGGAAGCTTATAATAGCAATTCCCAAAGTGATGATCAGTTAAAAGAGTATGGTACTAAAAATGATGAAAGTGGTAAATGGACGTTTCATTTATATGCCGATGTTGATTGCAGTACCATTGAGAATTGTCAATCTTTTATCACGACATTTACAGACTGTTTGGAAGGACACGGACATACTCTTAGTAATATTAAATTGACTAAAAAAGAGAATGGCAATATTGGTTTTGTTGGTGAGCTGAATGGCGGTAGCATAAACAATCTGAAGATAGATGGTATTTCCATCAGTGGAGGAACGGAAGATAATGATTGTACCGGTACTATAGCGGGTACTATTACAAATGGAAGTATTAAAGAGTGTAAAATAACAGGTATCGAAATCTATAGTGAAAAAGGATATGTCGGTTCACTTGCAGGAAAAGCCACATTCGGAACTGTTGATAAATGTCTTTTGGAAGGAAATCTGCGGTTAGGAAAAGATGCTTCTATAGCAGACGGTCAAAAACTGTTCGGAGAAAAGGCTGAAGATTTTAATTTAGGTGATACAAACACCAGCGGTGTATATGTATTCAAGGCTGCAGTAGATAATGCAGAAACCGGAGAAAATGTAGGTTCTGCAGGTGATGATAGCGGTACTGATAATGTAGACGATACAACAGGAGGAAACTGATATGAAAAGGTATATAACATTTATAAGTTGTTTTATCATTCTGTGCGGCTTGTTGGGCTGTACAGATGAACGATGGCTTGAAAACGGTAGTGCTGCCGAAAATGCCGGTGGTCTTCCGATAGAATTTGTAATGGATTTGGCACCAATCCAACCTGTCACTCGGGCAGATGGAACTACAAATTATGGCCAAAAGACAGAGTTCGTTAAAGATGACATTATCCAGATTGTAGCAAATTTTTATAAAAAAAGTGAGACTAGTGATGATACGTTTGAATTGATGCAGGGAAAATCTGTTTCTTGTATTCTTACTTACAATGGTGAAAAATGGGAGGATAAATCAGGAGCGAATTTATATTGGCCATGGGATTCAGAAATAGCAGATTTTACAGCTTTTTATTATCCGGGATTTGACGGTGTATTATCGGTAGGTTCAACTCCTTCTGTATTATTGGATTCTCTTGAAGTAACAACAGACCCTTTAATGGCTAAAGTAAGTGACATCTCCTATGGCAACGCCGTCTCTCTTAAATTTGAACACAAATGCGCACGTCTGATACTGACTGATTTGGATGCTGTAACAGGCGGAGCATCATATTCTGAATTATGGATGGAAAATCTGAATTCGAATACTGATAATGCTAATACTAATGCTTTTTCATTGAAGTTGAGTAATACCGATAAAGAATTAAGTCTCGGTTTTAATTTTGAAACTGTCCGTGATGAAAATGATAGAGTATTAATAGGGGGTAAAACAGCAGTTGATGAAAATAATGAGGATGTAGCAAATTCAATGCTATTTTTTCTTCCTCCCGGAAATTACAGTAAAGTAACGCTGACGCGACGTTTTGGTCATCCCCTTTTCAGTTGGGATTCTGTGGATGATTTGAATAAACTTGAAGCCGGTAAATCCTACATTGTTTCTTTGAAAGATTTGTTGGGATATATCACGATAGATAATGATGATGATTGGTGGGACGATGAAAATGAAAATTATATAAAACCCGAAGAAGGAAAATTTAATTTGAATGATTTTTTAGAGTGTGTAGGTAACGGACGTTCATATTCATATTATGAGGATGGAAAAAGGATTGTTGTTTTGGAAAAGATAACAGACAAATATATCGCATTGAAAAAAAATATTGATTTTGATTTCCAGGAATTTACATTACGCAATATAGATACCGGTATTACATTTGATGGGGATGGACATTTTTTTAAAAATGTAACTCATAATTCTATATTTAACAAAATTGACGGTAATGTAATGAATTTAGGAATAATTGATAGTGAAGTTACCAATATAAGTTTAACTGAGGAAGAAGTTGGAGCACAGGGAGATTATAAAGCAAATATGTTTGGCCTTTTGGCACGCGAATGCTTAGGTAATATTGACAGAATACGTTTAAGTAATATTACAATCAACGTGTCAAGTCTTGAAGAAGGAGGTACTTTCATGGTTGGGGCTTTAGTTGGAGAGAATAATTTAAGTCCAATTACGAACATTGAGGTAAACGGTAATATAACTGTAACAGTAAATGATAAAGTATCTAATGGTTCAATGATATTGGGAGGATTGGTTGGGCAGAACGGAAAAGATGCTTCACTGGAATCTGTTACAGTTTATGATAATGCTAAAATTAGTGTGACAAATAATACCCAAATAACGAAAGGTAGTGTTTATACGGGTGGTTTGGTAGGACTTTCTTCCAGTGATATTAAAAACTGCAAGGTGCTGGCTGATGTAGATGCTTCCGGTGCTACTGGAATATGGGTATATACCGGTGGAGTAGTAGGTTCATTGCGTAACTCAACGGATTCAGACGGATCGGAAACACTTGATACGACTGAAGAAAAAAATCCACATATTAAATTGGAAAACTCTCAAAATATTGGAACAGTAATTGGAGGTAGATGTTTACAAAATGTAACAGAGGATGAGGCAGCTTCTGGACATTCATCTACAGGAGGTCTGGTAGGTTATTCCCTTAGGGCGGATATTACCAATAGTCTTGTAAGCGGAACCGTTTCGTCCACTATTGAAGTAGAAGAAGGGAAATCGGAATATTACACAATCGGTGGTGTTGTGGGCGCAGTCCGTGCCGTTAAAAGCGGAGATGTGCATGATTATCCGGTTGTACGAGATAATTCTATTTACGCAAATGTCAAATCACAACCGAATGAAACTTTTTGTTTTGTTGGCTGGCTGGCTGGGATTGCACCACAAAATATAATTGAACAAACTAATCTCAATTCACTTTATGTTGTGACTGAGCTTGGTAAAGTTGGTCGTATAGATGATAGTGCACCTGGTGAATAGCCTGATTTCAGATTACAATAATTATATTATAACAGATTAGTAGTCGTATGAAGAAGAATTTATTATATATACTGATGCTTGTTTGTGTCGCAATTTTTACGGCCTGTAACGAGAATGATTTGGTGGACCAAGATTATGATTCTGCTTATGATAAAGTTCATTTTTACGGAGCTGTCAAGAAACAAAGTAGTATACAGGTTACCTCACGTGCAACACCGGATCCTAATCTCTATATCACGTTGAATGAAACCACTGAAGATTTCGGTATCTTTTATATCTGGCAAAATGTGGCTGATGGTAATGAGACCGAACAAATATTTCAACAGTATAAAGAGACAAACGGAACACAGGGTAATCTGGAAATTAATGATAATGGTACACCTTTGAATTGGCACAATAAAACTTCAAAGCATACTTTTTATGCATGGACGCAACCTTGTGTTGAGGGTAAAGGTGGAGTACAAATATCAACAGAAAAGTTTCCTACTTTTGGGACACAAACGGGCAATATTGAAGAGATTGGAACAGTAAAGTATGGTACAAATGAAGATACAGGACTTGAAAAATTTATAGTAGCACAAAAAGGTCCTATTTCCTATAATGAATGGGGGCAGGATGTTGCTTTGTATTTTGAACGCCCTATAGCAAAGATAACGCTAAAAGGAGTAACATATATTACAGCCAGTGGCGCCGAACATCCAAATATTGAAACATGTACCATTCTTTTCCCAAATATGTTTAATACTGCTGTGTTCAAACCCCTTAACTGGCAGGATGGTGTTCAAAATGTATTGCTGGCAGTTAATGAAGATGAAAATAAGGGTATTACTTGGGTGTGGTACAAAGAAAATGAAGATGCTGATGAATCGAATAAGCATGATGCTCATTCACTATATGTGCATCCGTTCAAATTCGGAAATGAAGGTGAAGCAGTGTCTGCAGGTAATAACGTAAATATTCATAATGATCCTGGATTTTTTATTGTGAAACTTGAAGTTGAAAATAATGTAAAATCCTATACTGGTACATTGAATTCCTTATCAACGATTAGACAGCTTAATGCTGGTGAGCACATGCAGCTTTATCTCACGGTGACAGATGGTGGAGGTGTTGGTGTCGGATATGAAATTGTAGATTGGACTGATAAAGGGTCACAGACACTCCCACAATACCGCATCCCAGGCGTATATAATGAGGAAGATGCCGATAGGTTGTTGGAAGCATTGACATCTACAGACCCAAATGCACTGGATGAGATAAAAGATTTGTTGGTATTGACATCTGACGAAGGAGTTACTCCAGAGACCTATGTTATCAATCTCTTCACCCATGTAAACTGGTCTGGACAAACCATTACTATTCCTACGGGTTACACCTTAAATGGAAATGGTTATAACGTAACGCTGGGAGAAAACGGATCAATAACTGGTCAACAGAAGAATATCTATATTGATAATAAATATAAATCTGAATCAAGTGAATCAAGTGATTCAAGTGGTAATTGATTGATTATTTACGATAATTTGTAACGGGTGTGTTACATATGGCTAGCAGATAATTTCTGGAGAATTTAATGAATGGACCCTAAAAGTCGTGTAAGGCTTTTAGGGTTTATTTTTGTAGTAAATGCAGAGAAGACGTTTGTGTTTGTTGGTTGACTTTTTCCCCTTTAAATTTATTGATGATTTTTAAAAATATATCAACAAATTTATTTATATTTGCAATGAATCATAAGCAATTTAAATTTACGTTTTTCATTATTTCTTTCAGGGATTTGTAAAAACAGGCAGACCGTAATTATAATACTATGGAACCGAAAAATACACTTAAAATTTCCGTTTTGCAAGGAATTTGCTGCTCACTTATCCTGCTATCTTATTTTTTGCCTTGGGTTCAGGTTTCTTTTATGGGCTTAAAAGGATCGTTTTCGTTATTTGATGGCATGATATATGTGACCAAGCTCGGAAGTGCAGCTTCCGAAATAAATGAAATGCCTTCAGCCGTTAGAGATGAGAATTATGTTTGGTTCTTGTTTCTTGTTCCTGCTGTAGCTTTTATCAACGCTATAATTCAGTGGATCGGTCGCTATCCGCGTTGGGCTTTTTATCTGAATATATTGCCTGTATCGATAGGTATAGGAGGGATGATATTTTTGCGTAAGGGAATGCATGTTGATATTACGGATGTGGCAGGTATTGGGTTGTATCTGGTTGTGATTTCCGGTGTTGTATCTATTGTAGAGGCCTGGACTACCATAGGGCGTCACTATTCTGTTTATTATAAGAAATATATGCGTTTCCTTTCATATGTTATATTGGGATGTATTATTTTCAATATTCTTTATTTCGGCTTGCTTTCCATCTTCGGTTCATCCTTGCATGACAAGCCGGAATTTGTTTCTGTATTGTTTTCTGTTATAGAATTTGTGTCGGGTATAGCTTTCATCCATGCACCTTTTGTAATTTATGCATGGATTGTGTATGGATGTACCCGTCGGAAACAACAGGCTGAACTGACAGCTGCTTTGGAGCCTGAAACAATTGCCGCTGTTTCTCCTACGGGTGTTTCTTCAGTAGTTACCGATATCCTTTGTCCCCGATGTGGTAGATCGGTTTCTTCCGATTGGGCATTGTGTCCTTATTGCTGTAACAATCTTAAGGAGGAACAGGGTAATGAAGAAGATGATAACCTTCGTTATGCACCGCCTCAATATAGAAATAAGAATTAATTTGATAGAACAGGGTATCATGTAGAAATAACATATCCAGACTTTCTTCTTGTGTTCGTGTCTTTTCTAGTATTAAAAGGAACTGGAAGTAAGTCTGGATATGTTATCGGGGTTTCGCTTGTGTTCAAGAATTCTCAGACCAGTGAAAGCAGGGTATTGTTGTCGAGAGCCTGGATGCCCTTTTCTTCGATGACTTTGTTGGTCTTTTCCGGGTTGTCTGTCCGGAAAATCAGGATACCCTTTCCTGCCAGCATGAATGAATAGAGATAGGAGATGCCGATTCCTGCTTCACTGATGAGGCGTACGGCATCGGCGGCCCGTCCGGGAACGTTGTCCAGCTTGATGGCAAAGACATCGGATACGTTGGCCGAGATACCGGCCTGTTTCAGGGTATCCAGGGCACGTGCCGGTTCGGAGCAGATGATGCGGTAAATCCCGTATTCTACGGTGTCGGAGATGGTGGAGGCGATCAGTTGGATTCCGGCCTCCTTGAACAGTTCGAGTACCTGAAGCAGGGTTCCCGATTTGTTTTCTACGAAAATGGATATTTGCTGTACTGTCATAGCTGTTTTGTTTATAGCGGTTCTTATATCAATGTCCTGCGCAGGTCTTTTACGCGCACTGCCTTTCCTTCCTGTTTGGGAAGCGACCCCTTCGGTACGAGGCGTACAACGGGGGTGATAAGTATCTCGTCCTTGAGCTGCCTTGTGATTTCTTTGGTCAGTGCCTGCATGCGTGGATAGTCGTCACAGAAGTCCTTCAGTTCCACTTCCACCGTCATCAGGTCGTTTGCTTCCTCGTTGGTGAGCGTAATGAGATATTCGTTTCCGAGTTCGGCGAATTGCATCAGGATGGTCTCTATCTGGATAGGGAAGATGTTGACTCCCTTGAGGATCATCATGTCATCACTCCGTCCTTTCATTCTGTCCAGACGCAGGTGGTTACGACCGCAGGGACATGTGCCCGGCAGGATGCGGGTAAGGTCGCGTGTACGGTAGCGCAGCAACGGCATGGCTTCGCGGTTGATGGTTGTCAGTACCAGTTCGCCCACTTCCCCTTCCGGTACGGGTTCGAGTGTGACCGGATCTACAATCTCTACAATGTAATAGTCTTCCCAGATGTGGAGCCCGTTCTGTTCCTGACATTCGAACGCTACTCCGGGACCGCACATTTCCGACATGCCGAACGAGTTGTAGGCTTTTACGCCCAGCATCTGTTCGATACGTTTCCGTTGTTCTTCCGAGTGCGGTTCGGCTCCGATAATCAGGGTGTGCAGTTTGGTATCGCGGCGCGGGTCGATGCCCATTTCTTCCATCACTTCATACAATCTGCCCGCATAGCTGGGAATGGCGTGGAGTGCCGTAGTACCGAAATCCATGATGAACTTGATTTGCCGTTTGGTGTTTCCGGCCGCGGCGGGTACCGTAAGCATGCCCAGGCGTTCGGCTCCGTACTGGAAACCCAGTCCGCCTGTAAACATACCATATCCGGAAGTGTTCTGGAAAATGTCGCCCGGACGCAGGCCTACCATATAAAGGCATCTGGCTACGGCATTGGCCCATTCATCCAGGTCTTTTTGGGTGTGCAGTATGACCGTAGGTGTTCCTGTAGTTCCGCTTGAAGAGTGCAGGCGCACTACCTGGCTCAACGGTACAGCCGACATCTTGAACGGGTAGTTGTCGCGCAGGTCCTGTTTGGTTGTGAACGGAATCTTGCTCAGGTCGGACAATGACCGGATATCATCAGGGGTTATATGACATTCTTCGAAGCGTTTTCTGTAAAATTCGGTATTCATGCATTGCTTTACCGTTTTTTTCAAACGTTCAAGTTGTAAAGCTTCAATTTCTGATCGGGTAAGCTTTTCAATTTCCGGGTGCAGATACATAATATTCTTTTTTTTAAGGTTATGGTTGCGAAGTTATGGAAAAAAGTGGGAAAAAATATTTTTTTGCTCGGAATTTTTCATCTGTCCTGTCGTTAAGGTCAATGCAGGCATCTGGCGTTTATGGTTAAATAGCCCCTTAATTATCGCATTGGATTAAAAATATATCGTTTTTCGATAAATTTTTCTTGTTTTTCTTTTGTAGTTCAAAAATAGTATATACATTTGCATATCGAAAAACGATAAATAATTATTGAAAACAAGTAAAGAATATAATTAACTGATTAAAAAATACAATTATGAAAAAGACATTAGTTTTAGGTATTGCGATGGTTTCTATGGTTTTGTCAACACAATTGGCCAATGCTAAAGATACATTTGTTTATGGTGAAAATGGAAATGAATTGATGGTTTCGACATTAAACAATGACGGTAAGACCATTACTCCGAAATTAAAGTATAAATACCTGTATGATGATAATGGAAAGATGGTCGGGAAGAAAGCGTATAGATGGAATTCCGAACGGAAACGTTGGGATCCTTCATACCTCATCACTATGAATTCCAGTGAAAACATTTCAATTATGGATTATGCGGAATGGAATGTAGAGACGGCTTCATTCACTGAAAACCAGAAGCAGAGTATCTATTACTCCGACAGCGTAAATCATCTGGTTACTTACACAAATGATTCTCCCGCATTTGAAATTATTAGTGATATACATTAATCTTCCTGGTAAAGTTTAATCATAAATATTGGGCTTATGAAAACAGTACGTATTTTAGGATTTATAGTAATAGTTATTATTGTAGTATTTGCTTCTACAGACGGTTTTAAAGGGGCTAAGGATGGATGGAACTCGGTTCCGGATATTCCGTCTGACGTCAATTCGGTTTCATTGTCTGTTGTTCCGGATAAGACGTTGGTGCCAGACAGTGTCTATAATACTGAATTACAAAGAAATGTGCCGTATAGGATGAATGGCATTGAAACTTATGTTGCACACAACAACAATGTATATAATAAGTTTGTTCCTTTTAGTTTACCGTTTATCCTTTTCTTCATTTATGGTTTCTACTGTCTGGTACGGTTGTTGGTAGATATCTGCCGTAATCAGATTCTTACAAGGAAGAATGTACGCCGTATGCGTTTCTTCATCTATTCTTTTATGTTACTTCTTGCATTTATGGAAATAATAAGATACATAGAATACACACAGGTTATAAATGAAATATCTTTGCCATCAGGATATATGGTAGAAGATTTTGGATTGAAGTATCCTTGGCTCTTATTTATTATTCTGGTATTGTTTGTAGAAATATTTGCCAAAGCAGAGAAAATAAAGGAAGAAAATGATTTGACAATTTAAATATGCAAGATTATGAAAAATAGCATATCACAAAAAAAACAATTGACAATGTTCTGCAGCTTTACGGTTGCATATGCAAGTTTGCTTATTGGAATACTGCGTTTCGGTCTTGAAATTGCTGATGTAATTTTTATGGATACAGCATTCAATTATGAGACCTGTACAAGATTGGTAATATATACATGTAT
The DNA here is from genome assembly GCF_900128495.1 of Bacteroides ilei. Taxonomy (GTDB): domain Bacteria; phylum Bacteroidota; class Bacteroidia; order Bacteroidales; family Bacteroidaceae; genus Phocaeicola; species Phocaeicola ilei. Next base: position 3,384,068 of record NZ_LT635801.1, read on the forward strand.
AATCCTGTCGGCAATATCCATAGTACGTTTTCTTAGAAACGTAGATAAAGGATTTGTTTTCGATAAAAAGAATATATATCCTTTGCGATTCTTTGCGTGGACTGTTACCTTGGCAGGGATAATCCTGACAGTGATAAACTCAATTTGTGATTCCGACAGTCAGACATATATGTTTTTCCTATTAATAGGGATCTTTATAAACATACTTTCAGAAGTCTTCAATTTGGGGGTAAAAATGAAGGAAGAACAGGATTTGACCATTTGATAGATTAAAAAAACTTATATATATGCCTATAATAGTAAACTTGGATGTAATGATGGCGAAACGGAAGATTTCGCTTGGTGAACTGGCCGAACGCATAGATCTTACTCCGGCAAACCTTTCTATCCTTAAGACTGGAAAGGCTAAAGCTGTGCGTTTCTCTACTTTGGAGGCTATCTGTAAGGAACTGGACTGCCAGCCGGGAGATATTTTGGAATACAGGGATGAATAACGCCTTAACCTAAGATAATGTAGTGATAACATGAACTCTTGTTCTTTGCACATATTTTTGCAGCATAAGCATAACGAAACTGGCTTTTGTCGCTATTTTTGCTGCCGTATAATTTGAGGCTATGGATAATAATATTGCACTTTATCTGAATCTGCGCTCAAAACAGATTGTGCGTCTATTTGCAGGCATCGGACCGTTCCGATGTCTGTTCCTTTTCGGTATTGCGGCCATTCTGTTTTATGCTTTTACGAAAGTAACGGGTGTATGGATTTTGCCAGCCTGTTATCTGCTCATGCTCTGGCTGTATCATAACAATAGAAAAGACAAGGAGTTTCTGTCTTTACAGGTGCAAGGAATCAAAAGATTGTTTACGGCAGAATATTTATTGCTCGGATTACCATTTGTTATTTCAGAGATTATTGCTGCAAATTATATTTCTATACCGGTTATCATGCTGACTGCGGTAGTTATGCCGTGGATCCGTCCTGTCAGGTTTCATTCTATAGTTCTGCCTATGCCTTTATTATACAGTGGAGATTTGCTGTATAGAAGGATGTTCCGGAAACAAGTACCACTGTATGTGGTATTGCTCTTTTTGTCTTTCATGGGAGTACTGCATGACAATATCAATCTCTGTAAAGTATGCCTGATATTGTGGGGAGCTGTTCAGGGAACGGCATATATGGCGACACCTCCGAGACATGAACTTTCTGCTTATAACAGTTTCGGAATGTATCAACTTATACTGATTAACTCAGGGTTGAGGAACGTAATTGTGACCATATTCCCGTTTATTGTACTTCAGTTTATTTTTATGCCTGATATGGATGTCCTCCTTTTCTGTCTTATGTTGTATTCTGCAGCGGTGCTATATCTGTGGAATATGGGGACGGCAAGATTCTTCTTTGAGACACAAACCGTAATGGGAATATACTGGCTGTTTTTCCAGTTGCCTCTGTTTTTAGTTTCGATTATGAACCATGTCATGTTGATTCCTTATTTGGCTTTGAATATTGGTCTGACACTTTCAGTCAAGAAAAAATATAAACATATATGGAACTGATATATATAAAAGAATTGAGCAAGGCATACGGTAAGACGAGAGTGCTTGACAACCTTTCCATTTCTTACGAATCCGGAAAAATCTACGGGCTGGTGGGAGAAAATGGAGCCGGGAAAACTACACTCTTCAATTGCATTATGGGAGTAACTGATTATGAAGGCGAAATAAGGAAGTCATCCCCAATGACTGTTGGCTATATGCCGGCTGAAAGTTTCTTCTACTCCCTTATAACCGGAAAGGAGTATCTTGAGTTCTGTATTAAGGCAAAAGGGAAGAAGATGGATTCTATAGCCATAGATTCATTGAATAAAGTCTTTCAACTGCCTCTGGAAAGATTCGCTTCAGATTATTCTACCGGCATGAAGAAAAAGCTTGCACTTATGTCCCTGCTCCTTCAAGACAATGACCTGTACATCCTTGACGAACCTTTCAACGGGGTAGATCTTTATGGATGTATCCAACTTAAAAGAATCATATGCGAACTGAAGGACAAAGGGAAGACTGTCATAATTTCATCGCATCTCATCAATACGTTACATGAACTATGTGATGAAATTGATTTTCTGGATGGTCATACCATTCGGAAAAGATATATCCAGGCGTCAATTGATGAGATAGAGCAGGATATATTAAATAGGGGGAACAGTAATATGTAAAAAAATGATATCATGATTGACAATAATACATTTCATAAAATACCGGTAACTTTCTTTGATGAGAGTTACAATAAATATCAGAATGAGGTAATGAACCTGTTGCATTTTATCAGGACATTCCACCCTGTCAGTATAGTTAGCCCTGAGAGATTCAACATGATTGAAAAACAGGCAAAGAAAGTATGTCATGATATGAAAGACGGGATAGACTTACAGCACTTCCAGTTTGCTCTGAATTCTCTGTTAGCCATACTTGAAGACGCACATACTTATTTCATGCCTGAAGATGGATTAATTTATCCATACGAGATAAGATGGAATTTCAAGCGGCAGATAGATGGTAAATTCCGTAAACTCTCCTTCGATGCCGTTGACTTTGATATTGGGTTAAAATAAAAGAGGTGTAAATCTTGTAATTACTTGATTTACACCTCTTTCTTGCGGAGAGACAGGGATTCGAACCCCGGGTGCCTCGCAGCACAACGGTTTTCAAGACCGCCGCAATCGACCACTCTGCCACCTCTCCAAAACTTCCTTCGGGAAGCGCTTTCTTTCAAAAGCGATGCAAAGGTACGGATATTTTGGAAATATCCAAGCGTTAAGGGAAAAAAGTTTTTCTGTAAGGGCCCTTTTGGTTAGAAATATTTATCTTTGCGGCAGAAGTCTAATTTTTCAAACGCTTGATTTATGAATAAAGCTATTATTACTGTAGTGGGTAAGGATACCGTAGGTATCATTGCGAATGTGTGTACTTATCTTGCTGAAAATAAGGTGAACATTCTGGATATCTCACAAACCATTGTGCAGGAGTATTTCAATATGATGATGATCGTTGACATGGGGGTGATGGAAAAACCTTTCGAACAGATTGTTAATGAACTGGTGGCAGTCGGCAATAGGATGGGGGTACAGGTCAAGTGCCAGCGTACCGATATCTTTGACAAAATGCACCGTATCTGATTCTTAACCATGTAAATCCTTTATTTATGATTAATATATCCGAAGTTCTCGAAACCAATAAGATGATCGAGCAGGAAAATCTGGATGTGCGTACCATTACAATGGGCATCAATCTGTTGGATTGTGCCGACAGCAATCTGGAAGTGCTCTGTCAGAATATATATAACAAGATTACAGGTCTGGCCCGTAACCTGGTGAAGGTAGGCGAAGACATTTCAAAAGAATACGGTATTCCTATCGTAAACAAGCGTATTTCCATAACTCCGGTTGCTCTGGTAGGCGGTTCGGCCTGTAAGACTCCGGAAGATTATGTACAGATAGCCAAGACTCTGGACCGTGTGGCTTCCGAATTGGGTGTGAACTTTATAGGAGGATATTCGGCTGTTGTATCGAAAGGGATGAGTCATAGTGATGAACTGCTTATCCGGTCCATTCCGCTGGCCATGGCCTGTACGGAACGCATCTGCAGTTCTGTCAATGTGGGTTCTACCAAGACCGGCATCAATATGGATGCAGTACGCCTGATGGGGGAAATAATCAGGGAAACGGCAGAGCTGACAAGGGAACAGGATTCGTTGGGATGCGCCAAGCTGGTAGTGCTGTGCAATGCTCCGGACGATAATCCCTTCATGGCAGGAGCCTTTCATGGTGTATCGGAAGCCGATGCAGTGATCAATGTGGGCGTAAGCGGACCGGGGGTGGTGAAGTATGCGTTGGAGCAGATCCGTGGAGCCAGCTTTGAGGTATTGTGTGAAACAATCAAGCGTACGGCGTTCAAGATAACCCGTGTAGGACAGCTTGTGGCTCAGGAAGCGTCACGGCGTCTGGGAGTGCCGTTCGGAATTATCGATCTCTCTCTGGCCCCGACTCCGGCTATAGGCGACAGCGTGGCCGATATCCTGAAGGAGATAGGTCTGGAACATCCGGGTGCTCCGGGTACTACGGCTGCCCTGGCTCTGCTGAACGATCAGGTAAAGAAAGGTGGTGTAATGGCTTCTTCTTATGTAGGTGGCCTGAGCGGTGCCTTTATTCCTATAAGTGAAGACCAGGGGATGATTGATGCGGTTGAGGCGGGTGCGCTGACCATCGAGAAGCTGGAGGCGATGACTTGTGTATGCTCGGTAGGGCTGGATATGATTGCCGTTCCGGGAACGACTTCGGCTGCAACCATTTCGGGAATCATTGCCGATGAATCGGCTATCGGTATGATCAACCAGAAGACGACAGCTGTACGTATCATTCCGGTAGTGGGTAAGGAAGTAGGCGATTCCGTTGAGTTCGGAGGATTGCTGGGACATGCTCCGGTCATGCCGGTGAACCGTTTCAATTGTGAAGCTTTTGTCAACCGTATGGGACGTATTCCAGCTCCGATCCACAGTTTCAAGAACTGATTTTTCATGGCTGATTATCTGGATGAACTGAACGACAGCCAGCGTGCGGCTGTTTTATATAATGACGGCCCTTCTCTCGTGATAGCGGGAGCAGGGTCGGGCAAGACACGTGTGCTTACCTATAAGATTGCTTATCTGCTTGACCATGGTTATGAACCGTGGTCTATCCTGGCACTGACCTTTACCAATAAGGCTGCCCGGGAGATGAAGGAGCGTATTGCACGTCAGGTAGGCATAGACAGGGCACGTTACCTGTGGATGGGGACGTTCCATTCGATGTTTTCACGTATTCTGCGGGCGGAAGCGGATGTACTGGGATTTTCGTCCAACTTTACCATTTATGATGCATCCGATTCGAAGAGTCTGGTCAAGACCATCATCAAGGAAATGCAGCTGGATGACAAGGTTTACAAGCCTGCTGCGGTGCAAAGCCGGATCAGCAATGCGAAGAACCATCTTATCCTGCCGGATGCCTATGCCGCCAGCCGTGATATGCTGGAGAGTGATACGGCGGCCAAGATGCCGGCTATACGTGACATTTACCGCCGTTACTGGGAGCGTTGCCGGTTGAGTGATGCGATGGATTTCGATGATTTGCTTGTGTATACTTACCTGTTGTTCAGTACTCATCCGGAAGTGTGCGAAAAATACGCTTCCCGTTTCCGTTATGTGCTGGTCGACGAGTATCAGGATACCAACTATGCCCAGCATTGCATTGTGTTGCAGCTTACCGGAAAGTATCGCCACGTGTGTGTGGTAGGTGATGACGCACAGAGTATCTATTCTTTCCGGGGGGCGGATATTGACAATATCCTGAAGTTTACGCAACTCTATAAGGATGCACGTCTGTTCAAGCTGGAACAGAACTACCGTTCCACGCAGATGATTGTAAAGGCAGCCAACAGCCTGATAGAGAAGAACCATGACCAGATCCGTAAGGAGGTCTTCTCGGAAAAGGAAAAAGGGGAACCGCTTACCGTATTCAATGCCTACAGTGATGTGGAGGAAGGGGAGATTGTGGCCAATAAGATTGTACAGCTCCATGCAAAAGAGAACTGTGCCTATAACGATTTTGCCATTCTGTACCGGACCAATGCACAGAGCCGTATCTTTGAGGAAGCGTTGCGTAAGAGGGCTTTGCCTTACCGTATTTATGGTGGCCTGTCGTTCTATCAGCGGAAGGAAATTAAGGATATCATCGCTTATTTCCGTCTGGCTGTGAATCCGAACGATGAGGAGGCATTCAAACGGGTCATCAATTATCCGCCTCGGGGCATAGGCGACACTACGCTTGGAAAGATCATCGATGCGGCCGGAACAGGTGGCGTGAGTCTGTGGAAGGTGCTGGGTGAACCGTTGGCCTACGGCTTGAAAATAAATAAAGGAACACATGCCAAGTTGCAGGAGTTCCGTAACCTGATAGCCGGTTTTGTGGAAGACGCTTCCCATAAGAGCGCTTATGAGCTGGGAAGTGATATCATACGCCGGGCGGGCATAGTCACTGACATTTATCAGGACCGGAGCCCTGAAAGCATCAGCCGTCAGGAAAACGTGGAAGAACTGATGACCGGTATCCATGATTTCTGTGCAATCCGTGAAGAGGAAGGGAATGAACATGTTGGGCTGACCGACTATCTCTCGGAGGTGTCATTGCTGACCGATCAGGACAGTGAAAAGGATGACAGCGAACAGAAGATTACGCTGATGACCATCCATTCGGCAAAAGGATTGGAATTCAAGACCGTTTTTGTGGTAGGTCTGGAAGAGAACTTGTTTCCGAGTCCGATGGTTGCCGGTTCTCCCCGCCAGATGGAGGAGGAACGCCGTCTGTTCTATGTGGCTGTAACCCGTGCCGAAGAGCACTGTTTCCTTTCGTTCGCCAAGAGCCGGTTCCGGTATGGGAAGCAGGAGTTCAGCGCACCGAGCCGTTTCCTGAAAGATATTGATGCGCGTTACCTGAATATGCCTCAGGACGAGATTCTGTCCCGGAGGATTGATGAAGGGGCCGGACGTTTCCGCCGTGAACTTGCGTCTGGTGGTCTGTCGCAGTCGGGAAGAGACGGCAGTGCATCGCGTTACGATAGAGGGACGTGGACGGACAAGGGACCTTCCATGTTCGACGGCGGTCCGCTACCGGAAGAACCGCGTCCCTTCGTAAAGCCGGCGTCTCCACGTAATCTGCGTAAAATTACTCCGTCTGCTACAGGAAAGGCCATGGGAGGTCCGGTTCCGGAAGCCGGAAGTCCGGTTTCGGCAGGACAGGTTATAGAACATGAGCGTTTCGGCATCGGTGAGATAGTCCGTGTAGAAGGTACGGGTGATAACTGCAAGGCTACGGTCAGATTCCGTAATGCCGGTGAAAAGCAGTTGCTGCTCAAGTTCGCGCGGTTCAAGGTGATAGGATAGTGGAAAATAGAGTTTCGTGCTGATAATAAAACTTTTTCATATATGTTGGATATAACGAAAGTGCCTTCTCCCTGCTACGTCATGGAAGAAGATTTGCTCAGGAAGAACCTGAGCCTGATAAAGAGTGTGGCCGACCGTGCCGGTGTGGAAATCATCATGGCATTCAAGGCATTTGCCATGTGGAAGTCTTTCCCGATTTTCCGTGAGTACATCCGTTATACTACAGCCAGTTCGGAATATGAGGCCCGTCTGGCGTTCGAGGAATTCGGAAGCAAGGCCCATACCTATTCGCCGGCCTATACCCCCCAGAATTTTCCGGCTTTCCTGAAATACAGCAGCCATATCACCTTCAATTCACTTTCGCAGTTCGAACGTTTTTACCCGGAGACAAAAACTTGTTCCGAGCATATTTCCTGTGGCATACGCATAAATCCGGAATATTCCGAGGTGGAAGTGGAACTGTATAATCCGTGTGCGCCGGGTACACGTTTTGGAATTACTGCCGACCAGCTTCCCGAGCGTCTGCCGGAAGGAATAGAAGGGTTTCATTGCCATTGTCATTGCGAGTCCAGTTCGTATGAACTGGAACGTTCTTTGGAACATATTGAGAAGAAGTTCTCACGCTGGTTTTCCCAGCTGAAATGGCTGAACCTGGGGGGAGGGCATCTGATGACCCGTAAGGATTATGATGTGGAGCATCTTATCAGACTGCTGAAAGGGCTGAAAGAACGCTATCCGAATCTGCAGATTATATTGGAACCAGGTTCAGCCTTTACCTGGCAGACCGGTCCGCTGGTCGCGTCGGTAGTGGATATAGTGGAGAACCGCGGTATCCGGACGGCTATTCTGGACGTAAGCTTTACCTGCCATATGCCCGACTGTCTGGAGATGCCGTACCAGCCTAAGGTGCGCGGTGCAGAAAGCCTGCCGGCCGATGCGGTGAAGTCGGCACCGATGGAAGAGCATGTATACCGGCTGGGGGGGAACAGTTGCCTGAGCGGAGATTATATGGGAAGCTGGCGGTTCGACCATGAACTGCAAGTAGGCGAGCGGATTGCCTTTGAAGACATGATCCATTATACTATGGTAAAGACAAACATGTTCAATGGCATACATCATCCTTCTATTGCCCTACTACATAGTAACGGGGAGCTGGAAGTGTACAGGACATTCCGTTATGAAGATTACAGAGACAGGATGTGCTGATGATATGATGCTTTTTGTGAAAAAAAACGCTCAAAGTTTTGGAGATTTCGGAAAAAGAGCTACCTTTGCACTCGCAATCGGGAAACCTATCACGGTTGTTTAAGAGAAAGGCGGAAATAGCTCAGTTGGTAGAGCATAACCTTGCCAAGGTTAGGGTCGCGAGTTCGAGTCTCGTTTTCCGCTCGAAGCACAAGGAAGATTTGCGCGAAAATGCCCAGGTGGCGGAATGGTAGACGCGCACGTTTCAGGTGCGTGTGTCGAGAGGCATGCAGGTTCGAGTCCTGTTCTGGGCACCATTTGCAAATCTTTCTTTTTTCTTGGAGGAATGGCGGAATTGGTAGACGCGCCACTTTGAGGGGGTGGTGACAATTATGTCGTGTGAGTTCGAGTCTCATTTCCTTCACATGATATGCGGAAATAGCTCAGTTGGTAGAGCATAACCTTGCCAAGGTTAGGGTCGCGAGTTCGAGTCTCGTTTTCCGCTCAAAGCACAAGGGTGACTTGTGTGGAAAATGCCCAGGTGGCGGAATGGTAGACGCGCACGTTTCAGGTGCGTGTGTCGAGAGGCATGCAGGTTCGAGTCCTGTTCTGGGCACCATCTTTGCGGAAATAGCTCAGTTGGTAGAGCATAACCTTGCCAAGGTTAGGGTCGCGAGTTCGAGTCTCGTTTTCCGCTCCCCCGTAAAATATTCTTTTTTAGTTGCGGAAATAGCTCAGTTGGTAGAGCATAACCTTGCCAAGGTTAGGGTCGCGAGTTCGAGTCTCGTTTTCCGCTCGGAATGGAAACCGGCTGATGTCGGTTTCTTTTTTTATCGATTCGCTTGTTTTTTATTCCATAAGTTTGATATATTTGCGCCTGCAATATAAAACGTTCATAGATTATGAAGACATTCGATATTTATTTTTCTGATGAAACATCCAGTGATAATAAAGGGTTTTCGATCAAGACCGAAGAGAAGGCCATCCATATGGCGGAAGATATGTTGCTGAAAGGTACCGGATTTGTGGAGGAATACCGTGGCGGAGAAATTTCTGTAGTGGATTCCGACGGAGTCAAGGTATGGAGCAAGCCTATTCCGAAGGTGAAGTGACAAGCGGTTCTAGTTCTAACGTTTTTTTAATCATAAATATGTTCTCGGGAATTGTAGAAGAGTATGCAGAAGTGGTGAAGGTGGTCAAGGATCAGGGAAACCTGCACCTCACGTTAAAGTGTTCATTTGTGGATGAACTGAAAATAGACCAGAGTGTTTCGCATAACGGGGTATGCCTGACGGTGGTAAGCATCCAGGACAGTACGTATACCGTTACGGCCATGAAGGAAACGATAGAACGTTCCAACATCGGTCTCCTGAAACCGGGCGACAAGGTGAATGTGGAACGCAGTATGATGATGAACGGTCGGCTGGACGGTCATATCGTGCAGGGGCATGTTGACCAGACTGCCGTATGTACGGCTATCGACGATGCGGAAGGAAGCTGGTATTTTACGTTCAAGTATGATTTTGATCCGGAGATGGCTAAGAGAGGATATTTTACGGTGGACAAGGGTTCGGTTACAGTGAACGGGGTCAGTCTTACCGTATGTAACCCTACCGAAAATACGTTTCAGGTAGCCATTATTCCCTATACTTACGAACATACCAATTTCCATACATTGAAGGTAGGGAGTGTGGTGAATCTGGAATTTGACATTATCGGCAAATATTTGAGCCGGATGATGCAGCTTACCGGTAAATGAAGTTCTGTCGTTTGGTATAAATGAAAAACGGATGCCTTGAAAGGCATCCGTTTTTTGTCTTATTTGATGTGTTGCCTGATTTTTTCCAGATAGGCGTGCATCCGTTCGCCGTCTTTCTTGTTGATAATGTCGAGCAGCTCGTTCAATTCGGTCCGGATACCTTCTACCTGAGCAGGAGTACGTGGATTGAACAGAATTTCCTGAAGCAGGAAATCATCTTCACTCAACACTCCTTTGGCGATAGCCATGTGGCGCTTGAATGTGGTTCCTGGTGCATCCTGATGTTTCATTACTGCTGCAAAAGCAAAAGTTGAAACAAACGGGATAGACAATGAATAGGCAACGGTTTCATCGTGCTCTTCGAACGTATATTCAAAAATGTTCAGTCCCAGCCGCTGGTAGATATCCTTGAAGAATATCTTGCCCAGATGGTCGCCTTCCTTGATAATGATGGCATTTTCGGTACTCAACTTATCAAGGTTGGCAAATGTAGGTCCGAACATCGGGTGGGTCGATACGTAACGGAATCCGCTGTTGTCATAAAATTCCTTCAGTCCCGTCTTGACCGAAGCTATATCACTGATGATACAGTCTTTCGGAAGCAGCGGGAGGACTTGCCGGAAAGCGTCAAGAGTGTATTTTACCGTAGCTGCATTGATGACCAGTTCGGGTTTGAATTCCCTGATTTCTTCGGGATCGGTAAACCGGTAGCAGTTATACATGAAACGCAGGCGTTGCGGATTTACGTCGTATACGGCCACTTCATGTTCGAAACTCAATACATCGGTAAAGAAGGAGCCCATCTTACCGGCTCCCATGATTAATATTCTCATATTCTTATACAGCTTTTATGCTTGTTTATTTGTTGATAATTTCCAACTGCTGGCGGACACTTTCTTCATGGATTGCTTCGAATACCTGTTTGATGAAATCGGCATCCATTCCGCAAAGTGATCCCTGAGCACCACGTTTGTCGAGAATCTCGTTATAGCGGTTGGTCTGGAGTACGGTCATGTTATGTTCTTTTTTGAATGTACCTATTTCACGGCAGACACGCATCCGTTTTGCCAGAATATCCATCAGCTCATTGTCACATTCATCAATCTGGCGGCGCAGGTCATTCAGGTTTTCTGTTGTCTGATGCTCGGAACGGATGACCAGCAGATTCAGGATGTAGTCAAGAACATCCGGGGTTACCTGTTGTGAGGCATCGCTCCAGGCCTTGTCCGGGTTGCAGTGAGACTCAACGATCAGTCCGTCGAAGCCCAAGTCCATAGCCTGTTGGCAGAGTGGAGCTACCAGTTCACGTTTTCCGCCTATATGACTCGGGTCGCAGAGGATGGGCAGGTTAGGGATACGGCGACGCAGTTCGATAGGAATATGCCATTGCGGCAGGTTCCGGTAGATCTTTTTGTCGTATGAAGAGAATCCGCGGTGGATAGCTCCCAGACGTTTCAGTCCTGCGTTGTTGATACGTTCCAAGGCACCGATCCAGAGCTCCAGGTCCGGATTGACCGGATTCTTGATAAGTACAGGTACATCCACACCTTTCAATGCATCGGCGATTTCCTGTACGGCAAAGGGGTTAGCTGTGGTACGTGCACCGATCCACAGGATATCTATCCCGGCTTTCAGACATTCGTATACATGCTTTGCCGTAGCGACTTCTGTAGCTACATACATGCCGGTTTCTTTTTTCACTTCTTTCAGCCATGCCAGGCCTTCTACGCCGATACCTTCAAATCCTCCCGGTTTCGTACGGGGTTTCCAGATACCTGCACGGAATATTTTAATACCTTTGTCCGACAATTGACGGGCTGTTGACATTACCTGTTCTTCAGTTTCCGCACTGCAAGGGCCGGCAATGACCAGCGGGCGTTCCTTTGATACGCCTTCCAGTTCGATAGGTTGTAAATCGAGTTCCATAATCTTACGTTTTAGTTTATTTATATTTCAGTTTTTCTGTAGGTCAAGTGCCTTGATTCGTTTCAGGGCTTCAGCCAGTTTGTCTTCTTTGGCACAGAGGGATATGCGGATGTAGCGTTTGCCGTTGCTTCCGAATATGAATCCTGGAGTGATGAATACCCGTGCCTCATGCAGGACCTTTTCGGTAAGCTCTTCCACGTCATTGTACATGTCCGGAATTTTTCCCCAAAGGAACATTCCGACTTGTTCGGGGTCGAATGTGCAGCCCAATGCAGCCATAATCTCTTCGGCCAGTTTACGGCGGCGGCTGTATACGTTGAAGTTGGCTTCTTCATGCCATTCCGCACTGTTGTGGTAGGCTTGTGCCGCAGCCAGCTGCATGGGACGGAACGTTCCCGAATCGATGTTGCTCTTTATTTTCAATATCCATTGTACAAAAGTGGCATTTGTAGCCAGCAGGCCTACACGCCAGCCCGGCATATTATGGCTCTTGCTCATGGAATTGAACTCAATACAACATTCCTTGGCTCCCGGAATATTGAGAATGCTGATAGGCTTTCGGTTCAGGATGAAGCTGTAGGGATTGTCGTTTACAATTACGATATTATGGCGACGGGCAAAATCGACCAGTTTCTGGTACAGTTCGATTGTGGCGTTAGCTCCTGTCGGCATATTCGGATAGTTGGTCCACATAATCTTTACGCGGCTCAGATCCATTTTTTCCAGTTCATCAAAATCGGGTTGCCAGTGGTTGTCTTCACGCAGGTTATAGTTGACTATCTTGCTTCCCAGAATCTTGTTCAGTGAAGTATAGGTAGGGTAACCCGGATTCGGGACCAGTACCTCATCGCCCGGATTGACAAATGCCAGGGTTACGTGCAGGATACCCTCTTTCGAACCGATAAGCGGTTGGATTTCGGTTTTCGGATCCAGGTCGACGTTGTACCAGCGTTTGTACCAGTCGGCCATTGCCTGCCGTAGCTCCGGAATACCTACGGTTGGCTGGTATCCGTGGGCATCGGGTTTCCGGGCATTTTCGCACAGCACCCTGATGGTCTCTTCGGATGGGGGCATGTCCGGGCTTCCGATTCCGAGGCTGATTACATCCTTTCCTTCGGCATTCATCTGTGCCACTTCTTTCAGTTTCCGGCTGAAATAGTATTCGCTCACACTTGCCAGTCTGTCGGCCGGTTGTATGTTATAATGTTGATTTTCCTTCTGCATATTCTCCTAATATTTTAAGTGCTTTGGTGAGCGGTGTTACCGCATCTATAGCTTGTTTGTATCTCAGATAATCTTTGAACATCACGTCTACGTAGAACAGATATTCCCATTCACGTCCGATAATGGGCAGAGACTGGATTTTTGTAAGGTTGATGTTGTAGAATGAAAAGATGGACAAGACCTGTGAGAGGCTTCCTTCATTGTGGGGGAGTGAGAAAACGATATTGGCTTTGTTTATCTTGGAGCGGTCTTTCAGGTCGTCGGCTACCCAAGGATCGCAAATAATAAGGAAGCGGGTAAAATTATGTTTGTTGGTTTCTATTCCTTCCTGCAGTATTTTCATTCCGTACAGTTCGGCCGCATATTTGGAACAGATGGCTGCATGTCCTTTCAGGTGCTTTTCCTTGATGGCCTGCGCGCTGCCTGCGGTATCTTCCTTTTCCACGATTTTCAGTTCGGGGTGATGCATGAGGAATTCTCTGCACTGCGCCAGTGCCACCGGATGCGAATTGACTTCTGTCAGGTCTTTCCAGTCTTCTTCGGGCAGGCACATGATACTGTGGCTGATGCGCAGTTTATGTTCGCCGATAATGGTTGCGCCACTTGCACGGAGCAATTCATAATTGTGCAGCAGGCTACCGGCAATTGTATTTTCAATGGCTACAGCACCGATTATATTGTTGTCCTTCCTCATCTGTTCGAAAAGGTCTTCGAATGTATCACAGCAGATCAGTTCGATTTCTTCACCTTCGAAAAACTTGTGGGCGGCAATGTCATGGTATGAGCCCGGAACACCTTGTATAGCTACTCTTTTCATTTGTCTTTATTTATTCTTAAAAAAAAATCCCACTTCATCATGAAGCGGGATTTTGATATATAGGTTTATAAATTTTTCATTTCAGAACACATGCAAACTCCCGCTTCACTTCATTGCTAAAGTAAAAGTAAAAGAAGAAAAAGAAGAAGTATGTTGCAAATGTTTTCATAACTACTATTTGTTAGCTTTACGGATGCAAATGTAATACTTTTCCTGAAAAAGTAACGGTTTGGCTGCAATTTTTTTTTAAAAAGTTGGATATAGCAGATTAAACAGGGCCTTATCAGTAAATGTTGGAGGGTTCCGGACGGTTAAAGTTGTCGTAATTCCCGTTGATCTGCTTTTCACTATCCGGATTCAGTTCGATGGCCTTTTTCATATCTTCTATCGAACCGTCTTTGTCTCCTCTCAACAGCCGGGCACGTCCGCGTTCCTGGTAGAGGTGCGGATTTTGTGGCATAAGTTCCAGGGCTTCCGTATAGAGTTCAGTAGCCTGGCCGAACTTTTTCTGTTCGATGAGCATTTCCCCTTTCAGCAGATAGGCTTTTTCATTGAACGGATTGATTTCCATAATGCGTTCGAAACAGCTGTATGCTTCTTCAATTTGTCCGTTGGCTGCCAGAATCTTTCCTTTCAGGATGAGAGCATCTTCTTCTTCGGGAGCAGTATTCTGCGCCAGGATAGCCTCGATATCTTCCATTGCGTCTTTAGCCTGCCTCATGTTCCAAAGTACTTCGGCACGGAGCAGATAAGCTGATGTGTAGTTTTCTTTACTCTGAATGGCTTTTGTAAGCATGACAATGGCTTGGATGTCATTGTGCATGGCATGGGCGGCTTTGCCGGCCAGGTAATAGGCTTCCGCATTCTTGTCATCCAGCTGCAGTGCCTTCTGGCATGCGTTGTCCATACTTTCATAGTCTTCCTGCATGTAGCACAGATTGGCCAGCGTAAGGAAGGCATTGATGTTTTCCGGATCTTTTTCTGTCAGTTTGTCGAGTGTAATCCGGGCGTCTTCGATGCGGTCGGAGGCCGCATAGGCCGCTGCGAGTAACTGCATGGTTTCTGTATCTTCGTTGAGGGCAAGTGCCTGTTCGAAGCACTTGATCGCATACGGAAGCTGATGCATGTTACGGGCACGGATTCCGTCGTATTTCAATATGTCGAAATTCTTTTTTTCCTGTCTGGACTGTTGTTCCTTTTGTGGTTCCTTACTGCCGAACAGGGATGATAATAAACCCATAATAGAATGTTTGAATAGTTAACTGTCTGCAAAGATAAACAGAAAAATCAAGGGTATTGCTCTGTTTGCTTAAAAGAAATTAGTATGTTTGCACAAAAGAACAAGAATAGAAAAACTGGAATATATGAAGAAGATTTTGTTTTTTGCCGTACTTCTGCTGGCTTGTAGTTCCATAAAGGCCCAGTATTTCTGTACCACGGAAGGTACTCAGTTGCAGTATGTAAATTATGATGATGCCGGGCAGAGTGTTTCGAACGAGACCATGACCGTGAGGAATGTAGTCCGCCATGATAATGTGACCGCACAATATATATCCAAAATTGTCAATACGAATTCGAAAGTAAGCTATACTCTGTTTGACTGGAGCTATGACGGTTTTCAGACTGTATGTCGGGAAGACCTGCTGTATGGTCCTTATATAGAATCGGATCTGGATCCGGCCAAATATGACAATACCGCCCGGAAGGTGATGGAGGATGAACGCAAATTCAAGGGGGATAACTCCTTTGTTATAAAGGATGACGCGAAAGGTGGAGAATCCATGCCCGACCGTTCTTATTCCCTTATCCAGAATCTGCTGAAGAATGATGTGAACATTTCGGGGGCTGCCTATATGGGGAATGAGACCGTGAGTACAACTGCAGGCAAGTTTACCGACTGTATCAAGATTTCTTATCTGAAACGGACGAAGATTGTATTGAAAAGCCAGACAGTCCGTGTCACCGAATGGTATGCGAAAGGAGTGGGTCTGGTCAAGTCGGAATCGTTCGACACAAAGGGAAAGTCGTACGGGAAGACGATTCTTGTCAAGATTGTAAAACCATAAATATTGGGTATTCTGATGATTGTAGGGCGTGAGCCTGATAAATCGGTTGGTTCATGAAAGAAGCTTTTTTCAAACTCCATCTTTCTGTCTTGCTGGCAGGAGGGACAGGAGTGTTCGGACGTTTGATAACGTTGAATGAAGGTTTGCTGGTGTGGTACAGGATGCTGCTGGCCACTGTGATGTTCTTTTTCATATTGCTTGTGCTGAAGAAGCTGCACAAGGTTTCATTCAAGGATATTCTTCGGATTTCGGGTGTGGGGATACTGTTGGCCATACATTGGTTGTTTTTCTATGGAAGCATCAAGGCTTCCAATGTCTCTATCGGTGTAGTGTGTCTTTCATTGATGAGTATCTTTACAGTTATATTCGAATATCTCATCGACCGTTATCGGGTATCGTATAAGGAAATCCTTTTCAGTGTGATAGGGGTATTGGGTATTGTACTGATCTTCCATTTTGATACCCGTTACCGCCTGGGGATTTTCCTGGGGGTTATTTCGTCGGCTATGGCCTCCTTGTTTACAATCAGCAACAAGAAGGTTTCGGCAGGTTTCCCCTCCAGTACCATGCTGCTGTATGAAATGTTGGGAGGATTTGTAGGGCTTTCTCTTTTCCTGCCGTTTTATCTGAAGTATTTTCCGGTACCGACCATACTTCCTTCCATGACCGATTTTATTTATCTGCTGGTTTTTGTTTCGGTATGTACGGTATGGCTCTATATTCTGCAGATACAGGTATTGAAGAAGGTTTCGGCTTTTACGGTGAACCTTACTTACAATCTGGAACCTATTTACAGCATTATTCTGGCTATGATTATCTTCCATGAGGCGAAAGACTTGAATTTCAGTTTTTATGCAGGGTTGGGGATGATTGTCTTTTCGGTTGTACTGCAGACGTTGAATGTAATCCGTAATGTACGTAAGGTAAAGAAGAAAGGTGACGCTGTATGAAAGATGGTCTGAAAGAGCGTATCGGGTGTTTGTTGGAACGGCTGAACGAACGTGTGTTCGGTAAGGAACATGTCATAGCGTTGACGTTGCTTTCGGCGGTTGCCGGTGAAAGTATTTTCCTGCTGGGTCCTCCGGGGGTGGCGAAGAGTATGGTGGCCCGACGCCTGAAGCTTGCATTCCGTCGGCGTGTGTCATTTGATTACCTGATGTCGCGTTTCAGTACGCCCGACGAGATTTTCGGTCCTGTTTCCATTTCCAGATTGAAGAATGAAGACCGTTTTGAACGGGTGACTGACGGGTATCTTCCGTCGGCTACCGTTGTTTTCCTGGATGAAATATGGAAGGCGGGGCCGGCTATACAGAATGCCCTGCTGACGGTTATCAATGAAAAGATATACAGAAACGGCAGTTTTGTGATGCATGTTCCGTTGAAGGGACTGGTTGCCGCTTCGAATGAATTGCCTGCGTCGGGTCAGGGGCTGGAAGCTTTGTGGGACCGTTTCCTGCTGCGTGTATCCGTTGAAGGAGTGGAAGATATCGCTGATTTTGACCGGATGGTCACTTCTTCCGACGAGAGTGAGCCGGAAGTGGGGGAGAATCTGGCTATAGGAGATGATGAGTTTGACAGATGGCAGGAAGAGATATGTAGGATAAAGATACATTATTCGATACTGGACGTGATCCATACACTGAAAGAAAAGATAGAAGAGTATAACCGGCAGCTTGACGATGACGGGACAGCATCGTCGCCATTGTATGTTTCCGACCGCAGATGGAAAAAACTGGTGAAGGTGTTGCGGACATCCGCTTTTCTCAACGGACAGGATGAAGTACATCTTTCCGATTGTCTGTTGTTGTCGTATGGTTTGTGGAATGAACTGGGGCAAATGAAGATGGTAGACGAAATGGTGCGTTCGGCTGTCGGTCAGAGTGTAGACGGATACCTGCTCGGACTGAAAGATATAGACCGTGATCTGGATTTCTTGAAAGGGGAACTTTCGTCCAGTGCCGCAATCCGTGAAAATCAGGATCCAGGGCTGCAACTGGTAGACAGTTACTATTACCAGATAGAACGGGTACGTCTGGCCGGAAAACTATTGATGTTTGCCTCCGATTACCAGTCGCTCGATGATACGGGAAAACTTTTTTACCTGCATAAGGATAAATATAAGACTCAATGTTATATATTGAAGAAATATGATCTGTCCATGCGCAACAAGGTTCCTCAGAAAAATATTTATTCATTGAAGAAAGGACGTCGGTCTGTCTTGATTAACGGGTATGAATATCCGTTGCTCTGTACACCGGACTGCCTTCCGTTGCCAGCGGTTGAAGCCGACCGGACGGAAGATGTTTCCGTTCATTTCCATAGTCTGGAGGAACGGATTTCCCGGACGGAGAATGACAGCAGGGAGTTGCTTGAACGGGAAGTCCTTTATAGCGGACAACACCTGTTCCTGAATGAGGAGCAGCGTGGTTGGATAAACGGAATGTTGCGTCATCGGCAAGCTGATATAGTGCAATATAGGAACGAATTGAATGAATTGAGACATGCATACCGGAAAGAGAAAGAGGAATATCCGACTGAAGGAACTGAAAACGATCTATTTGGAGGAACTTCGTCGCCGATGCTTTAAGCATTTGGAAGGAGCCTTACAGGAACGTACAGTCTTGCCGGGGGAGCTGGAGAAAGAGATCTGGAGTTATTATCGGAAGACGTCTCCTTCACTGCAGGAATTCTACTCCCGCTATACACCGGAATGGGAGTCTTTTTACGAGCATGAGTCATTGCTTCCTTCCGATTTCCTTGACTTTCTGTACCGGATGCAACCGATTTTCGGCAGACGCTATTCCTTACTGGAACTGGATGTAGCTTATTATATAGGGGAACTGGAGCGGTTTCCGCTGATGAGTGCTGAACGGAAACGGATTCAGGAACTTTTCCTCGACAAGTGGTACAGGCTGCTTACGGCAAAGGAGTTCGATTATCAGTATCATCATATAGAGACTCTTTGTGACGGTTTCCAGGTGTTGGATAAGGAGTATGGTCTGAAAACCGGTTCGGGCCTTACCGGCTCACGTATCCAATGGCTTTTGTTGAACCATCCACAGCTGTACCGCCAGGTTGTACCTTATGAGAAAGTCATGGAGAGAAACCGCCATATCAAGGAGCTTGTCCGTGTCTTGGGTAAACGGGGAAAAGGAAAGCCGGAACGGTTTGATTCATTGTCGGGGATACAGAGGGAAGAATTGGTTCACCAGACAGTACACAGTGATATCGAGGGCATCACTTTGGGTGACGACCTGAACCATCTGTTGCCTCTGGAGTATTGTTACCTGACGGATGATTCGTTTTATCCGGCATTTGTACAGCGGTATGTAGAGAAACGTCTGCAGGTATTCGATTGCCGTTCTCAGGAAGAGCAGTCTGCCGCATTACCCGGAAAAAAGCGGGTGAGCGGCCAAGGTCCTTTTATCGTTTGCCTGGATACTTCCGGATCCATGCAAGGGAAACGTGAGATTCTGGCCAAATCGGCTTTGCTGGCTGTAGCCAGGTTGACGGAGCGTACCCGGCGCAAATGCTATATCATTAATTTTGCTGAGGATATACATGCGTTGTTAGTCAAGGACCTGAAAGCCGACCTGCCCTTGCTGGTCGATTTCCTGAACCACCGTTTTGACGGGGGAACCAATATCGGTCCGGCTCTTGATGAAGCCATACGGATAGTACGGAGCAACGGGTGGCAGGATTCGGATATAGTGATGATTTCCGATTTTGAAATGCCTCCTGCCCCGGAGGAACTGATGAGGCAGATACTGGCTCTGAAGCATTGTGGCACATCATTCTATGCCTTGGTGTTCGGAACTACGCCTGAAATGGATTATCTGAATATCTGTGATCGTATGTGGAATATGGAAATACCTTAACTTTTCAGATAAAGGGATCCGTTTTTCTGTACAATCTCTTCTTCTGAGAGGAGGAAAGCAAATACTTTTTCCGTTTTGCTTTGTTCGAAATCCAGTCCGTTGATCAGGTCGTGAGGATTTCGTGGAGATTCTTTCAACCTGTTAACCAGTATTTCACGGATTTCTTCGAACTCTCCTTGCTTCAGACCCGATTCATGTTTCTGGAGGCATACGTCACATTGTCCGCAATTATGTCCGTTCTTCTCTCCGAAATAGCGTAATAACATGCGGCTTCGGCACACATGGTCACTGTCGGCATATTCCAGCATGGCCTTGATCCGGCGTTCATAGCTGGCTTTTCGGTCTTCATAGACTTCCTTGCTGAAATGGAGGCGGTCGGTTTCCTGCCTTTCACGGGTGTAGACGATGTAGGGGGTCTTTTTCCCGGGTATATAATGAAGAATATTCTGACGGGTTAATGATATCAGACATTCGTATACTTGCTGACGGGTAAGTCCGCTCCGTTGTGCCAGCAGGTCTTCATTGATGTATGCGTAATCACTGAACACGCCGGTATAGGAACGCAATATGATACGTAGCAGTTTTTCGGTGTCGGGACTGCCTTCGTTGATGCGGTAAAGTTCGTCACGCCGTAATGTAAACATCAGTCGGGAGTTGTTGTCCTGCTCGTCGGTATATTCCAGGTAACCGGCGCGTGTCAGAATTTTCAAGGCACTGTCTACCTGTACCGGAAAATGTTTGAAATTGTGACAGAATTCATCTATGTTGAACGCATAGGTGCGTCCCAATCCGTCTCCCATAGCCATCTGGTAGTAAAAATTGATGTGCTCATAGACCTGCCGGATGTATTCTTTTTCGGGGAAAGTGTCAGCCAATCTTTTTTTCAGGATTGTCTTGTCACTCCGGGCGTAGAGGAGTACGGCGTAAGATTTCAGGCCGTCACGGCCGGCTCTTCCCGCTTCCTGGAAGTAGGCTTCGGGAGAATCGGGGAAGTCGATATGTACAACCAGGCGTACATCGGGCTTGTCGATACCCATACCAAATGCATTGGTAGCGACCATTACCCGGGATTCGCCGGTCGACCAGCTTTTCTGCCGCTGGTCTTTCGTATCGTTGGTTAGTCCGGCATGATAGAATGTTGCCGTGATTCCTTCCTGATTCAGATACTGGCATATTTCTTTGGTCCGCTTGCGGTTACGTGTATAGACAATGGCGGAACCGCTTACGTGATTCAGAATATGAAGCAATTCTTCCTGTTTGTTTTCGGTTCGACGGACAATATACGCCAGATTTTTCCGTTCAAAACTCATCCTGAATACATTTTCCTTCTGGAAAGCCAGCCGTTGCTGTATGTCTGTGACAACTTCCGGAGTAGCTGTAGCTGTCAGTGCCAGTACAGGTATGCCGGGAAGTAGTTTACGGATGTCGGCAATCTTCAGGTAAGCCGGCCGGAAATCGTATCCCCATTGTGAAATACAATGTGATTCATCGACCGTAATCATACTTACCTTCATGCTCTTGAGCTTGATACGGAACATTTCGGTATCAAGTCTTTCGGGAGAGATATAAAGGAATTTGTAGTCTCCGAAAATGCAATTCTCAAAGGCTGTCAGGATTTCCTCCTTCGTCATTCCGGAATAGACCGCTACCGCTTTGATCCCTCTTTTTTTCAGGTTCTGGACCTGGTCTTTCATCAAGGCAATCAGCGGTGTGATGACCAGGCACAGTCCTTCATGGGCAAGTGCCGGAACCTGGAATGTTATGGACTTTCCTCCTCCTGTAGGCATAAGTCCCAAGGTGTCCTTCCCGCTTCCGATACTGTTGATAATATCTTCCTGAATGCCTCGGAAACTGTCGTATCCCCAATATTGTTTCAGTATGCTGAGATAGTCGGTCATATAGATGGTTTTCGGATAAATAAAGAAACGGAGGAACAATATTACCGTGAATGATTGTTTCTCCGCTTGAGATATCTTGCTTTAGTGTCTGCTCGGTTTTATGTCTTCTATCTGTAACTGGATTTCCCCTCGTTTGTGAGTATTTTCTTCGATGGTATAGCAGATATTGAAAGACTGTTTGGTCTTGATATATCGGACTTGCGAGCTTTGTCCGAAAGCTATACCGTTCATTACATTGTTCGACTTGTTGTCCACCAGTTCCAGTTTGATGTGCTCCTGATCCCGGCCTACGACCTTACTTGTCCCATAATCGTAAACGTTCAGGGTTGCAAAAACCGGTTTCGGATTATCAGGCCCGAACGGATTGAACTTTTTCAGGTCGAAGAAGAATTTCGGAGTGATGTCCCTGAAATCCAGTTGGGCATTGATATCAATTGTTGCACTGGTCTGTTCAGGGAGTATATGGTTGGTTACATATTCTTCAAACCTACGTGCGAATTCCGGTACATTTTCTATTTTCATGGAAAGGCCGGCAGCATAAGTGTGTCCACCGAAATTTTCCAGCAGATCACGGCAATATTCGATAGCCTTGTATACATCAAATCCGGATACTGATCGGGCCGATCCTGTTGCCAGGTTGTCTGTGCGTGTCAGGACTACGGCCGGACGATAATAGATTTCAGTCAGTCGGGATGCTACGATACCGATTACTCCTTTGTGCCAGGCTTCATTGTACAATACTACCGAACGGCGTTCCGAAAGATTGTCCAGTTGCTCTACAATCTTGTTGGCTTCTTCGGTCATGCTCTTGTCGAGGTCCTTACGGGTTTCATTGTATTGGTTGATCTGGTTGCTTTTTTCCAGAGCCGAATGGAAGTCCTTTTCTATCAGCAGGTCGACTGCTTCCTTTCCATTCTGGATACGTCCGGACGCATTGATGCGCGGACCTATCTTGAATACAATATCACTCATGCTTATTTCCCGGTCCGACAATCCACATACATCAATGATGGCCTTCAGTCCGATACTCGGATTTGAGTTCAGCTGCTTCAGTCCATGATAGGCCAGGATACGGTTTTCTCCCATAATAGGGACAATATCGGATGCTATACTCACGGCCACCAGATCCAATAGGGGAGTGAGCTGATGGAATTCGATGCCGTTGTTCATGGCAAAAGCCTGCATGAACTTGAAACCGACTCCACATCCTGAGAGATGATTGTAGGGGTATATTGAATCGAAACGTTTCGGGTTCATGATCGCAACGGCCGGTGGTAATACATCATCGGGAACATGATGGTCACAGATGATGAAATCGATTCCTTTTTCTTTTGCATAGGCAATCTCTTCCACAGCCTTGATTCCACAATCGAGCACGATAACCAGTTTGACTCCGGTTTCGTAGGCATAGTCTATTCCCTTTTTTGAAACTCCATATCCTTCGGTATAGCGGTCGGGAATATAGTATTCGATATTCGAATAGAACTGTTGAAGAAACTTGTAGACCAATGCGACGGCAGTTGTTCCGTCCACGTCATAGTCTCCGTAAACCAGAATACGTTCTTTCCTTCCCATAGCCTTATTGAGACGGTCTACTGCGATGTCCATGTCCTTCATCAGGAACGGATCATGCAACTCACTCAGCTGGGGACGGAAGAAGCGCTTCGCTTCGGCTGCAGTCGTGATTCCTCTTTCCTGCAGTAAGCGGCAAAGTATAGGGCTGATTCCTATTTCCTTAGCCAGGGCCCTGGCTGCTTCTCGTTGTTCTAGTGTAGGAGGTTGATAATTCCATTTGTAGTTCATTATATTATTTTTTTCTTTTTTCTGAATCTCCGGAAGTGCCCGGCGTTTTGTACATATTTTTGTATCTCTTACGTTGAGGCGGGCACCTATTACCCTAACTTAAATAAAAGTCAAGGTTATTCAATTCGTAAAGTTAGGAAAAAAGAAAGAAAAAAGCGGTTAATCCCTTATTTATTTTTCGGAATTAACCGCTTTTGTGTATGAAATACCTGAGGTATAAAATTACAGTCCTAATTTTTTTGCAATGTCGGCTGGTATTGCATCTTTGTGGACTAAGATGTTCAGAGTCTTGTATGCGGCGAATGCTTTGGAAGCATACCAGATACCTTTGTATTTGCCTTCAGTACCCCAAGAGTTCTTTACCATGTAATATTCTTTTCCGTTCTGATCTTTGGCGATACCATAGATGACCATGCCATGATCGTCGGTCGTTTCCCAGTTGTCAAAAGCTTGTTGGCGCATTTCCTGAGTTACCTTGATTTCCGGAAGAGGTTTGCTGGTAAGTTCCTTACGTTTGTCGGCTTTGCTCAGTCCCAACCAATGTGCCATGTCAGATCCGGTCAGTTCGGCACCTTTGTCGGCATCCGGGCATACAGCTACACCATCGCGGGTGAATCCTTGTTCGCTTACGTCGGCACCCCATGCAAAGGTATACCCGTTGTTGATGGCGTTATCCATTACTGCCATAAGCTCATCGATAGGGAGGTTGTATGAAAGGGCGTTACGCCAGTTGTCCTGAACCTCAATATTGAATTGTGTATAGAACGGATGGTGGGTAAATGAAGTGAGAGACACATAGTCATCCATGTTCAGGCCCAGCACTT
Organism: Bacteroides ilei; assembly: GCF_900128495.1. GTDB lineage: Bacteria > Bacteroidota > Bacteroidia > Bacteroidales > Bacteroidaceae > Phocaeicola > Phocaeicola ilei. The sequence continues at coordinate 3,408,418 of NZ_LT635801.1, forward strand.
CATCGGCAAATGTTCTCGGAGTATATGTCTTACCTTTGTAGGTAAATTCCTTCGGGCATACTCCCAGGTAGTTGTCGTAGATGGCAGTTACACCATTCTTCCATACGGGTGACAGCTTTTGTAGTTTCCCTTTGCCTATAGCCTGTACATAGGCTTCGGCTACAGCATCCAGCTCGTTGTGGTTAGGAAGTGAATCGCCGTACATGATTCCCGGCATTGCTTCCTGAGGAACCATACCATAGTTCTCATAGCAGTATACTATATCCTCAAAGCTTCCGCCCGGGCTGAATGAGGCGTCTCCGTGATAGCGTACATAATTTACGGCTCGGTCTTCCATGGTCTTGTGGACAACAAACATTTCCGACAGGTCAAAATCACCTTTTCCCAGACGGAGAAGTTCGGCTTCCAGAAAACCGATTGTTGAGAATGACCAGCATGTACTGGACTGGTTTTGGTCTTTGATTGAGGTAATGGGGTTTTCTTTTACAGTAGTGAAGACAAAGCCTTCTTCGGCTTTCTTCTTCGGACTTTTGGCATATACGTTGCTGAAGCATATACCCAATGCCAATAAAGCGATAAGTTTGTTCATTGTCTTTATGTATTAAGTTATTGTTTGATTTTTATTATTGACTTATTCGTTCATGATTTTCTCCACTTCTTCGATGGTGATAGGTATGTGTCTGTCACCAGTAAAGCGTGAGCCGTTTGAAGTGATGAGGATATCGTCTTCCAGACGGATTCCTTCAAAATCTTTGAATTTGTCGATTGCATCGTAATTCAAGAAATCAGTATGCATTTTTTCAGCTCTCCATTTGTCAATCAGGGCAGGGATAAAGTAGCATCCAGGTTCATCGGTAATGACAAAACCTTCCTGCAACCTGCGCCCCATACGTAAAGACGCTAGACCGAACTGGTCGGATGGACGGACTTCATTGTCGTATCCGACATAGCATTGTCCCAGATCTTCCATATCGTGTACGTCAATTCCCATCATGTGCCCTAATCCGTGCGGCATGAACAGGGCATGTGCTCCGGCTGTTACTGCATCGTCTATATTTCCTTTCATCAGGCCAAGATCCTTCAATCCCTGTGCCAGGACCTTACATACCTTCAAATGGACCGATTTATAGGTGACCCCCGGATGAGCCAGTTCCAGAGCGTGGTCATGACATGCCAATACAATGTTATATACGTCTTTCTGCCGTTCCGTGAATTTGCCTCCTACCGGAATGGTACGGGTATGGTCTGAACAATAGTTGGTTACACTTTCTGCTCCGGCGTCGGTCAGCATCAGACGTCCTTCTTTCAGAATATGGCTATGGTCATGGTTATGGAGCGTTTGTCCGTTTTGTGTAAGAATGGTAGCGAATGATACCATACTTCCGTATGAGGATGCAATTCCGTCCAGTATTCCAGCTATATATTGTTCTGTTACTCCCGGTTTGCACAAACGCATGGCGGCCGTGTGCATTTCATAACCGATGTTACATGCTTTGTCGATTTCTGCAATTTCGCAGGGCTCCTTTACAGAACGTAGAGAAACTACGGCCTTGATCAGTTCTACTGAAGCATGCTGTTTGGTCATAGAAGCACGTATCCCGGTCAGGTCTTCCAGTAGTAGCATGTTGTCATAACGGTAGGGAGGCAGGAAATGGACTTTCCGTCGTTGTGCTATGGCTTTGCTTACCATCTCTTTGAGTTTTGCAAATGGAAAGCTTTTCTCTATTCCGACTTGCGCTGCCAGATCTTTTACTGCAGGTTGAGGCCCCATCCAGATGATGTCATCCATTGTGACATCATCTCCGAAAAAATAATCTTCTCCGGCTTCGATGTCAAGAATGCCGGCATATCCGGGATGTGCATGTCCGAAAAAATACAGAAATGAACTGTCCTGACGGTATTTATACGTATTGTCGGGGTAATTTGCGGGTGCTTCATTGTTTCCGAGAATTAAAATGATCCCACTGCTCATCTTTTTTCTCAACGCTTCGCGGCGTTTGCGGTATGTTAAAGAATCGAACATAGTGTAACAATTTAATAAAACCTCTGTTATAATGGTTACAAAAGTAGGAAATTAAAATGAATTACGTTCTACTTGTCAAACTAAAAATATATCTTTGTGTAACTAAACTACTTGAACTCAAATCATATTTGTAAGATGGAACTGGATTTTAATAAAATGGGACTGGTTCTGGAAGGCGGGGGGATGCGTGGAGTATTCACCTGTGGAGTACTCGATTATTTTATGGATCATCAGATTGAGTTTCCATATGCGGTAGCCGTGTCGGCAGGTGCGTGTAACGGACTTTCCTATTTATCCCGCCAGAGGGGAAGAGCAAAGTACAGCAATGTGGATATGATGAGGGAATACCATTATATAGGATTGAAGTATTTTCTTCATCAGCATAGTATCATTGACCAGCATCTGTTATATGAATTGTTTCCTGATAAGATTCTTCCTTTTGATTATGAAACTTGTTTCAACAATCCTATGCGTTTTGAAATGGTTACTACCAATTGTGTGACAGGGCGTGCCTGTTATCTGGAAGAAAGGAAGGACCGTATCCGTCTGGTTACGATAGCCAAGGCATCGAGCAGTTTGCCTTATGTCTGTCCGATTACGTATGTCGACGGGCGTCCGATGCTTGATGGGGGTATCGTTGACTCTATTCCGGTATTACGGGCTGTGGAACAGGGATATGAAAAGAATGTAGTTGTCTTGACCCGTTCCCGTGGTTACCGTAAGAGTGAGAAGGATATCCGTGTTCCCCGTTTCATTTACAGACGCTATCCGCGCCTGCGCCTGGTGTTGAGCCGTCGCTGCCAGGTGTATAACCAGCAGCTTGAAATGGTTGAACAGATGGAAGATGCAGGGAAAATTCTTGTCATACGTCCGGAAAAGCCGGTTACGGTCAATCGGATTGAGAAGGATGTGAAGAAACTTGAAGCTCTTTATAATGAAGGTTATGTATGTGCCGGGCATGTCATGAGCCGGTACTTGAAATAACGGATTTGGATATAGAAAAATGGCGGAAACCCCAGCAGGGAAATCCGCCATTTCTTATTATGGTTCAGTCTTTTATTTTGCGAAGCTTACTGCACGGGTCTCGCGGATAACTGTAATTTTGACTTGTCCCGGATAAGTCATTTCATCCTGGATCTTCTTGGCGATTTCGGTTGACAGGTTTTCTGTCTGTTTATCGTCAATCTTGTCGGCTCCTACAATTACACGCAGTTCACGGCCCGCCTGAATTGCATAAGTCTTGGTTACGCCCGGATAGGACATGGCCAATTGTTCAAGATCGTTCAGACGTTTGATATAGGCTTCTACAATTTCCCGGCGTGCCCCCGGACGTGCTCCTGAAATGGCGTCACATACCTGCACGATAGGAGCCAGCAGGCTGGTCATTTCCACTTCGTCATGGTGTGCACCGATGGCATTGCAAATGTCTGGCTTTTCCTTGTATTTTTCGGCAAGCTTCATACCGAGTAATGCGTGTGGTAATTCCGGTTCTTCATCGGGGACCTTTCCTATATCGTGCAGCAGGCCGGCACGTTTTGCTTTTTTCGGGTTAAGTCCCAGTTCAGATGCCATTACTGCACATAGATTTGCTGTTTCGCGTGCGTGTTGCAACAGGTTCTGTCCGTAGGATGAACGGTATTTCATTTTACCGATGATACGAATCAGTTCCGGATGCAGGCCATGGATGCCTAAATCGATGGTAGTGCGTTTACCGGTTTCAATGATTTCATCTTCCACCTGTTTACGGACTTTGGCAACCACTTCTTCGATGCGTGCCGGGTGGATACGTCCGTCGGTAACCAGCTGGTGCAATGCTAGGCGTGCGATTTCACGGCGTACTGGATCGAATGCAGAAAGTACGATTGCTTCCGGTGTATCGTCAACAACAATTTCAACTCCTGTAGCTGCTTCAAGGGCGCGGATGTTACGTCCTTCACGTCCAATGATCCGGCCTTTGATCTCGTCTGACTCAATATGGAACACAGTGACGGAATTTTCGATAGCAGTTTCTGTAGCGACACGCTGTATTGATTGTATGACGATACGCTTTGCTTCACGGTTGGCGGTGAGCTTGGCATCATCCATGATATCGTTGATGTACGATTGTGCCTGTGTCTTGGCTTCCTCCTTCAGAGATTCAACCAGACGTTCTTTGGCCTCTTCTGCAGAAAGTCCGGACAGAGCTTCCAGTTTTTCTCTTTCCTGTGATTGCAGAGAATCCAGTTCTTCTTTCTTTTTCTCGATAATGACCAACTGTGCATCCAGGTTTTCTTTGATGGCTTCGTTCTCGTTACGTTTCCGCTGAAGTTCCTCGTTCTTTTGGTTCAAGACCATCTCACGTTGTTTCAGCTTGTTTTCCGCTTGCTGGATTTTCTGGTTACGGATAGCAACCTCTTTTTCCAGATCGGCTTTTTTGTTCAAGAATTTTTCCTTTACTTCAAGAAGCTTGTTCTTTTTGATAACTTCGGCTTCCGTTTCGGCTTCCTTTATTATTTTGTCATATCTCGATTTCAAACCATACTTGAAAAAGACATATGAAATTGCTCCTCCGACTAGGAAGGCAATTATTACCCCTATTACTGTTAACATTACGGTTTAAATTTAAAATGTATATATAATAAAAATGCGCACAAACTCAAGTGAACATATTGTATTCACTAAAAGCTTGTGCGCTGAATTCTTTCTCAGACTAAACTTTATTTGGCTTCTTCATTGTCTGTCCCCATGCACGCATCCAGATCTTCGGTCAGTTGCCTGATTTTTTCCAGATATGGTTCCGTATCATTCCGGTCTTTGAGGGACATGTTTTCAAAAGCCAGTTCCAATGCTACCATCGCCCAATGCCTGGACGCACTGAAATCCGGGAAATTTCTCCGGTATTTGTTTAGTTTATTGTCAATCTGTTTGGCAGCATCACGGTACAGCTGTTCCTTTTCTCTTGAAATGGTAAGCGGATACCGTTCGTTGTTAATCAGCAGATTAATTCTCAATTTGTCGTCTTCCATGATGCTTCTTTACCGTTTTATGTCATTCATTCAGCAAAGCGATACATTTGTCGACCTCACGCACAAGTCTCGCCAATCTTTGTTTCGTATCACGTAATTCATTGTCATTGATACTGATAATGCGAGCTGTCTTTAAGTTAGTATATTGGATTTCAAGGTCTTTTATCTTTTCATCCAGGCGGGAGATTTCAGCTTCTTTATCTGAAAGGAGCTGTCGAAGTGAAGTGTTTTCTTTCTTCAGTTCTTCAAAAAGGTACATGAAATGCCTTAATTTTCCTTCGAAAGTATTCAGTAACTTTTTATCTTCTTCCGTCATTTTATACCAAATTGTATACAAATATAGTAGATTGAGAAGAAACACAAAAATATTTTGCATTTATTTTCAAAAAATACTTCATTTCATGGATGTTCATTCGCTAAAAGTTGGATCTTTTCGTGATTTCAGGTTTTATTTTTATTTTTGCAAGGCACTGAGGTGACATTAGGTGCAGATTCGTTTTTAATTTAAATTTAGGATTTATGTATACAGTTATCAAACGTATGGAAGTTTCGGCTTCACATTCCCTGAGTCTGTCGTATCGCAGTAAATGTGAGAATTTGCATGGTCACAACTGGATCATTACCGTATATTGCCGTTCCAATGAACTAAATCCGGACGGTATGGTAGTTGATTTTTCTCATATTAAGGAGGTGGTAATGGGGCAGCTTGATCATAAGAATCTGAATGATGTCTTGTCTTGTAATCCGACGGCAGAGAATATTGCCCGTTGGGTTTGCGACCAGATACCGCATTGCTATAAAGTTGAAGTACAGGAATCGGCTGGGAATACGGTGGTCTATGAAAAAGATTAATGAAATATTCTATAGTTTGCAGGGAGAAGGGTATTATACTGGCACTCCGGCTGTCTTTGTACGTTTTTCGGGCTGTAACCTGAAATGCGATTTTTGTGATACACGCCATGAACAGGGAAATCTGATGAGTGATGAGATGATTGTGGCCGAAGTTTCCAAATATCCTTGTCGTATGGTGGTTCTTACCGGAGGGGAACCGGGGTTGTGGATCGATAAAGGCTTGGTTGATGCCCTGCATCATGCCGGAAAATATATAAGTGTCGAGACTAACGGGACTTGTGTGTTACCGTCGGAAGTGGATTGGGTTACGTGCTCTCCAAAGTTGGGGGCAGACTTACGTCTTACTCGTATTGATGAAGTCAAAGTGGTTTATTTAGGGCAAGATGTTTCTGCTTATCTGGACTTGCCTGCAAAACATTTCTTTCTCCAGCCCTGCTCCTGTAAAAATACCGCTGAGGTTGTCGGGTATATCAAGGTGCATCCGCAATGGCGTTTAAGTTTGCAGACACACAAGTTGATAGATATTCCTTAATTGTAATATAGAAATAGTGTAAAAATAAAAAAGCCGGACTAATTCCGGCTTTTTGCACGGGAAGAGAGACTCGAACTCTACAGAAACTTTGTCCTTCTTTCCCGATTCTGATATTCAAGCTGTTACGTTTTCGACTTATGTTATTATTTTATATTGTCTGTCCCGAATCAGTCCGACCTTCAGTGGAGTTAAGCAGCTGATTCATTTGCTCTAAGAGCGAAATCCTTTTATCTTTTTCTTCAAGTAGACGTTCCAGCAATGCAATTTTATCTTTGTATTGCTGTTCACTATCTCTATGAGTAGATGGATAAGCCTTAAAAGGTTTCTCCCGTTCAAAGAACACATCCATTGATACCCCGAAAAAGTCGGCTATTTTTTCCAGACGTTTTACTGTGGGATTTCCATTTACAATTTGACTAAGAGAAGAATTGGCTTCTGTTCCAAGGTAATTTAAAAGTTCCTTGTTTGGAATATTTTTCTCTACCAATAATTGCTTAATTATTTGTCCATTATACATTATCGTTTCATTAAAACTTGAATCAAACGTTCTTTTTCGTTAAGTAACTCCTTCAGGTGCATAATTTCTTTCTGACACTCACTTAACATGATATCGCCTGACACACTATTCCCATTTCCTGTTACCTGATGACCAATATTAAAAGCATGATTATCACGGTCAAAGAAATAATCGATGGATACATTAAAGAAATCTGCTATTCGTTCAAGTTTTCTTGAACCAATCTCGGCACCCTTTAATGTATTATCCAATGTCTGTACAGATATTTCCACCCGCTTACAAAAGTCTTTCTTTGTCAGCTTATTGCTTTCAATTAATTCAAGTATTCTTTGAGGTTTAAACATATTATTTTATTTATATTAAATCTAAATACATAGTTTTATATGATATAATTCAAAAATACTTTGAATTTAATCAAAGAAAACTTTATGTTTGCACTATAAATTTAATAATAAATACGATTGCAATAAAAATAAATCTCTAAAAAGTAACATATATGATTATATCTGACTATTATTCATCACTCGAAATCAAGCAAAAATCCGAGTTTATTAAGAAGGTTATTGAAATATGTGGGTTCTCCTATCCGACCTTCATGACCAAGATGCGTAAAGGCAGTTGGTCCAAATTGGAACGTGAAGCCATTGAAAAAATTATTCATAAGGAGTTAAGCCATGCAGACACAGATTGAATTTTATAATACTCCTTCAGGCAAGGTTGGATATTGGAAAGATAACCGGCAATTCATATTAACAGAAAATACAGTTGACGTCATTGAAGAGGTTCTGATGACCGTACATGATTGTTACGCGGATGCATACAAGGCCTTGGAGCAATGTTACATCCGTTCAGAGCAAAACAAGCGATATTATCATTTCCTGATGGCCAGCCGCTTTCTCCGATGTAACTGCGGTGAATTGGATACACTTAAATGGGATTTAGACCAACATGGAAACGTAAACATTGAACAAGTACATTGTCCTCTGAGAGGTAACGGAGATTGTCGGTATGAAGGTATTATTTGTATGCCGCAGCGTACCTCCATTATCAAAGGTAGACAACTGGAGGTAGCTGGATTACTTGCCGAAGGATATAGTAACCAAGAGATAGCCGATTTGTTATATATCTCGATCCATACAGTACACAACTTGATACAACAGATAAAGTTCAGATTGAAAGTAGGCAATACCAGAGAAATCGTTTCCTGGTATAATAAAATTTATGGAGCTGTATAAAAGATCATGAATAAAAATTAGAGGATTGAAGTATGAAAAAGCATAGATACAGAGTTTGGAGGGCTATGGTACGGAAGGGTGATATACATCTTATTATTCGCTGTCGGATAGATACCGATAATCTTGATGAAGTCCGTTCTCATTATCGTACCCTTTTTACCAATAAGGTTTTAATTTCTTTGTGTTATACAGATTTTACACACCATGAATGAACTGAGTGACAAAAACCGTGATCCGGAAATACAAGCAGAAATATCCGGTATCGGTTATCTTTCTCCTCATGGAGAAGCACTGAAAGAGATTGCCAGAGTAGAGCTGGCATTCATTTATGAACATTTGAAGTCTTACACTCCAAATGAACAAATCTTCATTCTGGAGTATATGTGTATTAAAATGAATTGGAGAACAGCAGAAATCGAAAATGGACTATGAACAAACTACATAAAATGCATGAATGGGAAAACTGTAATCCCGGTTATACCTTCGAACACGTTTTTTATACGGACAAATCTCAGGAGATCCGTAAAATTATCGGTGCGGTGCCGATACTGAAACGGGTACTTGTAAATGGAATAAAGCAGAATGTTACATGGCGCAGGAGAGTAAGATGGGACGGCTTCGGCCACTGTTATGCTATAAACAGCAACTCTCGGTTGCGTCAGTATGATATCCCATTATCCAAATAGTACCCAGTTTTTATTTACACGACAAATCATCGATATTCGTCGTATCTAAACACTCAAAGACATGATATCGAATAGTGATATTGAAAAAATTCTCGACCGTGCGGACATTGTGGACGTTATATCCGGTTTTGTGGAGCTTAAGCGTGCCGGTGTCCGATATAAAGCCTGCTGTCCGTTCCACTCAGAAGATACTCCTTCCTTCATGGTGGAACCCGGACGTGGTACTTGGTATTGTTTCGGTGCCTGTAAAGAAGGCGGGAATGTCATTCGGTTTGTGCAAAAGTACAACCATATGAATTTCCGAGAGGCCTGTCTCTGGCTGGCCGATAAATACGGGATACATATCGACGATGAACAGGAGAAACCTTCAGCCGACGAGATACGTCGTCAGAAGAAACGCGAATCCATGCAGATCATCAATCAATTTGCAGCCGAAGTATTCCTTCAGAACCTGTCACGTCCGGAAGCAGACGCAGCACGTGCCAAGATCCGACAGCGCTGGGGTGATTCATTTCCGGTAGAAATGGGAATCGGATATGCCCTGGCAGACTGGTCCCAGTTATCAGATATGGCAGCATCCAAGGGATTGTCATTGGAATTGATGGAAGAAATGGGACTGATCCGTAAAAAGAAAAACGGGGGATACTATGATTTCTATCGTGACCGTATTATGATTCCAATCCGTGATCGCTTCCGGAATATTATCGGATGGACTGCAAGAGACATGAGTGAAGTAGACGGTACACCGAAATATCTGAATTCCTGTGAAAGTGATTTGTATCACAAAGGAAGCAGTATTTTCGGTATAGATAATGCAATCCGTCAGGCGGCCAAAGAGGAGAAATTCTATTGCGTAGAGGGGGCACCCGATGTCATGCGCTTGCAATCCATTGGAGTCAACAATACCATCGCCTCGCTGGGTTCAGCCTGGACTAAAGGGCAGTTTGAACAATTGAAGAGATACGCTACAACGCTGTGTTTTCTTCCGGACGCTGACCCAAAACCGGTTGACGCCCCATACGGTACCGGCATTGCAGCCGTGATAAAGAGCGGTGTGCTGGCTATGGAGTGTGGTTTCTCTGTATCCGTACGTGAGATACCACTGGGTGAAGGCAACCAGAAGAATGATCCGGATTCGTATTGTACCAATATCAGCCGCTTCAACCAGCTGGAGGAGCAGGACTTCATTACTTGGTATGCCGGGTATGCGTTCAATAAAGACGGTACCACCGAAGACAAGAGTGCCGCAGTCAGTCAGATAGCCAAACTCGTGGCCATGGTTGGCGATGAGGTCAAAGAAGCCATGTACCTGGCTAAACTGAGAGATACATACAATAACAAGAACCTTTGGTCGATGGCCATCAACCGGGAAAAGAAGAAGATCAATGAATCCAAGGCCGGTAAATCGCAGGTCATCAACCGGGATCTGCTGGCAAAATACGGTTTCTTTGAATCCAACAACTGCTATTATTCCACTAACGACGGCAAGGAGTTCCAGTGGTCTAACTTCATCATGCTGCCGATGTTCCATATCAAAGATTCCCTGATGCCTAAACGTCTGTATCGTATCAAGAACCAGAACCGTCAGGAGGAAATTGTGGAAATGAAACAGGAAGACCTGGTATCTCTCTCCAAGTTCAAGCAGAAGGTCGAGGGATTGGGCAATTATATCTGGCTGGCCAGTGAAAAAGAAATGACACGCCTGAAAATGTATCTTTATGAACAGACCGAAACGGCTACTGAAATCACCCAGTTGGGATGGCAGCGCAAAGGGTTCTATGCGTTCGGTAATGGAGTATTTGATACGGAATGGCATCCGGCTGACGAATATGGCATCGTGCGGTTGGGTGAGAAAGGCAATTTTTACCTTCCGGCAAGTAGTCTGATCTACCGTGATGACGACAAGCTGTTCCAGTTCGAACGTAGGTTTGTTCACCTTAACTACTCTTCCATCAGCCTGAAGGAATACTTTTCCAAGCTGGTCGGGGTATTCGGTGACAATGCCAAGGTAGGAATCTGTTTCCTGCTGGCTACTTTGTTTCGTGACATTATCACTGGATATACCAAGAGCTTTCCCATATTGAACCTGTTTGGTCCCAAAGGATCAGGTAAGTCTGAACTCGGACACAGTCTGATGGCATTGTTCATTATCGAGAACATTCCGCCCAATATCCAGAATGCTACCATTCCGGCGTTGGCCGATCTGGTGGCACAATGTGCCAATGCCCTGGTACATATTGACGAGTTCAAGAATAACATTGATATTGATAAGCGCGAATACCTCAAAGGACTTTGGGACGGTGCCGGTCGGTCACGCATGAACATGGATCGTGACAAAAAGCGTGAGATAACTGCCGTAGACTCCGGAGTTATTCTGTCCGGTCAGGAGATGGCAACCGCCGACATCGCTCTGTTCAGCCGTCTGATATTTCTGACCTTTGCCAAATCGGAGTTTACAGAGGAAGAGAAACGCCGATACAACGAGCTGGTAGAGATTCGTAAACGGGGGCTCACTCACTTGACACTCCAGATACTCCGTCACCGAGCGCGGATGGAACAGCAGTTCATCAGCAACTATCATACCTGCCTGTCCGACGTATTAGAAGCTCTCGGAGCCGAAAAGGTGGAAGATCGAATCCTTCGCAACTGGATCATACCGCTGGCCGCATTTCGTACGCTCGAGGGAGTGCTGGATATTCCGTTTTCTTATCCGGATATCCGGCAGGTGACAGTAGACGGTATTCTGCGGCAGAATGCAGAGTGTAAGAGTAACAATGAACTGGCCAACTTCTGGAATGTGGTATCTTATCTGCAGCAGGATGGCGAAATCTTCATCGAGGGGGATTACCGCATCGAATACCTGAATCGTTTCAAAAGCAGTCTGATTAAGATTGAACAACAATACCAGGAACCAAAAGCTATCCTGATGATGCGTAAAAACCGTATCTTCATGTTGTATAAAAAGTTCAGCAAGCAGGTTGGCGATTCCATACTTCCTGAAGGTTCGCTTATATACTACCTGGAGAACTCCAAGGAGTACATGGGGAAGAAGAACTCTGTCCGCTTCAAGAACATTCAGCGAGGGGTAGAAGTGCAGAAGGTGGAAACGACTCCTACCGGAGGTATTTCCTACAAGAAAACCTCCACTCCCGATGTGGCCCTTTGTTTCGACTACCGCATGATTCGCGAAACATATAACATTAATCTTGAGGTAGAGGTAGAAGGGAAAGAAAGTGATGAATTGATAGATGATAATGAATGAGATATTATAACTTTAATTGATTGTCTGAGAGTGTAAAGGCAGCCGCTGTGAAGTGGTTGCCTTTTTTATTTTCATATCCATTCTTTGGGATGCTCAGGCTATTTCCACGGGGAGAAAACGGCTTCTACACCTTCTACACCTTCTACACTTTCTACAATGTTGAAAAAGAGGTACTTATATATTCTACATACCTTCTACAATCTTTCTACATTTTTCTACAAATTGAAGAAAAACATAAAACCTTCTACAAAATGTTTCATTTTCTACAAGATTTCTACACTTGTAGAAAACCTAAAATCGTATAAATTGTTGATAATCAATATTTATCCGATTTTGTAGAAAGTGTAGAAGGTGTAGAAGACAAAATATGTGTCATAGCTGGAGGAATTCTTTTGGATTCTAATATCAAAAGCCTTATTTTTGATATATATAATTGAAATCAAACATAAATACTACTTTCCTATGAGCAGCATTGTTTTCTATCTTCGTCTGGAGCCTTATCTTCGGCAATGGCTTGTCCATTCTTTAGGCGATCCAGTTGTTTTTCCGGCACAAAGTAACGAGAATGCAGTGATTCGACGCTTCCTTCGCAAACGCCCGGAAGACATTCGCCCGGAGCTGGCAGCTGATGGACTTACTGCCATTTGCATACCCGACAGCAAGGCTAAACCTCCACAGTATTACAATTTCCTCGGCAAAAAAGCTAAAGCTGCCGTAAAAGAAACAATTGAGGACTTGTTTCGTGCCAATCTTTGGAACGAAATAAGCGATCTGACTCGCCGGAACTGCGGACTTAACAAGACCATTGCTGCCTGGTGCGAAATGCATGGTATCGATGATGATTATTCCGAAACCGTTCGTCAGAAATATTACCGTATGAGAGATTCCTACAATAAAAAAGGTATCTTTTTAGGTTCTTTAACCCGAAATCGCACGGACGAGTGAGGCGATTTTAAACAGTACCGTACAACACCGAACACGCATAACCTAACAAAGATAATTATGGTACATTTAATTCAGAACATTAGAAAAGTTGAATGTATTGAATCCTATCACTTGCAACATTCAGACATTATAGCCGACCGCGGAGTATGGTTGAATGTCTATCAACAATTCAACCCAATTTCAACCATCGGGCTGAGTTCAGTAGAGATTTCCGACAAAATCGAGAACAAACAGCGAGTTTTCACCACCAAACTCACCATGTTTCGGACAGAGAAGCTGTTGCCTGGTTCCAAGAAGTTCTGCTTTAAGGTGACAACCATCACCGGCTCCCAGTTCCTGATCGGATGCGCAGACAAGCCTTATCCGGTCATTCAAAATGAAGAGTCATTTCCTTCCGCAGCCAGCGGAAAATCGGGTGTGACAGTTACTGTTACCCTGACTTCTACCATTCCGATGCTTTCCATATTAGATTAAGGTCTTTTTATACAATATATATAAGGTATAATATTGCGTAGACTAATTTTCGCTAATATGGAATATAACCTTATTATTGATTCACACATCGGTCCTTGGGGATATTCTAAGAATTATATCCGCAGTCAGATGTCAAGTTACAGGAACAAACCTGTCAGTGTGCGTATATCTTCGTTGGGTGGTTCGGTAGATGATGCGCTAGACATCCGTCAGCAATTTATTGATCACGGGGATGTGACTTGCTATCTTTTCGGTTATGTGGCGAGTGCGGCTACCATCTTGGCTACCGGTGCCAAGAAAACCTGTATGTCCAAATATGCGTTTTATCTTATTCACAAAGTATCAAATTGGGTAGATGCATGGGGCAATTACAATGCCGACCAGATTCAACAGCTCATTGATGATTTGAAGGCTAACAAGCTGGAGAATGATAAGATGGATTTGGTTCTGGCCAATCTTTACGCCAACAAGTGCAAGAAAAAAGTAGATGACATTCTTCCTGTTTTAAAGGAGGGTCGCTGGCTTACTGCACAAGAAGCACTTGAATACGGATTCATTGATGAAATCGTAGAAGAAGGTTCGAAACTGAACTTCGACGACTCGATGAAGACAAAGTTTAACATGTTCCACCTGCCGGCATTGCCCGCCATAGATACCAGGGCACAAAGTCCGGAAGCTGATACAGCTCCCAGCTGGTTCAATAACTTCGTCAATAAGTTCTTGAAAGGTCATCAGCCGGAAGCTGCACAGACACAAAATAAATCACTTAATCAGTCAAAACAAATGAAAAAGGATTATCAGAAAGTCAATTCCATCTTGAAAATCGAGGGTGTGGAAGTTGACAAAGATGGTAAGGTGACGCTTACCGAAGATCAGGTCAAGGCCCTCAATGACCACATCGCCAATCTGGAGCAGGAATCTTCTGATAAAGACAATCAGATTTCCGATCTGAAGAAGCGAAATGAGAACCTGCAAAAAAATGATGGTGAGGAAACCACACACATCAATGGTGATGAAGGTGAGGATGACGACATTGCAAAACTAAACACTGCTAAAGAATTATTTAACGACGTAAAAGATTTGTTATAAGATGGCAGATACAACAGGATACGTAAAAATTACGGATGAGCAGCTGGCCAAGTCGGCTGTTCGTTATCGAAAAGAATTACTGATGATGCCGGTATTGGCATTGGGTACAACATTACAGCACATGACACAAAGACCGGGTGTCCGCGGTAAAGAAGTGGTAGGCGAATTATCTGGCGATATTGAGCTGGGACCTTATGACGAAGGACGTGAAGATACTGATGGAGTATCTATTAATCCGCGTACATTAGAAACCTTTCTCGGTAGTGTAGTAAAGAAGTTTTCTCCTAACTCTGTATGGCAGACCATTTATGGCAATCTGATTACAAAAGGAGAGGCTTTGAAAAATGTAGATATTGCCCGTCAGGTGCTGGCTTTCCTGACTGCGAAAATGGGTGGTAACTTGAATGCTTCTATTTGGAACGCGAAACGTAACGACAGTGGAACCAAGACCAAAGAACTTTTCAATGGTTTTGACACCATTACCAAAACCGAAAAAGACGCAGCTAAAATCTCTACTGATTTGGGTAATATGTTCACCATCGAAGCAATCAGTAAAGATAATGCCGTAGATGTCTTGAAAGAATTTTACCGTGCAGCTGATCCGGTTTTGCGTGAAACGCAAACTAAATTGTTTATTCCTCAGGGAGTGTACGATAATTATGTAGACGATTACCAGGCGACTGCGGGGCATGTACCTTATAACACCAGTTTTGAAAAAACGGTACTCGAAGGTTCCAATGGTCGTTGCGAATTGGTTCCGCTGGCGAATAAGGCAGGTTCGCCGTTCATTCACCTGACAACCAAGAGCAATATGCTCGTAGGTTTTGGCAATGGTGCCGATGCGGAGAACATTACCGTTGAGAAGCATCATGCATTCAAGCTGGATTACATCGCTACAATGTACTTCGGTACAGAATTCGAATCAATTTCTAAAGAGCGTCTGCTGGTTGGTACCGTCGACGGTTCAACTCCGGTTGTCGCTGGAATAGGAGGTTAAGTTATGGCAGTAGATTGTGCAAGCAAAGGGATGTACGAATCCCTTTCCTGGTGTCCAGGTCAGACATCGACACCGGGTATTAGACGTAAAGTATACTTTATTCCGAAAAGTTGGATCGAAAAATGGCCGGCACTTCCGGCGATTGACGGGGCAGAGAGTATGGCTGCTTTGGCAACCTACGAAGGTGACTTTGTTTTGGCTGCCGACAAGAAATGGCAGTACATTGAATTGCTGACAACGAAGTCGTCCATCAGTGCAGAGTCACAGGGTGAAGTTCCATCTAAGACCTTCCTGAATAAAGCCACGTTGGTCCATGCTGGTACTGACGAAGAAGCGTCAGGCTTTTGTCGTCAGGCTAATGTCGATGAGCTGATATTTCTGTGCCAGCAGAAGAATGGTAAGTTCCGTGTACTCGGCTCTGAAGCTTTTGATCCTTCAGTTACCATTTCTCAAACTTCGGGAGAAGGGGATACCGGTACCGCAGGCACCACTCTCGAGGCACAGTGTACAGATATTTGCCCGTCACCGTTCTATACGGGTAAAATCGAAACGGAAGATGGCGAAATTTCCGGAGCAGATGGTAGTACCATCCTTCCGGGAGGCTAATTAAAAAGAGAATACAGTTATGTATATAGATGAACAATTAACTACAGACATGCAAGGCTGGCTCAATACGGAGCCGGCTAAGCGTGACCTGATGAAAGGTGCGGAAATGGTACTCAAGCTGACCAGGAACCGCATTCTGTTTCAGAATATTTCCCGCAATCCGCAGAAGTTTGCGAGCAAGATTGAGTATGAGCTGAAGAAATATCTGGCGATCCGTCTGGACCGCAAGACGATTCAAGATGTAGTCAAGATGGACAAAGAGCTGGTTCCGGCAGTAGCGGAAACGCTGGCCACCTTCCAGCCTGAAATTAGTTCCGATGACGACATTCCGCAAGAAGCTACTATCGCAAAGGGTAAACGCGCGGATCACGATTCATTGCCCGAAGAGATCCGCCAGCTTTGGGAAGATAATAAGGCTATCTACTTCCGCCTGAAGCAGACTTTTGAAACATTGAAAACCATGAAGGATGCTCTTCCATGCGACAGGTACGAATACCTGAAGCAATTGGAAGAGCTGGATGCCAGATATCGGGATAACATGGACAAGTACGACCATTTCAATCCGGATGCTCAAGGTACCGAAGAGACAAAAGGTGAATCTCCTGAAGATCCGGCTGAAATGGCAAAGAAAGTCAGTGCAGCCCGCGGTTATCTGTCAGACAACAAAAAGAAACTGGCAGAGCTGAAAGAATCCGGAGATCAGGAAAAGTACGAGAAGCTGCTGGCTAAGGTACAGCAGAGATACGACTTCCTGATTTCTACTGGAAACAACGTAGGAGAGGACCAGGTGAATGCCTTACGTGAATTAGGGTTGAAATGAAACATGTAAACCGATTGCTGAAGCCGTTATCCGATGTGCCGTTACAAGCATACCTGGATAACCGGCTTCAGCTTTTTGATGTACTCGAGTACATCCTGTCACAGACCGGACCGGCTAAGGTCTATGTATCCACCTTTTCTACATCCGAAGAGTTCTTGCGCCGGTTGTTTTCGCTTCGCAAACGGAAGATGATCCTTCACTCCGTTCTGCTTGCTGACCTGAAGGCAGCTCGAAAGACCGTCAACTTGTACACCTTTATGTCTTCCGTATTCGATGACGTGTACCTCACGGAAAACCATTCCAAGGTGTTGCTTATCGAGAACGATCGCTGGATGGTTACAGTCGTTACCAGTCAGAACCAGACGCGAGGTAACCGGACAGAATGTGCGATGATCACGACACAGCCTGACATCTTTCTCACTTTGCGAGACCAGTTTTCAGAGATTATTAATACCCGAAGCCTACACCTCAATGGAATTCACTTCAACACAGATTAACAGAATTAAGGAACTCGCTACGATGCTTACTCCAGTGTCGGATATCGCTGTTTTGATGGACGTAGACGAACGCCGTCTGCGAGAAATCATTTCCGACAAGTCCCATCCGGTCAGTATTGCTTACCGTAAGGGGAAAGCCGAAAGAGCTTTGCAGATCCGGCAGAATGAACTGGAACTGGCCGAAGCCGGTAGCCCGCTGGCGGTACAGCTAGTCGGTTCTTATATCCGAGATATGGATTCCGACGAAGATTTATAACTATGCCATTACCCGCAACAATTGATATTGCAAAAGAAAATCTCTTTGCTTCGGTCGATGAGATGAAAGAGCGTAACATTCCCGAAGTCATTCAGCAGCGTCTGCTCAGACTTCGGGACATGTATAATTATTGGCTCCAGTACCCGCGCATACGAGAACAGGAAATCGTTTTGGAACTTCAGAAGCGATACCAGATACAGAAGTCAGCTGCTTACGAAGATATTCGGATCATCAAGTATCTGCTGGGTGATCTGAACAAGGCTACAAAGGACTACCATCGATACCGCTTCATCCAGCGCAATGAAGAGAGCTACGAGATGGCCAAGCGAATGAAGGATGCCAGGGCGATGGCCGCTTGTGACAACTACTACGCCAAGTATATGCAACTCGACAAAGAGGATGCCAAGGATTTAGGCTACGACAAGATTGTCGTGCAGCCGTTCCAGCCGGACAGCGATCCGACAATTATCGGAATCAAACCGATACCGAATATCCGGCAACGCATTGCGGATAAGATCAAACAATACATGAATGAGGATATCCAGGACATCCAGTTCGAAGATGCAGACTTCAACGAAGACGATATCTTCAATCCGAAGAAATCACAGGAGGAACCTAAACCATGAGAGAATACTTCCACGAAACCCAGCAACAAGTTCTTTTCACTCCAGCTAAGGATATAGTATTGTGTGCCGGACGTGGGTGGGGTAAAGGTCCGATTCATGCCGCTATCAACCTGCGTAACATGCAGCGTATGCCCGGAAGCATCACCGGCTTTGTGGCGGCCAATTGCAAACGTGCCCTCACTAACACCATCCCGTCCATGCTGATCCACTGGCAGCGATGGGGATTCAAACGTGATGTGCACTGGACCATCGGAAAGAAGCCGCCGAAGTCGTGGGGGTGGGGTGAACCTATCTTCCAGCCTGACAACTGGGAAAATGTGATTTCATTCTACAACGGATCCATCGGCTATATCATCAGCCAGGACCGTTCCGGAACCTCCAACTCCTTCTCCCTTGATTATCTCGACATCGACGAAGCAAAGTATATTGACTTCGAGCAGCTGAAGGATGAAACCCTTCCGGCGAACCGAGGTAACAAACAATACTTCGGTCATCACTACTTTCATCACGGCATGCTGATTACTTCTGATATGCCGGTGACGAAGAAAGGTTCCTGGTTTCTGGACTACGAGAAGAAATGCGATCTGGAACTGATTGAAGTCATCCAGGCGACAGTGCATGAGATTTGGCGAACAAAGAAACGAATCCGTGACCTTCAGGCTAAATCAGAACCTGTACCTTTATATCTGAAAGACTATCTGCGCACCCTGAACCGTGATGTATGCCGGATGGGTTCTGTTGCTGTTTTATATCGTGAGTTTTCCACAATCGAGAATATGCAGCTGCTGGGCGAAGCATTCATTAACCAGATGAAGCGTGATCTTCCTCCGCTTACCTTTCAGACTGCTATCCTATGCAGGCGTATCGGTATCAGCAAGGACGGGTTTTATTCCAGCATGACGGAAGGACACAAGTACAACGCTACAGACTTTAGTTACCTGGACAGCCTGGAATATCAGTTCGACAAAATCAAGGAACCATCGTGTTTGATGGATGCTGATCTGGATCGAGACAAACCTATCTGCATTGCCTTCGACTTTAATGCCAACATCAACTGGCTGGTAGCCGGTCAGCCGGATCGGAACCGGCTGAGGGTGATTAAGTCTTTCTGGGTAAAGTATGAGCGCAAGCTCGAGGCCCTGGTAGATGACTTCTGCAAGTATTACCGGCACCAGCGGAGTAAGGAGGTTATCTTCTATTACGACAGCACGGCCTTGGGCTCAAACTATGCGGTCAATGACGAAGACTTTCATTACGTCGTTGAGCGTGCTTTCAAGGATAGAGGTTGGGAAGTTAATTCCATCTATATAGGTTCCCCGATGAAGCACATCGAGAAGTGGTTGCTCATCAATCGTATGTTTGCAGGGAAGGCAAAGCTCATTCCATTCTTCAACGAACAGAACAACGAGGATCTGCTTATCTCCGTACAGACAGCTGGTGTGTATAATGGTGGCAAGGATAAGCGAGGGGAAAAGCTGGCAGAAACAGAAGAAGACCAGCTTCAGGCAAGAACGGACGGTTCGGATGCTTTCGATACGTTGTGTATCGGTTGTGAGCGTTTCCCCCAGATGACCGACGATATCTTCGTGACATCATCAATGTGAGTTTCAATAGCTAATTAGTTTTATATTAAGGTGTAGCCCTGGCGACCGTGTGTATGGTTGTCGGGGCTGTTTTTTATGCGTGCGATAGCGTGTACCGTGCGTGTAGACGTTTGTGCCGTTACATATTCCGCTTTTATCAAAGGTGCTAATTAGGTTTATGGCGTAGGGCGGTGGGGGGTCGGAAAACCGACGTCCGCATAAAATGCGGTATTTTGAGGGGATAATCGATTGATTGTGTGCTGTTTTTGTATCGGATGAGCGGAAAATCAGAATAAATTCACTTGTTTAAGCCTGTTTTTACAGGCTAATCGACTGGTTCACAACCTGCTGGCGCCCGATAAATCCCCAGGATTTCTCGGGTAAAAAGGTAGAAAGACACTCGATAGTCTTTCTGACTGGTGATGGCGTTCACGCAGCGACCCACCCGCCCCGTTGCTCTCCCTCTTGGCGGTATAGCTAAAGCTATGTATTGTTTGACTGCTCTTCTTTGTCTGCTCTTCGCCAATAATTCGGTATCACTTCCGCTATGGTTTATGCCTTTTGTACCTGCAAAGGTAAATGTTCCGCTTCGTATGCCAAGTTCAGGCGCTGTTCTCGAAAAAATCTCCACCCTCACAGGACTCAGGTAGTATTCAAGGCTCTGCTTTTCGTGAAAACTTGTCTTTATACGCTTCGGAACACCTTTGCTGGCAGGTGTAAAAGGCGAAAACAAACCGTAGCGACAGCGAACGGAATAAAAAAAAGCTCAGAGCAGGAAGAGCAGAAAAAAGGCTCAACTCCCGAGCTCGGCACCAGAATAAATTTTAAGACTATGAAAACCTTTACCGAATCCATGCTAAACCAGTGCAGAAAGTACATGTTCAATTTCTTTGACTACCTGCCAACAAAATATAAAGCCAGTTCAAGAGATTGGCAGGTGAGAAACTTTGTATGGGCTTTCAAGGATGGGAAATGTGCCGTTTCAGCTGCCCAGCTTGTTGCCAAGAAAATTCGTGAGCAGTACGGTAACGAAGCGAGTGACATCGTGTTTGCTTGTATTCCTGCCAGTAGCCAGCGGAAATATGAAGTCCGATATAAGCAGTTTTCAGAGGAAGTCGCAAGGTTGTCGGGTGCAGTCAGTGCATACGACCATATCACGGTAGAAGGTGAACGGCTGGCAATCCATGAGAGCAAGTCAGGAAAGCACGTCGATAATGTGCAGATAGTCAATTTCGACAAGGAGTTTTTCAAAGGAAAGAAAGTACTCGTTTTTGACGATGTAATTACCCGAGGTTATTCCTACGCCTGTTTTGCTTGCCATCTTGAAGCACTGGGAGCTTCAGTTTTGGGAGGTATGTTTTTAGCAAGAACTTTATTTGTATAACAATTTAATAACCAACATTATGAAAGATTTATTCGAACTTAGTGGAGAGTGCAGGCATTTGTCTGATAGTGAAGTAGTCTATCAGTTGACGAACAATAGAGAAACCAGTAAACGAGTTAATGAGATGTTATTGCGTGGCGACAATGTGTCGATAGAAGATGTTTGCCAGCTTTTGACACCGGCACGCAGGGACATGGCTTTCGCTGTGATTGAACTTTACAAACGTATCACAGAACGTAGGAGCAGCAGGGTAATAATCCGGCATAGTGAGGACATTTATAACTTGATGAAACCTTATATGGAAGATTTGGAAGTAGAGGAGTGCTGGGCTATTTACTTGAACCAGTCTAACCGTGTTGTCAGAAAACAACGTATCTCTGTAGGAGGCATAACCAGTACGCAGGTAGATATAAGAGTTATTTTGCGGGAAGCCCTGAAATGTAATGCCACGTCACTGATACTTTGCCACAATCACCCGTCAGGAAACTGCCGACCCAGTAATGACGATAACCGTTTGACTGAATGTTTGAAGAACGCAGCTAATACTATGAATATAAAGCTCTTAGACCATATCGTTTATGGAGATAAGGAATACTTTAGTTATGAGGATGAAGGACGCTTGTAGGGGTTGTAATCGGCTGTAGCAGCGTTTTAGGGAGGTGGGTAGCGTAACAGCCGCCCGCCGCCCGATTTTTACCGCTTTGTCACTTCGTTGGCGGAAAAAATCGGGCGGCGGGGAATAAGGTATTTGTTTTCTACGCAAAATATTTGCGAAATACAATAATAATTTTAATGTTATTATAATTTCAATTAGAAAAATTTAAAATATTACTATAAGAAAAAGGATAAAAATATTGCTATAATTTCTATTTTTTTTCTTTCTTTGCGGGAACGTAAGTAACAAATATATTCTCAAATATGAGAATATATTTTATTTTTTATATATGGATTATATAGATATATCAATGGACATAATATCTAATAAAATAAAAGCTTTTGATTACATGCTTCAGCAATTCGAACAGTGGAGAACAGATTATTTTAAAAGTCAAAATGTTTCAGTTAAGCCATTGTCTAAACTTATTGTGCTTAAGCTTTTATTTCTTACGGCTGTACCAAAGACGAATAAAGGAAAAGATCTTCTTGATATCTTTAATAATTTTTATGCCTTACCTTATGGACCTGTAGAAAGTGATATATATAATGCTATCCAAGATAATTTATTACCATCTTATTGCATCAAAGAAAGATCTGTAGAAAGAAAAACACTACAATCTTATGACCAGCAAGATTCATTAATTATTGAAGTAGATAATGCTCTAGAGGAATTAAAAAATATTAATCCTGATATTATTGGTTTGAGCTCATTCGAATTAGTTGAAATTACTCATAAGTGGGATAGTTGGAACAAATCAATAAAGTTTGCTGAATTTATGGGTCGCGGTAGTGCTAAAATGTTGACAGAGGCGATACGTTCTGATTCCAATAAATGTTTTAAGTAAAGATTTTTATGGAGTTAAAAAAATGTTTTGATAAATATTCATCAGAATTTAATAATGACAGTTGGCTCCCCTCTAACTTTGAAAATGATGAAGCTATCAGAAATCTATTTAATAAGATTTCTGATTTTATTGATTTCAGTTTTATTCAGTTAACACGTTCTATTATCTCTGGAGAATATATTGAGTATGCCGAAATAGAGAATATATTGAAGAACTTTTTAGAGATGATCACAGGTTTTGATAACATTAATCATCTTGATGAAATTGGTTCATATAGTGATCTTGATCGTATTAAAATGAAATTTAATGAGTTAAATAACTCATTATATAATGCCCTCAGATATTATCAAAATTTTATAGAGGAATCAAAGAGAAAGTTTGATTTAAACTTACCTAATGAAAAATATGGTGCATTTCAAATTAGAAGTAATATAAGAGAAAATACACTTTCTTTTTTTACGGATTTAACAATTCCTTTATGTAGATATGATTATAACTTACCTCATTAGTGTCCAATAAAAATGGACGAGTTAAAAATTTAATCAAATAGTCCTTCAAAAAGGGGACAATCGAGTTCTTTGACATCATTGAAATTAGTCTTATCGAACAGGTCACGTAAGTGGGTTTTGTCCGTTAGAGAGATACTTAGAATCTGCAAAACTTCGTAAGTTGAGCGTTTCAATTGCATATCGTGTTGAACTATAGCTACAAGACAGTAAGTAATGATCGCCACACTGATTTGAATGCGGACAGCGTTTTCTGTTGTACCCCAGAACCTCTTTATTTTAAGGTGTTGCTTTAGCCATTTGAAAAAGAGCTCGACCAACCACCTTTTCTTATAGAGATTGGCAATATCCAATGCAGAGACATGTGTTGCATTCGTTAGGAAAATAAACTCACGGTCATCCTCTTCATCGTAGTAACGAATGAGTCGGAATGACTCGGGATATTTCTTCTCTGAGAGATATCCCCTCAGTTTCACTTCAGCATCGGTCAGTACATACTTAGGCATCCTGCGCTTCCATTTAACCGTTGTACATTTCAAGTTCGTCTTAGCTCTGACAACGAAAAAGGAACCTGTCAGGTGAATCCGATATAGTTCCTTAAAAGAGTCATAAGCCCTGTCGAATATATAATAAGCATTTGGTTCATAATGGATTGAGTACATCGCCGTAGAGTCATGTTTCGATGCTGCGGTTACAGTATAGAAGGCAGGAACTTGTGCTTCAATGTCATATAAGACATGAGCTTTGACACCTCCTTTCTTTCTTCGGAACTTCGCCCATGGAAATGTGGCTAGACACAACGGAATAGTTGTTGAATCAAAAGCATACTTATTTCCTGGAATTTCCAAGATATTGGTTGCTCGCTTTTCGCAAGCTTCCTTCATCATATAGAATGCGAAGTCTTCAAAGATTCTGTAGTCACGATTCTGATTAGCATAAGCGAGGGTGGCTTTGGCTATTGGATTGCGTCCCAAGCCAAGATGATATTGCTTGGAACGATGCGCTTCAAAAGCTACAATTAGGTCGCGAAGGCTCTCACGATTGCTCAGTTGTCCGAACATCATAGCAAGTAACTGATTCCAGCAAGTGAATTGCTTCACATAGCGATTACCATCATACTTGCGAACGAAGTTGTTGAACTGTGTTCTGTTCAGAAAAGCGGTAAGTTGAGCGAATACGTATTTATCTTGGTTCATAAGCGGTCTTCAATTTGACCGCTAAGCTACAAATTCAAATCCGTTTCATTCAGGAATACCACTTAAAAGACTGTATTTCAATAATTTCAAAGACCGATTAGCCAACTTTTATTGGACAGTAGTGAACTTACCTATAAAATCAAAAGATTTTCAAAATATTCTTCTAATTAGGAATCGTTTAAATTTTGAGATCGAGCATATAACATCTTCAGATTTAAAAGATATATTTTCCCTTTTATTATATAAATGTAATTATATAATTCAACGTGTAAAAACCTCTCCTTTTGAAAGTAATAAAAATTTTATTGCTGAAGT
Organism: Bacteroides ilei; assembly: GCF_900128495.1. Lineage (GTDB taxonomy): Bacteria > Bacteroidota > Bacteroidia > Bacteroidales > Bacteroidaceae > Phocaeicola > Phocaeicola ilei. Next base: position 3,433,326 of record NZ_LT635801.1, read on the forward strand.
AATATATCCTCAGAATCTAGAATTGGGTGATTATGTGTCTTTTACTAAAATGCCAATTGATGATGAGAACAAATGTCTGGATAGTATTAAAAGCAATCAACAGGTCATTCTTCCATTTGTGTATTTAATGAAATATTATAAAGATAATCTTATCGATTCAAAAGATATTAAATTGATGGACTATGTAATCGAAAGATATCTTGAAAAATATAATAATTTTTTACATACTCCATTTACGAATGATAAACCATTTAAGCGTAAGTATGATACTTTTTCTTGGAATTCTGTTCTTAATTACTTACATAATTGTAGATTTTCTTTTTATGTTCAACGGGGCAATCCTAATTTGAAAGAAATAAAACGTGAGATCAATAGAATACAAGATATTCAAGGAAGTACGTATATAAAAAACTTTCATCCTTATGAAAAAGCTATAGAAGCAATTATATCTTGTGTAAAAGGGCATCTTAAAAGTAACAAGTTTAATGATTGGCTAATAGAAGATAAACTAGATGAGTTAAATCGTCTGTTAAATAAATATGAAGCAGCTTTACAATGGAGTGAGAATCATAAATTTTTCCCATTCCAACTCCCTTTTGACGAATCCTGTTGTAACTCGGAATCTTATAAATTAAAATTATTTGTTCCATCAGCATTTGCAACTGATATAGATTATAAATCTTTAAAAAATACATTGACATCCTTTAAAAAAGAACGCGATAATTTGGCTTTTCTTTTTAGCTTGTCTAAAGAACGTAGAGATATTGAGGTTATAAAAGAAACTATAAAAACAACAGATAAAAAAGCTTTTGATTTGATAGCCATTTTTACTGCTGCTATTACATTTTTATTTGGAACTATAAATATTTTTGTAGTTAATGAAACAACAAATCTGTCACAATTAATTTGTAATACGACAGGACTTGGGGTGATTTTAATTTTATTTACATCTTTATACGTATTAGTTTCTCCTATATTTATTCAACGTATAAATTTAATTGATTATTTAAAGAGTAGGAGGCTATGGTTTGGTCTTTTAGGACTTATATTCTATGCTTCATTGATAGTATATTTATACCAGGATACAAAATCGCTAGAAAATAATATAGTGAAAGATAAAGAACTAAAAAGAATGGAAATGGTAATAGATTCTTTGAAGCAGGAGCAGAAGTCTATTTCCCTTATAATTAATGATAACAATAAAAAGACTAATGCTAAAACAAATTCATTACAGAGTCATAAATAAAATATATTTTATTTTCGTTGTATTCTAGCGGAAACTCTCCCCAAAAGTTTCCGCTTATTTTTTGCCCTCCTCTAAACATTTTATTACATTTGAACTATTATTTTTATAATAAATTTAATAGACACAAATGGAAACACAAGATTTTGTGTAAGCATTCGAAGAAATGCACCTTTTACATTTTGAGGTTTGGTTGTAGCTTTGCGGCAGTGAATACAATCAAACCTCAATTATTATGAACAGACAAGAATTTGAAGAATTAGAATTGCAGGTGCA
>NZ_LT635801.1:3434945-3616098 GCF_900128495.1 Bacteroides ilei
GACTATGGCACGAAGGTTCCACCTCTTCCCATTCCGAACAGAGAAGTTAAGCTTCGTCACGCCGATGGTACTGCGTAAAAGTGGGAGAGTAGGTAGTCGCCGTCTTATCAAGGCCCCGAGGTCAGTCCGACTTCGGGGCTTTTTTTGTGCATGTTACTCTGATATTTGTTTATTTTCCCGTTTTTTTATTTTCTATCGTTTTTAATTTGCACTTTCTTAATAAAAAGAATATCTTTAAATGTTTTTGTAATAGACAACTTCAAATAGTTATTGTTATCAATCTGAAACAATATAGATATTTTGCAGCATATTTAGGTTGGATTATTAAATATCGGATATTGTCCTGGTTATGAAAAAGTGTATATTTGGAGAAAATTGTATATGTTATTTTTTAGTGAGAGTTTAAATTAATTTTATATTTTAAGATCATGGGAAACAATATTCAGAAGCTTACTGATAAAATCTATCGTGAGGGTGTTGAAAAAGGAAATGAAGAAGCTCAGCGATTGATAAATGAAGCTCAACAAAAGGCTCAGAAATTGATTGCCGATGCACAAAAGGAGGCTGAGTCTATTATTGCCGATGCTCATAAATCGGCTGATGAGTTGGCCGAGAATACAAAATCGGAGCTTAAATTGTTTGCTAGACAGGCTGTCAATGCATTGAAGACTGAGGTGACTGATCTGTTGACGAATCAGACTGTAACCGATGCAGTGAAGGGGGTTACGGCCGATAAGGATTTTCTGAACAAGTTTATTCTGTCATTGGCTGTCCAATGGGCCGAGAAAGAGGAAATTGTGATATCTGTCAATGATGCGGAAGCCTTGAAAAAGTATTTTGCTTCTAAAGCTAAGGCGCTGCTTGACAAAGGAGTCAGGATAGAGGAAGTGAACGGTATGAAGTCCTTATTCTCAATTACACCTGCTGACGGTTCATATAAGGTGACATTCGGAGAAGAAGAATTTGAAAACTTTTTCAAGGATTTCCTTCGTCCGCAATTAGTTGAAATGTTGTTTTAACCTTAAATTATGAGTACGTATTATTGTCTGGTGGCTGGCTTGCCCGATATTTCATTGGAAGACGGGAAGCTCAGTTATTCAGTAGCTGATTTTAGGATGGATCTGTATCCGGAGCTGTCGGGCAAAGATCGGAGGTTGGTAGATCTTTTTTATCTGCAGTATGACAATGCCGATTTATTGAAGCTTTTGAAGAGCAAGGATGCTGAGACTGGTGGAAAAGGAAACTTTTCTGCGGAGGATCTGGTGTCTTTGATTGATGTGGTGCGTGACGGAGATGTTCCGGATAAGAAATATCCTTCTTACATGGCTGACTTTATCACTCGGTACATACAGCTTCCTGCAGAAGAAATATATAGGGCAGAGGATATGCTTTCTTCCTTATATTACGCTTATGCGATGGCATGTAGCAATCCGTTCATTTCTTCCTGGTTCGAATTTAATCTGAATGTCAATAATATTCTGGCAGCTTTGGTTGCACGTAAGTATAAGATGGATGTGGTGGAATGCATTGTTGGAAATACAACGGTATGTGACCAGCTACGTTCTTCGAATGCCCGTGATTTCGGATTGACGGAAATGGTCGGTTATTTTGAACCGGTGCAACGTATTGCAGAAATTGAAGATCTGGTGGAACGTGAAAAGAAGATTGACCAGCTGAAATGGAAATGGCTGGAGGATGAGTCTTTTTTCCACTATTTCACTATTGAACGTTTGTTCGTTTTCCTGCTGGAGCTAGAGATGATTGGACGTTGGGTATCGTTGGATAAGGAAAAGGGAAATGAATTGTTCCGTCGGATGATTCAGAATCTGAAGAATGAGGTTCAGATTCCCGAAGAGTTTAGAAAATAGTAAAATTAAATAAAATGGCAACAAAAGGAACTGTTTTAGGTGTTATTGCTAATATGGTAACACTGACTGTCGACGGTCCGGTATCCCAGAATGAAATCTGTTATATCCATACCGGAGGTGACCGTTTGATGGCGGAAGTTATCAAGGTGGTAGGCAAGAACGTATATGTCCAGGTGTTTGAAAGTACCCGTGGACTTAAAGTGGGAGCTGAAGCCGAATTTACCGGTCACATGTTGGAAGTGACATTGGGACCAGGCATGCTGTCGAAAAATTACGATGGCTTGCAGAATGACCTCGACAAGATGGAAGGCGTTTTCTTGAAGAGAGGACAGTATACTTATCCGTTGGATAAGGAAAAGAAGTGGCTGTTCAAGCCTATAGTGAAAGAAGGAGATGAAGTGGGTCCTTCAGCTTGGTTGGGCGAAGTGGAAGAGAATCATCAGCCATTGAAAATTATGGTACCGTTCCAGTTGACAGGAAAATATAAAGTAAAATCAATAGTACCGGAGGGTGAATATACGATTGAAGATACTGTTGTAGTCCTGACAGATAAGAATGGTAAAGAAATTCCTGTGAATATGATCCAGAAGTGGCCGGTCAAGAAGGCTATGACCAATTATCTGGAAAAACCGCGTCCCTATAAATTGCTTGAAACCGGTGTGCGTGTCCTTGATACGTTGAATCCGATTGTTGAAGGGGGAACAGGGTTTATTCCCGGTCCGTTCGGAACAGGAAAGACCGTTTTGCAGCATGCTATATCCAAACAGGCTGAAGCCGATATCGTTATTATCGCTGCCTGTGGTGAACGTGCGAATGAAGTCGTTGAAATCTTTACGGAGTTTCCGGAACTGGTCGACCCTCATACAGGGCGTAAGCTGATGGAACGTACTATTATCGTTGCGAATACGTCAAATATGCCGGTTGCTGCCCGTGAAGCTTCTGTCTATACGGCAATGACGATGGCCGAATTCTATCGGGCTATGGGATTGAAGGTCTTGCTGATGGCCGATTCTACTTCACGTTGGGCACAGGCGTTGCGTGAGATGTCTAACCGTATGGAAGAGTTGCCTGGACCGGATGCGTTCCCGATGGACCTGTCGGCTATCATTTCCAATTTCTATGGACGTGCCGGTTATGTGCATCTGTATAACGGGCAGACTGGTTCCATTACCTTTATCGGTACGGTATCACCGGCCGGAGGTAATCTGAAGGAGCCTGTGACCGAAAATACCAAGAAGGTTGCGCGTTGTTTCTATGCTTTGGAACAGGAACGTGCCGACCGCAAACGTTATCCGGCTGTCAACCCTATTGATTCTTATTCTAAATACCTCGAATATCCGGAATTTGAAGATTATATAACCAAACGTATCAATGACCAGTGGATCGGGAAGGTAAATGAATTGAAGACACGTTTGCTTCGTGGTAAGGAAATTGCCGAACAGATCAATATCTTGGGTGATGACGGAGTTCCTGTAGAATACCATGAAACATTCTGGAAATCGGAACTGATAGACTTTGTGATTTTGCAGCAGGATGCGTTTGATGAGGTCGATTCGGTTACTCCGATGGAACGTCAGGAGGAGATTGTAGATATGGTTATCGATATTTGCCGTGCTGATTTCAAGTTTGATAACTTCATAGAGGTTATGAACTATTTCAAGAAGATGATCAATATCTGTAAGCAGATGAACTACTCCAAATATAAGTCTGAACAATATGAGGAGTTCCGTAAACAGTTGGATGAACTGGTTGCCGAGAGGCGTGTGAAATAATAGGGCAAATCATTAATTATCAGAAAGAAAATGGCAACAAAAGCTTTTCAAAAAATATATACTCAAATTAGCCAGATAACAAAAGCTACCTGTTCCCTGAAGGCTACAGGAGTAGGATATGATGAGCTGGCTATGGTAAACGGCAAACTGGCCCAGGTGGTGAAGATTGCCGGTGATGATGTAACGCTTCAGGTTTTTGAAGGTACGGAAGGTATTCCGACCAATTCTGAAGTGGTATTCTTGGGAAAGGCACCTACGTTGAAAGTCAGTGAGCAGTTGGCCGGACGTTTCTTCAATGCTTTCGGAGAGCCGATTGATGGAGGTCCGGAAATTGAAGGAACGGAGGTGGAAATCGGTGGCCCTTCGGTCAATCCGGTCCGTCGTAAACAGCCTTCCGAACTGATCGCAACCGGTATTGCCGGTATTGACTTGAACAATACACTGGTTTCAGGACAGAAAATCCCGTTCTTTGCCGATCCGGACCAGCCTTTTAACCAGGTTATGGCAATGGTGGCTTTACGTGCGCAGACCGACAAGATTATTTTGGGTGGTATGGGTATGACAAACGATGACTATCTGTATTTTAAGAATGTATTTTCTAATGCCGGTGCACTGGACCGTATCATCAGTTTTATGAATACTACCGAGGATCCTCCGGTAGAACGTCTGTTGATTCCAGATATGGCTTTGACTGCAGCTGAATATTTTGCTGTAGAGCATAATGAGAAGGTTCTGGTTCTATTGACCGATATGACATCGTATGCCGATGCGTTGGCTATTGTATCAAACCGTATGGATCAGATTCCGTCGAAAGATTCCATGCCGGGCTCTTTGTATTCCGATTTGGCTAAGATTTATGAAAAGGCTGTACAGTTTCCAAGTGGAGGTTCCATTACCATCATAGCTGTAACTACATTGTCGGGAGGTGATATTACTCACGCTGTACCGGATAATACCGGTTATATTACTGAGGGACAGCTTTTCTTGCGTCGTGACAGTGATATCGGTAAGGTAATTGTAGACCCATTCCGTTCATTGTCACGTTTGAAGCAGTTGGTAAGCGGTAAGAAGACGCGTAAGGATCATCCGCAAGTGATGAATGCGGCCGTTCGTCTGTATGCCGATGCCGCCAATGCGAAGACTAAGATGGAAAATGGTTTCGATCTGACGAATTATGATGAGCGTGCTTTGGCTTTTGCTAAGGATTATGCAAACCAGTTGCTGGCTATCGATGTCAATTTGGATACGACCGAGATGCTGGATGTAACTTGGGGGTTGTTCAGCAAATATTTCAAACCGGAAGAAGTGAATATCAAGAAGGAGTTTGTTGACCAGTATTGGAAGAAGTGATTCATAAACAGACAGAAATATGGCTATAAAGTTTCAATATAACAAGACTTCGTTGCAACAGCTTGAGAAACAGCTCAAGATCCGTGTGCGTACGCTGCCTATTATCAAGAATAAGGAGAGTGCGTTGCGGCTGGAGGTAAAGCGTTGTAAGACTGAGGCAACGGAGTTGGAAGAAAGTCTGGAAGAACAAATCCAGATGTACGAAGCCATGTTCGCCCTTTGGAATGAATTCGATACTTCATTGATAAAAGTGAAGGATGTTCATCTGGGAGTTCGCAAGATTGCCGGAGTACGTGTACCGTTACTCGAAGATGTAGATTTTGAAATATCTCCTTTTAGTTTGTTCAGTAGTCCGAAATGGTATGCCGATGGTATCCATATCTTGAAAGGATTGGCGAGAACGGCTATTGAACGGGAATTTACGCTGGCAAAATTAGGCTTGCTGGAACATGCGCGTAAGAAGACGACGCAGAAAGTGAATCTGTTCGAAAAAGTACAGATTCCGGGATATCAGGATGCTTTGAGAAAAATCAAACGTTTCATGGAAGATGAAGAGAATCTGTCGAAATCGTCTCAAAAGATTCTGAAATCGCTACAGGAAAAAAGAAAGGAGGCTGAAGTATGATTGCTAAAATGAAAAAGCTGACGTTCCTTGTCTTTTATAAGGAATATGAAGATTTCCTGAAAGGTATCCGTGATTTGGGGGTGGTACATGTCGTTACCAAGTCTCAGGGATCTGCTGAAAATGTCGAATTGCAGGATACTTTGAAACTGTCGGCCCGGTATGCATCTGCCATAAAGATGTTGCAGGGGTTGAATGTGGAAAAGGATGGTTTGCATTCTGATGATTCCCGGAAGGGGGAAGATATTCTGGCAGAGATAGAAAGCCTGCAGCAGAAAATGCAGCAGCTGATGTATCAGAAGCAGTTGCTGGATAAGGAAATCGCGACCCTTGATCCTTGGGGAAATTTTGATCCGCAAAATATAACGCGTTTACATGATGCAGGTTATAATATCAGTTTCTTTGTCTGTTCTGAGAAGCAGTTTAAGGAGGAGTGGACAGAGATGTACCATGCAACAGTAATTAATACAGTCGGGTCTAAGCTCTATTTTATAACGGTGACACCTGTAGGTGAAGTCGTGGACCTTGATGTGGAAGCTGTTCGTCTGCCTGAAGTTTCTTTGGATACCTTGCAGCATAAGGTTGAAGATCTGACGGCTATGGAAACAGAAATCAACGGAAGACTAAAAAATATTGCAGCATCTTCAATACCTGGCTTGCAGAAAGCTCAGGCTGAAGTTTGTTCCCGCATTGAGTTTTCTAAAGTCGTATTGAATACCGATTCTTTGGCAGACAATAAGCTGATGCTGTTGGAAGGGTGGATTCCGGTCAAACAGCTGGAAGAAGTGAAAAGGTTCCTGGATACACAGGAAGTATATTATGAAGTTTCCGATCCGACACCGGATGATGATGTCCCGATTTTATTGGACAATAAAGGATTTTTCCGACTGTTCGAACCGATTATGCGTTTGTATATGCTTCCGAAGTATAACGAACTGGATCTTACTCCATTTTTTGCTCCGTTCTTCATGTTGTTCTTCGGCTTGTGTCTGGGAGATTCGGGGTATGGGGCCTTTATTTTGTTGGCAGTGACTTTATACCGTCTGTTTGCCAAAAAGATCAGTCAGTCTATGAAACCAATATTGACGTTGGTGCAACTGTTGGGTGCCGCGACAATGGTATGTGGTTTGTTGACTGGAACCTGTTTCGGCTTCAGTCTTTATGATATCCATATACCGTTCTTCCAGCATATGAAGGATACTGTGTTCCTGGACAACCAGCAGATGTTTAATCTTTCGTTGATTTTAGGAGCTGTACAGATTATTTTTGGTATGATTCTGAAAGCAGTGAACCAGACCATCCAGTTAGGGTTCAAGTATGCTGTAGGTACCATCGGATGGTTATTTATCCTGGTAAGTTCGGCAGTTGCATTTGCCGCTCCGGGACTTATGCCGATGGGAGGTACGGTGCATTTGGGCATTCTGGCTATCGGTGCATTGATGGTATATCTCTATAATAGTCCTGATAAGAATGTATTCGTCAATATCGGACTTGGCTTATGGGACAGTTATAACATGGCAACCGGTCTGCTGGGTGATATCCTTTCGTATGTGCGTCTGTTTGCTTTGGGATTATCAGGTGGCATCCTGGCAAGCGTATTCAACAGTCTGGCTGAGGGAATGAGTCCGGACAATATTATTGCCGGTCCGATTGTGATGGTCTTGATATTTGTAATCGGCCATTCAATCAATATGTTTATGAATGTTTTGGGTGCGATGGTTCATCCGATGCGTCTGACTTTCGTCGAGTTCTTCAAGAATTCGGGATATGAAGGTGGAGGTAAAGAATATAAGCCATTTAAAAAATAACAGAGTATAAAACTAATAAAATCGAATAAAATTATGGAAATGAATCTTTTGATTGCCTACATCGGCATTGCAATTATGGTAGGTTTGTCGGGTATCGGTAGTGCTTATGGTGTAACTATCGCAGGTAATGCTTCTATCGGCGCTTTGAAGAAGAACGACAGTGCATTTGGTAACTTCTTGGTGCTTACAGCTTTGCCAGGTACACAAGGTCTGTATGGATTTGCCGGTTACTTTATGTTCCAAAGTATCTTTAATGTGTTGACTCCGGAAATTTCGGCTATTCAGGCATGTGCTGTGTTAGGTTCCGGTATCGGTTTGGGACTTGTCGCTTTGTTTTCTGCCATCCGTCAGGGACAGGTATGTGCAAATGGTATAGCAGCTATCGGTCAGGGACATAATGTTTTCGGTAATACTTTGATTCTGGCAGTATTCCCTGAATTGTATGCAATTGTTGCTTTGGCAGCTACATTCTTGATGGGTTCAGCATTGGCTTGATAGTCTTTTGTAGGTCTTATAATTGAGGGCATCTTGTGGTCTTGTGGGTCGCAAGATGCCTTTTTTTGTAATTATTTGTAAAAAAGTGATACAATATGTGCATAAAAAAACATTTCGTTTTTCCCGTAATACAATATTTTTTTCCTAACTTTGGCGCTGATTAGAAATAATATAGACAAAAATGAAGGAGCTATTGAAACCTGATTACATTTTCGAATCTAGTTGGGAAGTGTGCAATAAGGTTGGCGGCATTTATACAGTCTTATCTACAAGGGCAAAAACCTTGCAGGACGCATTTCCTGACAGGATTTTCTTTATCGGGCCTGATTTTTGGCTGGAAAAGGAGAACCCATTGTTTTCCGAAGATGAAAAATTATTGGAAGCATGGCGTAGGCATGCTATAGAGCGGGATGGGTTAAAAATAAGGATTGGCAGATGGAATATACCTGGGAATCCTATCACTATATTGGTAGACTTTACTCCATTTTATGCTCAGAAAAACGACATTTATACCAAAGCGTGGGAAGATTTTAAAGTAGATTCACTTCATGCATATGGCGATTATGATGAAGCTTCAATGTTTTCATATGCTGCAGGTAAGGTCGTTGAAAGTTTTTATCGGTATAATTTGAGTGTACAGGATAAAGTCATTTATCAGGCACATGAATGGATGACCGGTATGGGAGCTTTGTATCTGAAAAAACATGTTCCGGAAATAGCGACGATTTTTACAACACACGCAACTTCTATCGGACGTTCCATAGCCGGGAACAATAAACCTCTGTATGATTATTTGTTTGCTTATAACGGTGACCAAATGGCACGTGAGCTTAATATGGAATCCAAACATTCTATAGAAAAGCAGACTGCTCATAATGTGGATTGTTTCACTACCGTAAGTGAAATTACCAATAATGAATGCAAAGAATTGTTGGATAAGCCGGCTGACGTTATTCTGATGAACGGTTTTGAAGATGATTTTGTCCCGAAAGCAAATGTCTTTTCCAAAAAGCGTAAGCATGCTCGGGAGATGTTCCTGAATCTGGCAAATAAACTGTTGGGAACGAGATTAAGCGATGATACATTAATTATCGGAACGAGCGGACGTTATGAGTTCAAGAATAAAGGTATCAATGTGTATCTGGAATCGTTGAACCGCTTGACGCGCGACAAAAATCTCAAGAAGGATGTTCTTGCATTCATATATGTTCCCAGTTGGGTCGGCGATGTCCGTGAAGACCTGCTTGAACGGTTGAAGAGCGATAAGGATTATGATACTCCTTTGGAATGTCCGTTCATTACCCATTGGCTGCATAATATGAGCCATGACCAGGTTCTGGATATGTTGAAGTATATGAATATGTCGAATGCGGCAGATTCAAAGGTGAAGGTGATTTTTGTGCCCTGCTATCTGGATGCCAGGGATGGTATTTTGAATGAAAGCTATTACGACTTGTTGATAGGACTTGACTTGAGTGTATATCCTTCCTATTATGAACCGTGGGGATATACTCCTTTGGAAAGTATTGCTTTCAAGGTTCCTACTATTACCACCGATCTTGCCGGATTTGGATTATGGGTGAATTCATTGAAGGGAGGAAAATATTCGGAACTGAAAGATGGTGTGAAAGTGATACACCGTACCGATTATAACTATTCTGAAGTAGCTGATGCTATCAGGGATACTATATCTGAATTCTCAAATCTCTCGAATGGGGAAATAAATAAAATCAGAAGGAATGCGGCTGCTATAGCTGAAAAGGCTTTGTGGAAACATTTTATCCAGTATTACTATGAAGCGTATGACGTTGCTTTGCGCAATAGGGATAAACGCTTGTCTGCTAATTAATAACGTTGAATCATTATTATACTAAATTAAAAGTGATATGAAAGTAAAAACTAATAATGCTAACGCTCCGGTTTGGAAAGAGATTACGGTCAAATCTCGTATCCCGGAATCATTAAAGATGCTGCAGATTATGGCCCGCAATCTCTGGTGGTCTTGGAATGATGAGGCAATTGAAATGTTTCGTGAATTGGATCCGGAGTTGTGGCAGGTCGTTGGACAGAATCCAGTAGCTTTGTTGGAAAGATTAAGCTATGAAAAGCTGGAGGCATTGTCGGAAGACAAAGGAGTTTTGGCTAAGATCAATAAAGTGTATGACAAGTTTGACGCATACATGAAAGAACCTGTGAACAAGAACCGTCCGTCTGTAGCCTATTTCTGTATGGAATATGGTTTGACCCATGTCTTGAAAATCTATTCAGGAGGTTTGGGTATTCTTGCCGGTGATTATTTGAAGGAGGCTTCAGACAGTAACGTTGATATGTGTGGTGTAGGTTTCTTGTATCGTTACGGATATTTCACCCAAAGTTTGTCCATGGACGGACAGCAGATTGCAAACTATGAACCTCAGACTTTCGGGAGCCTGCCGATTGAGCGTGTGACCAATCCGGATGGAAGTCAGATGGTTCTGGATGTTCCCTATCTGAATTACTATGTACATGCCTATGTATGGAGAGCAAATGTAGGACGGGTTCCATTGTATCTGTTGGATACTGATAACGAAATGAACAGTGAATATGACCGTCCTATCACTCATCAGCTTTATGGTGGCGATTGGGAAAACCGTTTGAAACAGGAAATCCTGTTGGGTATCGGTGGTGTATTGTTGCTGAAGAAATTGGGTATAAAGAAAGATATTTATCATTGCAATGAAGGACATGCCGCATTATGTAATGTCCAGCGTTTGTGTGATTATGTAGAAAGCGGAATGACATTCGATGAGGCATTGGAAGTGCTCCGCGCTTCTTCATTGTATACTGTACATACTCCGGTTCCTGCCGGTCATGACTATTTCGATGAAGGTCTGTTCGGCAAGTATATGGGTGGTTATCCTCAACGTATGGGTATTTCCTGGGATGACCTGATGGATCTGGGCCGTATAAATCCGGGTGACCATAATGAACGTTTCTGTATGTCTACCTTTGCATGTAATACTTGCCAGGAAGTCAATGGTGTAAGCTGGTTACATGGAAAAGTTTCCCAGCAGATGTTTTCCGGTATCTGGAAAGGTTATTTCCCGGAAGAGAATCATGTGGGATATGTTACAAACGGTGTACATTTCCCTACATGGTGTGCTTCTGAATGGAAAAAACTGTATAACAAGTATTTCGATAAGGACTTTATGAATGATGAGTCGAATCCGAAGATCTGGGAAGCTATTTACAATGTTCCTGATGAAGAGATCTGGAAGACTCGTCTGGCATTGAAGAACAAACTGATCAATTACATCCGTAATCAGTTCCGTGATACGTGGTTGAAGAACCAAGGCGATCCTTCACGTGTGGTTTCTTTGATGGATAAGATTAATCCTAATGCATTGCTTATCGGTTTTGCGCGTCGTTTTGCCACTTATAAGCGTGCCCATCTGCTGTTTACCGATTTGGACCGTTTGTCTAAGATAGTCAATAACCCTGATTATCCTGTCCAGTTCCTTTTTGCCGGTAAGGCTCATCCGCATGACGGTGCCGGTCAGGGACTGATCAAGAAGATTGTTGAAATTTCTAAGCGTCCTGAATTCTTGGGTAAGATTATTTTCCTGGAAAACTATGATATGAAGTTGGCACGTCGTCTAGTATCTGGAGTAGATATCTGGATGAATACACCGACACGTCCGTTGGAAGCATCTGGTACATCGGGTGAAAAGGCGTTGATGAACGGTGTAGTCAATTTCTCTGTACTTGACGGATGGTGGTTGGAAGGTTACCGTGAAGGTGCCGGATGGGCATTGACCGAAAAACGTACTTACCAGAACCAGGAACATCAGGATCAGCTGGATGCAGCTACCATCTATAGTATCCTTGAAACTGAGATCTTACCGTTGTATTATGCTCGTAACAAGAAGGGTTATTCTGAAGGATGGGTAAAGACAATCAAGAACTCCATAGCCCAGATTGCTCCTCATTATACAATGAAACGTCAGTTGGATGACTATTTCGACAAGTTCTACGGGCGTGAAGCCGAAAGATTCCATGCATTGGAAGCTAATAATTTTGCTAAGGCAAAAGAAATAGCCAAATGGAAAGAAGAAGTTGCTGCCAAGTGGGACTCAATCAAAGTCGTTTCTCTCGAGAAATGCGAGGAACTTCTGCAGGGTAACGTTGAGAGCGGTAAGGAATATACCATTACCTGTGTAGTGGACGAACAGGGATTGGATGATGTAATTGGCATTGAAATGGTTGTAACATACACCAATGAGGAAGGTAAGGAATATGTTTATTCTGTAACTCCGATGGAAGTGGTGAAACATGAAGGTAATCTGTATACATTCCAGATGACTCATAGCTTGTCGAATGCTGGAAGCTTCAAGGTTTCATACCGTATGTTCCCGAAAAACGCTGATTTTGCTCATCGTCAGGATTTCTGTTATGTACGTTGGTTCAATGAGGGTAAATTGAATTGATTTCATTTACAATCTTGATATATTAAAGCGAGGCGCAGTCTTCATGAAATCATGAAGGCTGCGTTTTTTCTTTGAAAAATTAAACTTTTCGAAAAGTTTTTTTGTTTATTCCATGCAGTCTTTGGTATATTAGCTCATTTTATAGATGAAACTTTAAATATAGAAAGGACAATATTATGGGAAAACTAAAAAGATATTGGATATTAACGTTTGTTTTTCTGACCGTTTTCCTGCAATCCTGTAGTGATGATGACGGTTATTCAATCGGGGATATCGGGATTGACTGGGTTACGGTCCATGTGGAAAGTGACGGTCTGTATACTTTTACAGGTGATACATGGGGAACTATGTTTCCGGCTGCCAATGCCATTTGGGGATATTATCCGGTAGAAGGTCAGCGTGCTTTGCTTTATTTCAATCCGCTTTATGACAATTACGGAGGTTATGATGTAGGTATCAAGCCTGAAATGATATATCCTATTCTGACAAAGTCTGTTGAGAGTCTGACTGCAGAGAATGATAAAGAATTGGGGGATGATCCTGCTTATATTACCGATTTATGGATTTCGGGCGGTTATATGAATCTGATGTTCAAGCAGAAGGCTCCGGAAAAGTTGAAGCATCTGGTCAGTCTGGTCAAAAGAGCATCGGAACCGGCCATTGCAGACGATGGATATATCCATCTCGAATATCGGTATAATACATATGGAGATACGTTGGACTATGTAGTGCCGGGAGTGGTTTCCTATAATTTGGACAGTTTGCCGTTAAATGAGGCAAAAGGTATCAAATTACGTGTCAACGATGCTATTTACGGTGAACGCTTCATAACCTTCACTCAGAAGGAAGAACCTCTTCCGGAATCGGCAAAACAGGTGATTGAATCGGATGTGATAAGGATCAAATAAGTTTTAAGTAAGATAGAATGAAAGGAAGTATCATTGTTCCTCTAGGGGAAGGTGATACTTTTTTCTTTATAGGCTTTGCCATGTATCTGATTTTTTTATTTTTGCAGATAAATTACATGGATTATGAAAATTCTGATTGTTGAAGATGATAAGGATTTGAGGGAAATCACTACTACTTCCCTGGAAAAGGAACGTTATGTGGTTTCTCAGGCTCCCGATTACCGGACTGCCTTGCAGAAGATTGAAGATTATGATTATGACTGTATTTTGCTTGATATCATGTTACCGGATGGAAACGGGCTGGATCTGTTGCAAGAGCTGCATGATTTAGGCAAAAAGACGAGTGTCATTATTCTTTCCGCACGTGATTCATTGGAGGATAAGGTTCAGGGGCTGGATTTGGGAGCCGACGATTATCTGCCTAAGCCCTTTCATTTGGCTGAGCTTCATGCCCGTATAAAAAGCCTGCTCCGTCGTAACCAGCGGGAAGGCGACCGGAAGGTTCAGTTCGGCAATATTGAACTTTTTCCGGATTCATTTAAGGTACAGGTGGGTGGAAAGGATGTAGAATTGAACAGGAAAGAATACGATATCTTATATTATTTCATGTCCCGTCCGGGGAGGTTGGTCAATAAGAATATATTGGCTGAATCGGTTTGGGGAGATCATATAGATCAGGTCGATAACTTCGATTTTATCTATGCTCAGATAAAGAATTTGCGTAAGCGGTTGAAGGAGGCGGGTGCGACCCCCGAACTGAAGTCGGTTTATGGTTTCGGATATAAATTTGTGGTTGAATGAAACTTTTTCATCTTGTATTATGGCGTATGTCTCTTGCTCTTATGGTAATTCTTACCGTATGGGCGGGATTGTTCTATATGGCCGTAATGGAGGAGGTGAATGATGAGGTGGATGACTCACTTGAGGATTATGCCGAGGCTTTGATAATACGTTCTCTGTCGGGAGAAACATTACCTGCGTCTAGTAACGGTTCCAACAATCAGTATTATCTGTATGAAGTGAGTAAGGCTTATGCTGAGGCTTATCCACATATAACCTACAGGGATGAAGATGTCTATATCACGGAGAAAGGGGAGAAGGAACCGGCGCGTGTCTTGATGATCATTTTCCAGACAGATGACGGTTCCTACAGAGAACTGGTTGTATATACGCCTACGATAGAGAAGTTGGATTTGCAACGCGCTATTTTAGGATGGATCATTTTTCTATATGTATTTTTGCTGTTGGTTATTATAGTTATCAATGCATGGGTATATAAATGGAATATGCGTCCGCTATATGTTTTGCTTGAGTGGCTGGACAATTACAGGTTGGGGCATAAGAATGATCCTTTGGAGAATACTACAAAGATTACGGAGTTCAGCCGTTTGAATGAGGCGGCAATTGAAGCTGCACGCCGTAACGAGTATTTATATGAGCAGCAGAAAATATTCATAGGAAATGCGTCCCATGAAATGCAGACGCCATTGGCTATTTGCCGCAATCGTCTGGAGTTGCTGATGGAAGAGGAGAATCTGACGGAACATCAATTGGAAGAACTGATGAAGACACATCAGACACTGGAAAACTTGTCTCGGATGAACCGTTCTCTATTGCTGTTGTGTAAGATTGAGAACGGACAGTTTGCCAATGTTCACCGCATCGCATTGAATGATTTGCTCGAGCGGTATATTTCGGATTATAGGGAGGTATATGCATATCGGAATATTGGACTGGATATGGAGGTGAAGGGTGTCTTTTATGTGGACATGGATGATTCGCTGGCTTCTGTTCTGGTGACAAATCTGTTGAAAAATGCGTTTGTCCATAATATAGATAGTGGAAAAATTCTGATTACTGTTACAGCCGACAGCTTTTGTATATCTAATACCGGTGGACATGAACTGGACGGTCAACGTATTTTTGAGCGTTTCTATCAGTCCCATAAAAAGGAAGGTTCTACAGGATTGGGTCTGGCCTTGGTTGATACGATTTGTAAGTCCAACCGGTTACGTGTAGTCTATCGGTATTCCGATGGCATGCATCAGTTTGAGATTAATCATCAAAACGATTGATTTTTTTCTCTGTTTTCAAAATCTTTTCAGATTTGTCTCTCATATTTGCAATACAATAATAATTAATAGAGTATTAATCCTAAAAAATGATTGCGATATGAAAAAGCTGATTTTCTTGTTAGTATGTCTTTTTTCAATTCAGACAGTGGCTTTTGCCGATAGTGACAAACCTATCCAGATCGGTCAGTTGCCGACTAAAGCCCAGCAGTTTATAACTACTTATTTCAAGAGCCATAAGGTTGCACTTGCCAAAGTAGAATCGGGTGTGTTCAGCAAAAGCTATGATGTTATTTTTACCAATGGCGAGAAACTTGAATTTGACAAGTCGGGTGATTGGACAGAAGTAAGCTGTGAGAAGACAAAGGTTCCGGCTGCCGTCATTCCGTCGGCCATTGCTTCTTATGTGAAAAGTACTTATCCAGATGCTTTCATCACTAAAATTGAACGGAACTCTAAAGAATATGATGTTGAGTTGTCTAACCATCTGGAAATAACTTTCGATACACAGTTCCGTGTGATAGACATTGACGATTGATTTGCTTTCGGATATAATGAATGGATAAGAGTGGATGCTCCTGGGCCGGGTACAGGTCCAGGAGCGTTTTTTATTTGAAGTCGGCCGGATAGGCAAGCAACTGGTACATGATGGCTTTTGCCATTCTGTAATGTCCATTTACATTCGGATGTAAACGGTCGGTAGTTGCGTCATGAAAGTATTGTGCATGCTCATCAAACATCGGGTAGAGTCCGCAAATGCTGTTCAAGTCAATGACAGGGACAGCCCATACATTGGCTGCTTCTTTAATGACATTTACATATTCGTCGACATACAGTCCTAGTTTATTAGGAAAAGCCTCTTCAGGCTGGATATTTTCATTGCTGAACCGGGCCTGTGCGCGGTGGATAGGTGTCATCAGGATTATCTGTTTTTCAGGGAAGTTGTGTTTCAGGTAACTCATCGCTTCGTTGATACGCCCGCGGAAAGTATTCTGGTTCATGTCGGCAATCCGTTTTCTGCGTATTTCCTTTCCTCCTCCTTTTACTGTTGTTTCTTCATAACTGTAGGTATACCATTCACCCAAAGGAATACCGGCATTATAGTCGTTTGTGCCGGCAAAGATAATGATTGCGTCAGGGTCGGTACCGGTTTCACTGTGGAGTGTCTGGGCCTGCTTCAGGATTCCGTTCCATTGATTGCCGTTGATCCCGTAGACCAAAGGTGTGATACCGAGCATTTCGGCCAGGTATTGCCAGTAGTTTTTGGTTGTTCCTACGTGTTTCTTATCGGTAATGGAATCTCCTAGAAAGGCTACTTTTTTCCCTTTCCATTGGTTGCCAATAACAGCAGTAGTATCCGGTTCAGAAGGTTGGGATGATGCGGATACCGGAAAAACCGGTGTCATGGCAAATAATCCGGAAAGTAAGTAAGTTACGCATTTCATGTACATGTTCTTGAATGGTTTAGGGTTAGAAATATAAGTATGAATAAAGCGAAGTTCCTCTGTTACGAGGCGCTTCGCTTTATAGTTATGAAAAAAGTCCGTAATCTATTATAGCAGGAGTTCTTTATTCCCACTCGATTGTGGCAGGTGGTTTTGAAGATATATCATAACATACGCGGTTTACACCTTTAACCTTGTTTATGATATCGTTTGAAACCTTTGCCATGAATTCATATGGCAGATGAGCCCAGTCGGCTGTCATGGCGTCGGTACTTGTTACGGCACGTAAGGCAACGGCACGTTCATAAGTGCGTTCGTCCCCCATCACTCCTACACTCTGTACAGGCAGCAAGATGACTCCGGCTTGCCATACCTGATCATATAGCGCTGTTTCTTTTCCGGTGCTGTCTGTTGTTTTCCAGTCACGCAGACCTTGGATGAAAATATCGTCCGCATCCTGCAGGATACGTACTTTTTCGCGCGTAATGTCACCGAGAATACGTACTGCAAGTCCTGGTCCCGGGAAGGGATGGCGGGTAATAAGATGTTCGGGCATGCCGAGCTCACGTCCTACACGCCGTACTTCATCCTTGAACAGAAGGCGGAGAGGTTCACAAAGTTTCAGGTCCATCTTTTCAGGAAGACCTCCTACATTATGATGGCTTTTTATTACAGTACCGGTAATTGATAATGATTCAATGCAGTCGGGATAGATTGTTCCTTGAGCCAGCCATTTGACATCCTTGATTTTGTGGGCTTCTTCATCGAATACATCGATGAATCCTTTACCGATAATCTTACGTTTGCGTTCCGGTTCGGTTACACCGGCCAGTTCCGAGAAGAATTTTTCACTGGCATCAACGCCGATAACATTCAGTCCCAGGCATTCATAATCATGGAGGACATTCTTGAATTCATTTTTGCGGAGCATACCGTGGTCGACAAAGATACATGTCAGGTTCTTGCCGATAGCTTTATTGAGCAATACGGCAGCTACGGATGAGTCTACGCCGCCGCTCAAGCCTAGCACAACTTTGTCATCGCCGAGCTGTTGTTTCAACTGTGCTACTGTTGTCTCGATGAATGAAGCTGCACTCCAGTCCTGTTTCCCTCCACAGATTCCAACAACGAAGTTTTTCAGCAGTTGGGTACCGTCTTCGGTATGGAAGACTTCCGGATGGAATTGTACACCCCATAATTTTTCTCCTTTGGCCTGATAGGCTGCAACGGCAACTTTATCCGTTGAGGCGATGATTTCGAAATTCTCAGGGATGGTAGTGATGGTATCTCCATGGCTCATCCACACTTGGGAATTGTCGCGTATATCCTTGAGCAGAGGATTGTTATGATCGAATTTGGTCAAGTGCGCGCGTCCATATTCACGGGTATTGGCCGGTTCCACTTTTCCTCCGTTGACGTATGCCATGAACTGTGCACCGTAACAGATACCTAAGATAGGATATTTGCCGCGGATATCACTTAAGTCAACCTTGAAAGCTTTTTCGTCATAAACTGAAAAAGGACTACCTGAAAGTATGACACCGATAACAGACGGATCATTGTGTGGAAACTTGTTGTAGGGGACAATCTCGCAATACATGTTCAGTTCACGGATACGGCGGCCGATAAGCTGGGTAGTTTGTGAACCGAAATCAAGAATAATAATCTTTTCCTGCATATTGTGTTCTGTAAATGATATGTTCAATACTGCAAAGGTACTGATTATTTTTTATATATGCTAGAAGTGGAAGTAAAAACATGACACGCCTTATGTCTTGCCGGAGGATGCCTAAGGAGCATATGCCACACCTATTTTATTATTAAAGGAAGAAGGGGAGAAGACGTTCAAGAATCAGCTTGAAATCCTGGAGAGCATGATAAACGCCTCGATGTAATGTATAGATAGCAAAAAGGTAGGGTGTTCTTTTGATAAATTGTTTTTATTGGAAAAATAAGTGAAAAACGGGGCTTTTTTTACTTAAATTTAATGCTTGACGTGTTTTTTCTTTAGAAAGAAATAGTTATTTTTGCATCGCAATTGAGAGAGGAAGGAAAGCAAAAGACCTCTTTCGGTGCAGCGTTTTTTAAACGAGTGTTTATAAATTTATTATAAAACCTTAAAAATTAAACAAAATGATTAAAGTAGGTATTAACGGTTTCGGTCGTATTGGCCGTTTTGTATTCCGTGCTGCTCAGAGCAGAAACGATATCCAGATCGTAGGTATTAACGACTTGTGCCCAGTAGATTACTTGGCTTACATGTTGAAATATGATACTATGCACGGTAAATTTAATGGTACAATCGAAGCTGATGTTGAAAACAGCAAATTGATCGTTAATGGTAAAGAGATCCGTGTAACTGCTGAAAAGAATCCTGCTGACTTGAAATGGGATGCAGTTGGTGCTGAATATGTAGTTGAATCAACTGGTCTGTTCCTGACTAAAGAAAAAGCTCAGGCTCACATTCAGGCAGGTGCTAAATATGTTGTAATGTCTGCTCCTTCTAAGGATGACACTCCGATGTTTGTTTGCGGTGTTAACGAAAAGACATATGTTAAAGGTACTCAGTTCGTTTCTAACGCTTCTTGTACTACTAACTGCTTGGCTCCTATCGCTAAGGTTTTGAACGACAAATTCGGTATTGTAAACGGTTTGATGACTACAGTTCACTCAACTACTGCTACTCAGAAAACTGTTGATGGTCCTTCTATGAAAGACTGGAGAGGTGGTCGTGCTGCTTCTGGTAACATCATCCCGTCATCAACTGGTGCTGCTAAGGCTGTAGGTAAAGTTATTCCTGAACTGAACGGTAAGCTGACTGGTATCTCTATGCGTGTTCCGACTTTGGACGTTTCTGTTGTTGACTTGACAGTTAACTTGGCTAAACCGGCTACTAAAGAAGCTATCTGCGCTGCTATGAAGGAAGCTTCTGAAGGCGAATTGAAGGGTATCCTGGGTTACACTGAAGATGCAGTTGTTTCTTCTGACTTCTTGGGTAACACTCACACTTCTATCTTCGATGCTAATGCAGGTGTTTACTTGACTGATACTTTCGTTAAGGTTGTTTCTTGGTATGACAATGAAATCGGTTACTCTAACAAAGTATTGGATCTGATTGCTCACATGGCTTCTGTAAACTGCTAATCAGTAATAAACAGTTTAATATAAGGGGTGTACCGTTGGTGCACCCTTTTTTTATGTTATTTCCTCTTCTTTATCCGTAATTTCTACTTTGATATCTTTATCTCTTTGGATTGTGTGGTCTGTCTGTTGTGGGAAATCTGGTTTCTGTTCGTCTTTATTGCATTCCGTTTTGTATGATCTTTGTTCCCGATACTTACTTGTAATACATACTTGAATGCTTGGGTAGATTTATCTTACAAGTCTTTGAGGTCTCTGCATCGGTATATGTGATTTAAGAGTATGTAAGAGGTAAGGCTCTTATAGACCTCTTTCAAAGTTTAAAAGTTTCCATTAAAGTGTAGTATAAGAGAACATAGTGGATGTATTGAAGCGATTAAAGGGGCTTACGGTAATTATGCTATCCGACCAGTAGTGTTTGCCGGTCGGCTTTTCCTGGTACAAAAAAAGCCACTTCAATTTGAAATGGCTTTTTGATTTATAAAAATTCTAAGAAGGACTTCCGAATTTACAGCAGATCAGTTCAGGTTTGATGGATTGGTATAGATCACGTTCATTGTTACTCGGTTTTCCGGATTTGTTGAAGTTTCCGGATTTTCGCCTCTGATGAGGGTTGCCGAGTTTACGTTCAGGTTGTTTTCTATTCCAATAACGTTACCTTGTGAGTCTGTTTCTGTTGTTACCGGAACCAGTAGGACTTTGTTCCAGTTTTTATTGTTTTCTTTCCATGTACTCCAATACGGTTCTCCTTTTTCAATTTCCGGACGGATTTCACTGAATATCTTGCTGACCAGCCGGTTCAGCTGGGAAAATGAATAGGAATTGTTTGAACTATTGTATGATGAAAGGAATGATGTCTTGTTGTCATATGTTTCGTTATTCTCAAAAAATTTCTTCATCTGGTCCTTTCTGACCATCAGCAAGGTTGGGGGAGTTCCCATTAGATATGGGCTTGTACTTGCATCTCTCAACTTGGTGAAGGATACAGAAATGGAGTTCAAGGTATCTTTGCTGTGGGCCTTATACATTTCTTCGATGGGCAATGTAACTTCTGTACAGAGCCCGGCCGGAGTCTTCAGGTAGGTACATTCCTTGTTGTCCTTCAGTGATGCCAGATTTGAATTCTTGAAGCGGGTTGACATGAACACTTCCTTGGTTGTGGCCATCGGCACTATGGTATGTACAAGTGTATCTTTGGTGGTATTGGTACTTTCGTTGGTAATTGTAGTCCAATACTTCACTGTCAGTTGCAGGTATATGTCCGAAATGTACAGGATGGATCCTTCACCTGCTGTGGTGTGGACATAGAGTCCTTTCAATACATTGTTTATAAATGCTTCCGAATCCTTGAAATATGGATGGACTGTCTTTCCGTTCTGCTCTATGGTATAGTTATATTTGTCCAGCATGTATTGGCAGAAATCCTTGTTGAGGTTGACGCTCACATGTGGATAATAGTCGGATGTATTATGCAGTGAGTCACTTACGGTTAGGTCGTATGCCGTGTAATCCTTGATTGCCAATGGTGTAGCCTGGGGGTTGTAATATTTCGCCGGATCCAGATTGCTGTAGTATAGATTTTTGTCTTTTCCGTCATCGGCGATTGCAGTAGTCAGTGTATCTACCTGAAGGCGGAGAGTTGCCAATGAATCCCCGAAATAGCTGAGATAGTAGAAACTCAGGGTTGCGTTAGTGATGTCTACTATACGGTCGGGTAGGGTAAAGTCTTCCGGGCAGGAAATCTGTGTCAGGAAATCAGAACTGAAAGTCCCGTAATCTTTATCCGTGAATTTTCCCAGATAGGCCGTACTTGAACGGGAGAATACCGAATCAAGCAGATGTGTTTCTGTTATAACAGAATACGATGTCGCCTTAGCCGGAATATAGTCTTCATCTACAATAAACTGTCCGATGCCGACTGTTTCATCATCGCAACCGTAGAGTGCAGCAGCGGCTAGTGCTATCGCTGCCAAGAACTTGAATTTCATTTTCGTTAGTTTTGAATATTTAAGTTATTCAGCCTTTCCTTCACATACCTGGTCATACAAGGTCTTGCATGCGTCGGCATAGGAATCTTCGGGCTGAAAGTCAACTACCGGGATATTCAGACTACGCGCATAGTCCATGATAGCCGGATCTATATTTTCACTGTTTTGGATAACACCGTCAGAGTATGCTATGGCCAATTTGCACAGCTCGGTATAGTTTACCGGGTCTTTGGCGATTTGGGCATCTTCGGCGGTAACGTCTCTGAATTCCAACTGTTTTTTGAAATTGGATGCCAGATCGGATTTGAATCCGTCACCGTAAACAGAGAAGATGACCTTTGAGTCTCTGAACGAGGGTTCGTCGTTATAGGCTTTCTTGATGTACAAAGGTACCATTGCA
This sequence comes from Bacteroides ilei, assembly GCF_900128495.1. Lineage (GTDB taxonomy): Bacteria > Bacteroidota > Bacteroidia > Bacteroidales > Bacteroidaceae > Phocaeicola > Phocaeicola ilei. The sequence goes on from NZ_LT635801.1 coordinate 3,457,281, forward strand.
CTCATCCATCCGTGGCAGTGGATGACATCAGGACACCAACGGAGTTTTTTCACCGTTTCCAGAACGCCTCTCGCATAAAAAATAGCACGTTCGCCATTATCTTCATACTCTTTACCGTTTTCATCGGTTGTCATCAGGCGGTGCTGGAAATAATCGTCATTGTCGATAAAATAGACTTGACGGCGGGCAGCCTGGATAGAGGCAACCTTGATGATAAGGGGATGATCTGTGTCATCGATGATGATATTCATACCTGAAAGGCGGATTACTTCGTGAAGCTGGTTGCGGCGTTCGTTGACATTTCCCCATTTAGGCATGAATGTACGGATTTCCAGACCTTTGTCCTGGATTGCTTGTGGTAGATTTTGACCGATTAGGGATAATTCACTTTCGGGTACGTAAGGAGTAATTTCTTGTGTAATGAATAAAACTTTTTTCGCGCTCATGTTATTATTATTGCTCATAAAGATTTTGCAAAGATATAAAAAAAATAGAGGTTTTGGGCAAGTTGGCTTTGTGAATTATTCTTTATAGTATGTTAATGAACTTTAGATAACGGTCGAGGAAAGCGGTTCTGAGTTTTTTTTCTGCTATTTTTAAATACTTTTTGCCGGTATGTTGCGCTATCTCCGGAAATATGGTTAAATTTGTCCCCAATTTTTAGAATTTAAAAACCAACTGGAATGAAGTTAATTCAAACAATCAACGAGCTTCGTGCGGAACTGGACGTTCTACGGAACGCCGGTAAGACTATCGGGCTGGTTCCGACCATGGGAGCCTTGCATGCAGGGCACGCTTCATTGGTGAAACGCGCCGTTGCCGAGAATGATGTAGTAGTGGTGAGTGATTTCGTTAATCCTACTCAGTTCAACGACAAGAATGATTTATTGAAATATCCCCGGACATTGGATGCCGACTGTAAACTTCTGGAAGAATGTGGGGCTACATTTGTCTTTGCTCCTTCTGTTGAGGAAATCTATCCGGAGCCGGATACCCGTCAGTTCAGTTATGCTCCTTTGGATACTGTGATGGAAGGGAAGTACCGTCCGGGACATTTTAACGGGGTGTGCCAGATTGTAAGTAAGTTGTTTCTGATTGTGGAGCCTACACGTGCTTATTTCGGGGAAAAGGATTTCCAGCAACTGGCCATTATCCGTGAAATGGTGCGTAAATATCCTTTCAACCTGCAGATTGTGGGATGTCCGATAGTACGTGAGTCCGACGGATTGGCTTTAAGCAGCCGCAATGCACGTTTGTCGGCTGTACAGCGTATGCAGGCCTTGCAGATTTCGAAGACTTTGTTTGCCAGTGTCGAATATGGAAAGAACCATACGCTGGCCGAAACCAAGGCGTTTGTCGAGAAATGCATAGATGAGGCCGAAGGTTTGCGTCTGGAATATTTTGAGGTGGTCGACGGCAATACTCTGCAGACAGTATCTGCATGGGATGAAAGCAGCTATATTGTTGGTTGTATTACCGTTTTCTGCGGTGACGTAAGATTGATTGATAACATTAAATATAAGGAATAAGAGAAATGATGATAGAAGTCTTGAAGTCTAAGCTTCATTGTGTGACTGTAACGGAGGCTAATCTGAATTATATGGGTAGCATAACCATTGATGAGGATCTGATGGATGCAGCCAATATGATTGCCGGCGAAAAGGTATATATCGTGGATAACAACAATGGTGAACGCTTTGAAACCTATATAATCAAAGGCGAGCGCGGATCGGGATGTATCTGTCTGAACGGTGCTGCTGCCCGTAAGGTACAGGTAGGCGATATAGTTATCATTATGTCGTATGCTCTGATGGATTTTGAGGAGGCGAAATCGTTCAAGCCGACTGTCGTTTTCCCTGATACGGCTACCAACCGGCTGGTGTGAAATTCTTCAAGTTCTTTTAATGAAAACGTCTTGATGTTTTTCGGAGAAGTTCAAGTTCTTTCTGAAAAAACATCAAGACGTTTTTTGGTATTGTACCAGAACATGTGTTTACAATGATTTTTCCTTTATCAGGCCCATACGGTAAGCTACCAGCAGGTTCTTCAAATCTTCTATCTGAATCGAAAGTTCCTTCCCTTTATCGGTGTCTTTTACCATAACCCGTTTGCTGCTCAGTTCAACCACCTGGATGGTTGATTTGATGTCCAGGCCTTCTTCTATGGCCCGCTGGGTAGAAGTGAAGGGTTCATGCTGTACAAGCTGGAATCCTCTGGAGTGGTATACCAGGGTGTATCCGGCGATACCGGTTTCCGGTTGATATGCTTTTGAAAATCCCCCGTCTATAACCATCATCTTTCCGTTTGCTTTGATAGGCTGTTCACCTTTTACTGCCTTTACCGGTACATGTCCGTTGATGATGTGGCGGTGTTCTCCTTCCACGTCGAATTCGTCCAGAATCATGTCGCATATATCTTCCCGTTCACGCAAGGTATAGTAGGCTCCTTTCTGTTCCTTGTGGGTTTCCTTATCTTCAATAAAGTATCGTTCGAAAGTGGCCATCTTGCTCTTGTCGAATGCAGGAGAGTCTTTACCGCACCACAGGTACCAGAGATAATCCATGGCGAAGGCTTTCTCTTCATTGTCTTCTTCCGAAAAATAGGCTGTACGTATGAGTTGTCCTACCCGGTTAAGCAGACTGCGTCCTTTATATTTCTTTCCCAATATTTCAATCTCTTTCAGGGTGCCGTCTTCATTCAGTGGCATGGATGCGTGGTACAGCAGGTTAGAGTTACATACATTATACATACATCCGAAACGGAACAGGCATTTCATGTGCTTGGCCAGTTTTTCACTGCTGGTAAAGGAATTATGTAATTTTTCTACTATTTCGGCTTCTTCTTCTGTCAGCCTGTAGGGATCGGCCGGATCGATGGTAGGGAAGTAGCCGTCGCGTAAAGGATATTCCTTACCGTTAAGTGTAATGGTTTTCTTATCGTAGTTTATCTTGTCCAGCAACAGGCGGTCTTTCATTCCGAATTCCGGACGCCGGCGTATCGTTTCCGCTTCCAGTTTGAACTGGATGATGCATATGGCCTTGTGCATCTGTGCAATCAGGCGGATGGTCTTGTCGTTGAACGTGGTCGATTCCTTGTCAATCTTAGGGCTGAAATATACGCAAGGGTCATCGGCGTATGCTTCCATGGCAAAGGTTGCCAGAGGCAGCAGGTTGATTCCGTATCCGTCTTCCAAAGCCGACAGATTACCATAGCGCATGGACAGGCGCAGTACATTGGCTATGCTGCAGTCGTTTCCCGAGGCGGCTCCCATCCAGAGGATATCATGGTTTCCCCACTGGATATCGAAGTTGTGGTAGTTGCAGAGTGTGTCCATAATGATGTGCGGGCCCGGACCACGGTCGAATATGTCACCGAGTATGTGTAACGAGTCGATGGTGAGCCGTTGTATCAGATTACACATGGCGATGATGAAGTTGTCGGCACGATGGGTATCGATAATCGTACTGATGATGACGTTGATATATGCCTGTTTATTGGGGTCCATGCTGCTTTCATGCAGCAATTCCTGTATGATATAGGAGAACTCCTCAGGTAGCGCCTTACGTACTTTGGAGCGGGTATATTTGGATGATACGTTCTGGCAGACTTTGACGAGTTGGTTCAGCGTAATGACATACCAGTCGACAAGGTCGTTTTCCACTTCTTTTACCAGCCGGAGTTTCTGTTCCGGATAGTAGATGAGCGTACAGAGATCCTTCTTTTCTGTTTCACGCAGTGTATTGCCGAAAATCTCATTGACTTTACGTTTGATGGCTCCCGAAGCGTTCCGTAACACGTGGCTGAATGCTTCGTATTCTCCGTGCAGGTCGGCCAGGTAGTGTTCCGTTCCTTTCGGAAGATTCAGAATTGCTTCGAGGTTGATGATTTCTGTACTGGCGGCAGCAATAGTCGGAAATTTATGGGACAACAGTTCCAGGTATCTCATGTCTTTCTGGATTGCTTCCAGTGTGGCTTGCTGATTTTTCATTTTATGATAAGGTTATTGTTCTTTATGGTTATAAAAATATCATCAGTATCAGTTGGGCAATGATTACACGGGTAAACATGCCTAACGGATAGACTGTGGCGTAACTTACGGCTGGATTGTCATTGGGAATGATGTCGTTTGCGTAATTCAGTGCCATCGGATTGGCCATACTGCCGCAAAGCATACCGCATGTATTGCCGAAATCCATCTTGCAGACCCGCAAAGATACCAGTGCCATAATGACAACCGGTATAAAGGTAATCAAAAATCCGATACCTACCCACAAGGCTCCTTCTGGGCGTACTACCGTTTCGAAGAAATGTGCTCCGGCGTCCAGACCGAGGCAGGCCAGGTAGAGTGCCAGACCGATACCTCGGAGCATCAGGCTTGCGCTCCGGGTAGTATAGGTTAGCATGTGGAAACGCGGGCCGTATGCTCCGATCAGTATTCCTACGATAATAGGCCCTCCGGCAAGACCCAGTTTGACGGGTGAACTGATGCCTGGAATGGCGATAGGAATGGAACCGACGATGAGTCCCAATACAATTCCGATAAAGATGGATGCAAGGTTCGGATCCTTCAATGTCTTGACGGTATTTCCCAATATCTTTTCTACGTTATGGATGGCGGCGGCTTCGCCTACTACAGTCAGACGGTCGCCTAATTGGAGGATAAGTTCAGGAGTAGCCAGCAGTTGCACTCCACTTCTGAGTACACGGCTGATGTTGATACCGTAATTATTACGCAGACGGAGTGAACCCAGTCTCTTGCCGTTTATTTCGGCGCGTGAAACTACAATATGCTTGGAAATCAACTGGCTGTCGATGGCATTCCAGTCTATGTCCTCTTTATTCCAGTCGCGGTTTTCCTGTTCACCGAACAGGATAGTCAGTGCTGGAGCATCCTTTTCGGTAGTGATTACCAGCAGACGGTCGTTCTCTTTCAATATTTTATCGGAAGTGGGAATACTTACTATCCCGTTTCTCCAGATACGTGAGATGACGAATTTAGGATAGCTCATTTTGGCTATATCCTGTATGCTTTTATTGAATATGGCTGGATTGTGTACCTGGAATGTAGCGATATAGGTATGGTTCGGATCGTCTTGTAAATGCTCTTCCATGTCGGACGGACGTACAAATAATTTCCTTACGACCACAATAGCCAGAATCACTCCTACAACGCCGAGCGGGTAGGTTACAGCACAACTTAAAGCAGCTCCGCTGGTTGGCTCACCTAACTGTTTCAGTGTCTGCTGGGCAGCTCCCAGGGCAGGAGTGTTGGTGGTTGCTCCACATAGAATGCCTACCATGTCTGGTAGCCCTATAGGGGTTACAAAGCTTAGTATCAGTGCCATTATAGTACCTAATACGATGACTCCCAGACCTAGCATATTCAGCTTGTATCCTCCTTTGTGGAAGGAGCTGAAGAAGCCGGGACCTACCTGCAGACCCAATGCGTATACGAAAAGTACAAGTCCGAAACTTTCGGCATACGACAACATCTGAGGGTCTATTGAAAAGCCGAGATGACCGGCGAAAATCCCCATAAAGAATACGAATGTTACGCCCAGGGAAATTCCTAATACTTTGATTTTTCCGAGAGCAAGTCCCACAGATATGATGAGGGACAGAATAACCACTGCCTGTAACGCGGAGTGGTCAAAAAATAGATTGTATAGCCATTCCATGCCGCAAAGATACGGACTTTTTATTTTTATTGATTGCTAATGCGTTTTTTTTTACGGTTCAGGTTATGTACTGATTCCAAATCGTGTTGTGTAGAAACAGAAAAGACTTGCTTCTGCCGTGCGGAAGCAAGTCTTTTATAAGATGTAACAGTCTTTTAACGGATGAAGAGCAGTTCACGGTATTTGGGGAGTGTCCACATCTGGTCGTCAACGATCAGCTCCAGTTTGTCTATGTGGTAGCGGATTTCTTCCAGCATCGGTTCGATGTTGTCGTGGTAGGCGATTGCCTTTTCACGTTCCTCTGTAATCTTGTTGGCTACTTTCCGTGCTTCAACCATGGCATCAACCTTTTCCTTGATGAAAGCGGTATGCTCGGCAATACGTTTGATAATGGCGACATTTTCAGCCGAAAGTTTTTTTGCTTCTTCTTCCGGGAAGATGGATTTCATCTTATATACATTGTCTACCAGTTTACTCTGGTATTCGATAGCTACCGGAACAATATGGTTCATTACCAGGTCGCCCAATACACGTGCCTCAATCTGGATTTTCTTTGTATAGGTATCCCATTTCACTTCGTTACGGGCTTTCAGTTCTTTCCGGTTCATCACATTGGTTGATTCGAACATCTGGATTGTTTCCGGTTTCAGGTAATTGTCGAAGATGACCGGACAGCTTGTTTCACAGTCCAATCCGCGGCGTGCTGCCTCCTGCTGCCATTCCTCACTGTAACCGTTACCGTCAAAGCGGATAGGTTTGCATGCTTTGATATATTTACGGATAACGTGGATAAGAGCTGAAATTTTGGGTTCTCCCTGTTCAATCAGTGTGTCGACTTCTTTCTTGAACAGAGTAAGCTGTTCGGCTACGGCTGTATTCAGGGCAATCATTGCACTGGCACAGTTCGCTTCAGAACCTACGGCACGGAACTCGAAACGGTTACCGGTGAAGGCGAACGGTGAAGTACGGTTACGGTCGGTATTGTCGATGAGCAGTTCCGGAATCTGAGGGATATCCAGACGCATGCTCTGCTTGCTGCCCAAAGAGGCCAGTTCGTTAGTTGAACTATCTTCCATGTGATCCAGTACCTTACTCAACTGAGTACCCAGGAATGAAGAGATGATGGCGGGAGGTGCTTCATGGGCCCCCAGACGGTGAGCGTTAGTGGCACTCATGATGGAAGCCTTCAGCAATCCGTTATGACGGTATACCGCCATCAGTGTATTGACTACGAATGTGATGAAGCGCAGGTTCTCTTCCGATGTCTTTCCCGGAGCCATCAACAGGATGCCCGTATCTGTTCCCAATGACCAGTTGTTGTGCTTACCCGATCCGTTGATACCCTTGAACGGTTTTTCATGCAGCAGTACGCGGAATCCGTGGTTACGTGCGATTTTGCGCATCAGTGACATGATAAGCATGTTATGGTCGACTGCCAGGTTACATTCTTCATAGATAGGAGCCAGTTCGAACTGGTTAGGGGCAACCTCGTTGTGGCGTGTCTTGACCGGAATACCCAGTTCCAGAGCCTGGATTTCAAGGTCCTTCATGAATGCGGCTACACGTGGAGGTATTGCACCGAAGTAATGGTCTTCCAACTGCTGGTTCTTAGAAGCTTCATGTCCCATCAGTGTACGGCCTGTAAGCAGCAGGTCGGGACGTGCGGCGTAAAGTCCTTCATCGACCAGGAAATATTCCTGTTCCCATCCCAGGTAGGCAACTACCTTCTTAACGTCAGTATTGAAATAATGGCATACATCTACCGCAGCCTTGTTTACGGCCCGCAGAGCCTTCAGCAACGGAGCCTTATAGTCAAGTGATTCACCGGTATAAGCAATGAAGATTGTAGGAATACACAACGTGTCGTCCACTACGAATACAGGAGATGACGGGTCCCATGCACTGTAGCCACGGGCTTCGAATGTATTACGCACACCGCCATTAGGGAAAGATGAACCGTCGGCTTCCTGTTGAACCAGCAGTTTTCCTGAAAATTCCTCCAACATTCCACCCTTGCCGTCGTGTTCTACAAAGGCGTCATGCTTTTCGGCTGTGCCTTCAGTTAGTGGCTGGAACCAGTGGGTATAGTGGGTGACCCCCAGTTCCATGGCCCATTTTTTCATTCCCTTAGCGACTTCGTCGGCAATACTGCGGTCCAGATTGGCTCCGTTGTCGATTACATCTACCAATTTGGCATACACCTTGCTAGGCAGATACTTGAACATCTTCTCACGGTTGAACACATACTTTCCGAAATACTCACTCGGGCGTTTCTCCGGGGAAACGACTTCAACCGGTTTCTTGTGAAACGCTTGTTCTACTACGTTAAATCTTAGTTTTGACATAATACCTCAAATATTCTATGGTTGTTATTTTTATGGCTGTTATTTTGTTCTTATCGTTTTTTCATTTTCATTGCTTTGTCTTACAGGTATCTGCAAATGCGTTGTACTGCCTCTTCGCATCTCTCTTTACGTTCGAATGCGGTTAATCTTATAAATCCTTCTCCTCCCGAACCGTATGCAATGCCTGGTGTGGAAAGTATCTGTGCATCGAATAGTAGTTTCTCAAAAAATTTCATGGACGACAGCGGCCTTGGTACCTTGACCCATAGATAGGGTGCATCTTTGCCCCCATATACTTTTAGTCCCATGTTTTCCAATGCCTTTTTTATCATGCGGGCATTGTTCATGTAATATATGATGTTTTTTCTGATTTGTTCTTTGGCTTCAGGTGAATAGAGTGCTTCGGCACCCTTTTGTGAAATATATGAAGTTCCGTTGTACCGTATCTTCTGATATTGCTCCCATATGGGGTTCAATTGTACTCTTTCTCCCGATAAGGTTACCGCTGTCAGTTCCTTTGGTACGGTTGTGTATCCGCAGCGTATACCAGTGAATCCGGCGCATTTGGAAAAACTGCAAATTTCAATTGCAACTTTCCGTGCTCCTTTGATTTCATAGATGGAGTGTGGAATATCCGAGCCTTGTATATATGCCTTATAGGTAGAGTCACATATTAATAAGGTGTCGTTTTCGAGTGCATAGTTGACCCACTTTTTCAGCTCGTGTCTAGGAAGTGCTATTCCGGTAGGATTATTGGGGTAGCAAAGATAGACGATGTCTACACGTTGGGACGGGAGTTCGGGTATGAAATGGTTGCTTTCTCTGCAGGGAATATAAATGACATTACTCCAGCTGCCGTCTTTTTCCATTTCTCCGGTTCGACCACTCAAGACACTTGAGTTGATGTACATGGGATGTGTCGGATCGGTTATACCAATCGTGTTGTCATGACGGAGAATGTTTCCGATATTTCCGATATCACATTTAGCCCCGTCATTGATGAATATTTCGCCGGGCTCGAATTGTATACCATATGGGGCATAGTCATTTTTCAGAATAGCATCAATGAGGAAGTTGTATCCCTTTACCGGACCGTATCCGCGAAATGTCGATTCTTTTCCCATTTCGTCAATGGCACGTTGCATGGCATCGGCTGCTGTTGCCGGGATGGGAAGTATCACGTCTTCTGTCCCTAAATGTATCAGGTCAGCCTTAGGATGGATGACTTTGAACGAATTCACTTTTTTTTCTATTTCCGAAAAAAGTGAGTTATCCGATAATTTGAGAAAATGTTCGTTCAGCAATGCCATTTTATCAAGTAATGATTATGAATTAAGCCCAATTGGTTACAAAAGTATGAAAAATATCCCATTTACAAAAACCGGCTTCTTGAATTAACAAAGAAATTTGTCAGAATGAAGGTTTTGATGCTGAATTTTTGTAAACTGAAGATATAGCGGGTAGAAAAATCAGATTGCTGTTGTTCCGGTGTGGATGTCATGAATAACCTTATTATATTTTTTTCAGAATATCATATTTTATTTTTACCTTTGTAGGCAAAATAAATCATATAAGATGGAAAAGTTGAGTTCTACTGGAGGCGTTTATAAGTTTTTTAGAGAAACGAAAGATTACGTCATGATTGCGTTAGGGATGTTGACTTATGGTATAGGGTGGACTGTTTTTCTATTGCCTAATGATATTCCTTCGGGTGCCGTTCCGGGAATTGCTTCAATCATTTATTGGGCTACCGGCTTTCCGGTCCAGTATACTTATCTGATTATTAATTTCTTGCTTTTGTTGCTTGCATTGAAAATTCTGGGGTTACGTTTTTGCCTGAAGACTATTTGGGCGGTAGCCGTCCTGACTTTGTTGTTGGCTGTCATCCAGGAAGTGGTGAAAGGAAGTCTGATTCATGACCAGCCATTTATGGCCTGTGTGTTAGGTGCTTCATTCTGTGGTGCAGGTATAGGCATTGCGTTTTCATCGAACGGAAGTACGGGAGGTACTGATATTATAGCTGCCATTGTGAATAAGTATCGTGACATATCGTTGGGAAAGGTTATCCTGATTTGCGATGTGATTATCATATCATCAAGTTATCTTGTCCTTCATGACTGGGAAAAAGTAGTGTATGGTTATGTTGTATTGTTTATTTCCAGTTTTGTTTTGGATCAGGTGGTGAACAGTGCCCGTCAGTCGGTACAGTTCTTCATTATTTCGAACAAATATGAGGAGATAGGACAGCGTATTAATAAAGATTTACATCGCGGAGTGACGTTTATTGACGGGGTAGGATGTTATACTCATAATAATGTAAAGATGATGTTTGTGTTGGCCAAGAAAAGGGAATCAACAGTGATTTTCCGGCTAATCAAAGATATTGATCCTCATGCTTTTGTCTCTCAAAGTGCCGTTATCGGAGTATTCGGAGAAGGATTCGACAGAATCAAAGTGAAATAAAGAAAGGTCTATTGTAAGTAAAACAGTCTGATGAACAGTATGATGACAAACGTGGAAGTAGCTAGGCGTATTGTTGCCGAAAATAACGGACAGTTAGAGCGCGAAAGTCTGCATGCTTTTGCAGATATTCTTGTTTACAGGAAATATAAGAAGGGTGAACGGATTCTTGATGAAGGTGAAGTCTGTACGTGTATGCGTTACATAGAAAAAGGGTTGACCCGTCAGTTCTATTATAAGCATGAAAAGGATTTGACTGAACACATTGCTTATGAGGGTGGACTGGTTATATGTTTGGAAAGCTATCTGAAACAGGCACCGACACATCTGATGATCGAGGCGTTGGAGCCTACTGTATTATGGGAAATCAATAAAGCGGATATTGAACAGCTGGCTGCCACCTATAATGATATAGGGGTTTTATACCGGAAATTCTTTGAATTTTCATTGATTGAATCCCAAGTCAAGGCTGATACTCTCCGTTTCGAACCTGCTCACGAGCGGTATAACAAATTGCTTCAGCTTCATCCGGAAATACTGAAACGCGCACCTTTAGTCTACATTGCTTCGCTTTTACAGATGACGCCCGAAACCTTAAGCCGCGTCCGTTCTTCTAATTTGAACAGCTGATTATTCTTCTTAGAAGAATACAAGTCCCACTTCAAAGGAGGGATGGTGTCTGTAGATTGAGCTGTGCCCATATTGCTTGGCCCAGCTATAGCCTCCCGAAACGAATATTCCGAATTTGTCGGTTATGTGATATTCCAGATTGAGACGGGGTTGTATTGCATACAATCGTGCGGGACACTCATTTGTGGGAGTATGGTTATCCAGTGTTTCGATATGGTAGAATCCGGCATCAGCACCGATGTCCATTCGGTGGGTTATCGGGTAGTATATGCCGGCACGATAAAATCCCGAAACGCTGAACTGATTGAAATCAAGTGCATAGGCTCCTGCTCCAAATTCCGTGTAGGTATATCGGTTCTTGAAGCGAATACCTACATTGGCTTTGTTGAGGTTACTTCCGGACACAAACATTTGGACACGGGTAGAAGGATTGATGTTGATGCATCCTATTTGCCGTGCATGTATGCTGTCTCTATTTATATTTATGAATCCGACTTGCAACCCTCTGTTGTTGTCGGCCGAAATGTTGGCTATACCTAACTGTAATCCGGTATTGGTTTCTGCATAATTGGCTAGGGCGGTTTGTACGCCACGGTTCTTGACTGCCACATTGCCAATTCCTGCCAGTTGTATTCCGTTGCATGTGTTTCCCGTGATGTTCATCAGAGCCGTAATCTGCATTCCTCTGAGTGTATCACCTGTTACGTTCATTAGTCCGGCTATAGCCACACCTTTTTGTTGTTTTGCTGCGATATTGGCCAGTCCGCCAACCATAAGACCTCCACTGTTTCCGCCACTGATATTCATTATACCACTGATAGCCAGTCCTCTTAACTTCTCTCCGGAAAAGTTTCCTAACGCTGAAACAGCCAGCCCATCGGTATTTTTACCGTTGACGTTTATAAGACCTGCCAAAGCAATTCCTCGTGTTGTCCGTCCTGTAACATTGGTAATGCCTGAAATCTGAAGGCCGGCCGCGTCAAGTCCCGTAATGTTGGTTATGCCTGCCAGTTGGATTCCTTTGGAATAATGATGGGAAATGCTTGATATGACATTGAAACCGAAACCGTTCAAACTCTTGATATTACTGAACAGCCCCAGGTTAAAATAAGTCTGCGGAGGGTCTTTCTTTTTATTGGTGATACTGACAGCTATGCTGGGGCCTTCCTTCAGCCCTTTTCTTTTGGACTGTGCATATAGAGAAGAAGTCCCTGTCAGGACAATACCCGACAGGAACAGTACTATTATTCTAGAATTGAATTTCATGAGATTTATTTTACATCTTGATATAGGAAGCGCTTGATACTCTTCTTCGGGGTCTTTTCAAACTCTTCCGGGTATATTTTTACTCTTGCTATCTGTGAATAAGCCGGTAGTTCCGCATTCAGATTGACACGGTTCGTTTCCATTGCGGCTTCTATGTCCTGATTACTCATTCCTTGTGCATAGGCCTCTTCGAAATCGGGATATATCAAGGCCATCAGTTTATGGTCGGTTTGCTGTATGATGATACTTTCGGCTACAAAAGGCATGTTGTTCAGTTGCTCTTCGATCTCTTCCGGATAAATGTTTTGTCCGGAAGGTCCCAGCAGCATGTTTTTGCTACGCCCTTTGATAGTGACATTCCCGTCCTTGTCCATAATTCCCAAATCGCCGGTATGGAGCCATCCGTCGGCTTCCAGTACCTGGGCGGTAGCTTCCGGATTTTTATAATACCCCAGCATGACATTGTCGCCTCGTGTCATGATTTCTCCAACAATGTTTTCAGGGTCGGGACTGTCTATCTTCACTTCCATGCGTGGAGCGGCTTTGCCGCATGATCCGGCACGGAACCGTTTCCAGTCTTCATAACAGATGATGGGGCCACATTCGGTCATTCCGTATCCTACCGTATAAGGGAAATCCAGACTTCTCAACAGCTTTTCGACTTCCTGATTGAATGCTGCGCCTCCGATGATGATTTCATAAAAGTTCCCGCCGAACCCTTGGATCATGTGTTCCCGCACTGCTGCCTTGATCTTGTCATTGATGATTGGTACTTTAAGCAATACTTTCATTTTCAAGGTCTCCAGTTTGGGCAATACACCTTTCTTGATAATCTTCTCAATAATCAGCGGTACAGCAATGATGATATTGGGCTTTACGTCGGCAAAGGCCTGGAAAATGATTTTAGGGCTGGGCATCCGTGTCAGGAAATAGATGTGGCACCCGCTTGAAAATTCGTAGAGGAACTCAAAGGCCAGTCCGTACATGTGTGCCATAGGCAGCATGGATACAATTTTGTCGCCTGCCTGTAACGGAAGGACTTCGAAAGCGAACTGTGTATTCGACCAGAGTGAGCGGTAGGGTAGCATCACCCCCTTAGAGAAGCTGGTTGTTCCTGATGTGTAGTTGATTACAGCCAGTTCTTCCGGATTGTCTCGTCGGTATGAAACATGTTCACGTCTGAAATTGCGGGGGAATTTTTTTCCGAACAGTTCGTTCAGGTGTTCGCGTGCATATTCCAATTGTGCACTACGGCTTACCAGTAGAGTGAAGTCGGTCATCAGGATGATACCTTCCAGCTTGGGCATTTCGGCTTCATTGAGGGCTTCCCATACCATGTCTCCCACGAAAAGAAGCCGGGCATCCGAGTGGTTCACTATATTATGGATGTTGTCGGCCTTGAATTCGTGTAGTATCGGTACCGCTACCGCTCCATAAGTGAGGATTGCCAGAAATGCCACCCCCCAGTGCGCACTGTTCCGTCCGCAGATAGCTACTTTGTCACCTGGCTTTATGCCGCTTCCTTCCAGGAGGAGATGCAGTTTTTCTATTTTTCTGGCTACATCCTTGTATTGTAGGGTCAATCCTTTATAATCGGTCAATGCATCGAGATCCCAATGCTTCTTTATACTTTCTTCTATAAAAGCGATAAAACTTTTTTCCATAACTGATTTGTTGAATTGCACACTTGGCGCACTATATGTGCAAATATATACGTTTATTCTTATTTATCCAATTAATTTGATTGGAAAAAGAGTCTGGAAAGCAGGAAACGGACGCCTGTCTGGAGAATAAAAAAGGCCTCTTCCCCAATAACGGATATGTATTTCCTATTTTGGAGAGCAGGCCTTTTTAATTATGATATGGAAATTGTGGTTATTCCTGATGGTTGCTGTAATATTTCATGAATTGGGTACGTTCGAACGGATTTATGTCGCCGGCCGCATTGGCATTCATTTTTCCCTTGAACTGGTTCAGGGTATCATAACCGTTACTTTCCATCCATTCTTTCAGTTCGTTTTTCATCGTTGCGATTTCCTTGTTGCCGTATTGATAGATGGCACTGCATATTTCTACTGCAGACGCACCTGCCAGAATAGTCTTGATAACCCCTTTGCCGCAATGTACACCTCCAGAAATGGCGTAATCTACCTGCGGTACCGCTGCCGATGCGATTGCTGTCCAGCGCAGGCGGTCGGCCAGTTCGCTAGGATTGCTCATGACGTTGGTGTTGGTAAATGTCAGGGTTTCGATATTGATATCAGGCTGGTAGAAGCGGTTGAACAATACGACTGCTGCCGCCCCGTTAGCATACAGTTGGTTGATCAGTGCAATCGGGTTGGTAAAGTTGCTTCCCAGTTTCATGATAACAGGAATATTTACGCTTTTCTTGATGTGGCGGAGAATGTCGATGTGGCGCTGTTCGAAACTTCCTGGGGTATAGTCCTTTTCAGTCTGCAAGGTAAGGATGTTGATTTCCAGTGCGTCGGCACCTGCATTTTCCATCATTTTGGCGAAATCCACCCATTCGCTGTCGCTGTAGCAGTTGATGCTGGCGATAACCGGGATTTTACATGCTTTTTTTGCCTGTTCAATCAGGTTGATATGTTCGTTCAGCGCATGTGAGCGTACGTATGTACCCAGATAGTCGTCTGCTTCGGGTGAGCCATATCCTTGCATGGCTCCAGCCTGCATGTTGATCTGTTCTTCGAATACAGATTTGAGCACTACGGCTCCAGCGCCTGCTTCTTCCAGTTTCTTTATTTTCTCCACACTGTTTGTCAGTCCGGAACTGCTGATGATAATCGGATTTTCCAGAGTCAATCCTGCGAATGTTGTTTTCAATTGTACCATATGATTAAAGTTTTAGTATATTCTTTCTCCAAAAATTTTGCTTCCTACACGGACCATCGTGCTTCCGGCGGCAACGGCTATCTTGTAGTCGTGTGACATTCCCATGGATATTTCCTTGAAATAGGGTTGTTCCTTGAAATAGTTTTCTTTCAGTTCGTTGAAGAACCTGTGCAGGCTTTCAAATTCTTTTCTTATTTCATTCTCGTCGTCGGTATTTGTGGCCATGCCCATAACACCTTCTATACGTACGTTGGTGAGTTCTTTCCATGCTTCTTCCTGTAGGAATGTCCTGCAACTTTCGAAAGTGAAGCCATATTTGCTTTCTTCTTGGGCTATATGGATTTCCAGCAGGCAAGGAATGATTCTATTGACTTTGGAAGCTTGTTTATTGACTTCAACCAGTAATTTGTAGGAGTCTACAGCGTGGATCAGCGCTACATAAGGGGCAATATACTTTACCTTGTTTGTCTGTAGATGTCCGATGAAATGCCATTCGATGTCCTCGGGCAGCTTTCCGTGCTTTTCATCCATTTCCTGAACCTTGCTTTCCCCGAATATGCGCTGGCCTGCATCATATGCGGCTTGAATGGCTTCGGCGGGATGGAACTTTGATACTGCTACCAGGCGGACATCTTGGGGCAGGTCATTGAGTACTTCCTTTAAATTAGTTTGAATGTCCATTTATCGTTTTATTTTTAATTATCTTTTATCTGCGTCAGGGAATTCCGGCTTTACGTCGGGTTCTGCCGAATACGGATATACATCCATAATGGCTGTTTCGGCTACAGAAGCGATTGTGTAGTCGGCCATCGTACCTTTCATGCCTTCATCCAGCTTCTTGATTGCGTCACGCAGGTCGGCTGCCTGAACCAAAACGGTTGTTGCCGTCTTTTTTTCGGCTCCGCTTTTTTCGTCCAGGGTGATGAAATAGAGTTTGCATTTGAACCATCTGTCGGCTGCGTCTTCTTCACAGGGAAAAAGTTCGCTATAGTTGGCGCGTTTTATATCGGATACGGTGAATTCTCCACTTATAAACGGGGTTATTTCTTCAATAATACGTGATTCGGCTTCAGTAAAACTGAGTGCATCGACCAGATAAGGTTCCGTGATTTTCTTATTCATGCCGTTCTCCATTACTTTTTCGTAACGGATTTTGCACTCAAACCAGTTGTGCATCATAATTCCTTTAGTTGCTGTTTTATTAGTTAATATTGTTATGCAAAGATATATTAAATATTGACATATGTGTTTGCCGGACGGTTTATTTATTACTTTTTTATGTTCTTCCCGGCTGATGTCCCGGATACCGTCTGACATTTATTTTATTATAATTGTTGTGGATTTTGTTCTTTCAAGCTATATTTGTAGCCATATTTCTAATAATCTATAAAAATATGCCACAAATATCCATCAGAGGAAATGAAATGCCAGAGTCGCCGATCCGGAAATTGGCACCGTTGGCCGAAGCTGCTAAAGAGAGAGGAATTCATGTATATCATTTGAATATTGGTCAGCCGGACCTGCCAACTCCACGAGCGGCCCTCGATGCGATTCGTAATATTGACCGTACTATTCTGGAATACAGTCCAAGCCAGGGATACAGAAGTTACCGTGAAAAGCTGGTGGGTTACTATGAGAAGTATGACATTCACTTGACACCGGATGATATCATCATCACCACCGGTGGTTCGGAAGCTGTACTGTTTGCCTTTATGAGCTGCCTGAACCCGGGAGATGAAATTATTGTTCCCGAACCGGCGTACGCCAACTACATGGCATTTGCCATTTCGGCCGGAGCCATTATCCGTACAGTGACAACAACCATTGAGGAGGGATTTTCTTTACCTAAGGTAGAGAAGTTCGAGGCGCTGATCAACGAGCGTACCAAAGGTATCCTCATATGTAACCCGAACAATCCGACAGGGTACCTGTATACCCGTCGTGAAATGAATCAGATCCGTGATCTGGTGAAAAAGTACGACTTGTTCCTGTTTTCCGACGAAGTTTACCGTGAGTTTATCTATACAGGTTCGCCTTATATCTCAGCCTGTCATCTGGAGGGCATTGAGAATAATGTTGTTCTGATTGATTCCGTATCCAAGCGTTATTCGGAATGTGGTATCCGTATCGGTGCGCTGATTACCAAGAATGAAGACGTACGCAAGGCGGTGATGAAGTTCTGCCAGGCCCGTCTGAGTCCTCCGTTGATCGGTCAGATTGCTGCTGAGGCTTCGTTGGATACGCCCGAAGAGTACATGCGTGAGAACTACGATGAATATGTGGAACGCCGTAAATGCCTTATTGACGGTCTGAACCGTATTCCCGGTGTGTATTCGCCCATACCTATGGGGGCTTTCTATACAGTGGCCAAGTTGCCGGTGGATGATGCGGAGAAGTTCTGTGCATGGTGCCTGAATGATTTTAACTACGAAGGAGAAACAGTTATGATGGCTCCGGCAGCGGGGTTCTATACTACGCCGGGAGCTGGTATCAATGAGGTCCGTGTGGCCTATGTGCTGAAAAAGGAAGACCTGGCCCGTGCCTTGTTTGTCTTGAGAAAAGCGCTTGAAGCATATCCGGGACGGGTGGAGGAATAAAGGATGAACTGGAAACTTTTTATAGCCCGGCGCATCTACAGAAGCAATGAGGGCGCAAAGGAAGTTTCAAAGCCTGCCGTACGCATTGCTATGGCAGGCATTGCCATCGGGCTGGCCGTCATGATCGTCTCGGTGGCTGTTGTTACCGGATTCAAACATCAGGTAAGGGATAAGGTCGTGGGGATCAGTTCGGATATTCTGGTTACCGGTCTGACGGAGGTGCAGTCGTATGAGATGCCTCCTGTTATAGGTAATGACAGTCTGATGCGGGCATTGCAGGCTATTCCGGGAGTGGGGCATGTACAGCGCTATGCTACCAAGCCGGGGATGGTTATGACTTCCGACAATTTTCAGGGTATTGTACTTAAAGGCGTGGCTCAGGAGTATGACATGACATTTTTGAAACAGTGTCTGGTGTGCGGTGATATACCGCACTTTACCGACAGTGTGCCGAGTAATGAAGTACTTGTATCCAAGACAATCGCCGACAAACTTTCATTGAAGGTGGGCGACAAGCTTTATACCTATTATGTGGAAGACGATATCCGGGCACGGAGAATGACAATATCAGGTATTTTCCAGACGAACTTTTCGACTTACGACAATATGTTCCTGATTACGGATTTGCGTACCGTGTGCCGTCTGAACAATTGGGAAGAAGGGCAGGTGAGTGGTCTGGAGATAGATGTACCCGATTTCAGTCAGAATGAAAGAGTCAATGAACAAGTGTTGCTTTCATTGCAAGGCAGGCATGACAAACTGGGTTATGAGTATTTCTCGCGTATGGTTCAGGAAGTTTATCCGCAGATTTTTGCATGGCTGGATCTGCTTGATCTGAATGTTTGGGTCATCTTGATTCTGATGACCGGGGTAGCCGGATTTACCATGATTTCCGGATTGCTGATCCTGATATTGGAGCGTACCAATATGATCGGTATATTGAAGGCTTTGGGAGCCGACAACAATTCCATCCGTAAGATTTTTCTCTCTTTTTCTGTATTCCTGATCAGAAAGGGGATGCTTTGGGGGAATGTAGCCGGGTTGTTGTTCTGCTTTTTACAGTCGTGGTTCGGTATCATCAAGCTTGATCCGGAGACCTATTACGTCGATACTGTCCCCATTGAACTGAATGTAGGTATATGGTTGCTGCTGAATGTGTGTACCCTGATCATTTCAGTCGTGATGCTGGTAGGTCCGTCTTATCTGGTCAGTCGGATTCATCCTGCACGTTCCATCCGTTTTGAATAAGCGTATAAAGGGCATGGAAAGAAGAGTTCTGGAATACCCGTCGAAAAGAACTTGTTTTTTTCGGGAAACTTCATGAACTTTGTGCCAGAATATCTTGATGTTTTCTTCAGGATTCCTTGTTTATTGGGATAAAATACCTTCTTCTTTTTATGAAATGCCAAGGTGTTTTCACTGCATTGCCCTGAACAACCACTAGAATGCGGTTGTTCAGGGCAATGCAGTGAAAAAATAATAAAATGTGTATTTATCCTATTTTACTGATTTTCTTTAATTTCTCTTCATCAAGAATCTTGATACGGCGTCCATCTATGATAATCAGTTTTTCTGCCGCAAAATTGGAGAGTGTACGGATGGCATTCGAAGTAGTCATGTTCGACAGGTTGGCGAGATCTTCCCGTGAAAGGTAGATGCTCAGCGTGCATTGGTCGCCTTCCACTCCATATGTGTCTTTCAGGAACAGCAAGGATTCAGCCAGACGTCCCCGGATGTGCTTTTGTGTAAGGTTGACAGTACGTTCATCGGAAATCCCCAGGTCTTTTGAAAGCTGCTTGATGAAGAACATGGCCAGCTCACTGTTTTCCATAATCAGTTTGATGATTACCGGCATGGGAATCAGACAGATGGTACATGGTTCGAAAGCAGCTGCAGCTGTTACGAAATTTTCCTCTGCAAAATAAGCCCGATAGGCAAAATACTCTTTGTTCTTGATAACCCGGATTATCTGACTGCGTCCTCCTACTCCATCTTTATAGATTTTCACTTTACCGTTCAGCAGACACATCAGGTGGAAAGGAGTTTCTCCTTCACAATAGATGGTTTCATTTTTCTTATACTTTTGAATGGTAAAATTTTGTGCCAGATATGCACGTTGTTCTTCGGTCAGAGGTTGCCACAAGTCGGGGATACTTTCGGCAATCTCGCTTTCTGTTAAATCCTTTTTAATCATAAATGCTGTAGAAACATGTTTTCCAGCACAAAGATAAAAAGAAAAAATTAAAAACTTAGTCATAAACGTTGAAAAATATGGTTAATAATAAAGGTATTTGTATATATTTGCCTTAAATATGAAACGGACAAGGAGAATATCTGGAATAAGGCTCAGAATCGTTTTGTGGTTGCTTCTGACGCTATGTTCGGTTTGGGGAATGGCCAGCGAGTATATGCCATCTGTTCCGCACCGTCCGTTTGTTCCTGATTCCATCATGTCACATATTTTTTATTCGGCCCAGGTTTATGCCAATGAGGTGGAGGAGTTCAAGGCCGACCTGTATCTGAAAGGAAGGTTTCAGGTACATAAAAGGAACCGTATCCTTAAATATATCCCCTATATGTTCCGTTTTGAAAAGGGGGTGGACAACTATATACATGAATCACTCAGTGAGCTCCATTATACGGCACCCGATATATACGACCGTAAGATCCGGGCGGTACAGACTACATTTCCTGGCGGTAACAGCCGTTTTTTCGATATTATGGACTTTATCCATTTCAACATTTATTCTCCTTCGGTGATGAAAGACAAGATATTGTCGCCTTTGTCGAAAAGTACCAGTATACATTATAATTATCTGCTGGATTCTATCGATTACCAGTCGGAAGGAGTAGTCTACAAGATCCGGGTGATTCCCCGATATCGGAGTACACAGTTGTTGGAAGGTTTTTTCTGGATCTCTTCAAGCGACTGGAATATACGGTACATGGATTTTATAGGGAAATACGATCTTACGGCATTCCATCTTGTCATGCAGATGGGAAAAACTCCTGAAACCCGATGCCTTCCCCAACTGCTGAACCTGGATGTAGTGTTCAAGTTTGTAGGGAACCACCTGGAGATGAAATATACCGGGTGGCTGAACTATTCGGAAGTTTCGTTCAGGAAGGAAAACGACTGGAATTTCGGCCGGTTGAAGAAAGATAAATATAATCTGTCGAAATCATATACGCTGACTTGCGATACGACCCGTCTTATCCAGAACCGGGATTCGTTTGCGCGTATCCGCCCCCTTCCTTTGGACGACTGGGAAGACAGCCTGTATCTGGCGTTCGACAAGCGGAGGGAGGTACACGTTGACGATACCATGCAGGTGGAAACGAAACTGAAGAAGAACCTGGTGTTCATGGGGCAGATAGGGGATGCCCTGATCAGCAGTTACGACATCGATTTTTCTCGTGTGGGAAATGTGACCTGTTCTCCGTTGATCAATCCTCTTCTTGTCAGTTACAGTCACCGCCGAGGTATTTCCTACAGGCAGGTGTTCAAATATAACAAACTGTTCCATAACGGGAAACTGTTGAGGCTGGTGCCTCAGATCGGTTATAATTTCACAAAGAAGGAATTTTACGCGAAACTGGACGGAGAATTTGTATATAATCCGCGGAAACACGGCTCCATTACCGTCAATGTGGGGAACGGTAACCGTATCTACAGTAGTGTGGTACTGGACCAGCTGAATGCCATGCCCGACAGTGCATTCAGTTTTACAGGACTGGAACTGGACTATTTCAAGGATGTGTATCTGAACGTGGCCCATAACCTGGAGGTTATAAACGGTCTGAATCTGTGGATGGGTATTTCCATGCATTGGCGTAATGCTGTAAACGGTACTCCCGAAGTGGCGGAGCGTGTCCGGCTGAGATATAACAGTTTTGCACCCAGAGTCAGAGTGGAGTGGACTCCTGGAATGTATTATTATTACAATGGTAACCGTAAAATCAACGTAGGTTCCAGGTATCCTACCTTTGTTTTCGATTATGAGCGGGGTCTTGATATCCTTCCTAATTCCGGAAAATATGAACGTTTTGAGATGTCGGCCGAACAGAAAATCCGTATCAATAATATACACACGCTTGCGTATCATTTGGGAAGCGGTTTCTTTACGAACCAGGATGACATGTATTTTGTGGATTACGTAGATTTTGCCAATATCAATCTTCCGCAAGGGTGGAATGATGATATCGGAGGGACTTTCCAGATGCTGGACGGACGTTGGTACAACGCTTCCCGCCATTATGTCCGTGGAAACATGACTTTCGAAACCCCGTTCCTGTTGTTGTATCCGGTAGGACGGTTGCTTTCATTTATCCAGAAGGAACGTATTTATGCCGGAATCCTGTTTATGCCTCATTTGAATCCTTACTTTGAATTGGGATATGGCATAGGTACGCATGTCTTTGATTTCGGGGTGTTTATTGGAAATGAAAAAGGTAAATTCACTTCCCTGGGGTGTAAATTTACCTTTGAGCTCTTCAACAGATGACGCCCGGAATAGAATGGCCGGTTCTGTCCGCTTTTATTTTCTCATATAATCAGTTTTGCTGTGGAATATGTACTGTATCTGCCGTTTCAGGCTCCAGAGTGGCCGTACAAGGTCAAACCAGGGAAAGATGCAGCACATGTTTTCCTGCAGGTCTTTTGCCGTATGGTGGAATACAGTCATTTCGCAGATAAAGCGGACAAGCCATAGCAAGAGGATGATTCCTGCAAAAATCCATTGCTGGGTGTATATGGAAGTTATGATTCCGGCAAGTGATGTCAGATGGAACAGGCCACAGGTCCATGTCTCTATACTGTTCAGCAGTCTTGCCGTGCCTTGGTAATAGTGTCCGGTTACCATCCTGCCTATCTTTTCCTCCAACCAGATTCGTTTATATGGCGGTACAGGCATACGTACAATGCTATCCGGTTCTATTGCGACTCTTGTGTTGCGTTCATTGGTTACGGCATTGATGAACAGGTCGTCCTCTCCCCGTTGCAGCTGCAGATGGTCGGAGAAACCTTTGTGCTTTTGATAGGTACTTTTACGGTATGCCAGGTTTCGTCCGATGCCCATGTAAGGGCTTCCGGCAATGGCTCTTCCCAGGTAACGTACCGACAGGAAGAACATATCCAGAACAAGAGTTTTGGCAAACCAGCCCTTCTTTGGCATGAAGTTGCTGTATCCTAATACAATGTCGGTATGTGGAGTCATTTGTCTGGCCAGGCTTCGCAGCCATTGGTTGCTTACCGGGCGGCAGTTGGGTTCGGTCACAACCAGCCATTCGTTGCGGCTTGCCCGTATACCCATGGCAATACCCAGTTTTTTACGGCTTACGTAACGTGCTGTTTCGGGGATGAAGGTATGATATAGGTTTTTATACTTCTGCTCCAGCAGTTTCAGAATATTTTCATCTTCTCCTGCCGACTTGTCGTTGACTACAATGACTTCGAATTCAGGGTAATCCTGTTCCAAGATAACAGGAAGGTTCTCTTTTAATGCATTACCCGAGTCTTTGGTCACAATAAGTACCGATAAAGGTGGCAGTTCTTCGGATATATCTTTGAGCGGGTTTTTGCAGCGTTTATGGATTTTGTTGTAGATGGAGAAAATGTAAATGAGCTGGATGATAAACAATATGCAGCATATTCCTGTCAGAATACAGGTTTCGGGGTAAAAATCGAATGTCATCATTGTTTTTTGTTTCTAAAACTCTGCAAAAATAGAGCATTTTTTCGATTCCGGTATAACTTCTGTCTGAGAAAATGAGAATCATAACCGATAGAAGATAGAACAGGGAGAAGGATATTTACCGGTGATGTGTCATCCGGTAAAATCCTTCTCCCGTCCAAGTTTATCTGATACTTTATTTGGAATCCGTTTTTCTAGATCAGTTCATCCGAAGTATAGCTTTTGGGAAGCTCACGGCAATTATAGCAGGATGCCATGATTTCACCATAGGCGCCAGCCGAACGCAGTGCAATCAGATCTCCGCGCTTGGTCTTGTTCAGATCGATGGCCTTGCCGAATACATCCGACGATTCACAGATCGGCCCCACTACATCATATGTTTCCGAAGGTTCTTCCGAGGTGATGTTTTCAATCTTGTGGTATGCCTGGTAGAGAGCCGGCCGGATCAGGTCGGTCATACCTGCATCAACGATTACGAATTGTTTGTTTGTACCCTGTTTTACATAGGTGACTTTGGTAATGAGACTGCCACACTGTCCAACTACCGAACGTCCCAGTTCGAAATGTAATGTCTGTTGTGGACGCAGTTTCAGGTGCTTGTGATAAGTGGCGAAATATTCGGCGAAGTCAGGAATCGGGCGGCGGTTAGGATGAGCGTAGTCTATACCCAGACCCCCACCTACATTGATGTGTTCTACGATAATCTGTCGGGCATACAGCTTTTCCTGCAGTTCGTTTATACGGTTGCAAAGAGCTACGAAATCGCCCATGTCCAGAATCTGGGATCCGATGTGGAAATGCAGCCCTACAAATTTGACGTTTCCCATTTCCAATGCCAGGTCAATGACATGATCCATATCTTCCATGCTGATACCGAATTTGTTCTCAGCCAATCCGGTTGTGATGTTTGCATGGGTGTGTGCCCCTACATTCGGATTGATGCGGAAGGCCACACGTGCAATCTTGCCTTTGGCTGCAGCCAGTTCGTTGATGACTTCCAATTCGGGGATAGATTCTACGTTGAAGCAGAATATGTCATAATCCAGTCCCAGATTGATTTCCTTGTCGGTCTTTCCTACACCGGCATAGACAATCTTGCTGGGAGGAAATCCGGCTTTTATGGCGGCTTTGATTTCGCCTCCGCTTACACAGTCCACGCCCAGTCCGCTTTCGCGTATGATGTTCAGTATTTTAGGATTGGCATTGGCTTTGACAGCGTAATGTACACAGAATTTGTTGTATTTGCCGCTTTCTGTACGGATAACGTTCAATGTATCACGCAGCAGGTTCGTATCGTAATAGTAGAACGGAGTTTCCAGCGTACGGAATTGATTAATAGGGAATTTTCCTTTCATAAAGTTGTTTTTTGTATTGATATGATATAAGAAGCTAAAGCGGATGACGCGACTCAAGGAATCGTACCATCCGCTTTGCAAAGTATCTTTTTCCCCAGCGGAATGTTATCCGCCGTTGCTATATTATTTATGGTTAAATAATGTATCGCTTAAAGATTGGAGCGCTTTCTTTTTGTCTGCTTCACGGATCAGGAATGAGATATTGTAATTGCTGCCTCCGTATGAGATCATACGTACCGGAATATCACGCATGGCATCCAGCGCCTTAGCTTCGAATCCTACATTTTCCCATTCCAAATCACCTACAACACAAACGATACACATGTCGTGGTCTACCGTTACGGTTCCGTATTTTTTCAGATCGTTTACAATTTCGTTGAGGTGTTTTGTATTGTCTATCGACATCGATACGCCCACTTCCGAAGTGCAGACCATATCAATGGCGGTCTGGTAGCTTTCGAATATTTCGAATACTTTACGCAGGAATCCGTGTGCCAGCAACATACGGCTTGATTTGATCTTGATGGCTGTTATATTGTCCTTTGCGGCAACGGCTTTAATCTTGCCTTTTTCTGTTTCATTTGAAATCAGTGTTCCGGGAGCAGTCGGTTCCATCGTATTGAGCAGACGTACCGGAATGTTTGCGTATTTGGCCGGCTGTACACAGGTAGGATGCAGGATTTTGGCGCCGAAGTAAGCCAGTTCTGCAGCTTCCTCGAAATGCAGGTGGCGTACCGGTGAAGTTTTTTCAACTATACGCGGATCGTTGTCATGCATACCGTCGATGTCTGTCCATATCTGGATTTCGGATGCATTTATCGCTGCACCTATCAAAGATGCGGTATAGTCACTTCCGCCACGTTGCAGGTTGTCGACTTCGCCGTAAGCGTTCCGGCAGATAAATCCTTGTGTAATATAAATTTCGTAATCAGGATTTGCTTCCAGCTGTGCCTGCAATTTTTCACGGATGTAGTTCAAGTCCGGTTCGCTGTTCTTGTCTGTACGCATGAATTCCAACGCAGGGATCAATACGGCTTTCACTCCTTGTTCCTGCAGGTAATTGGTAACCATGTTGGTTGAAATGATTTCACCCTGTGCCAGGATTACTTTTTCTTCGAACAGGGTAAATATATCTTTGGTATAGGAACGGATATAGTCGAACACTGATTTCACGAATTCCAGAGTCTTCTGTTTGTATTCTTCAGTAGAATAGAGTTCATCAATATGCTGCTTGTATTTAGCTTCCAGCTTATTGATGATGTCATTAGCACCTTCTGGATTTTTCTTGTACAGATAATCCGAAATTTCTACCAATGTATTGGTTGTCCCTGACATGGCAGACAGGACTACAATCTTCTGTTCGCCGTCAGTAATCAATTTGGCAACATC
Source organism: Bacteroides ilei (assembly GCF_900128495.1). Lineage (GTDB taxonomy): Bacteria > Bacteroidota > Bacteroidia > Bacteroidales > Bacteroidaceae > Phocaeicola > Phocaeicola ilei. The sequence goes on from NZ_LT635801.1 coordinate 3,483,547, forward strand.
TTTCATTCTCTGTGCCGAGCCTACCGATGTTCCTCCAAACTTTAAAACTTTCATTTCTGGTTTCGAATTTTAATTGTTCTAAAATATATTGTTTTCTTTATTATTTGCGCAAAGATACAAAGTTTTTTATCTACTTTTTAACTTTTAAAAGTAAAATCTCTGTCTTTTCGTTTTTTTAGTATTCTGTCGTTTCTGTCAGGTGGTGGTTTGCGCAACAGAATACTTTACCTGGATATTCTTTCAGCAGGTTGAGGTTATGGGTAGTCATGATGATGGCAGAACCTTGCCGGCAGATTTCCCGGAGCAGTTTGACGATGTTTTTTCCTGTTTCTACGTCCAGGTTTCCGGTAGGTTCGTCGGCCAGTATAATCTCGGGTCTATTCAGGATAGCCCGTGCGATGACGATACGCTGTTGTTCTCCTCCTGAAAGTTCATTGGGCATTTTATAGCCTTTATTTTCCATACCTACCAGCTTCAGAACTTCTTCAATACGGTTTTCGATGTCGTTTTTCTGTTTCCATCCGGTGGCCTTCAGTACGAATTGCAGGTTGTCGTGCACGGTACGGTCGGTCAGAAGCTGGAAATCCTGGAATACGATACCAAGTTTTCTTCTCAAGGCGGCGATATGTTTGCGCTTGATGGTACGCATGTTGTATCCCAACACGGTAGCTTCTCCTTCGGCTATTTCCAGTTCTCCGTATATGGTTTTCAGGAATGTTGATTTTCCGCTTCCCACTTTGCCGATCAGATAGACAAATTCTCCCTTTTCCAACTTGAAGTCCACACCTTGAAGGACAGTCAGTTCCTGCTGGTTGATCGTCACTCCTTTATATAAGATAAGAGGTAGTTCTGTCATGCCGGTAATGGTTTAATGTTTTTTCCAGGTGTCACTGTGACGTTCTTTCAGTTCTCTTGCCAGATCTTCTATGCGATAACCTTTCGATGTCAACAGCACTATCAGGTGGTAAAGCAAGTCGGCTCCTTCATAGATAAGACGTTCATCGGTTCCGTTGCAGGCCTCGATGACTGTTTCTACGGCTTCTTCACCTACTTTCTGTGCCATCTTGTTCACACCCGACTTGAACAGGCTGGTGGTGTATGACTTTTCCGGCATTTCCTGGTGACGCTTGTCGATAAAGTCTTGCAGTTCTTTCAGAAACATAATATCCTGTTCGTTCTTTTCTCCCCAGCAGGTATCTGTGCCAGTGTGACATACTGGTCCGTCGGGATGTACTTTGATCAGCAGAGTGTCATTGTCGCAATCATTTTGGATGGAAACTACATGCAGAAAGTTTCCACTCTGTTCGCCTTTAGTCCACAGACGTTGTTTGGTACGACTGTAGAAGGTGACCTTTTGAGTTTCCACTGTCTTTTCATACGCTTCCTTATTCATGAATCCTAACATCAATACCTTTTGTGTATAGCTATCTTGGATGATGGCCGGAACAAGTCCGTTCATTTTGTCAAAATCTATTTCCATTGTATATTGTTTAATTGTTCTGTTATCACGTTTAAATTCTTACATTAATGCCTTCTGCACGAAGATACGACTTTAAATCGGGAATCTGTATTTCACCGAAATGAAAAACACTGGCAGCCAGTGCGGCGTCGGCTTTTCCGTAAATAAATGTATCCTTGAAGTGCTCTTTCTTTCCGGCGCCGCCTGATGCGATAACCGGGATAGAGAGTGTATTGCTGAGAGTGGCCAGTGCTTCATTGGCATATCCGTTTTTCACTCCGTCATGGTCCATGCTGGTGAACAGGATTTCTCCGGCACCGCGTTCGTTGGCTTCTTTTGCCCAGTCGAACAGGTAACGGTCGGTTTCCACACGTCCGCCGTTCAGATAGCACTTCCATCCATTTTCCGTTTGGCGGGCATCGATGGCCACTACGCATACTTGCGAGCCGAAATGACCCGCTATTTCATCAATCAGTTTCGGATTTCTGATGGCTGATGAATTGATTGACACTTTGTCGGCTCCGGCGCTTAGCAGACGGTCCACATCACTTAATTCATGGATCCCTCCACCAACCGTGAACGGAATACTGATATGGGCGGCTATGCGCTTTACCAGATCGGTAAAGGTCTTTCGGCCTTCAAAACTGGCGGTTATGTCAAGGTATACCAGTTCGTCGGCACCCTGGTCACTGTAAGCCTTGCCCAGTTCGACGGGATCGCCCGCTTCACGGAGGTTGACAAAATTTGTCCCTTTAACGGTTTGTCCGTTTTTGATGTCAAGACAGGGTATAATTCGTTTTGCTAGCATAATCTTTCATGTTTAGAGATAGCAGACCAGATCCTTGAGTGAGATTCTGCCTTCATATAAAGCCTTTCCGAACACTACGGCCGGGATTCCTGCTTCGTCCAGCTTCCGGATATCGTCCAGACTGCTTACTCCACCGCTTGCTATCAGATGCAGGTCGGGAAATTCCGTAATGATATCCTTATAAAGTGGAATGGAAGGACCTTCCAGCATACCGTCACAACTGATATCGGTACAAAGAACTTTGGTAACACCTTTTTCTGTATAGCTTTTTAGAAATGGCATCAGTTCCATCGGACTTTCTTCTTTCCAGCCATTTACCGCTATCCTGTTGTCTTTGACATCGGCTCCCAATATGATTTTTTCACTGCCGTATCGGGTAAGCCAGGAGTTGAACAATTCCGGATCCTTTACTGCTACACTTCCGATGGTAGCCATCTGGGCCCCGTTTTCGAAGGCGATGACCAGGTCTTCATCACTTTTTATACCTCCACCGAAATCAATAATCAGTGAAGTGTGTCCGGCTATCTGGTCGAGTATCTTATAGTTGATGATATGATGTGAAGCGGCTCCGTCCAAGTCGACAATGTGCAGACGGCGTATGCCATGAGCCTCAAAATCCTTAGCTACTTCTACCGGATTTTCATTATATACTTTTTTTGACCCGTAATCGCCTTGTGACAGGCGTACGCATTTACCGTCGATGATGTCGATGGCCGGAATAAGTTCAATCATATTCAATCGTATTAACTAATTATTTTATTTATAGTTCCAGAAAGTTGGTCAGTATCTTTTCGCCTGTTTTCCCGCTCTTTTCAGGATGGAACTGGGTGGCGTAGAAATTATCCTTGTGCAGCGCAGAGCTGTAAGGAAGTATATAGTCGGTCTGTGCAGCGGTAAATTCGTTCAGAGGTACATAATAGCTATGTACGAAATATACGAACTCTTCCTTGTCGAAACCTTTGAATAGTCCGCTGTTGGTTTGGTCAATTGTATTCCACCCCATGTGCGGTACTTTGTCTTCGTGGCGTTGCGGGCGGAAGCGTTTCACATCTGTGTCGAATATACCTAGGCAGTCTACATTGCCTTCTTCCGAATGTCTGCACATCAGCTGCATCCCTAGGCAAATGCCTAGTACAGGTTGTTTCAACTCTTTTATCAATGTGTCCAAATTGTTGGCGTGCAGGTATTCCATGGTGTTTTTGGCTTCACCTACACCGGGAAATATTACCTTGTCGGCTTTCTGCAATGTTTCCCGGTCGGCAGTGATTACCGGTTCCACCCCTAAACGGCGGAGAGCGTAATCGACCGAAAAGATATTGCCTGCATTGTATTTTATGATGGCTACCTTCATTCTTTTTTGTTTGTTTCTTGGAAATGCAAAAATAACTAATTATTGTTTACTTGCTAGTATTTATAACAGAAAGTTATTCTTTTACTTGAAGCTCTGACAAGTTATTGGTTTTTTATGCACTTTGAATTGAATGTTTCGGATCAATAAGAAGAAAGCGGAAAGAAAATTTTCAATCAGCTATTGCAGGTTAAAAAAAATGTTGTACCTTTGCATCCGCAATCGGGAAAGATTGCAAGTGAAACCAAAACATATTGGTGCGTTAGTTCAGTTGGTTAGAATACATGCCTGTCACGCATGGGGTCACGGGTTCGAGTCCCGTACGCACCGCTGAGGATGGTTCCGTAGCTCAGCTGGATAGAGCAACGCCCTTCTAAGGCGTGGGTCCTGCGTTCGAATCGCAGCGGAATCACATGATATAAGGAAGTTCCAAGCTTGAATAAGTGGGGACTTCCTTATTTTTTAGCCCTTTTCTTTGTGTACCTTTTATTAAAGGTATTTTCACGAATATCTTTTCGGATACCGGAATAATATACTTAGAATCGATACAATGCCTAGTACCATAGGGTAATAGAGGTATCCGATGATGCTGAGCGGTGACAGGTGGGTGAGTTCTGCGGCTATCAGCATCTGTGCACCGTAAGGGATAATTCCTTGTATGACACATGAGAAAGTATCTAATATACTGGCGCTTTTCCTTTTATCTATTCTATATTTTTCAGCGATGTTGTTGGCTAACGGGCCTACGGTTATGATGGCAATGGTATTATTTGCCGTACAGAAGTTGGCCAGACTTACCAGAGCGGCTATACTGAATTCTGCTCCACGTTTGTTTTTTACATGTCGTGTCAGTTTGCGTATGATATAGTCAATTCCTCCGTTGAAGCGGATCAGTTCCAGCATGCCTCCAGCCATCAAGGTAATGATGATGAGTTCCCCCATACCCGTCATGCCTTCTCCCATGGCATTGAACCATCCGAAGATATCGAAACTGCCGTATATTATTCCGATAATTCCGCTGGAAATAATACCTAACAGCAATACCAGGGTTACATTCATGCCGGCAACGGCTGTTCCTAATACGATAATGTAGGGGATAACCTTGATCCATTCAATGTTCTGTACCGCAGCTGTGGTTTCAATCTGCATGCCATAAATGATATAGTATCCGAAAACCAGCAAAGCGGCAGGAAGGGCTATCATAAAGTTGACTCTGAATTTGTCGCGCATCACACAGTTCTGTGTACGCGTAGCGGCTATGGTTGTATCGGATATAAAGGAGAGGTTGTCTCCAAAGAAAGCGCCTCCTATTACCAGGGCTGTCATGAAGGGGAGATCTACCCCTGTTTTCATCGCGATGCCTGCAGCTACCGGAGTGAGGGCCACGATGGTGCCGACCGATGTCCCTATTGATAATGATATGAAGCATGAAGCCAGGAAAATGCCGGCCAGCAGCAAATTGTCGGGCAGTAGGGTCAGTGTAAGGTTGACTGTGGCATCAATGGCTCCCATGGCCTTAGCCGATTGTGCAAAAGCACCTGCCAGGATGAATATCCAGATCATGATCATGATATTTTTGTTGGCAGCCCCTGATGAATATTGGAAAATGCGGTCGTTGAGGCTGAGTCCTTTGGTGGTAGCCACAGCATAGACCGATGCCACAAGAAATGCTATTGTAATGGGTACCTTATAGAAATCATTGACTATAAGTGATGTTATCAGGTATAGGCAGAGGAATACTACAAGCGGTGTCAGTGCCCATCCGTTAGGTTTGTTTGTTATCGTTGTGAGTTTGTTCGAATTCATTCTTGAAGTTCTTTTGTTTGTTTTGCAGTGGGTTTGGCTTGTGGCCTGTAAGATAAACAGTTGCAAAGATAGCGTTTTATACACAGACATCAAGGGGGAATGTCCTTTAAAATGAAGAAGTGGAATGATGCTTTCAAGGGAAAATTGAAAGGGTATAGACTCCGAGGAAATGCCGGTTATGGCTTTGGTAGTCTATACCCTTTTTGTAATGTGTTATGATAGAAAAGGATAATTTTTTCTAGAATCGGATTACAAGGTTACGCCAGTCTTGAAAATGGCTATTTCACGGTATCCTTTCTTTTCGTTGTTCACCCATTCGCCGCTTGCTACACGGATAACATAGTCGATAAAACGTTTACATGTTTCTTCCATCGGTTCATGTTCTACGATAACACCTGCATTGAAGTCAATCCATCCTGGTTTATGGGCAGCCAGACGTGAATTCGTAGAAATTTTCATGGTAGGTACATATGTTCCGAACGGCGTTCCTCGGCCGGTTGTAAACAATACCATGTGACAGCCGCATGAAGCCAATGCAGTAGCGGCTACTAAGTCGTTTCCTGGAGCAGACAGCAGATTCAGTCCTTTGGTCTGCAGGCGTTCACCATAAGGCATTACCCCTGATACATAACTTTTCCCGCATTTCTGGGTACAGCCCAACGCTTTTTCTTCAAGGGTGGAGATACCGCCAGCCTTGTTACCCGGTGAAGGGTTTTCACCTACAGGTTCGCCATGTGACAGGAAATACTCTTTGAAGTCATTTATCAGGTGTACAGTTTTGTCAAACAGTTCCGGAGTCTTGCAGCGGTTCATCAGGATAGTTTCAGCCCCGAACATTTCCGGAACTTCTGTCAGTACTGAAGTTCCTCCTTGTGCAATCAGAAAATCGGAGAACATGCCTAACAACGGGTTTGCTGTAATGCCGGAGAAACCATCGGATCCACCGCATTTCAATCCGACACGAAGTTCGGACAATGGAATATCTACGCGTACATCCTGTTTGCATTTGGCGTACAGTTCACGCAATATCTTCATACCTTCTTCGAATTCGTCATCCACTTTCTGTGCTACTAGGAACTTGATTCGCTCTTCATCATACTTTCCGATGAATTCGCGGAAAATATCGGGTTGGTTGTTTTCGCATCCCAATCCTACTACCAGTACAGCTCCTGCATTAGGGTGGAGCACCATGTCACGCAGTATCTTTTTTGTATTTTCATGGTCATCGCCCAGCTGTGAGCAACCGTAATTATGCGGGAACGCCATGATGGCGTCGATACCTTCTTCATTGGTTTCACGGCGAAGAGCCTCGGCGAGCTGGTTTACAATGCCGTTTACACAACCTACGGTAGGGATGATCCATATTTCGTTACGGATTCCCACATCACCGTTCTTACGGCGGTATCCTTTAAACGTAAGGTTTTCCTGTGGAATATCCAGTTTTACCTCTACCGGATTATAAGTGTAGTCCAACAGGCCAGCCAGGTTGGTCTTGATTTCTTTTTCACAGATCCAACTCCCTTGCGGCACCTCTTTGATGGCGTGTCCGATGGGGTAACCATATTTGATGATGTTCTCACCCTCCTTGAAGTCCTTCAAGGTTACTTTATGACCTGCGGGGACATCTGTCTTGAGTGTGATTTCCTGTCCGTCTACATTGATGGTTTCGCCGGCTTTCAATGCCGAGATGGCTACAGCTACGTTGTCTGCCGGATTGATTTTCAAATAAGTTTTTTCCATAAGTTATTATGTTAGTATGATTTCTGGGTTAGTCATTGTTTCGGTGTGCGTCAAGATAAAAATCTATGTTATCTATAGACAGCAGGTTGATGGGCATATAATTACACTCCTTGACCTTCTTTTTCAGGATGAGGTGGTTGCATAGGCTTTCCACACAGCTATATCCCTGTAAGGTTGGTTGTTGGGCGATGATAAAGTCAATCAGCCCTTCTCTCAGACAGGCTACATTCCTGCCCAACAAGTCGTATCCCATCAGGTGGAAGTCGTGTCTTTCATGCTTGAGCATATATTCGCCTATGATGTAGGCTTTTGAATTGAAGGTAATGCCATAATGGATATCAGGATGTTCTTGGAAAAAACGGTCCAATATCCCTTCATCTTCTTTCGGCTGTTTGGCGTATAGGTTGAGTTCCATTATCTTTATATGTGGGTTATGTTCCTGCATAAAAGTCTGGAAACCTTCTTCCCGTTTGAGCTGTTGGCTGGAACCGAGTCTTCCCTCGTTAATTTGTCTGAATATTACCAGATCGGAGCTGTCACGCATCAACATTTGCATGATACGGGCTGCAAAATATCCGCTTTGGCGGGCATTTTGTCCGTAAAATGTGAGAGGCTCCAGTCGGGGAATATTGAAGTCAATAAAGACATAAGGTATTTCTTGTGCTTTTAGCCTGCGTATCACTTCTTCAGTTTCGGGTTCGATGGTAGGGACAATGATGTATCCGTCCGGTTGGACTTCCGTCAGTATGTTGCTGGCCGCCACGAATGCACCGAACTCATATTGGTCGTAATATTCCGTTATCAGTGAAATCTGGAAGTCCGAAAAGGCTTTCATTGCCTGTTGCATTCCGTTCTCCACATCTTCCCAATAATCGCCTGCCGAGTGCGAGGGCAACAGGCAGGCAAATGTGTATTTTCGGTTCGATGCAAGGGCGCTGGCATACATGTTCGGCTGATAGTCGAGTTGTTTCAGTATTTCTTCTACTTTTTTCCGGCTGGCTTTTGAAACTCCCGACCGGTCATGAAGTACGCGGTCCACAGTTCCTACGGATACTCCGGCAAGCTGTGCTATATCCTTGATTCTTACTCTTTCCGATTGCTTGTTCATAGACCTTTCTATACCTTAATTTATATGCTGTGGCAGCATTTGATTGCCTATTAAAAAAAATCGATACAAATATATAACTTTTTTTGGTATTTCAAAAATAAATCGTACCTTTGTGTGCGTGCACAAAATGGATATTCCAATAAAATGTCAAGATTTGGAATAAGTTGGCACCCGGAAGGATTTTTCAAACAAACTTATTTTATAAATAGTAAAAAAATAATCTACAATGGGAAAAATTGTTACTTTAGGCGAAATCATGTTGAGACTGTCAACTCCTGGAAACACTCGTTTTGTTCAGTCTGATAATTTCGATGTTGTTTACGGTGGTGGTGAAGCAAATGTTGCGGTAAGTTGCGCTAACTATGGTCATGATGCATATTTTGTAACAAAATTGCCGAAACATGAAATCGGTCAGGCTGCAGTAAATGCTTTGCGTAAATATGGTGTGAAGACAGATTTTATCGCTCGTGGTGGCGACCGTGTAGGTATCTATTATTTGGAGACGGGTGCGTCTATGCGTCCTAGCAAGGTTATTTATGACCGTGCCCATTCTGCAATTGCTGAGGCTGATCCTTCTGATTTTGATTTTGACGCTATTATGGAAGGAGCTGACTGGTTCCATTGGTCTGGTATTACTCCGGCTATTTCCGATAAGGCCGCTGAACTTACCAAATTGGCTTGTGAAGCTGCAAAACGTCACGGTGTGACTGTGTCTGTCGACTTGAATTTCCGTAAGAAATTATGGACAAAGGAAAAAGCCCAGTCAATCATGCGTCCTTTGATGAAATATGTTGATGTTTGTATAGGTAACGAGGAAGATGCCGAACTTTGCTTGGGATTCAAGCCGGACGCTGACGTAGAAGGAGGTAAGACTGATGCTGAAGGATATAAAGGTATTTTCAAGGCTATGGCCAAGGAATTCGGGTTTAAATATGTAATCTCCACTTTGCGTGAATCTTTCTCTGCAACTCATAATGGATGGAAAGCTATGATTTATAACGGTGAAGAATTCTATACTTCAAAACGTTATGATATCAATCCGATTGTAGACCGTGTAGGTGGCGGTGATTCATTCTCTGGTGGTATTATCCACGGTCTGTTGACTAAACCTAACCAAGGTGCGGCTTTGGAATTTGCAGTTGCAGCTTCTGCATTAAAGCATACTATCAACGGCGACTTCAATCTGGTTTCTGCAGAAGAAGTTGAAGCTTTGGCTGGTGGTGATGCAAGCGGTCGTGTACAGAGATAATTAATATGAAAGAAAAATAACTAAGGTTATAGAAAATGGCTAAATTTGACAAAATCGCAGTGTTGGAAAAGATAGGATCAACCGGTATGGTTCCTGTCTTCTATCACAAAGATGTAGAAATTGCAAAGAAAGTGGTTAAGGCTTGCTATGATGGCGGCGTACGTGCTTTCGAGTTTACTAACCGTGGTGACTTTGCTCATGAGGTATTTGCCGAAGTGGTTAAGTTCGCTGCAAAGGAGTGTCCTGAAATGGCAATGGGTGTAGGTTCTGTAGTTGATCCTGCTACGGCTGCGTTGTACATTCAGTTAGGGGCTAATTTCGTGGTAGGTCCGTTGTTCAATCCTGAAATTGCAAAGGTATGTAACCGTCGTCTGGTTCCTTACACTCCGGGTTGTGGCAGTGTATCAGAGGTAGGTTTCGCACAGGAATTGGGTTGCGACCTTTGTAAGATTTTCCCGGGTGATGTTTTGGGTCCTAAATTGGTGAAAGGTATGTTGGCTCCGATGCCATGGTCTAAGTTGATGGTTACAGGCGGTGTTGAACCGACTCAAGAGAACTTGACTTCATGGATTAAAGCTGGTGTATTCTGCGTAGGTATGGGTTCCAAGTTGTTCCCGAAAGATAAGGTAGCTGCTGAAGACTGGGCTTACATTACTGATAAATGTAAGGAAGCTTTGGGTTATATAGCAGAGGCCCGCAAATAAATTTTCTGAAAAAGTTCATTTTGTTTAAAGGTGTATAAAGTGAGAGCGTCGGATGCATGGTGACATACATTCCGACGCATTCTCTTTTTATAGACCTTGTGCTTTATTTTTTTGCAGGACAGAAGCGGTTGGTATTTGACATGTAGGATAGAGATGGCTCATAGAAATAAAGTGAGTAAGGGAATGCTTATTACCGACAGTAGAGTGGTAAGGAATGTTCCTTGTGCCATGGTGGTTTCACCCTTGCCGTATTGGATGCAGAATAATGTTCCGTATGAGGCTACAGGCATGGCGCAAAGAATGGTGTTGATGTCATTTATAGTGGAGTCTACACGGCACAGGCGTGAGAGGTATAGAATGATCAGTGGAACAATGATTAGCCGTAAAGCGGCCATCAGGTAGATACCGGTTGATCCGAACATGCGTTTGATAGGGATTTGCGCTATTGATGAACCGATGATAAGAAGGGCCGAAGGTACCGTCATGTTTCCCAGGAGAGTGAAGGGGGTACTTATTACATTGGGAAGCTTATATCCGGTAGCCACAATTAGGATGGATAAATAAGAGGCTATCATGGCGGGGCAGTACAATGTGTGAATATCGAATTTCATTTTGTCTTTTCCACCGCTTACAAAAAGAGTTCCGAAAACAAATATCAATAGAGTGCTTGGGAAGTTCAGGATGCTGGCATAGAATACGGCGTTGGCTCCGAATATGGATGCTACGATGGGGTAGCCGATAAAGCCTACATTGCCGAAGGCAAGCATAAAGCTGTAAATTCCTCTTTCTTCTGTTTGGATGGGCAGGTATCGTGGAATAAGAAAGGCTCCCAGAATAAGTAGGACATAAGTGGCAAAGCCAACAATCAACAGGGGGAGGATAAGATGTTTGTCGGGGAGTGTGTCGCCCATTACAGAAGAAAGAATCAGGCAGGGGCAAGTTACGTTGATGACAAACGTTGATAATTTCCGGTCAAAGTCGGAGTCCATCATCTTTTTCTTGGTCAGAAAATATCCGACGATGACAATGATGAACAATATGATCATCTGTGAGACAATTGCGTTCATAGAGCTTTTTTTAAGTTGTTTCTGAAAAAACTACATTAAATTCCGGCTGCAAAGTTAACGCTTTATTTTGTATACCTGTTCTACTGGTTTATTGGATTTTTATTGTCTGGCATAAGGAATGTTTTATTAAAAACAGTTTTTGATAAACGGGCCTGTATTCTTGTCCAATCGGGAATTGTAGAGGATGAATATAAAATAATTGGGCTCTTGTTTGGAATCTTTTTCATATACTGGCTGATACTTCTTTTAAAAATGCAGATATAGTGTCGAGTTCCTTGTTGTCGAGTTCTGTATCCCATTCCAAAGTGATGGTACCGGCAAATTGACGGTCTGGAAGATTTTTCCAGACTAATTTGATCCGGTCTTCCCAGTAAGTGTTTTTTTCCTGGAATTTTCGGATTGCCTTTTTCAGGCATTCATTTGTGGTATTCGATTTTTCTTTAGCCAATGTGAAGAGGCAATTAACTTTTACCAGTCCGTCTTTCGGGGATACGATGAACTGACAGATGGTTTGGTTTACAGCCAGGCTAAACTCGTTTGTAAGTTTGCTTACATCGGCTGTTCCTCCTAACATGAGATAAAGTCTACGGGCATCGTCGGCCAGAACTTTGCTTCTCTGCCGGTTACAATATTTCCAGTATCCTAGTGTTGCGATGATAATGGCACATATGATCAGGTCTATGTAATTGCTGGTGAATCCCAAGCTATAACATGCAATCAGTACAATCGCTGCCACCAATATGATGAGAATGGATATTCGGGTCTTTTGTTTCATGAGTTTGGTTTGATAGGATGAATTTGTATAATGCAAATGTAACAATTCAGTGAAAATATACAAGTCTTTATGCTTCTCTTTTTATTTAATGACCGTACGATTCTTTTGTGGATGCAACGTTTCTTTGTTCTCTAATAAAATTAAATATGTCCTGAATATTAGCTTAAAATGTTTTTTGAATATGTATTTTTCTTATAAATTTGCAACCTAATTTTAGGGCACATAGGTCTATGTGTTATGGTGCATAGGTCTGTATGATTTTGAAGAGAATAAAACAATAATAAAGTATGAGTAAAAAATTTACTGAATATTCACAACTTAACCTTTCTGATGTCAACAAGGAAGTGCTGAAGAAATGGGATGAGAACGATGTTTTCTCCCGTAGTATGACTGAACGCGAGGGACATCCGTCGTTCGTATTCTATGAAGGTCCTCCTTCTGCAAACGGTATGCCGGGTATCCATCATGTGATGGCCCGTACTATCAAGGATACTTTCTGCCGCTTCAAGACTATGAAGGGATTTCAGGTAAAGCGTAAAGCCGGATGGGATACACACGGACTGCCGGTAGAATTGGGTGTGGAAAAGGCTTTGGGTATTACTAAAGAGGATATCGGTAAAACCATTTCTGTAGCTGAATATAACAGACATTGCCGTACGGATGTGATGAAGTTTACCAAGGAATGGACTGACCTTACCCACAAAATGGGGTATTGGGTCGATTTGGATAATCCGTACATTACTTATGATAACCGTTACATCGAGACCTTGTGGTGGTTGCTTCAGCAGTTGTATAAGAAAGGTCTGTTGTATAAGGGATATACCATTCAGCCGTATTCACCTGCAGCCGGAACAGGTTTGAGCTCACATGAGCTGAACCAGCCAGGATGCTATCGCGATGTGAAGGATACGACTGTAGTCGGACAATTTAAAATGAAGAACCCGAAGCCGGAAATGGCTCAATGGGGTACTCCTTATTTTATAGCATGGACAACTACTCCATGGACTTTACCTTCGAATACTGCTCTTTGTGTAGGCCCGAAGATAGATTATGTGGCAGTGCAGACCTATAATGGCTATACAGGAGAAAAAATGACCGTAGTATTGGCTAAGCCGTTACTTTATGTTCATTTTAATAAGAAAGCCGAAGGTATTGCGTTGGAAGATTACAAGCCTGGAGATAAGCTGATTCCGTTCAAGGTAGTGGGTGAGTACAAGGGTACTGATCTGGTAGGAATGGAATATGAACAGCTTATTCCTTGGGTAAAACCAGTAGAAACAGATAAGGACGGCAACTGGAAGGTGGCTGTAGATAAGGCTTTCCGGGTAATTCCGGGTGATTATGTCACTACTGAAGATGGTACCGGAATAGTTCATATTGCTCCTACATTCGGTGCCGATGATGCCAATGTAGCCCGTGCCGCAGGAATCCCGTCGCTGTTTATGATAAACAAGAAGGGTGAAACCCGTCCGATGGTGGATTTGACAGGAAAGTTCTATCTTTTGGACGAGCTTGATGAAACATTTGTAAAGGAATGTGTGGATGTAGACAAGTACAAGGAATATCAGGGACGATGGGTAAAGAATGCTTATGATCCTCAGTTTACTGTCGACGGTAAGTACGATGAAAAGGCTGCTCAGGCTGCTGAATCTCTCGATATCTATATCTGCATGATGATGAAGCAGAATAACCAGGCATTTAAGATTGAAAAGCATGTACACAACTATCCGCATTGTTGGCGTACAGACAAACCGGTATTGTACTATCCGCTTGACAGTTGGTTTATCCGGTCTACCGCTTGTAAGGACCGTATGATCGAGCTGAACAAGACTATCAATTGGAAACCGGAATCGACTGGCTCTGGACGTTTCGGTAAATGGCTGGAGAATTTGAACGATTGGAATCTGAGCCGTTCCCGTTACTGGGGTACTCCACTGCCCATCTGGCGTAGCGAAGACGGTGAGGAAATCTGTATCGGTTCGGTAGAGGAATTGTATAACGAGATAGAAAAGTCGGTTGCCGCAGGCGTTATGACTGAAAATCCGTACAAGAAACTAGGTTTCGTTCCGGGGGTATATACAAAAGAAAATTATGATAAAATAGATTTGCATCGCCCGTATGTGGATGATATTCTTCTGGTATCAGCTTCGGGTAAGCCGATGAAGCGTGAAACAGATCTGATTGACGTATGGTTTGATTCTGGTTCTATGCCTTATGCACAGTTGCACTATCCGTTCGAAAATAAGGAACTTGTGGACAACCGTACTTATTATCCGGCCGATTTTATTGCAGAAGGGGTAGACCAGACCCGTGGATGGTTCTTTACGTTGCATGCTATTGCCACTATGGTATTCGATAGTGTTGCTTATAAGAATGTGATTTCAAATGGTCTGGTGCTTGATAAGAATGGCAATAAGATGTCTAAACGTCTGGGTAACGCTGTCGATCCATTCAGCACTATTGAAAAATATGGTTCCGATCCATTGCGCTGGTATATGATTACCAATTCGTCACCGTGGGATAACCTGAAGTTTGATACAGATGGTGTGGACGAAGTACGTCGCAAATTCTTTGGAACGTTATACAATACTTATTCGTTCTTTGCATTGTATGCTAATGTAGATGGTTTTACATATGCGGAGGAAGATGTTCCGATGGAACAGCGTCCGGAGATTGACCGTTGGATTCTGTCTCTATTGAATACCCTGATTAAGGATGTGGACGCATGTTATAACGACTATGAGCCTACTAAAGCCGGTCGTCTGATTACTGATTTTGTGAATGATAATCTAAGTAACTGGTATGTCCGTTTGAACCGTAAGCGTTTTTGGGGAAGTGCTATGTCACAGGATAAACTTTCGGCTTATCAGACATTGTACACTTGCCTGGAAACTGTGGCTAAGTTGATGGCACCTATTGCTCCGTTCTATGCCGACCGGCTGTATATGGATCTTGTCAGTGTGACTGGTCGTGATAAGGTTGTATCGGTGCATCTGGCTGATTTCCCGGTAGCCGATGAAAGTTTGATCAATAAGGAACTGGAGGCCCGCCAGCAGATGGCACAAGATGTCACTTCCATGGTATTGGCTTTGCGTCGTAAGGTAAATATCAAGGTACGCCAGCCGTTGTTGTGTATCATGATACCGGTTGTAGACGAAGAACAGAAACATCATATTGACGCTGTGAAAGACCTTATCATGAACGAAGTCAATGTGAAGGAGGTTAAACTGGTGGACAGTGCTTCGGGTATTCTGGTAAAGAAGGTGAAGTGTGACTTCAAGAAATTGGGTCCGAAGTTCGGTAAACAGATGAAGGCTGTAGCTGCGGCTGTAGCCGGTATGTCTCAGGATGCTATAGCTGAACTGGAAAGACAGGGTAGTTATACTTTTGATCTTGACGGTACACCGGCGGTGATAGAGGCAGCCGATGTGGAAATATTCAGTGAAGATATTCCAGGATGGCTGGTTGCCAATGAAGGTAAACTTACTGTTGCTCTGGAGGTGACTATTACCGAAGAACTGAGACGTGAAGGCATTGCCCGTGAATTGGTGAACCGTATCCAGAATATCCGTAAGAACAGTGGATTTGAGATAACTGACAAGATTAACATTGTTTTATCGAAGAATCCTGATACAGATGCGGCTGTAGAAGAATATAAGTCTTATATTTGTAACCAAGTATTGGGTGGATCACTTACATTGGCCGATGAAGTTGCCGATGGGACAGAATTGAACTTCGATGATTTTTCACTTTGTGTAAAAGTAACAAAATTGTGATATGAACCAATTCCCCGAAGTTTTTCGGGGAAACTATTATTAACTTAAAACTTTAAACCTATGGCTGAAAAGACAAGATATTCTGACGCTGAACTCGAGGAATTCCGCGCCATTATCATGGAAAAACTTCAGCTCGCTGAACGCGATTATGAGAAGCTGAAAAGCAGTATTATGAATCAGGACGGAAACGATACCGACGATACATCACCTACTTATAAAGTGCTGGAAGAAGGTGCCAACACATTATCGAAGGAGGAGACGACACGTCTGGCTGCACGACAGCTGAAGTTCATTCAGAATCTGCGGGCTGCTTTGGTACGTATTGAAAACAAGACTTATGGAATCTGCCGTGAAACAGGTAAGTTGATTCCTGCAGAAAGATTACGTGCCGTACCTCATGCCACATTGAGCATTGAAGCGAAGCAGCATGCTAAAAAATAAATGATAGCTGACCATTAGTGTCCCGTTAAAATCGGGACAAATTAATATTAATCAAACAATCCCGGAAAAAGGGAAGAATTGAGTTCTTTGACATCGTTGAAATTAGTCTTATCAAACAGTTCCTTAAGGCATGTTTTGTCCGTAAGAGAAATGCTTAGAATTTGTAGAACTTCATATGTTGACCGTTCCAGTTGCATATCATGTTGCACTATAGCAACAAGGCAATAACTGATAATGGCAGTACTGATTTGGATTCGAACAGCGTTCTCCGTAGTACCCCAAAACTTCTTAATTTTGAGGTGCTGCTTTAGCCATTTGAAGAACAACTCAACCTGCCAGCGGTTTTTATACAGTTCGACGATTTCAAGTGAAGTGAGATGAAAAGCATTGGTAAGAAAGACAAACTCTCTATCCTGATTTTCGTCTCTGTACTTCACTAAGCGCAACCGCTCAGGATACTTCTGCCGAGTGATTATGTCGGTAAGTTCTATTACAGAATCGGTAAGTACATTCTTTGGCAATCTGCGTCTCCATCGGATACATTTAAACTGTAGATTCTTCTTGGCTCTCACCACAAAGAAAGACTCGTGCAAATGTATCTTATAGAGTTCTTTGAAGGCATTGTAACCACGGTCAAACACATAGTAAGACTCTGATTCATAAGGAATATACTTCATTGCTTTTGAATCGTGGACAGATGCTGTAGAGAAGTGGAAGTATGCTGGGACTTGTGCTTCCAAGTCATACAACACATGAGCTTTTACACCACCTTTCTTCTTACGAAACTTGGCCCACCAAAAGATAGACAGACATAAAGGTATTGTCGTAGAATCGAAAGCATACACATGCCCTTTCAACTTAAAAATATCTGTTGCCTGTTTTTTCCGAGCCTGTTCCATCATGAAGAATGCAAAGTCTTCAAAGATGCGGTAATCTCGATTTTGGTTGGCTGAAGCAAATGTCGTTTTAGCAATAGGATTCCGTCCTATTCCAAGATGATAGCATTTGGTATGATGCGCTTCCAGCGCCACGACTACATCGCGTAAACTTTCACGATTACTAAGCTGACCAAACATCAGTGCAAGAAGTTGGTTCCAGCACGTGAATGACTTGACATACCGATTGCCATTGTATTTGTCAACTAAGTGGCGAAACTTATCTTTATCAAGAAATTCTACCAATTGGGCAAAGATATATTTGTTTTTGTTCATATGCAGTCTATCTTATAGACTACAATGTAGCAATTTCAAATCGTCGCACCCTAAAAATGCTTGTAAAAGACTATATTTCAACTATTTCAAAGACCGATTCCCTTTTTTAACGGGACAGTAGTGATAGCTGACATTTGTCATTCAGATTTTGGGGGATGAAACAAGCATAATTCCGCTTGAAAAAGCGTCTATGTTTTCTGATACCGTTTTCTGGATGACAAATGTTTTAATGGAACTACACTTAATTATGAAGAAATTTTTTACGCAAGGACGACTGGCGGCTGTAATTGTGGTAGCGGTATTGGTTATCGACCAGATTATTAAGTTTGCGGTAAAAACCCATATGTGTCTGTATGAGAGGATACATATTACCGATTGGTTCTATATCTATTTTACGGAAAATAATGGTATGGCTTTCGGCATGGAGGTTTTGCCTAAACTGTTTCTGACATTGTTCCGTATCGTTGCTGTAGTGCTGATTACATGGTATTTGTATAGTCTGACTAAACGTGTGGAGAAGGTGAAGACGGGTTATATGGTATGCCTGGCTTTTATTCTGGCTGGTGCTATTGGTAATATTATCGACTGTGTCTTTTACGGTGAGATTTTCAGTCAAAGTACACCTGGGACGGTAGCTGGTCTGGTACCGTGGGGACACGGTTATGGAGAATTGCTTCATGGTAAAGTGGTGGATATGTTTTATTTCCCAATTATTGATACATATTGGCCTGATTGGGTTCCTTTCTGGGGAGGGGAACATTTCATCTTTTTCAGTCCGATTTTCAATTTTGCCGATGCTTCAATCAGTTGTGGTATCATTGCTTTACTGATTTTCTACGGTAGTTATCTGAACAAGAATATACCCGGATCAAAAGAAACGAAAAAATGAGAAAATTGTTTGGCTATATCTGTGTCGCTGCTTTTTTGACTGGAATGGGGGCTTGTGGCAAGAAGATTCCTGATGATATTATACAGCCGGGTGATATGGAAAATCTGTTGTATGATTATCATCTTGCTTCTGCTATGACAGGTTCTTTACCGTATGATGAAACATATAAGAAAGATGCATATTTTAAATATGTTTTTCAGAAACATCATGTTACCGAAGCCGAATTTGATTCTTCGATGGTGTGGTATACCCGCCATAGTGATGTGTTGTCTGATATCTATACCCGGTTGAAAGGACGGTTTGAGGACGATGCCAGAAATATGAAAACTCAAGTAGCGAAACGTGATAACCAGATTGATGTCTCCATGTCGGGTGATACGGTTGATGTGTGGCAAGACCGTACTTTATATTGGTTGACAACTTCTTCGCTAACCAATAAGATCTTGTTTGATTTGAAAGCAGATACCAGTTTTCGTACACGTGATGCAATGGTTCTGACGGCCGACTTTCATTTTATGCCGAAGACTGTAAGTTCTGGTGGACGTGCCGTTATAGGGTTAAATTTCTATTTTGATAATGATAGTGTGCAAGGTATTACCCGGACTATAACAGCTTCCGGACCACAGCGGCTGTATTTGCGTCCGGACTCGGCTTTTACAATACGTAATATCAGCGGATTCGTTTATTATTCGAATGAGAAGAATGTTGAGGGTAGTCTGCTTGTCAACGATATTCACTTGACACGTTATCATATGAAGTCCCCGGCCACGATCGTTTCGGCCGATTCATTAATACATACAGCTGATAGTGCAACTGTACGCCCGACCGATTCGATATCTCCTGTCAAGATAGATACAGTGCACAAACCTTTGCATATGTCTGGAAGACAGGTACGGTTACAGGAAAGATAAATGCAGATTGGTGGAATGAAACGGATAGCGACTCATAGAGTTTACGACTTGTCTATGGACAAGATGTTGTCGAATCAGGTTGTAGAAATGGATGATGCGGGAATTGTGTGCAGATACTTTCCGTTGGAAACGGAAATCCAAGGGACCGAATGGTTGCCCGGTGCTGTAATAGTTTCTCGTTTCCCTTTGCTGCGTAAGGATGAGGAGAGTTTTGAGGTGTTTCTGGACCGTATAAGATATCAGGAGAAGAAAAAAGAAGAAGGAACATCTTGCAATATGCTGCGGGCATATTGGGTACATCCTTTTAATGTTTTGCAGATGGAATTCTTTCCCCATAGCCGTATATTCTCCTTATGAGGACCTTCTTCTGAATTCTGCACATACGATGGCAGTCGCTACGGCAACGTTGAGCGATTCGCTGGTTTCACATCCTTCGGGGTAGTTTGGTATCAGGATGCGGCGGTTAATGTGCTGTGCTATCTTGCTACTTATCCCGTTTCCCTCATTTCCCATAACGATTACGCCGTTTCTTTCCAATTCCTGCGAATAGATGTTTTCCCCGTCTAGGAATGTTCCGAAAATTGCTACTCCTTCTTTTGCCAGTCCGACAAGTATTTCTTCCAGGTTACAGTAATGGAGTTTGACACGTGCTATGGCTCCCATGGTAGCTTGTACGGTTTTAGGATTATAGATATCGGCTGTACCGTTTGAGCAGAAGATATGTTCAATTCCGAACCAGTCGGCTATGCGCACTATTGTGCCTAGGTTGCCCGGATCTTGTACATCATCGAGTGCCAGGCAGAGTGATTCCCGTGCAGAGTCAGGGTTAAAATCGTAATGAGGCTGTTCAAATATGGCCAGAACTTCCTGTGGATTTTTCAGCAGACTGGCACGTGATAGCTCTTCCCGGCTCACCTCGAACACTTCGTCAGCCTGAGTATAGCTGTTGTTCTTTTCAAACCATTCGGGAGTGGCTGCAAGCAGCCGGCAGTGGAAGTGTCCCAGTAAGTCGCCTACAAGTTTATGACCTTCGGCCAGAAAGACCTGGTCTTCTTTTCTGTTCTTCTTTAATTCGAGAGAATGTATGTATTTTATCTTATTCTTGCTTAACATCTGCTTTGAGGATATGAAAAATAACAAATATTCATAGACAAAGCTAAGAAGATATTTTTAATTATTAGTTATCTTTGCTTCAGAAATTGCATAACTCTTGTGTTGTCCTTTATGAAGAAGCCGCCCCGTATATCCATTATCCATATTGTTGTATTTCTTTTGATGTTGACCGGTTGCTCTGTCAACAAGTTTATTCCCGAGGGACAATATTTGTTGGATAATGTCAAGGTGGAGTCGGATAATAAGGAAATAAGGCCTTCTCAAATGAACCAGTATGTGCGTCAGACACCTAATGCCAAGTGGTTCAGCCTGTTCCGTTTCCCTATGTACATATATGGGGCATCCGGTCTGGATTCTACAAAGTGGATTAACCGGTTTTGGAGGAAGATAGGTGACGCTCCCGTCATTTATGACCGTGTACAGGCAGAGGAGACACAAAATGAAATCAGAAAGGCTGTGCAGAATATGGGATATATGGGTGCTACGGTTGATCTGGAAGAGGACAGTGACGGTAACCGCATGAAGATACGCTATGTTATCCATTCGTCAGAACCGTATATTGTGGATCATCTGGCTTATGATATTGCCGATAACCGGATCCGTGATTTCCTGCAGGCCGATTCTGCCCGGAGTCTTCTGGATGAGGGTATGCGTTTTGACGTAAATGTACTTGATCAGGAAAGGTCGCGTATCACGCAGGATTTGCAGGGTAGGGGATATTATCGTTTCAATAAGGACTTCATTACGTTCAGGGCCGATACGATGTTGAATACCCATAAGGTAGACCTGACAATGAATATACTCCCTTACCGCCGGCGTAAGGAAGATCCTCCGCAGGAGCATAGACAATATAGGTTACGTAAGGTAAATTATCTGTTTGATACAGACTTGTCATCGCTTTCCGAATCTGCTTTCCGCGGGTTTGATTCTCTTTCTTATCAGAATGTCAATTTTTACTATAAGGATAAACTTTTTCTTCGTCCGCAGGTAATTACCGATTATAATTATCTTAAGCCGGGCAGGATATTCAGTAACCGTGACGTACAGGATACCTATACAGCCTTGTCGCGCCTGCATATCCTGAAGTATTCCACTATCCGTTTCAATGAGGTACAGGAAAATGATTCCATTTACCTGGATGCTTATGTGGCACTTTCCAGAAACAAGAATAAATCGATTTCATTTGAAGTGGAAGGGACTAATTCTGCCGGTGACTTGGGGGCGGCTGCTTCCGTTTCGTTTTCGCATAAGAATCTTTTCAGAGGATCAGAAACGTTTACCATCAAACTGAGAGGTGCTTATGAAGCGGTAACAGGACTGGAAGGATATGCCAACAGCAATTATACCGAATATGGTATAGAAAGTAGCCTTAACTTTCCGGAGTTCATGTTCCCGTTCCTTTCACATGATTTCAAACGTAAAATAAGAGCGACGTCAGAAGTAGGTATCAAGTACAACTGGCAGTTCCGTCCGGAGTTTGAACGTACATTGGCTGCTGCGTCATGGAGTTATCACTGGTCGCGCAGAGGTAAAGCTACACATCGGTTGGATCTGGTAGACATTAACTATATCTATATGCCTTATGTATCGGATGCCTTCAAGAGTTATCTTGACCGGATGGATGAAGTCAATCCTTTATTGCGTTACAGCTATGAGGATCTGTTTATTGTACGTCTGGGTTATACGTATACGTATAACAGTTCAGGAGCTTCGTCCTTGAAAACATCTCTCCGCAACTCTTATTCGTTCCGTTTTAATATTGAAGAGGCAGGTAATTTGCTGTATGGCTTTTCCAGACTTGTAAACAAGAGCCGTAAGGACGGGGCTTATCAGTTAGGAAACATCAGTTTTGCCCAATATGTAAAGGCCGATTTCGATTATGCCAAGAATTTCATGATTGACGAGCGTAATTCACTGGTATTCCATACAGGATTGGGCATAGCCTATCCGTACGGGAATTCCAAGAGTATGCCGTTTGAAAAGCTGTATTTTTCGGGTGGTGCAAACAGTGTCCGTGGTTGGAGTGTACGTTCATTAGGTCCCGGTTCCTATAAAGGAGACGGGAATAGTATCGATTATGTGAACCATACCGGAGATATCAAACTGGATATCAATCTGGAATACCGTACTTTTCTGTTCTGGAAGCTGAACGGTGCCGTATTTGTTGACGCGGGGAATGTATGGAACATCCGTGAGCAAGGAAACAAGTCGGAGGGACTTTTCCGTTTCGACCGTTTTTACAGGCAGATAGCCGTGTCTTACGGGTTGGGTATCCGCTTTGATCTGGATTTTCTGATTTTGCGTTTTGACGCGGGAATGAAGGCCGTCAATCCGATGTATACGGGTCGTGACCGGTATCCGATCATTTCACCGAGGCTAGGCCGGGATATGGCGTTTCATTTTGCTGTAGGATATCCGTTTTAATTTATTATATATGGAGAATAGAAATGTTTGTACGAAAGAGGAACTCCAGGCTTTGAAAGAATGGTTTGATGCTGCATCGTTGCCCGAGAGCCTGAAAGTGGATAAAGCTGTATCCATTCCACATCTGAAAGAAACGGTAGAGCGGCTTTTCGATCAGGCTGAGGTGTGTTATGAAAATCCGAAGATGCAGGGATGTATTATTCTTCTGGAGAATATCAAGGCCCGGCTGGAATCCCTTCAGGGCTGATTAGATGAATGAATGTTGAAGGAGTACTGTCACTGAAAGTTCAAACTTTCCGGGACAGTACTCCTTGTTTTGTGTCAGAGTTTCTGGTCTGAGATGAGGCGTGCGATGCGTGTCTTGCTTTGTGCCCCTTTCGTGAGCAGATATACATGCTTGTAGGCGTCACGGTTCAATTCTGTCGGTGATCCGTTGATGAGGATGATGTTGCGGTCATTGGCGAACTTCAGGATTCCGTTCACATTGTTGGGGTGGAGTTTCCCGATTTCATCCATCATGCAATGGAGCTTGAAATCCTTGAACTTGCGTGAGGCACTTTCCTTGAATACATTGAGCAGCATGATGTTTATCATGGCCTTGACCAGGATGTCAGTTCCTTCCGAACCCACATTCGATAGTTTCTCCACAAAACCGGTGTCGTTGTTGTTTTCAATGATCCGGAAACGCAGTTCGAACGAGTCGTACAGGCGGATATTGTCGTAGCGGTATGCATGGATTTCCTTGATGAAGTCTCTCAGCAGCGCGATAGCTTCCTGTTTGACCAGCTGTTCGTTCTCGCTCGAGAAGAGGTTGGTTCCCGGAGTCAGGTCGTATGCGTGTTCGTTGTAATATTTCTGGATGGCACGCAGGCTGTTCATTACCCGGTTGCTGCTTTCTTCCACTTTCATTTCAATCCGCTGGATTACTCCTACAAAATTGCAGGTCTGGAATCCTTTGTTGACTTTATCGATGATATCCTGGATATCGTCTTCCGAGGCTGTCAGCATGGACGTATCCATGCTGATCCGTTTGAAGATATCCGAGTGTTCGTTATTGATCCGTCGCACGAATTCATTGATCTTGTTTTCACGGACAAAATCATGCAGCTCTTCGGCGAAATGGATGTATTCCCAGTCTTCATTGAACTTGGTCTTGAACTTGAACGTATTGTCTTCGTCAAAATGTCCGGTAAACTGGTTCACATATTTGCGCAGGCTGCTTTCCAACTGGTTATGCTGGTTTTCCAGCCGGCTCAGTTCTGCAATCAGTTCCGTGCAGCTTTTCTGTACGGAAATTTCCAGTGCGGGAAGGTTCTCCGGCCGGAAAATATCCTGATGAGGCTTGTACCAGTCGTAGACGTTGATTTTGTCAAAGGCTTCCATGTCCGAAGTCAGTTCCCGTACCTTATTATCTGCCTCTTTCAGTTCCTTGTTCAGTTTGCTTATCTGTTCCTGCAGTGTAGAGACTTCTTTCCGTAAAGATTCCTTTTCCTGGGATAGCAGGCGGTTCTGTTCATCCAGTTTATGTTGCCATTCTGGTATATTGTCCATCAGGTCACGTTTGTCCTTTTGGTACTCGATGATTAAAGTTGCGTGGTCTTTGATGAACAGCAGTTCCTGGCCTATCTGTTGCAGTTGGCTGGCAATATCCTGCAGCCGTTCAGTGTCAACCCCTTGTTCATGCAGGTCTTTCTGCATGTCACTTTCATACCGGGCTTTGGTGTCGGTAATGCGTTTCAGTTCCTTCTCCTCTTCTGCCTTCAGATTATCTGCCTGCTCCTGTTTTTCGTTTTTCAGATTCTGTTGGGTCTCGCTCCATGCCTGCTTGAGTACATCCTGTTTTTCTTTCTTTTCTTCATTCAGGTTTTCCAGTCTTTCCTCCAGTTGCATGAGTTCCTGCCGGAGCCTTTTCTTTTCAAGTTCCAGATTATGTATCTTCTTTTCGCGTTCTTCATTTTCCTTTTTCTTCCAGATATCCAGGTCAAGCATATCTTTCTGATATTGCTTTTCCAGCTTCTCAAGTTCGAATTCCTGTAGGGAAATGATATCTTTCTGTTCCTTGATACGTGGTTGGTATTTATCTTTCAGTTGCCCGGTCAGGAGTTCTTTCTCTTCCTGCAGGCGGATTGTTTCGGCTGCTATTTGTTTCAGCCGTTCTGTGCCAGCTTCCTTTTCCTTCTGGTAATCATTGATAGACTTTATATGTCTTTCAATGTGGCTCAGGTCAATTGAAATTCCGTAAAAGGATGTACCGTTGTCCTGAATACGGGGCGACAGACCAGTCTGCCAGAGAATCGTTTCGTCACACAACCTTCCGATATTTTCCTCCCATCCCGGTTTATTGTCTTTCAGCCATCCTTGTAATGTATCTTTACTGCTTGTCAGGAATGTATCCAGTTCCTCGACACGCGGTTTCAGGCGGAGCTGCTCCTGCTGGAGTTCCCCAAGTTTACGGTCCTTTTCATTCAAACCTTGCTGGAGCTCTTCATTCCATTTCAGGGTAAGTTCCTTGATGATGAGCTGTGAGTGCCCGATACGGTTTTTTTTACTGGTATGCATTCCCGTATACGATTGTATACGGTGTTTCAGTTCTTCCTGTTCGGTTTCATAGAACTGTTCTTTCCTGCACAACTGTATCTGGTAATCGAGCCCGGTCAGGGCACTTTGTTTTTCGCTTTTCAGCGGATAAAGCTCCTGTGAAAGCTGTTCGTATTCCTTATAGAGTGCTTCAACGGCGCTTTCATGTTTATGCCGTTCCTCCTCAATCCGTCTGTTGAAATCATTGTTCAGCTTTTCCTGCTGTTTGATTTTTACACTATGGTATTCGTTCCATTGGGCGTTGAGGCCCTCAATCAGTGAATTGTACTTGTCGGCTATGGTATTGAAATTGGCTGTAAGGTCCTGTTGTTCCTTCATCAGTCCGTTATAACGGATTTCCCATTCTTCCTTATGTGAAGAACGTTCAATGATCCGGCCTATATTTTTCCGGTCGTATTCCTTTTCTTTGTCCTGTGCCTTCTTCAGTTCATTCTTGAGTACTGCCAGTGTTTCCTGATAAGCGTCACAACGTTTCTTTGACTGTTCCTGGAGCTCCTGGACTTTTCCTGTCAATACATTCCTGCCGTTTTCTGTTTCCTGTTTCTTCTGTTGCCACAAGGAAAACGCTTTTTCTGCCTGGCTATGGGCAACAGCCAGTTCACGGCAACCTTGTACCAATGCCGTCTGCTGGTGTGATATCTGTGCCGACAGGGAAGTGATTTCCTGTGCCTGTTTCTGAGTTTCACGCTTTTGGAACTCTTCGATGTCATGCAGTCGTACTTCAAAGTTTTTGAGGTGTTCCTTGTAACTGTTGAGGTCTACAGCCGTTTCATCTTCATTGATGGAAGAGATGATGGTCTTTTTTATGAACTCCGCGTCCAGTTTGGAATTCAGCAGTACATTCTGGATGGTACGTGGAATATTCTGGTATTGTCTGCTTTCCATCAATGAATATTTTCTCATGTCGGTAGAAACCCCGTTTCCATACAGAATGTTTCTATATTCGTCGAAAGTATAGATGATGCGTGAATAATCGATGCCAGCTTCATCCAGTTGTTGTCTTATCCGGTCAGCTCCGCTGTAGGCAGTCAGGGTCTCACCGTCAATGAAGAATTCCTTGCGGTAGGGAGAATCGATGAAACGGTAGTTTATGCGGTTCATCGATTTGAAGCTGAGAATACAGAACGCGCCGTTTTCGGTAGCCACTTCATAGATGATATATGAATTGGCGTACGGGAAATAGTATTCTGTATAGCTTTGTTTTTCTACAGGAATGCCCAGTTTTTGGGTGTCGGCGTTATAGAAGAAGAGAATGGCGCGCAAGACAGTACTTTTACCTACTCCCTGCGTACCGATGAAATGTACGTTTCCGTCGAGATAGATATCGTCGGCGTACGGTATATTGGCGCTGTTTATAAAGATAATTCTATTCAGGTTTCTCATCGTTGTCAGTGTCTTCGTAAATGTTAATGCTTTCTACCAGACGTTCCAGGTAATTCCATGATGCCATGACTTTGTAAGTGTTGGTCTTTTCGTTTTCCAGTTCCAGAAAAGATTCCTTGGTGAGCTGGCGGATCATGTTTTCGAGTACCTCTTTCCGTATATCTTTGTCGGAGAAATGTTTCCGTATGCCGTCCAGTTTGTTCTGCAGCATTACGTTGATGTTGGCTTCCACCAGAATCTGTTCAGGCTGGAAACGGTATCCGGGGCCGAATGTCTCGTCGTAAGTCTTGAAAAGGTCGAGCACGTCAATCCAATAATAGGCGCGCAGGATTTTCTGTTCCAGTGTCGTTCTGGGTTCTGTTCTCGAAAAGTAGAAATATTCGTTACCCCGTTCCAGCGTATAGCCTATCTGTGAAAAGAAGACCGACAATGCCTCAAAATCGTCGTCAATCATGTCATAGAGGTCTCTGGTCTCTTCATTGGTGCTGTTGGAGCTGATGAACTGTCCTTTCTGCAGACAGTCGAATATTTCGGCCGTGTGGTCGGGTATATGTATATTCAATTCCATAATTATCTGTTTATAGGTTTGCCGATGATATGGGTCATGCCGGATAGATCAGGGCATATTCATATTCTTTATAATGACCGAACCGGTCGCTGATACGGAGCTGTGACTCATAAAGTGACACAAGCTGACAGAAGAGGGTAGTGCGTTCTTTCTCTCCGATCTGGTGCCTGAACCGGTAGTTCAACAGGAAACTGAACAGGTCATCGGGCTGGGCCGAAGCGTCTTTCCAGAGCTTTTCGGTCTGGCATTGGATGTAGTTCCCTATAATCTCTTCCAGGCTGACGGCAGGTTCGTAAGCCGACTGGTGCGACAGATCTTCATCACTGAATGCTCCGGCTTCGTTGCTTTTCACACTTTTGCGGTATTGCAGGTTCTTCAGGACTTTCAATATCACCGGTTGCGCTTCATCACTGTTCAGATAGTTGATCGACAGTTTGAAGGATGTCGGTAACGCCCCTTCTATCAGTACAGAATGTTCGCGGTCGAGCACTTCCGCCAGATTGCTTTTGGCGCGCAGTTCAAACTGGTCTTGCAGATACTTGATTTTCCGTATCTTCTCAACCAGGATAATCTGACTCTTAATCTGGTTCAAGTAATTGATGATATCCTGCTGGGCCCGGATCAGGCTGTGGGCCGAAAGTTGCAGTTCCCGTCGGAGTTCAAGCAGGATTCTGCCCAGTTCTTCATCGGTAGCCTGCTGGAAGAATGTACGTTCTTCATGGAGGATCAGGTTTTCGGTCGTATCAATCAGTTGCTGTATGTTGATCCGTTTCTTGTCGAGATTCTCCAGTTTGGCAATCTTTATCCGGTATGTGGGCTCATGCTTGAATGCATTGTCTATGCTGGCCTGCAGGTTCAGGATATTACGTATGGTGGTACGGGCTATTTTCTGGAATGTAATCTTGATGTTCCTCACATAGCTGGCTTTCCGTGAAGCTATGTTTTCTTGCAGATAATATCCCATCAGTTCATGCAGGTAGTCGATATTGTCGTTTATGATGGCCGTATTGATTTCTTCGTTGGCTTCTAGAAGCAGTTCGAAGAAGTCGAGAAAACGTGCGTCAAGTTGTACAAAGTTCCCGTTTTGGAGGATCACTTCCTTTTCAATGAGCAGCCGCAGACGGTTCTCATCGTTTTTCAGCAGTTCCAGCGCTTCTGAATATTTGAAGTTGACAATATTCCTTTTTTCGAACATTTCTGTCAGTAAAGCTTTGGCTGCCGATAGTGTGTTGATAATTTCTTGTATAGAGCGGAATGTGTACATAATATCATATAAAACCCCGCAAAGTTATAACTTGGCGGGGGATTTTCCTAATTTTTACAGTGTGTAAATCCGGATGGGACCATGGTCCAGCCAGACTTTATTCCACATCCTTAGGGTAGTTGCTTTCCGTTTTCTGTACAGGTGTCTGCCTTGTCTTTGTTGTAACTTTCTTTTTACCCAGTTTCTTGGCCCGTTCCCAGGCCGCTTTACGGGATTCATATTGTTCGCGTTGGCGTTCGAGGTAGTTATCTGCCATAATGATGGTTGTTTTTAGTTCCAGTTCAGCCGGTCCTGCAGTTGTTTCAAGGCTGTATTGTAGTCGTCTATGAGTTCACGCATAACTTCGTGCACGGGTTGCAGTTGTCTTACCAGCGATGCGGCTTGGCCGATTTCCAGTTCTCCGTCATGAATGTCTCCTTCAAAAATACCTTTCTTGGCTCTTCCTTTGCCGAGCAGTCCGCGTAGTTCATCGGCCGTGGCTCCGCGCTGTTCCGCTTCGGCTACCTGTTTGTAGAAGTCGTTTTTTACCAGCCGGGTGGGCGAAAGCTGTTTGAGGGTGAGTATGGTGTCTCCCTCATTCAGTCGCAGGCAACGGTCCTTGAATGTAAAGTGTGCCGAACTTTCCTGGGTGAGTGCAAAGCGTGTACCCATCTGTACGCCGTCGGCTCCCAATACCTGTGCAGCCAGTATGCCTTCACCGGTAGCAATACCTCCTGCTGCAATGAGCGGAAGGGTGCAACTTTTCTTTATGGCCGGTATCAGGCAGAAAGTGGTGGTTTCTTCCCGTCCGTTATGGCCGCCCGCTTCAAATCCTTCGGCTACGATGGCATCGACTCCGGCTTCTTCACATTTGGCGGCAAACCGGGTGGAAGAAACTACATGGGCTACGGTTATTCCGTTGTTATGCAGCCATTCGGTCCATGTTTTGGGATTTCCTGCAGATGTAAAGACTATCTTGACTCCTTCATCTACAATGATCTTCATGATGGTATCCATTTCGGGATACATGAGCGGTACGTTGACTCCGAAAGGTTTGTCGGTCGCTGCCTTGCATTTACGTATATGTTCCTGTAAGGTCTCGGGATGCATGGATCCGGCTCCCAACAATCCCAGTCCGCCGGCATTACTTACGGCCGATGCCAGTCTCCATCCGCTGCACCATACCATACCTCCTTGGATAATAGGGTATTTTATACCGAAAAGATGACATATTCTATTCATGATTCAAAAGTTTTTCTACAAATTTACGGTTTTCTTCGGTATATCCAAATGATTTTTCAGGAGGTTGCCTTGAATATGGGGCGTGACTGCTGCGTTTCTGTCTCGAAACCGAACCAGTAGTCTGTTCCGTCCGTATCGTTTCCCGGCAGCAGGCACAGTCGCAACCCTTCGTGATATTCACCGTATACGACATTCCATTCGGAGGGAGGGCCGACGTGTTTGGTACGTATGCGGTAAGCCGGCTGTTTTTTCAGTGACATTCCGGCTTCTATCCAAGCCAGTGTGACCGGCGTTTCGTATTGGGGATAGTTTTCCTTACAGAATTCGTATAAGATAACGCCCCGGCGTTCCTGGCTCATAGGCTGGTCAATGACACCGATCTGTATCAGATGCTCCAGAAAACGGTGCAGGAAATCGGGTTGTTCCGTAATAAGCTTGTGGCTGATTCCTTTCCATATTGCAGTATTGTAGTAACCGTCGAGCAGTCTGGACAACTGACGGGCAGTCTGGAGCTCGTAGGGCGAAATTTCTCTTGTCTTCAGCACTTCATAGGGAGGAAAGGGGGAGTAGCAGATTCCCAGTTCATCTGCACGGTTTCTCATTTCCGTACCCGGAAGAAGCTTCAACGATTCCAGTTGGATTTCACCTGCATTGTATCCGGCCAGAATACGTACGTCTTCGAAAATCTCCTCCAGATGGTATAAGGGAAGTCCGGCTATCAGATCGGCATGTGTCTCTATATTGGGGAGGGAACAGAGATATTCCAGCCCTTCCAAAGCATCTTGCAGGTGTCCTTTTCTTTTACAGGCCGCCAGAACTTCTTCGTGCAGGCTCTGGATTCCGGCTTCCAGGTGCAATGAGCCTTTGGGCATTTTTTTCAGTTCCTCTTTCAGCTCGTCTGAAAGTAGTGCCGGATGTATTTCCAGATGGAAACGGATTTCCGGATATTCCTTAAACAGGTCGAGAAGTTCTTTAGCGCGCCGGTTGTTGTAGTTGAATGTGCGGTCCAGCACCCGTATGTTACGGATGCCGTGTTGCCGGATAATGTCGATACGTTTTCTGATCATTCCGATCGGCAGATTACGTACCGGCTTTTCTCCGCCGCTTACACAGAAGGCACATGTGTTAAAACATCCGCGTGTCGTTTCGAGTTGGACGAACGGTTTGCTCCAGTTGAAGAACGGGCTGTTTTCAGGGGCTTCCAGCCGGTCGAAGTCCAGAACACGCGCCAGTCCGTTATCGTGATAGATTGCAGTGGCTGTATCCAGGAAACAGAGTCCCTTGACTTCATTCCATAGCCGCCGGTCATTCCAGCAGTTTATCCATCGGGCAAACGATTCTTCACCTTCTCCCCTGAAAACACAGTCTACAAACCGGTTTGTTCTCAGAAATTCTTCATTATCGCCCAAAAATTCGGGTCCTCCCAGGGTTATGCAGCAGTCGGGTAACAGGGCTTTGACTCTTGCCAGTATGTGCAGGAGGATTTCATGGTTGAACAGCCAGCAGGTGGCGGCAATGATGTCGGGATGCAGGCGATAGATTCCACTTGCCGTTGTACCCGGATTTTCGTTGATGGTAGCCGACACTATCTGCCATCTGATGTCAGGGTTGTCTGCTATCTGTGCCTGTAGGGCCGGCAGTGCCAATGAGGAGTGGGCGTATGAACTGTTTAGGTCGAGCCAGACTATATTCATGGATCTTTATATAGGTTGATTATATATTTTATGACGAGGGCAAGACAGTTAAAAGTAAGGCGAAGAACTTTGCACACACAGAATGTAGACAAAATTCTTCGCCTCCCGGGAATAACGGTTATCCGTTATCCTATATCCTTTGATTGTTAAGGGATCAGATACTGTGAACTGATAGATTCGTTATTCATGACGCGGCGTATCGTTTCGGCAAA
Source organism: Bacteroides ilei (assembly GCF_900128495.1). GTDB lineage: Bacteria > Bacteroidota > Bacteroidia > Bacteroidales > Bacteroidaceae > Phocaeicola > Phocaeicola ilei. The sequence continues at coordinate 3,515,316 of NZ_LT635801.1, forward strand.
CATGTCGGCGATGGAAAGTTGTTTCACTTTGGCGCAACGGTTTGAATAAGGAATACTGTCGGTAAATACAATTTCTTCCAATTGTGAGTTCTGGACACGTTCTGATGCCGGTCCGGACATTACGCAGTGTGAAGCAATGGCACGTATGGATTTGGCACCGGCCTCTTTCATGATATCGGCAGCTTTGGTAATGGTACCGGCTGTATCGACCATATCGTCAATCAGGACAACATTCTTGTCTTTAACGTCACCAATAATTTGCATGGAAGCCACTACATTGGCTTTTTCACGTGTCTTGTGGCAAAGAACCAAAGGCACATCCAGGTACTTGGCATAAGTACTTGCACGTTTTGAACCGCCTACGTCAGGAGTTGCGATGACCAAGTTGTCCAGATGTAAAGCCTGGATATAGGGTGCGAAAATAGTAGATGCATACAAGTGGTCGACAGGGATGTCGAAGAATCCCTGAATCTGGTCGGCGTGCAGATCCATTGTAATCAGACGGTCAATTCCGGCTACACTCAGCATGTCGGCTACCAGCTTGGCACCGATAGAAACACGTGGCTTGTCTTTACGGTCCTGACGAGCCCATCCGAAGTAAGGGACAACAGCGATGATGCTCTTTGCCGAAGCGCGTTTGGCTGCATCGATCATCAGTAGAAGTTCCATCAGATTGTCGGAATTGGGGAATGTAGACTGTACAAGAAATACATGCTGTCCACGGATGGATTCTTCATAGGATACAGAAAATTCACCGTCGGCAAAATGAGTGATGTTCATATTACCTAGTGGACAACCCAAACTGGTACATATTTTCTCTGCAAGGTATCTAGAGTTAGTACCCGAGAATACTTTAAATGGTGATGTTTTGCTCATTGTAAAATAGATATATTGCCTTAAATTGTCTGCAAAGTTAGTCCATTTCTTTCAGTCAGCCAATGAAATGACCGAAAACTTTAATCCACAAGTTTTTTTAGCTTTCTGAAATATTCGATCAGATTCTTGTAATTGTAGTCAAAATCAGGATTGAATTTGCTCCAGAGACCTCCCAGAACAGCGGCTCCGCCAAATCCGTAGTCTTTGACCTGCAGGATGTTATTTTCATCGATACCCCCCAATGCGATGACATGCTTGTCAATGATTCCGCTTTTGGCGGCGGTACGGATCTGTTCAGGGGTAAAGGCCGCATGGTATCCTTCTTTGGAAATGCTGTCGAATATGGGGCTCAGGAATACATAGTCCGATTTCGGCTTCTTTTCCTGTACCTCCTCCAGTGTATGGCAGGATGCGCTGATGTGTCCCGAATAGTTCTCGGGTGCAACAGGATTCCGGCTGTTCAGGTGTATTCCTTTCAGTTTATATTCTTCCTTCAGGTAGAAGTGTCCGTGTACAACAATCCGTTTCCGGTATTTTTCCGGAATCAGTGTAAGCAGGCGTTCCGCATAGACAGGTGCCGTATTCGGCTTGCGCAGATGCAGGATGTCCAGCCCTTCGTCAAAAAGGGTGGTTATTATCTTGTCTTCTTCTACGAAATAGGTAGGTGTCGTTATTACTATCAGTTTCATTTATCTGCAATTGTAGAACAAAGGTAGTAACATGTTTGTAATATTCCTAAATTTAGGCAATCATTTTTCTGGAATACGGTGTAACCGGGTTATCGGTGCCCGTCAGTATCTGCCGCTTCAGTTTTTTCTTGTTGTAATGTCAGGTATTCTTCATAAGTCCTTTTCCAACGGTTGTGGGTCCATAGCCAGTAGGCTGGCTGGCTGTTGATACATTCTTCCAGAATCCTGAAATACATGTCGGTAACTTCGAAGTCGGGATACTGTTTGATGTCCTTGACCATGCGTGAGAGTCTGCATGTGTAGTGACCGCGTTTTATTCTTCTTACATCACCGAAAAAGATGAGGGCATCCACTTGCTTCCCGATCTTTTCCGTCCCGGTAAAGACAGGAGTTTTCCGGTGGAGGAAGTTGCACCAGTGATGGGTGCTGCTCCATTTGGGGGCTTGGTCGGAAATGAATCCGATGATTACCTTCTGTCCGCTCCTTTTCCAGTTGATGATGTATCGCAGCGTTTCTTTCATCGGGATGTTGTATCCTTCTCCTTTACTTCTGATCTTGAGCATCAGTCGGTCAAAGGCTTTGTTTGAGAGCGGGTGATAGATCTGTCCGCAAACGGTATTGCTGCTCACTTCATGGATGCGGATACCGAGTGAAGAGATCCACTCCCAGTTACAGTAATGTCCCAGGTAGACAAAGGCAAACTGCTTGTTCTCGTTTTCCATAGCCTGGATCATTTCGGCCACTCCTTCAAACTGCATGCGTTTCCTCAGGTTGGCGTTCGAAATGGTCATCAGCTTGACCGTTTCTACCATATAGTCGCACAGAAAACCATAGAACCGTTTTTCTATATCACGTAATTCTTCGGTAGTCTTGTCGGGAAAAGATTGTCTTAGGTTTTTATGTACAATTTCTTTCCGGTATCCTACCAGGTGATAGAGTATAAGATAAAGTACATCCGAAATCCTGTATAGTATCCAGAACGGAAGCAGCGAGAGCAGGTAACAGAGTCCGGAAAGAATATGATAAAGAATTTTCATATATGTTTATGAACTTGGTTGTCGATAATTGGTGGCAAAGGTATAGTTTCTATGGCAAATGTCAAAAAGATAATGTGCAGAAACGACAAAAAAACGGAGGCAAGCAACTTGTTGACAGGGTGTTGCTTGCCTCCGTTTTTTTTGTTCATTTCTTTTTCTGCGGCTTCAACAGTTCGCGGTGGAATCTCATTTCAGCACGTTGGATATCGTATATTTTTTTTGCCGGCAGGATCTTCTTGAATTTCCGTACATATTCCAGATCCAGCTGGTCGGCCGTAATCCGTGACTGGATGACAGCCTCTACGATGTCATTATACTCCTTGTCGCTCAGGTTAGCTTCTTTCCCTTTGCGGATTTTCCGCCAGGCCTCTTTGTTGCATTGGCTTTTCTTGTCCTGTAGTTCGAAGTAGAGCGGGAAAAACTGTTTGGCTTCCTGACTGGTCAGATTCGCTTTTTCTGTCAGAAAAGCTTCCTGACGCGCCCTGAATTCCTCTCTGCTCAGTTTCTTTTGCGCGTATAGGCTGACCGATGCACACAGAAGCAATATCAGGATATACGCCTGTTTCTTTATTGGTTTCATACATGAATGTTAATTATAGATAGACGGTGTCGCATCTGTCAGGTATTGATAGAGTTCATAATCGTCCATCATGGTTTGGTTTACGATAGGGTCAAGCACTTCATCCGGCAGTTCGGATATGTTTTCAGCCTGTGGTACCGAGGGGTCCTGTACCGACGGTTTCCGGTCTGTAATGACACGTACGGTGAACATCAGTCCTACAAACATGGCAGCCATGTAGATCCATGGCTTTACACGGTTCCACATAGAGATATGAGGAGTTTCCGGAACTTCTTTTTCAGGAAGACGTTCCATCAGGTTGTCAGCAAAACCGGAGAAATATCCTTCGGGTACCCGATACGGATTTTTCTTTCCGTATTTCTTTAATAATTCGTTTTCTTCCTTCATATTCGTTATCCTCCTTTGTTGTACTCTTTAGATATTTATTTGTGTAAAAGGTTTAATCGTTTGTCTTTAAAAAATCCTGGATTTTTTTTACTGCGTGGTGGTATGAAGCTTTCAGGGCTCCTACACTTGTACCCAGAATTTCAGACATGTCCTCATATTTCATTTCCTGAAAATATTTCAGGTTGAATACCATACGTTGTTTTTCGGGCAAAGTCTGTATTGCCTTTTCAAACAGCAGCTGCGTTTCGTCTCCGTCAAAATAGGGGTCACTTTCCAGTTTGTTTACCATGTTGGTCTCTGCGTCTTCAAGTGACATCTGGTTCTGCGCCCGTTGTTTGTTCAGGAAGTTGAGACATTCGTTCAAGGCTATCCGGTACAGCCATGTTGACATTTTTGCGTCACCACGGAAATATTCCAGATTACTCCATGCCTTGATGAAAGTATTCTGCAGCAGATCGTTTGCGTCTTCGTGCGACAACACCATCCGCCTGATCTGCCAATACAGCTGTTCGCTGTATTCCTTGACCACTTCACCGAAAGCTTTCCTTTGCAGTGAAGGGTCTTGCAGTTGTTCTATTATCTCTTCTTCATTATATTTGCTCATGGTCAGATTCCTGTTCGTTGTGTTAGATGCCTGTACTTTTGGGGGGTTAACTTCATTAGCCTTCTTTAACAGACGGCTGAATTGTAAGTTGCAGATTTTCTTGTGCCAGGACCGTATTCGGGAAGATGGCCCGGGCTTCTTCCAGCAGTTGGTCTTCGTTGTCGTACCGTGCCGAAAAATGTCCGATTACCAGTTTCTTTACCTTTGCGTCTCTTGCTATGCAGGCTGCCTGGCGGGCTGTAGTATGTAATGTCTGTCTGGCACGGGTCAGTTCCGTCTCGGCAAATGTAGCTTCGTGGAACAACAGGTCCACCCCTTCTATCTGTTCGGTTATCCGGGGCAGGTAGACGGTATCCGAGCAATAGGCGTAGGAACGTGGTGGGTCTGAAGGAGTGGTGAGCCGTGAGTTCGGTATCACTTCTCCTTCCTCCGTAACGAAATCCTCGCCGTTCTTGATGCGGTTGAGCAGGCAGACTGGTACTTTATAGAAATCGGTCATGTCTCTCTTGATATGGTTCGGGGTCGGTTTTTCACAGAACAGAAAACCGCAGGTCGGCACCCGGTGGCGCAAAGGAATGGTTTCTACGCTGACGGAACGGTCGTCATAGATAATGGCCTTTTCGCTAGGATTGATAGGGTGGAATATCACTTTATAAGACATGCCCTGGCAGAAGAAGTCAATCTGTGGGGTAAGGAGACGTTCGAGTTCAGGATGACAATGGATATGCAGGTCGGCCGTGCGTTCCAGCATGCCGAATGTAGAGATCAGTCCTATCAGGCCGAAGCAATGGTCGCCGTGAAGGTGAGAGATGAAGATATGGTTCAACCGGCTGAATTTTAACCGTGAACGTCTCAGCTGTACCTGTGTACCTTCGCCGCAGTCTATCATAAACAGCTTCTCCCGTATGTTTACTACTTGCGATGTAGCCTGATGTCGGGTTGTAGGCAGAGCCGAACCGCATCCTAGTATGTTGACTTCGAACTTTTCCATGTGTACAAACTTACGGAAAATATCTGGAATATCCGCCGAATTGCAGCAGATTAACGCAACAGGATTTGATAATTAGGGAGTTAGAAGAAAAACGCAGAAGTTGGGCAGACAATTGAAAACCGTCTTAAAGCAGATTAAAGCAAAAGAACGGTTTCCTAATCATTACCCGATGAAAGTGCAGATTTAACAGTCCTTGTTTCATTTTGCGGCGTTCTGCGCAGCTTTGCTTATCAATAGGTAACTCGTTGATTTATAGTTTTGCAACCAAAAAGAAACGAGTATGGCAAGAAGCACATTCAAGGTGCTGTTCTACGTGAACGGCAGTAAGGAAAAGAACGGAATTGTCCCCATCATGGGACGGGTTACAATTAATGGTACGGTAGCACAGTTCAGCTGCAAGCGGACTATCCCGAAAGAGCTTTGGGATGCCAAAGGGAACAAGGCAAAGGGCAAGAGTCTGGAAGCGAGGGAGACTAATCTTGCACTTGACAACATCAAGGCTCAAATCATCAAGCATTACCAGCGTATATCCGACCGTGAAGCGTATGTAACGGCAGAAATGGTTCGCAATGCCTATCAGGGATTGGGCGGTGAGTATGAAACATTGCTCAGTGCTTTCGACAAGGAAAATGAAGTGTTCAAGAAGCGTGTCGGAAAAGACAGGGTCAGGGCTACCTATATGGCAAGGATGCGGGCAAGAAACCATGTGGCAGCATTCATCAGGTCACATTACAAGCGGAACGACATCTCCATGCCTGAACTTACGCCCGACTTCATCAAGGAGTTCGCCGTGTTCCTTTCCAACGAAGCCGGACTGCACAACGGTTCGATATGGGAAAACTGCATGTGGCTGAAAGGTGTGGTGATGCGGGCACATTTCAACGGACATATACCGAGAAATCCGTTTGCCCAGTTCCATATAAGCCCGAACACGAAAGAGCGTGAATATCTGACGGAGAATGAGCTGAAAACATTGATGGAATTTCAGTTCAAAGACCCCAAGAACTCCTATCTCCGTGATATTTTTGTTTTCGCCAGTTTTACCGCCCTCTCATTCGTGGATATAAAGGAATTAAGCAACAACCAGATTGTGGAAGTGAACGGTGAGAAATGGATTATTTCCAAACGACACAAGACGGGTGTACCGTTTCAGGTGAAGCTGCTGGATATTCCCTTGCAGATAATCGAGCGTTACAAGGCTTTTCAGGAAAACAATCTTGTATTCCCCAATCTCAACTATTGGTCAATATGCAAGCGTATGGGAAAGATGATAAAGGAATGCGGCATCACCAAGAAAATCAGCTTTCATTGCTCAAGACATATCATTTCTTTTTACTCATTGAAAACAAGAAACTTACAAAGATTATCAGCTTAACAGGTAACGATATGGAAACCAGCGGGCTTCTATATTCTACAATGTTCTGCACTAATCAAAAGAACGCTTCTCTCATTTGCAAAAGTAGTGTTTTTATCCCTTATTACCAAAGTTATTCCTCTGAAAAATAGAGAAAATTTAGCGTTACGTATAAAGCACTTCCAAAACATTCTCTGCCAAAGCTGAATCATAAATACGTATGGCATTGTTTTCATCTGTGTTGTAACCAAGATAGTTAATATTGCCATACCATATCAGGGATTTGTCAATGATTGCAACGTCAATAGCCAATGTGTCATTAATCCTAATACTTGCTCCTATGCCTTTTAGCTTTTCCTCTTTTTCCAAATTACTTTTGATAAAAGCGACAACTTCCACACCCCGCGCCGATAGTTCTTTTAGCATCTCAAGTACGGAAGAGTGCTTGGCAAACCAAAGTTTTGTAGCGGAAATGACAACCGAACGCTTTGCCTGGTGTAAATCCTTGAAAAATTCACTTTGGTATGTATGTCCATTAAAAATAACGCTTTGACTTTCGTTGAACAAGTCTATTGGCGCGTTTGACTTAATCTGATAACCGACAGATGCATATCCTCTCAATCTACGCTTGTACATCACATCACACATCGGCACGCGAATGTCGATGTAATCGTAAATCTGAACTTCTTTCTTACCCGGATATTCCCGATGCAGCCGTCCGGAATATTGCGCGATGATACCTTTCCATGAGACAGGCAATGCCAAGAACAAGGTGTCCAACCGGGGATAGTCGAAACCCTCACCCACATATTTCCCGGTTGCTACTATAACAAGCGGTTCCGATAGTGGCATGTTTTGCAAGTATTCCATTTTCTGACGCTTCTCCTTTGCCGATTCGGAACCGACAAGAGTAACCACATGTTTACAGTGTGGTATTAACGCGTTTGCCAATGTTTTGACATGGGCGGTAAGGTTGGTCAGTACAATTGGTGAACGTCCTTCTTTCAGAGCCACGCATACATCCTCTATTATAAGTCCGTTCCTATTTTCATCTTCAGCCATTTTCTGAACCATCCGGGCATAAGTGGACTTATCATCCGTCAACTCCCTATAAGAAGTAAAGCGATGAACAAGCAGACGTGTGAATGTCTGGGATGCCATTTGAGCTTTTGCGTCTGCCGAATAACGGATTGGGCCGCATTGCATGAAGATGATAGGCTGATGTCCGTCCTTGCGGATTGAGGTGGCTGTCAATCCATAGACATAGCGAGCGTTGGCATACTTCAGTATCCGTTCAAAATTTACCGCTGACACATGATGGCATTCGTCCACAATCAACATTCCGTAATCCCGGACAAAAGGTTTTACCCCACTGTCTTCCAAGCAGGATTGCATCAAGGCTATGTCTATTTTTCCATGCAGTGAATTTCCATTGGAATCCAATGTTCCGAATGGCGAAAAGACTTTCCTACGACCACGTTTCTTAAGAAGGGCATCTTCCGTAAAGTCTATTTGCAGGAATTCTTCCAAGCGGGATTTCCATTGGGCCAGCAAGGCTTTTGTGTGTACAAGTATCAACGTGTTTACTTGCCGCTCAGCAATCAAACCGATCGCCGTAACCGTCTTGCCAAATGCGGTGGTGGCATTCAATACTCCGTTGTTATGGGCAGTCAAGTTGGTTATGGCCGCTTTCTGTTCTTCACGAAGCTTGCCTTTAAACTCTACAGTTATATTCTTCCCTTGGTAGGTCTTGTCTTCTATACGATAAGTTACTTGGTTATCTTCCAAAAGTGTAACGACCGCATCTTCACATCCACGAGGCATTGCAATGTAATCGTCTTCCATATCGGCACAAGAGATGATGCGAGGAATATTGTAAGTGGACAATCGCATACCTTGTCTGGCATAAAACTCCGGATTTTTGAATGACGCGGTTCGTTTTAGGTGGTTCACGACCTTTGCAGAAAATCCCTGTAAGGGGATATACAGCATATTGGAGCGTATGAGGACGGGATTGGCAGGGAAATCATTTTGAGTAATCTTTTGAGGCACAGGTGTCTCCCAAGGTTTCGACTCGCTGGTAGTAGACAACTCGCCCAATTCCGAAGCCGTTTCATGTTTTGCCAATATTGCGTCAACCGCCACTTCGGATATCCGTTTTATTTCAAGCAAATAATTCCATTGGTCTTCGTATGCCATGAAGTTTTCGTCCACAAACACGCTGTTCCCTTCCTTGCGGGCTTTGCCTTGCAGTGGCAACGCCACCAAATTGCCGAATCCTCCATCAGGCAACCTGTCCTGATTAGGAAAGAAACGGTCGTATGATTTGAAGTCCATCCTTCCGTATCTTTCTGTCGCTTCCGTCAATATCGTATTTCCAAGCCTTCGTGCCTTGGATGCAGGCAACGGCTGTTCAAAGAACATCCAAACATGTGCGCCGTTCCCGGAACGGGAGCGTTCAATGGAGCAAGGAACATTCCAATCCTTGCAGACCCCGACATACGCCAACACATCTTTCTTGTATCCATGTTCGCATGACTTGTCATCAAAATCCGCGCACAGGAAGTTACACGTATTGTCGGCAAGAATGGCATAGGCACCGATTACATCCTGCCCGTCCGAACTCTTCCCTTCAAGATGTCGATAGATATCCTCATACTCCAAGGGCTTGAAAGCCCTGTTGGGGCATTCCGTACATTTATATCTTTTCTTGTCACACAATTGCCTATCCCATTCGTTCCGACATACAGGCTGGTAGCCGGATTTTCCGCTTGTCCGGCTGTACCATCTCCGCGCGAATACATCCTCACGTCCTTTGAAGAGATTGCGGAACACATCCACTTTTTCTTCCAAAGACAAATGTCGCTTTATAATGGGTTGTGTCAAGTGAGTACCTTTGCTGCAGAGCAAAGACTGTAGTCTGTCTACCTCCTTATGAAGAAGCTCATTTTCCATAAGAAGTTTGTTGTATGCCGCCAACAGTTCTTGGTATGTAAGCTGTTTTCCCATATCATTCAAAGCAACGGTGTCATATATAAAGGTAGGTACACAATGCCATCTTCTGTTTTCACATCCTTGTCGTGAAGCACGTAGGGTGTGGATAACTGGGAGCCATACTTGGCTATGCACTTTCTCAATGAATTCAGTGTGTAACGTTGCCCGGACTTCACCTCTATGGGGGAAATATTATGCCTGCTGGTCGTTACAGGTTTGGCTATCAGGAAATCAATCTCCATGCGGTCATCTGCCGATGTCCGTGAACTGTTGCTGAAGAAATAAAGTTTGTGTCCTGCCGCACGAAGCATCTGCGCTACGATGTTCTCCACCAGCATACCTTCGTTCACTTCCAGCTTGTCAAACATCAGCTTCCGATAAAGGTCTGCACTTACTATTCCCCGCTCGTCGAAAGCATGGCTGATGAGCAGTCCGGTATCGCCCATGTAGCATTTCAGCGTGGTGCGTTCTTCATTCAGTTTCAGCCCGATACTAGGCTCCGTTGAGTTATAACAGCAGTTAATGATTTTGGCGTCACTTAACCAAAAGAAAGCCTGCGAATAGTCACGCATACGGGCTTCGCTCTGCAAGGCGGACAAAACAAACTTCTTTTCATGTTTCTGCAACTGTCCCGGTATTTCCTCAAAAATAGCGGCAACTTTGGTTTCCTGATTGTCTGCATATTTGTGAATGTCATTGCGATAAAGAGCCAATATGTCACGCTTCACCTCATCTACCTTTTCAAAATCCCGCGTTTCCACATATTTGGCGACAGCCTGCGGCATACCCCCGACAATCAAGTATTGCCGGAAATAATCCATTGCCCGGCGGTGGAAAGCCTCCATAGGAAGACGTTTGTCAAACCGCATCTGTATGTAAGGCATCAGCATCTCGTCTCCCATAGCCCACAAAAATTCCTCAAAGTCCATCGGAAACATTTCGATGGCGTGTTCTTCGGAAGGCAGCATAATGTCCTTGACATTCTTCTTAATCGAAATCAGTGAACCCGTCTCAATGTAATCATAACGTCGGTCCGCCACCAAATGCTTGATGGCTGCACGGGCACGAGGACAAAACTGTACTTCATCGAATATGACTAAAGAACGGGCTTCTTCGTCTTTCGTTTGACGTGGAGTAAGCTTCCGCCTGAAGTAAAGCTCCAAATTCATGAAAAGCATGTCGAGGTCATCCAAATAAAGGTTGAAAAACTCCATCACTTGCGGATTTACCTTACTGAAATCCACCAAAATGTAAGACGCATATTCCTTACGTGCGAATTCTTCCACGATATAGCTTTTTCCTATACGTCTGGCTCCTTCTATCAGAAGGGCGGTATCACCTTTATGGTTCTTCTTCCATTCCAACAGTTTATCGTATATCTTTCTTCTCATAATTCACGCATTCATCTTTATTTTTACATTGACATTTCACATATTCAAGGTTATTGCGCTTGCAAAAATACACTTTTTCTTGGATTGTAAAGAACTTTAGGATGTTTTTATTCCAATCTGTAGTTTGACATTGGTATATCGCCACATTGAAAAGCGAATACATTGTGCCACCGATTTACATCATCCAAACTTTACCCCCTCTTTCCGAAACATACGAGAAAAAAAGAAGAAGCGGTATGCTTATCTTGTAAGTTGGAAACGTAGGAAATTTCGGACTTGGCACAAGAGATGGCATAATGGTTCTCACGCTATAGCGTGGGCTGCTATTATCATATCTGTGCCAAAGGTTTCCTACGACCTCCAACTTAGACGTGGTAGCATTGCAGTTCCACGCTCTTGCATTTTATAACCGCCTGTAAAGGGACTGACAGGCATTGAATAGTAAACATATATGGAACAACAATTTAGCCAAAGTTGCGGTATGCCCTTGACAGATGAGAACAGAGGAACAAATGTCGATGGAAGCCGTAGTGAAGATTATTGCGTCTATTGCTACAAAAATGGTGAGTTTACCCAAGAGTTTACAATGACCCAAATGATAGAGTTTTGCCTGCAATTCTTTGACCAATGGAATGTGCAGGCTGAATATAAGCTGACTCCCATACAAGCAAAAGAACAAATGCTCCAATACTTTCCACACCTGAAACGGTGGAAGGAAAAGGATGAACGGACACTGGCGGAAAAAGCAACGCATTTGCTTTCCCAATGCGAGAACGTGACCATCGTTTCCATTGACGCCAACGGTTATCCCCGCCCCGTGCAGATGTCCAAGATAGGTGCAAGAGGTTTCCACGAGGTTTGGATGGCGACAAGTGCAGATTCCGTGAAAGTGAATGATTTTAGGACGAACAACAAGGCGGGTCTTTGCTACGATTACTATGGGGATGGCGTTGCCCTGCGTGGTACGGTAGAAGTAGTCACTAACGAGACTATCCGCAAGGAAATGTGGAAAGACTGGCTCATTCATCATTTTTGTGGTGGACCAAGTGGCCCAAATTATGTACTTCTACACTTTATTGGCAAGGAAGCAACCTTTTGGATTAACGGCGAATTTTCTCACTCTAACATCTGATATTAGACAATGATTAAAGAAATAGTCACAGATAGGCTTATACTGCGACCTTGGCAAGAATCCGATGCTAAGGCTTTATATAAATACGCTCAAGACCCTGCAATCGGGCCTATTGCGGGCTGGCCACCCCATACTTCCGTGGAAGATAGTCTGAACATCATCCGTACTGTCTTTGCTGCTCCCGAAACTTACGCAGTAGTCTTGAAAGAAACAGATGAACCGGTCGGGAGCATAGGCATCATGTTCGGGGATGGTCTGCACAGTGCCGAAATGCAGGAGAATGAGGCAGAGATAGGTTATTGGATAGGCAAGCCGTATTGGGGACAGGGTTTAATACCTGAAGCCGTGCGCCGTCTGATTAAACGATGCTTTGAGGATTTGGGAATAACTGCCGTCTGGTGCGGCTACTATGACGACAACACAAAATCTCGCCGGGTGATGGAGAAGTGTGGTTTCCGTTTCCATCATACGGAAGAGGGCAAGACTTCTCCTCTTGGGGATATTCGCACGGAACATTTTATGCGAATGACGAAGGAGGAATGGGAATCTGCTCAACATTTATCTATACGTTCGTTGGCAGAACAAGACATTCCAGAAATGCGGGAATTGTTCCGCGCCACTGTTCTTACTATCAATTCCAAGGACTACACGAAGGAGGAAGTAGAAGACTGGGCTTCGTGCGGTGACAGCATAAAACATTGGAAAGAGCTGCTTGCAAAGAACAATTATATCGGTGCGCTTGACGGACAAGGTAGAATCGTAGGTCTTTCCTCTATGAATGCTAACGGCTATCTGCACTCCATGTTTGTCCACAAGGACTGGCAAGGAAAAGGTGTGGCAACCTTGCTGCTTTCGGAAGTAGAAAAGATAGCTCATGAATACGGAGTGTCCAAAATTACTGCCGAAGTCAGCATCACCGCACGTTCTTTTTTTGATAAACGAGGTTATACAGTGGTACGAGAACAGAAAGCAAGAGCTAAAAAGCTGTATCTGACAAACTATGTAATGGAAAAGGCATTAAATGTTATCGAATAATATGGGAAACTCTGATTGGTTCAAAGGATTTGAGAAAGGAATTGCTAAACTTACAGCAGAACAAAGAGAACAATTCTTTTCGGAATGCGGAAAGAATTGTGTGAATGGCGGTACGCTTTCCGTTTATAGAAAACTCTATGAGGACGCAAAAGGTGACTTGGATGTTTTCTTTCAAATGGCAAATGATTTACCGGGAGTAAAAGGAGAGGTGGTAGAGAAAGGGCGTATATATCATCTTATTTTCTTAGCGTGTACTTGCGATTTGTGCAAGAAAGGTTATATCACTACACCTTTACTCTGTGAATGTTCCCGTCAGAGTGTCATTTATTCTATGCAAAGCCTTTGGAGAGAACAGAAATTTAATGTCATGCTCTGCCATTCCATTTTGCAAGGTAAAAGGGACTGTAAGATAAGGATTGAAGTGATATAGGGCACATCCATCTTATTAATTGAATAAAACAATGTAAGCAGGCAAAAAGAAAAATAAAGCCATTTTTCTTTTTGCCTGCTATATTTCACTATATTTGCATCCGTAAGAGTTACCCGAACAGGCAAAGCGATGCAGACCACGGCAATTGGGATAGTTGCCAACTCATTACCTAAAAACGAGGTAATTCTTCTAACTCTCTTGATTTCAGATGGGTATATTCCTTATACAGATTTACGGAAAATCTCCGGAATAACCTTGCAAAAAAGGAAAAATGAAGTCCCAATTCATTGCCCTTAATTATGCTTTCCAATTTGTATTTAATAAAATGCTGCATTGTTATTACGTGAGTCGGGATATTTTTCTGAAGATTTGGTATCTTTGTATAAAATGGAATAGATGTATGAAAGTTTTACTTATTAATGGAAGCCCCCATAAGGAGGGAAACGCCTTCATTGCTCTGTCGGAGGTGGCGAAAGCATTGAACGGAAATGGTATAGAGACAGAGATTGTATCCATCGGAGTAAAAGCCGTGCAAGGCTGCATCGCTTGTGGACGCTGTGTGGAGTTAGGCCGTTGCGTGTTTAATGATGATTTATATAATATGGTCAGAGAAAAGTTGGAGACTGCCGATGGAATTGTAGTGGGATCTCCTGTCTATTATGCTGGTCCTAACGGTTCGCTTTGTGCGTTGCTCGACCGTCTGTTCTATTCTGCCGGGGACTTGCTTGCTTATAAGCCAGCGGCGTGTGTTGCAGTATGTCGTCGTGGGGGAGCCAGTGCTACGTTCGATCGTCTGAATAAATATTTTACCATCAATAATATGCCGGTGGTGTCATCACAATATTGGAATAGTGTCCATGGGCGTCTTCCAGGTGAAGCTGTCAAAGATATAGAAGGTTTGCAGACGATGCGTACGTTGGGCCGTAATATGGCATGGATGCTGAAGAATCTGAAACAGGGTGGGGAGCCGATTCCGGAGCAGGAGCCATGGACGCCTACTCACTTTATCCGTGACTGATTATGAACGGGGTATTTGAATCATACAGGAAAATAAATCCTCACAAAAAAGATGAAGGTCTTTTGGGAAAATGCCAAGTCCTTTATCTGTAAAGTTCAAGTTCCATGGGAGAAAACTTCAAGGTCTTTGAATGGAAACATCAAGTCTTTGGAGATAAAAGGCCAGGTTCTTGTCATAGTACGGTTTTATCCGGAAAGGATACGGTCAAAAAGAAAGAAAGGCTGTCCCAAACTCAGTTTGGGACAGCCTTCACTATTTCTAGAGGGCCTTAGATTATTTCTTACCTTCCAACTGTTCTTTCAAAGCAGCCAGAGCGTCGATGTCACCCAAAGTAGTAGAAGCTGCCTGATTCTGGATCATCGGAGTTTCTTCCTTCTTAGATGCCTTCTTTGCTTTCTTTTCTGCTTTTTCTTCTGCCTTGGCAGCATCTTCGAAAATACGGCTGTGAGACAAGATGATACGTTTAGCGTCCTTATTGAATTCAATTACCTTGAACGGCAACTTTTCATCCAACTGAGCCTGTGTTCCATCTTCCTTAACCAGGTGTTTAGGAGTAGCGAAGCCTTCAACACCGTAAGGCAATGCAACTACTGCACCTTTATCCAGCATTTCGATGATAGTACCTTCGTGGATAGAACCTACTGTAAATACAGTTTCGAATACATCCCATGGGTTTTCTTCCAACTGCTTGTGGCCTAAGCTCAGACGACGGTTTTCCTTGTCTATTTCCAGAACAACTACATCGATGTCGGCACCGATTTGAGTGAATTCTGACGGGTGTTTGATCTTCTTTGTCCATGACAGGTCAGAGATGTGGATCAGACCGTCAACACCTTCTTCGATTTCTACGAATACACCGAAGTTTGTGAAGTTACGTACTTTAGCTACGTGCTTGGAACCTACAGGATATTTTTCTTCGATTGATTCCCATGGATCTGGTTTCAACTGTTTGATACCCAAAGACATCTTACGTTCTTCGCGGTCCAGAGTCAGGATTACGGCTTCTACTTCGTCACCGACTTTCATGAAGTCCTGTGCTGAACGCAGGTGCTGTGACCAAGACATTTCTGATACGTGGATCAGACCTTCAACACCCGGAGCGATTTCGATGAATGCACCGTAGTCGGCCATAACCACTACTTTACCCTTAACATGGTCGCCAACCTTCAAGTTAGGATCGAGGCTGTCCCATGGGTGCGGAGTCAATTGCTTCAGACCCAAAGCGATACGTTTCTTTTCGTCATCGAAGTCAAGGATAACTACGTTCAGTTTCTGATCCAACTGAACAACTTCACGAGGATCGCTTACACGGCCCCAAGACAAGTCTGTGATGTGGATCAGACCGTCTACGCCACCCAGGTCGATGAATACACCGTAAGATGTGATATTTTTAACAGTACCTTCAAGTACCTGTCCTTTTTCAAGCTTGCTGATGATTTCTTTCTTCTGCTGTTCCAGTTCGGCTTCGATAAGAGCCTTGTGAGAAACAACAACGTTCTTGAATTCCTGGTTGATCTTTACAACCTTGAATTCCATAGTCTTGCCTACGAATACATCGTAGTCACGGATAGGTTTAACATCGATCTGAGAACCCGGCAGGAATGCTTCGATACCGAATACGTCAACGATCATACCGCCCTTAGTACGGCACTTGATGTAACCTTTGATAATTTCTTCGTTTTCAAGAGCTGCGTTTACACGGTCCCAAGAACGGGTAGCGCGAGCTTTCTTGTGAGACAAGATCAACTGACCTTTCTTGTCTTCCTGGTTTTCGATGTATACTTCTACTGTATCACCTACTTTCAGGTCTGGATTGTAACGGAATTCGCTCAACGGAATGATACCGTCTGACTTGTAACCGATGTTTACTACTACTTCGCGTTTGTTCATTGCGATTACAGTACCGTCTACAACCTCACGGTCATTGATCTTGTTCAAAGTACTGTCATAAGCCTTCTCCAAGTCTTCTTTGCTGACATTGGTTACTGCGTCACCGTTTTCATAAGCGTCCCAGTTGAAATCTTCAATAGGAGCGATGTTCTTTAAGTTTTCCATTAATTAATAATAAGTTGTTAAATAACTAATTGTGTTAGACTTTATATTGTTTATCTAAATTCGCGCGCAAAGGTACGACAAATAATTGGAACATAAAACATTTCCTGCAAAAATTCATGAAGACGACTTGATAAAAAATATTAATCTTCCAGTGAATAGTTTACGGTCGTTACCACGCGTACCTTCTTGATGTAGGGGGTATTGGCGTCTCTGTCGGTGATTGAAAACTGTCCTTGGCTTGCGCTCTTTATCTTGCCCAGTTCGCTTTCCGAGTCTTTGGCGAACTTTTCGGCTGCTTCGCGTGCATTTTTTGTGGCTTCTTCAATCATCTGCGGTTTGATCTTGTTCAGCCCGGTATATTCATATTGTACATTGTAGCGGTAGTCTCCTCCGGTAACGGCTATGCCTTTCTGGAGCAGTTCGCCCTGTTCGGCAATCAGTCCTCTCACCAGGTCTACCTTGTCGGATGTAACCGTGATGACCGCCGTTACGTTATAACGGAAAGTGGAGTTGTTGTTGCTGTAGCGTTCGGCTTCCAGGTCGATGATTTCGGGAGCGTTTACACTGATTTCCTTTTCATCGATTCCTTTTGCCTTCAGGAACTGGATGATGGTCTGGTTCTTGGCTTTGATGTCACTGTACAGGGCGGTGAGGTCGTTGCCCAGGCTTTTGTAGACGAGCGGCCAGGTAACTTTGTCGGCCGGGACCTCCATTTCGGCAAGTCCTTTCACGTTGACGTTACGGTCTCTGTCTGCGAATTCCTTGAATCCTCGTTGGATAAATACTCCCAGCAAAATGATGCCGATAGTCAGGATAACGGCTTCTGTTCTGAAATTTCTCATGATAATTGGTTTTAGAGTTAATGATGGTCTTGTCTTATCTTATCGGTTGGCGTCAGTCGTTTGAAAAATGGTAGCGTGTAAGTTCGTCTATCGGTTTTTTGATGAAAAGTCCTACAGGAAGGTTATAGGCGTGTGCCGCCTCCATGATTTCATCTTTGAATATCCATGCTACAGAGCCAGCGAATGACACCGGCAATATTTCCGGATAAAGCAATACGTTCCTTTTAAAGAATTCCTTGAAACAGTCGGTAAGAAACCGGTGTACCGGTTCCATTTCCTTGTGACTATATATATAAGGTGTAATTCCGGCCAGGAATCTGTTGGCCTGCGGTTGTCTGTATACCCGATCTATGATGTCGGCCGGAGTCATTTTCAGGTTCTCTAGCAGTCCTTGTTTCAATACTTCGGGCAATTGTCCTTTCAGGCAGTCGCCGATGAAGCGTTTGCCCAGATAGGCGCCGCTTCCTTCATCGCCCAGGATGTAGCCTAACGGTGAAATGTTATGGGTAATCTTTTTCCCGTCGTACAGGCATGAATTCGAGCCGGTTCCGAGGATGCAGGCTATTCCTTTACGGTTCTTGCATAAGGCGCGTGCGGCTCCCAGCAGGTCGCTTTCGACCGATACGTCGGCAAAAGGAAAATTTTCTTCCAGAATGTGTCGGATGCCGTCCGTGTGGGTCGGTATGCAGCCTGCCCCATAAAAATGGATGGCCGTACATCTTCCGGATGCCGGTAGCTGGGGGATTAATCCTTTTTCTATGATTGTACGGATTGTCTCTTCCGGCTGGTGGACAGGGTTTATTCCCTCGGTCTGTATCAGTTTGCAGTCGTCTGTGCCGGAACCATAGCACCAGTCCGTCTTTGTGGAACCGCTGTCGGCTATCAGTATCATAAAGCTATTCGGATTTTTAAGGTTGGGGAATAAAATGAAAAAGGCGGAGCGGCGGGATTCCTAGTCTGGATATCCGTTGAATAATAATGTAGGATGTCAGGACCGGACTACCGTTGCTTCGCCTTATGGGGAGTTTTAGTGACAGTGTCCGCAGCCGCCTCCACAGCAGCCGCTTCCGTCATGGGCTTCTTCTTCACCGCATCCGCCGCCACATCCGCCGCAGCTGCCTCCACAGCATCCGCCGCTCATCTGGTTTACGATTTCCTGGATTTCCTGGTTGGTGGCCGGACGCATTTCAATGACCGAACCTTCGAAAATCAGGTCCTTGCCCGCATGCGGGTGGTTCAGGTCGAGGGTGACCTTTTCGTCTGTAATTTCGCCTACATTGGCGTAGAAATGGTGTCCTTCCGCATCGTTCAGCATGATAATGTTTCCAGGGAAGATATTGTCGCTGTCGAATTTCCCGTCCGCGTCACAGAACATAGTCTTGTTTACCTGGCGTACGTTGTCTTCGTCGCGTTCGCCATACGCTTCATTGCAGGGAATGGTGAAGTTGAAGCTGTCTCCTTTGCTTAAAGCGGTAATTTCCTTTTCGAATCGGTCCAATGTATATCCGATACCTGAAATGAACTGGAAAGGATGTGCTGCGGGAGCTTCCTCCAGAAGTTCTTTTTTGCCGTCAGCAATAGCATACAGCTTGTACGCTACAGTGATGTATTTATTTTCCATGTCTTGATAAAATAATTGTTTTTATTGATGTTTTAGCTTGCAAAGCTACGAAATAAAAATCGTATTTCCTTGTCCGGCAGATGAAAATGATATTAAAAAAGAACATTCCCTTGGTTTAAACTTCAGGTTATCATACTTTTTGACTGTTTTTGTTAGAGATTGTAATACCTTACGGTTAGTGGTAATCTGACGCTAAAACGGGTTGATGTATTATGAATAGTAATTTTAGACGAAAAAAAAGTTTCATTTTATTTGTTTGTTTGAAAAAAGCCTTTACCTTTGCACGAGAATTAAAAAAACGATAAAGAAACAAAATGGGATTTACAACTTACATATTAGTGAACCTGGCAGTCCTGTCTATTATTCACGTCGTGGTTATGTTACCAAGAGGTGAGAAAGGTTCATGTATGTAGCTGTACCATAAGGATATGTATTTAAGCCTTTCTCACCCAACCACTGAGAGAGGCTTTTTACTTAATGAAAGGAATTATGATGAAACACCAGTTACGCAGTTCAATGAGTACGGAAGGCCGCCGGATGGCAGGTGCCAGAGCTTTGTGGGTAGCCAACGGTATGAAAAGAGAGATGATGGGTAAGCCTATCATTGCTATTGTCAATTCGTTCACGCAGTTCGTTCCGGGACATACACATCTTCATGACATAGGCCAGTTGGTCAAGGCCGAAATCGAGAAACTGGGCTGTTATGCCGCCGAATTCAATACAATAGCCATCGATGACGGTATAGCGATGGGGCATGACGGTATGCTTTATTCACTGCCGTCACGTGACCTGATTGCAGACAGCGTGGAGTACATGGTCAATGCACATAAGGCTGATGCCATGATCTGCATTTCAAACTGTGACAAGATTACTCCGGGTATGCTGATGGCAGCCATGCGTCTGAATATTCCGGCGGTATTTGTTTCCGGCGGGCCGATGGAGGCACATAAACTGAACGGAGAGAATGCCGACCTGATTACCGCCATGATCAAAGGGGCCGACCCGACTGTAAGTGACGAAGAGATGGCCAAGATAGAAAGTTGTGCCTGTCCGGGATGCGGCAGTTGCTCCGGTATGTTTACCGCCAATTCCATGAACTCCCTGACTGAGGCTATCGGATTTTCATTGCCTGGGAACGGGACTATCCTTGCCACTCATACCAACCGTATCCAGCTTTTCAAGGATGCTGCCAAACTGATTGTCGAGAATGCGTTCAAATACTACAGAGACGGTGACGACAGCGTGCTGCCACGCAGCATAGCCACCCGTCAGGCTTTCCTTAACGCCATGACTCTGGATATCGCCATGGGTGGTTCTACCAATACGGTACTGCATCTGCTGGCTGTAGCGAATGAGGGTGGGGTGGATTTCAAGATGGCCGATATCGACCGTTTGAGCCGTCATGTACCCTGTCTTTGCAAACTGGCTCCGAATACACAGAAGTATTCCATCCAGGAATGTAACCGTGCGGGAGGTATCCTGAATATTCTGGGAGAACTGAACAAGGCTGGATTGCTGGATACTTCATGCAAGCGTGTGAACGGTCATACATTGGGTGAAGACATTGAAAAATACAGTATCTTGAAGGCTGAAATTGATCCGGAAGCTCAGCGTATCTATTCGAGTGCGCCGGGAGGGGTCTTCAGTACAAAGATGGGTTCCCAGAGCAAGACTTATGACACGCTGGACACCGACCGTGCCGAAGGATGTATACGTGACGTGGAACACGCTTACAGTAAAGACGGTGGCTTGGCTGTGCTTTTCGGGAATATAGCTCAGGACGGTTGCGTCGTGAAGACAGCCGGTGTAGATCCGAGTATCTGGAAGTTCTCCGGTCCGGCCAAGGTTTTCGATTCACAAGAAGCTGCCTGCGAAGGAATTCTGGGCGGTAAGGTTGTGAGTGGTGATGTGGTTGTCATTACCCACGAAGGTCCTAAGGGTGGTCCGGGTATGCAGGAAATGCTGTATCCTACCTCTTATATCAAATCAAGGCATCTGGGTAAGGAATGTGCGTTGATTACCGACGGACGTTTCAGTGGAGGTACCTCAGGCTTGAGTATCGGCCATATTTCACCGGAGGCAGCTGCCGGAGGTAACATAGGCAAGATTGTAGGCGGTGATATCATAGAAATAGATATCCCTAACCGCAGTATCAATGTGAAGTTGAGCGATGAGGAACTGGCTGCCCGTCCTATGGCACCGGTTACCCGTAACCGCCAGGTTTCGAAAGCCCTGAAGGCCTACGCCAGCATGGTAAGTTCGGCCGACAAGGGTGGGGTTAGAATTATTGACTAAAAAATGAAATGCTATGAGTAAGGAAAAAATATCAGGGTCTGAAGCGTTGATGAGGGCATTGGAAGCCGAAGGGGTCAAGACAATCTTCGGCTATCCGGGTGGAGCTATCATGCCGGTTTTCGATGCCTTGTATGATCATCTTGACAGACTGAATCATATTCTGGTACGCCATGAACAGGGAGCTGCCCATGCGGCACAAGGCTTTGCCCGTGTTTCGGGTGAAGTAGGTGTCTGCCTGGTAACCAGCGGCCCGGGTGCTACCAATACTATTACAGGTATAGCCGATGCCATGATTGACAGTACGCCGATTGTGGTGATTGCCGGCCAGGTAGGTGCCGGATTGTTGGGTACCGATGCTTTTCAGGAAGTGGATCTGGTGGGTATTACCCAGCCTATTTCAAAATGGAGCTATCAGATCCGTCGTGCCGATGATGTGGCATGGGCCGTTGCCCGCGCGTTCTATATAGCCCGTAGCGGACGTCCGGGACCGGTAGTGCTTGACTTTGCCAAGAACGCCCAGCAGGATCTGACAGAATTCGAACCTGTAAAGTTGGATTTTATCCGCAGTTATGACCCGGATCCTGAAACTGATCCGAAAGCGGTAGCCGAAGCAGTCACTTTAATTAATGAATCAAAAAGGCCATTGGTTCTTGTAGGGCAGGGAGTTGAGCTGGGTGGTGCCCAGGAAGAGTTGAAAGCTTTCGTTGAAAAAGCCGATATCCCTTGCGGATGTACCTTGCTGGGACTTTCGGCTTTACATTCCGATCATCCGTTAAACAAAGGTATGCTGGGTATGCATGGTAATTTGGGGCCGAATGTCAAGACAAATGAATGTGATGTGCTGATAGCCGTAGGTATGCGTTTTGATGACCGTGTGACCGGTAAACTGGATACATATGCCAAGCAGGCTAAAATCATCCATCTGGATGTGGATCCTTCTGAAATAAGCAAGAACGTCAAGGCTGATGTCCCTATCCTGGGTAACTGTAAACGTACGTTGAAGCTGCTTACTGAACTGATCCAAAGCCATAAACATACCGAATGGATAGAGAGTTTCAAACCATACGAGGAAAAAGAATTCAAGGAGGTTATCGAGAAGGAAGTCTATCCTACCGAAGGTCCTATCAACATGGGGGAAGCTGTACATGCCGTGAGTGAGGCTACTCATAATGAGGCTATCCTGGTGACCGATGTAGGTCAGAACCAGATGTTTGCCTGTCGTTATTTCAAGTATACAAAGAACCGTAGTGTGGTAACTTCCGGTGGTATGGGTACCATGGGATTCTGTCTGCCGGCAGCGATCGGTGCTACTTTTGGTGCTCCCGGCCGTACGGTTTGCGCATTCATGGGAGACGGAGGCCTGCAGATGACTATGCAGGAATTGGGAACCGTGATGGAACAGAAGGCGCCTGTAAAGATTATTCTGTTGAATAACAATTATCTGGGTAATGTACGCCAGTGGCAGGCCATGTTCTTCAATCATCGTTATTCATTTACTCCGATGATGAATCCGGACTACATGAAGATCGCTTCCGCTTATGAAATACCTTCGCGCCGGGTTATTGAACGTGCTGACCTGAATGATGCTATCCAGGAGATGTTGAATACAGACGGGCCGTTCCTGCTGGAAATATGTGTAGTGGAGGAAGGCAATGTCTTGCCGATGACTCCTCCGGGAAGTTCTGTAAATTACATGATGTTGAACTTGGATTGCTAATGAGAGGTAATAATATATGGAAAATAAGAAATTATATACGATAATTGTTCATTCGGAGAATCTGGCCGGTATCCTGAATCAGATAACGGCTGTGTTCACCCGCCGGCAGATCAATATTGAAAGTCTGAACGTTTCGGCTTCTTCAATCAAGGGGGTACATAAATATACCATTACCTGCTGGACAGCTCCGGATACGGTTGAAAAGGTTGTCAAGCAGATTGAGAAGAAGCTGGATGTAATCCAGGCACATTATTTTACGGACGATGAGATCTTCCAGCGTGAAGTGGCCATGTATAAGGTGTCTACTCCCGAGTTCCAGAAGAATCCTGAAGCATCGAAAGTGGTACGTCGTTACAGTGCACATATTGTGGAGGTGAATCCTACTTTCTCTATTGTAGAGCTGACAAGCATGAGTGAGGACATCACGAACATGTATCAGGAACTGAAAGCCCTGAATTGCGTGCTGCAGTTTGTACGTTCAGGAAGGATAGCTGTTTCAACCAGCTGTTTTGAACGGGTGAACGAGTATCTGGCTCATCGTGAAGAAAGATATCAGAAGGAAAAACAGCAATAAAAATACAGTTGCCTTATGGCTGAAGAGAATAAAATAGGGACTTACAGTTTTATAGCCGAACCGTTTCATGTGGACTTTACCGGGAAGCTGACTATGGGAGTATTGGGAAACCATCTCTTGAACTGTGCCGGATTCCATGCCACCGAGCGGGGGTTCGGGATGGCCGAGCTGAACGAAAATCATTATACGTGGGTCTTGTCGAGGCTGGCTATTGAATTGGACCGTCTGCCTCTTCAGTATGAACGGTTCAGTATACAGACATGGATCGAGAATGTGTACCGTTTGTTTACAGACCGTAATTTTGCCATTCTGGACAAGGACGGCAAGACTATAGGATATGCCCGTTCCATATGGGCGATGATCAGCACTGAAACCCGTAAGCCGGTGGACCTGCTGACCTTGCACAAGGGAAGTATCCTGAATTACGTTTGTGACAAAGAGTGCCCGATCGGGAAACCGGGCCGTATCAAGGTTGCGGAAAAAGAGGTGGCTGGAGAACATGTGGCTTGTTACAGTGACATTGATGTCAACGGGCATGTCAACAGCATCAAGTACATTGAGCATATTCTGGATCTGTTTCCTATGGAGCAGTTCCGTACGAAACGTATCAGCCGTTTTGAGATGGCTTATGTTGCGGAAAGCTATTACGGTGACAAGTTGACTTTCTATTGCGACAGGATGTCGGAAAACGAATACGATATTGAAGTAAAGAAGAACGGTACGGAAGTTGTCGTTCGGAGTAAAGTGATATTTATTTGATTTTTTAATAACATACAGCTCTTCGGGGCTGTGATAAAAAGATTGTAAAAATGGCAAAAATGAATTTTGGCGGTGTTATTGAAAATGTAGAAACCCGCGAAGAATTTCCATTGGAAAAAGCACGTGAAATCTTGAAAGATGAAACAATTGCAGTTCTTGGTTATGGTGTACAGGGTCCCGGACAGTCATTGAACCTGCGTGACAATGGCTTTAATGTAATCGTAGGCCAGCGTCAGGGCAAGACTTATGAAAAGGCCGTTGCCGACGGATGGGTACCGGGTGAAACTCTGTTCAGCATTGAAGAGGCTTGCGAGAAGGGTACTATCATCATGTGTCTGCTTTCTGATGCTGCTGTAATGTCTGTATGGCCTACAATCAAGAAACACCTGACTGCAGGCAAGGCATTGTATTTCTCTCATGGTTTCGCTATTACATGGAATGACCGTACAGGCGTTGTTCCTCCTAAAGATATCGATGTCATCATGGTTGCTCCTAAAGGTTCAGGTACTTCATTGCGTACCATGTTCCTGGAAGGTCGTGGCTTGAATTCTTCATATGCCGTTTATCAGGATGCTACAGGTAAGGCTATGGACCGTACATTGGCCCTGGGTATCGGTATCGGTTCCGGCTACCTGTTTGAAACAACATTCCAGCGCGAAGCAACTTCTGACCTGACAGGTGAACGTGGCTCTTTGATGGGAGCTATCCAGGGATTGTTGCTGGCTCAGTATGAAGTGTTGCGTGAAAACGGTCACTCACCTTCTGAAGCCTTCAATGAAACTGTAGAGGAACTGACTCAGTCACTGATGCCTCTGTTCGCAAAGAACGGTATGGACTGGATGTACGCTAACTGCTCTACTACGGCACAGCGCGGTGCTTTGGACTGGATGGGCCCGTTCCACGATGCAATCAAACCGGTTGTAGAAAAATTGTACCAAAGCGTCAAGAGCGGTCATGAAGCTCAGATTTCTATCGATGCAAACTCTCAGCCGGATTACCGTGAGAAACTGAATGCCGAATTGAAGGCTTTGCGTGAAAGCGAAATGTGGCAGACTGCCGTTACAGTACGTAAGCTTCGTCCTGAAAACAATTGATGTGAATATGGAAGGGTAGAGGAAATCTACTCCTGATATATTTTTTCTGGAATCCTCCTGCGTCGGGTCTTCCCTGGTGCAGGGGGATTTTTTTGCCGGTTCATGTAACGGAATGTTAACTTCTATGTAATGATGTGAACAAGCGTAAGGTATAAGTTTGCAGCAGAATTTAAACCAATCATTTATATTTTATGCTTGAAAGCTACATGAATAAGTTAAATTTTGGGGGGCATAGACGTGCTTTTGTCTGTGCTTCCTTGTTGTTTGTGAATGCGATGGCATTTGCAGGTATTAAGGTAACAGGTATTGTTAAGGATGCTAATGGGGAACCGTTGGTAGGTGTGAGTATTGTTGAGGTAGGAACGGGCAATGGAACAATTACCGATATAGACGGTAAATATACATTGGAAGTGGAATCGGATGCAAAATTAAAGTTTTCGTATGTCGGTTTCGCCGATAAGGAGCTGGCTGCCAAATCTTGTAAAGTTGTCGTCTTATCGGAGGATAACAAGGTTTTGAATGAAGTTGTGGTTGTCGGTTATGGTAGTATGCGTCGAAAGGATGTGACCAGTTCCATTACTACAGTCAAGGCAGAGGATCTGAATTTGGGAGTCATGATTACTCCGGCACAGATGCTTCAAGGAAAAGTGGCCGGACTGGTAGTCTCTACAAGCAGTAATCCGAATGAGTCACCTAGCATAACATTACGTGGAGCGTCAACTTTGGTAGAAGGTGCTATGGAACCTTATTATGTAGTGGATGGTGTTCCTGGAGTTGACCTGTCATTGGTCTCTGCCGATGATATTGAATCCATTGATGTCCTGAAAGACGCAACAGCAACGGCCATTTATGGTTCTAAGGCTGCCAATGGTGTCATTATAGTAACAACTAAGAAAGGAAAGAGAGGTTCTGCCCATGTGAGCTATAACGGATATGTGGCTGTTGAAAAAGTAGCAAAAGACCTAGATTTGGCAACGGCTTCCGATTTGCGTAATTATGCTAAGACCAATAATTTTGAGCTGACCAGCGATGAGGGAGCGGATACTGACTGGCAGAAAGAGGTAGAACGTACCGGCTTGTCGCATAGCCATAATTTGGCTGTCAGCGGAGGAAGCGAAAAGTCGAGCTATAATGTGAGTCTGAATTATTTGAGTCATGAAGGTGTGATTACCGGAACTGACATGGAACGTTTTACGGCAAGGGCATTGGCGCAGTCAGAGGTGCTGAAAGATCATCTTACCTTGTCACTTGGAGTAAATGCAAGTCAGACTACGAGCAATGAAGTTCCGACCGGATCATCCGGGGCCAGTGTTACGGATGCCATGGTCTATTATTCTCCTACACAGCCTGTCCGGAATGAAGACGGTTCATGGTTCCGTTCGAACAGTGTTTCTCAGTATTATAACCCTTTGTCAATGATTTATGAAGATATCCAGAAAACCGTATATAAGCGGATGCAGATTACCGGTAAGGCCGATTTCAAGATTATAGACGGATTGACGTGGAGTGCTCATTTTTCGTACATGACCGACCAGAGTACTCAAAGTATCTATCATTCGACCAAATCCCAGATAGTAAACAGTAACGGGGAAGCCAGTCGTAACACTTATTTCGGAGACAAGAAAGTTTTTGAAACGTATGGGAACTATCAGAAGACGTTTGCCGACAAGCATCGTCTGGGACTTATGGTAGGATATTCATGGGAAGAGACGAATACCAACGATGGATTCGGTGTTACGGTAAAGGATTTCTATAACGATTATGTCAAATATTATAATCTTAGTTACGCCAATTCTATTGATGGTATGAACGGAGTGGAAAGCGGGGTAGAATCGACTCTCCGTATGATTTCATTGTATGGACGTGCCAACTATTCGTTCAATAGCAAATATAATTTCCAGGCCACTGTACGTCGTGACGGTTCTTCAGCCTTCGGTAAGAACAACCGCTGGGCAACTTTCCCATCTGTATCGGCTTCATGGCGTTTGAGTGAAGAGGAGTTCATCAAGAATATGAATGTGTTCGATAATCTGAACTTGCATGTGGGTTATGGTGTTAGTGGAAACTCTCTTGGTTTCGATGCGTATACAGCTTTACAGACCTATGGCGTTTCCGGTTGGTTCCAATATACGGATGCAAATGGTGTGACCTCCAACAAGCATACTTTGGGAGCAAACAGCAATTCGAATCCGGATTTGAAATGGGAACGTACCGGAATGTTCAACATCGGACTTGATTTCGGTTTCTTTAATAACCGTTTGAACGGTACTGTCGAATACTATGATAAGCGGACTTCTGATCTGATCTATTATTATCCGGTTTCTACAAACCGCTATCCGTTCGATATAATGACGGCAAATGTGGGCGACATCAGCAATAAGGGTATTGAAGTGACAATCAACGCAATTCCGGTAAAGACAAAAGATTTTACATGGGAGACCACATTGAACCTTTCACATAACAAGAATATCGTTAAGAAATTGTCAAACCAGCAGTTCTCGGTAGATTATATTCCTCAGGCAGATTCAAATATAGCAAGTAATTCGGGAGTATATCTCCAGCGTATTATGGAAGGATGTCCTATCGGCCAGTTCTATACATATGAATGGGCTGGATATAATGAAGATGGAATCTCACAATTTTATGTACATGATCCTGAAACCGGTGAGCGTACCGGTGAGACAACCATACAGCCTACAGAAACCGACCAGACCAAGACGGGTTGTGCACAGCCTAAGCTTACTTACGGATGGAACAATACCTTGACTTACAAGAACTGGTCTCTGAATATGTTTTTCCAGGGGGTGTTGGGTAATAAGATCTTCAATATTCTCCGTGCACAATACAATACGGTCAGTCTGATATCACAAGGTAAGAATGTATTGAAGGAAGCACTTACCGACCAGAAATACGGAGATGTGAATTCTCAATATCCGTCCGACAGGTATCTGGAGAACGGAAGTTACCTGCGTCTTTCGACATTGACTCTTGCCTATAATTTCGGAAAGGTATCCGATTGGGCCAGCAACCTCTCTGTCTATGCCACTTGTAACAATGTGTTTACGGTAACAGGCTATAAGGGAACAGATCCTGAAGTGTCTTTGGGCGGATTGACACCAGGCATCCAAGGGCGTGACAATTATTATCCTCATACACGTACTTTCATGGTAGGTTTGAAAGTCAGTTTTTAATTTGAAAAAGAAAGAATAAAGCAATGAAAAATTATATGAAAATAAGTCTTGCCGCAGCAATCGTTTCTTTAACGGCAAGTTGTACCGATCTGGATGTGGACGTGAAGTCACAATATATAGAATATCCGACCGAATCGGAAGTTGCACTGGAAGCGAAAATGGCCGATGTGTATTATGCTTTCCGCAGTGCGTTGGGTAATAAATACAACCGTTATCAGACATTCTCTTCCGATGAGGCTTCGGGTATCAGCTTTGATGGTGATTATTACGATGGAGCTGAAAATGTCAATCCTACGTTGCACAATTTCAAGGCAGAAGACGGTCCGCTTGATTATTGGTCGGATCTGGCAAGCGGTATCACCAAATGTAACAAGGCTATCGATGAACTGGGTGAAAGTACAGACAGACTGACACTTTCATATATTGCATCGGCCCGTGTGATGAGAGCTTTCTATCATTTCATACTGATGGACAGTTACGGTGATGTACCTATCTTGAACAAGTTGTATGATGACGATGAGGCTATAGAGCGTAGCCCGCGTAAAGATGTTGCCGAATTCATTGAAAACGAACTGCTTGAAAGTATTCCGTATCTGTCGGAAGCCAATAATGCTGCAACCTATGGTAAGCCCAACAGATGGATGGCCGAGGCCTTGCTTGTCAAGTTGTATATTAATTGGGCTGTCTATACTTGTGGTGATGTTACCAGCTATGATGCGGCATCGACAGTGAATACAAAGCTGGATGACTGTGTGAAGTATTGTGATGATATCATCAATAGCGGTCTGTTCAATCTCAATGATACATACCGTTCCAAATTCTTGTATGACAATGGTTCACAGATTACAGATTTCATTTATGCAATGCCATACGACTGTGTGAATGCACAGGGATTACTTTATGGGCGTTACCGTACTTTCCGCCGGATCGATGACGGCGAACCGATAGGGTATTACGGCGGTTCGATGAAGAACTCATGTGCTGGAATCGCTGCCATGAATCCCGAATTCTCCGATCTTTTTACGCTGGAAGGTGATGACCGTAACAAAGCTGTTCTGGGTGGAAAGGTATATGTACATGACCCGTTGACAGGCGAAGAAACAACTACACCGTATATGTATAATGGAGAGCAGCTGGAGCTTACTAAGGAGATAACCTTGAAGGCCGGTGGAGAAGAACAACTGAATGCCGGAGCTGATGCAAACGGATGGCGTCAAGGTTATCGTTCCATCAAGTTCTACCCGAATCCGAATGAATACGCACAGTACAGCCGTAACCAGAGCAATGATGTTCCTATATTCCGTTTTGCAGATATTATTCTTACCAAGGCTGAGGCTATACTGAGAGGCGCACAGGCAACTGGAGAGGACACACCACAATCCTTGTTTAACCAGATCCGTAGCTATGTACATGCTCCGTTGATTGACCATACTCCTACCTTACAGGATGTGCTTGATGAACGGGGACGTGAATTCTTTGATGAGAACTGGCGTAGAAATGACATGATACGTTTCGGAACATTCGAAAGTGAATATGGTTTCCACAAAAAAGGATTCCCTAATGCCAGCTTTGACAAGACAAGACGTATTTTCCCTGTTCCTCAGGATGTACTGAATGAAAATGTAAACTGGAAACAGAATTTTGGTTATTGATTTTATAAAGGTGCCCCCGGCTTATGCAGCAATGCAATGGCGGGGGCTTTGTTTTTATTTGATATGATGAAAAAGATATTTGTTTTGGCTTTTTTTGTATTCGGACAGGCTGTGTCCGTTTCGTTGCATGCAGTGGCAGGTGGCCGGACCGACAAGGATTCGGTGAGTTATGAACAGATGGGGGGTATTTATTATGCCTATCATTATGACAGTACTGCTGTAAGGACACCGGTCCCTGAAGGTTACACTCCGTTCTATATCAGCCATTTCGGAAGACATGGATCCCGTTGGTTACCTTCCGACAGCCGTTACCAGGCTGTATTGGAGCAGTTTGCAGATACTACAAATCTTACGGTAACCGGTCGGGATGTGCGTACACGTTTGCTGAAAATATGGGCCGATGCCGAAGGACGTGGAGGAGATCTGACCGGTTTGGGAGCCATGCAGCAGGCTTCACTAGCTTCCCGCATGTATCATTCTTATCCTGAAGTCTTTCACAAGGATGCAGTTGTCTCGGCACGTTCCAGCATTGTAGGGCGTTGTATGATGAGCATGACAGCCTATCTGCTGAAACTTCAGTCGTTGGGACCTACCCTGAAAATAACGGCAGAGGCAAACCGTCGTTTTATGCCTTATATAGCTTATTCTTCACCCGAGGAAGATTCATTGATAGCCAGTACTCCAAGAATCATCGAAGTATCGCCCGAGCGTCTGATTGCATCGCTGTTCCGTAACCCCGATAAGGTGAAAAATAAGATGGATCTGTTGAGTGAACTTCATTGCATCGCTTCTGACATGCAGAATGTAGATATAGGTGTATCATTATATGATATATTCACACCGGAAGAAATGGCTGCAGTATACCATGCCAGTAACAGGAATATGTGGATCTGTAACAGCCGGAATGTTATCAGTGGAGATATTCCGGTCAGGTCGGCTGTGTCATTATGGAAGAATATTGTCGCTTCTGCCGATTCTGCCATTGCTTGTGGTTATCCTCAGGCTACCCTCCGTTTCGGGCATGATACCAGTCTTTACCGCCTTCTTACCCTGTTAGGGGTGTATCATGAAGAATGTAGGATGGATAAGATCATTCCTATGGGAGCCAATCTGCAGATAATATTTTACCGTAATTCCCAGGGGAATATATTGGTGAAATTCTTGCATAACGAACATGAACTGTTGTTACCTCTGGAAAGTGATGAAGCTCCCTATTACGATTGGGATGATGTGAAGTCATTTTATTCCGCTTATGAATGATGGTAGAGATTTCATGATTATCTTTTGTGCAGAGGGTTGCTTGTTACCGGGAATTTGATAAATTTGCAGGAAAGAACCATTAAAGACGGATTGATTATGGAAACAGATTTTTTGAAGATTATAGAAACGCGGCGCAGTTGCCGTAAGTATAAGAAAGAACAGGTCAAGGATTCGGAACTGAAAGCTGTGCTGGAAGCCGGGACATATGCTCCGACCTCCCGTGGGATGCAGTCTCCCTACATCGTAGCTGTTCAGAATGAGGCCGTACTCCGAAAATTGGCTGGGATGAATGCCAAAGTGATGGGCGCAACTTCTAACCCATATTATGATGCTCCTACTTATGTTCTGGTGTTTGCTTCTCTGGACTCTCATAATCCGGTGCAGGATGGAAGTTGCGTTTTGGAGAATATGATGTTGGCTGCACATGCCATCGGATTGGCCAGTTGCTGGATTCACCGTGAACGGGAGATGTTCGAAACTCCCGAAGGTAAGGAGCTGATCAGGGAATGGGGATTACCTGAGAATATTATCGGTGTAGGTGCATTGGCTTTAGGGTATGCCGACGGAGATCTTCCGAAGCCGAAACCCCGTAAAGAGGGTTATTACCGAATTGTCAAATAAAAGAGGGTGTGTCAAAATGCATACCCTCTTTTTTTATGACAACGCCCCGACTTTCCCAAGCCGAGGCGTTGTTATTACCTAAAGATTTTGTATCTTTAAGCATAAGCAAAGTAATATGGCAAAGATACATTTTCGTTCTTACAATCCCAATCAAATCGTCCTTTTCCCACAAAGAATAGATGAAAATATTCCATCGGACGATCCTGTACGTATTCTGAATGCTATGGTTGACAATCTTGACCTTAGTTCGTTCCATAAATTGTATAAGGAGTTCGGCCGTTCTCCCTATCACCCACGAATGATGCTCAAAGCTGTTTTGTATGCCTATATGAACAATATCTATTCCTGTCGTAAGATAGAAAAGTCCTTGCTGCGGGATATTCATTTCATCTGGCTTGCCGGTTATGAGAAGCCGGATTACCGGACTATAAACCGTTTCCGTAACCGTGTTAAGGATGAGATAAACGGAATATTCACACAAATAGTCCTCATTCTGGCATCCAAAGGATTCATAAGCCTTGACGTTGAATATGTTGACGGTACAAAAATTGAATCAAAAGCCAACAGATACACATTCGTATGGCGTAAGAACGTAGAACGTAACCGTGCCAGGCTTCTTGAGAAGATACGTATTCTTCTACAGCAGATTGATGAGGTCGTAGCACAGGAGAATGCCGGTATTGAAAATACCGCTACCGAGTTTACCCCTTCCATGCTGGCGGATATGATATCAGAGTTAAAAGCCTCCCTTGAAAATGCACCAGCCGCATCGGACAAGGAAGAAAAGAAAGCTAAGAAACAAAAGGTAAAGCAAATCAAGCAATTGGAATCGCACTGTGAGAAACTTGCCGAATATGACAGGCACATGAGAATACTCGGCCAACGAAATTCCTACTCCAAAACAGATTCTGATGCTACATTTATGCATATGAAGGAAGACCCTATGGGAAACGGGCAATTAAAACCGGGATATAATCTACAAATCGGAACCGAAAACCAGTTTATGGTCGATTTTGGACTCTACCCTAATCCTACAGACACTCTTACATTGATTCCTTTTGAAAATTCGTTTCATGAACGTTATAACCGTTTCCCATTAGAAGAGGTTGCCGATTCCGGTTATGGCTCGGAGGAGAACTATAGCTTTATGGAAGAAAACGGAATAGAAGCATATGTCAAGTACAATTTCTTTCATAAGGAGCAAAGAGCAGACAAATATGTGACAAATCCTTTCAAACAGGAAAACCTATATTATAACAAGGAGAAAGATTATTATGTTTGTCCCATGGGGCAACATATGAAGCGGACAGGTGTAAGGCATTCTAAAACTGAAAGTGGATATATTACAGAAAGCATTGCCTATAGGGCTGCCAGATGTGAGGGATGTCCTCTCAGATGTATGTGTTTCAGCTCAAAGTCACCAAGACGTACCATAGAAGTCAATCAAAGGCTGAAAGAATACAAACAAAAAGCGCGTGAAAGGCTTACCTCAGAGAAAGGTATCAAACATAGAGGGCAAAGATGCATAGAGCCTGAAGCCGTCTTTGGACAAATCAAATACGACATGGGATACAAAAGGTTCAGGCATTTTGGAAAAGACAAGGTCACAATGGACTTTGCCTTCTTTGCCATTGCTTTTAATATAAAGAAAATGTGTGCTAAAATCAAAAATCAGAAAATGACAGACAAAAATTATCAAAATATAAGGGTGGCATAAGCCATCTACAGCACATTATACCACCAAAGGCATGGACATAGGAAAAACATAAATCATACTCTATGAAAAATGGCAAAACGATGATTATATAACGAAAAAGAGGATGCATCATTTTTGACACATCCTCATTTTGATTTTTTCCCGAATTCTGGATCTATTTTCAGTAAAGCTGTTACGGCAAAGGTAGCTGTACAGCATACCATAATCCAGATGAAGAAATTCCGGTAGCCTAATGTCTCTTGAAGCCATCCGGCTATCATTCCGGGTAGCATCATACCTAGTGCCATGAATGCTGTACAGATGGCATAATGGGCTGTGGAATGTGTTCCCCGTGAGAAATAGATCAGGTACAGCATGTAGGCGGTAAATCCAAAACCGTAACCGAACTGTTCGATGAAGATGCATACATTAATCCAGAAAAAGGGAGTGTGCTGGAAACAGCTCAGGTATACATAGACCAGATCGGGCAGGGATATTGCCCATACCATGGGCCAGAGCCATTTGCTCAGTCCGTCGCGTGCCACGGCTATTCCTCCCAGAATTCCTCCCAGGGTAAGTCCGATGATTCCTACCGTTCCCTGGACAATACCTATCTGTTCGGTCGCCATACCCAAACCTCCCTTTTCAATCGGGTCGAGCAGGAAAGGGATACCCATTTTTGCCAACTGGGCTTCCGGAAGACGGTAAAGCAGCATGAAGAGAATGGCGATTCCGACCTGTTTTTTTCCGGAAGAATGAACCGAATGTCATCAGGAATTCAGTTATCAGATTTCTGGCCGAAACGTGGCTTGCAGGTCGGTCGCTTGCCGGGCGAGGCAGGATAAAGGCATGGTAGAGCCAGAGAGCAATGAAAATACCTGCCATGAGAAAGAAAGTGATGCTCCAGGAATAGGGGATGTTTCCGCTGCTCTTTTCCAGATAGCCTGCCAGCATGATGAGCAGGCCTTGTCCTGCTATATTGGCTATGCGGTAGAATGTGCTCCGGATACCTACGAAAAAGGCTTGTCCGTGACTGTCAAGTCCGAGCATGTAGAAACCGTCGGCAGCAATGTCGTGGGTGGCAGAGCTGAAAGCCATCAGCCAGAATACGGCTAAGGTTGTCTGGAAGAAATGAGTGGCGGGTATTGTAAAGGCAATTCCGGCCAATCCGGCTCCTATCAGCAGCTGCATGCTTATAATCCACCAGCGCTTGGTGCGCAGCAGGTCTACAAAGGGGCTCCACAAGGGTTTGATAACCCAAGGGACGTTCAGCCAGCTGGTATAAAGGGCTATATCGGTATTTGAAATACCCATTTTCTTGTACATGACCAATGATAGGGTCATGACTGCAATATAAGGGAGCCCTTCGGCAAAGTAGAGCGAAGGGACCCATAACCATGGTGAATGTTTTTTCATGTTGTTTTCACTTTAAAGCTGTTCCGGGAAAGGTTGTCAGTAAAGCTTACGTATGTCGGCACCTTCGTAATAGTGGAGTAGGATTTCATTGTAATTGTATCCTTGTTCACCCATGACGGCGGCACCTATCTGACAGAGTCCGACCCCATGTCCCCATCCGGCTCCGGTCAGTTCGAACCATTCTGGGATACCGTCCGGATCAAGCGGCCCTTTGTCGACAACGAAAGCAGAGCTGAAAAGATGCGTGTCTGAAAGGGTCCGGCGGATTTCAAGCTCTTTCCCGATAACCATTTCTTTCTCTGTTCCCATAATCTTCAGTTTGGAGATACGTCCCGATTTACCACGTTCTACAGGAATCAGGTCGAGTATATGTCCGTAGTCATTTTTTGTATTGGAACGGATCAGTCCGGCAAGTTCGTCCTGCGTATAATGGACTTTCCAGCGGTAAAAGTCGGTAGTTTCCTGGTCGTAGTTGTTCAGTATTTGCGAGATAACAGCTTTATCGTTGGTATTGCAGAAGCTTTCAGGACTGGTACGTATCCATTTCCCCGCTTCTTCTTCATTGGTTAGGTCGGGAACCTGTTTGTTGTCATTGCTGTCACGTATGCTGCTCAAGTAAGGATAATCTTTGTTTTCCCAGCATGTGCTGAACAGTTCCGTAACACCGCCGCAACATTTTGAGAAGCGGGCGTCACAGATGCTGTTGTTATACATGAGAACCTGTCCTCGGGTCGCTTTTACGGCATCGGCTACGGCCCGGTTCGATGCCATGGTGATGCCTTGGTAACGTTGACAGTGGTCATCGGCGCAGACATCAAAGATAGTATGGTCTTCACGGTCATACCAGCGGATATATTCTGTATCCGTTTTGATAAACGAAAAGAATCCTGTATCATGCTTGCTCATAGCCTTCCGTTTTTCAATCTGTGCCAGCAGCCAGCTTCGGGAAATGACGGCATGTGCTTTCAGAAATTCTAGGGAAGAGGTGGCGCTCATTTCCGAGGAGATTACACTTATCAGGTAGTCTTCAGCCGGAAGAATATTGATGGCGGTGATTTTCCCTTCATCGACAACCAGTTTCAATGTTCCACTGAAAATTTGTGTTTCCTGCCGTTCCCAGTGGAAGTTGATGCCTATGGTTACATCGTATAGTGAAAAAGAAGCATTGTCTTCAAGTGGGGTAAAAGTAAGCTCGCGGTATATATTCCCGTTCCAGCGGATACCACCTTCGTCGAATGAAACGGCTTGGTCACCGGATACGGTTTCTCCTTTTGCCAGGAAACGTGCGTTTAGGGTAAAGTGAATTTCTTGGGCGTTGACAATCCCTACACTTATTTCGGGTTCCTTCATGTTCGTTTATCTTATTTTTTGTAAGCAACTTCGTTATATATCTGCAGAATATCTGCCGGAGTCAGTTTGTCAAAATCTTCCTTTCGTGGAGTGAC
The DNA here is from genome assembly GCF_900128495.1 of Bacteroides ilei. Classification (GTDB taxonomy): domain Bacteria; phylum Bacteroidota; class Bacteroidia; order Bacteroidales; family Bacteroidaceae; genus Phocaeicola; species Phocaeicola ilei. Next base: position 3,552,072 of record NZ_LT635801.1, read on the forward strand.
CAGTATCCCAGCCATGTCGAGTGCACCCGGGCTGACCAGTATTTGTCTGTCACCTTCAGCCGTATAACATGCGGGACGATGTTTTTCGCGTGGAAAATAGGCAATGGTAAAACCTCGTTTTTCATCCATCCAGGCAAAAAGGTTGTAACGCGGCTCGGGTTCATTCCCGTGCATCGGCAGAGATTTCAGATACCTGTCAATCAGTCCAGAGTCGGTTTCTGCTGTATGGTCGGTTATAAAGGCGTGGATAGGGCATATATAACCGTTTATGGAATAACTGCAGCAAGTATTGCCGTTTTCTGTCCTGACTTCCTCCTGTAATGTGGCTGTCTCCATCAGACTGTTCCATTGCCGGATGAAAGGTATGTCATGTTTGCGGGCGGCCTGGAAATGAAAATGATCGGGAGCTGAAGCCCCACATTTTGCTCCGTTATAGAAAAGGGCATAACCTTTTTCAAAGTTGTTTTCCAGCCATGATACCAGTCTACCAGGCAACTGGCGGTCGGTTTTGTCGGCCAGTGTCTGCCATTGATGCTTCTCACTGGAGATGGTCAGGTGTCTCGGCAGTATAGGATATGGGTTGACGCGCAGGATGAACGGCTCGTCGAGGCTGATGGTCAGTACATCCTGTTCGGCCGGTTTGTTATCGAGGCAGAGGAAGCAGGGACGGGCCTCAATAGTCTGTTTGTCGAGTTTGGCACAGGTAGAGACTGCACGGGCTGGATTGAACTGCACTTCAATGGTACATCCTTCTATCTCCATGTTGCGTATCTGTATATTGTCTAGAGCATTGTAATTGTTCCGGGCAATATCCCAGTGTGCCAGTTGCCGGTTGAAAAATTTTCTTCCTGCCGGTTCTTCTTTCGGCATAGCTTGCCGGATGCTGATTTCCAGGGTACGTAGACTATCTTTATAGGCATTGTTCCGGTTAATTTTGTCGATACTTAGTGCTGCATCTGAGTTTCCTTCCCAGCGCCGGCAGAGGTAGAGGACATCATAGATACGTCCAATATGGTATTCGCGTGAAAAGGCCAGTCCCAACGCATAATCTTCTCCGTAGCTGGTATTCGGTACCCGGATACGGCGGAGCAATGGAGTAAAGAATGCCCGTGGAGCACCCAATCCGTTTATACGGAGGGCATTGTTATGTCCGTTTTCATCGGTCCATTCCTTATGGTCGATTACTCCGGGGGGGAGTGTATTCAGAGAGAAGTCGGTCATCCGGTAGGAACCGATAACCATAGCGCATTTTTCAGTATGGAATTTGTTGATTATGGTCTGTAAGGTACTCCGGCTGCTATAGAGATCGTCGCTGTCGAGCTGTACGGCAAATCTTCCGCATTGCGGGTGATTGATACCGAGGTTCCAGCATCCTCCGATACCCAGATCCTTTCTTTGGGGAATGATATGGATGACTTTGGAATCTGATTTATAGCGGTCAATGATTTCAGTAGTCCCGTCGTCCGAATGATTGTCGATAATAATCAGATTGAATGGGAAATCAGTCTCCTGTTCAAGGACCGACTTGATGGCATCTTCGATGGTACGTACACGGTTGCGTACAGGAATAATGACAGACGCTTCATTATCGAAATTCCCTTCTGTAATGTCTATGATTTTTTTCCCAGGAGTAAGATAAGCGCCGATACGTTTCAGATAATGGGTGAATACCGCTTCACGTTCAATCTGTACTGCCCGGTTTCTGGGGTTGACATAATCGAACTGTTTTTCTCCCGATTTACGTACGTCCTCTTCTATTTCGGTATAGAGATATTCACGGATATGTGTAAGACGGAATGATTCGGAGAGTGCCAGACGGACGGCATAAAGGGCCGAGAACTCGTAATCAGGTTCTGTTCCGATTGTGTCAAGCGCTTTACGGAAAGCCTCTGTACGGAAAAGAATGACTGAGCCGAAATCGAAATCGTCACGTACACTTCCCGGTTGGTAATCGGTTACCGGGTGAGGTTGTTGTTTCTCTTCTATCAGCTGGTAGTGGTCGGAATAGACCATTCCACATTCCGGAGCGGATAGATAGTCGGTCATGCGTTCCAGGGCCATGTATCCCAGATTCAGGGTCTGGAGTTTGGTATAGACCAGCAGGCCGGGTGTCTGCGTAAGCGAAGCAATTTTTCTGAACGTTGCCGTAGAGGTCAGAGAGCCTACAGGCAGAGATTTGCATCCTTGGGGTGGGGCAGTTGGGGTATTCCCCGGTTGTGTCAGAAGATAAACATCCTTTACACAAGGACATGCAAGCAGATCTTCTATTGTTTTATTTTGTTGTGTTTCACCTTTGTAAGGTATAAAACATGTAATAGTTTTATTCATAATTTTATATATTTATAGAGACAAAGATAGGGAATATATCTTATTTTTCTCTAACTTTGTACGCTAATTGTATAGAAACAATAATAAAATGGGTGAGATGAAAGTTCCTTTGCTCGGCAAGACCTTGTCTGAATTACAGACAATTGTACATGATCTGGATATGCCTAGATTTACGGCGAAACAGATAGCTTCATGGCTGTATGAAAAGAAGGTCGGCTCGATTGACGATATGACAAACCTGTCGGTAAAGAACCGTGAGCGCCTGAAAGAGGATTATGAAGTAGGAGCAAATGCTCCTGTACATGAGATGCGTTCTGTTGACGGTACGGTCAAGTATTTGTTCCGTACTCCCGAAGGTGATTATATCGAATCGGTCTATATACCTGATGAGGACCGTGCTACACTATGTGTATCTTCACAGGTGGGCTGTAAGATGAACTGCAAGTTCTGCATGACAGGAAAACAGGGATATACCAATAGTCTGACTGCGACACAGATTCTGAATCAGATCTATTCAGTCCCGGAACGTGATACGTTGACCAATGTGGTTTTCATGGGAATGGGTGAACCATTCGATAATCTGGATGCCGTGCTCCGTGCGCTGGAAATACTGACAGCCGATTATGGCTATGCCTGGAGTCCGAAACGTATCACCGTATCTACGGTGGGCTTGCGTAAGGGACTGGAGCGTTTCCTGGAGGAGAGTGACTGCCATCTGGCCGTCAGTCTACATTCACCTTTCCCGGCACAACGTCAGGAACTGATGCCGGCCGAGAAAGCTTTTTCGATAACCGAAATCATTGAGATTCTCCGTAGGTATGATTTCAGTAAACAACGTAGGCTTTCATTTGAATACATTGTTTTTAAAGGAGTAAATGACAGCCTGATTTATGCGAAGGAGCTTATCAAATTGCTTCGGGGGTTAGATTGCCGTATTAACCTGATCCGCTTTCATGCCATTCCAAATGTGGACTTGGAAGGTACGGATATGGATTCGATGATAGCTTTCCGTGACTATCTGACTCGTCATGGTATTTTTGCCACCATCCGTGCGTCGCGTGGCGAAGATATATTTGCAGCTTGCGGCATGCTTTCTACAGCCAAGCAACAGGCGGAAAAAAAGAAAGAATGAAACCATTAATACTATAAATTATAAATATTATGAAACGTTTTGCATTTTATTTGAGTTTTGTGCTGGTTGTACTGGTGCTGGCTTCCTGCAAGAACAAAGAAGGGAAGGGAATTTTTACTCCAAACTCAAGCGGCCGTCCTTATGAAGTACTGGTGGTGGCCGATGATAAATGCTGGATGAGTCCCGACAGTGCTCTATACCATGTTTTGGATACCGATGTTCCGGGATTGCCGCAATCGGAGCGTTCGTTTGCGATATCTCGTATACGTCCTGCCTATTATGACCGTAGTATGCGTTTGTTCCGTAATATTATCATTGTAGACATCAACCCGAAGTTATATACACAGACTAAACTGAAATATGCCCGGGACGTTTATTCCGCTCCTCAGATGATTATGACTATCCAGTCTCCCAACCAAGAGGATTTTGCCGATTTCCTGTCGAAGAACGGCCAGTTGGTGGTAGATTTCTTTACCCGGGCTGAAATGAACCGGGAGGTGAAACTGCTGGAGGAAAAGCATAACAAGGTTATTTCTGCCAAGGTAGGAAGTATGTTTGACTGTGATATCTGGATGCCACTTGAGATGCAGTCATATAAACAGCAGGATAATTTCTTCTGGGCTTCAAGTAATCTGAATGACTTGAATTTCGTGATGTATACTTTCCCGTATACTGATAAGGATACATTTACCAAAGCTTATTTCATTCATAAACGTGATTCGGTGATGAAGATCAATCTGCCGGGTGAACGTGAGGGTATGTACATGCAGACTGCCGATTCTATGTTTGTTGAAGCAAGAAGTATTTCGGTAAAAGGTGATTACGCTTTTGAAGTCAAGGGCTTGTGGGAAATGAAGAACGATGCGATGGGAGGTCCGTTTGTATCGCATATGCGTGTTGACCGTGCTAACGGCCGTGTTGTAGTGGTTGAGGGTTTCGTATTCTTCCCGTCAGGAAAGAAACGTGACAAGATCCGGAAGTTGAATGCGGCTCTTTATACATTGAAGTTGCCTTCAGAAAAGGAAGTGTCGGAAATACCGGTCGACAAACATTTCACGGAAGAAAAGATAGATACTACTAAAGTGAAATAACCAGTAATAAAGAATTAGATAAATGGAAAATGACAAGATAAGAGTGGGTATCACTCACGGAGACATCAATGGAATCGGATATGAGGTCATTCTGAAGGCTTTTTCAGATCCGGGTATGTTGGATTTGTGTACACCGGTCATTTACGGCTCTCCCAAAGTGGCGGCATATCATCGTAAGGCTATGGATATCCCGACCAATTTCAGTATAGTATCTTCTGCTGCTGATATACAGGACGGGCGTGTCAATATTGTAAACTGTACGGATGAGGAGCTGAAGGTAGAACTGACCAAGCCTACAGAAGAAGCGGGGCGCGCTGCTCTGGCCGCTTTGGAAATGGCTTTGCGGGATTATAGGGAAGGCTTGTTTGACGTATTGGTGACAGCTCCGATCAATAAGCATACCATTCAGTCGGATTCTTTCCATTTCCCGGGACATACCGAATATATAGAGGAAAGGGTAGGAAATGGTGAAAAGGCTTTGATGATTCTTCTGAAGGGAGATTTCCGTGTGGCTCTTGTTACAGGACATGTGCCGGTGAGTGAGATTGCGAAAGATCTGACCAAGGAACTGATCATGGAAAAAATCGCTATTTTCCATAAGTCCTTAAAGCAGGATTTCGGTATTGATAATCCGCGTATCGCTGTTTTCTCCCTGAATCCTCACGCCGGTGATAACGGACTGATTGGTTCGGAAGAACAGACTGTCATTGTTCCGGCTATGGAAGAGATGATCAGAAAAGGGATCCAGTGCTTCGGCCCTTATCCGGCCGACGGTTTTATGGGATCAGGAAACTATCGTCTGTTCGATGGCATTCTTGCCATGTATCATGATCAGGGCCTGGCTCCGTTCAAGGCTTTGGCTATGGACGAAGGGGTAAATTTTACAGCTGGTCTTCCTATTGTCCGTACATCTCCGGCTCATGGTACAGCCTATGATATAGCAGGTCAGGGTATAGCGTCGGAAGACTCGTTCCGTCAGGCTATTTATGTAGCAATCGATGTATTCCGTAACCGGTGTATTGAAGAGGAAATCAATGCCCATCCGTTACGGAAGCAATATTACGAGAAACGTGATGACAGTGATAAATTGAAACTGGATACAATAGAAGAAGAGGATTGACATGAAATTTGCAATTATAGCGGCCGGGGAAGGTTCTCGACTTTCCCAGGAAGGAGTTGCATTGCCTAAACCGTTGGTACAGCTTAATGGTGTGGCAATGATAGACCGTCTGGTACATATCTTTGCGCAGAACGGGGCCGAAGAAGTGGTTGTGATAATCAATAATGAGGTAGAACAGACAAAGGCGTATGTGACTAGGATGAAGGAACGTGCAGAAGTCCCTTTAAGAGTTGTGATAAAGACTACTCCCAGTTCCATGCATAGCTTTTATGAACTGAGTCCTTATCTGAAGGATGACAGGTTCTGTCTGACCACGGTGGATACAATATTCCGGGAAAAGGAATTCGCTTCTTTTATCGAAGCCTTCAAGAAGTCGGACAAGGACGGTATGATGGCTGTTACGGATTATATTGACGATGAAAAGCCATTGTATATCTCAACTGATGACTCCATGAGGATTACAGGTTTTCATGATACGGCTGTTTCTGGCTGTAAGTATATATCCGGAGGTATCTATTGTCTGACACCGAAAGCTATCGGGACATTGGAACGGTGCATGTCGAAGGGCATGTCCCGTATGCGTAATTTCCAGCGGGAATTGATCGCAGAAGGATTGTGGCTGGATGCGTATCCGTTCAGTAAAATATTGGATGTTGATCATGCCAGTGATATAATCAAGGCTGAAACTTTTTTAAACTATAAAGAATAAAAACAGAGAAATGTTGGGAAGAGGAGAGAAAATTCGCTTACTCGGAGTCAGCCGAGGTAACGAGTATTCACCTAATCATGTAGGAAATGATGCTGCTATTTTTCAGGGAACGGCACATGAATTGGAAAAAAAAGGGTTTGATGTCGTAATCTGTCCCGAAAAACAGTTTGTAGAAGAGAATCTGGAGGCTGATATTATTTTTGATATGGCACGTGACCGTGCTACAGTCAATCGGCTGAAAGAGTTGGAAGATAAAGGAGCGTTAGTGGTCAATTCAGCATATGGCATTGACAATTGTGTCCGTAAGGAGATGACAGAACTGTTGATTGCCAATGGGGTACCTCATCCGGAAAGCTTCATCATTCCGACAGACGGAGCCTTTACACCGGATGTATTTCCTTGTTGGATTAAACGGGGAAATTCCCATGCCATTGTAAAGGAAGATGTAGTCTATGTGGAATGTAAGGAGGAGGCCGAACATGTTATGGCGGATTTCCGTCGCCGGGGAATTCCTGTAGCAGTGGTAAATGAACATTTGGTCGGTGATCTGGTCAAGTTTTATGGAGTCTTGGGGACTGATTTCTTTTATACTTTCTATCCGAGTGAACAGTCGCACAGTAAGTTTGGGCTGGAGGCCATCAACGGTGAGACAAGAGGTTATCCGTTTGATGTCAAAAAACTTCAAGAGTATGGAAACCGGGCGGCTACAGCTTTGGATGTGCCGATTTACGGAGGAGATTGTGTCGTTTCAAAGACCGGTGAAATCCGTATAATAGATTTTAATGACTGGCCTAGTTTCGCCCGTTGCCGTGAGGAGGCTGCGCCTAAAATTGCCGAATGTATATATAATCGTATCATGTCAAAACTGGAAAGAAAATGAGTGGGGAGAAAAAGGGACTTGAAGCGTCTTTCAAGTCGATGGATACCGAAGAGTTTTTGGATATTCATTTCAACCGTCCTATCGGTTATGTCTGGGCTTTGTTCTTTCAGCGTCTGGGGGTGCATCCGAATGTTGTGACTATCCTGTCTATTATTTTAGGCATAGGTGCAGCGGTTATGTTCTATTATCCGGATATGACGCATACCATCATTGGTATTTTGCTGTTGATGTGGGCGAATCATTATGACAGTTGTGACGGGCAATTGGCACGGATGACCGGTAAGAAAACCCGTTGGGGGCGTATGCTGGATGGCTTTGCTGGAGATATCTGGTTCTTTTCCATTTATTTTGCCATTTGTTTAAGGCTTACAGACCAGCCGTTGCCTTTTCATATCGGAGCGGAACAAGGTTGGACCTGGGGGATATTTATCTGGCTTCTGGCTCTTGTTTCCGGTACAGTCTGCCACAGCAAACAATGTACGTTGGCCGATTATTACCGGAATATCCATCTGTTTTTCCTGAAAGGAAAAGCAGGGAGTGAGCTGGATAATTTCAGACAGCAGCGGGAAATTATGCATAGCTTGCCATGGAAAGGTAATTTTTGGTGGAAAATGTTTCTTTACTTCTATGGTAATTATACCCGTCAGCAGGAGCAGATGACCCCTAACTTCCAGCGTTTCTATACGTTTGTGCAGCAGAAATACGGTGAAGATATCCCTCAGGATTTGCGGGATGAATTCCGTAAGGGTAGTCTTCCATTGATGAAATATACCAATATCCTCACTTTCAATACCCGGGCTATTGCATTGTATATCAGCTTGCTGATAGGGGAGCCTTGGCTGTATTTTGTTTTTGAGATAGTAGTGATGACATTATTGTTTGTTTATATGCACCGCAGACATGAGGCCATGTGTGCTGCTCTTTATGCAAAATACGCTGACAAATGAAAGAAAAGTTTAGAAATATATTTTGGTTCTTCGGTATATTTGCCATAATCGTGATGCTCTGCACCTTCGATATGGACTATCAGGAGTTGTGGCAGAATCTGAAGAAAGCCGGATATTGGTTTCCGGCGGTAATCCTTTTGTGGGTCTTTATTTATCTGCTGAATGCATGGTCATGGTATATTATTATCCGTGACGGGAAACATGCTGAGGTACCATTCTGGAAAGTCTATAAACTGACTATCTCCGGTTTTGCCTTGAATTATGCCACTCCTGTAGGACTGATGGGAGGGGAGCCGTACCGGATTATGGAACTTACTCCCTATGTGGGGGGAAGTAAAGCTACTTCATCGGTTATCCTGTATGTGATGATGCATATTTTTTCCCATTTCTGTTTCTGGCTTTTTTCTGTGTTTCTGTACATAGCCTTTGAACCGGTAAATGTAGGTATGGGAGTCCTGTTGGCTGTAGTCGGTGCTTGTTGTGTACTGGCTATCTATTTTTTTATGAAAGGATATAAACATGGTATGGCTGTGCGTACACTCAAGTTGTTGTGTCATGTTCCTTACATAAGGAAATGGGCGAGAAGGTTTGTTCAGGAAAGAATGGATAGTCTGGAGCGGGTAGACGCTCAGATTGCGGAACTGCACAAGCAGCGCAAACTCACTTTTTATGCGTCTTTTGGACTTGAGTTTCTTGCCCGTATCGCAGGTTGTCTGGAAGTATTCTTCATCTTGAATATTCTGACTTCCGATGTAAGTTTTCTGTCGTGTATATTAATTATGGCATTTACATCATTGTTTGCGAATTTGTTTTTCTTTTCCCCCATGCAGTTGGGGGCACGTGAAGGCGGATTCGCTTTGGCTACGGGAGGGCTGGCTATATCGAGTGCATTCGGTATCTATACCGGACTGATTACGCGTGTACGTGAATTAATTTGGATTGTTATCGGGGTGCTTTTGATGAAAGTGGGTAACGGCACCGGAAAAATCAATAAGAATGAATAAGTTGACAGATTTGAAAGGTATCATTTTTGATTATGGTGGTACCATTGATACGAACAGCCGTCATTGGGCGGAAGTTTTATGGGAGAAATATCAGCTTTCCGGTGTTCCTGTAACGAAGGAGGAATTCCGTGAAGCATATGTATATGGTGAACGTACGTTGGCAAAAGTTCCGTTGGTGAAACCTGAGCATAATTTTTTGGATGTACTCCGTATCAAGACCGGATTGCAGATAAACTATCTGGTGGAAAACTGTAAATTGGACGGCAGTGTTGCTGTAGGTAAGAGTTATGCTTTGAATATAGCTTCCGCTTGTTACCAGTATGTCATTGACGTTATGAAACGTACCCGTCCGGTAGTCAGAGAACTTTCAGGACGCTATAAGCTGGTATTGGTCTCCAATTTTTATGGGAATATACAGACTATATTGAAAGATTTTCAATTGTATGACTGTTTTTCAAGTATAGTGGAGTCATCCGTGGTTGGTGTACGTAAACCCGATCCTGCTATTTACCGTTTGGGCGTTGAGGCAATGGGATACGCTGCCGAAAATGTTCTGGTGGTGGGTGATTCTTTTTCGAAGGATATTGTACCGGCAAAGTCGGTAGGGTGTAAGGCAGCCTGGTTGAAGGGAGAAGGATGGGGAAATGAAGAGATTGATGAATCTCTTCCGGATCTGATCATTACTGATCTTCCCGAGTTGTTGGAGTACATACCCTGAATTATATTAAAGGATTTAATTTGATAGAAGATGAAAAATCAGCAGACAGCACTTGTCGCAAAACAATATATTATTCCGTTCATCCTTTTGACATCCCTTTTTTTTCTATGGGGGTTCGCACATGCAATATTGGATGTATTGAACAAACATTTTCAGGAACTGTTGTCCATTACGAGGGCCCATTCGGCCATGATTCAGGCAACCATGTATCTGGGATATTTCATAATGGCGGTTCCGGCAGGTCTGTTTATTGCCCGATTCGGATATAGGAAAGGTGTTGTATTGGGACTTCTGTTATATGGAATAGGGTCATTGTTGTTTATTCCAGGACAATATTGGATGTCGTTCAACTTTTTTCTGTTTTCCTTATTCGTTATCGGCTGTGGACTGACGTTTCTGGAGACTGCGGCTAATCCTTATGTGACTGAACTTGGTCCGAAGGAAACGGCTGCCAGTCGCTTGAATTTTGCCCAGTCATTCAATGGTTTAGGGTGCATATGTGCTCCTATAATAGCTGGTGTGATTCTGTTTTCGGACAACGGAGAAATAGGTGGTGGAAATGTAGCTCTTCCATATGCCGGTATGGGAGTCGTAGTCCTTTTGGTCGCATTGGTCTTTTCACGTGTGCAGTTGCCCGAAATCAGGCATGAGGTTGAGGTAGATACCACCGGCCGTAAAGTAGGATTGTGGTCACATCGTCTGTTTGTATTTGGTCTGGTGGCTTTGTTTGCCTATGAAGTGAGCGAGATATCCATCAACAGCTTTTTTATCAACTATGTGGTAGACCAACAATGGATGAGTGCCCGTGACGCTTCTCTGGTCCTTTCGTTCGGCGGCTTGAGTCTGTTCATGATCGGACGGTTTCTGGGCAGTTGGATCATGCGTAGGGTCTATGCGGAAAGAATGTTGCTTTATTGTGCTACCGGTACAGTGATAACTACTGTTGTGGTGATGTTCAATTTGGGATGGATTTCCATGGTTGCATTGATATTGGGATATGCTTTTGAGGCGATCATGTTTCCTACAATCTTTGCCTTGGCGTTGAAAGGATTGGGCGAACATACCAAACGGGCTTCATCTTTTCTTATGATGTCACCGGTTGGAGGTGTCGTTGGTCCGTTATTGATGGGATATGTAGCCGATATGACGACGATTGCCTTTGCTTTTGTTGTTCCTTTGGTCGGATACATGGTAGTGTGGGTATATGCCCGAAAAGTATTGTCTGTCCTTCATCGCTCCTGAAGGGGAGGAGCGTTAAAGGGCAATAGCTTGTAGTTTGCTTTCTCTGACAATTTTCAAGGCTTCTTCTTCCGTACCGCAGAATGGACCGGATTTGGCCAGTTTGATGGTAGACATGGCGGCGGCGAAGCAACCTGCTTCAGCATACGATGCATTCTGGTTGCGCATATAGAGATATCCCAGCATGTAGGTGTCTCCACATCCGGTCGCATCAACTATTTCTGTAGGCGGATAGGCTGGAATCTTATAGAATTTCCCTTCGGCCAGAATCAATGATCCTTCGCTGCCCAATGTAAGCAGAACTTCTTTTACTCCCCATTGGGCCAATAGGGTAGAAGCTTCTTCATAGTCTTTTGAACCTGTAAGGACTTCTGCTTCATGCTCGTTGACTTTCAGAATATCAATGTGTTTCAGTGCTTCTTTCTTGTCTTTCCAGTCGACCGGATAGACTTGTTCTCCTCTTACTTCGCGCAGATATCCTTGTGCATCGACCGAAAGGGTTCCTTTTTGGGAGAGGTATTTGATGACATCCAGTGAAAAATCATCCGATAGCAGACTTCCCAGGTGGTAAAAGCGTGCGTTTTCGTCTTTCAGGTCATTTACCGTAAAAGGGTCGGCCTTTGCCAATACCCGCTGTTTGCGGTTATTCTGGTTTTCCCCATAGATGTTTTCAAAATAGACCGTATGCCGACTGGGCAGAACTTTTACTTCAATTCCTTTTTCTCGAAGCTCTTCTACCGCTTTGATTTCGCTGGGAGCTAAGGCTGTTACCAGTTTATAGTTTTTCTTATTGTTCAAATGATTGATCCCATGTGAAAAATAATACGATGTACCTCCCGGCATGTATGTGGTTTGTTTGGGAGTGACAATTTTGTCTAATGTTATGTGTCCGATACAACAGATGTCATTCATTTTAACTGCAATTTTCTTTTTTACCCAAAATGACTGCAAATATAGTGCTTTTACCTTGATTTGTGGTAAGATTTCAGGTTTTTATCTCAGTTTTTATTTATGCTTGTTACCGTTTTGGAATACTTTTTGTTAGAGTGGAGAAGCGTATTTCTCTTTTTCTTGTCTGTTTTATCTGAAAAAATATCCAATTCTTCTGATTCTTGCAGATTTTTTTAGGGGAAAAGTAAATAAATTCAAAACAAAGTCTTACATTTGACAACATTAAAATTATATAACTTTGTGATTTAGGATAAAGAGAAAAACACATTTGAAAAATGGAAAAAATGAATGTAAAGCCAGCTACAGGTAAACTTGGTGTGCTGTGTGTAGGTTTAGGTGCAGTAGCGACCACTTTTATGACAGGCGTGTTGATGGTTCGTAAGGGACTGGCAAAACCTGTCGGTTCAATGACTCAATATGATAAGATCCGTGTCGGAAGAGGAGCCAATAAAAAATATCTTCACTATAATGAAATCGTTCCAATTGCAGATTTGAAGGATATCGTTTTCGGTGCATGGGATGTATATCCGGCCAACGCTTACGAGTCTGCCATCAATTGTGAAGTGTTGAAGGAAAAAGACATCAATCCGGTTAAGGATGAACTGGAAAAGATTGTTCCTATGAAGGCAGCTTTTGACCATAATTATGCCAAACGTCTGGACGGTAACAATGTGAAGGATTGTGCTACCCGTTGGGACATGGTTCAGGAGCTGCGTAAGGACATACATGATTTCAAGGAAAAGAATGGATGTAGCCGTATTGTCGTGCTTTGGGCTGCATCTACAGAAATCTATGTTCCTGTGTGTGAGGATGTCCATGGAACTTTGGCTGCTTTGGAAGAAGCCATGAAGAAGGACGACCGCGAGCATATAGCCCCATCCATGTGTTATGCATATGCGGCGTTGATGGAAGGTGCTCCGTTTATCATGGGGGCTCCTAATACAACAGTCGACATCCCGGCTATGTGGGAGCTTGCCGAGAAGACCAAGATGCCTATTGCGGGTAAAGATTTCAAGACGGGACAGACATTGGTCAAATCAGGTTTCGCTCCGATTATCGGTACCCGTTGCCTCGGATTGTCGGGATGGTTCTCAACCAATATTCTTGGAAACCGTGACGGATTGGTTTTGGATGAACCGGCCAATTTCCATACGAAAGAAGTAAGTAAGCTTTCTACATTGGAATCCATTCTGGTTCCGGAAAACCAGCCTGATCTGTATACCAATTATTACCATAAAGTACGTATCAACTATTATCCTCCACGTAATGACAATAAGGAAGGATGGGATAATATCGATATTTTCGGATGGATGGGATATCCGATGCAGATTAAGATTAATTTCCTGTGCCGTGATTCGATTCTGGCAGCTCCGTTGTGTCTGGACCTGGTTCTGTTGAGCGATCTGGCAGCCCGTGCGGGTCGTTATGGTATCCAGCGTTTCCTGAGCTTCTTCTTGAAGAGTCCGATGCATAACTATGAAGAAGGTGAGATTCCTGTAAATCATCTGTTCCAGCAGTATGTTATGTTGAAGAATGCCCTGCGTGAAATGGGCGGATACGAAGCTGATGAGGAAATAGACTAATGCATGTAAATATTTTTGTTTTCTGTTTTTACTATATATTTGCAGAGGCCGGTCCGTGAGGATTGGCCTCTGATGTTTGGAGGAATGTGGGTATTAACGTTTTTAAAATAGATTATTAAAATGGTTAATACTACATAAAAGTCGGTCTATTTATCATTTTTTCCATGTGCCTATTTGCCAAATAGAATTAAGAGCAGTAATTTCGCCTGAATTCTGTAGAAATTTAAGTGTAGCTAGATTGTTATTATGATAAAACAATTACTGTCGGTAATTATATTGTGGCTTTGTGCATTGAATGTCTTCGGGCAGATACATGGAGTTGTAACAGATTCCGATACAGGAGATCCGATTCCTTATCTTAATATATATTATGAGGGGAAAGGGGTTGGTACAATAACCGATATTGATGGTAAATACTCTATTGATTATCATGAAGGTTGGAATAAATTGACCTTTTCAATGGTAGGTTATGCCACACAGGTTATTTCTGTATCTGCCAGAACTGGAGAGTTGAATTTGAAGATGAAGTCGGATCTCGTATTGGATGAGGTTATTGTGAAGCCTAAAAAAGAAAAGTATTCCAGAAAAAATAATCCTGCCGTAGAATTGATGAAAAAGGTTATTAATGCCAAGAAGGCAAGTAACCTGGAAGAAAAGGATTATTACAGTTATAACAAGTATCAGAAAATCACTTTCTCTTTGAATAACATTACACAGGATTCTTTGAAGGAGTCGAATCTGTTCAAGAAATATCCTTTCTTCAGAGATCAGGTGGAAGTCTGTGATGTGACAGGCAAGAATATATTGCCGATTTCTGTTGATGAAACAGTTTCCCAGAAAGTTTACCGCAAGGAACCGCATAGTGAGAAGACTATTATCAAGGGTTTGAATTCGTCTGGTGTAAATGAACTTTTTAATACGGGAGATATGCTGACTACAGTCTTGAAAGATGTTTTTCAGGATATCAATATCTATCAGGATCGTTTCCGCTTTTTGCAGTATCCGTTTGACAGTCCGGTCTCGAATGCCGGTATCGGATTTTACCGCTACTATATCATGGATACGTTGGATATCGATAAGGAACGTTGTTTCCATCTGACTTTTGTGCCGAATAATTCACAGGATTTTGGGTTCACGGGACATCTCTATATCTTGGCCGATTCGACGTTCCGCGTCAAGCAGTGCATCATGAACCTTCCTAAGAAGACTGATATCAATTTTGTAGACCATATGGTGATAACTCAAAAGTTTGAGGAACTGTCTACCGGTGAATGGGTGTTGGCGGAAGACGACATGTTGTGTGAACTTTCTTACCTGAAAAAACTTCTTGGCTCATTCCAGGTAAGGCGGACAACCCGTTATTCCGATTTCGGTTTTGAAGAAATTCCGGATCGTATCTTTAAACGGAAAGGAGAGGAAATAAAGGATGTGAATGCCATGATGCAGGGGGATGATTTCTGGAATGAGTATCGTCCTACGCAATTGACCCGGTCGGAAAGTAAGATGGACCAGTTCGTAGATAATCTGGGCAAGATAAAAGGCTTCAAGTATATCATATTTGTGGCAAAGGCGTTTATCGAGAATTTTGTGGAGACAGGCTCAAAGGATCATCCAAGTAAGGTGGATATAGGACCGATCAACACTATCATTTCCGAGAATTATATTGACGGATTACGTTTGCGTGCTTCGGCACAGACTACGGCCAATTTGAATCCTCATTTGTTTTTAAGGGGATATTATGCATATGGTTTCAAGGATGAAAAGTCGAAATATAAGGGGGAAATTGAATATTCTTTCAATAAGAAGGAATATCTTCCGCGTGAGTATCCTATCAATTCATTGACTTTCTCTTATTCGTATGACAACATGTTACCGACGGATAAGTTTATGGCTACCGATAAGGATAACGTGTTTACTTCGTTTAAGGTCTGCACGGTAGACCAGTATAACTATGAACGTACGGCCAGTATCAAGTATGAACGGGAACAGTTGTCTGGATTGAGGACAACGGTCATTCTCAAACATTCCAATTATGAGCCATGCGGCAAGCTGTTTTACCGTACGATGGCTGGAGAAAGTTTGCTGAACGAGGCAATACAGAATGGAGAACTGACTGGTAATGATTGGGTGAAGTCACCTTATAATGTACATGACTTTACGGTAGCCGAAGCTACTTTTGCATTGCGTTATGCGCCAGGAGAAACTTTTGTGAATACAAAACAACGCCGTTTGCCGGTTAATCTGGATGCTCCGGTCTTCACTTTGTCGCATACGGTTGGCCTCAAAGGGGTTTTAGGTTCGGATTATACCTATAATATGACCGAAGCCGGTCTCTATAAACGGTGGTGGCTGAGCTCGTGGGGAAATATCGATACGCACCTCAAGGGAGGAATCCAATGGAATAAGGTTCCGTTCCCGCTGTTGATTATGCCGGCTGCTAACTTGTCGTATATCATTCAGGATGAAACGTTTAACCTGATCAATAATATGGAGTTCCTGAATGACCGTTACGCATCGTTGGATGTGTCATGGAATATGCAGGGCAAGCTGTTTAACAGGATTCCTTTATTGAACAAACTGAAATGGCGTGAGTTTATCGGAGTGAAATGTCTGTGGGGTAAGCTTACCGACAAGAATAATCCATTTCTGGCTGAAAATGCAAGTGATCCCGACCTGATGCTGTTCCCCGGCCATTATGATGAGAATGGAGTGTACAGAACGTCCAGTTATGTTATGGACCCTAAAAAGCCTTATGTTGAAATCAGTGTCGGAATTCATAATATATTCAAGCTGCTGCATGTAGAGTATGTACGCCGTCTGAATTACAACAATCTGCCTACGGCCAATAAATGGGGCATCCGGTTCATGATTCGTACGGTATTCTAATTTTTTTGCCAGAATTGCTGAGAGTCTTAAACTTTTTGTAATTTTGTCATTATAGAATAAAAGACATATGGTTAAATCAGAGATACAAAATATTAAGTTGCGGTTTGGCATTATCGGTAATACCGAAGGTTTGAACCGTGCAATCGATATAGCTATGCAGGTTGCACCGACCGATCTGTCCGTTCTGGTGACAGGTGAGAGTGGGGTAGGTAAGGAAAGCTTTCCTCAGATTATACACCAGTTCAGCCGTCGTAAACATGGTCCGTATATTGCCGTGAACTGTGGAGCGATTCCGGAGGGCACCATTGATTCGGAATTGTTCGGCCATGAGAAAGGGGCATTTACAGGAGCTATCAGTGACCGTAACGGATATTTTGCAGAAGCGAACGGAGGTACCATTTTTCTGGATGAGGTAGGAGAATTGCCTTTGTCTACACAGGCGCGTCTGTTGCGTGTACTGGAGTCTGGTGAATATATAAAGGTAGGTTCTTCCAAGGTGCAGAAAACCGATGTCCGTATTGTGGCGGCTACAAATGTGAATTTCAACGATGCTATTGCCGAAGGTCGTTTCCGCGAAGATTTGTATTACCGGTTGAATACGGTTCCTATCAAGGTTCCCCCATTGCGTGAGCGTCCGGACGATATTGTGCTGCTGTTCCGTAAGTTTGCATCCGATTTTGCCGAAAAGTACAGGATGCCTGCTATCCAGCTTACAGAAGATGCCAAGCGTGCGCTTACTGCTTATTCATGGCCGGGAAATATCCGTCAGTTGAAGAATATTACAGAGCAGATTTCTATTATTGAGACCAATCGGGACATTACGGCCGAAATATTGCAGAACTACCTGCCCGCCCAGCAAGTGTCCGGAGGACTTCCGGCGTTATTGGGTGTAAAAGGGACGTCAGGTGGGAAAGGATTTGAAAGTGAACGTGAAATATTGTATCAGGTTTTGTTTGATATGCGCAGGGATGTAACCGAACTGAAAAAGCTTGTACATGACATCATGGCCGAGCGTGCCGGTGGGCAGAGAGGGCATGTAGATGATGCTCCTGTACAATATATCCAGGATCCTCTCAGCCTGGTTCAGGAACCGCCTGTAGTTTCTGTTCCTTCCGTTAATCCGGCAATAGCTCCTGTCAAAAAGATTTCGAAGGTGACGACTCCGGTTCCTGAAGAAATGCCTGAGGTTCAGGATACGGAAGAATACATAGAAGAGAATCTCTCTTTGGATGAAGTGGAGAAGGAGATGATCCGTAAGGCGCTGGAACGCCATCACGGTAAGCGTAAGAATGCAGCTAATGATTTGAAAATATCAGAGCGTACGCTCTATCGCAAAATAAAGGAATATGGGCTTGATTAAGAAATATTGGAAAATAGCATCTTTGTTGTCGGTAACGATGGTTATGCTGGTGGCTTGTACAATATCCTATAAGTTCAACGGGGCATCCATCAATTATGATAAAGTGAAAACCATTTCATTCGAGAATTTCCCGAACCGTTCATCTGCTTTCGTGTGGGGTCCGATGGAATCGATGTTCAATACGGCCTTGCAGGATATCTTTATGCGCCAGACCCGTCTGAAACAGGTACGGCAGAATGGTGATTTGGAGTTATCTGGACAGATTGTGAATTATGATGCCTATAACAAAGGTGTGGGTTCGGACGGTTATTCAACGATGGTTGAATTACGTATGACTGTCAGTGTGAACTTTGTGAATAATTCGAACCATTCGGAAGATTTTACTGATAAACAGTTCTCGGCGAGCAGGGAATATCAGTCGTCTTTGCAGCTTTCATCGGTACAGGAAGAGTTGGTTGATCAGATGATCGATGAAATAGTGGACCAGATCTTTAATGCAACAGTAGCCAACTGGTAATTTGAAGGTGCCATGATACAGCAGCGTTTATTGGAATGGATCCGGCATCCGGAATTATTGGATAAGGAAAGTCTGCATGCATTGAGGGAACTATTAGCTCGTTATCCTTATTTTCAGACTGCCCGTCTGCTTTATCTGAAGAATTTGTTTTTGATACAGGACACTGATTTCAAGAAGGAATTAAGGAAAAGTGCTCTTTATGTCGCAGATTTGAGTATGCTTTTCTATTATATTGAAGGGGAACGTTTTGCCATAAAGAAGCACCCTTCGGCCGAAAGGAAGGAAAGGGTGTCCGATACTGACCGTACTCTGGACTTGATAGACCGTTTTCTTTCGGATATGCCAGACTGTCCGGATGAGGATAAATTACCGGTCCAGGCAGATGTGAATGTGGACTATACCTCAATACTTATGGAGGAAGATACTTCTGTGCCTGGTGATGTACCGCCTTTGAAGGGTCAGGAGCTGATAGATAACTTTATTGAACGTGATAAAGGGGTCGGTAAGAGTATGGATGCCGTCACGCTGCCTGATTCTCGACAGGATTATGTGGAAGATACCCGGTCGGAGGAGGAAACGGACGAGACCGAAGAAGAAGATTCCGATGAGCGGTATTTTACGGAAACCTTGGCTAAAATTTATGTGAAACAGAAGAGATATGACAAGGCTCTTGAAATAATTAAAAAATTAAATTTGAAATATCCAAAAAAAAATACTTATTTTGCAGACCAAATTAGATTTTTGGAAAAACTGATTATTAACGCTAAATCAAAATAAGAGAAAATGATTTATTATTTATTTGTAGGATTAATGGTACTTGCAGCTGTATTGATGTGCTTTGTAGTATTGATACAGAACTCTAAGGGAGGAGGTCTTTCTTCCAGTTTTGCAGCTTCAAACCAGATTATGGGAGTTCGGAAGACAACCGATTTTATTGAAAAACTGACTTGGGGTCTGGCTATTTTTATGGTTGTAGTAAGTATAGCTACGGCGTACGTGATTCCAAAGGCTGCAGAAGATTCGTCTGTTATTTTAGATCAGGCCGTAAAGGAACAGAAAACGAACCCGTTGAACGCTCCTGCCGGTTTTGCTGCTCCACAAGCTGGTGAAACGACAACTCCGTCAACAACCGATTCAACTTCTGCCAAATAATCCGGTAATTTTAATCGTTCAAGATATTATAGAAATGGCTTTCCACTTATGGAAAGCCATTTTTTTGTAATTGGGAATTGGGGAGGTTACGCATAATGATATAAAAAAGGCCATCCCGTCAATACGGGACAGCCCTTTTATAAGATTTTTTGCTTACGCCAGTAATTATTTCTTGAAATATCTGTTGTACAGACCTTCGAAACCTTTACCATGACGTGCTTCGTCTTTAGCCATTTCGTGAACTGTATCATGGATAGCATCCAGATTCAGCTGTTTAGCACGAGTTGCGATACGTTTCTTGTCTTCGCATGCACCACATTCGGCATTCATACGTTTTTCAAGGTTAGTCTTGGTATCCCATACACAGTCGCCCAGCAATTCAGCGAATTTTGAAGCGTGTTCAGCTTCTTCCCATGCATAGCGTTTGAAAGCCTCTGCTACTTCTGGATAGCCTTCGCGGTCTGCCTGACGGCTCATAGCCAGATACATACCGACTTCTGTACATTCACCCATGAAGTGATTGTTCAGGTCCTTGATCATTTCTTCGTCACAACCTTTTGCTACGCCGATTACATGTTCGTCAACGAACTGGAGACCGTCAACAGTTTCTTCCAATTCTTTGAATTTAGAAGCTGGAGCTTTACATAACGGACACTTTTCAGGAGCTGTTTCACCTTCATAAATGTAACCACAAACAGTACAGATAAATTTTTTCATGATTGTTAAAGTTTAAGTTATTAGTATATATTAATAAATTATATAAGCACAAGGCTTAAGTTCTAGTTGTTGTTCTTTGTCTGACATTCGGGGCAGATACCTTTATAATAATGGTGGATTTCATCAATAGTGAATCCGTTGTCTGCCAGTGTGCCGGCTTTCTTTTCTTCCTCTTGGATGGGAATATCATAGATCTTTCCACAAGCCTTACACTGGAAATGTGCATGTGTGCTTAAATCACCGTCGAAACATGCGTTCCGTTCGTCTATCGTAAGCATGCGGGCAGCCCCATGTTCAATAAACAGTTTCAGTGTATTGTAGACTGTAGTTTTCGAGAGGGTAGGGATATCTTTGCATAAGGCAAGGTAAATCTCATCTATGCACGGATGAGTCTTGTGCTTCAGCAAGTAATCCATAATGGCAATGCGTTGAACGGATGGCTTGATATTAAAACTTAGCAAGTATTCGTAAACGTTCATTTTAGTCTTATATATATTTGTAATTGTTACAATTTTAATTCAAAGGCAAAGATATAAACTTTTCTTTAAATCCAAAACATAAATCACTTTTTTTAGGTCGGAATTTAATATTGTTTATCTTTGCATCTGTTATATAAACAGTGAATATGAAATATGGTTTTGTGAAAGTGGCCGCCGCCGTACCTGCATTGAAGGTGGCCGACTGTCAGTTCAATGTCTGTGAGACTGAGAAATTGATTGTTGAAGCTGAAAATAAGGGAGTGCAGATAGTGGTGTTCCCTGAGTTGAATATAACGGGTTATTCCTGTGGTGATCTTTTTGCCCAAAATTTGTTGCTTGAACAGGCAGAGATGTCTTTGATGCAACTGTTGCAGAATACCCGCCAGCTGGATATCATTTCCATTATAGGTATACCGCTACGGGTAAGTTCCATGCTGTTTAATTGTGCTGTAGTGTTCCAGAGGGGCAAGATTCTGGCTGCTGTACCTAAAACTTATCTGCCTAATTATAAGGAATTCTATGAGAAGCGCTGGTTTGCTCCGGCCACGTCTTTATCGGAGGGTGTAACGGCACGTTTCTGTGGCCAGCAGGTGCCGGTAGGGACGGATGTGCTGTTTGAATCGGCCGATTTGTGTTTCGGTATAGAATTGTGTGAGGATGTATGGGCTCCGGTTCCTCCCAGCTCTGCCTTGGCGTTGAAGGGTGCCGAAGTTATATTTAATCTGTCGGCCGATACGGAGAATATCGGCAAGCACCAATACCTCCGTTCGTTGTTGGCCCAGCAGTCGGCACGTTGTCTGGCCGGATATGTCTTTTCTTCCTGCGGCTTCGGTGAATCGACTACCGATGTGGTGTTTGCCGGAAACGGGTTGATTTATGAAAACGGTATTCTGCTGGCTGCATCCGAACGCTTCTCGTTCAGTGAACAGCTGGTGGTGAGTGAAATAGATGTAGAGCGTCTGCGTACGGAACGTATCGTGAATACGACGTTTTCTGAGAGTATACGCAATTTCAAGGGTGGTGAAACGGTGAGGATTCCGGTAGATCTTTGTTCGGAGAAGGATACTGTATTGACGCGTCCGGTGGAGCCACATCCGTTTGTTCCGTGCGGAGGGCAATTGCTCGACGACCGTTGTGAGGAGATTTTCTCTATTCAGGTGGCCGGTCTTGCCAAGCGTTTGGTGCATACCCATGCCAGTAAAGTGGTGGTAGGTATTTCCGGCGGGTTGGATTCTACGCTGGCATTGCTTGTCTGTGTGAAGACTTTCGACAAGTTGGGGCTTTCACGTGAGGGTATAGTAGGTATAACTATGCCTGGTTTCGGTACCACCGACCGTACTTATCATAATGCTTTAAGCTTGATGAAGTCCCTGCAGGTTACTACGCTTGAAATTCCGATACGTGAGGCTTGTATCCAACACTTCAAGGATATCGGTCAGGATATGGCTGTGCATGATGTAACATATGAGAACGGACAGGCACGTGAACGTACCCAGATTCTGATGGATTATGCAAACAAGACAGGAGGTCTGGTGATAGGTACGGGCGACTTGTCTGAACTGGCTCTGGGATGGGCCACCTATAACGGCGACCACATGTCGATGTATGCGGTGAACACCAGTATTCCGAAGACATTGGTCCGTTACCTGGTCAATTGGGTGGCGATGACAGGAGTGGACGAGGAGTCGCGTGCCACTTTGCTTGATATCATTGATACCCCCATTAGTCCGGAACTGATTCCTGCCGACGAGAACGGGAATATCAAGCAGAAGACGGAAGATCTGGTAGGTCCGTATGAGCTTCATGATTTTTTTCTGTATCATTTTATGCGTTACGGTTCGCGTCCTGCCAAGATTTATTATCTGGCTCAGATTGCCTTTAAGGGTATGTATGATGATGCTACCATCAAGAAATGGCTGGTCAATTTCTGCCGCCGTTTCTTTAACCAGCAGTTCAAACGTTCCTGTTTGCCCGACGGACCGAAAGTGGGGTCTGTTTCCTTAAGTCCCCGTGGTGACTGGCGTATGCCTAGCGATGCCAGTTCTGCATTATGGCTGCAGGAGTGTGAACAGCTGTAATTTCTAGGATAGAAAGATGATATGGCTATAAATTTATTAGCCTGTCCGGACTTGTCGTTTCGACGGGGTCGGACAGGCTTTTTTGTTATTCTTTATTTGTGAAGTTGCAGGAAGTTTTCAATCCGTGCCATTCCTTCCTCTATATTTTCAAGCGAGTTAGCGTAGGAGAAGCGCAGACACCCTTCTCCCTGACTTCCGAAATCGACTCCCGGAGTTACACCTACATGAGCCTTTTCAAGAAGTTCGAACGCAAACTTGTAGGAATCGTCCGTATAGGCAGATGCATCAGTAAAGATATAGAAGGCTCCCTGCGGTTCGGATATAGGGGGCAAGCCTATTTCTGTCAGGCGACGGAGCATGTAGCGGCGGCGTTCATCATAGACTGTTCTCATCTGTTCCACTGCCGGATTACCTTCTTTCAATGCGGCGGTTCCAGCTTTCTGGGCTACACTCGGAGCGCATATGGAAAAATTCTGTGACATGATCTGTAATGTCCGGACATATTCTTTCGGGGCTATTACATATCCCAGGCGTGCGCCGGTCATGGCATAACGTTTGGAGAATCCGTTCAGGACGAATGCCTTGTCGGTATATTCCAGAATGGAATGTGCACGGCCTTCATAAACCAGTCCGTGATAGATCTCATCCGATATGACCGGGACTGGAAGTCCTGCTATTTCCTTAAGGGTTTCTTCCGGTAGGACGGCGCCTGTAGGATTCATCGGTGAATTGATGATAAGGGCGCGTGTTCGGGATGTGATTGCAGATTTAATTTTTTCGACATCGAAACGGAACTGGTTTTCCTTGTTCAGATTCACTTGAATAGGGACGGCTCCGGCAGCTTCGATGAAATTATGGTAGCAGGCATATCCCGGGTTGGTAATGATTGCTTCCGAGCTTGGTTCGCACAGCATGAGCATCAACATGAGCAGTGCGGGTGAGGTACCGCTGGTTACTATGATCTGTTCGGGCGATATCGTTACTCCATATTCATTCTGATAGAAACGGGATATTGCTTCCCTGAGTTCAAAGGCTCCCTGAGAATGGGTATAATGGGTATAGCCTTCACTGTATGCCTGTTGGGCTGCCAGGCGGGCACATGCCGGAATGTCAAAATCAGGTTCTCCAACTTCCAGATGAATAATGTCTATACCCTCTCTTTGAAGGGCATTTGCCCTTTCCAGTACGTCCATTACGAGGAAGGGTGTAAGCTTTTCGATATTTTTGTTCATGTCTTTGACTTGTTTGGCCACAAAGTTATTCAATTTTATCCTTTTGACGGATGTTTTATAGTTGTATGATAAAACTTTCCATAGTCCGTAAATCAATTTGCCACAGTTTTCCGGCAAGCACTTCACCGTATCCGGTTATAATCTTGATCACTTCATTGGCTTCGGCACATCCTACTATTCCTGGTGTAACTCCCATTACGCCTTT
The DNA here is from genome assembly GCF_900128495.1 of Bacteroides ilei. GTDB lineage: Bacteria > Bacteroidota > Bacteroidia > Bacteroidales > Bacteroidaceae > Phocaeicola > Phocaeicola ilei. Next base: position 3,576,400 of record NZ_LT635801.1, read on the forward strand.
AGGAGGGAGTGGCATGCCTTGGGTTTCTGTTTCCGGAAGAAAATCATGGTAGCTTTTCCCGCCTTTGTAGTTGAATACGGATACCTGTCCGTCGAAAGCCCGTATGGCTCCGTATACATATACTTTATCCAGTTCCTTGCAAGTCTTGTCAATCAGGTAGCGTGTTTCGAAATTGTCACAGCCGTCTACTACAATGTCATACGCTGAAATCAGTTCCTTGGCGTTTTCTACTGTGAGCCGGGTGGGGTAGGCTATGATATGTACGTTGCGGTTCAGTGCACTTAATCGTTTCTGGGCCTGTGTTGCTTTGGGCAGTCCTAATTCCGGTTCGGAATAGAGGACTTGGCGTTGCAGGTTCGTTTCACTCACTACATCATCGTCTACCAAGCCTATAGTTCCTACACCGGCTCCGGTAAGATACAGGGCGATGGGAGAACCCAGTCCGCCTACACCTACAATCAGTACGCTGGCTTGGCCGAGTTTTTTCTGTCCTTCTTCCCCTATTTCAGGGAGCATGGTCTGGCGGCTATATCGTTCGTTCATAGTCAATGTCCTTAAATATGTGGAAATATTATCAGAAAAAGAAAGCCGGGTCCGAAAAGCCCGGCTTTCAATATGTCTGTTTTGGTTGTTTTTGTCCGTTTCCTTTATGCCTGGTGTGCAGTGGCGTAACCGTCGAAGGAGGCATCCCAGTCTTTCCATACCGGTTCACGTCCTATGGCTTTCAAGGCATTCTCTACTTCAACGGCGGTACGTTCGTCGCTTACGTGGAACTGCTCCAGTGCCTGCGGATAGGTAAAATATCCACCCGGTTCGGTCTTGCTTTCGGCACTCATGGTAGTTACTCCCAGCGTAGCCATATGGTCACGGATGTATGCCGGTTCACGTGTGGAATAAGAGATATCCACATCATGGTCAAAGATACGCATGGCAAATGTAGCCAGTGCCAGTTCCTTGTCGCTCATGATCACATTGGGTTGGAAACCTTCGTTTTCTGCCGGACGCATACGGGGGAAATTCACGCTGTACTTGGTTTTCCAGTAATGTTTCTGCAGATAACGCAGATGGTATGCCATCATGGTGACATCTGTACGCCAGTCTTCCAGCCCGATAAGTACTCCCATTCCGATTGAGTGTACTCCGGCCTGTCCCATACGGTCGAAACCGTTGACACGCCATTCGAATTTAGATTTCATGCCACGCGGGTGGTATATTTTGTAACGGGCTTTGTTATAGGTTTCCTGGAAACAGATCACACCGTTCAGTCCGTGTTTTACTAGTTCGGCATATTCTTCAGTCTTCAATGGCATGACTTCAATCTTCAGGTTCGAGAAGTATGGCTTTGCCAGATCGAGTGCCTTTGCCAGATAGGGGACACCAGCTTTGGCAGGGTTCTCTCCGGTCACGATCAGCAGATTCTCGAACGGAGCCAGTTTCTTGATAGCCTTGTATTCATTCTCTATCTCTTCGGGGGTCAGGATGGTACGTGCCATCGGGTTGCTGATGTGGAAGCCACAATACACGCACGAGTTGGTGCATGAGTTGGTAAGGTAGAGTGGGATGAACATTGAAATGGTTTTCCCGAAACGCTCCTCAGTATATTTACGGCTCAGCTGGGCCATCGGTTCAAGGTGTTTTTCGGCAGCGGGTGAGATAAGTGCCATAAAGTCGTCTACATCACAATGTGATTTGCCCAGTGCCCGGAGCACATCGGCTTCCGTCTTGGAGTAGATGGCTTTGGTCGTCTCCTCCCAGCTTATTTTTTCCAATTCGTCTGAAAACATAATATATTAATGTTTAATGGTTCTGTATTTGCCTTTGGTCAGGCTTTCTTGACATCCTTGATGTCACGGCTCAGTTTCATTGCGCAGAAATTCGGGCCGCACATCGTACAGTATTCGCCGTCGGTATGGCGCCCTTCCTGGAAATATTCCAGGGCGCGTTCCGGATCAAGACTCAGGTGGAACTGGTCACGCCAGCGGAATTCGTAACGTGCTTTGCTCAAGGCGTTGTCGCGGATCTGTGCACCCGGATGTCCTTTGGCCAGGTCGGCGGCGTGTGCGGCTATTTTATAGGTGATTACTCCTGTACGCACATCTTCTTTGTTCGGGAGTCCCAGATGTTCTTTCGGAGTTACGTAGCATAGCATGGCGGTACCCAACCAGCCTATCTGTGTGGCACCGATGGCAGACGTGATGTGGTCATATCCCGGAGCGATATCGGTAACCAGCGGGCCCAGGGTGTAGAACGGGGCGTTGTGGCAATGCTTGATCTGGCGTTCCATGTTTTCCTGGATCTTGTGCAGAGGCACATGTCCCGGACCTTCAATGAATGCCTGCACATTCTTGTCCCATGCACGGAGAACCAGTTCGCCCAAGGTGTCAAGTTCGGCAAACTGTGCTTCGTCGTTTGCATCGGCTATACAGCCCGGACGGAGACCGTCGCCCAATGATACGGCTACATCGTATTGTGCGAGGATATCGCATATTTCGTCGAAATGTTCATACAGGAATGATTCCCGGTTATGGATGAGGCACCATTTGCTCATGATGGATCCGCCGCGGCTCACAATTCCACAAAGGCGTTTGTCGGCCAGATGTACGTTGTGCAGGCGTATACCGGCATGGATAGTAAAATAATCCACTCCCTGTTCGCATTGTTCAATAAGTGTATCCTTGTAGATTTCCCAGGTAAGGTCTTCTACCTTTCCGTTCACTTTCTCCAATGCCTGGTAGATAGGTACGGTACCTACCGGAACCGGACAGTTACGTACAATCCATTCACGTGTTTCGTGTATGTTGGCTCCTGTAGAAAGGTCCATCAGGGTATCGCCTCCCCATTTGCAGCTCCATACCGCTTTGTCCACTTCTTCTTCAATGCTGGAGGTAGTGGCCGAATTCCCGATATTGGTGTTGATCTTTACCAGAAATTGGCGGCCGATAATCATCGGTTCGCTTTCCGGATGGTTGATGTTTGCCGGGAGGACAGCACGTCCGGCGGCTATTTCATCACGGACGAATTCCGGTGTTATGTAGGTTTCGATGCCCAGTTCACGGCAGTTCATGTTTTCACGGATGGCTACATATTCCATTTCGGGTGTAACGATTCCTTTTTTGGCGTAGTACATCTGTGTACAGCATTTGCCGGCTTTGGCACGGTAAGGCAAAGCTATGTGTTCGAAACGCAGGTGGTCCAGTGAACGGTCGTCACGGCGCATCTTTCCATATTCGGATGTGATGGAAGGAAGCTGTTCCACGTCGCCTCTTTCCAGAATCCAGCTTTCACGCATACGGGGAAGTCCTTTTTTCAGGTCGATCTTGATAGTCGGGTCACTGAACGGGCCGCTGGTATCATAGACATATACCGGTGCGTTCGGCGTCGTGACTTTCTCCCCGTTTACGATTTCTACAGTCGGTGTGAGGTTTACTTTCTGCATACCTACCTTGACAAACGGGTAGAGTGTTCCTTGCATGTAAGCCTTTTCGGCGTGTGCGTAAGCTTTTTTGTCTTTGTCTTTTTCCATAATATGTCTGTGGGGTTATTGGTTTAAGAAGGCTGTTAACGGAGAGGATGCGGAAGCTATCAGGTTTTCCGACTGTATACCCAATCCGGCTTCGTAGGCACGCCGGCCGGCAATGACAGCCTCTTTGAATGCTGTTGCCATTTCTACAGGGTTACCTGCTACGGCAATGGCTGTATTTACCAGGCATGCTGCAGCACCCATTTCCATGGCTTCAGCGGCATGGCTGGGGGCACCGATACCTGCATCTACAACTACCGGAACATTGCTTTGTTCAATGATGATACCCAGGAAGTCACGGGTCTGCAGTCCTTTGTTTGTACCTATAGGGGCAGCCAGCGGCATTACTGTGGCTGCTCCGGCTTCTTCCAGGCGCTTGCACAATGTCGGGTCGGCCTGGCAGTAGGGCAATACCACAAATCCCAGTTTGACCAGTTCTTCCGTCGCTTTCAGCGTTTCGGTCGAATCCGGGAGCAGGTAGCGCGGATCAGGATGGATTTCCAGTTTCAGCCAGTTGGTACCGAATGCTTCGCGTGCCATCTGGGCTGCAAATACAGCCTCTTCGGCGGTACGTACTCCTGAAGTGTTAGGCAACAGTTGGATATGGGGGTGAGTGATATGGCGGAGCATGTCATCTTCCTTGTTTTCAAGTTCGATTCGTTTCATGGCTACAGTTACCATTTCTGTGCCGGATGCAAGGATGGCATCTTCCATCACTTGGTTTGAGTTGAATTTGCCGGTTCCCAAAAACAGGCGGGAGTTGAATTCTTTGCCGGCTATAATCAGTTTTTCCATTGTTATATAGTTTAAAAAAGTCGTTTCTTCTTTTATTTATTAAGTTGATATGTGATATGTTGATATTGTTATAGGGCCATGATGCGTCTGGTTTCGGCTACGGGATCGTCGGCGCGTAATATGGTCCCACTCAGTGCAATGCCGGTGACTCCGGTATCCATGATAGACGGAATGTCATCATAGGTGATACCTCCTATGGCGACAATCGGAATCCGGATGCCGTTTTCTTTCATCCGTGAAACGATGGAACGGTATCCCTCCAGTCCCAATATAGGACTCAGGTTCTTTTTGGTCGTGGTGAAGCGGAAAGGTCCGCATCCGATGTAGTCGGCTCCCGCTTTGTAATGTGCCTCCACATCTTCGAATGTATTGGCTGTCCCTCCTATGATGAAGTCTTTTCCCAGTATGTTGCGGGCTTCGGCTATCGGCATGTCTTTTTTTCCCAGATGTACACCGTCGGCATGTATTTTTTTCACCAGCTCTACGTGGTCGTCAATGATGAATGTCGCATCGTATTGCCTGCACAGATCCTGTATGTACAGGGCTTCCTTTTCCAGTTCCTCGGCAGTTGCCTCTTTCATCCGGAGCTGTATCCAGCGGCATCCTCCTTCCAGGGCCATACGGGCCGAATCAGAATAAGAGAACCTGTCGGTAAAATGTGTGATGAATTGCAGTTCCATGGCCTTATCCTCCACAAGCTGCTTTGATGATAACCAGACTGTCATTCGGCTGCAGCTCCTGTTCGGCCCATTGTGCACGCGGAACCATGCGGTTATGCAGGGCGATGGCTACCCCTTTTTCCGGGAGCTCCAGCAGTTTGGCCAAATCGGCGATGGTATTTCCGCCCGTAAGTTCTGTCTCTTTGTTGTTTACTAGTACTTTCATATTAGTGTATATTAAAAAGGTGAAGAAAGTAATCCAAAGAGTGCTAGCGGATTCGAGAAGAGTGTCATGCTGTAACAATCCCTTCGGCGGTACTAACCGCATCAGGTTCGTAGGGTATGATCTCAGCCGCTTAATGGGCACCCCTTTGTCTTAACGTCTGCAAATATACGGTATTTTTTGAAACCTGAGGGCTGAACAGTGTTATTTTTCTGAAAGATGAAGCCGACTTTTCTTTATGTTATCTGTGACGGTTGTTTTTACAGCTTTTCCATTTTTGATATATTCTTTGTGTAAATGATAGGTATTTGCGTATTATGGTAGCAAAAAGATATTTTAATTGTAGTATTTAAAGCAAATTAATTTGTGTGTGTTTTTGATGATTTCAAAATGATAATATTGATATGATGGTATGTTTTAATTTGTTATTATAAGTGCCAATTTTATTTCAGAATGAAATGTCGGTTAAAAAATTCGACAAAAATAATGCTATTATGTGTTTTGTAAAGCAAAAAGACGTACATTTGCATATCGGTAATACAAAAAGTTACAGATAATCATATTTAAGTTTCAAAAGGATTGAAGATTGAAACTCGTAAGGTAATAAGTAATATAGGTATTAATTAAAATCTAAAGCAAATGAAAACGAAGTATCAGAAAGGAATGTTGTTGTTGGCGGCTGCCATGGCACTTCCGGCAGTTTCACAAGCTCAGGATGAGGTAGAGGCGAGCGTCGGTGTTGACCTTGTAAGCGGTTACATCTGGCGTGGCCAGGATTTGGGTAATGTAAGTATCCAGCCGTCGGCTTCTATCGGTTATAAAGGTTTCTCTCTGTCCGGCTGGGGGTCTGTAGGGTTCGAAAAGGAAGATACGAAAGAATTCGATCTTTGCCTCGGTTATTCTACCGGTGGATTCAGTGTATCGGTTACCGATTATTGGTTTAACAACGGTCCCGGTTACCTTCATTATGGAAGCCATAATACCAGCCATGTGTTTGAAGCACAGGTGGGCTATGATTTCGGTCCGTTGGCGGTAAACTGGTATACTAATTTTGCAGGAAATGACGGATTGAATAAAGACGGTGAACGTGCCTATTCTTCCTATATATCAGTGGCAGCACCGTTCCGCCTGGGCGGTCTGGACTGGACTGCTGAAATCGGTGCTACACCATGGGCCACTACATTCTATAACGGTGGAGCGAACGGTTTTGAAGTATGCGATGTCAGCGTAGGAGCATCGAAAGATATTACGATTACAGATTCTTTCTCACTTCCGCTTTTCGCTAAGGCCACCTGGAATCCGGCTACCGAGGGTGCTTATTTCGTAGTCGGTCTCAGTTTCTGAAAAAGCTGTTATCATTTATAAATAGAATACAAGATACAACAACTGGAGATGTGGTAGATTTTATGAAAATGTTATTGATGGGTTTTTAGTTTAGGTAAAAAGACAGGATAACTTTTTTGGTAAAACAAACAAGATACAAATACAATTATGAAGAAGATAGAAGCGATTATTCGTAGAACCAAATTTGAAGACGTAAAGGAGGCCTTGCTGGCTGCCGATATCGAATGGTTCTCATATTATGAAGTTAGAGGGGTAGGAAAAACCCGTCAGGGACGTATCTATCGTGGGGTAGTGTACGACACGAGTTCAATTGAACGTACACTTGTTTCTATTGTAGTCCGTGACAAGAATGTGGAAAAGACTATACAGGCTATCTTGAGCGCTGCTCATACCGGTGAGATTGGAGACGGCCGTATTTTCGTGATTCCAGTAGAAGATTCTATCCGGATCCGTACAGGCGAACGGGGTGATATAGCCTTGTATAATGCAGAGCAGGAAAAATGATCTGCACCGTTCGGATGAAACAGGTAATAAAGATGTTGTACTAAAAAGATGATTTATATGAAAACGATAGATAAGGGTATGCGTACTGCATACCGGAAAGGTATAGTTGCCTTATTGTTGGCATTGCCTTTGACGGCAATGGCTCAGGATACTGCCGAGGCTGCGGGCAGCACTGATACGGTGGCCGAACTTGCAACAGGTGTGAATACGGTATGGATGCTGCTTGCAGCAATGCTGGTGTTCTTCATGCAGCCGGGATTTGCATTGGTTGAAGCTGGTTTTACCAGAACGAAAAATACAGCTAATATCCTGATGAAGAATCTGGTGGATTTTATGGTAGGTTCTTTGTTGTTCTGGTTTATCGGTTTCGGATTTATGTTCGGTGTGGGAGGATTTGTAGGTGCTCCTCATTTCATTGATCTGGATATGATGGACAGCATTATTGACAATGGGTTACCTATAGAAGGCTTCCTTATTTTCCAGACTGTATTCTGCGCCACTTCCGCTACAATCGTATCGGGTGCAATGGCTGAACGTACCAAGTTCTCCATGTATCTGGTATATACCATAGCCATCAGTGTATTGATCTATCCTATTTCAGGACACTGGACTTGGGGTGGAGGCTGGTTGATGAACGGCGATGAAGGTTCATTCATGATGAATACTTTCGGATATGCGTTCCATGACTTTGCGGGTTCTACTGTGGTTCACTCTGTAGGTGGCTGGATTGCTTTGGTAGGTGCTGCCATCCTTGGTCCCCGTTTGGGTAAATACGGTAAGGACGGAAAATCAAGAGCTATTCCGGGACATAATCTGACTATTGCATGTCTGGGTGTGTTCATCCTCTGGTTCGGATGGTTCGGATTCAACCCGGGATCTCAGTTGGCTGCTGCTACATCAGGTGACCAGACTGCTATCTCACATGTGTTCCTTACTACTAACTTGTCGGCTTGCGCCGGAGGTCTTTTCGCTTTGATCGTGAGCTGGATCAAGTACGGCAAACCTTCCTTGTCACTGACATTGAATGGTATTCTGGCCGGTCTGGTCGGTGTAACTGCAGGCTGTGATCTTGTATCCCCGCTGGGATCAGTCATTATCGGTGCGGTTTGTGGAACAGTCATGATTTACTCGGTTGAAATTCTGGATCACAAGTTCCATATCGATGATCCGGTCGGAGCTTCTTCCGTACACGGTGTATGTGGTAGCTTGGGTACTATCATGACCGGTTTGCTTGCTGTAGACGGCGGTACTTTCTATGGAGGCGGATTTGGCTTCCTCGGTGCACAGATTTTTGGAGCATTGGTTGTAGGAGCATGGGCTGCTGTAATGGGATACATCATCTTCAAGATTCTTGATAAAGTTCACGGTCTGCGTGTTCCGGCAAGAGTTGAGGAAGAAGGATTGGATATCTACGAACATGGAGAATCCGCTTACAACAATTAATGATATAGATTTATCCCGGGCGGGCTTGGCCGCCTTCCCGGGAACTGATAAAGAGAAAAGTCTTTTTTTATTATAACAACTAATTAATGAAGTATTATGTCAAAATTAAGATTCAGAGTCGTTGAAAAAGCGTTTCAGTCGAAACCTGTGGAAGTACCCGCTCCAAGCGAACGTCCGAGCGAGTATTTCGGAAAGTATGTGTTCAACCGTGAGAAGATGTTCAAGTATCTGCCTAGCAAGGTATATGCCCGCTTGGTAGATGCTATGGATAACGGTGCTACCCTTGACCGTGAAATTGCCGATCAGGTAGCTGAAGGCATGAAGCGTTGGGCCATGGAACTGGGCGCTACACACTATACTCACTGGTTCCAGCCGCTGACTGAAGGCACAGCCGAAAAGCATGATGCCTTTGTAGAACACGACGGCAAGGGTGGAATGATGGAAGAGTTTTCAGGAAAACTGCTGGTTCAGCAGGAACCGGATGCTTCTTCTTTCCCTAACGGTGGTATCCGTAACACATTCGAAGCCCGTGGCTACAGTGCATGGGACCCGTCATCTCCTGTATTCGTAGTGGACGATACATTGTGTATCCCGACCGTATTCATTGCCTATACAGGTGAATCACTTGACTACAAGGCTCCGTTGCTGAAGGCTTTGCGTGCCGTAAACAAGGCTGCGGTAGATGTATGCCATTATTTCAATACTGACGTTAAGAAGGTAGTTGCCTACCTGGGATGGGAACAGGAATATTTCCTGGTCGATGAAGGACTTTACGCCGCACGTCCCGACCTGCTGCTTACAGGCCGTACACTGATGGGACATGAAGCTTCTAAGAACCAGCAGTTGGAAGACCACTACTTCGGTGCTATTCCTACCCGTGTAGCTGCATTCATGAAGGATCTTGAAATCCAGGCTCTGGAACTGGGTATTCCGGTCAAGACACGTCACAACGAGGTTGCCCCCAACCAGTTCGAGCTGGCTCCTATCTTCGAAGAATGTAACCTGGCAGTCGACCATAACATGCTTATCATGTCACTGATGCGTAAGGTTGCACGTAGCCATGGATTCCGCGTACTGCTCCATGAAAAACCGTTCAAGGGTGTAAACGGATCAGGTAAGCACAACAACTGGTCATTGGGAACAGATACAGGCATCCTGTTGATGGCTCCGGGAAAGACATCGGAAGAGAACCTGCGCTTCATCACATTCATTGTCAATACATTGATGGCGGTATACCGTCATAACGGATTGCTGAAGGCTTCCATCATGAGCGCCACTAACGCTCACCGTCTGGGCGCTAACGAAGCACCTCCCGCCATCATCTCTTCATTCCTGGGTACTCAGTTGAGTAAGGTACTGGATCACATGGAAGACAGTTCAACCAATGAGCTGATTTCATTGGGAGGCAAGCATGGTATGAAGCTGGATATCCCTCAGATTCCGGAACTGCTCATCGACAATACCGACCGTAACCGTACTTCACCGTTCGCCTTCACCGGTAACCGTTTCGAGTTCCGTGCCGTAGGTTCTGAAGCGAACTGTGCCAGTGCAATGATTGCCCTGAACACAGCCGTAGCCGAACAGCTTACAGAATTCAAGACTGCTGTCGATGCATTGATCGAAAAGGGTGAACCTAAGGTTTCAGCTATCATTCAGGTTATCCGTGAATACATCAAGATCTGTAAGCCTATCCGTTTCGACGGCAACGGTTACAGCGAAGAATGGAAGGAAGAAGCTAAGCGTCGTGGTCTGGACTGCGAAACAAGCTGTCCGGTTATCTTCGACCAGTATTTGACTCCTGAGTCAATCAAGATGTTCGAGAGTGCCGGCGTAATGACACGTAAGGAACTGGAAGCCCGTAACGAAGTGAAATGGGAAACCTATACAAAGAAAATCCAGATTGAGGCACGTGTATTGGGCGACTTGGTTATGAACCATATCGTTCCGGTAGCAATCAGCTATCAGAGCAAGTTGATTGATAACGTGTTCAAGATGAAGTCTATCTTCCCGGAAGAGGAAGCCGACAAACTTTCTGCCGAAAACAAGGCTATTATCAAGGAAATAGCAGAACGTACTACCTTCATCAAGGAACATGTTGATGCTATGATTGAAGCCCGTAAGGTTGCCAACAAGATTACCGATGAACGTGAAAAGGCCATTGCATATCACGATACCATCGCTCCTATGCTGGAAGAGATCCGTTACCATATCGATAAGCTGGAACTGATCGTTGACGACCAGATGTGGACATTGCCTAAATACAGAGAGCTGCTGTTTATAAGATAAAGGATAGATTAGAATTACCTCTAATTCTTCTTATTGGTTGTTTGATGAAAGAGGCCGGATTCCTGTGAGGGAGTCCGGCTTTGCTTTTTGTTGGCCGCTATGGATACATGGCCGTTCATTTTGAATGTCCGGCCATCTTTTTGTGTATGGATTTCTAGAAAAAAGGGCTGGAGAATTAATCCGGATGTCATTTATTTGTAAAGATGGATTTTTTTTGCGAATATTGCACCTTATTATGATATATAAAACCTATTTCAGGTTTATTATATGAATTTGTAAACAGATTTCAATAGATGATTTGAGTATGCCCCTGCTGACGTTACATGAACTGGAACAGACGTTTCCTGCCTTTAAAGGAAAAGTTGGCCATGCTTTCGCTAGATTTGTGATGAAAGTGCTTGCCATTGATTCTATCAATGATCTATACGACAGGTACAGTTCACTGCAGGGACCTGAGTTTACAGAAGCTCTGTTGAAGGATGTGGGAGTGAGTTATGAGGTGAAAGGTGTTGAAAGGATCGGGCTGTTGGGCGACAAGCCTTTCATTACAATCAGCAATCATCCGTATGGAGGGATAGACGGAATTGTCCTTATAGACCTGTTCGGACATTATAGAAACGACTATAAAGTGATTGTCAATAAGTTTCTGGCCAGGATCGAGGCCATGGACATGAATTTCATCACGGTTACTCCAACAGGAAAAGTCCGTTCTACACCGACACGCGACAGTATTCTCGGCATCAAGATGGCTATTGAACATGCCCGTTCGGGAGCTCCGTTAGGTATATTCCCTTCGGGAGCAGTCTCCGATTTGAGTCTGAAAGACAGATGTATCAGGGACCGGAAATGGCAGAAGCCGATTATACGCATGATAAAGGAACTTCGTCTCCCTATACTTCCAGTGAAGTTCCTGGATGGGAATTCATTGGTATATTATCTTTTGGGGCTGATAGACTGGAGAGTCCGTTTGTTGAAACTTCCTTCCGAACTTCTGAATAAAAGAGGGAAGAGAGTGCGTCTTGTGATAGGGGATGTCATAACAGCCGAAGAACAGGACCGTTTTCCGGATTTGGATGAATTCGGAAATTTTTTGCGCCACAATGTCTATCAATTGAAGTGGGAACAATGAGTATATAACTATTAACATAAAAATATATATGGATATAAAGCATGAAAAATCCGTTAGAATACAGACTTCCGTTTTGAATGGGCTGGAAAAGAAGGTTCTGGTTTATCTGGCTGGCAAGCAGCCTGGTTGGGTGACTTCCAATTTTCTGACAGCGATAGGGACGATAGGTGCTGTCATTATTGGGGTAGGCTATGTCCTTGGAGGAGAAAACATTAATTTCTTGTGGATCAGCTCTCTGGGATTTCTGATAAACTGGTACGGTGATTCCCTTGACGGGACTTTGGCGAGAGTCCGTAACACCCAGCGTCCTTTATTCGGATATTATATTGACCATACGTTGGATGCCGTGAATGAGCTGATTATGTTCTTGGGGCTCGGATTATCCGGACTGATACATTTCGAACTGGCACTTCTTATATTCATTGTCTATCTGATGCTTACGCTGAATGTAAGTATCAATGCACATCTTAAAAAAGAATTCTGCCTGACTTATGCAGGGATGGGACCTACAGAGTTCAGGATCATAGCTGTCATAATCAATACGATATTGATTTATGCCACTCCTATCAGGGAGTTTGCTATGAATGTCCATATATCAGGAAATAACATATCTCTCAGGGCATTGGATCTGGCAGGCATAGTGATTCTTGTCGCTCTTGTCATCATCTATATTTGTACTATTCTGAAGGATATACATGATTACTCCTTGAGAGATCCGATGCCAGGCAAAAACAGACAACAATCGAACTGATCGGTCCGATTGTTGTCTGTTTTTATATTCTCTTTTTCTCCTATGTTATTTCAGAAAAGGATCAATGACGGAAAGAAGATCGGCCTTTGACAAAGCACCGCTCTGCCGCCACAGTATCTGACCGTTGCGGAACAGGATAAGTGTCGGTACAGCCTGGATTCCATATTCTCCGGCTGTAGTGCCGAACTTATCTACGTCAATTTTGACGATCCGGATTTTATTGCCCAGAATTTCCTTTACTTGCTCCAATATCGGATGCATCATCTTGCATGGTTGGCACCATGTGGCAAAGAAGTCTGCCAGAACAAGCTTGTCGCCTGCTATTACGTCTTTAAATGTTTCCATACTTTGTTTTTTATTTAATTGTTTTGTCAGAATCTTATTGCAATATCTCTTCCGAACGGTGCCAGTGAAAGTCCCGCTATCTTGAAATGCTGCTTACCGAACGGTATGCCTATTATCGTGATAAACAGCAGTACACCGAAGAATATATGTACAAGAAAAGTCCATAATCCTCCGAAAATCAGCCAGATAATGTTCATCGGTATTCTGATGCAACCTATTGGACTGTCTGTTTTCCTTATTTCGGCTCCAAACGGCCAGAGGCACAACAGGCCAATCTTGAATGTCTGTAAGGCCAGTGGAAATCCGATAATGGTAATAGCCAGTGCAAGGCTTCCTGTAAAGTATCCGATAGCCGCTTCAAGTCCTCCGAAAATCAGCCAGATGATATTTCCCAATATTTTCATAATTCCTTTCAATGAGATCTTTGTCGGGTAATTTATTCATTTACCTTATTGCAAATCTGTATATTTCTGCTTAGCCGACAAAATAAAAACGGGTAATAAGGTACTCCCGTTTATACAATTTAACTATATACGGGGCTTAGAGGGATCCGTCATAACAATAAAGCCGGAGGTTTTGCCCCCGGCTTATATGTAACATCAGATATAGTTGTATTATATCCGTCGTGGCTTAAAGCCAGGCACGGATCCGTTTCATCGCTTCGATACAGTCTTCACGTTTACCGAAAGCGGTAAGGCGCAGATATCCTTCGCCGCTGGGGCCGAATCCTACTCCCGGCGTACTTACGATATTTGCTTCGTAAAGCAGCTGGTCGAAGAATTTCCATGAGCTCAGGTTATCGGGAGTTTTCAGCCAGATATAAGGAGCGTTTACACCGCCGTAAACCTTCAGGCCCGATTCGGTAAGGCCTTCACGCATAATGCGTGCATTTTCCATGTAGTAGTCGATGGTAGCCTTCACCTGTGCCTGTCCTTCGGGAGTATAGATGGCTTCTGCTCCCCTCTGGGTGATATAGCTGGTACCGTTGAACTTCGTGCATTGTCTGCGGTTCCACAATTTGTTCAGAGGCACCCGTTCGCCTGTCAGTGTAGCGGCTGTCACTTCTTTCGGTACAACGGTATAGCCGCAACGTACACCGGTAAAACCGGCTGTCTTGGAGAAACTGCGGAATTCGATGGCACAACGTTTGGCACCTTTTATCTCATAGATGGAATGAGGTACATCGTCTTCACGGATATAGGCTTCGTATGCGGCGTCGAAGAAGATGATGGTATCATTGGCCAGTGCATAGTCTACCCATTTCTTCAGTTCCGATTTGGTCAGGGTCGTACCTGTAGGGTTGTTCGGGTAGCAAAGATAAAGGATATCTATGCGTTTGTCCGGTATGGCAGGGATGAAGTTGTTTTCGGCTGTACATGGCAGGTAAGTAACATTGCTCCATTTGCCGTCTGCCTGCAGATCGCCCGAGCGTCCGCACATCACATTGCTGTCTACATATACCGGATAGACCGGGTCGGTTACCCCGATGCTGTTGTCATGGCGCAGTATTTCACCTATGTTTCCGGTATCGCTCTTTGCACCGTCACTGACAAATACTTCCGATGGGCTCAATGTGATGCCTCGTGCAGCATAGTCGTGCTTGATGATTGCCTCAATCAGGAAATCGTATCCCTGTTCAGGACCGTATCCATGGAATGTCTCTGCCTTTGAAAGCTCGTCTACAGCTTTATGCATGGCTTCGATGGAAGCGGCTGGAAGCGGCTGGGTCACATCACCGATACCCAGACGGATCAGTCGTTTGTTGGGATGGGTTACTTGAAAAGCTTTTACTTTTTGTGCGATATCCGAGAACAGATAACTTCCCGGTAATTTCAGGAAATGTTCGTTAACTAATGCCATATATTATTGTTTGTTTGCTGTTTATGTCTTTATTGTCCTTTGTCTTTCAGGTTTGAAGGGGGAGTGGGATTATAACTCTATCTCTCCTTCAAAAACGGTTGTAGCCGGTCCGGTCATGAAAATGTGGTTGTTGTCCTTCCAGTCTATATGGAGTACACCTCCGTCCATTCTGATGTCACTGCTGCGTCCAGCCTTCCGGTTCAAGGCGGCAGCTACAGCCGTTGCGCATGCGCCGGTACCGCAGGCCATGGTAATGCCCGAGCCGCGTTCCCATACTCTCATGCGTATACTGCCGTCTGTACATATCTGTGCGAACTCGATGTTGCAACGCTCGGGAAACAGCGGGTGGTGTTCCAGTTTCGGACCGATCTCTGTGAGCGGTATTTGCATCACATCGGGTACAAAGATAACAAAATGCGGGTTTCCCATGCATACATAAGTGCCGGTATATTTGACACCGTCGGCTTCCACTTCACCGGCTATCATACCTCCGGTCTGTGTGGCAAGCTGTTTTTTGTTTTCCAGGATAGGTTCACCCATGTCGACGGTAGCCGATTCCACTTTCCCGTCTTTGACGTGCAGTTCCAGAATCTTGATTCCTGAAAGCGTATCGATGGTGACTGTCTCCTTGTCGGTCAGATGATGGTCGTATACAAACTTTCCTACACAACGGATACCGTTTCCGCACATCATGGCTTCCGAACCGTCATTGTTGAATATACGCATGGAAAAATCGGCCTTGTCCGACTTTCCGATCAGGATCAGTCCGTCGGAACCGATGCCGAAGTGGAACTTGCTCCATTCAACGGATGTCTGCGCCGGCGATTCGATCGGATTGTCGGGTGTATAGACATATATATAGTCATTGCCCGCACCATGCATTTTAGTGAAATGAATCTTCATAAAGGTCGCTTTTATTTTTGGTATGCCTCTTCGTGGACTCCTGCAACGGCACGTCCGCTCGGTTCGTTCATGTTCTTGAACGATTCGTCCCATGCCAGTGCTTCGGCGGTAGAGCAGGCTACGCTCGGTACGCTCGGTACACTTTTGGCTGCACTTTCACTGGGGAAGTATTCCTCGAAAATTGTACGATAGTAATATTCTTCCTTGTTACGCGGTGTATTGATCGGGAAGCGTTCGGCGGCGTGAGCCATATCTTCATCCGATACCTGCTGTGACGTGATTTCTTTCAGTGTATCGATCCAGCTGTATCCTACACCGTCACTGAACTGTTCCTTCTGGCGCCAAGCCACACTCGCAGGCAGCAGGTCGGCAAACGCTTCACGCACGATTTTCTTTTCGATGGTCTTTCCCGGACACATCTTGGCTTCCGGATTCAGGCGCATGGCCACGTCAAGGAATTCCTTGTCGAGGAATGGCACACGTCCTTCCACGCCCCATGCAGCCAGTGACTTGTTGGCGCGAAGGCAGTCGTACAGATACAGTTTCGACAGTTTCCGTACCGTTTCTTCATGGAATGCTCTGGCATTCGGAGCCTTATGGAAATACAAGTATCCGCCGAACACTTCATCGGCACCTTCACCGCTCAATACCATCTTGATACCCATGCTTTTGATGACACGGGCCAGCAGGTACATCGGGGTAGAGGCACGTACGGTGGTGACATCATAGGTCTCGATAAAATAGATCACATCGCGTACGGCATCCAGACCTTCCTGGATGGTATAGTTTATTTCATGATGGATGGTTCCGATGTGTTGGGCCACTTCACGCGCCTTCACCAGGTCGGGAGCACCTTTCAGTCCGATGGCGAAAGAATGGAGCTGAGGCCACCATGCGTCCTTCTTCCCGTCCGATTCGATACGGCGGGCGGCGTATTTCTTTGCGATAGCCGAAATTACGGAGCTGTCCAGACCGCCAGAAAGCAGTACCCCGTAGGGGACATCACTCATCAGCTGGCGTTTTACCGCAGCTTCCAGGGCATCGTGCAGTTCCTGTACCGATGCAGGGTTGTCTTTTACGGCATCATATTCAAACCAGTCGCGGGTATACCAGCGGGTCATCTTGCCTTCCTTGCTTGAGTAGTAATGTCCCGGAAGGAACGGTTCGTAGCTGTCGCAGAAACCTTCGAGGGCTTTCAGTTCACTGGCACAATATACTTTTCCGTCCTTGTCATACCCTATATACAGAGGAATGACACCGATAGGGTCGCGCGCGATAAGGAACTCATCCTTTTCCTCGTCATAAAGTGCGAAGGCGAAGATACCGTTCAGGTCTTCCAGAAAATTGATTCCTTTGTCACGGTAAAGGGCAAGTATCACTTCACAGTCGCTTCCGGTCTGGAACTCGTATTTATCTTTATATTGTTTACGGATGTCACGGTGGTTGTAGATTTCACCGTTTACGGCCAGAATCTGTTTCCTGTCGGGCGAATACAAAGGCTGTCCGCCGCTTTCCGGGTCTACGATAGACAGACGTTCGTGGGCGAGGATAGCCGATTTTCCACAATAGATACCGCTCCAGTCCGGTCCGCGGTGACGGATCTTCTTGGCCATTGCAAGAGCCTTGTTACGTAATTCGGGCTTCTGCTCTTTTATATTGAATATAGCTGCTATTCCACACATAAGTATTTTGTATTTGTAAGCCGATGCTCCAATGAGCATCGGCTTGGTTGTTCTTTATAACTTATAACGATTTCAGATAGTTGTCGATGTCTGCCGCAGCCTTACGTCCGCCGGCTATACATTTCACTACCAGGCTGGCACCGGTTGCCGCATCCCCAGCCACGAATACGTTCTTGGGGAATTCGGGAAGCTGCTGTTTCAGGAATCCCATGGCCAGCAGTACCAGGTCGGCCTTCAATATTTCCTTTTTTCCTGTAGGTTTCATGGTAGGGCGGCTGCCTTCTGCTGCCGGAATCCATTCCACTTCTTCCACTTCCACACCGCACACATGACCGTTCTTTCCGATGAACTTGTTCGAATTGAGGCTCCAGCGCCGGATACATCCTTCTTCGTGGCTGGAACTGGTCTTCAATACGAGGGGCCATTGCGGCCACGGAGTTGCCGGATTATAGCCTACAGGCGGTTTCGGCATGATTTCAATCTGGGTTACACTTGCGGCACCCTGGCGGTTACTTGTTCCTATACAGTCGCTTCCGGTATCACCTCCACCGATAACGAGCACGTGCTTTCCCTTGGCAGTGATACGTTCGTCCTTCGAGAAGGTCTGTCCTGCCAGTACCCGGTTCTGCTGGGCCAGCATTTCCATTGCGAAATGGATTCCCTGCAGTTCCCGGCCCGGAATCTGAAGGTCGCGGGCCTGTGGGGTACCTGTACAGATGCAGTATGCGTCGAAACCTTCCGGCAACTTGTTGTAGTCGACCGGTGTGCTTGGCTTGAATACGATGCCTTCCTCTTCCATCAGTTTCAGACGGCGGTCTATGATGCTTTTGTTCAGCTTGAAGTTCGGAATACCGAAACGTAACAGTCCGCCTATGTATTCGTCCTTCTCAAATACGGTAACCGCATATCCTTTGTGGTTGAGCTGGTTCGCTGCAGCCAGTCCGGCCGGTCCGGAACCGATCACTGCAACCTTCTTTCCGTTGCGGTGGTATTCCTTAGGAATGACGAAACCTTCACGGAAAGCGGCTTCGATAATGGCAGCCTCGTTCTCGCGGATGGTTACCGGTGAGTCGATGGTGAGTTTCAGAACACAACTTTTTTCACAGAGAGCCGGACAGATACGGCCGGTAAACTCCGGAAAGTCGTTGGTCATGGTCAATATTTCATAAGCTTCTTTCCAATGTCCTTTGTATACGGCGTCCTGGAATTCTGGAGGACGGTTAGATATCGGACATGCCCAGTGGCAGAACGGGACACCGCAGTCCATACAACGCGAAGCCTGCAATTTGCGGTCGCTGGTATTCAGAGTCTGTTCCACTTCGCCGAAATCGGCTATACGGTCGTGTACCGGACGGTATCCTGCTTCCTGGCGAGGTACAGTTAAGAATGCTTTTGGATTTCCCATATATATAGTCTAATTTTTCTAGGTTGATGATTCGGTTAATAATCTCTCTGAACTTCTGCGATCTTCTGTTGCAGCTTGCGCATCTGTTCTTCTGCCAGAACTTTCTTGTATTCGATAGGAGTTACCTGGATGAATTCATCTACGTAACGTCCCCAGTTGTCGAGCATGGTACGTGCCAGCTGTGAACCTGTATACAGGTAGTGTTGGCGTATCAGTTCATGCAGCTCTTTGCGGGCCGTAGAATCTTCGAGCAGTGAAAGCTCTACCATTTCCATGTTACAGAAGTAGTCGAAGTTATGGTTCTTGTCCCATACATAAGCTACACCGCCACTCATACCTGCGGCAAAGTTTCGTCCGGTTTCTCCCAGTACTACGACGCGGCCTCCGGTCATGTATTCACAGCAGTGGTCGCCTACACCTTCCACTACGGCGATAGCTCCCGAGTTACGTACGGCAAAACGTTCACCGGCACGGCCGTTGATGTAGACTTCACCTCCGGTGGCTCCGTAAAGCAGTGTGTTACCTACAATGGTGTTCTTTTCGGCATCGAAGTTACTGCGTACAGGCGGCTGTACGGAGATATGTCCGCCGCTCAGACCCTTGCCCAGGTAGTCGTTTGCCTCACCTTCCAGCTTGAAGCTGATTCCGTGTGTAAGGAATGCTCCGAAGCTTTGTCCGGCAGAGCCCTTGAACTTCACGTTGATGCTTTGGTCGGGCAGACCTTCGTGTCCGTAACGGGCAGCTACGGCACCCGAAAGCATTGCACCTACCGAACGGTCGGTATTCGAAATGGCGTATTCCAGTGAAACCTCCTTCTTGTTTTCCAAAGCTTCTTTGGCAGCCTCAATGATGCTTACGTCCTTTACGAATTCGATATCGTGGTGCTGTTTGGTTACATTATGCAGAGCCGAACCGTTGTCAACCTTATGCAGGATGCGTTCGAAGTCAAGCAGGGAAGCTTTGGTTCCGAACGGAGCCTTCTTGATTTCAATCAGGTCTGTACGGCCTACAATGTCTTCCAGACGGGTGAATCCCATATCAGCCAGGTATTCACGTACTTCCTGTGCCAGGAAGCGGAAGTAGTTGACTACATATTGATAATGGCCGCGGAAATGTTCACGCAGTTTCGGATCCTGTGTAGCTACACCCACCGGGCAGGTATTGGCATGGCATTTACGCATCATGACGCAACCCAGTACGATAAGTACGGTAGTTCCGAATCCGAATTCTTCGGCACCCAGCAGAGCCATACTGATGATGTCACGTCCGGTCTTCAACTGTCCGTCGGTCTGCAGGCGTACCTGTCCACGCAGTCCGTTCAGAACCAGTGTCTGCTGTGTTTCGCTCAGACCTATTTCAGGAGAGATTCCGGCATATCGCATGGACGATGCGGGTGATGCACCTGTACCGCCTTCGGCTCCTGAAATCACAATCAGGTCGGCTTTGGCCTTGGCTACACCGGCAGCGATGGTTCCGATACCGCTCTCGGCTACCAGCTTCACGCTGATCATTGCCTTCGGGTTCACGTTCTTCAGGTCGAAGATGAGCTGTGCCAGGTCTTCGATTGAATAGATATCGTGATGAGGCGGAGGTGAAATCAGTGAGATACCCGGAATGGAGTGACGTGTCTTTGCGATGATCTGGTTTACCTTGAAGCCCGGCAGCTGACCTCCTTCACCCGGCTTCGCACCCTGTGCCACCTTGATCTGGAGCTCTTCTGCGTTCACCAGGTATTCGGTCGTTACGCCGAAACGTCCTGATGCGATCTGCTTGGTCTTGCTGCATAGTGAGATTCCGTCGAATGTCTCGTGGAAACGTTCAGAGTCTTCACCGCCTTCACCGGTGTTGCTGCGTGTGCCCAGTTTGTTCATCGCCAGTGCCAGCGCTTCATGCGCTTCCTTGCTGATGGCACCGAATGACATTGCACCGGTCACGAAATGTTTTACGATGCTCTCTACCGGTTCTACCTGGTCTATTGAAATCGGGTTCCGTTTGAATCCGAAGAAGTCACGCAGGAATATCGGACTTTCCTTTTCATCGACCGAACGGCTGAACTCCTTGAATTTCGCATAGTTGCCGAGCCGTGTAGCCAACTGCAGCTTGCTGATGGTTTCCGGGTTCCATGCATGTTTCTCACCGTCTTTGCGGTAAGAGAACTGTCCGATGTTCGGCAACAGGTCGTCCATTTCTTCCGGATCGAAGCCCAGATCATGGAACTTGATATAGTCTTTGGCAATTTCTTCCAGACGGATACCTCCGATGGTGGAAGTCGGGGTGCCGAAATATGCTTTCAGCAGTTCTTCGCTCAGGCCTACAGCCTCAAAGATTTTGGCTCCGCGGTATGAACGGATCGTACTGATACCCATTTTACTCATTATCTTATACAGACCCTTGCATACAGCCTTGATATAATTCTTCTCGGCCGTTTCGTAGTTCATCTGTACATCGCCTTTCTTTACCAGATCGTCCAGGATGGCAAATACCATGTACGGATTGATGGCGCTGGCACCATATCCCAGCAGCAGGGCGGCATGCATCACTTCACGTATTTCACCGCTTTCCACTACCAGAGCGGTCTGTACACGTTTCTGTACAGATATGAGGTGATGGTGTACGGCACTTACCGCCAGCAGTGACGGGATGGCTGCATGATCCTTGTCGATACCTCTATCGGAAAGGATGATATAGTTTACACCGTCGTTTACCGACTGTTCCGCCTTCTGGCAAAGGTCGGTCAAGGCTTCCTGAAGTCCTGCTTTTCCGCGTTTCACTTCAAACAGGGTAGGAAGTTTTACGGTATTGAATCCTTTATAACGGATGTTACATAAGATATCCAGTTCGCCGTTGGTCAGGATAGGATAGGGCAGACGTACCATCTTGCAGTGCTTTTCGCTCGGAATCAGGATGTTGGTACCTACCGCACCGATGTATTCGGTAAGTGACATGACCAGCTCCTCACGTATCGGGTCAATGGCGGGATTGGTTACCTGGGCAAATTGCTGACGGAAGTAGTTGAACAGGAGCTGAGGCTGGTCTGAGAGTACAGCCAGCGGAGTGTCGTTACCCATTGATGCCGTCGGTTCGGCTCCGTTTGTACACATCGGTGTCAATGTCCGTTCAATATCTTCACGTGTAAATCCGAAAGCACGAAGTTTGCGCTCGAAATCAGATACAGTATTAGGAACCTTACGTCCGCTTTTCAGTGTATTCAGCTCAATGCGGTTGGTCGACAGCCATTGGCGGTACGGACGAGCTGAGGCAAGTTGTTCTTTCAGTTCCCCGTCATAATAGATACGTCCTTCCTGTGTATCGATCAGCAGGATTTTTCCCGGTTGCAGGCGTCCCTTTTCCTTGATGCTTTCGGGCTCGAAGTTGATGACTCCGGCTTCGCTGGCTACCACCATCATGTCATTACGTGTGATAAGGTAGCGTGCCGGACGTAATCCGTTACGGTCGAGCATACCTCCTGCATAACGGCCGTCGCTGAACAGCAAGGCAGCAGGTCCGTCCCACGGTTCTATCAGGATAGAATGATATTCATAAAATGCCTTCAGGTCTTCACTTATCGGATTCTTGTCGTTGAATGATTCGGGCACCAGCATGGCCATGGCATGCGGAAGGCTCAATCCCGACATGACGAAGAATTCCAGAACATTATCAAGTGAAGCACTGTCACTCATACCCGGCTGGATAATAGGCCGGATGTCTTTGATGTTTCCCAGTGTAGGGGTTGACAGTACGCTTTCACGTGCATCCATCCAGGCACGGTTACCACGGATGGTATTGATTTCGCCATTGTGTGCCAGCAGGCGGAAAGGCTGTGCCAGACTCCAGGTCGGGAAGGTGTTCGTACTGAAACGTGAGTGTACGATAGCCAGTCCGCTGGTGAAGTAAGGCTGGGTAAGGTCGGTGAAGTATTCACGCACCTGTACTGACGAAAGCATACCTTTATAGATAATGTTCTTGCTTGAAAGCGAAACAATGTAGAAATCTTTATGGTTGACCCGTTTCTCTATCTTTTTACGTATAATATATAATGTACGTTCCAGGTTCTCCGTATCGGTGGATCCTGTAATGAATACCTGGCGGATGGCCGGTTCCGTTTCGGCCGCACTCTTACCAAGTATGGAAGAATTTACAGGAACTGTACGCAGATGCATCAGAGAGAGACCTTCACGCTCAATCTCTTCTATCATGATGCTGAGGATATGGCTCTGTTCCTTCTCATCTTTCGGAAGGAAAACCAATCCTGTACCATATTTACCCTTTTCTGGAACCGGAATTCCTTGTAAAAGGATGAACTCATGGGGAATCTGCAGCATGATTCCGGCACCGTCGCCGGTCTTGTTGTCGGCTCCTTCGGCACCACGGTGTTTCATGTTTTCCAGTACCTTCAGAGCAGCGTCTACAAGCTCATGCGATTTGTTACCATGTATGTTTACAATCATTCCTACCCCACAAGCGTCATGCTCATTTTCCGGAGAATAGAGGCCGGTTTGTTGCCCGTGTTCTACGTTGGCAATGTCTTCTTTGATAAAAATACCCTCTTTCATTGGCGTTTGCTTACTTTTTATTGTTATTCTGTAGTAATCATTTTCTAATTGCTTACAAAAGTAATAAAAGAACTGCCAATTCGTTTTATAATTTCTGCCTTTTCTATTCTAAAAAATGACATAAAAAGCTTGTGATTACAATCTGGGTATTTTTTAGATAATTATGTTTTGATTTATTATTTAATGGCCGTATTTTCCTTACGGATTGATATGTGCTAAAAATAAAAAACAGATTTTTCTCTATATTCTTTTGGAATAGCAGACCGGATTTTACAGACATATTGTAAACGGATATCTCAAAAATGCTTCCTTTTTGTATGAAATGGAGGAAATGGCAAATAAAAAAGGGAGTCTTAAACTCCCTTTTTGTACACCCTCAGGGATTCGAACCCTGGACCCACTGATTAAGAGTCAGTTGCTCTACCAACTGAGCTAAGAGTGCATTGCTGTTTTTTTTTGAGGTTCCTGGCGGATTCGAACCGCCGTACACGGTTTTGCAGACCGCTGACTAAGCCACTCATCCAAGGAACCGTTGTTCTTGACAACTGTTTTTCTCAATTGCGATGCAAAGGTAAGACTTATTTTTGAATCTGCAATATCTGGGAGGATAAAATTTGATGTTTTTCTGCTCTTTTTCGGACATGCAAGTGCCTCTGCAAGCCTTTCTGGACGGGAAAAACGGAGGTAAGTCGATAGAAATCAGAAGCAAAGTGGCAAATGTGGAAACCGGGTCCGGTATCTGTCCCGGAAAAGGAAAAAAGCTTCATAAACCGTTTTTTTCTGTATGGAGCGGTTCATGAAGCTTTTTCCGGGGTTGCCGTTATATGACGCCTTCGGTTATTTGTTCTTCAGTTCATATTCCAGACTTGCCATGATGAACGGGCCGATGGCTTTTCCTTCATTATTTACGATGGTAACGTCCTTACCGCACAGGTAATAGTCGGCACTGCCGTCGCGCGACGGGTCTTTGGCCGGTCCCAGGCCTGCCGAGCGGCAGCTCTGGTTCAGATTGATGGTTCCATCTTCATTTTTTGTGACGAATGTCTTCAGCAGACCTTGGTATGCTTTTTCAGCAACCCCGGCAAAACTGTCCGGGAGTATACCCAGGCGTATTCCTTTCAGGTATGCGTAAGTGAACATGCTCGATGCCGATGATTCCAGGTAGTTGGCTATGCCGCATTTGCTTTTGTACGAGTCGTCGTATTGCAGCAGTTGGTACCACGTACCGCTTTCCTTGTCCTGCCAGCGTTCCAGCCCTTTGGCCACCTGGAGGGTTATCTGTTTCAGTTCGGCATAGTCGGGGTGTGATTGGGGCATGTCTTCCAGTACATCTACCAGCGCTGCGAAGTACCATCCCATGGCGCGTCCCCAGAATTCCTTGGAGCAGCCTTTGAACGGTTCCGTCTTGTTTGCCCAGAATGAATTGGCGTCGTCCGGATCGTACGACCATGCGTGGTAGTTCAGCTGCTTATCCTTGTCATAAGTATGGCGGTTCACACTCTTGAACTGGTTGGCTATATCGCTCCATGCCCCGGCATTGTCCGGGTCGAACTCACCCTGCCATTCGGCATAGAAAGCCGCTCCCATGTACAGTCCGTCCAGCCACATCTGGTTAGGGTAGATGTCTTTGTGGAAGAAACAGCCTTTGGCGTCGCCGCTTTGGATACGTGAATATTCATTTACCAGGTAGTTATGCAGGTAGTCGGCCGCTTTCTTGTAGCGGTCGGCGTTGTGGGTGCCGTTTTTTTCGTCCAGCGCCTTTTCATGTTTATATAGGGCGAAGAGCACCTTGCCCGAGTTGATATTGTCTATGTTCCCTTTCTTGAAGTTCTTGAAAGTCCCGTCCGGGTTGATGGCATTGTCGGCGTATGCTTTGGCCCATTCGTAATACCGGGTAGTCCAGTCGGCATATTGATATTGTTCACACAGGTTCAGGAGAGATTTGGCTACCAGTCCGTTTACATAGTCCCAGTTTTTGCCGTGAGTCCATTGTTTGCCTTGTGAATCGGCCATTTCCTGCGAGTAGCGGGTTTGTGCTCCGGCCGTGAGTGATGCCATGAACAGACATACGCTTAAAAATAGAGTTTTCATGGTTGAATAAAAGATTATAGAGTTATTATAAAATAATTGGTTTCGGTTTCTGGCGTTGAATATACGAAAAAACCGGCAAATGCAAACAAAAAAGGCCGGCTGATTCATCAGCCGACCTTTTCTAGGAGGTTCCTGGCGGATTCGAACCGCCGTACACGGTTTTGCAGACCGCTGACTAAGCCACTCATCCAAGGAACCGTTTTTCCTGTTTGACGGACAACCGTCCGCCTTATTGCGTTGCAAAGGTAATACTAATTTTTAAATGTGCAATACCTTCTGTTAATTTTTTCCTCCACCACATTCCGGGCATTGCGTTTTCTTGCCATGCGGGCATCCGGGGCATCCGCTGCAACAGCATGAATGTGAAGAAGATTTCTTACCGAATGATCTGAAAATGTTTTTCCCTGCATAGACTATGCAGAGAAAAACAATCAGATATACCATGATGTTTTGTATGTCCATATATTCTTATACCATTATATTATTATAAAAACAGTCGTCCTGTCTGATAAACCACAAAGGTAACTATCCAGGCCAGTATGGTGGTATAGGCTGCCGTAAATATGGCCCATTTCCATCCGCCGGATTCATTCTTGATGGCGGCAATCGTGGCGATGCACGGGAAATAGATGAGTACGAACAGCATGTAGCAGAAGGCCACCAGCGGCGTTATCGGGATTCTTTCGGCCAGGTTTACGCTTTCCACATCTTCATCATTCGTATACAGTACACTTAGTGTACTGACCACCAGCTCTTTAGCTCCGATTCCGGAAAGGATACCGATTCCCATTTTCCAGTCGAAGCCCAGCGGTTCGATGACCGGTTCGATGGCTTTACCTATTTTCCCGATGTAGGAGTTTTCCTGCTGTTCGGCAGGTGTAGCATATGCGTCATGATTCGGGTAGTATCCCAGGAACCAGATGATGATGGAAGCTATCATAATGATTCCTCCCATCTTTTTCAGGTATTGGGCACCTTTCTCCCACGTGTGACGGAGTACCGATTTTGCCGTAGGCATACGGTATGGCGGCAGTTCCATAACGAAAGGAGTGTCGTCTCCCTTTACGATGAATTTGGAGAAGATGCGCGCCATGAGTACAGCCAGCAGGATTCCGATGGCATAGATGGAAAGCAGTACCAGACTTGCGTGGTTAGGGAAGAACGCGCCTATCAGCACCAGGTAGATAGGAAGCCGCGCACTGCACGATATCAGCGGAGTGACCAGCATGGTTACCAGTCTCGACTTGCGGCTTTCCACTATACGTGATGCCATAATAGCCGGAACGTTACATCCGAATCCCATAATCAGCGGAATGAACGATTTGCCGTGAAGCCCCATCTTGTGCATGATCTTGTCCATGATGAAGGCCGCCCGCGCCATGTATCCCGAGTCTTCCATGAAAGAGATGAACACATACAGCAGCAGGATGTTGGGCAGGAACACGATTACACCGCCCACACCGCCTATGATACCGTCGGCTATCATGTCTTTCAGCGCCCCTTCGGGCATGTAGGTATGTACCAGGTTTCCTATTTCTCCTACTATCCAGTCAATCCAGTCCTGCGGATAGGCCCCCAGTATAAAGGTACACTGGAACATGAGGTAAAGGAATACAAAGAAGATAGGGTATCCCCAGATCTTGTGGGTCACGATGCTGTCTACAATCCGGGTAAACATTTCCGTATCGTGGTTGTTGTTCGTGAACGTTTCCTGCAGCGCTCCCGAAATGAAGCCGTATTTGGCGTCGGTGATGGCCTGTTCACTGTCTTCGTTTGTGACCAGCCGGATGCGTTCGGCTTCACGCTGCTTTATTTCCATGATTTTGGCGGCGTTCGGCAGCGTTGAGATTACGTTTTCTTCAATGTCCTTGTCGTTTTCCAGCAGCTTGATGGCCAGGAAACGGGTGGAATATTTGTGTCGGATCTGTTCGTTCTTGCCGATTTCAAGCTTGATGGCGTCAATGCTGCGTTCCAGTTCCGGTCCGTGGTTGATGTGGATATGCCGTATGAAATATCCTCCTCCCTGATTCAGATGGTCCTCGGCATGGGTACCGTATTTATGGTCGGATACATACTTGTCATGCCACTCACGGTATTCTTTCATCGCCTCGTTCTTGATGCTGTCTTTCTGTCCGAAGAAATCGGCACCTTCATACAGGCTGATGATGACATGGAACAGTTCGTCAATACCTTTGCCGTTACGGCTTATTGTAGGGACTATAGGCACACCCAGCAGTTCTCCCAGCTTGATGTGGTCCAGCTTGTTGCCGCTGTGTTCCAGCGCGTCGTACATGTTCAGTGCAATCACCATCCGCACGTTCATGTCAATCAGCTGGGTAGTGAGGTAGAGGTTCCTTTCCAGGTTTCCTGCATCTACTACGTTGATGATCACATCCGGCGTTTCGTCGATGATGTGCTTCCGCACGTACAGTTCTTCGGGGCTGTAGGCCGAGAGCGAATAGGTTCCGGGAAGGTCGATCAGGCGGAAATGGTAACCCTGGAATTCAAAGTCGCCTGCCTTGGCGTCGACCGTTACACCGCTGTAGTTTCCCACATGCTCGTGTCCGCCCGAGGCGATGTTGAACAGTGAGGTCTTTCCGCAGTTAGGATTACCCACCAGCGCCACGTTGATGGTACGGCGCTTGCCCTGGGCTATTTCTTTCATCTGTTCTTCCGAAACCGGTATGTCTTCCGAAATAGGGGTGTGGAATTGGGTTTCTCCCAGCACTTCGCGCGCTTCTTCCTCGCTTACCACTTCAATCATTTCGGCTTCCTGGCGGCGGAGGGAGATTTCATATCCCATAATCTTGTATTTGATAGGGTCCTTCAGGGGGGCGTTCAGCACCACTTCAACGGTCTTTCCTTTGATGAAGCCCATTTCAACGATACGCCGACGGAAACCTCCATGTCCCATCACTTTTATTATTACACCTTTTTCTCCGGTCTTTAAATCTGATAACTTCATGGTTTTCTATCTAATTTTGTCGCAAAGATATAAGAATAGGGCCTAGTTTGCAAGTTATTTAGACCGTTTTTAAATAAAACGGAAACCGGTATGCTAATTTAGAATGATGGAAATATTCAAACTGTTGTTTTTCAGTATTTTATAATTTAAGCTACCGATGCGTCGGGTAATTTTCTAAATTGTCGGGCCGCACTGCCGATGAATTTCGTATCTTTGCGTCATGTTCAGAAGGAAAGTCATACGGTTTATAGAAGAGAAAAAGATGTTTTCTTTTTCGGACAAGGTACTGGTGGCCTTGAGTGGGGGAGCCGATTCGGTTGCCTTGCTGCGGGTCTTGCTGCAGGCCGGTTATACCTGTGTGGCCGCCCACTGTAATTTCCATCTGCGTGGTGAGGAGTCTTGCCGTGACGAAGCCTTTGTCCGGGACTTGTGCGGACGGTTGCAGGTACCTCTGCATGTCACTCATTTCGATACGGAAGGCTATGCGTCTGTCCATGGCGTGTCTATCGAGATGGCTGCCCGTGAACTGCGTTACGCCTGGTTTGAAGAAGTGAGGACAGCCGAAAAGGCGAAGGTAGTGGCGGTGGCCCATCACCGTGACGACAGTGTGGAGACTTTTCTGTTGAATCTGGTGCGCGGTACAGGGATCAACGGGCTGAAGGGCATGATGGCGGTCAACGGGACAGTGGTCCGTCCGTTGCTTGAAGTGAGCCGGAAAGAGATACTGGAATACCTGCAGGCTTTGGGGCAGGATTATATGACCGACAGCACCAACCTGGCCGATGAATTTACCCGTAACAAGCTGAGGCTGGACGTGATTCCGCTGCTGGAAGAGATAAACCCTTCCGTTCCGGAAGCCATATCCGAAACGGCCCGCAGGCTGGCCGATGTGGAACGGGTGTATCGTAAGGGCGTATCCGAAGCCTGTGCAAGGGTGACTACCGGTGAAGGGAAATACAGCATTGCCGGAATCTTGTCGGAGGTTTCGCCGCAGGCAGTCCTGTTCGAACTCTTGCATCCTTATGGTTTCAACGCCTCCCAACTGAAAGACATCGGCAGGAGCCTGGAGACAGAATCGGGACGGCGGTTCTATTCGGACGGTTATGTCCTGCTGCGCGACCGGGATTCCCTGTTGCTGAGAAGGAAGGAAGAACTGCAGGCTGTAAAGACATTCCGTCTGTGCAGTTCGGTGATGTTACGCGGAGCCGGATTCGAACTTCCGAAAGATCCGCAGACGGCCTATCTGGACGCCGATGCCGTAAAAGGGGAGCTGACGTTACGCCGGTGGGAGTCGGGCGACCGTTTTGTACCCTTTGGAATGAAAGGTTTCAAGAAGGTGCGCGATTACCTGCGCGACCGCAAGTTTTCACTGTTCGAAAAAGAAAACCAGTATGTGGTGTGCGAAGGAGAGAATATCGTATGGCTGGTCAATGAACGGACGGACAACCGTTACCGGGTGACGGACAATACACGTAGGATACTGGTTCTGAGAGTTTCGGAAGGTGAGTGATCCGTCCCTGTTTTTCCCGTTTCAGAAAAGAACAAGGTCTTTTCTGAAATTACCTTGAATTTCTCTTTGAAATACCTTGTTCTTTTCTGTCAGATTCCTTGTTCTTTTTCTTGACATACCTTGATCTTTTTTGGGAAAGATCTTGAATTTTTGTAAAGCTTGATGAAATCCGGCTAGGGGTGTGTTGTTTAACTTTTGAATGAATTTGAATGAATGGGTAATGTAATATTGTTAAATCAATAATTCTTTATTGTATGGACACAAATCAATTGTCAGTTCTTTGAGTTGTTCATTCGAGAGATGCATATTTTTCAAAAGATTCAACAGTTCTTCCTGGCGTGGCTGCCCCAGTGTCATGCGATACAAAGCAAGTACCTTGATGAGATGCTCGTATTTATATCGGTCGCGGCTGAGCGGGTAAAGCGGAACAATGCGCTCAATATATTCCAATTTAGCCTGTTGTTCTTCCGTTAGTTCTGCAACAGGCAGGCACCAATAAGGAACAATATCCGAATGTGTACCTTTCAAATTTGAATAGGCCATAGAGAACAGTTCATCCCAAGTATGATAAGTTTCACTGCCATACAATTTTACCACATTCCTGCGAATAGCCAAGCACTTAAAACGGTTGATACGACCTTCTCGTTGTTCCAGGTCTACAGGATTGGAAGGTAGGTTCCAGTGAACAATTTTTCTGGCATACCAATGAAAATCAAGACCTTCCTGGCCGATAGAGGTTGTGGAAAGCAGGAATGGACGGAAAGGAGAGTTGAATGCCTTACGGATATTGGTGGTACGTGCGACAGATTTGTCTGTGACTGTCTTATCAATAAATGGGATAGCAAAGTGGCAACGCATCAGTTGTTTTTTCTCTTCCTTACCCAAAGAATCAGTGGTGTCTATGCTGAGATTGCTTGTGCCGATAATGGCATCTGTGACTACTTGTCCCAGTTTCTTATCCTCTGTTTGTGTCATGTGCAGATATTCATCGAGTACAGCCTGCAGATTCCCCATCGCACAATAATCAAGGACTGATTCGTAATAATCATCATCGTTCTTTTTATTGTATATCAAGTCTATCACAGCTGCACTTTCAGGCTTGTTGAATACAGAGACTACTGCTTTGGCCACCATCTGGGCATCTTCTTCATTGCCAGATTGCCGATAAGCACATACCGCCGGTGAAGCGATGGCAATGTCCGTCATCACATCCAATGCATTTGAAGGTACATACAAGCCGGTCAAATCTTCTACTGGCTTTCCATCCAGTATTTTCATGAGCGTAAGAACAAGTCTGGCGTTGTTTCGCCCTTGTTGTGGAAGGGTACGTATAAGTGAATTCCGCACAAATTCTTCTTGAATTCTCTGTTTGATAATTTTCCGGATTGAGGAAAGTTTCTCTCCATAAAATGTGGCAGGAGAGAAAATATCGGCTAAGGTTCGGCAAGGATACTCCAATATTCCGTCGGCTCTTAAACGATTCTCACCGTAACGGTTCTTCTTTTGAGAGGTATAGCGTATCTCTGGTTCTGTTTTCTTTAATTCTCCAAAAGTATATAACTCCGAATAATATGACATCATGATGGAAATCATTCTCGGTACCATTTCCCATGAAGAGAATAGGATAATCTTGGAGAAGTTGCGGGCTTCGTTACTCTCGAACACACCTCCGGCTTTATAGTATGGATTGGAGGCAGGAACCCAAAGTAACAACTGTGCTTTCTTCTCATGACGTGCTCCAAATACGAGGTCGTGGAGATACTTTAATTTCCCATTGGCAGCAGGGATGGGACGATAATTGTTGATGGCATACCTCGATAGAAGCAATGCGTCTATTTTCCCATATCTTTTTACATCTGAATGTGATAATGCCGAAACAATTCGCTTCTTCAGTTCGTATTTATCCATAAAGGACAACAAATAGGGGGAAGATTTGACGTATTCCATGGGAAGATTTCCCAAACGTACTCTCGTATTTTCATGACTCAGACAATCCATCAGATGCTGGCCCTCCGCAAACGAAAGGATATCTTCCGTCATGACCTGCACATCACTTACGCGGGAATCGTCTATAATGCCACTGTTGAACCGTTCCGTACGGCACATCACTTCATACAGAGCCTCTTCCGCTTCGTTCTTGGCAGACACAAGTGGTGTCAAATTAACCACATCCGTGCGTTTCAGTGCAGCAGAATAGGTGTGCCATATCAACTTGAACCGGTCGGTTTTATCCTTTGTGGCATACAGGAAGTCCATTACTTTCATAAAGTCCTGATAATGCTCGTCATTCCCATTCGTGTTCAGCTCCTCAAGGGTGGAATAAGGTTTGTAGGGCGTAGCGGAAAGCAGCAGAATCTTTGTATTGGAGCGCTTGTCATCAAAGAACTTGTTGGCTAGCATGGATTGCTCGTCATTGCCTTGTTCAAGCAGTGAATTGAAGCGTTGAAACTCATCCATGATGACCAGGTCTGGATCGAGCATATCTATACTGATTTCTGCGAAAATACGACGCAGCTTGTTAATCATGTCTGCCCGCTGACGATTGTCACAACCATTCTGTGCATACTCAATCAGTTGATTGATGATACTGTCTGACAAAATAGTCTGTAACTTACTATGCATCTCACAAAGATAATCATCTCCGCATCCTTTGATTTTTTCGTTATAAATGTTCGTAAGCTCCTGCCAGTTTTTTACTTTACAGCTAAGAAAATCACTGATAACTTCCTTATACCCTTTGAATTGAGTCAGTCCGCATAAGATATCACACATCAAGGCACGTTCATTGGCCGTTCCTTGCGCACTGTAGAAACGGAAGGAAGTGGAAGGAGTCAGCGGAATGATTGATTCAGGCATTTCTCCTTGTTCATGCTGTTCTGCAATCCGTTTCTCAGCCAATTTGATATAAAGATGCTGCATTGACAGACGACTCTCACTGATGCTCATCCGATTTTCAACCCCTAATTTTTCAATGTTCTGGTCGGCTATGTTGGCATTCGAACAGATATAAACCACCTTAAAGAAGTCATCCTTTTCCTGCTTGTGCCATTCACGGACCAGTTTGATGACTTGTTTGGCCACGAACGTTTTGCCTAGTCCCACTTCATCAGCGAGCAATACCCGACGGTGGCCTAATTCTTTATAGATATGCAGGATACGATTTGCGGTGGCACGCTGAAAATCTTTTACTTCCTGACTCATAAGCGTTTGATTTGTTTAAGAACGTTTTCAAATGTGTTATACATCTCCATGAAATGGTCCGGGATGACCGTCTCGTCTGCTTTCTCAACAATTTGCCGGATAGAAGCGATACGGTCAGGATCTTTATAGGCCATTTTCACCATGTCCTCATAAAGTGAGGTGCTGATTTGCTGTTCCAGAGAGGACGTGTTATCATTGGCCAGCTCCTTTTCCAGTTGCTGGCTTTCCAATATATACGGTTCCACCTCATCTGTCAGCATGAATGCCAAATAGTTGATGAACTTTCCTTTCGTATTGATAAAGGAACGGAATATCGCTTTGTCCCGTTCTTCGACTGGTATTCCTTCCGTCTGTATTTTTATCAGACGGCGCAAGTCCCCAATCCGTATTGTATAGAATTCTGTCAATGAATCCAGTGGTATCTCTTTAAATGTCAAGTCGTCAGTCAAAATTTGTTCTTTACCATCACATCCTAAAGGACAAAGAAAAACAGGCTCCGAAGGTATCCTGTGAGTCAGGCATTGAATGGTAATAGTATAGCCTCCGTCATCAGACGTAACTTGTGCCTGCTGAATGGCCGAAATCGCACGACGCAACATCAATTCGTTGGTGACATCCTCTTTTCCACCGTCTTCCTCTGGTACCGAAATGACCTGCTCGAACATACATTCCTTACTGTCGTTAATCAGTTCACTTCGGTATTTTTCATACGAGGATTTGTAAGGGGCGAACTTCAGGTGCAGCAAAAACTCCACATTCCGTCCGAATCCATTCATGGTGGCATTGGTAGAACCGAGATACAGATGATTATAACTAAGATTGCCTTCGTACCGGCGTACGAAATACACTTTCTCGTGCAAGTCGACAGCCACATCTTTTTCCACCTTGTCGGTCAGTACTTCCTTAGGAGCATAAACACCACCATTATTAAACAAGTTTATGACCTCTTGCGTAACCGAAGCATGTCGTGTGATGAGTGTCTTTTTAGCACCTGGACTGCAACTGACCATCTGATTCAAGATATTCTTGTCCACGAAGGGGGAGATGACCAGCATTTCTACCGCATGATTCAGCATACTTTGTTCAAAGCACTTTGTATATCCGTCATATCCAGGTATCCCCATAGGGAAAAACTCGTAATCCTCAAAAGGAGAATCGGTAAGGTCAAATCGTTCAATGCTGTCAATGTCCTTACAGAGTGAACGCATATTTTTACGGATAGTACGGTTATAGGCTTTTGCGATTAACCATGTGAGGAAGTCTACAAGCGGTGCATGCTTGACTTGCGCTTCTCGGGTGGCCGGTTTGGCACCGATTTTACCAATAAGTTCACATACCACGTCCAGGTCGTTGGAACCGGTAAGGTTACGGGAAAGGACAATCAGTTTGATTTGCTGGGCACCGGTGTCTGGGTTCGTTTCTTTGATGATCCATACTTTAGGATGAAAATTGACGAAACCACCCCCTTTTGCTTGCAGTGTTATCTGTACAACGCTCTGCTCCAGGAGTGAATACACTTTGGAATTGGCCTGCGGTACCGACATACATCCGGCATTGCAGAAAACGGCAAACTTGCCAGCCGATTGATTGATCGTCTCCAGTATCAGGTGAGGAGAGCGCATGGCCGTTTCCGTCAAATCGGTCATCGTACCCAACATAAAAGGGACCGACAATAGGGAAGGCATGTCCAGACTGTAGGTAGTACAAACCGCATAATCTATCACAAAACCATCGCTTTGCAACACATCCGTATAGACAATGTCATTCCATAATGCATCAGCCATTGACCGCCTCCTTTCTTAATTCCTCGGCAAAGGTCTTTACCGTTTCCCATCGGTAGGTGAGTTTATAGTAGTGTATGCGGTTCTTCTTGTCGTAAATATATGCAGGATTTCCTATTTTTCTGCGATTTCCCTTTACTCTTCGTTCCCGGTTGATAATCAACTGATCCAAACCTCCATTTTCTTCAATGTCATTGGCTGCAATGCGTTCCGCAATCTCTTTGCAGAACCATTTTCCACTGTTCTCCCGTATACTTACGGCATTCAGTACTTCGTCTATATCTGTACCACTATTCCGGTATTCTTCGAGTTTCTCCAGAAACTTAGTTCGCATTTCTTCATCCTGATATTTTGAATAGATATAGTTATATCGGATGTGTACCATATATATAAAATCAGCGAAACGTCGGGCCAGGTCTTGCAGTTCTCCAATCTCCTGCGGCAACTGGCGGGAGGGAATCTGTTCAAAACTATCGGCTATCACAAAGTCAGGATGATCTACGATGTAACGTAATAAGGTACCTTGACATGTTTCTGCGTTCAGAATGTGGTCCACAATGAAGTCTTTATCCTCTACGGTCAGGTCTAATGTACATTTCTGGGTAAAATCATAATCCACATTAGGGAAAGCGCAGAACTGGAACAAGCCAGACTTCTCATCTGCATCATCATTCGTATCTTCGTCATCTGTCTTGGTTACCTTAGGCCCATTGTACAAGGCCTTTGAAGTGGAATAGATTAATTCATATAACTGTGGACTGCGTAAGATGCCAAAAGTCTGCAACCCTGAATTGTAGATGTATGCCGGATCATATTTTACATAATTGTTTGTATTTTTACCAATCATTTCTCGTCCTGTAATACCTGGAGTATTATTTCCTTCACAAAGATTCTTTGTCATGATGCGTTCCAGCCGGATAATTTCCGCTTTCACCTCCGACAAACGGTTATATCGTTTTTCAGTAGCCTTGCGATAGAGTTGCGGCATGAGCGAGAAATATTTCATGTGCTTTTGCAGGGTAGATATTCCGGGAAACATACGGTCTGCAAAAGCATCACGGATACGGCCAATGCCGAGTTCGTCGAGGGCTACAGATTCTGAAGTCATTTTCAATACCTGCATGACCCGAGTTTGCTCCTCTCGATTGCTGTGTATATATCCTAGTTTCATAAAATTTCTAACTGTGTTACAAATCTAATTATTTTTCTTGTAAAGGTAGTCTATTTTATAAAACTCGCCATTTCTTCCTTCTTTTATCAGTAAACATTCCTGATGCTTTGATTCTTTCCATTTACCATATAAATCAATTCTTAATACAATAGTTGACATATCCTTGATAGGAGATTCATTATTAAAACATAGTTGAATATAAATAGGGCACATTACTTTATTGTTATTGAATATTTTTAATAGAATATTTCCTTTAATATCGTTTCTCTTGCAGTTATTGTATAAAGGTTTTAAGGCTATTACTTCATTATTAAATCTTTCTATAAAGATGTTTTTAGTGTTGAATTCTTTTGTTAAAAAAAGAATGACATCTTTTTTATAATCAGACAGGCGTTGTGAAATTTGATTTATTTTTTTTAAAGTATCAATATTATAAGTGCTTTCTAAATTTATTTCAGGCTTATTTTCTCGTTTGTGTGTATTAATATTGTGATAATAAATCTTACTATTTCTATAAAGTTTTATGATGCCCTTAAAAATAAATTGATATAAATCATTTTTGTCGTTGATTTTTATGCATATTGCTTTATTCGAATTATCAATAGGAAAATAAAAATTCGCCTCAATACAATATATAAACAATGGAGGTCTGCTGATTTTTGTTGAATGATATAGTTTCAGACAATGTACATATTCTTTTATTTTTAAAGCTTCAGACTTGTTATAATAATTACTTGTATTTATATCTCTGTCAGCTATTTTAATAAATAAATTCTTTTTTCTGAACGAATCTTCTAATTTGGATATACAATCCTTTAAAACATTGTTGATATTTTTTGTATATAAAGATTTTAGATCAATATTGTTGAATAATTCTACTTGGTTTTGAATAATTCTAATTCCATATTTAGATATGGAACTAACTAAACTCTGATAATTAATCTTATTGATTTTATAAGATTCACATTGATATGCATATAAGGAATTAGGATTTTTAGGTGTATTATCTTTCTTATATCTTAAGCATAATGGATAATTTCCATAATAACTTTTAATACATTTGTAATGTTGGCAAATAGAGCAATCTCTGATATTATATCCTAAAAAAGAAGCATAAAGTAGAAATGAGTTGACATTCATTTGATTCTTGTACACTGAAATTTCTAATAATGCTTTATTGTACTTTTTTAGATCTATATCATTACAAGTCCCTTCACTAATATAATTAGCGTAATGTTTACCTGATGCATATAATGCATATTTTTGAAAAGGATAGTTTATTTCTAATGGTTCATATACTTTTATAGGATGGATATTGTATGTCTTTCTGTTTGATTTGATTATCTCTTTAATGTTTTGGATATCTTCTTCTTTTTTGATGGATATTTCAATAATAGGTAATTTTGAATTAATTTTATCTTCAGAACACTCATGAGTTACAAAGACTTCTATTAATAATGGCTTATACTTATTATTACTGTTTTCCAATAATATATCAGCTTTGAAGCCCTTTACTTGTTTTTCTACAGTGCACAAATCATAACGGTCTTTTAAATTTATAAGTATTTCTCTATTTTGGCTACAACAATTTTCATCTAATGAAAAATAACAGTTTCGAATAGAGGAACATATAACTTTTTCAGTCATATTGATATTGACAGTTGTATCATTGTCGAATATTTCTTTAATCTTATATTTCGCTAGATTATGTAAATATGTTTCACAACTACAAGATGTACTGTCTGTACTGATTTTATGAGAAAAATGATGTTGTCTTTTATTCCCCAGTTTTGCAATAAGCTCTTTCCCACATGAAATACAGTAGTATTTTGAGTTAGTCTTATTACTTTTATTTATAGCTGAAATATCAATTATGTTTTTTTTACTATCAAAGGCATATCTATATTTAATAGCTTGTTCCATTATGAAATATTTTCTGAAGCGTTTTTTACTTTTAATTCGTATTTTTACAAATATAATTACTTACTTTATAAAGTTATATAGTTTTAATAATATCTTTAATATATGAATCATATTTATAAATTTTAGTATTTGTGATTTTCTGAAATGTGAAAAATATAATGAACAATTAATTAGAAATTAGAATAAGTTAAGTTTTATATTTTAGTATACTTGAAATATGAGATTGATATCAATTCTCTAGTTATGACATTATGGATAGACCTCATATCAGAAATATATGGGTAAATTAAAAAAGAATGGACATAAAAATATAAATATCTCGTCGGCCTAAATTGACAGACCTTAACGATGCCGTTACATACAGTGCTATTGTTGAACAACTGAACGCCCTGAATTTGTCTTTTGATTGGAGCGAGGAAGAGTCAATGAAGAATATTAAGGTGATCTAATACGATGAGGTATGGAAGTAAAAAAGATCACTATTTACATGTCAAGCGATGGACGAACAAAAATAGACGTCAGGCTGGAAGATGATTGTGGCTTACGCAGCAACAGATTGCTGAACTATATCAGACGTCGAGAATCAATGTAGTGGAACACATCAAGCATATTTACGAAGAGCAGGAGCTAGAAGAAAATTTAACCTGTCGGAATTTCCGACAGGTTCTTACCGAAGGTTCCAGACAGGTAGAAAGAGAGATGCCATTTTATAATCTGGACATGATCATCTCATTGGGATACAGAATTAAATCGCGTATAGTTACCAATTTTCGCCAATGGGCTACCCAGCGGTTGAAAGAATACATGATTAAAGGTTTTACACTAGATGATGAACTGGGTGGAGATAGTTACTGGAAGGAGCTTTTGGAACGTATCAGAGATATTCGTACCACGGAAAAAGTATTTTATCGTCAGGTGTTGGAAATATATGCAACAAGTATCGACTATGACCCTAGAGCTTCTGTATCACAGGAATTCTTCAAGAAAGTACAGAATAAGATACACTATGCCATTCGGACATACAGCTACTGAACTTATTGTGGAGCGTGATGATGCTGAAAAAGACTCATCCATAGCCGTTGGGATGTGTCTTGAGTATTCCTCATGTAACAGCTGGATAGTCAGATAACAGGTCTGGCAAGATCCTCAACATAATCTAGCAATAATTCGTCCAGTTCAGTTTTCTGATCCGATGGTTGGGAGATTGGAGATTGTAGCAGGCTGCGGATGGCTATGTATATATAAATTTGGTAGTGTAAAATAAACTGTGTCACGCATTATTTCCTATTAGGAAACTCATCGGTCGGGGAACGGCCAGCGCCAAGGGGCGGGACCACCCGTCCCGACGAGCGTAAAATTACAATAATTTAAACCGGTCTCCAAACTTTATGGCGAGTTGCTGTGAGATTGTAGCCCAATTGGCAAGTGGCATGGTCCACTTCTTCCGTATATTACGGTATGCAAGATAAACCAGTTTCTCAAGGGCCGTATCCGACGGGAACACGCCCTTGTTCTTCGTTACCTTACGTGATAGTATCGGTCAAACGGTACCATCGTAGCGCACGAATCGGTACCATCATAGCGGAGGAACCGGTACCGCTATAGCGGAGGAATCGGTACCATTGTAGCGCTTGAATCGGTACCAAGAAAATCAT
>NZ_LT635801.1:3616199-3810995 GCF_900128495.1 Bacteroides ilei
GACTATGGCACGAAGGTTCCACCTCTTCCCATTCCGAACAGAGAAGTTAAGCTTCGTCACGCCGATGGTACTGCGTAAAAGTGGGAGAGTAGGTAGTCGCCGTCTTATCAAGGCCCCGAGGTCAGTCAGACTTCGGGGCTTTTTTTTATGTCTATACGGAAAGAATTATGAGGGTAGATCGTTGCCGGTTATGGAGTAAAAGAGCTACCTTTGCAATGAATTTAATTACAGATTTTGTGGAGCAGGTTATTCAACAGACTAATATTCGTAAAGGACTGACCAAGTTGGTGGTTCCCATCTTCATTGAGACATTATTGATTATGATGTTGGGAGCTGTCGATACAATTATGCTAAGCCAGTATTCGGACGAGAGTGTGGCAGCTGTGGGTGTTGTCAACCAGATTGTAATGTTTGCTTTTCTTGTATTCGAAGTAATCAATATCGGAACTTCTGTCCTTTGTTCCCAGTATCTGGGGGCCAAGCTCCAGAAAAAGATGGTTCAGGTAGTGGGGGTATCCTTGCTGTTGAATCTGTTTATCGGTATTCTTATCAGTGCAGGTCTACATTTTGGCGCCGTTACGTTGTTGGGTTGGATGGGGCTCCGTCCCGAGCTGTTGAAATATGGTGTCGGATACATGGAGATAGTAGGTGCATTCGCTTTTTTCCAAGCTATTTCATTGACTATATCTGCTTCGTTGCGTAGTGCCAATAAAGCTATTTATCCGATGTTGGTTACGGTTCTTGTGAACATCATGAATATTATCGGAAACTATACGCTGATTTTCGGTAAATTCGGTTTTCCTGCTCTAGGAGCCGAGGGCGCAGCCATATCGACTTCGATAGCCCGTGGAGTAAGTATGGTTGTTCTGTTTGTGATATTGTTCCGTAAGCATATACCGAAATTCCCGATTGCTTATTTCCGTCCTTTCCCATGGATTGAATTGAAGAACCTGTTGAAAGTAGGTATTCCTTCGGCCGGAGAAAACATGTCGTATAGCTTTTCTCAGGTTGTTATTACGTATTTTATTAATATCTTGGGAAATAATGCACTGGCTACCCGTACCTATACAATGAACATTGTCATGTTCGTATATCTGTTTGCGATAGCAATGGCACAAGGTGGGGCTATCAGTATCGGTCATTTGGTAGGACAGAAAAAAATCCATGCCGCTTATCTGTTAGGAAAATATGTGATGCGTCTTTCTATTCTGGTATCGTTGGTGTTATCATGTATATGGGCTCTTGCAGGGCATACGATATTCAGCTTGTTGACAGACAATGAGGAAATTATCCGTCTGGGTGTAACGGTTATGATTATTGACATTGTGGTAGAAATTGGTAGATCGGTTAATATTTACGCAACCAATGCCTTGCGTTCTGCCGGAGATGTCAATTACCCGTTCTATGTAGGACTGGTAGTACAGTGGCTGGTTTCGGTTGGTTTCAGTTACTTGCTTGGAATCCATATGGGCTGGGGACTGGTAGGTATGTGGTGCGCATTCTTGCTTGACGAAAATATCCGTGCGGTAATCTTCGTGAAACGCTGGAATAGTCTGAAGTGGGCCAAGAAGGGATTTGTCAAGTGATGATATGAAGGGGATTCCGTTTGGTCCCCTTACTGTCAATGCATGGAATGGGACAGGCCGAGAAAAAGTAGGATAATGCAGATGAGATCGATAACCAGTGCGGCGCTGCACCATCCTACAAACTGCTTGTTCTTTTTGATTACTCCGTATACGATTCCGATAATGGAGGCAACCAGAATACCTCCGGCAACTCCGAAGATTCCTTGGAAGGCCAGTCCTGCCAAGATAAGGATTCCCATTGTGATAAGTATGTTATTTTTCATATACAGATAATTTTAAGGTTGGACAGGTATTGAATTTAGCGGGAGTAGACTGTTATCGAAGTAAAGGGATACAGCCATCCTCCCGCGAATATTTTACATGCTTGCCTTGATGGCGTTGATGACAGCCGATGTAAAGCCATCGTGTTCCAGCTGGTTGATCCCTTTTATGGTTATTCCGCCGGGAGTGGTGACCTTGTCGATTTCAATGGCCGGATGCGTATCGTTTTTCAACAGAATCTGTGCTGCCCCTTCCAGGGTCTGTGCGAGCATTCTGATAGCGTCTTTCGGTTTGATCCCGCTTTCTACGCCTGCCTGCATGGCTGCCTGTACATATTTCAGTACATAGGCAATACCGCATGAGGTAAG
This sequence comes from Bacteroides ilei, assembly GCF_900128495.1. GTDB lineage: Bacteria > Bacteroidota > Bacteroidia > Bacteroidales > Bacteroidaceae > Phocaeicola > Phocaeicola ilei. Next base: position 3,618,415 of record NZ_LT635801.1, read on the forward strand.
GGCAGTTCCGGCGGCGAATTGATTTTCTTCGATAAGGATGGTGAGTCCCATTTCATTGAATAGATCCAGTATGTTCCGGGTCTGTTCTTCTGTTGCATTACGTTGGGCAACCAGGGTCATGCTGGCAAGTTCTGAAATGGCCGTATTGGGGATGATACGGAAAATAGGCATTTCCGGATCTACGTAGTGGGCCAGAGTCTCGAAGGTCAGTCCGGCTGCTACAGAAACCAGAATTTGCGGCTGGCGCAGACGTAGAGGAGTCAGTACCTCTTTTACCTTCCATGGCTTTACTGCGATGATTACCATGTCGGCAGACGCCGCATCCTTATTGTTCGTGCTGGTCTGTATTTCCGGATATTCTGCTTTCAGCTTATCCAGTTTGGCTGTACTTGGGTTTGTTACAATAATGTCGCAGGCTTTTACATAATGTCCTTGTGCCAATCCACGGGCTATGGCTCCTCCCATGTTTCCGGCTCCGATGATTCCTACTTTCATATTTTCTGTGTATTGGTTAATCTCTTTCTACAAATATATAAATTAAATTTTCCGATGGATTCCCGTTTGGCTTTTTTATGTCTGAAAATGGGAAAAAGTCTTTGAAGAGGTCTTTTTCAGAGCAGTTGTCGTGCTTTTATCTCCAGATATTTGTTGATGACATCCACCGAAAGGTTATTGGGGGTGGTAAGCAATGCTTCTATTCCGTATTGTCTCAGCCTTGATACGATCATGCGTTTTTCAAAGGCGAATTTTTCGGCGATTACGTGGCGGTAATAGTCTTCTGTATTTCTGCTCTGTGAAGCAATGTATTTCTTGAGTTCCTCATCTTCAAAGAATATGGTCAGGAGCTTGTGAGTACGGTTCAGTTGCTTCAGGAATGGAAGCTGTCGTTCCATACTCTTCATGTTGGAGAAGTTGGTATAGAGTACCAGCAGACTCCGTTTGCTGATGTGTTTTCTCAGATGGATGCAAAGTGCCGAATAGTCTGTTTCCCCAAATTCGGTCCGGATGTTGTACAGGTTTTCCAGCAAGGTTTCCATGTGTCCGGTCTGTCGGGATGCAGGGACAAATGTACCGAACTGGTCGTCGAAGGTCACCAGTCCGGCCTTATCTTCTTTCCTTATCGTGATATACGATAATACAAGAGCTGCATTGATGGAATAGTCCAGCAGAGTCATCCCGTTGAATGTCTGTTGCATGACACGTCCTTTGTCTATTACCTGATAAATCTGTTGGGAACGCTCGTCCTGATAAATGTTTACCATAAGCTGGTGCCGGCGGGCACTAGCCTTCCAGTTGATGGTACGGTAGTCATCTCCTTTCACGTATTCTTTGATGTGTTCGAATTCGGTGTGATGGCCGATGCGTCTGATCCGTTTGATTCCCAGCTCTGTCAGGTTGTTGCTGATAGCTGCCATTTCGTATTGGCGTAGCAGCAGGTAGGATGGATACACCTTGATGGTTTGGGGTGTCCCGCAAGTATACCGGCGGGCTATCAGTCCGATACGGCTGGATGCAAAGACCCGGATATATCCGAAGTCATAGACTCCCCGTTGTGTAGGGTGTAGAGTGTAACGTACTGTTTGGTTTCCTTTGGGGAGTACCGGTACCTTGAAACAGATATCTCTTGCCTGAAATATGGAAGGAATTTCGTCGATTACTTCCAATGCCAGCGGATAGTTGCTGGTGTTTTCTATCCGGATACGTATAATATTCTCCTCTCCGTTCGAGAAACGTTCGGAACATTCACGGAACGCTTTAATTCCCTTATGCCGGTATAGCAGGAGGATATCGGCTGCAGTTGAAAGCAGCAAAAGGGTAAAGGCCACCTTGCCTATACCGAAAAGGACCGGTAAGGCATATCCGAATCCGGTGAGCAGGATAACGGCCAGTAAGGCGATATAGAAGCGTCTGTTCAGGTACATTTATTGAGGAACTTCTACTTTGTCAATTAGACGTCGGGTTACTTTTAATGGGGTGAGACCTTCCATTTCGGCTTCCGCAGTCAGTATCAGGCGATGCTGGAGTATATAGGGAGCCACGAACTTGATGTCCTCCGGAGTAATGAAGTCACGCCCTTGCAGCAGGGCATATGCTTTCGATGACTGCAACATGGCTACCGATGCACGTGGAGAAGCTCCCAGGTAGATAGCTTTGCTGGTGCGGGTCTGTTGGACAATCAATGCAATATATCGTAGCAGACTCGGTTCTACGAAAACACGGTCGGTCAGTTTACGCATGTCCAGCAATTCCTCTTTAGTCAGAATGGGTCGGATATCTTCCAGAAGGGTCAACCGGGTATTGGTGTGATGGCGTTCCAGAATGGCAATTTCTTCTTCTAGAGAGGGATATCCGATACTTATTTTCATCAGGAAACGGTCTAGCTGGGCTTCCGGGAGCTTATAGGTACCTTCTTGTTCCACCGGATTCTGGGTTGCCAGGATCGTATAGAATTCGCCGAGGTTATACGTCTTTCCGTCAATGCTGGCCTGTCGTTCTTCCATGACTTCAAACAAGGCGGCCTGTGTCTTTGCAGGAGCGCGGTTGATTTCATCTACGAGTACGATATCGGCAAATACCGGGCCTGGATGGAAATCAAAATCGTTTGTTTTCATGTTGAATACGGTAGTGCCGAGTACGTCACTGGGCATCAGGTCGGGTGTGAACTGGATCCGGCTGAAGTCGGCGCTTATGAGCCGCGCCGTGAGTTTGGCCAGCAACGTCTTGGCAACTCCGGGAACTCCTTCAATCAGTATATGTCCGTTTGCCAGTATAGCTGTCAGCAGCAGGTCTACAATCTGTTCCTGTCCTACGATAACTGCTGCAATCTGTTCTTTCAGTTGCTGTACCTTATCGGAAAAGCCAGTCAGGTCTATACGTTGTTTCTCTGTTTGTCCTTCCATGTTTTTATATTAAATTAGGTGGTTGGTAATATTCTCCATTTCGTTAATAAGCTGCTTCATTTCATTTTCTGTCGTGTCTTTTTCTCCTTTAACTACCGGATAGATGCGACGTAGTGCCTCGGTAATGCATTTAGGATCCATTCCTGTTTTTCCGGCAATCTTTTCTGCTTGTGTATCCAGGTCATTGCCATCGCTCAGTTCGATATGTGCTTCTCTTCTCAGCTGTTCGGTAAAATAAGTGAATTTTTTCCTTACCAGATCTGTATGGCCTTTTTTCTGATAATAAAGTGTTCCGATCAGTTTGATGAATTCCAGTGAATGGTCTTTCGGAGGATTGATTACCGGTATGGCCCGTTGCTTCCGTTTGGCCGTGAACAATATGAATAAGATGATTCCCAGCAGAATCATATATAATGCCCATCGGAGTGGAGGTTGTGACAGTATATATCGGAGCGGAGATAGCTGTTCTCCGGTTATCGGACTGGTATAACATTCGGTACGGATTACCGGATATTTGGCCAGATGTGATATAAGCCGTAGTTGTAAGAGATGGTTGTTGCTATCGAGTAGTCCATAGTTGGTGAACAGCAGAGGGATGGAAGCCAACGTGATCTCACCTTTTCCTAAAGTATAGGTGATTGCAACCGGCTTTTTCTTCGGTATGCTGTCGGATTCCGTTTTCTCTTCCTGCCGGAACAACAGAATCTGACATGAGGTGGAATCCGTCAGGTTGAAGTGTCCAGAACATAATGGAGGATAACAATGGAATTTCTGTGTGTTGTAGACGGATGAATCACCGCACCATATCAGTTCATCCTTGGGATACATCCTTGTGGCGTATTGTTTCAGTGTGTTGAGATTCATCAGATAATAGTAATTCCGGGTCTTGAATCTTAATGTATCCTCCAGCAGGCTCCCGAAATAATCTCCAGCCAATAGGATGTGATCGCCTCTGTAAGCCATGTCAAACAAAGCCTTCATATCTGTATCGGGAATGTGATAGCCTGTGCCTACGATGAATATGCTTTTTCTGTTTACCGTATCATCCTGTTCCATCTGGTAGGGAGTTTTCCGGGAAACGGAATATCCGTGCGGGAGCGACCGGGTAAGCATGCTGTCAAGCAAAGCGCATCCGAATGGTTGCAGGTCATGGTGCGAAAATGTTTGTTCCCAACTGAAATGTTTCGGTGCTTTCATCAGCAGGCAAAAGATGAGGATGATAAAGGCAGTTATACAGATTGTGAACCAGCGGTTGAATTTCATGGTTGACCTCCTTCCTCAATGATGGATATCCGGAGTTGCTGCATGGTATGGAACAATTCTTCCGTCGCTTCAAAATTACCGTAGCGGATTCTTAGAAAATGGTTTGTCAGTTGGACGAACGAGGGAGTCCGTGCTTCGTAAATATATTGGGTAGGTGTCTTGTAAGGCTGCCATTCTATCTTTTTCTGCTCGTTCATCTCTTTCAAGGTCTGAAGATAAACCAGCCGTACGGCTTCCCTGTAGTTCCGGTGCAATAAAGACGCTGCAATCCTTTCCGGAAAATCAACCCCGTAAATTGTATCTTCTTCCAGTTCATATTTTATTTTGTCCTTGCGGTTACGCATGAAAAGTTTCGGATTCTTCTTGTAGATGAACCAGATGACACCGGCTATGATAAGGACAAGTATGATAATGGAAAGCGGAGTATTGTAATTGCTTCCGACGAATCCGGTAAATATTTCATTGAGAAGATTGTTGATCTGTCGGCCGAGCCATTCCACGAAACTCATGTCGGCATTCATGAGTTCCCGGTTATAGTCGAATGCAGGGTCCTTTTGCCATTGCATCAATAGGGTGGAATCAGCAGTCAGAGTGTCCGGAGGGGAAGCAAGCATAGCCTGTATCGTTTAAAGGTTTTCGAAATTGCTGATGTCTGAGCCGACAGTCTTGTTGTCGACAACTTCTGAAGCGTGTCCGTATTGATAGGCTATTCCTATCAGGGTGAAGGCTCCCGCCAGGTATGAGCCGAAGGACTGTATGATGCCTAACAGGTACATAAGGAAATTGAATCCGGCAGATGATGTGAAAGGGTTTCCGGTACTTGCCACAGAGAAAAAGGTCTTTACCAGAGTGGCTACATACCATGGGGTTGTAGTCACACCTTGCAGTATAGAGGCTATCAGCCCCATGATGATAATGATACCGAACGTTCCTCCCCAGGTCCTGAATCCCAGACGGAAAGTCTTGGTGAAAGCATCGCCGAATGAAATGTCCTCAAAAAGATAAATGCATGGCAGAAAGGTATAAGCGATTAGAGTGGCGAGAAAGGCCGGTATGGTAAGGATCAGGGTCGCTTTGGATATGTAGGCCATAACAGCTATTGCAGCAGCTACGATAATGAGCAGTATGATTGTGACAACAGTCAGAAGCAGCATGCGTTTGATATTATGGAACAAGCGTGGACGTATCTCTTCCCAGGTTATGCCTTGCAGCTTTTGTTCCCGTTCCTCATAGATACGCATCAGGGCATAAATGGTGGAAGTGAGCAGCAGTGTGCCTATTATATTCAATAGAATGGTTCCCAAGTAGCTTATCCCCAATCCATAGAGCATTCCGGTCGGTTCGCCATATTGGAATGTCTCTTCCAGGCTTAATGCACTTCCCATAAAGGAATTGGTGGTAAATGACTGTATGAGGGATACCGGCAACAGGAAATAGACGATATATTTGATCAGAATTTTGGGATTCTGCTTGATGAAATCGAAGGTAGCATTCAGTTTGTCGCCGAAAGACCGTTTGAAATAGATATTGATTTTACGTGTTTGTATGTCCATGTTTCCGGGTATTAGGTAAGTAAATATAATAATAGATGATAAATGCGATAGAACAGAGTATGATACCGGCCCGTATGAAATCGGGCAGATGGGTGTGGCGTGTGACGAACCCTTCAATGAATCCTGCCAGAATAAATACAGGAACTGTGCCGATGATGATTTTAAGTCCTTTTCTGGCTCCCCGGCGGAAGGATTCAATCCGAGGATAGGTCTTGGGAAACAGCCATCCGTTTCCCAATGCCAGACCGGCGGCACCGGCTACAATGATAGCCCAGATTTCCAGTGTACCGTGCAGCCAGACAGCAAGGGTAGACTCCCATAGCAGTCCATGCTGGAAGAAGAATGTCTGGAAAGCTCCTAGCATGATACCGTTGCTGAACAGCATGAAGCCTGTCCCGAAACTGGTAAAGATGCCCATTACGAAACAATAGAAAGATACCATGATATTGTTCAGGGTAATACCCAGGAACATCGGGAGCTCCGCACTGCTTCCGTAGACGGCCATGGGCTCTCCCTGCCGGATATTTTCAAGTGTCATGTCAATATAACGGTTGCCGAGTATGAGTCGTATGAACTCAGGATCATTACTGGTCGAGAGTACGCCAATGAATACGCTGCACACAAAAATAAGGAAGGATGTCAACAATTCCCTACGTGCCGTATACATGGTGTAGGGCACTTCCTGTGTCCAGAATGTAATGATACGGCTCCATTTTTCCCGCTTGTTCCGGTAAATCTCATGATGTAGAGTAAAAGCCAGATTATTGAGATAAATGGTGATGCGGGAGTTTGGGAAATGTGTCTGTGAAAATGCAAGGTCGGAGGTCACCTCGATATAAGCATCCGCAAGTTGGTCGGGTGTCAGTCTGGAGGCTTGGTCAACAAGCTTTTCCGTAGTCTTCCATTTTTCTATATTCTGGCGGATAAAGGTGACTTCTTTCATGTTTCAAGATCGGTTTGGAATAACTTTATCTGTTGCAAGAAACAAAAATAAAGGAAATATGATATATTTGCAATGAAACCTCTAAAATCTTTAGGACATCCATGGCTGAATCTTCCATTGTTACGGGACAGTTTGTGCGGATCGAACAGACTCCGGCCAGTATAGGTGAACGTATCCTGGCTTTTGTCATCGATATCGTTCTTCTGGCTGTGTATGTTCTTGTGTCTGTCTTATTCATTGACAAGACAGGATTGTCTGCATTTTCTTCTCATGGACTGCTTTTTCTGCTCTTTATCATTTTCATTTATCTGCCGGTCGTGTTCTATTTTTTCCTGTGTGAGGTTTTTAATCAAGGACAGAGCCTGGGCAAGAGGCTGATGCATATCCGTGTAGTGAAGAAAGACGGTTCTACTCCCAGTATCGGCTCTTATCTGTTGCGCTGGCTTTTATTGTTGGTGGATCTGCCTTTGACGGGAGGTGCCGGGGTGCTGGTCGTTCTCTTTACACGGAATAATCAGCGCATCGGTGATTTAGCTGCAGGGACTTTGGTTATCAAGGAAAAGAATTACCGTAAGATACATGTCAGTCTGGATGAGTTTGATTATTTGACCGACGACTACCGGCCTACGTATCCCCAGGCGGCCGATTTGTCGTTGGAGCAGGTAGATGTCATAACCCGGACTCTCAGGCCCGCATATAATGGCCGTGCACGCTGTATACAGCTGTTGTCGGAAAAAATCCGCAGGCTATTCTCAATTGTTCCGAAAGAGAATGATGAAAAATTCCTGCAGACCGTTTTACGCGATTACCGCTATTATGCGTTGGATGATGTATAGTGATAAAAAAGTCAAAGCTGTTCCAAAGACACTTGGTGCCCTTGAAACAGCTTTGGTAATTTATTTCTTCCGGTCTTATCCGATAACCTTATGCAGGTGTTCCAGAAAATCGTCGGCTTCTGCCATACTCAGGCAAAGCGGTGGCAACAGACGGATTACGTTTGTTCCACTGGCTCCGGTAAATACTTTCTGTTCGAATAACAGCTGGCGGCGGATTTCCTTGGCCGGTTCTTCAAATTCCAGGCCAATCATCAGACCGCATCCGCGGACTTCCTTGATTCCTTTGAATCCTTTCAGTTCTTCCAGCAGGTGAGAACCTACTTTGGCTGCATTGTCGACCAGATTTTCAGCTTTCATGACATCAAGTACGGCGATGGCTGCGGCACAAGCCAGGTGGTTACCTCCGAATGTTGTTCCCAATTGGCCGTAAACCGGTGTAAATTTCGGACTGATCAGGACTCCGGCCATAGGAAATCCGTTACCGATTCCTTTGGCTACAGTGATCATATCGGGGCGGATACCGGCATATTGGTGTGCGAAGAATTTTCCGCTACGTCCGTATCCCGACTGGATTTCGTCCAGAATCAATACCGTATTCTGTTCGTCGCATGCCTTACGCAGAGCCTGGAGGAATTCGGTTGTCGGAACCTGTATCCCGCCTACACCCTGTATGCCTTCGATGATGACTGCACATACGTCGCCTTTGGCCAGTTCGGCCTTCATCGCTTCAATATCATTCCACGGTAGGTAGGTGACATGTCCGTTATCATTGACAGGAGCAATGATTTTAGGGTTGTTCGTTACTTCTACCGCCAGAGATGTACGTCCGTGGAAAGCCTTGGCAAAGGAAACAATCCGTTTACGTCCATTATAGAAAGATGCAAGCTTCATTGCATTCTCATTGGCTTCGGCTCCGGAGTTGATCAGGAACAGCTGGTAATCGTCATATCCGGAGATAGCTCCCAGGCGGTCGGCTACTTCCTGCTGCAGTTTGTTGATGACAGAGTTGGAATAGAACCCCAACTGGGCGACTTGTTTGCTGATGGCTTCCACATAATGCGGATGAGAATGGCCGATACTGATTACGGCATGGCCTCCATACAGGTCAAGATATTCCTGACCTTTGTCGTCCCATACGTGGCAACCTTTCCCCTTTACGATATTGATGTCGAACAGGGGATATACATCGAATAATTTCATAGAATTTTTTTTGGGTTTAGAAGGCCGAAGGTTTGAGTTTCAAACCGGTAGTCTCTTCTAAGTTAAACATCAGGTTCATGTTATGGACAGCCTGTCCGCTGGCACCTTTCAGCAGGTTGTCGATACAGGAGACAACCAGCAGCTTGTCGCCATGTTTTTCCAGATGGATGAGGCACTTGTTGGTATTTACCACTTGTTTCAGGTCTATATTCTTGTCTACTATATGGGTAAACGAATCTTCCGCATAGTATTCTTCATACATCTTGACGATTTCTTCCAGTCCAACTTTGGTCTTTACCACAATTGTGGCGAAGATGCCACGCGGGAAATCACCGCGGTAAGGGATGAAATCGATTTCGGAGTTGAAACTGTTCTGCAACTGTTTCAACGACTGCTTGATTTCGGGAACATGCTGGTGTGCGAACGGCTTGTATATACTGATGTTGTTGTTACGCCAGCTGAAGTGTCCCGTAGAACTCGGTTTGACACCGGCTCCCGTACTTCCGGTAATGGCATTTACCATTACGTCGTCATTCAGCATCAGATGTTTGGCTAGTGGCAGAAGACCGAGCTGGATACAGGTGGCAAAGCATCCTGGATTGGCTATGTGCTTGCTGTGGCAGATGGTGCGGCGGTTCAACTCCGGCAGGCCGTATACGAAATCGTGGTCCTCACTCTTGATGCGGTAATCCATAGACAGGTCTACAATCTTCAGGTCTTCCGGTATGGTATGACTTTCCATGAACTTTCTGGTGTCACCGTGTGCCGTACAGAAGAAAAGTACGTCGATGGAATCGAGAGGAAGTTCATCTGTAAAGGTCATGTCCGTTTCGCCATAAAGACCTTCATGTACATCCGTAATCTTGTTTCCGGCATTACTTGAACTGTTTACAAAAACGATTTCAACATCCGGGTGGTTAAGCAGCAGGCGGATCAGTTCGCCTGCTGTATATCCTGCGCCTCCTATAATACCTGCCTTTATCATATGTTCTCTTCGTCTTTATGGTTAGCGTAATAGGCACGTAACGGAGTTGAAAGGACTTTGATGAATCCTTTGGCATCTTCGGCTGTCCAGCCTTTCTGCATTTCACCATATTCACCGAACTTGTTCTTTACCAGATCGTCTTTTGAGTCGACGCCTACTGTAGAGAAGCAATACGGGCGGAGTTCTAGGATAGCTGTACCGTTTACATTACGTTGTGATTCCTGTAACATGGCTTCAATGTCACGCATAACCGGTTCGAGATACTGGCTTTCATGCAGGAACATTCCGTACCAGTTGGCAACCTGGTCTTTCCAATACTGCTGCCATTTGCTCAGCGTGTATTTTTCCAGGAAGCGGTGAGCACCGATAATCAGCATTGGGGCAGCTGCTTCAAAACCTACACGGCCTTTGATACCGATGATGGTATCGCCTACGTGCATGTCACGTCCGATACCGTAAGCTGCACCTATTTCCTCTACTTTCTGGATAGCCTTGATCTTGTCATCGAACACTTCTCCGTTTACGGCATACAGTTCGCCTTTCTTGAATTCCAGTTTCAACTGTTCCGAACCGGTTTTCTTTACCTGTTTCAGATAAGCACTTTCAGGCAGTCCCTGGGTAGAGTCCAGAATTTCCCCTCCACAGATTGAAGTACCCCATATACCTACGTTGTAAGAGTATTTCAGTTTGGTGAAGTCGGCTTCAAATCCATGTTCCTTCAGGTAATTGATTTCGTATTCACGGCTCAATGCCATGTCGCGTGTCAGCGTAATGATTTCAACTCCCGGAGCCATAACCAGGAAAGTCATGTCGAAGCGGACCTGGTCGTTTCCGGCACCTGTTGAACCGTGTGCGATTGCGTGCGCTCCTATTTCGTTTGCATAACGTGCGATAGCCAAAGCCTGGAAGATTCGTTCTGAGCTAACTGAAATAGGATAAGTACCGTTACGCAATACGTTACCGAAAATCATGTATTTCAAACTCTTGGCATAGTATTCCTGAGTTACGTCGATAGTGACATATTTGGTTGCTCCTAACTTATAGGCGTTTTCTTCGTTCTGTTTCAGCTGTTCGGGGCTGAAGCCGCCTGTATTTGCACAAGCTGCGTAAACTTCATAACCTTTTTCTTTTGCCAGATACATTACAGTGAATGAAGTATCCAGTCCGCCGCTGAAGGCAACTACAACTTTTTTCTTTTCTTCCATAAGGCTTTGTATTTTGTTATATTGATAATCAGATAAAATAATGTCCGGCTCAAGGCCGGAACAGATTAAAAGTTCGTGATCTTGTCGTCCTGATGCAAGGCCGGATCATACAGCATGGCTGTACAGATACAGAACTTACGTTTCTTGGCCATCAGGATTTCATGGTTGATGCATCCTTCGCAGCCTTTCCAGAAGGCTTCGTCGTCGGTCAGTTCATTGAAAGTTACCGGAACATATCCCAGTTCGGTATTCATTTTCATGACGGCGGCACCCGAAGTCAGACTGAAGATCTTGGCTTTCGGCCAACGCAGGCGGGCCAGGGTGAAAGATGCGTGTTTGATACGTTTGGCCAGGCCGCATCCACGGTATTTAGGGTGTACGATCAAGCCGGAAGTGGCCACGTATTCCTTGTTTCCCCATGATTCAATATAGGTAAATCCGGCAAACTCATCTCCACAGAGGGCGATGATGGCTTTGCCTTCCTTCATTTTGGTAGCTACATATTCATGAGTACGTTCAGCTATACCGGTTCCGCGCACCTTAGCGGCTTCACGGATTGTATCCAGAATTGTGTCGACATAAACCTCATGTGAGGCATCGGCAACCATAACATCAATTTGTTTTGGTGTATCCATTTCTTTAAATATCTTCTTATACTAGTGTAATATCTTATTGATTCAAATTCGGGATGACATGTGCCAGAGACTGTTTCACGCGGGTGCGTGTACATCCTTCACGGATAATTAGCATGATGGTATCATCTCCGGCTATTGTTCCGAGGATTTCATGAAAGTTATTATTGTCGATGTCGTAAGCCAGACTGCTGGCATAACCCGGGCGGGTTTTGATTACAGCAATGTTGTCAGAGAATTCAATTGACAGGAAGCCGTTGTAACGGAGCATATCTGACGCACTGTGCGGGTCGGTCATGCGTTTGTACATGGTATTGTTAGGCAATACATATACGTAGTTTCCGTTCATACTGGCCGCTTTGGCTACTTTCAGCTGTTTCAAGTCTCTTGACAATGTGGCTTGGGTCAACTGGAAACCTTCCTTGGCCAATTGCTGGAGTAGTTCTTCCTGACTTCCTATCTCCTGGCTGGAGATAATCATCTTAATAGAATCAAGTCTGCTGTTCTTACTTTTCATCGTGCATAATTATTCTTAAATCGGGTGCAAATATACGGATATATTCGAAAATGCATGCATAAAACCTAATTATTTTCTTGTTTTATTCTTAAAAAAGGTAAATATGGTGAATAAACATGTAACAATATGCATGTGTAATTTCTGTTCCGGTATGTCCGTTTTGCAGGCGTGATGTTTTTATACTATTTTTGCAGGGTAAGTATAAACCGAAATATTATGAGTGCTAATTTGCTATCTGCCGGTAAAGATCCGATGGGTGCAGCCATCGCCGATTTTTTCAGACATGGTAAGGCCGGCCGTCTGCGCGTGTTTTCTTCTCAGTTCGATGAAGATGAAATTCCCGTAGCCAGTCTGTTCCGTACATTCGATGAGATGCCCGTACTGGAGCAGAAGGCCTTGGAGCTGGCAGACGGTCGGATTCTGGATGTAGGAGCCGGAAGCGGCTGTCATTCATTGGCTTTGAAAAAGATGGGGAAGAAGAGTCTGGCTATCGACATATCTCCTTTATCGGTAGAAGTGATAAGGGAACGTGGACTGGATGTGGAACAGGCCGACCTGTTCGACGAACATTTCTGTGGTGAGTTTGATACGGTCCTGATGCTGATGAACGGTTCGGGCATTGTGGGTAAGTTGTCACGTTTCCCGGATTTTTTCCGTCGTATGAAACAGTTGCTGGCTCCGGGAGGATGTATCCTGATGGATTCGAGTGACTTGAAATATCTGTATGAAGATGATGAAGACGGGAGTTATGTGATTGATCTGGCCGGTGCGTATTATGGTGAAGTGGATTTCCGTATGCAATATAAGCAGGTCCGTGGGGATAAGTTCGACTGGCTTTATGTCGATTTTGATACACTTGCCCTTTATGCGTCACAATATGGTTTCAAGGTTGAGATGGTGGAGGCCGGTGAACATTATGATTATCTGGCTAAGCTGACTATCAGATAAATAAGCCATTTAATATTGGAAATTAAACAGAATACAATGCAACAGAAAAAAGATATAAACCGGTTTTTTCAGCCTATAATCCGAATGGATATTCCGGATAGTGAGTATGGAAGGATGGGAGTCTGTATTGCCATGGCAAATGCTTTGGCCCGCAGTACGAATTACAGTCTGTATATCATAGATTATAACCGCAAGAATTTCCTTTACGTATCGTCCAACCCGCTGTTTCTCTGCGGCCGTTCACCGGAAGAAGTGCAGCATAAAGGTTATGCCTTCTATTTTGAGGTGGTTCCCCCTGACGAGATAAACCGTCTGATGGAAATCAACGAAGCCGGATTCCGGTTCTATTATGACCAGCCGGTAGAAAAAAGACTTGACTTGTCCATCGAGTATAATTTTCATATCTGTACCTCAGAAAGGCATTCGCATTTTATCCACCACAAACTGACCCCCATCTTGCTGAGTGACAAAGGGGATATATGGCTGGCGCTATGTACCGTTTCACTTTCACCGGAGAAAAACATCGGAGATGTAGTTATTTCAGACCATACATGCACCGACCGTTATATCTATTCATTCGAGGGTAGGCGATGGAAAAAACAGCCCGAGCTGATTCTTTCCGACCGTGAAAGGGAGATTCTCCAGCTTTCCGTCAAAGGACTGTCGAATACAGAGATTGGAGAAACTCTCTTTATTGATGCCAATACCGTCAAGTTCCATAAGAAGAAACTCTTCGAGAAACTACACGCAGAAAACATCACTGAGGCCGTGGGTATCGCAGCCAATATGAGGTTGATTTAGAAAAACGATGTAGAACTTCGGTAAAGTAGCAATAGGAGGATGGGTAGTGATGTATTCCTCCATCTTCTTCTTTGCATACAGAATGACTGTTTCATCGTGACATTTATTCATTGTTCCCTTATCGATAAAGGTAATATGCCAGAACCCCAGATAACCGATGACATATCTTTCAATGGTAACTTCTATTGGTTCGTCCAGACGCTTCATGGATTGAAGAGAATTGTGGACATCCTTGTCGATGATGCCCACAACTGCCCACGAGAGGTTTATATAAGAGATTGATGCTGTCATAATTTACATACGGTTTTCTAGGCTATGCCTCAGCCTGAGAAGGCTATTTTTCATTTGATTGAAAAGATTCAATGAGTTTGTCACGGTTTTTGCAACTGAATACATAAGTCTTTCTGTCTGTACGGATAAGGATCAATTCATTAAGATTGGTTGCATACATAGTGTAATTCCCCAATTTCTTATTCCTGAATTTGCCTAAATATCCGAACAGGCCACCGCTTCCGAATAAACGAATAGAAAATGCAGTATCCGAGTTTGGTATCGCTTTCAATTCTATAATATCTTTGAAAGGTATATAAATTGCGCCGATTAGTCTGTGTAAGCCTATTTTATCGTTTCCGATGGTCAGTCGTAGCGGCATCAGCCCCAATACTCCGATAATGGTGGCTAAGAAAATAATGATTAGTAGGTATTTAAGCCAAATCAATCCTTCGGTCCAAACAAAATATACGGATACGACCATAATAATAACTGTAATGGCTGTCAGGAATGTAACTCCCATACTCCAAGAACATGGAAAAGTTGTGATCTTATTTGTTTTCATAATGATATGTTTCAGCAGTAGTCAATAATTTTAAGTGAAGATAAGAAGACACATACTAAATACAAATAGATTTACTTTGATAGATCTTATTGCATCATAGTTTTAGAATTCTGCAGTAAAGTTACATACGTTCCGAAACTTTTCCACTACCCTGTAGGGTAGTTTTGACTGTCGTTGTTTTAATTTTCCATCTTATTTTGATTTATTGATTTCTATGACTATAAGTCAATTATAAAAACTATATTTGTATGTTTTTGGATCAAATTGATGAAGTATGGAAATAATATTAGGAATAGTAACTTCCAGAGAAATATCAAGTTTTAGTTTCTATAATGATGGTATCCTTACATTGAATAGTATATTGTCAAATGGGCTACTTGGGTTTAATTCTGATTTAGTGGAAACAATAAGTATAAGGCTTATATGCTTGTCACCTAAGTTCAGTCAATTCTTTCAAGCGCATCGTCCTAAATACTATGAGGATAAAACTTTGAAATATAGGGGTTCTGTAACTCCTGAAGTAAGAATGTATAAATGTCTCACGGCTGATTTTGTGGTGGATTTCGAAGGTTATTTTAAGTCGGCTACGAAAGAAGAATGTCTCAAATATTTAGCCCTCTCATTTATAGACTTTTTAAAGAATTTAAAATACCCGGGCAAATTGAAGAAATTCGAAAAGGAGAAACTGCTTCAGGCTGTCAGAGATATCTTTATAGAGAACTCCATCATATCAGAGCATGATGACATATAGTTCACCTGATTTAAATCTATGCAATCATTTGACAAGCTGTGGCATCTCAAATACGAGCACGTCAGCAAGCAGTACACCACTCATCTCGATGATGTCATTCTCGTAAAAAAGCACATCGGGGACTCTCCGGGTACGTGATGAACAGACAACACTAGGGAAATAAAAGTGAATACAGAAATGAATACAATATTATACATAAATTGGGATATAGATCCTGTTATATTTAGTCTTGGTCCAGTGAAAATTCAATATTATGGTTTGATTTTTGTTACTGGGCTTGCCTTGTGTTACTATATAATTGGTCACATATATAAGAAAGAGAATATTTATACTCCAGGTGCAATGGAGAAACTTTTTATATACGCAGTTATTGGTATTTTCGGAGGTGCAAGACTGGGACACTGCCTATTTTATGATTTTGAATATTTTTCTTCTCATATAATTGAAATATTTATTCCATTTAGAGAAAATGCTAATGGAGTTTACGAGTTTATAGGATACAAAGGACTGGCAAGCCACGGAGGTGCAATAGGTTTGTTCATTGCCATGTTATTATATTCACGAAAAGTTCACATCCCATTCCCGAAGATAATAGACATCATAGCTATCTTGGCTCCATTAGGCGGAGCCTTTATCAGAATTTCAAATTTAATGAACTCTGAAATAATAGGACGTCCGACAGATTTGCCGTGGGCTTTTATATTTAGGCACGTTGATGATTTACCCAGACATCCATCACAGCTTTATGAGTCCATAAGTTATTTTATTATTTTCCTGATTGCTTATTCCCTGTACAAATATAAAAGTCATCTGTTTAAAATCGGAAGCTATTTCTATTTTGGGTTTAGCATTTTTGCCATTTTTATCATGCGATTCCTTTTAGAATACACTAAGGAGAATCAAAAAGGTTTCGAGGATTCGTTGTTTTTCAATATGGGGCAATTATTGAGTATCCCTTTTATTGTTTTAGGGTTATACCTTGTTTTACGCAGTTATATACAGTCAACTAAAAAGATAACTATGATGAATAAAACGACAGGCAAAAATGTAGAAAATAAGAGGTAATACGTAACTGTAAATCAAAGTAATATGAAAACAAAGAATTTATTTGGAGTACTGATGCTATTCCTGTTTACATTAACCTTTACTGGTTGTAAAGAAGATACAGATAAAGACAAACAGATATTTCATCTGTCGTTCGAAAAAAACTATTACGAACGTCCTTTAACGGGTGCAAAGAATATCATGATAAGAGGAGGAAACCGGGACTACACTATAGAAGTGAACAATCCTGAAATATTAGAAGCTACGGTAGATTTGTCAAGCCCTATGGGAATGGGTGATTTAGAAATACATCCCAAACAGACTGGAAAGACAATAGTAAAAGTCCGCGATAATATTGTAAATGAGACAGTGGAACTGGAAATAAAGATTGTTGACAGTTATTTGAATTTAGTCCTTGCCAATCCTATGCAATCACCTTATAATGAAGGCGATGAGTTTTTCCTCATTAATAATGAATCAAGAAGTTTCTATTTGTACGATGAAAATAAAGACTTGAAACAGACAGGCAGTTATAATTTTGTAGTAGAGAACAACGTACCGTACATGGAATTAACCTTCAATGAGAAATTAGAAGACAAATCTGTCTATAAATATGATTTGACAGGTACAAGTGAAAATACGTTTTTTGCTTTAAAGATACTATTAGGATGGGATTGGCACGAACAGATTGAAAGCATGGAAACAAGGGAAATTTCTCCTGCCACCATGAATGCTAAAGACGTAGAAACAGGAGTTCAGTATTATTTTGTTGTCGGCAATCATGATATGCCAGAGAATGTTTTAGAATAAATGAATCTAATATTTGTACAGGTCTTTATTCCGATCATGGTACTTGTTCATTCTGAAAATCATGGCGGTAATGCCGAAACCGATAGTAATTTTATGATGTTCAATATTTCTCCTGCGGAACTATTAAAATCACATATCATTTTGAAGGAGTGTGCGAATAGCTCTCCCCGGCAGGGCAAATGCCGGGAGAGGCTTCAGCTTAAACGTCGTGGAACGTTTCTCAAGTAGGGGAAGTCTAATAATGAAATTATGTTTTCTCACATACGGTTTTTCTGACTGTCTCCGGCTCCGGTTCCCTTATATTTGCTCTTCGTAGCATTGAACTTGTATCGTATGGTCATACCGAAACTGCGGCGCGACTCTGGAGCAAATATTGTAAGGCGGTTACCGCTGTACACCAGTATGTCTGAAGATGAGGTATTGAAGAGGTCGTTAGCCTGCAGTTGGACTGACAATTTTCCATCCAGGAATCCTTTATATAAGGAGAAATTTACCGAACTTCCCGGCTCAATGATACGGCAGCTGCCGTCTTCTCCCCGTGTGGAAGTTTCCAAATCTATGTTCAGCTGAAAATCCTTGGGAAAACTGAATGTATTGTCCCACTTGAAGAATCCGATAGGATTATTGAGGTTCTTGGACCCATCCGGTGTGTCCATCACAAACCATTGCTGGCTGTACATGGCTGTGAACTGTGGCGACCATATACCAATTGTCGGCGATACAGATAAAGTGGCATTCAGTTTGTCCACCTTGGGAACATTGGTATACGTGAACAGAGAAATGGAAGGATCTGTATCCGAATAGGATTTGCTTATCTGTATCTGCATATCCTTAATCCGGCTGTAATTCATGTTGAAATACAACCATTTCCAGGATGTATTGAGCGACAGGGTATTCTGTATCGAAGAACGCAGAAGCGGATTCCCGCTCTCATATGTATATTTATTGCCATAGATTACTGCACTTGACAACCTGTTGTAGCTAGGTCGTTCTATATTGCCTGAATAACTTATCATTAGTTGGGTCTTACCTATAGGATATGACAGGGATATGGAAGGAAATACATTATCATATCTACGGCTTTGCTCATCCATCCTTTTCCCGGACTCATAGTAATCGGAGTTCAGATGCTCATACCTCACACCCGCCTCCGCTTGTAGTTGACCGAAGCTGTGTGCGTACATGGCAAAGGCAGATACGGCGTTTTCTTTGATTTTGTTTTCGTTGTCAGATATCACATGCTCATCGTTTACGTAGCTGTCTGTGCGGTTGCTGTAGGTATATTCACCGCCTATGGAGAAACTGCCACCCCATAACGGATGACCTACAATGAGTTTGGCTGCATAAAGTTCGTTCTGACTGTTACTCTGTGTATGGACAATGCTGTTTACTTCCGTCTTGTCTGATTGCCTGACATATTCATCTGTCACAATGGGATTATTATTGTCCAGCCACATTCCGTCTACATTCAAATCAACATTCCAGTCATTAAAACTACCGTTATAATAGGCATTTACCGTATGCTTATTATTTGTTGTGACTGAATGTGTGTGACTCTTGTTTTCTTCTTCCAGGGTATTATCCACATGAATCGAGGCATTCATGTTCAACCGCATCTCAATCTGAGGGCTTCTGTCAAAGTCATACCTTACTCCCATCACATGATTTTCGTTAAACTGATAATTCAATGAAAGCATGGCTGCAATGTTCTGGGTATGAAACGGACTTTTCATATCCGAAATTTGTGTCCATACTTTATCAAGACAGGTTTTCTGTGTGAGAATCTTGTTCTCTTCAAACTTATTGTCCCTGCCGAATAACATTCCTCCGAGGTCGAACCCTCCCTTACGGTAATTGAAATTGAACTGGTCGAGCAGGGCGAGGTCATACTGGTATCCCAAGTATGCACGGTTGCTGAAGCCGAATCCTTCCCCCTGTGGCTTTTTGGTTATGATCCGTACAACCGCTTTTACCGAAGCATCGTATCGGGCACCGGGATTACGGAGTACCTCTACACTCTTTATATTGTCGGACGACAGTTGGTCAAGCTCCGAACTGTTTCTCATTTTTCTTCCGTTGATGTAGATTTCCGCGGCTCCGCTTCCGAATACATTTACTGAGCCGTCTTCAGCCGATAAGCCTGGTATCTTGTCAAGCAGGTCATTGCCTGTTCCGGCTTTTTCGAGCACACTTCCTGTTACGGTCGTTACCATGGCATTCCCTTTTACGCGTGTTTTAGGCAGATCGGCCTTAACTACTACTTCTCCTAGTCGTTGCGCATCCGCTACGAGCTGAATGGTACCGATATTGGCCGGTGATACAGGTCTGTACACCGTCTTATATCCGATGGAGGAAATTTTCACTATCTGGTTTTCCGATGTTGTTTCCAGTGTGAAAGATCCGTCTTCACCGCTGATTGTTCCACTCACAAACGTCGAATCCGGCAGTGACAGCAGGACTACATTGGCGTATGGTAAAGGCTGCCTGTTTCCGTCTAGCAGTTTTCCGCTTACGGTCTGTGCCGACAGGCAGACAGGAATAAAACTGCCTATAAGCATAAATAAGAATGCTTTCATTTCCTTCATTGAATAATAGCTTTTTGTTTCTGCTGCAAAGTTCCCGACTTCCCGGAATTTTTCCACTACCCTACAGGGTAGTTCTACTAGGTATTCTGAAAAAGATGAGGATTGAGGAATAAACGTATCTTGGTCCGGAGATTATGGGCATATTGAAAAGATGATTATGAATATTGGTAAAAACGTCAAGGTGTTTGGAGGCAAGGAAGAAGGTGTTTTCCTTTAAAGATGAAATTGTTTTTTCCCGAAGATGAAGTTCTTTTCCCCAAAAAATGAAGGTCTTTTTATCGGTACTTGTTTTTAGTGAGAGCAGATTTCACTATATTTGTTGTAATAAGATAGTTTTTATTTGACTATCAACAGATTGGAGCAAACTCGCACGAGAACGGGCAATGGATAAGAAAAAGCCGGACTGTTCCGAACCGCTATATTTCTCATGCTTTCAAACAACTCATTATCTCATTTGCAAAGATAACATTTCTTTCTGAAAAGGCCGAATAAAAAGGCTATAATCTCTCCGCACAAACACACCTCAAAAGGAGAAGTCATACCGCAGCCGAGTCCCCATAACCACAGGCAAAGGTAATTCGTGTTCTTCTCGTACAAGCAAGGCCAAGCCCTTCGGGTTCGTGGAAAAAATCATCCTCGCCCCGGTGGGCTTGCGGTATTTTTTCCCGAAGCCTTGCATGTACGGAACACGACCTTTTTAGGCCTGTAGTTATGGGAACTCCGGCCCCTGTAAGCCGGACTAACAAAAAATCAAATGTCATGTTACAGAAAGCGAAGAAGAAGTACACGGTGGAAACACTCAAGCCATTGAATGTACAGTACGATCACGAACACTGGCTGATACAGCAGGACGTGGATATGGCCAACAATTATGTGGAACTGATAGAGAGGACACGCTCTGAAAAGACTCCGCAGGTCGGAGACAGACTCATCTATGTGGACCGATACGGGAAGTATTACGGCAACGCCCTCATCGAGAAACGGGAGGAAACGAGCGGACTGATCTCAATCTGCGAAGAGCCCTACATTCCCTTTGTCTGGGAAGAATATGACGGTATAGGACTGAGCGTCAGCGGAGGATCTTTCCACCATATTGACCCCAGGCAACTGACCTTCGTCAGATGGACGGAAGGAGCATTCAAGGACTGGGGAAACTGCGGAGCGTGTGCCAACGGTGCCGTCGCATTCACGGCAAGAGTTCCGTTATGGTCCTATTCCGAACCTGACCCGCTCTATGGCGATTTCACCACGGAGACATGGAGACAGTACTATCTGACCAAGGATACAAGTCCGGACGCACGCAACCTGTACCAGGGTTTCGACAAGGCTTTCAGGACGGAAGAGGACTTCCAGCAGTTCCTGAATGACTACGAAGGGACCGTGTTCAAGGGTAACTGGGAAAACCAGATCGTACTCTGGTGTTTCCGCCATGAAAACCGGTTCCTGCCGCAAAACGAATGGGACAAGATAGACGCTCCGGCCGTGGAACGGCGTCTCAACTTCCATCCCGAGCAGGTGAAACTGGTCAAGGACATGGACAGCCACATCACCTACTGTTACCGCATCAAATCCGAAATGACAATCTCTAAAATAATACAGTTATGCAGACTACAGCGACAACAACAGCAGGCAGCCATACCGACCTGCTCACAGGAATCCTGAACGTACAAGTGAGGAACGAGGACAAGATTACAGAACAGGACCGGCAGTATTGCCAGCTCCAGCAGGACCAGCTTTACAATACGCTTGACCGGATTGACCGGTGGTACGCCATTTTCAAGGAAGAAGCGGAACAATACCGGGGAATCAAGAACTTCAGGTATGAGGATAACGGCAAGGTCACCATACGGAACTTCCATTTCAACTACAGCGGGGAGGATGACTATACCCACAACGAATTCAAACCGTTTGACCTCATCAACGAGCTTGCGGACAATAACTGCAATGCCAACGCGAACTTCGCCAACCGCATCGTTTCGTACTTCAACAGGAAATACAACGTCAATGTCCCTGTCCCGCAGATTGACGGACGGACACTGCGCATGGGTTTCCGTCCGGTCTACCAGACCTACGTGGACACGGTCATCGAACACCTCGGAGGCAAAAGCTTCCGGGAGACCGCCGAGGAAGAGCTGCTGGCCCGTTTCCTGAAAACGGTACAGCCTGCCCGCTGGAGCAAGGTGAAGCCCGAGCTGAAAAAGGACAAGATCACATTCCCCGACATCGTGTACTGGGACAGCATCCACCTGGAATATCACCGGGAATACGAGTTCTCGTATGACTGCGGAAGGAAAGTGGACATTTTCTGTGAGGGTATCGCATACGGAGCGGATGACGTGATAAACGGTTCAACCGGTATGATTATCGGCCTTGACGCCCGTAATGTGGACATATCGAAATGGTACGACCTCACCCTGACCAACGCCGAACAGATCAAGTTCTACAAGAACGGACGCATCGACATACGGTTCAAGGACAGCCAGACCGCAGAGAACTGCTACAGACGGCTGCGACTGGACGAAATCACGCTCAGGGAAGACTGATTCATGAAATACTTATTCCGGCACCCCGTAAGGCATCCTTGCGGGGTGTCTTCGTTTCCAACCATTAAAAAAGAAAAGACATGTATGCCATCATACCCCAACAGATTCCCAAGGACAGGCGTGCCGAGGTCAACGAAAAAATACTTTTCGCCATAGACTCCGGCAAGGACCTCGTCCCGAAGGAAAGCATCTACAACTGCTACACGGGCATCGGAGGACTGCACAACCTCCGACAGTCGGACTTCGCCAGCTACCATGAATACGCCGAGGCCAAGAAAGAGTTCGAGATGGGACAGTTCTTCACCCCGCACGAGATATGCCGGAGCATGGTGGAGGCCCTTTCTCCGACATCGGCGGAAATGGTGCTTGACATGTGCTGCGGCATGGGCAACTTCTTCAACCATCTGCCCAACCTGCACAATACCTACGGATTCGACATCGACGGCAAGGCGGTAGCCGTTGCCAGATACCTCTACCCGGAGGCCCACATCGAAAAATGCGACATACAGCTGTACAGCCCCGAACAGCGTTTCGACATCGTCGTGGGCAACCCACCCTTCAACCTGAGATTTGACTACCGCCTGTCACAGGAATATTACATGGACAAGGCATACGACGTGCTCGCCCCGGCCGGAATACTGATGATGATCGTCCCGCTCTCCTTCATGCAGAACGAATTCTGGGAAAAGACCCGCGTGGCGAAAGTCAACTCCAACTTCTCGTTTGTCGGCCAGACGCGGCTGGAGCGTACAGCCTTCTCTTCGGTGGGTGTAGAGAACTTCGCCACTAAGGTCATGGTATTCCTCCGCCGTTCCCTCCATATAGAAATGCAGCCCTACAACGCGGAAGAATTTGTCAGCATGGAGGAGCTGAAGCGCCGCATCGCCGAAATACGGAAGATGAAACACCGGCTGCGCCTTGACCTGATGCGGGAAACCAACCGGATAGACCGTGAGGAGCTGGAAGCGTTCGAGTACAGGCTTGCCAAGTACATGTACGAGCTGAAGGCCCATGCCGTGCTGAACAGGCACATCGAAAAGGCGGAAGCGCTGGTGTCCAAATTCCGCAACCAGAAACCGCCGGAGGGTGCCACAAAGGAACAGATAAAGGAATGGGAACGCAAGAAGCTGACTACAGGCAAGGTTCTCGGCATCATCCGCAGGTACATTACCTCGCAGAACATGGTGCCACGCAAGGAAGTGGCATTGGTGAAGACATCCTACGGTTTCAAACTGAAACAATACGCCCCCCGTCTGCTCGACAAGGTCACACACAAGGCCGCGGGCATCAACGACCTCATACTCGGAAGGGCCGAACTCCCGATGCCCGATGCCGTCACGGAAAAGAACATGCGGCAGATCCGTGCCGCCCGGAAACTGATACGGCGCAAACAGAGGCAGTATGAAATCCAGAACCTCCAGTTCGCGGAGATGCAGGAAGATGCCGGCCTGAAAGAATATCTGGACCGGTGTACATTCATCAACAAGGGCGGTGAGGTCTGCGAATTCACGGACTTGCAGAAACACGACCTGAACCTCGTGCTGCAGAAACGCTATGCCCTGCTGAACTGGCAGCAAGGTTCGGGCAAGACCGCCGCCGTCTATCACCGGGCGAAATACCTGCTCAAGTTCCGGAGAGCAAGGAATGTCATCATACTGGCACCAGCCATCGCCACCAACATGACCTGGGTGCCGTTCCTGACTGTAAACAAGGAACGGTTCCGCACAATACAAAACCTCAGAGACCTCGACCATGTACCGGAAGGAACCTTCCTTGTCGTCTCCACTTCCATGCTCGGCAAGCTGAAAAAAGGTCTGATGCGTTTCGTCAGACGCACTTGCGGGAAACTGTGCCTGGTCTTCGACGAGTCGGACGAAATCACCAATCCCACGTCACAGCGCACAAGGAACGTCCTGTGCATCTTCAGAAGAATCAGATACAAGATCCTCGATACCGGAACAACCACCCGCAACAACATCGCGGAGCTGTACAGCCAGTTCGAGCTGCTCTACAACAACTCCGTAAACATGATATGCTGGAGCCCGCAGGTCTACCACGAGAACAGGGATCACGAAATAGAGGAAGAGAACAACCCGGATTACGGGACACCGTTTCCCGCCTTCAGGGGACACGTCCTCTTCCGCGCCTGTCACTGCCCGGGGAAAGCCACCGTTTTCGGCATAGAGAAACAGAACCAGGATGTCTACAACAAGGACGAGCTTTCCGAACTTATCGGCAAGACGATCATCACCCGTAAATTCAGGGATTTTGCGGGAGAGAAATACCGGGTACGTACGCATACTGTCCGCCCTTCGGAAGGAGAACACGAGGTGTACCGTGTCATCATCGAGGAGTTCTGCCGCATCTGCGAACTGTACTACAACAGCACGGGAGACACGAAAAAGGATGCGGGGCTGAGACTCATGAGGCAGATCAAGCTGCTTATCAAGGCCTGTTCGGTCCCGCACCTGATAGAGGGATATTACGGCGACGAATATCCCTCCAAGACCCGCTATATCGAAAGGCTCGTGAGGACAATACCGGGCAAGGTGGCCATCGGGTGCACCACGCTGGCGGCCTTCGACCTCTATGAGAGCTATATCCGGGCACATTTACCCGACAGGCCGGTATTCGTGGTCAAGGGAGACGTGGCCTTCAGGAAACGTCAGAAAATCGTGACGGAGTTCGACTCCACCATCAACGGTATCCTGATATGCACGCAGCAGAGCCTGAGCAGCTCGGTGAACATACCTACCTGCAATGACGTGATACTGGAATCCCTGCAATGGAACATCCCACGTATGGAGCAGTTCTATTTCCGTTTCATCCGTCTGGACTCCAGAGAGATGAAGAACGTCCATTACGTCACCTATGAAGACTCGGTCGAACAGAACCTGATGGCCTTGGTACTGACCAAGGAGCGTCTGAACGAGTTCATCAAGACGGGTGAGGTAAAGGAGCAGTCCGAGATCTTCGAGGAGTTCGACATCACGATGTCCGTCATAGACAGCCTGCTCGTCCGTACGCAGGACAGCGAAGGCAAGATACACATCAGCTGGGGAAGCCAGCGAATAACAGAATGAACATGAACCGTATGGAGATGCCCGGAAGTCCCATTCCCACCGACAAAGGTAGTCCGCGTCCCGCTCGGCTGAGCAAGGTCATGCCGCAGGCGGTTTTCGGGAAAATCATCCTCGCCGCAGCTGCGGTATTTTCCCGAAAAACCCTGCACAGCCGGGACACGGCACCTTTTGGGAGTCGGTGGAATGGAACCCCCGGGCTCCACATACATAAAAAGAAAAATAATATGGATCTGAACAATGCAGAGATAGCCGTGACCACACAGCATCTCATGGACATAAAGGATTACAGGGACTACTGGCTGCACCTGTCCGACTACAGCGACATGAGCGAGTTCCTGTGTGCCTGTTCCGACCTGTTCCCCGGGGAAAAGGAACCGGAATACCGGTATCCCAGATGGGAGAACATCCCGGACACGCTGATCAGCCGTGAATGGCTCTGTCCCAACTTCTTCGAGATCAGGGACGCCCTTGAAAGGCTCGAAGAGGAAGAAACGGAGTTTTTCATAAACTGGAGCAGGCATTACGGCTATGACATCACTACGGATGACCCGCACATGATGGTATCACATTACCACGACCTGTACGGGGACACCGTCACGGAAGCGGAAGAAGACGCGGACACAGGAGAAGACGCCCTGATATACACGGGTGTATCAAGCTGCTACTGCGACACGCTTCCCTTCCGGTACGAAATATTTGATGATAACTACGATTAAAAGACAAAAGATATGGAAATCAACTTCAAAGGACCTGTAATGCCCATCGACCCGTACTCGCAGCTGGCATTCGTGGAGATACTGAACATCATTCTGACGGCAGGACACATCGTGGACGTGAACCGCTTCCTCATAAGCAGGAACGTCAACCCGCAGTTCGGTTCGCTGTCAGGCTATTTCAGATGGTCGTTCGCCGGAGACCGCTTCACGCTCTGGCAACGCACGGACTACAATTCAACGCTGTGTTTCAACCACAGGATACTCGACCTGCCTTTCGGTGTCCTGGCAGCGAAAGACAGCGGGAAAGACAAGGAAACGGCAAACTGAAAATGAAACGATATGGAAACGACAGTCAAAATACCCAACCGGGAAATCGCGCTCGCGGCATTTGACAGGCTCCGCAGGGAAAAAAGGAAGGATGCCGCACTGAGGCTGGCCGGGTGCATGCTCCGAGGGACATACATATCCCTCGGTATCGGTGACACCGACTGGGAAATAGATACCGCACTGCACAGATGCGGTGGAGAGCCTAAAACCGGATACGGTCATACGGCACATTTCCACTTCGACGGTGAGACGGAAATGGAAGCGGAGAAATATGAAAGGCTCAAGCAAGAGAACGAATAACAAGGGAGTGGCCGAAAGGTCGCTCTTCTCATTTGTAAACAATATGTACGGGAAACGGAATCCTGCCGTACACAGGTAACAGAAATGGAAGAACAGGAAAGACTGACAATGGAATTCGTGAAATCGCTCATGGACAAGTCCTACACGCTGGTATGGGTGGACTACAACGACAATCTCGACAACTGCCGTGACACCATCCAGAAGTGTCTGGAAGAAAGGAGCTGTGAAAGTCTGTGGGAGAAAGTGGACGAATGGTACGGTGACGCCGAATGGGAAAGCGTCCGTGAAATCATCTCAAAGCTGAAGGATGAGTGCACCGGCTTCCACGGCTTTGAGGAAGAGGAAGTGGACAAGTTCTTTGAAGAACACGAAGACGAAATCAGGGAAGAAATCTATGACAGAAACGACTCTGACACGCTGAAAGAACTTCTCAAAAACACGGATGACATCCCCGTGCGTGTCGAGATGCTATCCAACTACGACTGCATCAATTCCAACTGGCTGGAATCGCAGGAAGGCTACCGGTACAAGGAATCCTATTTCGGGGATATGATAGACGCGCTGAACCTCAATCCCGCCAAGGTGAAGAAGATGCTGGTGGAGAAAGGCTACTCGGTGTACGGCCGTTTCCCCGACAAAAAATACAGGGACGGCAAGGAACAGGTATCCTATGAGCAATTTTACCAGGAACTCATCAACTCCTGCTGTGGTGCCAACCTGCTGACCTATATCGGCAAGGTAAACCTGCAGGAACTTTATGATGCCGGATTCTCGCTTGGGGAAGTTATTATCCCCAAAGGCAACTGCTGCGGCATCTTCAGCTCCATGTACGGCGGCGGAAGCCTCCTGGAGATGGAACTCAAAAAGGATGTCAGGCTGAAACTGGAAGTCAGGGACTATCACGGATTCCGATTCCGTCTTGACAACGAAAGGTCAGAATATGAATGCTCCATCAAGCATGTGTACGGGGTATGCGACTCCTTCTTCGGTGAAAGGATAGCTCTTGTCGCTTCATAAACAATTCATTTAACAACAATCAAATCATAAGAATTATGGCAAAGTACGAAGTAAGAGTAAGGTACGCCTTCGAAGGTACCTACAAGGTCGTGGCGGAAGACCGCGACGAGGCGGAAAGAATGGTAGAGGAAGACTGCGGTCTGGTATTGGGAGGCAATATCCACACTACCCGCGATGATGACGAGGTGACAGACTGGAATTTCGGCTCTCACCCCGACATGCAGATCCTCTCTGTCAGGGAACGGAACAATAAAGGCAAGGTAAGATACACGGCCATGTGTTTCAGAGACAGGATTGAAGAACTGCGGAAGGACATAATCGAGGCCATCAGACAACTGCTTGATGCGCACGGCCTGAAAGAAATCAAACTTACCGATAACGGAGAAGACCCTGTATGGATTATCTGGTTCGACGATAATGCTGATCCATACGAATGTTATGTTACGGGAATTGAGGTTACTGACAAACATCTTACCGTAACGGCAACAATAAAGGACAGTATGGAAGAGGTTTGCAGCCAGGCTCCCTTCGAACTTGGAGCCAGCAACATAGATTGGCTTAATCAGATGTACGAAGCGGTCAGGCTTCAACTTGAAAATACAAACGGGAACTCTTGAAACGGAAGACAATATGGCAACAAAAGTCAATATGGACAGACACGTCCGGGAAGGATGGACTGTCGGAGCGTTCATCAGGGAGCTGGCCCCGCAGGTGGAAATGATCATGAGCGGGCAAAGCTGGAGGGAACCTTTCAGGAACAAACAGGAACTGGCGGACTGGTGCAGGGACAACCAGCCCTATTACAAGAAAAGGATTCCCGAAGTGAACAGCCATTTTGCAAGAATGTATAACCTCAAATAAAAACGGAAATATGAAATATCAAGCGGAAAATGCAGTGTCCAGCTTCTTCTACTACATGTGGAATGCCTGGAGTGAGGAAGAGTGCAGGACAGTCTTTAAGGAAATGTACCCACATTTTTGGGAAAAATGGAGTCTGATGACGGACAAGGGGGTATTCGGAGCCTCCGAACGGTTCTATGCGGAACTGACGGACCATTATCGGGAAAAACTGGTGGAACGTGCCGTCAGTCTATATGACGGCAAGGCCAGACGCAAGCTCCCTGACGATTCAAGAATTCGGGTATGCAGCGACTGCGGTTCTGCAGAGATTGAGATACAGGCATGGGTGGACGTCAACACGAACGAATACCACAGTGACGTGGACGACGACATCTGGTGCTCCCGGTGCGCGGACAATGTGGAGACCTGCTCCAGACAATCATTTCTGGAAAAGATGCAGGAATGGTGGAAGTCCAACAACGCCGAAGCCCTTGAATACCTGACCGGACTCAAGGCGTCCGACTTCTCTTCAGACGATTCCGGGCAGACATTCGCCGAGGCTGCCGATGAGTGGTGGAACGGCAAAAGCTATGACGGAAAACGGGACATATACCTGGCAAACAACTAAAGGCAACGGATATGGCACGGAACATCATTGACCTGATCTGCAACTCATGCAGTTGCGGCAAGGAAGAGGCACAGGAATACCTGGACGACGAGATAAGGAACCTGCAGGAACTTCAGGAAGACAATGACCTGAGAAGCGAAGACTTCGAGATCGCGTGCAGCAACCTCGGACTCGACCAGGACTGGCAGATATATTTCATCAACCGTCTCGCGGGACTTTAACATCTACGATCATGACTTATTTTCAGAACATACACTCACTGGCGGACCTGAAGAAGGAATACCGCCGACTGGCAATGCTTCACCACCCCGACAAGGGTGGTGACACTGTCCTCATGCAAAAGCTGAACACCGAGTTTGAGAAACTTTTCGAGATATGGAAAGACCGGCCTGGTGTCTCCTCTGCCGCTACAGGGTATGAACACGACTATCAGGATGCCACCGCAAAGGAATACGCTGAGTACGTGTACAATGAATACCGCTGGAAAGGGCGCAACTATACCGGACAGTCCGCGCCGGAAATCACGGAACTGGTCAGGACATGGCTCAAGGAGACCTATCCGAGATACACCTTCTCAGTCCGCAGGGACGGATACAGCTCAATCCTTGTCCGGCTGATGAAAGCGGACTTCGAGGCTTTTACCAAAGAATCCGGCAAGGTACAGGGAGACATCAACCACTACAACATCCAGGCATCGGACAGTCTGACCGACCGGGCCAAGGAGGTGATGACAAACGTCAGGGATTTTGTGATGTCATACAATTTCGATGAAAGCGACCCTATGACGGACTATTTCCACACCAACTTCTACCTTACGCTCGGAATCGGCAGCTACAGACAGCCGTACCGGATGGAACTTCCGAAGATTACGGGAAAAGACAGTCCTGAAGTGTTCCGCCATCCCGAAGGAGCGGCACACAAGGCTATGCGTCAGGCACTGGACAAGGCCCGTTTCGGCTTCATCGAGAGCCGGAGACATATCGGAGAAATGATACTCGGAGAAGACTTTTACGGCTCACAGGGAGAACATTATTTCTGGCCCAAGGAATATTCGAGTGCGAAAACGGCACAGAAACGCATCGGGAAACTGGAGGCAGCCGGAATGCGCTGCGAACTGACAGGCTGCAACGGCGGATACATACGTCTGCTCGGATATACTCCGGAAACGGAAAGCAGTCTGGAACGGGAAAGGCAGGAATATGCTACGGCATACCGGAAGTGGATGTCAGAACACGGCGTATCCTCAAATACGGGAAGCATACAGAACATTTCAAATCCAATCAGACAGATACAATTATGACAAACAGGGAAATCATCAGAGAACTGAAACGCCGCGGCTACAGCCGGGTGGACATTGATGCGGACAGTAGAGCCGCAAAGACTTTCTACACCTACCATGGCGGGGTTCATATCAACGGTACGGAAAATCTGTCATTCCATATCGTACCGCCACAGGACAGTTTCGGACTGGGACGGTTTGCAATATGCGCTACCCGGAACGGGGAAAGCTCACAGCTGGGGACAGACCATGCCCCGTTCTTTTTCCGGCGGCTGCTTGCATTCCTCAAAGGTGAGAGAAAAGAGAATGAGATTATAGATGAAATATATACTGACTGAAAAATGATTTCATTCTACTCACAATAATTGGTGAGAAAATGGTATACTCTAATTAAGTTTGATTTAAATAATAGTTTTGTAAGCAAAATCCACATATGACTGTAGAAAAAAACGTATATTTGTAAACTCTTTTATATTATTCAATTTGCCAACAAACTGACGCGGAGCACTTATTGTCATATCTGCTCTGGTTTGTATATCATCTTACAGTGATAAAATACATGATTTTAAAGTTATTAAGGATAATAATACATATATATCTGGTCTTTTTATTTGCATCTAATGCGTATGCAGGTATGCCCCTCCAAGCAGAACCTAAGATATGCGTTACGGACAGTGCGGAGGTTGACAGCGGGCATGTTTTTCCAAAAAAGAAAAATTTTCTGATGGCTACCGGGGAAGTTTTTGGTATGAATATGGGGTTATGGGCCTTTGACAGATATATTTTAAGGGGGCATTATGCATATATTTCGTTGGAGACCATTAAGGAAAACTTCAAACATGGATTTGAATGGGATAATGATCACCTGAATACAAATATGTTTGCACATCCTTATAATGGTTCTCTTTTTTTCAATGCCGGAAGGTCGAACGGGTTTAACTTTTGGCAGTCGGAGTTATTTGCTATTGGGGGGAGTGCCATGTGGGAATTATTTATGGAATGTGAATACCCCTCTACCAACGACATAATAGCCACACCAATCGGAGGTGCTGCTTTAGGAGAAGTTTTTTACCGAACTTCTGATATGATTCTGGATAATCGGACGACCGGAGGTGAACGCTTCGGACGGGAAGTGGCTTCTTTTGTTATTTCTCCTATGAGGGGAATTACGCGCATTATTACTGGGCAGGCTTGGGAAAAGAGTCATGTTTCCGGAAAAGAATTTCCAGATGTCCCATTTAATTTAAATCTGTCATTAGGTTCTCGTGTCTTATTTTATCATGATGACAATCATATTACGAGGATTGGAGCAAGTGCCCGGCTCAATATGGAATATGGAGATGCTTTTGATGGGGACTCAAAAATACCTTATGAATACTTTACATGTTTGACAGAATTCAATCTCATGAAATCTCAACCGTTATTGAGTAGGGTTGAAATTATAGGTAGATTGTTTTCTAAAGAATTTATATCTACAAAAAAGAGTGATCTATCAGTGGGCTTATATCAACATTTTGACTTTTTTGATTCTGATACGATAAGTGAAAAGTCATCTACCGTTTTAGATCCTTGTGTAGTGCCTTATAAACTTGGATCACCAGCATCTGTTGGTGTCGGAGCAATGTTCAGCTATCATACTAATGATGTTAAATTGAATATGTCGGCACATTTAAACGGAATATTACTTGGCGGAATCTTAAGTGACTATTATCGTTATTATCACCGCAATTATAATTGGGGGTCAGGCTTTTCAACTAAGTTGGGCATTGATGGGAGCTTTTTGCATGATAAGCTGACTTTTTCCATTAAAAATCAGTTTTATAGACTATACACAATAAGTACTTGGGGGGCCAATGTAGATTGGTCCAAAACTCCAGGTGGTAAACCGGTCAATGTCCAGGGTGATGATTCCGTTGGCTCTTTTTATCATTTTGAGGGGCAGCTGAATTATAGAATTTTTAAGCAGTTGGATTTATCAACAAGATTTGATTTATATAGCAGAAGTACTCGTTATAGAGGAGGATTGGAATATGAAAATGTTTATGCTTCTGACTGGTTTATTGACAGTAAACAAATGAGTGTTCAATTAATGTTAACTTATTTATTCTAATCAGAGTCTTATTGTCTATAAAATAAAAAATATAAAAATATTTTAGACAAAAAACAGCAAGCCCAACCCAATTAATAATGAATTTCTATCATTCATTTAATTTCTGAATAAACGAAATAATAATACTTGACAAAATAACTGTTACAACTTTCTGTTCAGTACCATAGCCAACGGAAACATATACTGATTGTAAACCTTGAGCTTCTTCAGATCCAGCACATACCCTGCATAGGGGTTGGTACAATCCGAATAGAAAAACACGTCGGTAAAACCCGCATGTTCCTTTATGATTTCCCCTTCCAAGGGAATCTCGTCCACATCAAAATCCTCCAAAGGCAATTCCTCCAAGCGGGCATGTTCCTTATTGCCCAACACATTGAGGTTACGGTTGAACAGCACGTATCCTCCTTTACGGTAATCCACACGCATACCATACGGACGCTCCACAAGGAAAGCATCCGCAGCTTTCTTTATATAATCTTCCATGATTTTCAAATTAGGATTTGCAAAAGTACACCATTCCTCCGGCAATGACGAACAAATCAGAGAGAATATCACCATAACATGTACGGAAAACTACAGCATATACCCCTTGTATATTTTATTTCCCTCCCTGCAAAGGTAGTCCCGTGTCCAATGTACCCGGACAAGGTCAGGCCCCTGCGGGGTTGGCTGAAAGAAAATCATCCTCGCCGATGGCTGCGGTATTTTCTTTCGCCAAACCTTGCGGGTACGGCCACGGGACAGTCAGGCAGGCGAGAAATAAAAAATACCGGCTCCCGGAGCCGGACGTGTTTAACAGATAAAATACAATGAGTCATGAAAATCCTGAATGAAGAACATTTCCAGAATGTAAAACGCTATGCCGAATCCATCGGTGACACCTCACTCCAGAACTGTCTGGACCGACTGAAGAGCTGGGAAGACAATCCCGATCATCCAAGCGAGATTTCGCTCTACTATGACCATGCTCCTTATTCGTTCGGTTTCACACAACGCTATCCCGACGGAAGCATCGGCATTGTAGGCGGGCTGCTCTATCACGGCATACCGGACCGCTCTTTCGCCGTAACGCTGCAACCGTTCCACGGATGGCAGATACATACCTGAAAAATGACAGACAATCATAGTATTAACTTTATAAAATTCAAGA
This sequence comes from Bacteroides ilei, assembly GCF_900128495.1. GTDB lineage: Bacteria > Bacteroidota > Bacteroidia > Bacteroidales > Bacteroidaceae > Phocaeicola > Phocaeicola ilei. Next base: position 3,652,219 of record NZ_LT635801.1, read on the forward strand.
TTATGGAAGCATTGGCAGTATTGGAAAAGCAACAGCAGTTTGATTTTCAGAACAACGGAATCGAAGTAATGAACCTTGAAACTCTCCAGCGTACCTACAAGGAGAATGATATCTACGGCAAGCCTGTCCAGGGCATCTATCACTACCAGGTCCTGCAGCGTATGATGGGCATTTGCGAGAAGTATAATCTCGATTACGAGGTGGAGGAAATCTTCGCCGCCCAGAACAGAAACAAGACACAACCGGGAGTGAGCATTCTCCCGCAGGTGGAACAGACACACGGTGAAAAGGCAGTGGAAGCCCACATCCTCCGACGCATCTTCGCGACTATCCGAATCAAGGACTGGGAAACGGACGAGCTGACAACTACGCTGGTCGTCGCCTACCATCAGGACGGCATACAGGCAGCCATAGGCCCGTGCGTGAAAGTATGCCATAACCAGTGTATCCTCTCACCGGAAAGGAGCATCTGCAATTATGGAAAGAACAAGGTGACAACGGAAGGTGTATTCGAGACGGTGGACGGATGGCTGGCCAATTTCGAAGTGAACATGAACGAGGATATTGCACGCATTCAGCGGCTGAAACGCAGAATCGTCTCACTGGAAGAAGTGTATATGTATATCGGTCTGCTGACAGCGTTGCGTGTCTCCCATGACAGTTCGGACAGGAACCTGTCATCCTCGGTTGAAACCTACCCGTTGAACCAGAGCCAGATTTCCATCTTCACGGAAGAGGTGCTGAAACTGGTCCGCGAAAAGGGACAGATTACCGCATGGGACTTATATAACGTAGCGACTGAGATATATAAGCCTGGCAAGACAGACTTCCCGGCCCTGATTCCGCAGAACGGAGCAATGGCGGAACTCCTGCTTTCCCGTCTGCCCACAGAGGTGGAAATACAGGATGCCGTTCTGGTAAGTTAATTCTAACTAATCGCAACTGCTATTTGGAAAAACAAGATGTAAGTAAGGGAGAATCTGACGGATATAGCCGAAAGGTTTTCCCTATTTTATTTAATCTATGATTCAGAAGAACAAAAAGGTTAATCCAATACAGTGAATTTGTGGATTATGCGTATCTTTAGAGGCATAATAAAGAAAAGCATGGAGAAAGAACACAGTCAACATCATACAAGCAATTACGACCGGTTCATGTCCGGAGAATATTGCAACAGTCTGAACCCGGAGGTACTTGAAATGATTTCCAATACCAAAGCCTGTCTTGCCAGACTTGACAGCCCGGACTTGGAAGATTCTGAGAGAAACGGTATTTTAAGGGATATGCTCGGGAGCATAGGCCAACGGTCGGCAGTAGGACATAATTTCTTATGCCAGTGCGGAAAGCATATTTTCATTGGGGATAAGTCTGTCATCAATGACAACTGCACAATGATGGACGAGAATCATATCCGTATAGGGAATCAGGTTCTGATAGCCCCCAATGTACAGTTCTATACGGCTACACATCCGATAGACTACAACGAAAGATTCGTCGAGAACTGGGATGAAAATTCGGGCGAACTATTTTTCCGTACACGGTCTCTTCCTATTACCGTAGAGGACAATGTGTGGATTGGTGGCGGCAGTATAATTCTTGCCGGCATAACAATAGGAACAGGAAGTGTGATTGGTGCCGGAAGTGTCGTGACAAAATCAATCCCGGCAAACTGTGTAGCTGTCGGGAATCCATGTAAAGTGATCCGATACCTGAAGTCTGACAATAAAATCCAAGCAATTAAATCATTCAAACTACGAACTTGGACCAGAGCGGACATACCGGCACTGGCAAAATACCTGAACAATAAAAAAATTTGGGACAATTGCCGTGATGCTCTTCCTTATCCCTATACGGAAAAGGATGCAGAGCAATTCATAAGTTTTGTTGAAGGACAAAGCGAACAGAATAATTACTGCATCGATATCAATCACGAAGCAGCAGGAAATGTCAGCTTCTTCAGAGGTACGGACGTAGAACGATATAACGCTGAACTGGGCTATTGGCTTGCAGAGCCATATTGGAACCTGGGCATCATGACCGAAGCCATAAAGCAGGCAGTGGAAGATTATCTAAGCCATTCCGATACAGTGCGGATCCATGCCCATGTTTATGAAAACAACCCGGCATCGATGAAGGTTCTCGAAAAAGCCGGTTTCCATAAGTGCGGCATCCTCAGAAAAGCCTGCTTCAAGAACGGCCGCTTTGTCGATTGCCATTGTTATGAATTACTGAAGTATAATATTACCCACAAATAGATTTCCTCAAATGAAAACGATGTATTATATTATCCCAATAGTTTTCTTCATTCTTTGTTCATGTGGCACTACATCCCGCATGACCTATAGCAATGGCTATATTCTTGATTCAGAAGGTAAAGTTTTAGGGAATTACGCCAATGGACATATATTCGATACACAACGAAATATAAAAGGATATTATGCCAATGGTTATATCTACGACAAATCCTACAAGATCAAAGGAACATATAATAATGGATTCGTAAAAATGAACTATGCCACTGATTCCATTAAATGGAATGAAAGCTATGGCAACACAAAATATAGCGGCAGTCCCGAATAAGACATATTTACGATCCGGAACAGACAGTTCATCAAATGAAGAAGATGGGACTACTGAAGAATATGAACACAAGCAAAGAGTAAGCCTGTGAACCGGTCACGATCCTTCTATGTCTTGTTCTGATCACAATCTGCTTCATTGCAGCCATCAATTTATCCTACAAGAAAAGCTACAGATTGCAATAGAGAAATTATATGGAAAAAGAACTGAATCAACAACATATAAGCAATTACAACCGATTCATGTCAGGAGAATATTGCAACAGTCTGAATCCGGAGGTACTTGAGATGATTTCCAATACCAAAGCCTGTCTTGCCAGACTTGACAGCCCGGGATTGGGAGATTCAGAGAGAACCGATATTCTAAGGAATATGCTTGGAAGCATAGGCCAGCGATCGACAGTAGGACGTAATTTCTTATGCCAGTGCGGAAAGCATATTTTTATTGGTGATAAGTCTGTCATCAATGACAACTGCACAATGATGGACGAGAATCATATCCGTATAGGAAATCAGGTTCTGATAGCCCCGAATGTACAGTTTTATACTGCTACACATCCGATAGACTGCAACGAAAGATTTGTAGAGAATTGGGATGAAAATTCAGGTGAACTCTTTTTCCGTACACGGTCTCTTCCGATTACCGTAAAGGACAATGTGTGGATTGGTGGCGGCAGTATAATTCTTGCCGGCATAACAATAGGAACAGGAAGTGTGATCGGTGCTGGGAGTGTTGTGACAAAATCAATCCCGGCAAACTGTGTAGCTGTCGGGAATCCGTGCAGGGTGATCCGATACCTGAAAACTGACTATATAATCCGGACACTTGATGAAAAGGATATTCCGCAGATGAAGGACTTGTTCCGCACGACCGTGTTAAATGTGAATGCGAGGGATTATACCGAAGAAGAAGTGAAAGATTGGGCATCATGCGGAGACAGTGAGACTCGGTGGAGGGAACTCCTTGCCGGAAACCGATATGTCGGGGCATTCAATGAATGTAATGTTCTGGTCGGCTTTTCGTCAATGAATAAAGACGGCTATCTGAATTCCATGTTCGTGCATAAGGATTTTCAACATAGAGGTATAGCGACGCAACTTCTCTCGGAGGTTGAACGAATTGCCGGGCAATACGGAGTTAGATACATTACATGTGAAGTTAGTTTGACCGCCAGAACATTCTTTGAAAAAAAAGAATACGAAATTATCAAAATACAGAAGTACAAGGCGAACAGATTGGAACTGACCAATTTCGTAATGCGTAAGGTGCTGAATAATAAATAATCTTAGCTAAAATGTAAGGTTTCAAACTGAGAGTCTGGAGCAAAACAGATAGCCCGCAGAGGTGGAAATACAGAATGCAGTTCTGGTAAATTAACTCAAACTAATTGCAACTGCTATTTAGAAAAACAAAATGTAGGCAAAGGAGAATCTGATGGTGATATGCTATCGGATTCTCCCTTATTTTATTCCTCTATGTACACAATCTTTCCGAAATCCGATTTCTGAGCCCGTGGACTTCCTGTGAGAATATCTGGTTCCGTAATTATCTTTCGCTCCACAAGTATATCCATCATATCCCACATGATCTCATGGTATAAGATAACTTTGGCCAAATTCTCGTTACTTAACTGATATTCTTTCATGAATTCGTAGGAGTGACGGTTTACGCACGATGCCAGTTTGACCACTATCTCATCACAGATTCTTACCAATGCATCCTGACTATCTTCCTTGATTATGGGAATGAGGGGATACCCCTTTTTATCTGCAAGTCCCCATTCCTCGCTTTTTTCCAGCAAGTCTTTGCTGATGATTTTTTTATTCTGTGCATATTCATCTGTAAATCGTACAATCGTTTTCGTGTCAAGCCAATATTCTAATGAGTCAGACCAAGTTTGATGAAACGCATTAAAACTGTTTGTACCGCAAAAGCTATGAGTACGTTTGTCATACAATGCCCAAAACGCCCCGTCCCAGGTAGCATGAGTCGCCACACTGTCACGAGCCGGAAGTGCCTTTCCCCAGATTTTTCCATCGAGGACATATGAAAAGACAAGACTATAAGCATTCTTTCCCAATTTCCGTTTCTTCAGTTCCGTCATAAATGCAGACCAGTCGTTTTCCGTCTCCTTGAAAGCGTTTTGTGCAATGGAACGGCTCAAAATACGTATGGATTTGGTCTGTTCTTCGCTGAAGATGGGCATGATGGTATGTAATACATTATTCTTGCTCTCGATTAATCCGCCTATATGCAGCAAGAAAATCTGGCTGTAAGTGAAGGGAATTCCAGTGGCTTTCAACTCCTTGATGCTCATAGGCGTGCGTAAAGTGTAAAGCAGCTCCCAGTTATTGTCGATTTTCGCATACTGTGCGGGGTGGTAAGAATCGTATGAGCAATAGGCCATTGTCTCCCAGTCCTTGTAAGGACGAATTTTTTCTGATGATTGTCCGAAAACAGACATGCTCATCAATAGACAACATATGGTAATAAATAATTTCATATAACTTACTTTAGACGTTTATATGTCACAAAGTTACAAATTATAAATCAGAAAATCGCATTTGCCACTCATATTATTTCCACCAAACAAAAAACGAATTCTTTTAGCTCAAAGTTATGCAAGGGAGAACCTGACGGCACTACACCGAAAGATTCTCCCTTCTCTATTATTCTTCAAAAAGTAGCAGATATTCCACCTTCCTTCTCCGTTCGATACTTGGAACTACCTTGCCTTTGTAACATCGGAAAGAGACATACTCCTTATAGATATTCCGGTCTCCGGCCTCCAGTTTCCTGACAAGTGTGCTCTTGGGTATCTTCTTGCTGCCTAAAAGCCTGTACGGACCGACATTATGTAAAAGTTTACATAAGGTTGGTTATGTAAGCAATTTTATTATGTAAAAAGCATCTGTTAATTATCTGATTATTAACTTTGTAGTTATTGAATTGTTTACATTATATTTAATAGAGTGAAGAGAATTTTAAACTAATACTCTTCACTCTATTCTATTCCTCTATTTATATTTTACTTGTAAAGCTTTTAGGAATTCCATTAAATCTCCGTCTTTTTGCCATGTAGTTTTGCTTTCTTGAATAATACCAGAAGTCAGTTTCTTCAATGCCTGTTCTTTTATTTTTTCACTTGCCCTGGCATATATTTCCGTTGTTGTTGTAGAAGTATGTCCAAGAAAGTCACGAATATAAACGAGATTTATACCTGCTTCCAGCATATGCATAGCTTTTGAATGTCGAAAAGTATGACAAGATATATTATTGGGTATCAACTCTGAATATTGTTTCCTTGCATTTTCTGCATGTCTTTTCACAATATCTAATACAGCCATTCTTGTCAACCTTTCTCCTTTGGGATTAGGGAATAATGGATGACATCTATATTGTGCTGCAAAAAGATTGTTTTCGTCCATATACAACCTTAAATTTTTCACTTGGTTGGTAGAGAGAGGAACTACTCTGATTTTATTACCTTTCCCATGTAATTTTACAGTCGTAGTTTCTCCTAATCTTATATTTTCCGGGGTGAGGTTTATGATTTCTTGAACCCTGGCACCGCTGTCGTATAATAGCCCCATAAGAACAAAGTCTCTACGCCCTTTGCGAGTTGATAAATCCGGTTGTTCAAGCAATACCCTTACTCCTTCCGTAGTCAGATAAGACATTTCCTTAAAAGGTGTCTTTTTCTGTTTGATACTCAATATAGCTTGCCAATAAGCCATACCCTTAACCTCACGATATTGAAGAAATTTAAAAAATGACCGTAAGGCGCATAAACGGTTGTTCCTTGTTGATATTGAACATTTTCTTGTATCTTCCAGCCAATGTAAAAATCCCAAAACTCTTTCTTTTGTAAATTCTTTAAGGCATAGTTTTTCCGGAGCTATTAGTTCAATTTTATACATGTATTGTATAAAAAGCATAAATGTTACACTATATTGTTTTACCGTTTGATAGGAACAACCACATTCCATTGTGAGATAACGGTTTAAATAATCTGTGAGATATTTTCCAAAATCTGTCATAATTCCAAGTCTTAACGCATAACTAATCAATCATTTCATTCATATTAGGGAAAATATGATTATGAGCCATATCCACCTGTTCTACAATTTCAGGAAACATAGCCTCTACTATTCTGACATACTTATTTGTGGCTTTAATGGATTGATGTCCCATATATGTCATTAGTATTAGCATCACATTATGTATATCCTTCCCTGATTTGCATAATTGCACAAATGAATTTACACAGAATGTATGTCGGAGATCGTGTAGACGAGGACCTTTTCTATTTTCGTTTCGCATAATACCAGCACGTTCTAATATATGATTGAAATGATTTGAAACAGTCCTTGGTGAGATGGAAGTATCATTACATTTTACAAAGAAATAGCTTTCTGGATTAATACTAAACCCAAATTTCTGTTTTTGGGCTACATAATCATGGCACATTAGTACCAAGGAAGGAGAAAGAGGCACATACCTGTCTTTCCCATTTTTACATTCTCTAAGCAATAAGCATTCATTTTTGAAATCGATATCACTGTGTTTCAATTTTAGAGCTTCACCTACACGGATTCCTGTCCCATATAGTAAACGGATTAGGCATGGCATGGAAAATCGGGCTGAATTGACTAAGTGATAATAGGAGTTAATCCTATCACATTCCTTGAAAATCTTCTCTATTTCATCAGATGTATAAATATAGGGGGTAAAATTTGATTGATGTTTTGGTAATATTGGAATATATGAATTATATCCAATTATTTGCAGGAAAGAAGAGAATCCTCGAAGAATGACGATCCTATAATAGCGGTTTTCTTCGGACTCTCCAGAAAATTTACAGCACCAGGCATCTGCCAAGTCTTTGGAAATACCAAGGGCTTTCTCGTTTCTGTCATTAGCAAACTTGTCAAATCGCTTCAACATAAATTCCATTACGGTTGTTTTACAACCTATGTTTTGTTTATATTCTACATATTGGGTAATTAACCCTGAGAATACGCTGCATAATTTACCAGTTCTCTTTCTCATATATATCTAAATAAAAAAATTCAGGAATTTGAGGAACTTCAAGTGCACATTGTCTTAGATGCTTTAAATCAACTTTCACATAATTTAAAGTGGTTGATAAATTAGAATGTCCAAGTATTTCAGATATAACGCTTGGAGTTTCACCATTCTCAAACAAGTTAATAGCAAGACTATGACGTAAAGAATGAGGACCGTGTTTACGTGTTGAGATATCTATTTGGGCAGAAAGCATCCATTCAGAAACAATTCCTGGTAATGCCTGGGGGGAAATTCTTTGGTATGGAGCCATGTGTTCCAAAAAGACATATGGACTGTCAATTTCTGGTCGTCCAAATTTGATATAATCAATAATGGCACTTCCAATTTCTTCTGATAATGGAAATGAAACAGGTTTTCCTGTTTTTGTCTGGACAAGGGACAAACGATTGAGTTCCCATTCAAAGTTGGCGTATGTAACTCCTACTATATCTGAAGCGCGGAGCCCATAACGTGCTGCAAGTAAAATCATTGCATAGTCACGTTTGCCTTTCGGAGAAGACCTGTCTATTGTGACCAATAATTTCTCTATTTCCTCCTTACTATAATACGATGGCAATTGAGGGTTTCTTGGACGATGGAGACATAATATTTTATCCCAACGAAAAAAATTACAATCTCCTAATAAGTTACGTTCACATGAGTATCTAATAAAAGCCCTTACAGAAGATACAACATGAGGCCAAGGACGTTTCTGTCGCTTCAAATCACGTAAGAATAATAAGCAACTGGGAATGTCAAAGTCTTTAACGAGCTTGTTGTTCTCTTTTAGAAAATTAAACAAATCTCTCAAATACAAGTGATATTTACTTACTGTTAGAGGACTTTTAATTCTCCTTTCATGACAAATAAATTCATTGAATTGTATGCCTAAATCTCCTTTGAATTCAAACATGGGACTTCGCGGTGTTGGTTTTCCAATGATAATTCCTGTATGCAGAACTTCATTCATTATTCTTATATGTCTAACCATGTTCTTCTCAAAATCAGACAGTTGGGCGTATGCAACACCTTTATGGCGAGTTTTCAAAAAATCTTCCCCTACACGAGCAGAATAGATTTCAATTCTATTTTCCAGCATATAACATTCCAGTTTATTATAACTACTCTTAAATGCACAAATAGTTAAAGGTGCATAATGTCTTTCACGCAGTTGCTGGACAACTTGTTTCCTTAAATCATAAAAATTACTTTCTTCCATAAAAACATTATTTATTGTTTGATATTAATTGAAGCTCCATCTATTTGATTTGATGGAGCTTCAATATATCTCTTATTAGGAAATAATGCTATGATTTTACCTAATAAGTTAGGAATATTATGTAAAAAGTAATCCTGTGAAAAATGAATATACTATTTGTTAATCAATGATTTATATTTTCTTTATTTACATAATAAAATTGCTTACATAACCGACATTATAGGCAAGTGTGGCCAGCAGCAGAGAATCCTTTCCGAATTGCCTGAACATGGCGCAGAACTTGCGCAAATCCTTCCTGAGAAGTTCATCAGCCTGTTGCCTTGTCATGGTATGGGCAGAATACTTTTCCCCGGGTTGCAGGCAATGACCCCAACCTACATAGGGGTAATGCCGGGAAGAATGCCAGCCCTCAAACCGCTTGATGCACTCGACGGCAAGGCTGAACCTGTCCTGTTTCTCCTTTACCGGATTCTCCGCCCACAACGGTATGCTCCCGAAGCAGGCAATGGCGAAAAACACCGCAAACAACTTTGCACTTATTCCCATAGGCAGGTCAGATTCATTGTGATACGATGACGACAGGCAGTTCCTTGCCACCGGAAGTAACCACGGTATCCTCGTCCTCCGTCTCATTGTTGAAATCGAAGGTCAGCTGAAAAAGCTGTGCCGGCTCGCTGTTGTCCTCAAAATAGATGTCGATGCTCTGCTGGTCCTCACACTCGGAGGTGTAATAAAGGCGGAACACCTCCCTGTCCAGGGGATAACGGTCGTTGGGCAGCAGTACCATCCCGTCGTCCATGCGCAGCTTGCCTTCACCGTCCGGCTGGAAATAGCGGATGGTATAGCGGGCGTCGGAGAACTGTCCTTCCCGTTTCAGTTCACAGCGGATTTCCACGGTCTCGCCTTTCACGATACGCTTGGGAACCGGCATCGTCTCCACCTTAAAAGGATAGGACTGCTGCACGTCAAGGTCATCGCTGCACGAAGTCAATATACTGAAGGTCATGCCCATCAGGGCGCATACAAGGGCAAACAGCCCTTTCTTGTTCATAATTGGTTTCATATTCATTTCTTGTTTTAACGGTTTATAAAAAAATTACTGTACAGGCGGAAAATTGCTTTCCAGATATTCGTTCAGGTCCTTGCATCCGGCATACAGGTCGGAACAGTCGTCAATCCTGTCACCGTAGCGTTTCCGAAGGACGGCCAGTGTCCTTTTTCCGGCATCGTCATTGTCCAAGTAGCACCGGATCTTCCCGTAATGGTCCAGATAAGGGAACGAGCGTTCAAGCAGGGCCACCGAATTGAGGACCAGATAGTCCTCACCGCGGCTGATGCCGAGTACCTTCCACGAAAGGAAATCGATGAACCCCTCAAACAGGTTGCAGGTAAGCGAGCCGTTGCAGATAACGGAAATATCCTTGGGCGGGATGCACCATTTCATGAACCTGCTCCGTAGCTCATAGCCTCCACTCATATTCCTGAAGCCGACGGCAAAATACCGCTTGCCGTACAGCCGGAACCGTACTTCCTCGCACTCTGCACGGGCAATTTCGGCAGGAATGCCGCGTCCCTTCAGGTAACCGAGCAGGACATTGCAGTACAAGGGACTCTGTACCACTTCCTCAAAGCGGGAGGCCTCTTTCCGCTTTTCTGCCCTGACACCTCCATTTACCTTTTTCTGTCCGGTATATTCAGGTATTGTGCCTCCATATACTCCGGCGATGAACCTCACCTGAGCCATGAAGCCGTCACATCCCGAAAGTTCTCCCGCAAGGGTGAAGATGTCGCCTCCATGCCCGGTACCGAAGTCGTGCCATACACCCTTGCGGGTGTTCACATGGAACGAAGGTGTCCTTTCCTCACGGCACGGGGAGAGATACCAGCATTCGTCGCCGTGCCGTCTGACCGGCTCATGTCCCAGACGGGACAGGAATTCCTCAATGGGAATGCCTCTGATCATCTCTATATCCATAGGCGTCTAATTGATGATGAAACGGACTCCAAGCCCGAACTGTGTCGTGAACTTTCCCAGAGAACTTCCCCAAAGCACACGTTCACGCACATGGGCAAGCAGCACGATACGGTCCGTCACATAGCTTTCCAGCTCCAGCGTCAGGGCTCCGCCATAGACGAAGGCATCCCGGTAGGAAAGCATGGAACCGTCATACAGAACCTTTTCTCCCCAGTTCAGTGTCTCATATCCCACCAGGGCGGAACCGCCGACAGAAAGGAAGAATATCTTCGCCGGATCGGACAGGAACTTCAGGTAATAACCGCCCTCGGCCGTAAACTGGGCCCGTGGAACGGAAGTCCCGCGATAGCCGTAGTTCTTCAGCAGGTATTCCACGCCAGCCACCCAATGGTTGGCCCTTTTCGTATAGCCCGACACGGCAAACCCCGTGTACCAGTCAACCGGAGATTGCAGGCTTCCGGCAAAGCCACCCCTGAGTTCCACGCCCTTCATTCCGGGAAGGTAACGCTGGGCGTATGCCTGCCCCGATGACAGGGCAAGCGATACGCATACGGCAAAAAGAAACAGATACTTCTTCATGGTCATTTCACTTTAAGTTCATTGATAACCCTCGCTCTCACGATATCTTCACTCTCCACGGTGAAGCTCTGATGACGGCCTCCGCTCTTCTCGTGCATCTCCACCACCAGCATCTTGTCGGCGGGAATGGTGAACTTGTCAAAGACAAAGACGGTACGCTCGTCCTTCTTTCCGGCGACAGCCGTGGCATAATTGTAGGCACGCAGCGGAAATATCACCTGCTCCTGGATAGCCGTGCGCTTGAGGACTTTCTTGTCCACAATCTTGAACGTCACGAAATCCACCTCATAAGGCACGTTCGACGTGTTCTTCACCTGGGTATGGAAATAGAGCAGCCCGTTGTGGGTATAGAGCCCGCGCAGCAGGTACTGGATGCCGAACGCCTTGCTCCCGATATGCTTGACATGACGTCTGTTATCCTTGTGGATGGCCTTGGCAATAAGGTGTACCAGCTTGGGCGACTCACTGCCGAGTTCCTTCAGGTAGATGTCAAGGGCATTGTTCGGGCGGTTCACCTCGCTGCCGTCATGAATGAAATCGGCCATCTCAATGTTGAGCAGCAGGGGCTCGTCGGCATACTTGACATTGAAGGTGTAGAAACTTCCGCTTTCGGTAATCACCGACATGTTGGTCTCCTCACGGAAGTTCTTTCTGGTAGCCTTGACACGGATGACGTTCTCTGAACCGTCCGCCTTGCCCGCAATCAGATTCGGAGAACCGAGATCCACATAACGGACAGCCGAGGGAAAGATGATATGGGTCGTCTTGTCATACGTCACTTCCAGCCCGTATGGCGGAATCATCCGGTCAAAGGTGAGCTTTCTGGACAGCCCGTGATAGAGGTCGCCGTCCTCCTGCTGCGGATAGATATCCGCCTTCAGGGTCAAATCATTTACGGCCGTGGTATCAGCCGACTGTGCATGTGCACTTGCAACGCCGCCTGCGAGAGCAAGCATCAAAAGAATCTTTTTCATGTCTTTACTGTTTTAATGGGTTATTGATTGTTGTTCTGATAAAGCATCAGTCCGTAGCCTGATTTGAGATGCACCTTCTCCTCACGCATCTTCTTGGAAATGTACTGCGACACGCCCTGTATGGCCCCCCGTCCAAGCTCGGAGAGGAGCTGGTCGCCTGCCGACTGGTTGGTGATGGAGATGGTCGTGCCGAGATTCTGTCCCATGTTGGCGGCCACTTCCCTGACCGCATTTGCTTCCGTCGAGCCGGGAATGAATATCCCGGCCTGTCCGTCACTGTCCAGCACGGTCAGTTCCACGGGAATGACATTGCCGTCATATTCGACCTGCAGGATTTCAATGCCAAGCCGCTCGCCCTGGATACGTCCCTCACCAGTCAGCAGGGTATTGCGGGGAAGCACGTATCTTCCCACACGCATGGCCTCCAGCAGCCTGAGACGCACGCTTTGTCCGCTGATGACGGTCTGGTCGCCATGCACGCAGGCCCGTATGGTATTTTTCGTCCTCTGTGTCCCGGCACTGCCCACAGCCGTATGGAAGCCGGCATTCGCACCGGAAAGCAGTCTCGCGAACTGCATCGAATCGGCAAGAGGCTGAGGAAGGGACGACACGACCGGAGAGGAAACCAACCAGACGGGAACGGCTTTCGCCTTCCTCTCCCTTGAGGGGTTTTCCGTCTCCTGACTGTCCGCTGTTCCCGTGCTGCCGCCCGAAGGCATATATTTGGCGGCAAGCTCATAGGACTTCTCCAGCAAAGCCACCTGTTCCTCGTAGCTCGGTCCGGCCGTCTGCGCTGCGGCAGCCTGGCGGAGCTGTTCCACCTCTGCTTTCAGCGCTTCCTTTTCCGGGTCTTCCTTAGGACTCTCGTAAAAACTACCGAGAGTGGCGTTGATGTCGTTGTAAGCCGAGGCTGAAGAGGCGAAGGCTCCCGTCCTTCCGTTTCCTCCTGAATGGTACGCACGGCTTTCATTTTCACTTGCAATGTCCTGCGCCGGTTCTGTTTCCGGGATATTATCCTGTCTGTGTCCATCGGCCAGGGCGGAGAAGTCGGCCAGCGTACGCTTCTTCTCCTCCTGCCGGCGAACCATGTCCGCCTGCTCATAGGCAGCCATCTTGTCCGCCTCGATACCCGTACCCCTCGGGTCGGGAAGTTCGGCATTGAAGCCCATTTTCTTTTCCGCTTCCTGCCTGTCTTTCTCGGTCGGGGCGAAAATCAGCCACATACACCCGAGGAACAGCAGGAACATGCCGGTGAAAACCAGATATTTCCTGATTTTCTGCTTCTGTTTCAATTTTTCTGCATCCGTACTCATAACCTTACCTGTTGAACTGGTTAAAAAACTCTTCCATCTCACGGATTTTTACATCGGAAAGGGTATCCGCCGGCACAAAGTCGGGAACCTCAAGCGGAGTAATCCTGATGACGTCCTGCCGGGCGTCCTCCCGCCCGATGTCATAAACCGCCCGGAAAATCATGTAGAAATTGACCAGCGCGAAAAGGGAAGCCATTACAATGACGGCAATTGCCCTCTGACGGGGTGTGAGCCTGTCACAAAGGCCGCGCAGCCTGCCCCCGATAAAATCCTTGATTTTTACATACATCTTTCTCATACATACCTTGTTTTTATCTGTCATACATTCTGATATCCCTGTTCTCCAGCACGCGGAACCCTTCCAGGATGAACCCGTGCGGATTGTTGTCACTGCGGGTGGAGTTCCGCAGCCTGCCATGCGTGACAAGGCTGCGTTCCGTCACGCTCTTCTCACGGATGATGAAAAGGCGTGCATACGTCATGACATCATACGGATAGGTGTTGAAGTCGCACTTCACGCTGTCTATCTCGATACGCTGGCTGACATTGCCCGAAATGATTCTATTGTAGTAGCCCTGTTCGGCCAGATCACCGTAATGGGAATAGGCGGAACGGTCGCTCAGGAACATGGCACGCTGCACGTTCCCCTCGATGGCACTCTTGTCAGGCGCCAGCGTGAAGAACAGCTCGTGGAAGCGTCTGACATGCTCCCTTGCCTCTACGGGGCGGTTCTGCTCCAGGTCCTGCGAGAGGGCGAGCATGAGCGACTTTCCTTCGTCCAGCACATAGATTTTCTGGCGCTGGGCTTCGGCAAAGCTGTACGCCTTCCACACGGAATAGCCCACAAGCAGAGTGCAGACCCCCAGATAGACGATTCCGAACAGGCGCAGATGCCGGAAGCTGGTCTCGATATTTTTCAGTGATTTGAATTCCATTGTCTTTCAGTTTTTTTGATTGTCATTACTTGATTACTTGAACAGTCTTCCGGTCACGTTGCCCACGGCGGCACCGGTGGCGCCTCCCACAATGGACCCGGCCTTGGAAGCCGTCTGGTTCACGTTCTTTCCGTAGTTCCCGGCACCTCCTCCGGCCTGCACGATCCAGTTCGCCACGGTCGGGATGGTGAAATACCCGATGATGCCGATGATAAGGAACGTGATATACACGGCATTGGAACTGTCCGGAATGAAGTTGGGGTCAGACAGCTGCTCGATGTCCTTCTGAAGCATCAGAGTCTGTATGCGGGCCAGCACACTGCTGAAAAGGTCAGAGACGGGCAGCCACAGATAGATGCTGATATAGCGGACAAACCACTGGCTGAGCGAAGCCTGGAAACCGTCCCAGCACGAGATGGCAAAGGAGATGGGCCCGAGTATGGAAAGGACAATCAGGAAGAAGGTCCTGAGCGTATCCACCACCAGTGCAGCGGCATTGAACATCAGTTCCAGCAGCTCGAGGAAAAAGTTCTGCACCGCCTTCTTCATGTTGTACATGGCACGGTCCACGTACATGCCGCACGCCTCGATGGCGTCCAGGGCTCCCAACTCGTCCAGCTTGTTGTCAAAAGCCTCCTTGTCCACCAGGTAGGCCGTCTCGGGATTCCTCCGCATCGCCTCAATCTCCAGCTTGTCCTTCTGCTCCCGGTACTCGTTCATGTCGAAGGTCTGCGTCTCCAGAATCTTGTGCGTTCCGGTCACGACGGGTGACAGGATGCTGTTGAGCGTACCCAGCACGATGGTCGGAAAAAACATGATGCAGATACCCAGAGCGAACGGGCGCAGTAGGGGGAACACGTCAATGGGTTCGGCCCTGGCCAGCGACTGCCAGACACGGTACGCCACATAAAAGAGGGCTCCCAATCCGGCAAGGCCCTTGGCCACGCCGGTCATCTGCGAACAGAGCGGCATCATGTCCGTGTACAGACTTTGCAGAATCTGGTGCAGATTGTCAAAATTCACAGCCAACAATACCATAAGCAATCCTCCCTGAAATTACCAGTAGCGTTCGTTGGGTGAACCGTACAGGGCCATCACGCGGTCAAGGTCATTCTGCTTCTTGGCTCGCAGGTACGACACGCCGATGTTCTTGTTGGTATAGTACTGCACCAGACTGCGGTATTGCAGCATGTCGGTATAGCAGCGGTCGATGATGTCCATACGCTCCTTGTCGTTCATCGAAAGGCCGTTCTCATTGACCACCGTCTTCAGGTCTGTCAGCAGATTGGCACTCTCCTCCAGCAGCTTTGTGTAGCCGAGGGCGATGGCACTCAGTTCCTCAGGGGTGAAATAAGGGTCATTGAGCATACGCTCATAGCTGGTCACGTAGATTTCCGTGATGTCACCGACCATCAGGATGGTCTGCTGCACCTTGCGGGCATCGCGTACCAGATTCTTGACTTTCCTAAGACCGTCATAATACTCCTTGCCCTGCTGGTAAATCTTTACCGTCTCCTGAAAATTTTTGACCATATTGCTGGCCGTCGAGGACGTGTGGACAATATTCTTGGCGGCGTTGATGATGCCCTGGGCCAGATTCCCGGGGTCGGTCACTACCCATTGGGCGTGTGCCTTGCCTGCCGAAAGAAGGCAGATACAGCATAAGGCTGTCATAATTCTTTTTTTCATGTCGTTAATCTTTAATGGTTGATAAATCTTTTTTTCGTAAATTCAAAGTCCCATCTTTCGCCCTTTGGACGGCGGGTTACGGAGGATAGGCTTGTGTACCGGTCTCGGACGGTCTGCCTCTGCCACTTTTTTTCCCCCGTGTCTGAGGGAGGCGAAGAATTCGTCAGCATACGGTCTGCGGCTGGTAACCCGGACTAACCTGTCATCCAGTTCTTTGTAGGCTTTCTGTGCCTGATGGGATTGTTCTTCCGGGGCTGCGGTCTTGTCAATACCGTATTTGATCAGAAAATCCGGTTGCACATTGATAAGGTCGTTTGAAGCATCCGGTGACACAGCGATACGCCCCAATTTGTCAAGCTCCCGGTCAAGTCTCTCAAGATAGAAGTCCGGCAGACGGACTCCGGGGATGTTCTCGACCGCCTTTTCAGCCGCCGCACACATCTCGGCTTCTATACGGGGAATGTTCATCCTGACATCAGGCTCAATGCAGCAGTCATCCCTGTCCATCAGATAGCTTTCGAGCCATTCATAGGTACTGCATTTGTCCTCAATGCCATAGCGCAGCTTGACGTAGGTCGATGGAAGCATGCTGTATGAGGCGAGTTCGCATAGTTCAGATACATCCCGGCTCTTTCTCTGGAAGTCCAATATTCCTATTGCGGATATTACTTCACTATGTGGCGGGCGTTCAATTCTATTCATCGGATATTTCGTACATCCCCAATCACGCATAACGGTGTACATTGCGAACAAGCCATGCACTGATGTGGCTTCCGATGGTGGGATATCCGTCAGTTGAGAGCCGTGTTTCGCCATAAATGGAGTATCCGTCAATACATCCATCATATTTACGGATTCCTTTTTCATCGTTGATATGGGAGAATCGAAGGGTTCGGATTTCGCTATCAGCAGGGCGATCTGTTCAATAGCTTTTTCCGAATGACTGTACTCCCGGATAAGCTTTGCAAGTTCCCCGTGATTGTACACACCGGCAAGAAGTTTGGCTTTTTGAGCAATCTCCTGCAATTCCCGGTAGTCCGGTTCCCGGAGGCGACCGACAATCCGATGTCTTATCCATTCGGTAAATTTCATGTCTTTCTTGATTTTTGAATGTTACTTACTGTTACGTTTACTCTCGGCCAGCTGCTTGATTGCCAGCTCGATATTGCCACCCAGCTTCCGGGTAAGCCGCATCAGTTCCAGCTTTTCCGTCTCCTCGGTCGTGTAGGTGTAGTATTCTTCGGGCGAGACTTCGGTGGCATAGACCGCCGACTGCGTTCCGCCGAGACCTATCCACACTTCCTTGTACTTGCGGGACGGGCTGTTGGCCATGTTGATGGAGAGAATCTGGGCACGTTCCTTGTCGGTCAGGCCCAGCAGGGACTGGATTTCATCGAACTTGTTGACATACTTCCGCTGGTCCAACAAGATCTTGCAGTCACTGTTGTTGATGATGGTTCCCTTGACAATGGGTGACGATATGATGTCTTCCACTTCTTGGGTAACGACAACAGCCTCCCCGAAAAACTTTCGGACGGTCTTAAAAAGGTACTTCAGATATTCCGCCATACCTTCCTTGCTGATGGCCTTCCATGCCTCCTCCAACAGAATCATTTTGCGAATACCTTTCAGCTTTCTCATCTTGTTGATGAAGGTTTCCATGATGATGATGGTGACAATCGGGAACAGTACCTTGTTGTCCTTGATATTGTCCAACTCAAAGACTATGAAGCGTTTGGACAACAGATCAAGCTGTTTTTCGGAATTTAACAGATAGTCGTATTCGCCACCCTTGTAATAAGGTTCCAGCACATTAAGGAATCCCCACACGTCAAAATCCTTCTCCCGTGTACGCTTGGTCTTCAGGATTTCCTGATACTCGTCGCGGATGAACTCATAGAAGGTATTGAAGGATGGAACCACGGTACTGTCCGTGCGTATCTTCTCCAAAAAGAGATTGACCGCATTGGAGAGCGCCACCTCCTCGGCACGTGTCGGCGGCTCGTCATCACGTTTCCACAGGGTAAGGATAAGCGTCTTGATGGACTCCTTCTTTTCGATGTCAAACACACCGTCCTCCACGTAGAAAGGATTGAAGGCTATCGGATCGCTCTCCTCATAGGTGAAATAGATGCCGTCCTCGCCATGCGTGCGGGCATGGATAAGGCTGCACAGTCCCTGATAGGAATTTCCCGTGTCCACCAGCAGCACATGCGCTCCCTGTTCGTAATACTGGCGCACCATGTGGTTGGTGAAGAATGACTTTCCGCTGCCCGAAGGTCCGAGGATGAACTTGTTGCGGTTGGTAATCGTACCGTTCTTCATCGGCAGGTCGGAGATGTCCAGATGGACAGGCTTTCCGGTCAGACGGTCCACCATGCGGATGCCAAACGGAGAAAGCGAATCCTTGTAGGACGTTTCCCCGATGAACAGGCACAGGGCCTGCTCGATGAAGGTGTAGAAACTTTCCTCAGACGGAAAATCACCGGCATTGCCGGGAATGGCCGCCCAGAAGAGTGTAGGTACATCGACGGTATTGTGACGGGGCTTGGCCTCCATCAGGGCAATCTGGCTGCCCACATCATTCTTGATACGCTTCAGCTTCTCGCGGTCGTCGCTCCATGCAAAGACATTGCAGTGTGCACGGATGGAAGTGAGTCCCTTGCTGTGCGCCTCGTTCAGGTACTCCTCAATCCATTCACGGTTGATCTGGTTGGAACGGCTGTAACGGGACAGCGAGTGCATGTTACGGGCAGTCTGCTCGAACTTCCTCAGGTTCTCCGCCGAATCGTCTATGAAGAGATACTGGTTCACGATATGGTTGCACGTGAGCAGTATCCCTATCGGTGCGGCAAAGGAGAGGCGGCAGTCGCTGCGGTCCGTGGACAGACGTTCATAACGGCTGTCCGTACCCACGGATGACGGCAAATCCTCCGTCTCGGAGAGGGTATGCAGACAGAGCACATTGTCTCCGACCTTCATTTCCCCGGCTCCGAGGGTGATGTCCTGCAGGCTGGTCGTGTCCTCCTGCGAGAGCGAGAAATACTTTTCGATAATGCCCGCGGAGGTTTCCGTACCGATAATCTCTTCGTCCGTCAGCCTGACCATGCGAACCAGACCGCTGTCGTTCACGATACGCTCGAACTGCCCGCAGCATTCCAGGAACCGTGCGACGGTATCCTTGTCCTGCATCTCCTTGGGGATGATGAACCCGCGCGTGAGGGCATTGAAGCTGCTGGTCGTGCGGCTGTGCTCCTTCGTGGTCTTGGTCAGGAACAGATAGCAGGTATGGTTCAGGTACGGCCGCTCGTTGAAATGCCTTTCAAAACTGCGGCTGAGGAAACTCAGGTCATCCCGGCAGATGTCGGGCCTGTAGCTCTCCTCGATGAAGATGTCCTGCTTGTGGACGATGCTGTAATTCGGCAAAACCCGGACAGCCTTCGCCCATGTGGAATGGAGGGCCTCGTACTCGGCGCGTGTCAGCGTGAACACTTCCGGCAGCTCCACCCTGTAGGCCACGGTGATGTCGGCATCCTTGCTGATGATGCATTCGTGCTCGACGGCCATCAGCGGGAACCGGCTTTCCAGCGTGGCGGCTTTCATTACATTTCTCATACGCTTCGTTTTTTCGGGGTTGGACAAATCAACCGGAGGAAACCCTTCCGGCTGATGATGTAGCGGGGATGTCGGCGCAGTGCCTGCAATTTCATCAGTCCCCATTCACCGTATTTCGCGTTCAGGCGGAAAGTCACCCAGACAAGCACCGAGGCGCAGGTGACACCGAAACCGATACATACCCACTGGTCGATGCCTGCCATGTACATGATGACAAACAGAACGAACAGGGTGAGCAGTCCGCCGGCGAAGATGAACAGGTACTGGCTTTTCAGCCCCTTGAACTCAGGGCTGCGGCCGATTCCCTTGTTGATAGAATACTCCGCCATAATCAGAGGAAGAATGAGCGTAAGATGGTGGCGGCCACGATTAAAAAGATGCAGGCGCCGAACCAGCTGGCTGCCGTCTTGGAGGTGTCGGGATCTCCCGAGGAAAACTTGGAATAGACCTTCACGCCCCCGATAAGGCCGACCACGGCTCCGATGGCATAAATCAGTTTGGTTCCCGGATCAAAATAGGAAGTGACCATGTTGGTGGCTTCAGTGATGCCGCCGATACCGTTACCCTGGGCGAAAGCCCCTGTCGTTGCAAGCAGCGCCATGGCTGCAAAAAAGAATCTTTTTTTCATGTGTCGAAACTTTTAATTGGTGAGACAAAAAATGATTTCGACCACGAATATATAATACGTAATTAATTGATTTACAACACTGACGATGCGTGACATCGGGTGTCATTACGTTACATCGGCAAGGGGATTCCAGCAACGGAAAAACAGTGGAAAAACGGCTTTTGATCCTTCCGGCGAAGGTAGCTCGTGCCTTCGCTACTTCTCGACATGCGACAGCCGGAATAGCAGAGAATCATAATCCGTACATACGACGGATTTCATAAAGGACAAACGGTATGTAAAAGGAGATAAAAAGGGACGCATTTCCCGATAGCTGAAACAATGGCTGATACAGGAAAATGCGGACTAAAAAAACTCTGTGAACTAATCAGGAATAAGGTCATAAAACACTTGGTCATCAAAAAGAAATCCGATAATTTAGGGACGTATTTTGATTTCTTGAAGTGCTAATATGAATTTTTGTTAGAAACTTTCAAGGAATATGTGTAAATACGAATATATAAACATACATAAGAAAATATAATGCTTTTGTAAAATGACTTTTATATGAAAATGGATACATTTAACACATATATGTCCAACATACCTACTGAATTTTTTAAGAGCTTATGCCTAAAATATGGAAGCGCATATACCTATAAAAAAGGGGAATATATCTCAAAAGAAGGAGAGATATTTCCTTATTGGGGATATATAGAATCAGGTATCATAAAATACACTTGCTACAACGTGACAGAAAAAAAAGAATATAATACAGGATTTTCCTTTGCAGGTGAATTTATGGCTGACTATCCCACATGTCTTTATAATATCAAGTCTGAGATTTCCATACAGGCTTTGACAACCTGTAGAATATATATTTGCCACTCTGATAAACTAAAAAAAGAATTTGAAAGAAGCATAGAAAATCAATATATAGCACGTATCGCAGCAGAACAAATGTGCTTTCAAACCTATTCAAGATATACCGACTTTTATAGACTGACCCCTGAAGAACGGTACAGACAACTTATTAGAAGAAGCCCGGATTTACTTCAACTCGTTCCCCTAAAGGAGATTTCTTCTTACTTGAGAATAACCCCCACCCACATGAGTAGAATAAGAAAAATGGCAAGTTTTGACAAGTGAATCTCAACATATGTTGAGATTTTGATTTGTAGCCTGCAATTGAATAAGATATATTGTTCTCTATAAATATTTTATAGTACCTTTATGTATTAAAAAAACAATAGTTGTATGAAGACAATAAACTTATATGGAATACTGATGCTGTTCCTTTGTGTATTTAGCTTTTATAGCTGTAAAGATGATGACCAAACACCACAGTTTGAATTTACACCGGAATCATTAAATCAAACGGTCTGGAAAGGTAATATAACTGATCCAACCTATAATGGAGAAGTTGGTATAAATTTTGAGACTAAAGAAACAGGAGTAATAAATTGCGTAGATCCAGAAAATCCGGAATATACTATGGTGGAAGGTTTCACGTATGAGATAAAAGGGAAGTACATTTACTTCAAGAACTCTATTATACTTAAAAGCCAACCATGGAGTTTGATAGAAATATCTAATGACAAAATGATACTCAAATACAATCTGGTTGATATAAAACCTCAATATCAGTCAACATTAGAACTTACAAGAATTGATTAGTTAATCTGACAAGAAAAGCGGCAAGAAATAACTTTGTCGCTTTTTTATTCCAATTCCTATTTAAAACCAAATGCGTCTATCAAGACATAATCATTAATAAAAAGCTTATGGGTACTTTAGGTTGTATAAATGATATGATGCGGAGGGACAAAGAAAACCGAGAACTTCGCAAATTAAATAGGGAGAGAATTAAAGAACACCATAAATATCTTATGGGAAAAGGGAAAAATGTTGATTTACCGAAGATGTCAGTTGAAAAGTTAGAGGAAATACATAAAAAAACTTTAGAAAAAGAGAAATTGGATAAAGCCAGTATATTCAAGGCTAAACTTGTGATTTTAACAAGTACCTTGTTTTTATTTTTATTATGCTGGATTTTATATCAATGTTTTTTTTAATAAACCTAAATTCCGCAGCATTTTAGTTTAACTTATTTTATAAGTACCTGAGCAACAAAAAGTTGCTCAGGATTTTGCCATGTCAGATTTTTCACCTATC
This sequence comes from Bacteroides ilei, assembly GCF_900128495.1. Lineage (GTDB taxonomy): Bacteria > Bacteroidota > Bacteroidia > Bacteroidales > Bacteroidaceae > Phocaeicola > Phocaeicola ilei. The sequence continues at coordinate 3,674,950 of NZ_LT635801.1, forward strand.
TTAGTGTTGCAAATCAAAATATGTATCAAACCCGACAGACATGGCAAAGGTAGCAATAAAATCTGAGAAACTCTCTCCTTTTGGAGGAATTTTTTCAATAATGGAGCAATTTGACTCCAATCTCTCATCTGTAATCGACTCAACCCTCGGTATGAGATGTAGGCTGTATGGTTATCAATACAGCGAAATCATCCGTTCGCTTATGAGCGTTTATTTCTGTGGCGGCTCATGCATAGAGGATGTCACCACTCATCTGATGTATCACCTCTCGCTTCATCCGACACTTCGCACATGCAGTGCCGACACGATTCTCAGAGCCATAAAGGAACTGACCCAGGATAACATTTCCTACACATCCGACACTGGCAAGACCTACGACTTAAACACGGCAGACATGCTGAATACACTGCTCCTCAATTGCCTATTGTCCACAGGGCAGCTGAAAGATGGCGAGGGGTATGACGTTGACTTCGACCACCAGTTCATAGAGGCTGAGAAGTTTGATGCGAAACCCACATACAAGAAGTTTCTCGGATACCGTCCTGGCGTGGCGGTTATTGGCGACTTGATTGTCGGCATTGAGAACAGCGACGGCAACACAAATGTCCGTTTCCACCAGAAGGACACGCTGAAGAGGTTCTTTGAAAGGTTTGAAAAGAACAAGCTTATGATCAACCGTTTCAGAGCTGATTGCGGCTCGTGTTCTGAAGAGATAGTGGAAGAGATTGCTAAACACTGCAAGACCTTCTATATCCGTGCCAACCGATGCAGTTCGCTCTACAATGACATCTTTGCCCTCAGAGGTTGGAAGAAAGTGGAATTGGGCGGCATTGAGTTTGAGCTGGCCTCCATTCTCATCGAGAAATGGAAAGGGAAGGCATACCGTCTTGTGATTCAAAGACAGAAGCGGATAGACGGCGAACTCGACCTGTGGGAAGGAGAATACACCTACCGCTGCATCCTTACAAATGACTACGAGTCTTCCGAGAAAGAGATTGTCGAATTCTATAACCTCCGTGGAGGGAAGGAACGCATCTTCGATGACATGAATAACGGATTCGGCTGGAACAGGCTTCCAAAATCCTTCATGGGAGAAAACACGGTGTTTCTTCTGCTTACGGCACTCATACGCAACTTCTATAAATTCATCATGGCGAGGCTTGACGTGAAGAGGTTCGGACTCAAAGCAACAAGCCGCATCAAGGCGTTTGTCTTCAAGTTCATCTCTGTGCCAGCCAAATGGGTCAGGACATCAAGGCAGTATGTGCTGAATATCTATTCATGCAACAACGCTTATGCTGATGTGTTCCAGAATGACTTTGGATGACACCGACAACTTATGGTCGTGATTTTGCGTATTGCCTCAAGTCGCATGGTGGGGTAAGGGGATTTAATGCGTCTTTGTGGCGATTTTTGCTGCGTTGCACCCTCTTTTGCCACAGTGTCGCTACCTTTTTGACCTCTGTGTCATCTTATGAGGGCGGTTGCGGATTTGAGGATAAACAAACTTCTATAAAAGCAATATGAAGACAAAGAATCTATTTGGAATACTTATGCTATTCCTGTTGACATTCACCTTTACCAGTTGTGATAAAGATGATCTGACAGACAAAGTAGAAATTGTAACAATGTATGTTTCTGCAGAAACAGATACTTATACACCTTGGGGAAGTGAGACTCCTATAGAGTGTATGCTTGTTAAAGAAGAAGGAAATGCAAGCTATTCAAAACTTCCTTTCAGTGGTATAGATGGATTTGTTTATAAGAAAGGGACTGAATACACTCTTAAGGTTGAAAAAACGATCTTAGCAAATCCTCCTGCTGATGATAGCAATGTCAGATATAAACTGATAGAGATTTTAACAGAACAAGAAAAATGAGGTAATAATACATAATTCTAAATCATAGTGATGTGGATATAAAACTTATTACTTCTAATAAGAAACAATTCTTGGATTTGCTGTTGTTGGCAGATGAGCAAGAGAGCATGATAGACAAATACCTGGAACGTGGTGAAATGTTTGCTCTTTATGATAATGATCTTAAGGCGGTCTCTGTTGTTACATGTGAAGGAAGGAGTATCTACGAAATAAAAAATATAGCCGTTTATCCCTCTTCCCAACGCAAAGGATACGGGAAACGGCTCATTGATTATCTTTTCGAATATTATCAGGGGAAATGTTCCATCATGTATGTCGGTACGGGAGATACGCCTTCCGCTCTCTCTTTCTACGAGCATTGTGGCTTTCGTATCTCACATCGACTGAAAAACTTCTTCTTAGACAATTATGTTAAACCTATTTATGAAGACGGAAAACAGCTTACCGACATGGTGTACTTACGAAAAGACTTCTCTTGATTCATGTCTGATAAGTAATTCTCTACATATGTTATGAAATTGGTTAATAGTCTGTAATTGAATAAGATCTATTCCCTACTATAAAAACTTTATTATACTTTTGCTATAGTTTGTATAACGAAATCAAAATTCTTCAGGTGTATAAAGATAAAGAACACAGGGGACTTGATGAACAAAAGACTTTCGAGAAAATACACGTGAATACGGAACTATAAATCAACGCAATATGAGAACAAATATCATCTTATTCAGTCTTGTATCACTTTTATTCTTTACGCCAAGAATGAAAGCACAATCAAATACGGCTAAACATGATTTTACACATAAAGAAAACGGCTGGTATCTTGTATTAAGAACAGACAGCATATCTGCTAAACCAATCATAACGGTAAAAGATATAGTTGGATTAAAACTTGAAAAGGACTATTACGGCAAATATGCCATTAGCGGACGAATTAGCAAGCATAAGATCAATAAGTGGGCAGATGCTACAGAAAAAGCAATAGGGAAACAGATTGCATTCGTATATAACGACTCCATTATCTCAGATCCACAGGTTAATGGCAGGATAGAAAGCGGTGCATTCATGATAACGTCCCAATCAGACCAGAAACTGCCTGAAATCTATAAAGGCATAATGAAAGAAAAATCAGACTCGATTGAAGTCATTTTCGATGGCTGGGAAAAAGATTCTCTATACTATGAACTATCCTCTGAAGAAAGAGATTCTATAAATATGGGTATAGACTATTGGGAGGCGAAGGCATGGGTAGATATGTCTTCAAAGCCTGATGAGCACTACTGGTACAACATAGAGGATTCTTCTGAATATGTGAAACTGGAAAAGGCTCTGGAGGATGAGCTTGATAGAACGAACTACAACAGCAACTCTTCGGACTATATGAAGTCTGAAGCCTACAAAGCCTACAAACAATATCTGCACGAGAACAAAGACTATATAAACCTGATGTTCCAAGGCTTTCTGTTCAATAACCTGAAGGGACTGCATGCCTATCTGGTTGATGACATAATACAATCCAAGTATCCTTCTGCGCCAAGTATAAGAAGCTATATTGACAAAACAGACAATGCGGATGATGAGAGGTTTGCCGTATATGAATGGCAACGGAAAGTCTGGTTTCTGATGAACACGACAGGAGAAAACAATACAGTAATGTCTGATGACCAGAAAGCAAGGAAAAGAATTGATAAGATGATGGAGAAGGCAAACAGGTATAGAGAATCCATTACCGATACTACATATCTGCAAACTACTGTTGAAATGTCGTATTCTGCAATAGACGCATTGAATGCTGACGGTTATAATGACGATTATCTATATAATCAGGTAGCATATCTCGCAGCCTTAGACAGAGCAAGAAAATACCTGTCGGAAAAGGATGGAAAACTGATATGCTCATTGTCTTCACCGGAAGACATTAATGTACGAAAGGACTTGTATGACTTTATTTTAGATTTATTCCAGCAATGGAATGAAATGCTTGATTCGGGAAACTTCAAGATTATAAAGGACGAAAAAGGGTTACTAACAGTTGTTTATAAAGATTATGGAAATAAATAAAATTATCAATGATATTTTCAAGATAGTTCTGAATATCATCCTAATAACTATAGCGGTATCCTGTTTGGTTCAGGTATTTTCAGGTGACTTTACCTCAATCGGTATATTATACCGATTAGTAATAGTGGGCTTATGCATATTTACCATATTCAATAAGAAGTACAGATACTTTGGTGCTTCTTTATTGTTGTTACTGATATTTATCGCATATATATTTCAGCAAAATAACATACCAGGTTGAAGGAAGCCGTTTCTACTTTTCTTCCGAATGTGCACGTAAACCTCATATACAGCTCAATTGCTGTACAGGGAGCTTGAATGGCCAGCAGAGCTTCATTGGTAACAGCATATTGGGACAACGTATGCAACAGAGGCACATATTATACCGTGAAAAATGCTATGGAAACCAGACGAAAGGTCACCAATCTACATACAGGAGAAATGATAACTGTGGACTCATTTAAGGGAAATAGCAAGACTGTCATAAAAAATGAACTATGTCCACAGAGGGCAAACAATTCCATTGGAAGCATCATGCATACAAAAGTTGAATAACTTACTGAATAGTAAATTATAAACTTTCCTTTAACCAATCAGTCTGTCTTTTCCCCCTTCTTAAAGAATATGGGTGTTGTCCATACAGAATTGCGATATTCCCCTTTGCCATAATAATTGATAGTGGCGTCCAGCGAGGCATGTCTTTGATTATTTCCAATACTTGATTATCCCATTCCTGTATTCCACAACTTCGCACAACATCAGCCTCATATACTTCTCAACACCTCATGTTACATCATAAGGAGGACGTTGACGGATAAACTCACCATAAACCCGACCGACAAGCGTGTATTTTGCAGAATCACCCTTATCATGCGTTATATCTTCCTGCAAAGGCATAACAAAATTCCGATATTCCATAGTGTACTTCCCATTGATAAAAAACACCTCCCAGGGATAAATGGATTTCAGCGTTTCTTTGAGGGCAAGAGCCAGCGGATGATTCCCGTCATTTATCATTTCCTGCGAAGAACGCAGATAAATGAAACGTACGTCACAGTCTATAAAGTGACCGTCGGCTGTCAATTGGATATCACTTAGCGAAAAACGAATCCGTTCTCCACGGTACTCAGGAAACCGCTCCCAAGGAAACCGACGCACAATCTCCCCATATGCCTTTGTCAAATTCATTCCGGCTCTCCGGTAATTATGATAAGTCTGCGTTTCCAGCACTTTACCGTTCCGGACGGTCAGTACCTGTTCCGTTTCCATGTTACGGTCGAAACCGTCATGCACGTATCTCACCAAATCTCCTTTTCCGGCCCGAAGTTCCCCACTGAACCAGCGGGCTTGAATCGTCCCCGCCCGACAATAGGACGCAAAAATCGGCTGCAAGTCCTTCACCTCATACACCCGTGTAGATTTCTTCTTACCGACCTCTTCATAGACATCCGCCTCTACCCGTTGCAGGCAAAGATACCCGTCACGCACCTCCCAGAAAGCGGTATATCCGCTATAATTACCCGTGGACCGACTGACATTTTCTGGAAGAAAATCTCCCATCCGCCTGCGCAGCAGGGAGTCGTATCCTATGGGCTTTGCCATCAAGACCCATTCCTTTCCTTCCAGGCGAATCACATCGCCCGATTGCCCTGTGGCCTTAAGCGGCAGCACGGCGAGCCACAGCAGGATACACAGCACCATCTTTTTCATACGCATCTGACTGTAAGGTAAATCTTGTCCTGAAAGATACGAAAAAGAAACGGTTTTTCAAAGCTGTGGAAGAAATTGGCCAGACGCCTCTTCGTTTTCCCGGGAACATCCTTCTGATATGTACGTCTCCCTTCCCGGAGACGTATGTTTCCCGAGGCAGAAACGTACGTTCTACGGCAGGGAAACATACGTTTTCCTTGTGGGAAACATAGAAAACGCCTTGAAGAATTCCTCACTCCTTCAAGGCGTTTCCAGCTTATCCGTAACACGGAGAGAAGCCCTTTAATAACCGAAAGGAACCCATCAAGAACTCGTGAACAAAAGCTTGTGTACAAAAAACGATACTTGCAAGATGGATGAAAAACTTTTGGCCTTCAAAAATAAAATAGATAATTTAGGGGCGAATGATTGAGTGTCAAAGTGACAGAATTAATGATTTCCATAAACATGCTAAAAATCTACTTTCTAAAATATCAATCATCACCATTCCAACAGTATTCTCATCACCTGGCAGCACAATCTGTTTCAAGATGCTTTTCACCTGACCAATCAGTCTGTCTTTTCCCCCTTCTTAAAGAATATGGGTGTTGTCCATACAGAATTGCGATATTCCCCTTTGCCGTAATAATTGATAGTGGGTGTCCAGCGAGGCATGTCTTTGATTATTTCCAATACTTGATTATCCCATTCCTGTATTCCACAACTTCGCACAACATCAGCCTCATATACTTCTCCATACGAATTGATTCGTATCGTATAAAGTCCTCTTATTTGCTGTTTGTCGCCCAACAATGAAGGGTCATACACCAGGCGTTGAGTGATGTAATCTTGTGCGGCCCCCGGTTTACCATCTTGAAAATAAGACACGGCTTCCCATTCTACAAAGCTCTGTTTTGCATTTTCTTCTGCAATACTGTCTGCCTTTACTCTGTCTCTATAATGTTGTGGCAGGAATGGAACATATACCGTGTATAGACATTCCATGCGTTTGCCGTTCTTGTCCCTGCATGGCAGACAGTGTGGAAGCTCCTTAACCAATCTGATTACTTCCTTGTCAAAGTCTTTATGCCTGGTTGTCAGAATACTGACATTATGAGGCAGGCCTAAAGTATCAAGAGAGAACATGACGATGGAATATCCGGCCTGGTTCTTTGTCAACATATGTTTGGGATAAACCATCCGGGAAGTAAAATATTTCTCCAGATCATAACCCCATACTGCCCATCTTGGAGATTCGATTACGGACAAGTCTTTAAATGGTTTTCCCGATATGTCCAAAACGCCCAAATTCCAAATGTTCTCTGCACGCCAAATACTGTCCAGACATTTTTCTTTCATCCTTTCTTCCTGCATCTTGCTTGCCGACAAAACGGATATATCAGCAAAATGGTTGTTCTGGGCAGAAAGTCCGTTCACTACAATCCACGAAAGCAATATAAACAAAAGCGTCTTCATAACCAGTCATAATAATGATACTCAAAAATAAGAAAAAGAAACAACCTGACTAATTATCAGACTATTCCTTTTCTGTTAAGTTTAAGACAATTAACTCTTATTGTTTTATCTAAACTGTTTTGATTCCACGACAATACAATTCATTTAACTACAATTTCTACAGTACTTTTTACTTCACTTATAAAAACACTTCCTGCCTGTGTAAACCGGATAAAGGCTTCATATCCCTATTCATGAAATACCCCCACTTCTCCCTAAATACGAAAAGGGGAAGCAGGGGTATGAAACCAAAGTTTTCATATGCGTATCACTCTTTCAGATTCAACCTGTATCTCCTTCAATGGTTTGACAGTTTCAGGCTGGCCACTTTTGAACTTCTTGATCACGCATACTTATCTATATCGAAAGGCTCATCTTCCTTACTGCCTTTTCTCCCTGATACGCCCCTCCGGTTTCCCAGATACTTGTCAAGCAAACCGTTCACCTTCTCCAAGTTGCTCAGCTTGTCGGTCAGGAAAGCCAATATCTCCGTTTCACTCAGTTTGTAATGGATGGTTCTTGCGGCACGCAGGGCTTTCTGGTCATCAACAATCCCGGAAGTAAGTACTTCCGCTACGTTGTTTATTTCCTCGATTGTCAATGCCGTGTTGAAATCCGGGTCGGGTTCGGTATCTACGGGAGCCATCAGTTCCTCACGCTCTTCTTCCGTCAGCCCTTTGTTTTCCTGCTCCACATCATCAGAACCGATATCCTCGTCTTCCTCCAATGGAATTTTCTCCATCGGCTCGGAACGGGTTGGAGTCATCCTTGCAACTTTCGGGTCTTCCAGATAGATGACCTTTGTCTTGCCTATCACATCATCGTCATCCGAAGAAGAGGACGGAACAACCGTTTCGGTTTTTCCTTTGGAGTTATCCGTTTCCGGCTTTCTGCGCCTTGCCTTTCTGCGGGCACGACGCTCCGCCTCTTCCTTGCGTTGTCTGCGGTATCTCCACACTCTGACACGGGCAATCCGCATCAGTCTTAAAATGCGGTCCCATATTCCGTACATACGTCTGTGGAAAATGAATGTCCACAAATGGCACAATATATAGACAGCACATACTGCCTTTACGGTAAAATAAAATATCTCAGTCATAATTATAAAGGTTTGGTAATACATTCCATGTACAGCTTTGACATCTCATGCTCGTACTTCTTCAAATGTTCATCTATAATCCTGTTTACAAAACCGGAAATAGAAACCTCGGGAGCGGTAACTGCCAGAAAACGCTTGATGTAGGCATAACTCTCCCGGTTGATATATACTTGTATCCGGTTGCCTACAGGATAACTTACCAGATAGGAGAATTTATAAGAACCAGTTCCCGGAGACTTGAAAGCGGATAGGTTTTCCAGTACCTCAAATGTTATTTTGGAAGCATCATCATCCCCATTGTCATGTCTTTTGATGTCTGCCGTTTCAACAGAAACGTCACGGACATCCTTTCCGCTTTTCCTGCCCTTGAACAGCCTACGGAAAATAAACAAAGACAATCTGTAAACAGAGTAAATGCAGCAACAGGCAACAATGGCCTGAAAAATAATCTGTGTCATAATCAAAATGGTTTTAATGGTTTATAATACTCTTTGTTATACAATTCGTTGATTTCGTCCCAGTGTTTCTGCAGATGGTCCACAAGGATATTGCTGATAAAGCCGGATATGCTCATCTCCGGGGCGATGACAGGCAGTACCCGTTTGATGCACTCGGCCACTTCACGGTTGATATACACATGGGAACGGTTTGAAGCGGGTATATTGACCAGAAACCTTTCCCGGTATCCGAAGGATTCATCCTTTTTCCTTTTGGGCTTCTCCGCGGCGGGCTTTTCCGCTGGAGCATCTGCCGGTACGGTTGCGGCAGGGCTTTTCGCTTCCTGATGTTCCACTGACTTTTCTTTCGGGGCGGGGCTGTCCTTGCCGAAAACAGGTATGTCGCCGACGATGATATCCTTCAGGACATCTTCGTCCACCTCTACGATTTTCTTTTTCATGACTGTCCGAGTTTAAGTTTGACAATAAGCTCTTCCGCAAGTTCCACCAGTCCGCTGCCTTCCAGTTGCCTGGCCGGAGGTGGCATCAGCGTGCAACGGAAAAAAGCACGCTTGGCATGGGTAATCTCCTTTTCATAACGGCACAGGTCAGGAAGCGTGCTGTCAAGGACTGTCAGATGCAGCTCCCTCATGACTTCCGAGTATGACCTGAGAATCTCCACATTGGTACGTTTTTTCAATTTGTTCCAGAAAAAGAAGATGTCCTTGAGCAACGGGGTATTTTCCATCTTCTTGATGTGGTCAAGCACGGTCGTGGCAAATGCCAGCGTACTCTGCATCACAATCAGGTCCGGAACGGTGGGAGTAAGCACGTAATCCATATTGACAATCGTACGGAATACCCCGGTGGACTCGACCGTTCCGGGAAGATCCACAAAGATGAGGTCGTAATCTCCGCTTGCCGCAATCTCATCAGCCGCCTCCCTTGCCTTTTCAGCGGTAGAACCTACAATGGGATAGGCCTTTTTCTGCACTTGGCTCCACTGCTGTTTGATCAGCTGCCGGTAATAGGCACTGTTGGAAACAGCCTTTTTGTCACGCTCCCTCATACGTACGAGACTGTGTTGGGGAGAGTCACAGTCAACGATGGCCACATTCAGCCCCTTCTCGAAATGGAAGTAACTGGCAAGCACTACGGACAGGGCCGATTTCCCGACCCCTCCTTTCTGGTTGCTGATCGCAACGAACAAAGTTTCTTTACTCATAAGTCTTTCTTTTTAATTGTTATTGAATAAATACCGGTGTCATCCACTAATCCGTGAATCCGCAGACGTTTCTTTCCAACCATCCGAATCCGCATCCGTTAACGGTATCATCCGGTGTCATAACCTTTAATGCGACTGTTACCGCATCTTTCCGACATCGCTTTCATCCGCGGTCTGTCTGTTGGTCATGACAATCCGTCAACAGTCCCGTCCGATATTGCTTCCATCATCCCGACCGTTACCGGAATCATCGGATAATATGACCATTATTCCGCTATCAGAAGGCCGGTCGCAACCGTCCGCACTGCAAATAAAAGGGGATTTTCTCGAATAACCACCATCATCTAGGGACGGTGACGACTCTTGTCACCGTATGACATCTTGTTACATATAATCAACTGTTTTACAGATAGATATACCATCGTAACTTTGCCACCGACAACGGAATGGATGCCGGATGGAGCTATCCCGAAGCCGAAGAATGAGGCTGAAGGTCAAACCTCAATTTGACTTCAGGCAAATTCATGTTCAAGCGAACATAGCAAGTTGTGTTTTGAGGCACCCGAAATAAATTCGGGCACTCAAAACAAACTTGCCGCTCGCCTGAAGGCTCGGGAGGGATTTCCTCCAAAGTCGGAAATCCATGACGGAAAATCAGCAACAGAAAATCTCAATGCGTATGGAAGAAAACAGTAAAAGAAAGACAAGAAAAGGTGCGGGACGGAAACCGAAAACAGACCCGGCGGTACACCGCTATGTGGTACGGCTGAACTCGGAAGAGAACGGCCACTTTGAAATCCTGTTCCAGAAATCTGGACTGAAACAGCATTCCAAGTTCATCAAGGCGATGATTTTCGGACGCGAAATGAAGGTGGTCAGAATCGACAAGGCGGCGATGGACTACTACATCAGGCTGACAAATTTCTACCACCAGTTCCAGGCCATCGGCAACAACTACAACCAGACGGTGAAGGCTGTCAAGTCCAATTTCGGCGAGAAACGGGCATTCTCCCTGTTACGAAATCTGGAGAAAGCTACCATTGACCTGGTGGTACTGAGCAAGCGGATTGTCATGCTTACCCGGGAATTCGAGGAGGAATACCTGATAAAAAGAAGGAAGGAGGAACAGTAGAATGGTGGCTAAAATCAACCGGGGTGTATCGCTATACGGGGCGGTCATCTACAACCAGCGTAAAGTGGACGAGGCAACCGCCCGTATCATCGCGGGCAACCGCATGATTACCGACCTCAGCGGAAATCCCCACAATGTCATGCAGCAGACGCTGTGGGCTTTCGAGAGCTACCTCGCCGCCAACAGAAACACGGAGAAGCCGGTACTGCACATCTCCCTGAATCCTTCGGTGGACGACCGCCTCACGGACGGGCAGTTCGCGGAACTGGCACGCGAGTACATGCAGAAGATGGGCTACGGCGACCAGCCCTACATCGTCTATCTGCACGAAGACATTGACCGCAGGCATGTCCATATCGTCTCCACCTGCGTGAAGGAGAACGGCGAGAAAATCAGTGACGCATACGAATGGAACCGCTCGATGAAAGCCTGCCGGGAACTGGAAAACAAATTCGGGCTCAAACCTGTGGCAGACAAGCGGAACGAACTGCTGGCACCGTATCTAAAGAAAGCGGACTACCGGGACGGGGACGTGAAACGTCAGGTCGGCAATATCCTCAAGAGCGTGTTCACCGCCTACCGCTTCCAGACATTCGGGGAGTTCAGCGCCATGCTCTCATGCTTCAACATCGAGGCCAAACAGGTTCGGGGAGAATTTGAAGGTTCACCATACAACGGTATCGTATATACCCTGACAGACGATACGGGCAGGCCGGTATGCACGCCTATCAAATCTTCGCTCATCGGCAAGCGCTTCGGCTACGAAGGGATAGAAAAAAGGATTGCCGTCAATGTCCGTGACTTCAGGAACCGGAAGTGGCAGCCGAAAATCCATGACACCGTCGCACTGGCCATGCACGGATGCCGTGGAAACCGGGAAGACTTCATCCGGATTCTCGGGGAAAAGGGTATCGATGTGGTGTTCAGGGAAAACGAGGAAGGCCGCATCTACGGCGTGACTTTCATCGACCACAAGAACCGTGAGGTATATAACGGCTCCCGTCTGGGCAAGGAATTTTCCGCCAACGCCTTCGAACAGTTTTTCAGCAGGCCGCAGGAATTTCCGGAACAGGAAGCTCCCGGACAATATGCCGGCACCCGGGAAAGCCTTTCCGACAGCATGGAAAGTACCATCGAGCAGGCTTTCGGGATATTCAGTCCCGACATCAACGATCCTGACCCACAGGAAGAGGCACTCGCCCGCAAACTGCAACGCAAGAAAAAGAAGAAAAAACGCCGTTCACGCGGCATATCCTGATTGTCAATTACCAACCATCAAAATTTTTACAGTTATGCAACAAGAAGATGATTTGAGAGGACTGGCCAAGGTCATGGAGTTCATGCGTGCCATTTCCATCGTGTTTATTGTCATCCACGTCTACTGGTTCTGCTACGGGACATTCGTGGACATGGGTATCAACATTGGAGTCGTGGACAGAATCCTGCTGAACTTCCAAAGGACGGCAGGACTGTTCAGCAACCTGCTTGTGACGAAAGTGTTTGCCTTCATATTCCTGGGCCTTTCGTGCCTGGGTACGAAAGGGGTCAAGAACCAGAAGATGACGTGGCGGAAGATATACGCCGCCTTCCTCGGCGGCATCGTCCTTTTCTTCATGAACTGGTGGATGCTCGACCTGCCGTTCAACCCGACGGTGAATGCGGCCGCATATACGCTGACGCTCACCGCAGGCTACATTCTCCTGCTCATGTCGGGAATATGGATCAGCCGTATGCTGAAGCACAACCTCATGGAGGATGTGTTCAACACCGCCAACGAAAGTTTCATGCAGGAAACCAGGCTTATGGAAAACGAGTATTCCGTCAACCTGCCCACGAAATTTGTCTATCAGGGCAAGGAATGGGACGGCTGGATTAACATCGTGAACCCGTTCCGAGCCTCCATCGTGCTGGGAACCCCGGGCTCGGGAAAGAGTTATGCCGTGGTGAACAACTACATCAAACAGCAGATCGAGAAATCCTTTGCCATGTATATCTACGACTACAAGTTTCCTGACCTCTCGGAAATAGCCTACAACCATCTGCTCAAACACAGGCAGAGTTACAAGGTCAAACCGGAATTCTACGTCATCAATTTCGACGACCCCAGACGCAGCCACCGCTGCAATCCGATCAATCCGAGATTCATGGCAGACATCAGCGATGCCTACGAATCAGCCTACACAATAATGCTCAATTTGAACAAGACCTGGGTGTGACCTGGAAAGTCACGTAATTGATTGTTAAACAACAATGTATATTGTAAGATTTAACCCGCTGTTCCGTCAGCGGTAGCCTACTATAAGGTGCATCTCCAGTGATGGGTTGTGCCAAGCTTATAGGACAAAGTACACTTTCCGAAAGGACAAGACTGAACCGTGAGGGAAAGTCAAGGGTGGTTAGTATCATACTGCCAAGTGGCGAGGCTGGATAGCATGGTTAACGTAAGTGAACTGACTTTAGCCGTCGTAAGGTTTGAAGGAGCGCAAGATACTTTAGCTCTCACCAAAAGGTAAGCAGTCGGATAACCCTTGCCCATGTTAGGGTTACACGGACATAGAACTGCCGGCGGACTTGGCAGAACCTAAACTATCCGTTTGTCAATTACGTGGAACAGGGCAAGCCTGTATCTCTCTCGTAAGAAAACGAGTAAGCAAACCGCAAGGCAAGCCGAATGGGGTGCAGGTATGAGATAACGGAAAAAGCGAACGCCATCCTGTAATGGGGTGGATACGGATTGAATCGACATCACGGGTTGCTGTTGGTGACATCATCCGACACGAAAGTGGGCAGACTTCCGTATATGGTAACTCTTTACAAGATAACTTATAGAACTTTCAAAAGGAGGAAAGCAAATGAACGAAACTAAAACATCGTGTGCGCCTGCTGACAACAGGAATCAGACTTGGGACGGTATGGACTGGTCCAAGTGTGAAACCTATGTCCGAAAGCTACAAGCGCGTATTGTAAAGGCTCAGAAAGAAGGCAGACATAATAAGGTAAAAGCCTTACAATGGATGCTTACTCACTCTTTTTACGCCAAGGCATTGGCGGTAAAGAGGGTTACTTCCAACAAAGGGAAGAATACGTCTGGAGTAGATAAACAGCTTTGGGATTCTCCCAAGCGCAAGTACAAAGCAATTGATGAACTCAAACGCCGTGGTTATAAACCTCAACCGCTCCGTAGGGTTCATATCAAGAAAAAGAACGGCAAACTTCGACCGTTGGGAATACCGACAATGAAAGACAGAGCGATGCAAGCATTATACCTAATGGCTTTGGAACCGATAGCCGAAACGACAGGCGACCGTTTTTCCTATGGTTTCCGCAAGAAACGCAGGACAATGGACGCTATCCGTCAGATTGACACGGTTCTAAACCGCCAACATTCCCCCGAATGGATTTTGGAGGGAGATATTAAAGGCTGCTTCGACCACATCAGCCACGACTGGCTTCTTAATCATATTCCTATGGATAAGACGATACTCAGAAAATGGCTGAAATGTGGAGCTGTATTCAATGGCAAACTGTTCCCGACAGAAGAAGGTACACCACAAGGAGGTATCATATCACCGACACTTGCAAATATGGCACTTGACGGACTTCAACCACTCTTGGCCGAAAGATTCAAAAGACGTTTCATCAACTATAAGACATTCCACTACAAAGTGAATCTTATCAGATATGCGGACGATTTTATAATCACTGGTCGGGATAAGGAGCTTTTGGAAAACGAGGTCAAACCTATAGTAATAGAATTTCTCAAAGAACGAGGTCTTACTTTATCCGAAGAGAAAACTACCATTACAAACATACACAACGGTTTTGATTTCTTAGGTTTCAATATAAGGAAGTTTGGCAAAAGGCTATACACGTCACCGTCAAAAGAGGCACAGAAACGCTTTAGAGCTAAAATCAGTGACATCGTTAAAGGACATAAAACGTGTAAGCAGGAATCACTGATACGAATGCTCAATCCTGTAATTACAGGCTGGGGAAATTACTACCGATATGGTGCATCAACCGCTGCTTTTCATGATTGCGACTACCACATTTATAACCTCACGAAACAATGGGCTTTACGCCGTCATCCGAAGAAACGCATAACCTGGGTGGCAGACAAGTATTGGCACGAAGTTCGGGGGCGTAAATGGACATTTGCATGGAAATATGAATCAAAGAACAAGAAAGTAAATTACTTGACTCTTAAAAGGTTGTCGGATATACATTATACTCCGTATAAACAAATCAAGGGTGAAGCAAATCCTTTCGACCCTGAATATGATGATTATTTCTATCAGCGAAAGGAACAACAAATGCTGGAATCTCTCAAGGGACGTAAGTCTCTCTTATATTTATGGAACAAGCAGAATCGGACATGTCCGTTATGTGGAAAAGTTATAGATTGTACAAAAGCATGGAACGTCAACGAAATACATGTTAACGGTTCGATTGTACGACAACTTGTCCACAACAACTGCTACAAGCAAAATAAACGAAAATGTTGAAAGTATGAGCCGATTTCTAATAACAAATAGGAATATTGAGTTGCTTGAGCCGTATGAGGGGAAACTCTCACGTACGGTTCTTAGGGGAGGAAGAGGCAGCAATGCCTCTGACTTACCCGATATACAGAAACAGGGTGACTTTTTCGTGGAATCCCCGATTATTCTGCTCGCTGCAATTATCTGGTATTTACGGATTTATAAGGACGGAAAGTATTGTACGTTTCCTCATGCAATCGAATTTCTTAACAAGCCGTATGCGGATATTTTCACGATTCTGACCTCGTATCCGTCCCTCGAAAACTACCTTTCCCCATTTATGGACGCATGGCAAGGCGGAGCTCAAGATCAGCTCCAGGGCCAGATAGCAAGTGCGAAAATCCCGCTTTCACGCATGATTTCACCACAGCTTTATTGGGTGATGACAGGGGACGATTTCACCCTTGACCTGAACAATCCCGAACACCCCAAAATCCTCTGCGTGGGTAATAATCCTGACCGCCAGAATATCTATTCTGCGGCATTGGGACTGTACAATTCCCGTATCGTGAAGCTCGTGAACAAAAAAGGACAGCTCAAGAGTTCCATCATCATCGACGAGCTTCCGACCATCTATTTCCGCGGTATCGACAACCTGATTGCGACCGCCCGAAGCAACAAGGTGGCCGTCTGTCTTGGCTTCCAGGACTTCTCGCAGCTGGCACGCGACTACGGCGACAAGGAAGCGAAGGTAATCCAAAACACGGTGGGCAACATCTTCAGCGGACAGGTGGTCGGAGAAACGGCAAAATCATTGTCGGAACGGTTCGGCAAGATACTCCAGCAGCGGCAGTCCATATCCATCAACCGTCAGGACACTTCGACTTCCATCAATACGCAGCTCGATTCCCTGATACCCGCCTCCAAGATAGCCAACCTCTCGCAGGGCACATTCGTGGGTAGCGTGGCAGACAATTTCGGAGAAGAGATAGACCAGAAGATTTTTCATGCCCGCATCATCGTGGACAGCGCAAAGGTATCGGAGGAAATGAAAGCCTACAAGAAAATCCCTGTCATCAACGAGTTCAGGGACGCGGACGGAAACGACATCATGCAGCAACAGATTGACCGCAACTACTCGCAGATAAAGGCGGACGTGTTGCAGATAATAGAAGAAGAGATGGAAAGAATAAAAAATGATCCGGAACTGAGACACCTCATCCCGCAGCAAGAGGGAGAGGGAAACAATGACGGTGAATAGACGAAAGCGGAGACCGCTGTTTTATTTCCGCCTGCAAAGGTCGTCCCGTGCCCGCTGGATCGCGCAAGGCCGGGCCCCTCCGGGGTTTGCTGAAAAAATCATCCTCGCCCGAGTGCTCCGGTATTTTTTCGCAAAGCCTTGCACAATCCGGCACGGGACAGAAAGGCAGGCAAGAAATAAAATACCGGCTTGACAAGCCGCAAATGTCTAACTCAAAAAAATGAAAGATATGAGCAGAAGCAACTTCACCCCGATGGAAAGATTCCATGAGATTCTAAACGGACACGAACTACAGGCCATGAACGTGGGTATAAACCATATCCGCATCTTCAGGGACGGCCGGAAAATGTTCGATTACTATCCGCTAAGAATGAAACTCTTCGACTACCACAACTGGTACCAGCTTACCTATCCATCCTTCGGCAATGGCGACGGGAAATGGGAACAGGAACTTCAAGAGATAATCGGCAGACTTTCCGCCGCATAAACGGTATATTATGGCAGCGCACATGAAACAGACGGAATGGGACAACATCCCCGAATGGGCCATATATGCCCTGGAATACGGAACGGAAGAGG
Organism: Bacteroides ilei; assembly: GCF_900128495.1. Lineage (GTDB taxonomy): Bacteria > Bacteroidota > Bacteroidia > Bacteroidales > Bacteroidaceae > Phocaeicola > Phocaeicola ilei. The sequence continues at coordinate 3,692,309 of NZ_LT635801.1, forward strand.
ATGGCAGCCTGAACGAAGAGGAACGGGCTATGATTGATAAGTTTGTCGGCACACATTTCCCGAAAGGATACACGATGAGCGTGGATTGGAACGCCTGCAACGAGTTTGACCGCTATCCCGCATTTGGAGAGCCTTGCAAGACCTGCAAGGTTCTTTTTGTTTCACCATAAATAGACAGAAAGATGAAAAGAATGACACTGAGCGAATATCTCGCAGTCCCGGAGGATTACCGGGGAGTATGGACTACCGAACGATGGGACATTCCCGATTGGGAGACCAAAAGAAAAAGCCACATGGGAAAACGTACACTGATGGTATATGACAGAGGCACGTGCCTGCTTGTCGAGGGACTGAGCCTTGAAATTGTGGACGACAGTGCCTGGAAGAAGCCGGAGGAAATCAAGAAGGAAATCCGTGAAAAATATCAGGAGTACCGTACTGAAAAAGGACATGAACCGTATTTTCTCGAATGTGTCATACGCTGGAATGACACCTTGGAAATGCTGGAGGCAAGAATCGTCCTGAACATGGATTCCGACACGAAAATGGATGGTGAAGTCTTCTTCTACTGCGATACTTTGGACAGCCTGCTGTCGCTGGCTGACAAAAGCGGGGAAGATTTTGTCATAGCAGGATGTTTCGGCTTCGGTGAATATGAAGAACTATACAGGCAAAATAAAAAGAGAGGGTGCATCAAATATATTGCAATTTGATACACTCTCAAAATTCAGAGGTTGAAAATGCGCTCTTATTGTTAACAATCAATTAGGAAAAAGAATTTTCCTCTTAATGCATATGGAATGATAACAGTTTTATAAAGTATAACATAAAAAAGTATCCCTCCAATTACACTTATCGGTAATATGCTATATATTACATAGTTATGTATTGTTCTATTGTATTTCGAATGTTTGTACTTTTCTAATATAGAATTGGTTTGCCTAATATACTTTATCAATGAATGCATAAGCATTAAAATAGCATATACTAAATATAACATTAAAGTCATATTATTTTTGTCACTCTCGAAAAATGCTATTACAATCCCCATAATGGGGAAACACAAAAAGAATTTAACAGAAGTTATAAATAATATACTATTTACTATGGCACAATCATTTTTTCTCTTGTACCATACATACATTCTATAATATATATAATCCATTCTCACCACTTTAACAAAGCTCCGTTATTTTTATCAAAATTATCATCGATATAATAATCTAAATGTTCACCTATAGAATTACCCGTAAATAATGTCACCATTCTTTGAATGAGTAACTTCCAAATGAGAGAACCGCATTAACAGTTTTTCCAAATCTTTTTTATCCATGATTATTCTTTTATCTGACGGTTAGTACTATTCTTTCCGAGTTATCGCCAAAGATACTGTAAATCAACGGCTATCTACAAAGATATGAAACATTCCATATAATCTCTCATAAAAGACAGACTATCTTTATAATGATTGGAAATTATTCAGAATCACATATTTAGTTGAATCTTCTACTCGTATTTATGGGGAAATAATGGTATTACTGTGTGCTGGAAATCTTAAGTCCTTGTTTATAGAAATATATCAAATTAAATATAGCTTGTCCAAATAGAATATAAATCAAAGCCGAAAGGAAGATTGTCAATAATTTTATACTCATTCATGAATTATTGCTTTTATCTTGTTACGCTCCAGTGCCTTTAATAATGGAGTTGTGGCTGTCGTAAGTCATTCTATGGCACCTGTTCCGTCCTCGGGTGATACTGGTAACACGTTCCATAACGTCATACTTGAATAATAGAGAATCACAATTTAAGAAGTTGTATAATTGCACTGTTATAATCGCAAATATCGAAAAAAGCTTTTATTTTAGTATCTGGAAATACGCCTTTTTGCGTATACACATATGGTGTAATAATTATTTTATTTTCAGTTAAGGACAAACTGATTATTTTATACGTTTTATACAATGTATTCCAACTTTTAATGTGCAATTCTTTTAGGACATTTTTTTGTATCTCATTTGTAATTTGTAGCCCTGAATTACTATATTGTAAAGCTCCATTAATTATATTCTCAATATTATGAATTTCACAATTCGATGTAATAAAACAAGGTGTATGCGCAACCCATAATCCTATTTCATTTTTCGATTCTGGATAAACAATAAACTCTGTTGCCGATTTACATATTGTTATTTGTTTATTTATAGCCATATATAATTTTATAATTGATTAAAATCCTGTAATTTGTAAATAAACACTGGAATAATAGGCCCGTACCGTCATTGAATAATCTGGATTGGTATTATCATATACAATTCGTACAGAATCTCCTGGTAATATAGTTGAGTTTCTATAGAAAATATCATGTCCTTCATATTCTTTTCCTGAAACTTTGAATTTATAAACATAATAGTTTCGGCCTTTTACCATGAAAGTTTCATCTGTAATAATAGCAGTCGTATAGACCTTGTTCTTTCTTAAAGAATTAATGGGGGCTATGCCTTTCGTATAACCCACATAATATACAGTCCATATTGCTATCAATATGATGAAAATAAAAGCAATTTTACCTTGGTTCATTATTTTCATATTCCTTTATACTCTAAATAATGAAAAATATCTTCAAAACGGTCATAATAATCCAGTATATTGGGTTCTTGGTGTGCGTACATTTTTTCAACATGAGACAGTATAATCTGTTTCAACTTGTCAAAATTGGCGGGAGCAACCAATTTGCACAAAGCCATGTCTATGAATATCCAATCAGCTCCTACATCAGGAAGTCCAGTCTCTCCATCCAATACAGGCAAGATAGTCTTATTGTACAGTTTATCAAGCGACGAATATTCGGAGAAAACATATTCTGCACATTTTAGAATGATTTGAAAGTTTTCGAATTCATTCGAATATCCGTCTCCATTTGTATCAAAATTCAATTCATCCTGCAGCCCCAACATACTACCTGAAAAGCTGATGCTTGCCCTGTCTCTTTGATCTTGTAAGGTCTTCACGCTGAATTTTTCAAACCATTTATGGAGAACATCAAACCTCACACCATAGATAGGATATATGACGAGTGACGATGTTGTGTCTCTTTCTCTCCAATGGTCTAACTCAATAAACTGCTTCCCACTTTCTGTTTTGAAGAAAAGAGAATAGTCTCTTTTTCTGAATTTATACCCAGAGAAAAAATCAAGTTGAGCTAAATCATTTACTATTTTATCGAAAGTAGTAATCATAATTTTTGAACTAACTAAGTTTTATCTACCTTACAATCTGTCACTTTGCAAAATTTACTCTATCTCTCTTGTAGGAGAATCTTGACCATATCTAAGTCATCAATTTGTTTGGCAAAATCCAATGGGGAACGTCTTGCTTTATTCAAATGGTAAATATTTGCATTGTACTCGATGAATAGTTCTACCATTCGATAGTCTCCTCTTGCATTAAATACCGCAGTCCACAAGGGATTATTGCCGTAGGCATCCTCAATATTTATATCCGCATTTTTGCTTAGCAGCAGCCTTGCTATCTCAATATTGAGGTATTGGGCACAGTAATGCAAAGGTGCTTGCCCATTTGAATCCTGATGATTTAGGTCTATATTCCTATTTATTAAATCTTTTGCTATGTCATTCTTGCAGGCGGCAATAGCCTCTTGCAGCAGATTTTGCTTATACTCATTAAAGCAATCAATATCTACCCCAGCAATACTTTTTTCATACTGTTCGTATGTACCAATTCTAATTATTGAGAAGATTTCATTATAGCTCATATTTATATCTTTAATTTGTTGTTTCAGATTGATGTTACGATTATTGTGATTCTTATTTTTTAAAGGATCATCTCTTTTTAACAGCTTGAACATCAGGATTATCTTTTAATTTCAAAATCGAAATTATGAAATAAAATCCTTTTTCCGGCACAATCTCCATAAGTATAATTAAGAGTGATGCGAATATAGTGTTCAACCATAAAAGTGTCTTTTAGAAAACCAGTCAGGTCAATCACACATCCATGATTTTCAGCCACTTTCATCAGCTCAGGAAACGTGAATTTAGATGGTAAATCATTTTTTATTCTTTCCAGGTCTTGAATTGCCTTCATTTTTATGTCTGGAGATATCTCGTACTCTAATAATTCCCATCCTTTCATTTCTTGGGGATTTTCTAAGAATTTGACAAATGAGGCATATTCTTTAGGATTGTCTTTAATGCTTCTTTGCAGCACTCTTTTGAGTTTTACATTCATTGGACTACACCAACTCATGTTGAAAATCTTACAGCGATTTCGCCTTATAAGATGTCCGTCAAAATCACAAAACAATTTATATTTTACTGCAGATAACTTATAGTCTCCTACTTTTTTATTTTGAGGAATATGGTCATATTCCTCAAAATAAAAATTATACACTTTTTCAGCAATGGCAAAGCCTTGAACAGCGCAAAACCATTCGCCTTCCTTTATTAAATTCCTTTGATCTAGATTTTTCTCAGAATCCATATAGTTAGCATTAACTGGTTAAAAGCTTCATCCCCTTAAATTAAACTCTTCACATTAATCTTATGAATAAACCTTCATCTATATTACAACCGGCGTTGTAGGAGCCATTCTATTGAATATTCGCCCATCCGTATCAAATAGACTAAATATCCTTTCTATTTCAGAAGTAATCATGTCTGATAACGAATCCCATGATTTAAGCGGAGTCGCATCATAGCGGTCACAATAGTATATCTTATTATCCGATGTATTAAGATAAAGCTTTGAACAGTCATAATTATAAGAAGCAAAAAAGAACATCTCCTGTGTGGCATTTTTAGGCCGCTCATATTTCTGAATATCTTCAAGATTAAACGGATACCATGAATCCAAATCTGCCCTGTTATATGATGTCCGGCAGCCATGCAATGCCAATGTGCAATTCATTATATCAAAGCCATTGGATACATTCATCAGAAAATCCTTGTAAACTTTAGGAATAGCGCATCCCAATCTTTTCTCCAGATCGTAGATCTCAGTTTCGGTAGCACATGGATACATAACATTAAGCCAGGCATATTCAGCAATATGTGGAGCTTTTCCAATCAATAATGCGCCATTCTTTGAATGAGAAATTCCCAAATGAGAGAATCGCATTAACAGTTTTTCCAAATCTTTTTTGTCCATGATTGTTCTTTTGTCTGACGGTTAGTACTATTATTTCCGGATTATCGCCAAAGATATTGTAAATCAATGGCTATCTACAAAGATATGAAACATTCCATATAATCTCTCATAAAAGACAGACTATCTTTGTAATGATTGGAAATTATTCAGAATCATTCAATTAACTTCTCTTTTACGGTGTCGTTTGAATACCTCTGATTTCCACGACAGACTAAATGAAATGACAGACAGATAGGCTTCTGCAATCCTTATTCAAAAACATACGGTCATAAGCCCCGCTTCACTTGATAAGTCCCTTCAGAGAAGTTAACTCGGAGGGCGAATACCTCCACGTTCAAGCCTCCGGTTTTCGGGACACAAAATTCCCTGCGGTAATTTTCCGCCCGAAAAAACGCTCCGGTATTGCCGTCCGAGTTGAGGAAAGGACCGGGACTTAGCAAGCGAAGCGACCTACGACGCATAGATACAGGTCAACATAAAAAAGAATCTGGCGGGAGAACCATGCTCCCGTATGCCTTCCCAATGGATTACGCGATCCGATTATTCCCGTAAACAGAAATCCGCCTCCTGTCACAAAAGGACACATCAATGGGGGACAAAAGCAGCTCGCTCCCAACTCTGCATAATTACAGTTTTTCCTTTTCTTCCGTGCGGTAGTGCGTACCGCCACGCCCGTGTCTGTCCGGCATGTTCCCGTCTTTTCCCTTTCCTTTTCCGTCCCTTGTTTTTCTTCCTTTCCTGCCGTTTTCTCACGCATTTTCGCTCCGTTTTCTCCGGCCTGCGGTGTAATGTGATGACACATGATGTAATGTATATCCTAACGCATTGCAAATCAATTATTTATCAAATTTTCTCCTATATATTTGCAGTGACAACATGAGTTATCAACACTAAAAATCAAATGTTATGGCAAAAAAAAATGCAAGGGAAGAACCCCCGAAACCGCAGGTCACCGAAAATGAGCAGATGAGTGACATCGTGTTCATCCTCGACAAGATGGAGCTGATTCTTGAAGCGGTATCTCAAATCGGAAAGGACGGAAAATTCAACACGGTAGCCGCCGACAAGCAGCACCGCAATTCCTTCCTGAAGATTGACCGCTATGCCGACGCCTTCGAGAACTTCATCAAGAACTTCTGGAGCCAGTTGAAAGACCCGACACGCTTCGGAATCCTCTCCGTCAAGGAAGACAGGCTGGACGACCCTGCCGTGCAGCAGGCCATCGAGGACATCGCCGCAGGAAAGAAGACAAAAGCCGTGGAGGAATTTCTCAAGCAGTACGAGATTGTTCCGCGCAACAAGGAAAACCAAAGTTTCAACCAAAAAAATCAAGAAGAAATGGCAAAGAAAAATGAAACCCAGCAGCAGGCTGCCGCAGCCGACAGCCAGCCGCAGACCCAGTCCCCCCAGTACCGTTACAACGAGTCCATGATCAACTGGGAACAGCTCAAGAATTTCGGAATCTCCCGTGAATACCTCCAGGAACGCGGACTGCTCGAACAGATGCTCAAGGGCTACAAGACCAACCAGGTCGTGCCCATCAGCATGAACTTCGGCTCGGCCGTCCTGAGAACGGACGCACGTCTGTCCTTCCAGCAGTCCATGGCGGGCGAAGTGGTGCTCGGCATCCACGGTATCCGGCAGAAGCCCGACCTTGACCGACCGTACTTCGGACATATCTTCTCCGATGAGGACAAGAAGAACCTGCTTGAAACGGGCAACATGGGGCGTGTCGTGGAGCTGAAAGGACGCAACGGGGAATACATCCCTTCCTTCATCAGCATCGACAAGCTGACCAACGAGGTGGTCGCCATGAAAGCGGAGAATGCCTTCATCCCGAGGGAAATCAAGGGCGTGGAACTGACCGAGCAGGAGCAGAACGAACTGCGTGAAGGCAAGAAGGTCTATGTCGAGGGCATGATCGCCAAGTCCGGCAACGAGTTCAACGCCTTCATTCAGGTGAACGCAGAGCGCAGGGGTGTCGAGTTCATCTTCGAGAACGACAAGCTCTTCAACCGCCAGACACTCGGGGGCGTGGAACTGACGCAGAAGCAGGTCGAGGACCTGAACGCCGGAAAAGCCATCTTCGTGGAAGGCATGCAGCGCAAGGACGGCGAGGTGTTCTCCTCCTACGTGAAGCTGGACGAGGCGACGGGCCGTCCGTCGTACACCCGCTACAACCCGGACTCACCGGAAGGCGCACGCGAAATCTATATTCCCAACGAAATCAACGGAGTGAAGATTACGGCGGAGGAACAGCAGCAGCTCCGTGAAGGCAAGGTGATTTTCCTCAACGACATGGTGAACCGCAAGGGAGAGGAATTCTCCTCCTTCATCAAGGCCGACCTGGAGACGGGACGCCTGAGCTACTCCCGCACACCCGACGGATTCGAGCAGCGGGCGGACTTCAAGATTCCCGACAAGGTCTGGGATGTGCCACTGACCAGAAAGCAGCGTGCCGACCTGCAGAGCGGAAAGGCCGTGCTGGTGGAAGGCATCAAGGGCTATGACGGGAAGACCATCTCGCAGTACGTCAAGGCCAATTTCAACCAGGGACGCCTGGACTTCTACAACGAGAATCCCGACCGCAAGCGTGACGCCTCGCAGCGCAACGTGGTGGCCAACAATCAGCGACAGGAACAGGGCAACCGCAAGTCAAAGGGAGCCAGCATCTCCTGATGGCAGGCAACTGAAAAATGAATGTTGAATCAAAAAAGAAAGAAATATGAAAAAGGAAAACGGAAACGACATGCCTTTCAAGGCAGGAGACGTGAACTGGGACGAACTGCACGACATCGGCATCATGAAGGACGAGCTGGAACTCTCCGGCGAGCTGGACACCCTCCTCAAAGGAGAAAAGACGAAAGTGATGCCCCTGAAACTGGTGCTCCTCGGCGTGGACGTGGTGATGGACGCCACGCTCCAGCTGGTCCGCAAGGGCGAGGCGCCGCTGCTGGAGATTCAGGGCGTGACGCCGCTGGGCAGATAGCCTGAAAACATTTATCAAGTAAACCGATGTCTTACCGCCGTTTCCTGTCTTCCCATGGAAAACGGGAAACGGCCTTAATTTTATCCGAACATTATGATAGCAATCATCGCAGAAAAACCGAGCGTAGGCTTGGACATAGCCCGTGTAGTCGGGGCTGATACAAGAAATGACGGCTACTGTTCCGGCAACGGATACATGGTAACCTGGGCGTTGGGACACCTCGTGTCGCTGGCCATGCCGGACGTTTACGGTTACACGAAAACGACGGCGGAGGAGCTGCCGATGCTGCCCGTACCGTTCCGCCTGGTCTCCCGCCAGATACGCACGGACAGGGGCATGGTCACGGACATCGCCGCCACGAAACAGCTGAAGGTCATCGACAGCGTGTTCTCCAAGTGTGACAGCATCATCGTGGCTACCGATGCCGGTCGCGAGGGGGAACTTATCTTCCGCTGGATATACGCCTTCCTGGAATGTACGAAACCGTTCTGCCGCCTGTGGATCTCCTCGCTGACCGACGAGGCCATACGGAAAGGGCTGGAGGAACTGAAAGAAGGTACGGAGTACGACAGCCTGTATGCCGCCGCCGACAGCCGCGCGAAGGCCGACTGGCTGGTGGGCATGAACGCGAGCCGTGCCCTGGCCATCGTCTCCGGCTCGTCCAACAACTCCATCGGACGGGTACAGACGCCGACGCTCGCCATGATATGCAGCCGCTACAGGGAGAACCGGAATTTTGTCTCCACACCGTACTGGCAGCTGCACGTCACCCTGAAGAACGGGGATTCGCACCGCCGCTTCTTCCACACGGCGAACTTCAGTGACCGGCAGGAGGCTGAGACGGCCTACCGCCGTATCTCTTCCGATTCCCGGGCGACGGTCACGAAGGTGGAACGCAGGAGAACCCTGCAACAGCCGCCGCTGCTCTACGACCTGACGGCACTCCAGAAGGACTGCAACGTGCATCTCGACCTGCCCGCGGCAAAGACGCTGGACATCGCCCAGTCGCTCTATGAGAAGAAACTCATTTCCTACCCGAGAACGGGAAGCCGCTACATCCCGCACGACGTGATGGCCTGCGTGCCCGGACTGCTGGAAAGAATCCTGGTCATGCCGGGATTCGCCGCCTGTGCCGGAACCCTCGACCTTGCACGTCTCAACACCCGCAGCGTGGACGACGAGAAAGTGACGGACCACCATGCCCTGATTACGACCGGCATCGCTCCCGAAGGGCTTTCTGAGGCGGAGACCGCTGTCTATACGCTGATAGCCGGACGTATGCTGGAGGCGTTCTCGCCCTGCTGCGAGAAGGAAATGCTCCTCATGGAGTGCCGTCTGGAGGGGATGGACTTCCGCTCGAAGGGTTCTTCCGTGGTCAGCCCGGGATGGCGCGGCATCTTTGGCCGGAAAGAGGACCGGGAGGATGACGAGCCGGAAACCGACGAGGGTACGGCCGTGTTTGCCGAAGGGGATACGGTCCCGGTTTCAGGCCACGGACTGGCCCAGAAGAAGACCATGCCCCGGCCGCTCTATACCGAAGCCACGCTGCTGGCGGCCATGGAGACCTGCGGCAGGGAGATAGCCGACGAGCAGGCACGGGAGGCCGTGAAGGAGTTGGGAATCGGAACGCCCGCCACGAGAGCCGCCATCATTACCACCCTGTTCAAGCGCGACTACATCGCCCGATCGGGCAAGAGCATCGTCCCCACGGAAAAGGGGCTGCATATCTACGAGGCGGTGAAGGAGATGCTTGTGGCGGATGTCTCCCTGACGGGAAGCTGGGAAAAGGCTCTGCTGCAGATCGAGCGGCACACGCTCACGACCGAGGCTTTCATGGCTTCCATCACGGACTATACGCGCAAGGCCACCCGCGAAATCCTGAACCTCAGCCTTCCGGCAGCAACCGCCCGCACGTTCACCTGTCCCAAATGCAAGACCGGGCATATCATCGTCAGGGAGAAGATTGCCCGCTGCGACAATAAAGGTTGTGGACTTACCGTGTACCGCAGGTTCCTGAACAAGGAACTGACGGACCAGCATCTGGAACAGCTCTTCTCTTCCGGTTCCACACGGCTCATCAAGGGATTCAAAGGGAAGAAGGGCGTGGCTTTCGACGCTTCGGTCACCTTTGACGCCGGCTTCACCCTGACACTCTCGTTCCCCAAAAACGGGAAAAAGAAGAAATGACGGAGCCATCCCGATTCGCGGGGCAAAGGTCGCAGCCCGCCCGTTTCCACCGGCAAGGTCGGGCCTGGCGGTTTCTGGGAAAAATCATCCTCGCTGCGCTCCGGTATTTTTCCCGAAAACCTTGCCTGTGGAGGCGGACTGCAAGAAGGCCCCCGAAAACGGGAATGGCATTCCCACTAAAACATGAAGATTATGAAAGCAAAAGAACACATCAAAAAGATAGCGGGCAGCAGATGGGCAAGAACCCTCGCGCTGGCCGTCACGGCAGCCGTCATTTTCAGCTGGCTCTATACACACGGCATATCTCCCGTATGGACTGCCGTAGCCATCATCTGTTTCAGGGGATTCTTCAGGTTCCTCTACCGTGTAGCCTGCCTGCTCGTGGCACTGGCCATCCTCCTGTGCATCCTGAGTTTTCTGGTCTTCTGAAATCTGACAGCATGGAACATACGCGGATTTTGTCATTGCAGCATAAGGGAGCTGTCCGGAAACGGGCGGCTCTTTTTATATCCGTCACACCCGGAAACGATGCACCAGAAAGAGAGAAAGGACGGAAAACACAGACATTGGCACTCCGGAGAACTACAGGGCAAAGTTGGCAGACGCTTCTTGTCGGACGGCAAGGTCAGGCCGCAAGCGGTTTCGGAAAAAATCATCCTCGCCGGAGGCTCCGGTATTTTTCCCGAAAACCTTGCCTTTCCGGAAGCGTCTGCCGTTGGGCCCTTGTAGTTCAGCGGGCTGCCAAAGCCCGAGTATTCACACTTAAAAAATAAAGAGTATGCAACAAGCGATCATCACCAGACAGTCACCAGCCCCGATAGGGATGCCCGTGACAAGAAGACCGAAAGTACACGTTCCGCAGCCCTCCATCAAACTGCCGCCGAGAGGAACAACCGGTCCGGTTCACATCTCAAAACTGCTGAACCCCATTCAGGAAATATGCAGACATCCGGACAGGAACAGGCTGCTGGCAGAATTCTTCAGCGAATATTGAAATTTATCGTCTAATCATTTAATATCTGAAATTATGTTTTTTACAGCAATCCACCAGATGATGACGGAAAGCGTGGACCTCACGATCGTCATCCGCAAAACAAATGGACAACTGACCGTTTCCACATTACCAAAATCGAACGGACTCAAGGACGAGGCCCAGAACCACATCGTGCCGCTGACCGTCACGGGTACACCGCAGGAACTCGACACGGGATTCCTGCAGGCCATAGCAAGACCGATACAGAAGACATGCGGACTCCTCTCCAACATGGCACAGTTCGAGGCACAGGCGGACAAGGCCGCAGCCAGCAGCAAGGCCGCCAAGGAAGCGAAATCCAAGGAGACGAAGGAGGAGCGCGAAAAACGCGAGAAGTACGAGAAACTGATGAAGAAGGCCAATGAACTGATGGCCACAAAGAACTTCAGGGAAGCCGTCAGCATGCTCACACAGGCAAAAGCCTGCGCGGACACCGCCCAACTGAAGGAAATCGAGGAGAAGATAAAGGCGGCCGATACGGAAATGAACAAGGGAAGCCTCTTCGGACTGATGGAGCAGGAAGCGCAGCCGGAACCGGCACCACAACCGGAACAACCCGTTCCACAGCAGCCTGCATACACGCAGCCGCCTGTGACGGAACAGCGAAAGCCGCAGGTGCAACGTCCACAGCAGCCGGCATACAACAGGGCACCACAGCCACCGGCACCGGGACAGGTACGGCCTGCACCTCAGAGACCGCAACAGGCATACACGCAGCATCCGCAACAGCCCGGAATATGGCCGCAACAGCAGGCTCCGCAACCAGGACAGCCATTGCCGCCACAGGCGCAATACCTGAAGCGGACAACCGGACAGCAGCCTCCCCAGCCACAATATCCGCCGCAGCCTGAAATCAGGGACTGGCAGGAAGAGAGATTCATGCAGGAGGAGGAACAGCAGCAGGCGTATCTGGACGACCCGGAATCCCCGACATATAGTGAGAAGGACTACGAGGAATATGTTGATTTCCCGCAGTCCATGCTGGAACCCAAGTATTCACCTTATCATACAGTTTAAGCCATGGCACTCGAAATTAAAGGAATGACACGCTCATTCAGATTCAAGAAAGGAACAGAGTATATCACCCTCCAGGACCCTGATCCGAACATCTCGCCGGACATGATCATGAGTTACTATTCCAACCTGTATCCGGAACTGACGACGGCCACCGTACACGGTCCGGTCATCAGGGAAGACATGACGGTATATGAGTTCAAAACCACCATCGGGACAAAAGGATAAAAGGATATGGCAAAGAACAACGGAAAAAAGAAGGAATCATGTGTACGATTGGACGGATATCAGGCGGAACAGCTCGCGAGACTCATCATTGCGGAAACCGAAAGGAAAGTGCATTACGGCACGGAAAGGAAGAAACGGATTGCGGCACCCAGCGGTGCCGTAATTCTTTTCTGAACGCCACATTCCTGCCGATGTCTCCGCCGGAACTGTTCATTGACGGTACTGACGGGAAACCGCACAATCTCATCACGCAGGAAAACTACAAGTTCCTGCGTGATTCCTTTTTCAGGTATGCAAGCCTCATGAAAAAGGAGGCGGTACATGTTCCGGGGCGTACGCCCGGAGAAGGCATCGCCCGACTGCACGAAGAGATGTGCAATCTTGTAGGCAGTGACATGAATGTCAACATCGAACAGGACGGGGAAAGGCTGCTGTTCTGCCTGTGGAAATGCCACCAATGGGGAGAGTTCACGCTCTATTACTTTCCGACGAAGTTCCTGGAAAGGCTCGGGCCGGAACTGAGACGCATATCCGTCACCTTCATCCACAACCTGATGCGGGCGAACGGGATAAGTACCGTACTGGACGAGGATGACATGGACTATGCCCTGACACTGATGTCGGAGGTGGACCCGGGAGAAACGGCATCCGACCGGAAAAAGAGACGGCGGCTCCTGCACTCCTATGAGGAAGGCAGGATACACGCACTGCTTCGCAGGGTGGAAAACAAATGCTATTACAAGAACCTGCCGAAAGTGCTCGACCGGTATGAGCCGAAGGACGGATACGAACAGTCACTGGTCTCTCTTATGAAGGAAGGACTGGAGTTCCTGACGCCCGAACACGGCATCATGGAATACGGCTACGACCCATTCTACGAGGAGGAACCGGACTTCCTGCCCATGTATCTCAGCAAGCAGATCCGGGTCGTCTATGACTGCACCGACATGATAACGGAATATCTCTCGGACTATTACAACTCCTACAGCCAGGAGACATACGACATCATTCCGATCACCACCTGTGAACTGTCTCCGGAAACGGAGGAGCTGTTCCATATGGACGACTACCCGGAACGCTTCTTCAGGTGGGCGGAAAAATTCATCAACATCACAGTATAAACCAATCTGAACGGATATGATAGACAGCAACGAACTGACCAGAAAGATCAAGACGCCGCTCAACCCCAGGGCGGCACTCATAGCCTATGCCTCGGAGGGGGACAAGAACTTCTTCCTTGAAATCCGGGGTATTGACGAACGGGGAAACATGACCGAAGGAAGACCGGTGACCATAGATTTCATGAACGCGCTGGTGAAGGGATACTCGGAAAGGCACAGCACCACTCCGTATGGCAAGATACCCTCCAATCTGCTCTATTGCGACCCGCGCAAGGGAAGCGAGAGATACGTGTGGTACAATCCTCCGCACAAGAGGATGATGTTCTTCAGCCCCGCGCTCAAAATAGAAAACGCGGAATATTTCCTGCCGGGAGTGATTTACGAGGCCGGTGAACACGGAATGAGAATCTATGCCTACAAGGGAAATGTTCCAGGTCCCGATACCGAGCTGTACGCCGCGCCCTTCTTCAACGTGACAGGTTCCAGCGTATGCCTGGGAAATCCCAGGATAGAACTGCCGAAGGACCTGACCTACGAAAGGCTGCTCATGTATTGGGAGAAGAAATTCTGGCTGACGGAATTCACACACTTGGGAAGCAACGGGAACCCGACAAAATCAAACCTCGTACTGGTAACAAAGGCGGCACGGGACAGAGACTTCAACCTGGACGAGCTCAAACCGCTGAACAACATGAAACTTAAAGACATACTGAAATGAAAAGGGTACATTACATCGACAACTATCTCATAAACCCGCAGCATCCGGTAACGGTAAACCTTATCGGAGCGGGAGGAACAGGCTCGCAGGTACTTACCTGCCTGGCCAGGCTTGACACGGCACTAAGGGGACTCGGACACCCCGGACTGTTCATAACCGTGTATGATTCCGACATCGTGACGGAGGCCAACATCGGGCGGCAGCTCTTCAGCCCCTCGGACATCGGCCTGAACAAGGCTCAATGTCTCGTCACACGTATGAACAACTTCTTCGGCAACGACTGGAAGGCGGTACCGGACATCTATCCGGCAGCTCTGAAGGACGCCAGACGGGATAATCTGGCCAACATAACGATTACCTGCACGGACAACATCAAGTCCCGTCTCGACCTGTGGAACATCCTGAAAGCCGTGCCGGTATCGGAATACAGAAGCTACGAGACACCCCTGTACTGGATGGACTTCGGGAATACGCAGGATACGGGACAGGTCGTCCTCGGAACCGTACCGAAGAAAATCAAACAACCGGCATCCAAGCTGTACGAAACGGTGGAGTCACTGAAAGTGATTACCCGCTACGTGAAATACGCGAAAGTAAAGGAGAAAGACTCCGGGCCGAGCTGCTCACTGGCAGAGGCTCTGGAAAAGCAGGACCTGTTCATCAACTCCACACTGGCACAGCTCGGCTGCAACATCCTGTGGAAAATGTTCCGCAACGGCATGATCGAGCATCAGGGGCTGTACCTGAACCTTTCAACCTTGAAAATGAATCCGATACCTGTCTGAACGCGGCTTTATGGCCTATAACATGTTAAAACTTGTTTGAAATCAAGACAAACATATATTAACTTCATTGCAGTTAGAGACAAATGTATATATTTGTATTTTGGAATATTATACAATAGGACAGCGTATTGTCTTGCCGGAACTTCCGTAATTCAGGCAAACGAAAACAGGGTCATCCGCGTTTCCACACGGAACTATAACAGGGGGCCTTATTTTTTCCTGCATCGGGAAATACGGAGAAACAGAAATATGGACTGACTGTAAAAGATAGAGTATGGACAAGATATTGGATACCCGAACCAGAGAATCTTCTGCCGACAGCTGCCGGCAGAAAGGAGAATCATGCGGGCAAACCGTCGCCCGCCAAGGTTATAACAGGCCGGAGTGCATTCTGTGTACGACGGGATAGCGCGTCGGGGTGACATCCAAATTACTCACGTCCCGGAAGACTGCGCCCCCACAACCTTCCGGGATTTTTTATCATAAGGCGTATGAGGAAGCTAAGTGGAATTTCATTGCAGACAAAAATCATAGCTGGTTATCTGATATTGCTGGCAGTCATCGGAAGCATGATTGCCATACTGCTCCATGAGCGCAAAAAAATGCATGACATAGCAAACGGAACCGCAGAAATACGTGAGATCCGGAATGAAGTCAACGCCATACGCCGCCACATCGTCGGAATCGCATTGCTGGGGGAATCCGCCATCGGATGGGACAGCGAGGACTTCTCGGCATACCGGAACAGGCGCCTGCACATAGACAGCCTGCTGGAACGGATGAAAGACAACGGCCTGGATCTGGTAAGCCACGAACAGATAGACACATTGCGACGGCTGCTGGAAGAGAAGGAAAGCCGCCTGTACCATCTTACGACGGTTTTTCAGGAGCAGAGGACCTCAGACAGCCTGCTCTACAACCGTCTGCCCGAGGTCATCAACAAGAGTACCCGTACACGCACAATCACCCGCCGGAAAAACGGCATAGCAGGTTTCTTCGGCAAGAAGGAAACCGTACAGGTACCGGCTTCCACGACAGAACTGCGGCAGCTCAACCGCCAGCTGATAACCATGCAGGAAGAGCATGACAGACATATCGGACTCTATGTTGACAGCCTGCGTCTGCAAAACCTGAAACTGAACAAAAGACTGAACTCCTTCGTCACCGCCCTTGACGAACAGGTCCAGGCCGCTTTCCAAAACCGGGAAACAAGGATTGCGGAGGCAAAGGCACTTTCATTCAAGCTGTTTGCGGCCACCATCATAGTTGCCATTGTCCTGCTGATCATATCCCATCTTGTCATACAGAGGGACATACGGCGCAAGGAACATGACCGCAGCAGACTGGTGGATACGCTCAAACAGAACCGGGAACTGTCCGAAATGAGAAAGCGTATCATCGTAACGCTATCCCATGACATAAGGGGACCGCTGAACGCCATCTGCGGCAGTGCGGAACTGGCCATTGACACCAGGGAAAGAAAACGCCGCAACACCTACCTTGACAACATCATCAAATCCTCACGCCATATCACAAGACTTGCCAACAGTCTGCTTGACCTCTCCAGGCTGGACGAAGCGAAGGAATCACTGAACAGGATACCTTTCAACCTGAAAGCCTTCGTCGATGACATCAACGTGGAATACACCTGTGCGGCCAATGACAAGGGGCTGGTCTTCAAAACGGAAGCAGAGGACACCGACATCGTGGTATGCGGAGATGCGGACCGCATCCGTCAGGTGGCGGACAACCTGCTGACCAACGCGCTCAAGTTCACCCGCAACGGAACAGTCTGTTTCCGGGTAAGCTACAAGGACGGGGTAATGACCATGGAGGTGGAGGACTCGGGCATCGGCATGGACAAGGAGACGGTAGAACGCATATTCCGGCCGTTTGAGCGGGCGGCGCCAGACATTTCACCGGAAGGATTCGGGCTCGGCCTCCCGATAACCAAGGGACTTTTGAACCTTCTCGGCGGCAGCATCTCCGTATCGAGCCATGTCGGGAAAGGCAGCCTGTTCCACACGGAAATCCCCCTTGCCATTTCCACTGAACCGGTAAAGAACAGCGTCATGCCGGCCGTGAGAAGATACAGCCTTCCCAAACGTATCATCCTGGCGGACGACGATCCGATACAGCTGCGCATCGTCATGGAGATGCTGGAGCGGAACGGAGTATCATGCCGGACCTGTGTCGGGGCGAAGGACGTAGTAAGCGAACTGCGGAAAGAGCCGTATGATCTGCTGCTGACCGACATCCAGATGCACGGTACCAGCGGTTTTGACCTGCTGTACCTCCTGCGTCATTCCAATATCGGAAATTCACGCACCATCCCGGTTGCCGCCATGACCGCCCGCAACGACGTGGACGAGAGCCGCTATACCGAAGCCGGCTTTTCCGGGTGCATACGGAAACCGTTCTCCATGAATGAACTGCTGGCTTTTCTTTCCTCCATAATGGAAAGGTCGGGACAGCAGCAGGAGCAGAAGGCGGATTTCAATGCCCTGGCCGCAGACACGGGGGACATGGAATGGATGCTCAATGCTTTCATAAAGGAATCGCTCGACAACAGGACGGAACTGAAGGAAGCCCTTGAAAGCATGAAAACGGACACGGAGCGTATGAAAAACACCCTGCACCGCATGTATCCCACCTGGGAACAGCTGGGGGTGGCCTGCGAACTGGAGACATACAGCAGAATCCTGCATGACGATACTTCCGATGACCTGACCATCAGTACATATACAGAGGCCGTCATCGGAAGAATAGACCGGCTGGTAGGCGACGCGAAGAACCTGCTTTCGGAAATCAGAAGACTTGACTTAAAGAACTATACAGATGAAACACAGAATACTCATAGTTGAAGACAACATCCTGCTGGCCGGACAACAAAAGAAATGGTTCGAGAAATCCGGCTATGAAGCAGTGACGACGATAGACGAACCCGGTGCAAGACGGCTTCTGAAAAAGGAGCCTTTCGATCTTGTCCTTTCCGATGTCCGTCTTCCGCAGGGGGACGGCATATCGCTGCTCGAATGGATGCAGAGAGAACGGATAGACGTTCCCTTCATCATCATGACCGGATATGCTTCCGTGCAGGATGCCGTCCGTGCCATCAAGATGGGAGCAAAAGATTATCTGGCCAAGCCTGTTCAGATGGATGAGCTGCAAAGTCTGATAAAGAACATCCTGCATCCACGCTCAGTCATATACGGAAAGGACAAGGGCATCCTTCCCAGGAACAGCCGGCAGATGAAAGAAGTGGAAAATCTGGCGCGTACGGTTGCTCCATTCGACATTTCAGTACTGATTCTTGGCTCGAACGGTGCAGGCAAGGAATCTATTGCGCAACGTATCCATTATTCCAGCGAACGCAGGGAAAAGCCATTTCTGGCAGTAAACTGCGGGGTCATTCCCAAAGAGCTTGCGCCCTCGCTCTTTTTCGGGCATGTGAAGGGGACGTTTACGGGGGCGGACACAAACCGTGAAGGCTTTTTTGAAACGGCCCGTGGCGGGACCCTGTTCCTTGACGAGGTGGGAACATTATCCATGGAGGTACAGAGCATGCTCCTGCGTACCTTGCAGGAAGGCACCTATATCCCTATAGGCAGCAATCGTGAGAAACACTCCGACGTAAGGATAGTAGCGGCAACCAACGAGGATCTTCAGTTGGCCATCAGGGAGAGACGCTTCCGGGAAGACCTCTACCACCGTCTGGGGGAATTTGAAATCGTCCTGCCGGCCCTGCACGAATGCCCGGAGGACATACTTCCGCTTGCCGAACATTTCAGGGAAAAGTTCTCCAGGGAACTCAAACGGCAGACCGACGGATTCAGCCGTGAGGCGGAACAACTGTTGCTCTCATACGGCTGGCCGGGAAATGTGCGGGAATTGCAAAACAAGGTCAAACGGGCCGTCCTGCTGTCCAAACAGCCGATAATCGAGTCAGCTTGTTTGAACATAAGAATCGAGGATGAGGAAGAGGGAATCTTCCTTTTTCCGGAAAATGAGACACAGGAAAAGCTGTCCATCATCAGGGCCTTAAAAATATGCACGGGCAACCGGAAACGGACGGCGGAGATGCTGCACATTGATCCGTCCACGCTGTACCGGAAAATGAAGAAATACGGACTGAACGACAAATAAAGGCAATATAGACCGGAGATGTTTTCCAGTCTGGAATAAAATGCCTACTTTTGCATAAGTCTGGCAAAATGTGGAACACATACTGCCAGCAGGAACATAAGAAAATACCGGCAGGGCTGACAGCCTCGCCGGATATTATACATAAGTCGCAAGACGTCTCAGGTAGGAATCTGGTAAATTTCAAATTGTAGAGACTTTTGCGTGTTGCTTATGCTATGCCTAATAGCGTGAGCTCATGCATGACTCTACAATGGGCTTACCAGAGCCCCTACCTGATAATGCGTGAGTCTCACGCTTTTCATTTGGAATATCAAGGTATGGCAAAGTTACAGGTTCTGATAGCAATGACATTGAACGGTTCCGTCCCCGCACGGAACGATTCCCTGCTGCAATGGATACAAAACAGCAATGACGGTTTCCCCTGCTGGCGGGACCGGTACACCCGCATGCTGTATCCGGGCTATCCGCTGGTCGACCTCATCTGTGACAAGGAACAGTCTGCACCCTCTGACATATATCTGGCTGAAATCTATGACGACAGCAGCGCGGAACTGCTGCGGGGACTGTCCCTGTACCACCTGATAGATGAGATGGTCATTTTCCTTCTTCCGGTAATCAGTTCCGAAACGGTTCCCGTATCAAAACATATCTCCACGGACAAATGGGAACTGGTCAGGGCAAAAACATTCAAAAACGGAATCTGCCGCCTTACTTATCGCAAAACATTGCAATAAGAGATTGCACGCTCTTGCATTTGCAATACCCCAATCAGCCCCGATTTTTCGCGGCTGATTTTTTATTTCTCTGTTTTTCAGCAATTTGCCGTATCATTATGTAGCAATATGCTCCGTTGGTCCACGTTTTGGCCTATATCAAATGAAACCTGTTGCGCAACACGGTGTAAATAACGGAATTATTACACTAAAAACAGAATTCATTATGATACAGATAGACAGGGAGACATTCCAGATGATGCTCCAGAAGATAATGGAACGATTCGACAGAATCGATGACAGGCTGAACCGCATGAACCGGCAGACGGCCGCCCTTGAAGGGGACAAGCTGCTCGACAACCAGGACATGTGTGAACTGCTTGGCGTTACAAAGCGTACCCTTGCCCGTTACCGCCAGAAGAAACTGGTTACCTATTACATGATTGACGGGCGGACCTACTATAAGGCTTCGGAGGTGCAGGAGTTTCTTAACCGGAAAGGGAAAGTCCTGCCCCTAAGAATAAAGAAAGAACTCGGTATTCAACCCTAATCAGATGACGGTATGGAAATTATATGTATAGACAAGCGGATTTTCGACGAGTTGATTGTCCGGCTCAGTGAAATAGAGAAAAAAGTGACCCGCCTGTGCAGTCCGGCAAGAGATGCGGGACTGAAGAAATGGATGGACAACCGGGACGTGTGCGAGGTTCTCCGCATATCCAAACGCACGCTTCAGGTCTACCGTGAAAAGGGTCTGTTGCCTTACACCCGAATCAAGAACAAGATTTTCTACAGGCCGGAGGATGTGCAGAAGCTGTTGGAATCAAGTGATCACCCTCAAAGAAAAAAGCCATGAGTTACGATCTTATTAACAAGCAGGACCCGCGGATTGATGCCATTTTCGAAAGTCTGGAAAAGATGGAGCAAATGATTGATGGACTACAGACGGCACCAAGGCCGGCATTTCACGGTGATTATTTCCTCACGGACGAGGAGCTGTCGAAAGTATTGAAGGTCAGCAGGCGTACCCTGCAGGAATACCGTACCCTCGGCGTGATACCTTATTACCTTGTACAGGGAAAAGCCCTTTATAAAGAGTCGGACATACAGAAAGTTCTTGACGACGCTTATAAAAGATGCAGGGAAGAACAGCGATGGGTATGATAAAACGAAAGAGACCGTCTCCAAATCACTTCACTTCGAGACGGTCTTTTTCGTTTCCGCACATGTTGAGTATTGAAAAATACTAAAGTATATAAGCAACAGAAGCTCCTAATGTTCTGTTCTTAGGACTTCCATAAATAGGATGTACAGAATTTATACCAAGTTCATAGGAACATTTAAGTCGAATCTTTTTGTATTGAACATTTAGACAGAATATAGGACCTGTATCAATCCTATTGAATGGTCTGTACTGACTTATACTGGGTGCTGAAAAGATGTCTATACCCATTGTATAGGGCTGATTATAATTGTCTATACCGGATAGTTGTCCGCTTCCTTGAACTCCAATATTTAGAAACCATCCTATTTGTGGAATGAATGATATTTTGTTTTTTATATCCACTTTGTACCCAACAGATACAGGTATATTTAGATAATCAGCATGTGAAACCTCAATTTTTGAGATTTTTTGAGAAGCTAAATTATTACCCTCAAGCTTTCCACCTTTTCGTTCATATGCTATTCCTGTTTCAATTAAAATGTTACTTTTAAAATTATAATCAATAATTCCACCTACTTTGAAACCGCTTTGAGGATGTGAATCAAGGCCCTTCGTTTGGAACTTATTATTAGTATATCCAACTTCTATGCCATAGTTCCAATGCTGGCTATAGGCGGATATACACCAAAATAACATAGCGATAAAAAAAAGATTTTTCATATTCATATTGCTGTATTAATTAAATAGAATCAATTTACTTTTAGAGACTGACAAATGTGTCCTTCTTTTTCACAACAACTAAACTCGATTGCCACTATAGCAATAGCAGGATAAAATAATTCTTTCATTGACTTCATATTTTAAAAACGTTTTTATTTGAAACGCAGAATACCATTGATACCCCTATTTCGTAATGTTAAAGCATCTGAATTAATTGTTAATTTAGAACTAACTCCATCCTGGAAATACGATAAGAAGTCTCTGTCATTATCCGATCTGTATTCCAAGGTCGAAAACTGTTCATGACAATAATAATTTGCTTCATGCCATTTCAGGGTAAAACAAAGGACACTTCTTTTACAGGACATCTCCTTTATTTGCAGACAGCCATACCTTTTTCTGTCTACGTTTTCCGGTGTTTGTCTCTTCTTCATAAAGGTCAAGATTCGTGTTCACCCCGGATTTTCTCAGACGTCTCATATCTTCGTCCACTTTCTTATCGGTTACATGGGCATAAATCTGCGTTGTGTCAAACCGGCAATGTCCCATCATCTTACTGACAGTTTCAAGAGGCACTCCCAGTGAAAGGGTGACATGCGTCCCGAAATTATGTCTTGCCTGATGGAATGTCAGATCAAAGCCATAGACTTTGCCCAATTCTCTCGTGAGCAGAATGGTATACTCACGTTTGTACAAATTGAAAACTTTATCACCTTGACGTTCTCCACGATATTTTTCTATTATCTTCAACGGAATGTCCAGTAGACGGACAGAAGAAAGCGTACCGGTCTTCTGACGATGGATATGGATCCACCAGGAGCCGTCACCTGACTGCGTAATGTCATTTACCGTCAGTCTTTTCAAATCCGCATAAGCCAGTCCTGTAAAAGTGGAGAAGATAAACATGTCACGGACAAATTGCAACTGCGGTTTTTCCACAGGAGTTGCAAGCAATGTCTTCAAATCCTCCAGTTTCATGTGGCGGCTTTTCCGTTTGGGCAGTTCCGGATGCAGACGGCAGTACGGGTCCCGTCGGATTGTACCCTGGCTTACGGCACGCATGGTCATCTTCTTCAACCTGTAAAGATGTTCATGCACGGTTTTTAAACTTAGATTGCGGTCTGTACGCAGAAAAAGTTCAAAATCATCATAAAACACACGGTCAAGATTCCGGAGCATGACATCTTCAACGCCACGCTTCTGCTGGACGAAAGCCGAAAGATGCTTGTATGAGCGTAAGTAAGAGTCATACGTCTCTTTTATCCTGTCTATGCCAACACGTTTTTTGAACTCCTCATTATGCTCCCTGAAAAGAGCCAGAAGTGTAAGGGGCTTTTGGCCGACACCCATCACGGCATTCTTCACTTGTTCGGCCGTGATAAATCCAAGATTGCTCTTTATACGTTGATAATGCCCTTTGATTTCTTTAGTTAGATCGTCTATAGCTCTGTTGACGATAAGAGCATTTCCACTACGCCCGTCAGCCCGTCCCTTTTCAGGGTTCCATATGGCCGGGTTGACAGATACCTTTGTACCTATCTGTACCCATTGAGCATCTATGCTTATCTTGCACAGCAATTGACACGTTTTATCCTTGCGGATTTTAGTGCGGTTTATATAAAACAGTATCGCAAACGTACTGCGACGCTTGATTTCCGTATTGTCCGTATTCATTTTCATAATCTTCATTCTTTAATAGGGTTATTAAATGACCACTGAAAAGCGTTCTGCAATCTTTTCGTTCAGGTTTCTCGTATCCGTATCAATCTTGTCATCAGTAACTTTGGCATAGATTTGGGTTGTCTTGATTTGTCTGTGTCCCAGCATCTTGCTGACTGTCTCAAGTGGAACTCCATGAGAAAGTGTGATTTCCGTCGCATAGGTATGACGGGCTGCATGAAAGACCAGCTTACGCTTTATACCGCAAATTTCAGCAATATGCTTCAAGTGATAATTCAGCACACAGTTTGAATACATCGGAAGCAGTTTTCCTTCAGGGGCAATATCCCGATATTTCTTTAAGATACGAAGAGGTAGTTCCATCAGCGGTATTTCAAAATCCACTCCGCTTTTTTTACGTGCGCTCTTAATCCACCATACACCGTCTTCTGCAAGAGACAAGTGTTCATTTGACAGAAGACACATGTCTATGTATGAAATCCCCGTGAAACATGAAAAGAGGAACAGATCACGCACATGATAAAGAGTCCGGTTATGCAAAGGCGTAACCATAATACGATGCAATTCTTCGGACGTGAGATATTTCTGTCTTGGCTTTGGACGAGCCAGCTCATAACCGATGAACGGATTTGCCGTAATTATACCGTCGGCGATTGCTTCGCCGACTACCGTCTTCAACCGGACGGAATGATTGACAATAGTAGACTGTGAGAGATTGCATTCTGTACGTAAATACAACACATACTTCTCGATAAATGAACGGTCCAGAGCCGTAAACGGAAGGTCTGTTACCTTGTATTGCATTTGTAAAAAGACGGCAACATGATTGTAGGAATTACGATAAGCATATAAAGTTTTTTCTGTTCGGTTAACACCTACACGTTTCTCAAAATTCCTCATGAAATATCTGTAATAGCTCAACAAGGTTTCCTGGCCTGAAGCCATACCCAAAAGCTGGTGCTTCACTTCCTCCGCTGTCACATCTTCACGGACTGCGGACATTTCCGCATAAATGCCGAGAGCTGTCGCTCGGATTTCATCAAGCTTGCTGTTGATTTCCCTGGCCGCAACACTCTTTCCACACGCCCGTCCGGATGACCATAATGATTGTGGCACACGCAGCTTTACACTGAAAGCCGTTTCAGAGTGTTTGCCGACAATGAGCCGTGCCATCACTGGACAGTTCCCACTGGCATCCGCCTCGCTCTTTTTAAGGTAGAACGAAACCTTCACATCTTTCTGATTCATAACCTGTTCCATTGTTTGCAAAATTAATGGAGACAGAGTTGATCATCGGCATGTTAAATATCGTCAGACATCGACAAAGCTATCATCATTGACTTACAGAACCTATATTTTTCATATTTCAAAAAAAATAAGTACCTTCGTTAAGCCAAAATGATGAAACTGCGTTCTTTACGGTTGGAACAGGAAGGATTTTCAAACAATTCCATGCAACAGGAATGGGCAACGGATAGGTAGCAATTTTTCTGCTTAACTATTCAAAAAACGGCTTCAAAGCACACTTTTACGAATGTAGAATAATGCTACATAAATCCCTGAAAACCCAATAGTTTACATTATTCTTCTTAAATCCATCCGAAATCGGGCGAGTTTCTCTATATTTGTAGGTGATTCTAAAAATAAAATATTTACTATGAAAAGACATTTGCTTGTTTTGGGGATGTTGATGATGGTTTTATCCGTATCGGCATCTTCTGTGAAACGTCTGTTCAATGACGGATGGATGTTCTGGCTCGGTGATACCGTGGAAGCCAAAAATGAGAGTTTCAAGGATGATTCGTGGAGGCGTCTGACTTTGCCGCACGACTGGAGTATCGAAGGGAAATTCGATAAGGATGAACCGGCAGGGAATGACGGTGGTTTTCTGCCGATGGGCATCGGTTGGTATCGGAAAACATTCAGTTTACCTAAGGGAGCAGACGGGAAAAAGCTCCAGCTTTATTTCGAAGGAGTATACATGAATTCGGATGTCTATGTTAACGGGCAGCGTGCCGGTGGACACCCTTACGGCTATTCTTCATTTTTTGTTGATATCACCCCTTATGTCAAGGCCGGGAAAAACACCCTTGCAGTACGGGTCGATAATTCGAAGCAGAAGAATTGCCGGTGGTATACCGGTTCTGGTATCTATCGGAACGTATGGTGGATAGAAAAGGAACCGATACACATTGCCAACTGGGGAATTCAGATCCAGACTCCCGACTTGCATACTGCAGTGGTGAAGGCCGATGTGGTAAATGAGACCAAAGAGGCAAAGACGGTTGAGGTCAAGATTGAAGTGGCCGGTCAGGTCAAGGAAAAAGCTTATGAATTACAGCCTGGAGCAAAGATTACTGCCGAGCAGACACTGGAACTTGCAGATGCGAAGGCATGGACACCCGAGAGTCCGAATTTGTATACGGCTCATGTTACGGTAGCCGAAGAGGGAAAGGTGCTGGATTGTACAGACGAGACTTTCGGGTTCCGTACAATTGCCTATTTTGCAGAAAAGGGATTCCTGCTGAACGGCAAACCGATATTGCTGAACGGTGGATGTGTACATCATGACAATGGTATTCTGGGAACTGCCGCATTCGACCGTGCGGAATGGCGCAAGGTTGAGCTGATGAAGCAGGCCGGATTCAATGCGGTACGTACTTCACACAATCTTCCTTCCGAAGCATTCCTTTACGCTTGCGACAAATTGGGACTTCTGGTAATAGATGAGGCTTTCGATGGCTGGCGCGATTTGAAGAATACCTATGATTATCATACTTTGTTCGATGAATGGTGGGAACGCGATCTTGAAGTGATGTTGCTCCGTGACCGTAATCATCCCAGCATTTTCTGTTGGAGTATCGGTAATGAAGTTATTGAACGTAAGAAGATCGAGGCTGTGACTACGGCGCGCAAGCTTGCCGGATTGTGCCGGAAAATTGATCCTACCCGTCCGGTTACTTCAGCGCTTGCGGCATGGGACCGTGATTGGGAAATATACGATCCACTGGCCGAGGCTCAGGATATTGTAGGATATAATTATATGATCTTTAAGGCGGAAAGTGACCATAAGCGTATCCCTTCACGGGTGATGATGCAGACAGAATCATTCCCGAATGGTGCATGGCAGAATTTCCGGGCTGTGAAGGACCATTCATATGTAATCGGTGATTTTGTATGGACCGCAATCGACTATCTCGGTGAATCAGCTATCGGACGTTGGTATTACGATGGTGATATTCCCGGCGAGCATTATCAGGGTCTGATGTATCCGTGGCATGGAGCATATTGCGGCGATGTTGATCTTACCGGATTGCGTAAACCTATCAGCCATTACCGTTCAATGCTTTGGAATGAAGACGGGGATGAACATCTGTACATTGCTGTAAAGGAACCGGATGGTTACAAAGGAAAGATACATACTACCGCATGGTCTACCTGGCCTACATTTGAAAGTTGGACCTGGCCCGGACATGAAGGTAAATCCATTGAAGTGGAAGTGTACTCTCATTACCCGGCAGTCCGTCTTTACTTGAACGACCAGCTGATAGAAGAAAAACCGGTTGAACAGATGAAAGCGGTTTTCTCTCTGCCATACAAACCTGGGGTATTGAAGGCAGAAGGTGTACGTGATGGAAAAGTGGTAGAAACTACTACGTTGTCGTCGGCTGGAGATCCGGTTTCTATCCGTGTTACAGCTGATAGAAGTCAGTTGGATGCCGATGGCGGAGATCTCTCTTTCCTGGTGATAGAAGCTGTAGACAAGGCCGGCAATGTGGTTCCTTTGGCCGATAATATGCTTTCTGTTTCTGTAAAAGGAGCGGGATGTCTGCAGGGTTTGGGTAATGCCGACCTCAAGGATGAAGATTCATATTCCGACAATACGCATCATCTGTGGAAAGGCCGTGCGCTTGCTGTAGTCCGTTCTAACGGCAAGAAGGGAAGTGCCGTTGTCCGGATCAAGGCAGAAGGAATTAATAATGGAGCGGATGTAGTGAAAACTGTCCGTCTCCGGTTCAAATAATGGGTCTGTAGATTGAAATTTTTTCTATTGCTGTTCCCGGCTGTTCGTGTGATAGTTACATAGAACAGCCGGGAACAGATTTTTTATAGGGCGGATGTCAGATGATTCCGAAATGTTTCAGGGCATTCCAGATACCGTTATCATCTACCGAGGTGGTTACATATTTGGCCGAAGCCTGTATTTCGGGAGCCGCGTTTCCCATGGCTACTCCCAGGCCTACATGCTGCAGCATCGGGATATCGTTTCCGCCGTCGCCGAAAGCCATTGTTTCGTCCAGGTTGATGCCGTAGTATCGGATTACCTCGTCGATGCCATGGCTTTTGCTGTTTCCCCGGGCGATGATATCGGCAAAGGATGGGTGCCAGCGCATCGGTTCGCAATGGGTCAATATCTTGCGGAATACTTCCAGGTCGTCATCCTGTGTGAAATACCCCATGATCTGCAGAATTTCTTTTCCACGTGCTTCCTCGATGGGTTTTACCGGAGGAATTGAGATTTCGATGAGTCGGGCTACCTCCCGTACGGCATCGTTTACATTGGTTATGAACCATTGGTTGCCGTGTACGAATACGAAGGGAGTGTCGGGATGTTCTTTGTGATAGGTAATCAGCCGTTCTATATCGTCTTGGGGGATGGTACCTTTATAGATATTTTCATGGCTGGCCGTAAAACAGCAGGCGCCGTTCAGGGTGATGTATCCGTCGAAGTCAAGGTGTCCTACGGCATGCATCATCAGTGATTCGGGGCGTCCGGTTGCAATGAATACCTTGATTCCTTTTTCACGCAGCAGTTTCAGTGCGTCGAGGGTAGATTGCGGTATAGTATGGGTCTGGAAAGAGACCAGTGTTCCGTCGATATCGAAAAAGATAGCTTTGATCATAGTCTGTGAACGTTTTTGTTTAAGCGGTGCAAAGTTACGCAATTTTGCATGAATATGAAGTTTCAAAAGTTTGTCAAATGGTGTTTTTATAATTTATTGGACGTATTTCGGTCTTGTTTGCCGTAAAGGTTTATCTTTGCGGAATGAAATAAAATGAAAGTGGATATGGCGTTTCAGTTTACAAAAGTAGCGGTGAAGGTAGGAAGCAATGTCTTGACACGTAAGGACGGTACGTTGGATATTACGCGTGTTTCGGCATTGGTCGACCAGATAGCCGAACTGCATAAGGCAGGAGTGGAGGTGGTACTGGTTTCATCGGGTGCCGTTGCTTCCGGAAGGAGTGAAATCAAGGTGTCGCGTAAGTTGGACAGTGTCGACCAGCGTCAGTTGTTTTCGGCGGTAGGGCAGGCCAAGCTGATCAACCGGTATTATGAGCTGTTCCGGGAACATGGCATTGCCGTAGGGCAGGTCCTTACTACGAAAGAAAGTTTCGGTACGCGCCGCCATTATCTGAATCAGCGCAACTGTATGCGTGTGATGCTGGAAAACGGAGTGATCCCGATAGTCAATGAAAATGATACCATTTCGGTTACCGAACTGATGTTTACCGATAATGATGAGCTGTCGGGTATGATCGCTTCCATGATGGATATGCAGGCATTGGTGATCTTGAGTAACATTGACGGGATCTATAACGGCTCTCCTTCACAGCCGGGAACATCGGTTATCCGGGAGGTGGAGCAGGGCAAGGACCTGTCGGATTACATCCAGACGGAAAAGTCGGGATTCGGACGTGGCGGAATGCTTACCAAGACATCCATAGCCCGTAAGGTAGCCGATGAAGGCATCACCGTTATTATAGCGAACGGAAAGAAAGACAATATCCTGATCGACTTGCTTCAGCATCCGGAACAGACGGTCTGCACCCGTTTTATTCCGGCACCGGCACCCGTGTCCAGTGTAAAGAAATGGATTGCACACAGTGAAGGGTTTGCCAAAGGAGAGATTCATCTTAACGGTGATGCTGTCAAGGTCCTGAAAGGGAAGAAGGCGGTGAGCCTGTTGCCTGTAGGGGTTACCCGTATTGAGGGAGAGTTTGAGAAAGACGATATTGTGAAGATCATGGATCCGAAAGGGAAACAGATAGGAGTGGGCCGTATCGGTGTCGATTCGGAAGAAGCCCGCCGGATGTTGGGAGTTCACGGGCAACGTCCGTTGGTGCATTATGATTATTTGTATCTGGATTAAAGTTTCCGGTAACGGTTATAAAAAAAGAGACCGCCTCGGGAGAATGTTCCATTCCGAAGCGGTCTTTTTCTGTTTGTATATGTGGCTTATTCGAAGGCTACCACGTGCTGTACCGGTGTCATGATGAAGGTGAATTCATAATCCTGGTATGGCAGCATGTATTCTTTGTTCGGACGGGCGCCCCAGCTGTTGACACAACCCAGTCCCATCTGTGCCTTATCGATCAGCAGGTTGGTCAGGTTGTCTTCTTCCAGTTCGAACGAATGGCTCTGTCTCTTGTTGTCGCCGTCGTCGAGGGTCGCGATGCTGTAATGCAAGGCCGATGCCGAGAAGGGAGCTTCTGATATGAACTTCAGTCCCCGGTTGCTGCTGTCGGTAAGATCCCACCAGCGGATGTCTGTCTTGGTTCCGGTTTCCTGCGGGCGGATATAAGGGTAGAACTGGTCGGTGACGGTCTGCCGGTAGATACCCAGATCGGTGCAATGGTTGCGGTCACTGTAGTTCTCAACCGGTCCGCGTCCGTAGTAGGTGATCTTCTCAAAGGATTTCGGCATGACCATCTGCATACCGAAGCGGAACATGTTCGGTACCTTGACATTCTTGTCGGCTACCATTTTCTGGGTTACCTTGACGCTTCCGGTATTATTGATTACGTAAGTGAGGTACAGTTTGGCCGATACGTCGGGCATGCTGTAGGTTGCCGATACGATCTGCTGCTGGTCCTTTTCTTCATTCTTCAGTTCTTCCAGTTTGATTTCCGGATTCTTCCAGACTGCATATTCGTTCTGCAGCCTTGCGCCGAAATCATTGTCGGTAGGTGCACGCCAGAAGTTCGGGGTAAGGGCTCCACCCTCCTTGATCATTTCCTGTCCGTTTACGGCATAGTAGCTGATAAACCCGGTATAGCGGCTGAAATTGATTTCAAAGTTGTTACCGGTTATTACCAGATAGTTGGAATTCCATCCGTCGGCTTTCGGAGCTTCAACGGCTATGTTCATGTCCTGTTTGTTCTGCAGTTCCATGGACGGAGCCTGATAGCCGGTGAGGGCCAGTTGGTCTTTGGCTACTACATGTCCTGACGGGATGACACCTTCACGTTCTTTCTGTACGTATTTTACGTTCAGCAGCCATTCGCCGTCATTGTCTGTCTGCCCGATGTTCAGTTTGATGTTTGCAGTCTGTTGCGGGGCGACAGTCAGGTTTTCGATCTCTCCGTTACGTACAGGCTGTCCGTCCTTCAGCAGTTCCCACTCCAGGCGGTAGGCCGACAGGTCGCGGAAGAAGTTCTCGTTATAGATACTGATTTCACCGGTCGACGGGTTCTTCAGGGTAGTCCAGATATTCTGGTAATAATATCCTACCTCATACATGTGAGGGTTCGGAATACGGTCGGGGCTGATCAGACCATTGTCGCAGAAATTGTTGTCGCTGGCGTCGAAACGGTTGAAATCGCCTCCGTAAGCGTAGATCATCTTTCCGTTCTTGCCTGTCCAGCGTACAGACTGGTCTACGAAGTCCCAGATAAATCCACCCTGGTATTTCGGATATTTACGGATAATGTCCCAATATTCCTTGAATCCACCTTGTGAATTACCCATGGCATGTGCATATTCACATTGGATAAGCGGTTTCTGTTTACTGTCGTCTTCACTGTATTTGATGCAGTCGTAGTAACTGTAGTACATCGGGCAGAAGATATCTGTTTTTCCATTCTGGTGTGCCTGCTCGTATTGTACCGGGCGGCTCGGATCCTCGGCCTTGATCCAGTCGTAGGCAGCTTCAAAGCTAGGTCCGTATCCGGCTTCGTTTCCTAATGACCAGAAGATGATGCTCGGATGATTGAAGTTGCGCTGTACGTTGCGCTGGTTGCGCTCCATGTGCGCTTTCTTGTAGGATGCGTTTCGGGCCAGAGTAGATTCACCGTATCCCATACCGTGAGATTCGATGTTTGTTTCGGCCACTACGTACAGACCGTACCGGTCGCATAAGTCATACCAGAAATTATCGTCGGGGTAGTGGCTGGTACGTACGGCATTCAGGTTGAATTTCTTCATGATCTGGATATCCTGTATCATGCGTTCACGTGAAACCACGTAACCGCCGTCGGGATCCATTTCATGACGGTCGGCTCCTTTGAAGAGGACGGGTTGTCCGTTGACCAGGACTTGTGCGTTCTTGATTTCAATCTTGCGGAACCCGACTTTTACCGGAACCACTTCCTTTATCTTGTTCCCTTGTTTGACTGTAGCGCGTAACGTGTACAGATAAGGGACTTCGGCACTCCATTTATGAGGGCTTTCAACAGCCAGTGCAGCTGTTTTTGTGCCCGAACCTTTCACTTCGGCTGAGGCTACGCATTGGTTCTGGGCGTCCATCAGCTCCAGGGATACGGTGTTGTTGCCTTTCAGGTTCATGCTGATGTTCAGTGTACCGTTCTTGTACTCATTGTCCAGATCGGGTGTTACACGGATATCATCGATGCGTTGCTGGTTACGTGCGTAAAGGTAACAGTCGCGTGCCACTCCGGTAAAACGGAAAAAGTCCTGGTCTTCCAGATAGCTTCCGTCGCACCAGCGGAACACCTGGAAAGCAATCAGGTTTTTCTGTCCGGGTTTCAGGTAGGGAGTCAGATTGAATTCGGCTTCCAGTTTGCTGTCTTCGCTGTATCCTACAAACTTCCCGTTGACCCACAGGTACATGTTTGAACTTACAGCACCGAAATGTGCGATGATTTCTTTGCCTTTCCATTCGGCCGGGACCATGATTTCTTTACGGTATGAACCTACATGGTTGTTTTCTGTCGGAACCAGGGGAGGATTGTTCCGGTACTGGTTACGCCATGCATAACCTACATTTACATAGATCGGGTCACCGTAACCGTTCAGTTCCCATACGGCAGGAACTTTGAGGTTATCCCAACCTTTGTCGTTGAAACCGGTTTTCCAGAAATCTGTGGGGCGTGCGTCTGCATCCTTGACCCAAAAAAATTTCCAGTCTCCGTTCAGTGTCATAAAATTCTGAGATTGTTCCTTGATGCCTTTCGATGCCAGTTCGTCGGTTTCGTAAGCGAAAAAGTGGCTGTGCATCGGATACCTGTTTACTGCATTGATTTCAGGGTCTTTCCATTCGTTGAAAGTCTGCCCCTGTGCAAGCGAGAAGACGCTTCCCAAAATGCCTAGCAAAAGAAGTTTTTTCATGGTAATAAATAAAGTTATTTTTGTTCTTGTAAATGAAACCGGATGTATTCCGTGTTTTCTCTATTGATAAATGGATTTCAAAATTAATGAAAAAATGTATCGGTATACGTATATATGGAATAAAAAGTGGCAAATAATCCGGAAATATGTTTGTTTTTTTGTCAGATTATGTAAATAGCTGTGACTTTTATATATTTGTAAATGTAAATTTGGAAGATATAACTATGAAAACATATAAATTAAGAAGTCTGTTACTGGCCTTGATGGGCTGGGGGATGGTAACGGCTGTTTTTGCCGGGACCGGGAATGTGACTGTAGAGCAGGATTTCAGAAATCGCATGGATTCTCTTTCTGTATATATCCCGATATTCAACCAGCCTCTTTCTAACGAAGAGCGGGAAGCCCTGATGTTTCTGTATGCCTATATGCCTTTACCCGATCTGACAGACTATACAGGAAAGTTCTACAAGGAAAATGTTGACTATTCCTTGAAGGCACGCAGAGAGATGCCTTGGGGAGCAATCGTTCCGGAACGGGAGTTCCGGCATTTTGTATTGCCGGTGCGTGTCAATAATGAAAATCTGGACGAGAGCCGTAAAGTATTTTATGAGGAGCTCAAGGATCGCGTAAAGGGACTTTCCATGTACGACGCTGTATTGGAAGTGAATCATTGGTGCCATGAAAAGGTGACGTACAAGCCTTCCGATTCGCGTACCAGTTCACCTTTGGCTTCGGTACGTACCGCATATGGGCGGTGTGGTGAAGAGTCTACCTTTACGGTTGCGGCTTTACGTGCAGTGGGGATTCCGGCCAGACAGGTCTATACTCCCCGCTGGGCTCATACCGATGACAATCATGCCTGGGTGGAAGCGTGGGTAGACGGCAAATGGTATTTCCTGGGAGCCTGTGAACCGGAGCCCGTGCTGAATATGGCATGGTTCAATGCTCCTGCATCTAGAGGAATGTTGATGCATACC
This sequence comes from Bacteroides ilei, assembly GCF_900128495.1. GTDB lineage: Bacteria > Bacteroidota > Bacteroidia > Bacteroidales > Bacteroidaceae > Phocaeicola > Phocaeicola ilei. The sequence continues at coordinate 3,726,303 of NZ_LT635801.1, forward strand.
AAGGTGTTCGGCCGTTATGGCGGACCGGAGGACGTGATGAGTGTCAATCCCTGCTATACTGAAATCAACGTTACGGCCAATTATGCTTCTGTTTCTCCGGTACAGATTACAGTCATGGATAAGGATGGAAATCCGGTACCTCATATACCTGTACATTTCAAACTATATAACTATGCCGAATTTTATTCGGCTGCCATCCGGACAACGGATGCAGGAGGGAAGGTCTCTTTTTCGGCCGGTCTGGGCGATTGTCTGGTCTGGGCGGCCAAAGACGGGTATTTCGGATTCGTAAAATGCAGTATGGGGAAGGATAACCGGCTGATCTTGCGGCTGGAGCACCAGAAGGGATATTCGGGAACATTGGAACTGGATGTGGTTCCGCCGGCCGGAGGCGACAATACTCCGGTGGTAACGGAAGAGCAGGTGATGCGGAATAAGGAACGGTTTGCCTATGAGGATTCTGTACGGAATGCTTACGTGGCGACTTTCCCGACTGAAGAGGAAATCAGAATATGGGCCGATTCATTAGGGCTGGAGGCAGAGAAGTCGGTGGCTTTGGTCATCGCGTCAAGGGGAAACCATGAGGCAATCATGAAATTCCTGGAAGAGGCGGAAGGAAGGCGGGACGACGCATTGTCCTTGTTGCAGGTACTGGCAGAAAAGGATTTGCGTGACACGCCGGTGAATGTATTGAAAGACCATCTGTACAATACGTTGCCCGCCGACAGGAAAGATGAGTTTTATTACAGGTATGTCATGAATCCGAGGGTAAGCAATGAGATGCTTACTTCCTATAAGGCTTTTTTCCAGGAAGTACTGGAACGTGATCTGGAACGTATGCAGGCCGATCCGGAACAATGGATAACGTTCTGTAAGAAAAATATCCGGCTGGATACGGACTGGAATCCGCAGAATCTGTGTATGAATCCCGACGGGGTATGGAATTTACGCCGTACCGATGCCCATTCCAGGGATATCTTTTTCGTTGCCGGGGCACGTAGTATGGGGATAGCCGCGCGTATTGATGAGGTGACCGGAAAGGTCCAGTATTATGCCGGAGGTGCATGGCAGGATGTAGACCTTGACGCAGAGAAAGCCCGTGTTTCTGTTCCCCGTGGAAAGTTGAAGCTCACTTACAGGCAGGTAGGCCGTCTGGAAGATCCGAAGTATTATACTCATTTTACCGTAAGCAAGATAGAAGATGGCATGCCGGTATTGCAGAACTATCCGGAGTCGGGGACATGGAAGAATCTGTTCAAGGAAGGTGCCGATATGGATGCCGGTGATTATCTGTTGGTTACCGGTACCCGTATGGCCAGCGGAAAGGTGCTGTCGACTTTAAGCTTTCTGCAGGTAGAGGCGGGAAATACAGTTTCGGCTGCATTGGCGATGCGTGAAGACAAGAATGATGTCCAGGTCATAGGTAGCTTCAATTCGGAAGACCTGTATTATGATATACAGGCGGAAAAGCAGAAATCGGTCCTGTCGACAACCGACAGAGGCTATTTTATCATAGGTCTGCTTACCCCGAATACGGAACCTACCAATCACGTCTTGAATGACATTGCGGCCTGTAAGGAAGACTTTGAGGAATGGGGACGTTCCATTATCCTGCTCTTTGCTGATGAAGATGATTACCGGCGTTTCCGTGCGGACGATTTCAAAGGGATGCCTTCCACTGTCAGCTATGGAATAGATCCGGGTGGAAAGATAGCCGGAGAGATTTGTGAAGCGATGAATCTGAAAGACAGGACTTCGCGTCCGGTCTTCATTATAGCCGATACATTCAACAGGGTCGTTTTCGTATCACAAGGATACACAATCGGGTTAGGTGAACAGCTGATGAATGTAATAAGCAAGTTGCAGTGATGGTCTAGGCCTGGCGGAGAGCATGTAGAATAGCCGAGACTTTTGCAGGATCGGTTTCTTTACGTGCGTATTCGTCGGTATCCGCCTTACCCATGGTTACGTTATTCCTGTGGAATTCCATCCGGCTTTGAAATACGCTACTGGCCGATGTGTGAAATTCCCGTGCTCCGGTACTGGCCGCTATTCCGGCTATATTGCCGGCATTGATACCGCCGCCTGGCATGATTGTCAGGCGCTCTCCCGCTTTTGCCACCAGTTGCTTTAACAGCGCTGTTCCTGCTTCGGCCGAGGGTGCCTGGCCGGAAGTGAGCAGTCGATGACATCCCAGACCGATAATGGTTTCGAGGGCATCCATCGGATCACGGCATAAGTCGAAGGCACGGTGGAAGGTTATGTCCATTCCTTCGGCTGCGGCTATCATCTGTTCCATGGCAGGTACGTCGATATCGCCTTTGGCTGTCAGTGCACCGATAACAACCCCTTCCACTCCGATGTGCCGTGCCATGAGGATGTCTTCCGTCATTTGTTCCGTTTCTGCTTTGCTGTAGAGGAAATCACCCCCACGGGGGCGGATGAGGATATGTACTTTCAGTCCGGCTATCCGGTGGGCTTGTATCATGGCTCCATACGATGGAGTGATTCCACCTTCCGGAAGGGCCGAGCACAATTCAATGCGTGATGCACCTCCCTGTAGGGCTGCATATGCGCTTTCTATGCTTCCTGCACAGATTTCCAATATATAGGGTCGTTTCATACTGTGGTCATGTCTCTGGTACAGATCATTTCATTGTCAGTTCGATAATGTAATCGGTCGACTGGGGAATTTCTCCCAATTTGAGAAGCAGTCCGTCCTTGGTCTGTTCGAAAGAGACCGGTTTACGTGTGTCGAAGACTACAGCTTTCTTTACCTTGGAAGTAACCGGCAGAAACAGACTGTTATCCTGTAAAGATAAGATATGTACATATTGCTTGTCGCCTTTCCGGGTCGTTACTCCCCATGGCCGTGCCGGAACGTCTCCGGCAGTTGTCCCATAAATGGTTTCTCCATAAACTTTGAGCCATTCTCCCATACCTTTCAGACGTTCCAGGGCAGCCGACGGCAATTCCCCGTCGGGTTGTGGACCGATGTTCAGCAGGAGGTTGGCTCCTTTCCCTGCGGCGCTTACCAGATACTGTATCAGAGTTTCTACCGATTTGTAGTTCTGGTCGGCTATCTTGTATCCCCACATTCCGTTCATGGTCTGGCAGGTTTCAAGCGGCAGCCTGCTGATAGACTGTCCAGAGAGTCCGGCTGTATTTTCACCCGGCAGGTCACGCTCGAAAATCTGGATATCTTCACCTGCGAATGGGGTTACATGGTGATTGTTGCCTATCAGGCACTCCGGTTTCAGCTTATGGATCATGGAATATTGTTCTTCCAGGTGCCAGTTGAAAGTATCGGGCTGGTCCCAATAGCCGTCGAACCAGATGGCATCGGGATCGTAATTCGTTATCAGTTCGGTAAGCTGGTTATTCATAAAGTTGAAATAGGAATTCCAGTTGGCCTTGGCCGGGTCTTTCCCTGTCTCCCGTCCGGTTCTCCCTGCCGGGTAATCGTCGCGTGTCCAGTCTATATGGGAATAATAGAAATGGATTTTTAATCCCTGACGTTTACATTCATCCGTAAGTTCTCGCAGAATATCTCGTTTGAACGGAGTTGCATCTACAATATCATAATCGGAATATTGCGTATCGAACATGGAAAATCCGTCGTGATGGCGGGTCGTGAAACAGATATATCTGGCGCCGGCCTCTTTAAAGGCCGATACCCATTCTTTGGCATTGAATCTGGCCGGATAGAATCCCGCAGCCGCCTTTGCATATTCCTTGTTGTCCAGATTAAGGTTGTTCATGTACCATTCCCCTTGGGCGAACATGCTGTAGATTCCCCAATGGAGGAATATGCCGAATTTGTTGTCGGAAAAGGTCTGCCGGGCCTGTAGGTTCTCTTGTGTAGGCCATTCTTGCGCTTCCGCCGGACTGGCCGACAGGAATGAAGCCGACAGGAAAAGGCTTATGAATAGGTTGTACAGTTTCATGGTTCGGAAATTATGTTCATAAAGTTTGTTGTTTCTGGTTTAGCTACATGTAAAATTACATCGTGCAGCTTCAGGGCCTTCTTGATAATGTCGGGGTATGGCAGCGTCGCCGATGGCACCTCCAACCAGCGAGCCTCTGATTCTGTCTTTTTGTGTTTTTCCATCCATGGTGAATGCTGATATGTCCGTTACCAAAGATACAACAATATTTTGATATTTCCAGTTATCATTCTTTTATCTCCACCTTTTGCTCCACCTCGAACGGTAATATTTTGCCGTTTTTTTGCGTGCCGGGGGAAAATAAAAAAATCCCGATTCCGCTTGGAAATCAGGATTTTACTATCTTTTTATTTTCTTCAAAGTGGTGCCACCAGGAATCGAACCGGGGACACAAGGATTTTCAGTCCTTTGCTCTACCATCTGAGCTATGGCACCATTTTGTTATGCCTTTGCATACGTTGTTTCTCGTTTGCGGTTGCAAAGGTATTTAAAGTTTTTGAAACTGCAAATTTTGACTGGAAAAAGTTTGAAAAAATAAATTTATTGAAAAAAGTTCAGGTTTTATTTTGTCGGTATCAGAAATATATCTACCTTTGCAACCGCAAACGAGATAATTCGGGAGCTATCGGAATGTAGCGCAGTTGGTAGCGCACTACGTTCGGGACGTAGGGGTCGGGCGTTCGAGTCGCCTCATTCCGACAAAAGCTGAGGGTTGTTTTCAATCCTCGGCTTTTATTTTTATTCTATGACCCATCTTTTATCGTGAGGAATGGTTATGCGTGGGTTGTAATGCATTCCTTTCTCATCGGGTATACGTATATAATAGACTTTGCCTGCATGGATGTTAAGTGAACTGCTTCTTATCCAAGGGTTCATGTTGCGTAAAATGGCATAAGTCGTACCTTGGCTTTTGGCGAACCGGGGCAGATTTGTTATGTCGTTTTCAACTTTCACTTCCCGGTATGGAATGGCAGGATATAAGTCGCTGGCTCTTAAGTAGAAACCGAAAGCTTGTGGATTGGAAAACATGATTTTGGCTGCCATGATCCGGTATACGTACCGTGCCGTTTCTTCCACCAGTTGCAGGTCGAGGGCATTTTCTTCGAACTGTTCTGCCAAAGACTTGGAGATTCGGCCTTGGCCGGCGTTGTATGATGCTGCCACACTGACCCAACTGCCAAAGCGTTTATAGGCTTGTTTTAGGTATTTGCAGGCAGCACGTGTCGATTTTTCCACATCGTACCTTTCGTCAATGGTATGGCCTACAGCCAAGCCGAATTCGCGTCCGGTAGCAGGCATGAATTGCCATAAGCCGGCAGCTCCGGCTCCGGAACGTGCAAAGGGGTTTACATTACTTTCAATGGCCATCAGATACTTGAAATCATCGGGGACTCCATTTTCCTTTAAAATCGGTTCGATTACTGGGAAGTAACGGTTGGCGCGTTTGATGATCTGGATAGATGTACTATGCATATAACTGAATGCCAGAAGTTCGCGGTCCATTCGTTCACGCCGGTCGTAACGGGTCAGATCGACTGTTTCACCACAAAAGATGAGGCTGTCTGGAACCGGAACGCAGCTGTATATTACTTCCGGGACAGGCTTATCGGCAGAGACTGGATCTTTTAGCTGGATCTGTGCAGAAAGATTGGCTGATGACAGGGATAAGATGAAGGAAGCTGTTATGATTGTCTTATGAAGATAACGGGAGTTTTTGTCTTTTTTATTCATTGTTGTGTGGTTTAATAAATTCTCCCGAAAGTATAAAATAAACCCCAATGCAGGACGGATTCTTAATGTAATTTCACACTAAAATGGTAGGGGAAACCATAATGATTCCCTGCATTGTATGGCATATTACAATGCAGGGAATGGAGGAAGTGGTTAGGATATTAGGTTATTCTTCCAATCTGAAGCTTTGCAGGATCTGACCGGGAATACTGTCATTCTTCTGGTTATAGACGATTGACACGTAAAATCCACTGCTGTCGTCTTTGCTGAGCAGGAAACAGTAAAGGCATTGTGAATCGCCTTCGCAGTTTCCCTGTAGTTGTGCACCATAGAATTGGGAGAGTTCGAACGTTTTGACAGGAGTCTGGTTAGTCACTTCATCATCGTTCGCGATATTTTTCAATTCTCCCGAAAGTTCGGATTTTTTTATACCTTCACCTTCCAGTAGCTGTACGGTTATAAAATAGGCCGGCGTGCTGATGATATATCCTTCTTCCGAATCATCTTCTACATTAAATCCTTCCGGAGCCTTGAAACTGATTCCGTACGAGTTCCATGTGGTAGTTTGCAGATTCTGTGCATCTATATCCATACCGAATACAGAAAAAAGCAGGACAGTCAATGCCGTGAGGATTCTATTTTTCATACTTTTCTTTGAGCTACTATTTTTCTTGCATACACTTCTTCCTCTTTATTAACCATTACCAATACTTGCCCGCCCATAGTAGAGTATGGGGAAGTTACTGCAGACAATGTCTCGTCTTTGATCATTGCTTCAACTCCGGCTGAATTAAGCAGACCTTTTATCAATTCGGCTTCCCAAAGTGTTCCTTTGAAAACTTCAACCAATGAACCGTAACATCTTGTATCCATAGTCTTAATTTTTAGGGGTTAATAATTAAGGATAAATTCTCTCAGTTTGTTATTATCAAAGATAAGGATTTATTTGAAATATTCTAGGATTATCGGAGAAAAAGAATAGAAATAACAGAAATAATTCTATTTTTGCATTATATCATCATTTTGTGTGGGTTGGGGGTATCCCCGATACCTATTTGTCAGTAACATGAATTTATTATGGATATTATAGAAACCTTAAAGGCTGTACGCCAGGCATCCCGTAAACTGGCACTGGCGGATGAAAGTCTTATTGATGAAGTATTGGTGGCCGTAGCCGATGCTGCCGTGGCACATTCGGATGAAATTTTGGCTGCCAATGCTAAAGATTTGCAACGGATGGATCCTGCAAATCCTAAGTACGACCGCTTGAAACTGACGGCGGCACGTCTGGAGGGTATTGCTTCGGATACACGGAATGTTGCTGCTCTGCCTTCTCCTTTGGGACGGATACTGGAAGAAAGGGTACGCCCGAACGGATTGAAATTGAAAAAGGTAAGTGTCCCTTTCGGGGTTATCGGTGTGATTTATGAAGCCCGTCCGAATGTCAGTTTCGATGTCTTTTCGTTATGTATAAAAAGTGGAAGTGCCTGTGTGTTAAAGGGGGGGAGTGATGCCGATGCGTCTAACAGGGCAATTGTGAAGGTTATCCACGAAGTGTTGGAACGTTATGGTATGGATCCCCATATCGTAGAACTATTGCCTCCTGGCCATGATGCCACTACCGGATTGTTGCATGCCGAAGGATTGGTAGATCTGGTTATTCCCCGTGGAAGCAGCCGGTTGATTGAATATGTGCGGAAAGAGGCTACAATACCTGTGATAGAGACAGGTGCCGGTATCTGCCATACTTATTTTGATTTGGAGGGTGATGTAGAGAAGGGAGCGGCCATCATCAATAATGCAAAGACCCGTAGGGTAAGTGTCTGCAATGCATTGGATTGCCTGTTGGTTCATTCCGGACGTCTGGATGATCTGCCCCGTCTGTGCGCGCCGTTGAAGGATAGCCGGGTATTGATTTATGCCGATGAGCCCGCTTATGAGGTATTGGAAGGCCATTACCCGGATGAACTGCTTTGTCATGCCACGCCCGACAGTTATGGTACGGAGTTCCTTGATTATAAGATGGCTGTCCGGACGGTACGAGATATAGACGAAGCTTTATCGCATATTTATACGTATAGTTCCAAGCACAGTGAGTGTATCGTGACGGAAAACAAGGAGGCTGCCGCTTATTTTTCGCGTGCAGTCGATGCGGCTTGTGTATATACCAATGCTCCGACTTCGTTCACTGACGGTGCTCAGTTCGGACTGGGGGCGGAAATAGGTATAAGTACTCAGAAACTGCATGCTAGGGGGCCTATGGGGTTGCGTGAAATTACAACATATAAATGGTTGATTGAAGGGAACGGACAGATAAGGAAGTGATTTGCCCGGGTACCTGGAACCTGAGCGAGTTGGTATTGTTCCGTTTTGCTCTTTTGAAAGTTTTTCGGTTAAAATATTGGCTTGTTGTATTTTTATAGTATATTTGCCGTGAAAAATAAATTAATATACAGTTTGTCCTATGAAAACTTACACGAATGTATTTGATCTTGGTGATTTGAAGACAGCTTTGGCTGAGGCTTTTGAGATTAAAAAAGATCGTTATAAATATGAAGCGTTAGGCAAGCATCGTACTTGTCTGCTTATTTTCTTTAACAACAGTTTGCGTACCCGTTTGAGTACCCAGAAAGCTGCACGTAATCTGGGTATGGATGTGATTGTACTTGATGTGAACCAGGGGGCATGGAAGTTGGAGACAGAGCGTGGAGTGGTTATGGATGGCGACAAGAGTGAGCATCTGCTGGAGGCTATCCCGGTTATGGCCTCTTATTGTGATATCATCGGTGTCCGTTCGTTTGCCCGTTTCGAAAGCCGTGAAGATGACTATACGGAAAAGATTCTGAACCAGTTCATCAAGTATTCCGGGAAACCTGTGTTTTCTATGGAGGCAGCTACAGGGCATCCGTTACAGGCATTTGCCGATTTGATTACAATAGAAGAATATAAGAGAAAAGAACGTCCGAAGGTTGTATTGACATGGGCTCCTCATCCACGTGCTTTACCTCAGGCTGTACCTAACTCCTTTGCAGATTTCATGAATGAAGCCGATGTGGATTTTGTCATAACCCACCCTCATGGATATGAACTGGATCCGAAATTTGTCCGTGGAGCGAAAGTGGAATATGATCAGATGAAGGCTTTTGAGGGAGCCGATTTCATTTATGCAAAAAACTGGGCTTGTCCGGGAGTGACAAATCCGGATGATTATGGGAAGATACTGAGTAAAGACATGAGCTGGACTGTAGATACTGCCCATATGGCTGTAACTGACAATGCTTTTTTCATGCATTGTCTGCCGGTACGGCGTAACATGATTGTGACAGACGATGTTATTGAAGCTCCTACTTCTTTGGTTATTCCGGAGGCGGCCAACCGTGAAATTTCGGCAACTGTAGTATTGAAACGGATGTTGCAGGATCTGGACAAATGATGTTTGGATAGCGTTTAAGAAGAGTTTATAAGGCCTATAAAGCAGACGGGGAAACAGATGGATAGTGATTGGCAATCTGTTTCCCCGTCTTTATTTGATGGCAGGCAATTATAATTCTATATCCTTTCCGTTCTCTTTCCAGTTGTCGAAACCTTTGTCCAGATTATATACTTTATATCCTTTCTTTACCAGCAGACGGGCTGCATTACGGCTTCTACGTCCGCTTTTGCAATACACCGCTACGGGTTTTCCTTTGTCGAGCAATTCGTCGGCATCCGCTGAAAATGAATCATCCAGTACGTTGATGTTCAGACTACCAGGTATATGTCCCTGACTATATTCGGCGACTGTACGTACGTCTACACGCTGTACGTCCTCGTCTTCAATGAGACGTTCGAATTCGTCGGCCGACAGGTTCTTGAATTTGTCTTGTGACTTGGCGCTGCATGCAAAAAGTCCGAAAAGTGCAGCGCATACAAAAAACATGAAATAGATACTTTTTATCATATCAGTTCTAGGCTTGCGGTTAATAATCGAATTCTTTCTGGATAACCCCTTGGCTGTATGTATTGACGTAGAAACGGATTTTGTCTCCTTTATTCAGTTTCTCCCTGTATGATTCCAAAGGGATAGACAGATAAGCTTTATGTGTATAGGCTTCGTAATCGTCTTGACTGTCATGGTAAAGGCGTATTTTCAGAACCTGGCAGTCTTTCTCTTTTTCTATACCTTCGTCAATGAAGTGATAGGTATGTTTCTTGTCTTTTATCCTGACATCCAGAACCATATTGATATATTCTCCAGATCTCCAGATGCGTTCTATGTCGGCGGGATCAGTCTTGATTCCGTCCTTGAATGAGGAGGAGGGAACAGGGGTAGGGGCAAGAATGAATTGACATTGGTACAGTTTTACCATGTTATTTTCTGTACCGTCTGTCAGTGGTTCGTAGATTGAGACCGACCGGTAGAGTGTATCGGCTGACAAACCGCTCAATCCGTCACGTGGCTGTATTACATATGTTTTACCATTGTCGGTTATCAGGTGGCTCAAGACTCCGTTTCCGTCTGTCTGTGCATTGATGAATTCCGTGAGTACACTCGGATATACATAGTCGTTTTCTTTGCATGCCCCGCATAGGGACATGCAAAGAATGGCTGTGTATAGGGTCAGTTTGTTCATGCTTCGGTTGCTTTCAAGTAATTTAAAGCAGGATTTGCATACATTGTCAGAATGCATTTCTTCAGGAACGATTCATCTTTGCCGGGTAATTGGATAAGATCAAGTTTTTTCTGCAGATAAGCTTCGAATCGTATCTTTTCTTCTGCAGAATATTTACCGGTGAACCGGGATGTACCTTCCAGCATGTCGCAGGCAATGTAGTTCCCGGGATAAAGACGGTAATTGCTATGGATATGCTTGTCGATGATGGCTGAAATATGGACAAAGATTTCGCTTTTAGGTAATCCTCTAAGCGATTCCAATTCTGCATTGATGCATGGGCCGGTCTGGAAGTGTACTCTTCCCTTATATCCGAAAATTCCAGTCTTCATGTTGTTCAGATCATCCTCCTGGCTTTTCTTGAAGCCTTCGATATCCCGTTTCTGCTGCATTTCCATTGCTTTGAGGAAGTCGCATGGATCGTACTCGTACGATAATGCCGTGGGCACAATGTTCAATGACTTCAGACGGTCGATGGTGTCGCCTTCTCCTCCCATTGCCAGCATTTTCAGCACACTTTCCTGGGTGCGGTCATTTGAATCCTTGGCACGTCCTTCCCGTTGGGCGATCCAGATGTTTTCTTTCTTTTCACTGATTGCAAAATGAATATAACGTGACATGCGTAACGAGGATTCCAGCATCTGGCGCATGGTCAGCGCTCTCTGTACGATGAATGCTTTGTTGATGCGTACGAGTTTTTTGATCCAAGGGTATATCAGCAGGTTGTCTCCGATAGCAATCTCTACGGTATTTGGGAAATTGTTGTCAAGCAGTCCTACCGACAAGAGTCCGGAATCAAGTACGATATCCCGATGATTGGATATGAATGTATAATTTTTCTGTTTATCTGCCAAAGAGGTTGTATCCATGTCGAATCCGTCACTGTATTTCTTGATGATGTCTTTCAGCAGTTCATAGAAGAAGGCTTTCTGTACATCCAGATTTGTTTTACAGCTACGGAACTTGGCGGCGATCATTTCGATAGGTACACCCGGCATGACCACGGAAATGACTTCCTGAAACGAAGGATCAGCTAAAAGTTCGTCGGCAACTTGTGGAAGCTCTTCGGGAGTGTACGGTCGGATTTCATTGAATTCGGCAGGTATGTTCATGGTAATGTTATTTATTTAGATAGTCTAAATATAGCGATTATTTAGCAATTATCAATTGAAATGGTCTTCAATAATGTCTGTCATCACATCTTTTATATCAATCCCCGCCGCGCGGACCTGCTGCGGGATGAAGCTGGTGGCTGTCATACCCGGAGTAGTATTGATTTCGAGCATATTGATTTTTTCACCTTCGGTGATGATATAGTCTACACGTACAATACCTTTACATCCTAATATATCATAGATGGCGGATGTGAGTTTCTGTACGCGTGCGGTAAGTTCCGGTGTCAGGCGGGCTGGAGTGATTTCGGTTACTTCGCCGTTATATTTGGCATTGTAGTCGAAGAATTCGTTTTTGCTGACGACTTCGGTTATCGGGAAAACGACCGATTTTTTCTTGGTCTTGTAACATCCGTTGGCCAGTTCGGTTCCGTTCATGAATGCTTCTATCATGACATCGGAAGATTCCTTGAAGGCTGCTTCCAGGGCCGGCTGGATCTGTTCCTTGGTCTTGACTTTGGTTACACCGAAACTGGAACCGCTGGCATTAGGCTTGATGAAACAAGGCAGTCCGATTTTGTCTATCACTTCTTCATCAGAGATGCCGTGACGTTTGTTGACAAGCATTGATTCTGCCACTCGTACACCGAACCCTTTCAGATACTGGTTTAAAGTGAATTTGCTGAAAGTCATGGCCGAAATCAGGACATCGCAGGTTGAATAAGGGATACCGATCAGTTCAAAATAACCTTGCAGTATACCGTTTTCTCCGGGAGTTCCGTGGATGGTGATATAGGCGAAATCCGGTATCACTTTCTGATTGTTATGGCAGAAACTGAAGTCGTTCTTATCTATCGGGGCACGACTTCCGTCCGGCAGAAGGGCTTCCCATTTCTGTCTGGTCAGCTCTACAATGTATAATGTGTATTTGTCTTTATCTATGAATGAATAGATTCCTTCTGCACTGCGCATGGAAACATCATGTTCCGAAGAGTCTCCTCCGGCTACGATAGCAATGATACGTTTCATAATTCTTCTCTGTTACTGATATAATTTCTCCATTTTTCCAACAGACGGGTCATGTCTTCCGGAAGTTCGGAGGTAAAGAACATCTCCTTACCGGTGCGGGGGTGTACAAAACCCAGGGTTTTGGCATGAAGGGCCTGTCGGGGACAAATGTCGAAACAGTTGTTTACAAATTGTTTGTATTTACTAAAATGAGTTCCTTTTAATATTTCATGTCCACCGTATCGTTCGTCATTGAACAGTACGTGGCCGATATGTTTCATATGTACCCGGATCTGGTGTGTGCGTCCGGTTTCCAGTACACATTTGACTAATGTGACATAACCCAGTCGTTCCAGTACCTGGTAATGGGTAACGGCGTGTTTGCCTTGGGTCGGGTCGGAAAGAACTGCCATCTGCATGCGGTCTTTCGGATTCCTTCCTATATTACCTGTTATGGTTCCTTCATCTTCATCAATGATTCCCCATACCAGGGCGTTGTATTCCCGTTTGGTTGTCTTGTTATAGAATTGTAGCCCCAGACTGGTTTTCGCATCCGGGGTTTTGGCCACGACCAATAATCCTGAAGTATCTTTGTCGATACGGTGCACCAGTCCCACTTGTGGGTCATTAGGATCGTATGTAGGGACGTTCCGTAGATGCCAGGCAATGGCGTTGACCAAGGTTCCGTGATAGTTCCCGCATCCCGGATGTACTACAAGTCCGGCCGGTTTGTTGACAACCATCAGGTCATCGTCTTCATATACGATATCTAACGGTATGTCTTCCGGTATGATGTCGTTTTCGTAGCGTGGACGGTCCATCATAACCGTCAGAACATCCGACGGTTTGACTTTATAGCTGCTTTTGACCGGTTTGCCGTTAGCCATTACAAAGCCGGCATCGGCCGCGTTCTGGATGCGGTTCCGGGAAGCATTGACAATACGTTCGAACAGATATTTGTCGATACGTACAGGGGCCTGTCCCTTGTCGACAACAACCCGGAAATGTTCATACAGTTCTGGAGTCTGGTTTACGGGCTCAATGTCGTCCAATGAGTCCTCCAGTTCGTCGTCAATATAATCTTCAGTCATTTGCTAAGATAATAATAGCGTTTTTAGGACTTAAAACCATGAATCATCTACTTTGGGAGCGCTTTCGTCATCCCCGTCTTCCGGAAGAATATCCATGTTGTTAAGGCTGTCCATACTCAATGAGTCTCTCAATTGCGTACTGCCGATACATAAGGTAAGCAATGCTTCGTGTGGAACCTTGTCGCCAGCCATCAGGCTTCTTCCTTTATATTTGATTCCGTATACCCAGTCTTGTTCTCCGCTGACAAGTTCTGGTTCGGTCAACTGGAAATCCATGGCTCTAAGCTTGGCTTCAGCCTGACGTGCAGAGCTGTTGTCTATGAGGTCTGGTATCTTGACCAAGGGAACCCTGTTGGTATTTATGGTAAGATAGATGGTACGTCCTTCCTTTACACGCATTCCGCCGGCTGGAGTCTGGTCCAGAATAATTCCGAAAGGCATGTTCTTGACATAGCTTGAATCGACCACAATTCCCTGCATATGTTGTTCTTTCAATAATATTTCGGCTTGGGCGACTGTCTTGTCTTTTACGTCGGGTACAACATAGGATTCACCGTGATGTGTATAACGGTCAAGCCAGAAAAGGGTACCCATAACAATGGCAAAGACTGCAACAATCATGCCGATGATGTTCAGCCAGAAAAAGCGGTTATTCTTGAATGAAAAGAATTCTTTAAAAGTTACCATATTATATATGTATATAGTTTCGGCAAAGATACAATTTTTTCAGATATAATTCATTAAAGGACAGGTTCAAGAAAAGAAAAGCCGCAAAACACTGCCATAACAATGTTTTGCGGCTTTCTTAATTCTTATTTCCAACGCACGGATTATGCCTTCACGCCGTTGTATTCGTCAGAGATAGTCAATTTTTTACGACCTTTGGCACGACGTGCAGCCAATACTCGGCGACCGTTTGCAGTAGCCATTCTTTCGCGGAAACCGTGTTTGTTTCTTCTCTTTCTGTTAGAGGGTTGGTAAGTTCTTTTCATTTTCGTATATACTTATTATGTTATTATTCCATTGCGTTCGGGCTGCAAAATTAGTGACTTTTTTTAAATAAACCAATAGCTAAGTCATTTTTAGACAAATCTTTTTGCGTTTTTTCGTGATTTCAATTAATTTTGCAGTCGGATTTCCAGAAGGACGAATTAATAATCACATATAATATAAAGAATTTAGTTATGATTAATGCTCAAGACATTAAGATTGGAACAGCTATCCGTATGGACGGCAAATTGTATTTCTGTATTGACTTCCTGCATGTAAAACCTGGTAAAGGAAACACTTTCATGCGTACCAAACTGAAAGATGTTGTTGACGGTTATGTTTTGGAACGTCGTTTCAATATCGGTGAAAAATTGGAAGATGTACGTGTAGAACGTCGTCCTTACCAGTTCCTGTATAAAGAAGGTGAAGACTATATCTTTATGAACCAGGAAACTTTCGAACAGGTTCCTATTGCCCGTGATTTGATTGAAGGTGTTGATTTCTTGAAAGAAGAAATGGTGGTTGATGTTGTGTCTGACGCTTCTACCGAAACTATCTTGTTTGCAGAATTGCCGGTGAAGGTCCAACTGAAGGTTACTTATACTGAACCGGGACTTAAAGGTGATACTGCTACCAATGCAACTAAACCTGCAACTGTTGAAACCGGTGCTACTGTACGTGTTCCTCTGTTCATCAATCAGGATGAAATCATTGAAGTGGATACACGTGACGGCTCATATGTAGGTCGTGTAAAGGCTTGATTTATACTTGACGGCTTTTGTCCGGTATATTATAAATGACGCAGAAGCGGGATGTTCCAGTCCCGGTTCTGCGTCATTTCTTTTTTTATGTCTTTTATCCGGTAAAATATTTCTGGGGCAAGGTGATTTATCAGAAAAGAAGATTTATATTTGTCTGTATAAATAAAGAACAGGTATGCGATATTCTCTGATAATTCCCGTGTATAATCGTCCGGATGAAGTGGATGAACTGTTGGAAAGTCTGACAAACCAATCTTTCAAGGATTTTGAAGTGATAGTGGTTGAGGACGGCTCTTCGGTGCCTTGTAAAGATATTGTAGAAAAATATCGGGACAGGCTTGATGTGCATTATTACAATAAACCGAATTCGGGGCCCGGGCAGACCCGTAATTACGGCGCGGAAAGAAGTAATGGAGAATACCTGTTGATTTTGGATTCCGATTGTGTGATACCGGAAGGATATCTGGATGCAGTTGAAGCGGAACTTTGCCGTGAGCCGGCCGATGCTTTTGGTGGTCCCGACCGGGCACACGATTCGTTTACGCCTGTCCAGAAGGCAATCAATTATGCTATGACCTCATTCTTTACTACGGGAGGAATCCGTGGCGGGAAAAAGAAAATGGACAAGTTTTATCCGCGAAGCTTCAATATGGGGGTAAAGGCCGATGTCTATAAGGCGTTAGGAGGCTTTTCACGGATGCGTTTCGGGGAAGATATCGATTTCAGCATACGTATATTTAAGGGTGGATACCGTTGCCGTCTGTTCCCGGAAGCGTGGGTATGGCACAAGCGTCGTACTGATCTGAAGAAATTTTTCAAGCAGGTACATAATTCTGGCATAGCGCGTATCAATCTATATAAGAAATATCCGGAATCATTGAAATTGGTACATATGCTTCCTGCCATGTTTACGGTGGGGGTTGTACTGGTTATTCTGTGTTCATTCATTTGTATATGGAGCTTATTGTTGTTGGCTGCTTTTGCGGCTATAATATTTGCTGATTCTTCTGTTCGGAATAAAAGTGTGAAAATCGGTATACTTTCTGTCGTTGCAGCGTTTATACAGTTGACAGGCTATGGAAGTGGTTTTCTTGCTGCATGGTGGAAACGCTGTGTGTTGGGTAAGGAAGCTTATTCGGCTTTTGAAAAAAACTTTTATAAATAGTATCCGGCATTTTTGCCGGTCGTCTGGTTTGTTAGTGACATGGCAGAAAAATTGTCGATCAATCAATGGGCGGAGGAGGACCGTCCTCGGGAACGTATGATGCAATATGGGGCATCAACGTTAAGTAATGCCGAATTGCTGGCCATACTTATCGGGTCCGGTTCTTCCGGAGAATCGGCCGTAGAATTGATGCGCAAAATATTGGGAGCGTATCAGAACAGCCTTTCATCCTTAGGAAAGGCATGTATAGAAGAGTTGTGCCGTTTTAAAGGAATCGGGACGGCTAAGGCGGTTACTATTCTGGCAGCGGCCGAACTAGGTAAGCGCCGGATGGAAGAAGAACCGTTGGAGCGGAAGAGTGTACGTTGCTCGAAAGATATCTACATGTTGTTTTATCCGCTGATGTGTGATCTGCCGGTGGAAGAATGTTGGATACTTTTATTGAACCAGTCATCGAAGGTTATCGACCGTCTGAAGGTGAGTATCGGAGGGCTGGCTTCTACCCAGGTCGATATCCGCTGTATACTTCGGGAAGCCCTTTTGAAACGTGCCGTATCTGTTATTCTTTGTCACAATCATCCTTCCGGTAATGTCTCTCCCAGTAGAGATGATGATCGTTTGACCGAAGCCTTACGTCGTGCCGGTGAGGTTATGAATATTCGTCTGCTTGATCATATTATAATAACCGACGGTACGTATTATAGTTATTCCGATGAGGGAAGAATTTGACGAAGTTTCGGTTATTCTATTTTTTTATTACATTTGCATATCTAAGAATTAATACGAGAATTTATGGATAACGAAACTAAGTTGAGGATAGAAGAGAGAATTGTCGATATGCTGAAAACGGTATACGACCCTGAAATTCCCGTCAATGTATATGATCTTGGTCTGATTTATAAAATAGACTTGCAGGATGATGGTGAGGTAGTGATTGACATGACATTGACAGCCCCCAATTGTCCGGCGGCCGATTTTATTATGGAAGATGTCCGTCAGAAGATAGAATCGATTGACGGAGTGACTTCCGCAACGATCAATCTGGTGTTTGAACCGGAATGGGATAAGGATATGATGACGGAAGAAGCAAAACTGGAATTGGGATTCTTATAAAACAGATCTGATTATGGAAGGGATGAAGAATGTATATTTTTTGTCGGACGCTCATTTAGGCTCACGTGCTATCAGACATGGCCGTACTCAGGAACGTAGACTCGTGAATTTTCTGGACAGTATCAAGCACAAGGCTTCTGCCGTTTATCTGTTAGGTGATATGTTTGATTTCTGGTATGAATTCAAGTTGGTAGTGCCTAAGGGATATACGCGTTTCCTGGGAAAACTTTCCGAGTTGACCGATATGGGGGTTGAAGTACATTTCTTCATCGGAAACCATGATATCTGGTGTGGGGATTATCTGGAAAAGGAATGTGGCGTGATTCTCCACCGGGAACCACTGACGTGTGAAATTTACGGGAAAGAGTTTTTTCTGGCACATGGCGACGGACTGGGAGATGACGACCGTAAATTCAGATTCTTGCGCACGGTGTTTCACAGTAAGACCTTGCAGACGTTATTCTCTGCCCTACATCCTCGTTGGAGTGTGGAACTGGGGCTGGAATGGGCCAAACATAGCCGTATGAAACGTGAAGACGGTCGGGAACCGGATTATATGGGTGAGGATAAGGAACCGCTTGTCTTGTTCTCCAAGGAATATTTGAAGACTCATCCGGATATCAATTATTTTATATTCGGTCATCGTCATATCATGCTTGACTTGATGCTGACCCGTAATGCCCGAATGATGATTCTGGGAGATTGGATTACGGAATTTTCATATGTGGTATTCGACGGAGAGAACCTCTTCCTTGAGCAGTATATTGAAGGTGAGACGATTGTCGGGTAAATTCCTGACATTCTGATATAATGGAACGGTTGCAGTGGTTATGGAAAAGTGCCCTGCAACCGTTTTTCTTTATCGGGCAAGTTCTCCGGCTTCGTGCAGTGCCAGCAGACTTTCCACTTCCGATTTCTTGACCATGTTGCTGTCGCCTACGATGGTATTTTTCAGAACGGCCGCTGCAGTTGCGAAATCTACACGTTTCTGGTCGTTGTCATAGGCGTGATGAGCATAAAGCAATGCGCCGCAGAAGGCGTCACCTACACCCACGCAGTCGATTACATTTTCTATATCGAAAACACGGCTGTATTTCAATGTATCGTTGGAATATAGGATTCCGGCGAATGTGTGATGTTCTGTGCTCATTACATTACGTAAGGCAATATAGATGTATTTACATTCAGGAACCTGTTTCTTGATTTCTTTGCAGAATGTTTCATATGCCTTGACGTCATATGGTTCGTTGGCTTTGGTGGCCTTGAAGCCTGGCCCTTTCAATCCCATCAGCAGGTTGTATTCACCTTCACTGCCGAACATGATGTCACTGTAGGCCATTAGCGGACGTAACACCTCTTGTGCAGTCTTTCCATAGTTCCACAGGTTTTTCCGGTAATTGATATCGTATGAAACCATCAGTCCCATATCTTTGGCTGTCTGGATGGCCTCCTTACACACTTCAGCCAATCCGGGGGTCAGGGCTGCGTCAATACCCGACCAGTGGAAAATTGCGGCATCCTTAAAGATTTCTTTCCAGTCAATCATTCCAGGTTTCAACTCCGAGAAGGCTGAAAACTCACGGTCGTATATTACTTTTGAGTTACGCATAGCTGCGGCTTTCTCCATGTAATAGGTACCCAGACGTCGTCCTCCTATCAGGATATGGCTGGTATTGATATTGTGTGAACGGAGTTCTGAAATGCAGGTTTCGGCCAGTGCATTGTCGGGAAGGCGTGTTATGTAATCGACTTCACCTCCGAAATTCGCAATGGAAATGGCTACGTTGGCTTCACTGCCACCGTAATTGACCATAAATTCTCGGCTTTGCTGCAGACGGAGGTTATCTGGAGTGCTGAGGCGGAGCATAATCTCGCCGAATGTTACAATTTTCTTTTTCATAATGATTTGGGCTTAGTTGTATATATAATAAAAAGAGGATAGACCCGGCAAGTCCCTTTCTCTCTTTTGTTTCAAAGATAGTGAACTTACGAGGAATATCCTCTTTTTTTAATCTATATTAAATATCTTATTTTTTCAGGCCGCTTACAATATCCATTGTATCCGATGCAATCATCAATTCTTCATCGGTTGGGATAACTACAACTTTTACCTTTGAATCGTCTGTAGAAATGATGGCTTCTTTGCCGCGGACTTTGTTTCTTTCTTCGTCAATCTTGACTCCCAGGAAGCCGAGGGTCTTGCATACTCCGCTGCGGGCTGTAGCCTGGTTTTCACCTACACCGCCTGTGAAGAGGATGACATCAACGCCTCCCATGGCTGCTGCATATGCTCCGATGTATTTGGTGATACGGTAGAAATACATTTTTTCTGTCAGGATAGCACGTTCTTCACCTCTGGCAACCGCATCTTCCAGTTCACGCATATCACTTGATTTCTCGAAGATACCCAGAACACCGCTCTTCTTGTTCAGTAATGTTGACATTTCATCCGGTGTCATGTTTTCTTTCTTCATCAGGTAAGTGATTGCTCCGCCGTCGATGTCACCGCTACGAGTTCCCATCATGAGGCCTTCAAGCGGGGTGAGTCCCATCGTTGTATCAATACATTTTCCATCTTTTACAGCTGCGATAGAGCCACCGTTGCCGATGTGACAGGTAATGATGCGTGAACCTTCCTGAGGGATGTTCAGGAATTCGCAGACACGTTTTGATACATAGCGGTGAGATGTTCCGTGAAAACCGTAGCGACGGATACCGTATTTTTCGAAATATTTGTAAGGGATGGCATACAGATATGCATAATCGGGCATGGTCTGGTGGAATGCTGTATCGAATACGGCTACCTGAGGAACTTCAGGCAACAGTTTCTGTACGGCATAGATACCTTTCAGATTGGCCGGGTTGTGTAGCGGACCCAGGTCGCAACATTCTTCAACTGCAGCGATGACCGCATCGTTGATCAATACTGAACCGCTGAATTTTGTTCCTCCATGCAGGACACGGTGACCTACGGCATTGATTTCATGCAAGTCTTTTACTGCTCCATATTCGGCATTTGTCAGTGTGTCGAAAATGAACTGTACACCGGTTGTGTGCTCCGGAACGTCTTTTTCAATGATCTTTTTTTCGCCGTTAGGTAAGGTCAGTTTCAGGAAAGAGCCTGGCAGACCTATCTTTTCGATTCCGCCCTGTGCAAGGACTTCTTTGGTAGTCATTTCGAACAATTTATATTTGATTGAAGAGCTACCGCAGTTGAGTACTAGAATTTTCATATATAAGTTTTATTGTTTTAATGTCGATGAATAAAAACAGAAGTCATCCAGGCAATTTTGCCTGAATGACATACTGTTATAATAAGTTCTTGGCTTACTGGGCTTTGGCAGCAATAGCCTGATTAGCTGTAATGGCGATCATCTTGTAGACATCGTCGATAGAACAACCGCGTGACAAGTCGTTGACCGGACGGGCGATACCTTGCAGGATAGGGCCGATGGCAGTTGCATGTCCCAAGCGTTCTACCAGTTTATAGGAAATGTTACCAACTTCTAGGCATGGAACAACCAGTACGTTTGCTTTGCCTGCGATTTCAGAACCTGGAGCCTTGCTTGCACCTACCTTTGGAACCAATGCTGCATCGGCCTGCAGTTCTCCGTCAATCTTCAAAGTCGGATCCATTTCTTTTGCCAGCTTCAATGCTTCCACAACCTTGTCTACCACTTCGTGTTTGGCGGAACCTTTGGTTGAGAAACTCAGCATGGCTACGCGGGGATCCAAACCGGCAACAGCTTGAGCAGTACGGGCTGTACAAACAGCGATTTGAGCCAACTGACCGGCATCAGGAACCGGAGTAACGGCAACGTCGCCCATTACCAATACACCGTTATCGCCACATTCAGGAGCATGAGTCAGCAACAGCATGGCACCTGAAACGCAAGTGATACCTGGAGCTGTCTTGATGATTTGCAATGCCGGACGCAAAACGTTACCGGTTGTATTGCGGGCACCGGCCAACTGGCCGTCAGCATCGCCCGACTTGATGATCAGACATCCTAAATACAAAGGATCCAGAACAAGTTTGCGTGCTTCTTCGATAGTCATGCCTTTTTTCTTGCGAAGCTCGCACAACAGCTGTGCATATTCTTCTTTTTTCGGATGATTTTCCGGATCAATGATAGTAGCTTTATGGATGTTTCCCAAGCCCCATTCTTTAGCAAGTCCGTTGATTTCATCAGGATTACCCAACAGAATCAAGTCTGCTACTCCGTCTGTCAATATCTGATTGGCAGCTTTCAATGTACGTTCTTCAGTTCCTTCCGGAAGTACGATGCGCTGTTTGTTAGCTTTAGCGCGTTCAACGATTTGACTAATTAAATCCATGATTTATATATTAAATATGTTGTATCTCTTTTACCTCATCGTGTACGATAACAGAACTGCTTATCCGCACTGCAAAAATACTCATTTTTGTAATATATGGTTTGCAAAAGCAGGATTTTTTTCGGATAAAGTATACAAAATTTATATGTTTGACAACATCATTGATAAAATAGGATATCACAGTGGTCACGTTGCTTGTCAGATATGTAACTTTGCGACGGTTTTTAATATTAGTTTTTTAAGGTATGATACGTCAATGTTCCATCCTTTTCGGATGTTTGGCTTTGGGTGAATTGATTGTTTATCTGACGGGAATCAAACTTCCTTCAAGCATTATTGGAATGCTTCTTCTCACCCTGTTTCTCAAATTGGGTTGGGTCAAGCTGCACTGGGTGCAGGGCTTGTCCGACTTCTTGGTTGCAAATCTGGGCTTTTTCTTCGTGCCGTCGGGGGTAGCCTTGATGCTTTATTTTGATATCATTACGGCACAGTTCTGGCCTATCGTCATTGCGACGTTTGTCAGTACGGTGCTGGTATTAGTAGTAACGGGATGGGTTCATCAATTAGTGCGGAAGTATGGATTATTTAGAAAATGAGTTCTTTTTACTGGCCATTACGTTTGGCTTCTTTTTCTTCTCCAAGCTGTTACAGAAAAAGACGGGATGGGTGATTCTTAACCCGATTCTGATAGCGATCGCTTTGCTGATCTGTTTTTTGAAATGTACGGGTATTTCGTACGAGAAATATCATGAAGCCGGTTCGCTCGTGGAATTTTGGCTGAAACCGGCTGTCGTTGCGTTGGGGGTACCTTTGTATCTGCAGTTGCGTATGATAAAGAAGCAGCTGATGCCTATCATTGTCTCCCAGTTGGCGGGATGTATCGTAGGATTGGTATCGGTTACGATTATAGCCAAACTTTTGGGGGCTTCTCCCGAAGTAGTAATGTCTTTGGCTCCGAAATCAGTGACAACCCCGATTGCCATGGAAGTGTCGAATGCTGTGGGAGGTATTCCGTCATTGACGGCGGCAGTGGTGATTGTGGTAGGATTGTTCGGAGCAATCTGTGGGTTCAAGGTCCTGCAGGTCGGACGTGTAGGAAGCCCGATAGCACAGGGATTGTCTATGGGTACGGCTTCCCATGCGGTAGGAACTTCAAGGGCGATGGAAGTCAGCGGTAAATACGGTGCCTATGCGAGCCTGGGACTGACATTGAACGGTATTCTTACCGCCTTGCTGACACCGACTATTTTACATTTGCTGGGATTATATTAACTTTGCAATTCCGATAATTTAAAGAGGCGGGGTATATCCGCCCGGAATCATGGACAGGTGCGCCGATGATGTTCGGGTGAATATAGTCCGCTTTTTCATTAAAGCATAAATTGTTATGATCGATTTTCAACCTATAGATTTAGAGGATAAGGATAGGGTACAGAGATACACAATGCATGGTAAGCGCCGTAATTGTGATCTTTCGTTTGCCAACCTGTACGGATGGCGTTTCCTTTATCGCACGGAGATTGCCGAACTGGACGGTTTCTTGTTGTTCCGTTTTTACGTAGAGGACGAGCGGGCTTACATGATGCCGGTAGGAACGGGTAATGTGGCTCCGGTTATTGAGGCATTGATAGAAGATGCAAGACAGGATGGTGTACCTTTCCGTCTGTTGGGTGTGTGTACAGACTTGTGCGCTGAACTGGAAGAGGCTTTTCCGGGACGTTTTACTTTCACTTCCGACCGTGATTATTCCGATTATGTTTATCTGCGTTCGGATCTGGCTATGCTGCATGGCAAAAAATTCCAGCCTAAACGGAACCATATCAATAAATTTAAAACCTCCTATCCGGATTATGAATATAAGCCGCTGACTCCGGATCTGATACCGGAATGTCTGAGGTTGGAGTCTTTGTGGTGCAGGGCCAATGACTGTGCCGAAAACGAGGCTTTGCAGGATGAACGCCGTTTCATGACGGTAGCGTTGAGTCATATGGAGGAACTTGGACTGACGGGAGGTGTACTGCACGTGAACGGCAGGATTGCCGCATTTACTTTCGGGGCCCCCATCAATGATGAGACGTTTGATACTTGTGTGGAAAAGGCCGATACGGATATTGAAGGTTCATACACCATGATCAATTATGAGTTTGCCAATCATATTCCTGAACAATATATATATGTAAACCGCGAAGAAGACTTGGGATTGGAAGGCTTGCGAAAGGCCAAACTGTCTTATCAGCCGGAAACCATACTTGAAAAACATATAGTTGAATTACGATGAATATAAAGGAACAGACACGCCGGTTGTGGAAAACCTGCTTTGATGATGATGACAGGTTTGTGGATCTTTATTTCAGCAGACGCTATCGGGAAGAGATAAATCAGGTGATAGAAAAGGACGGAATGGTGGTTTCTGCCCTGCAGGCTATTCCTTATCCGATGACCTTCTGTGGAGAAACGGTACCGATGTCGTATATTTCCGGAGCCTGTACACTTCCCGGTTACAGAGGGCACGGGTTGATGAGGGACCTGTTGGCCCGGACACATAGGGCTATGTATGAAGATGGAGTCCTTATGGCTACCTTGATTCCGGCCGAAGAGTGGCTGAAAAATTATTATGCATTATCTGGTTATGCCGTCTGTTTCCGCTATGCTCTGAAAGTTATCAACAGTTGTAAACAGCCTGTTGATAACTTTCATAATGATTTGGCTATCAGGAATATAGATCTGTCAACTCCTGTGGGTAATTCTCTCTTTTCCTTTTTTAGTGAACAGATGTCTCGCCGTTCTTGTTGTGTACAGCATGACAGGGACGATCTGAACCTTGTTCTTGCCGATTTGCAGTTGAGTGGCGGTTCCTTGTGGGTGGCACGTAAGTGCGGCAAGCTTGTCGGCATGTTCTTTTGTGTTCCCAAGGGAGAAATTCTGTCGGTAAAGGAAATGCTTCTGTCCGACGGCTTGGATGCATCTGATGTATTGATGTACATCCTTCATCTTCAGGGGCTTCATCAAGCCGAATGTATCGTGCCTTCCTGCAATGCTTCCGAAGAATTGGGTATGGCACGTCTTGTTGATGTGGCAGGATGTTTGCGTCTGTTGGCTGCATCACAATACAGGCGGGAACTTGATATTGACATACAGGTGGAAGGCGATGGTGCCATTCCTGAAAATAACGGGTATTATTCGTTGCATGGAGGAGAGCTGTTCCATAGATTCCGGGAAGGTGTTTCTTATATCCGGATGAATATTCATGAGGTGACCGCCTGGGTCATGGAAAGGCTGCATCCTTACATGAGTCTGATGTTGGACTGATTCAGTCAGGCCGTTTCTTTCGGTTCCGGTTCGTTGGTCAGCATACGTTCCAGTTCTTCGGCGCTCAACCGTAGGTAGAATTCTCCCTGATATGCTATGGATATGCCTCCGGTCTCTTCGGATACGATGATGGACAGGGCGTCCGTCTCCTGTGAAATACCCAGTGCCGCGCGGTGGCGCAATCCCAGTTCTTTGGGGATGTTCAGGTTATGTGATACCGGCAGGATGCAGCCGGCAGCCTTGATCCGTTTGTTGCTGATAATCATGGCGCCGTCGTGCAACGGGCTGTTCTTGAAAAATATGTTTTCGATAAGACGCTGGTTGATATTGGCGTCGATGATATCGCCTGTCCGGGCGATGTCGTCCAGCGGGAATGATTTCTCGATTACGATCAAGGCTCCTACTTTCCCTTTGCTCATGTTCAGGCAAGCCATGACTATCGGCATGATCTCTTCTTTCTGGTTCCCTTCTTTCCGGTTCCCTTTCAGAAATCTGAAGAGGCTGTTGCTGCGGTGTCTTGATCCCAAGGTGAGCAGGAAATGACGGATTTCGTCCTGGAAAAGGATAATCAGCGCAATGACTCCTACGCTGACCAGTTTGTCGAAGATGGAGCCCAGTAGCCGCATCTGGAGGACCTGTGAAACAATTACCCAGATGACAATGAAAATCAGTATTCCGGTAAATACGTTGATGGATCCCGATGATTTCATCAGCTTATAGGTCTTGTAGAGCAGATACGCTACCAGCAGGATGTCAATAATGTCTTTTATGGTCAATATGGAGATATCAAAGGGCATGGCTTAATCGTTTTGTTTCAATCCTTTCATGGTTGCTATGATCTTTATGGCTTCGGTTGCGGCTTTTACATCGTGCACTCTCAGGATATCGGCTCCTTTCATAAGGGCGACGGTATTGATTATGCTTGTTCCGTTCAGGGCATCTTCCGGACCGCCTCCCAGCAGACGGTATATCATGGATTTCCGTGAAACACCTACCAGTAACGGAAGGCCGAAAACCGAAAATTCCTCCAGCTGGTCCAGCAATGCATAATTATGCTCCAGTGTCTTTCCGAATCCGAAGCCCGGGTCGATGATGATGTCCTTTACTCCCAGTTCTTTAAGTTGCTGGACTTTTTCGGAAAAGTAATAGAGCACTTCTTTCAGGATATTGCTGTAATGGGGATTTTGCTGCATGTCTTGGGGAGTACCCTGCATATGCATGATGACATAAGGTATGCCCAGACGGGCAACGGTAGAAAACATCTGCTTGTCCATATTGCCGGCTGAGATGTCATTGATAATGGCCGCTCCATATTCTTCCACGCACATGCGGGCTATGTCGGCACGGAAGGTGTCAATGGAAAGGACTGCATCGGGATATTCACGCCGGATGATGTTCAGTGCATTACGCAGGCGTGACATTTCCTCTTCCGGAGTGATGTGTCCGGCATTCGGTCGTGAAGAATAGGCTCCCAGATCGATGATGCTTCCTCCTTCTTCCAGAATTTCGCGGACGCGTCGGATTATTTCTGTTTCAGTCTGTTTCCGGCTGTCTGCATAGAAAGAGTCGGGGGTCACATTCAGGATACCCATAACCCGTGGATAGGCCAGATCCATCAGCTGTCCGTTTACATTGATAAGTTTCGTGACTGTTGTCTCCATGTTCGCAAAGTTCCTCTTGGTGTTGCAAATGTACATACAATAATTTGTTTTTTACCGTTACTTGAACGTATTTTTAATTTATCTTTGTGCATGGTATAAAAAAACTTGAAAATGGGAATAGATGAGTTATATAAACGCTTTCTGGAATGTGGAGTCGTAACGACCGACAGCCGCAATTGTCCGGAAGGATCCATGTTCATTGCGTTGAAGGGAGAAACTTTCAACGGCAATACTTTTGCGGCACAGGCGTTGGAACAGGGATGCCGTTATGCCGTGGTGGATGAAAAGGAATATGCCGGAGATAACATTTTTCTGGTGGACGACTGTCTGAAGACCTTGCAGCAGCTGGCGAATTACCATCGCCGCCGTCTTGGAACCCGTATTATCGGGATTACGGGAACAAACGGTAAGACAACCACCAAGGAATTGATATCCGCAGTATTGAAAGAGAAGTATAATGTGCTTTATACACAGGGAAATTTCAACAACCATATCGGTGTACCGTTGACCTTGCTGCGTCTGACCGACAAGCATGATATGGCTGTGATCGAGATGGGGGCCAACCATCCCGGTGAAATCAAGACGTTGGTGCATATAGCTGAACCGGATTATGGCATCATTACCAATGTAGGTAAGGCACATCTGCAGGGATTCGGTTCTTTCGAAGGTGTGATCCGGACGAAAGGAGAACTTTATGATTTCCTGAGGGAAAAAGGAAATTCCACTATATTTATCCAGAATGAGAATCCTTATCTGAACGGAATCGCCCATGACTTGAACTGTGTACGTTACGGACAGACCGAGGGCTTGTTTGTGAGCGGCAGAATGGTTTCCTGCTCTCCTTTCCTTGCATTCGAATGGACGTCTGCCGGACAGACTCACCAGGTGCAGACACATCTGATAGGTTCCTATAATTTGGATAATGCCTTGGCCGCAGCTGCTATAGGCACTTATTTCGGGGTGGATGCAGCCCATGTATGCCACGCTTTGGAGGGTTACGTTCCGCAGAACAACCGTTCCCAGCTGGTGGAGACTGCCTATAACAAATTGATTGTCGATGCCTATAATGCGAACCCTACCAGCATGATGGCGGCTTTGCAGAATTTCCGGCAGATAGAGGCTTCACCTAAAATGGTTGTGTTGGGTGATATGAAAGAGCTGGGGCCGGGAAGTTGTGCCGAGCATCAGAAAATAGTGGATTTTCTGGATGAATGTAAGTTCGACCGGGTACTTCTGGTAGGACCTGAATTCGGTGCGGCCACTACACATTATGAACATTTCGGTGATGTCGAGGCTGTCATCAAAGAAGTGGAGGCTCATCGACCCGAGGGGTTCTATATCCTGATAAAAGGTTCCAACAGCATGAAATTGAGCCGTCTGCCCGAATATCTTTAATCTGGAGGAAATGCCCTTATCCGTTCCTTGGCCGGTACGGATAAGGGTGTTTCTGTTTTGTATTCCTTTGTTACCTTTGTTATGAAGCATCTTTTTTTCTGTCATTTATTTCTTGTTCTGGTCTTTTGCGGCTGGTATAGCCTGGCTTGGGGGCAATTGGTTGAAGTGGGTTATGGATATAGCGCTACTTCGGTCAATACAGCTGTGTTCAGGAACAGTTCCTTGGTTACCGATGGTAATATACAGTATATTTCCTATTATGATCCCGACGGTTATCTGGTTATGGGTAAAAGATGTCTGGGTGGTACCGTCTGGACTTTGCAGCGTTCCCGGTACAAGGGGAATGTTGCCGATGCCCATAATGTAATCAGTATGGCTGTCGACGGAGAGGGATATATCCATGTGGCTTTCGACCATCACGGAAGCCGGTTGAATTATTGCCGTAGTCTGGCTCCCGGTTCTCTGGAACTGGGCGATAAGGAACCGATGACTGGAAAAGACGAGCATGATGTGACTTATCCGGAATTTTACAGGATGCCCGACGGTGGTCTGATATTTGTTTACCGTTCGGGTATTTCGGGCCGGGGGAACTTGGTGATGAACCGGTATGATATCGCAAAGCACCGGTGGAGGCGTGTACAGGATATTCTAATTGATGGTGAAGGACAACGCAATGCCTATTGGCAACTGTACGTGGATGAAGCAGGGGTAATCCATCTTTCCTGGGTGTGGCGTGAAACCTGGATGGTGGAGACGAACCATGATCTGTGTTATGCCTGCTCGCCCGACGGAGGTGAGACCTGGTACAAGTCGACCGGCGAGAGGTATGATCTGCCTGTCAGAAAGGATAATGCAGAATACGCCTGCCGTATTCCACAGAACAGTGAACTGATAAACCAGACCAGTATGAGTACGGATGCAGAGGGGCATCCGTATATCGTGACCTATTGGCGTGATGCTGGAAGTGATGTCCCTCAATACCGCCTGGTATGGAATGACGGCGACCGGTGGAATGTACGGCGCATCATGGACCGTAAACTCGGGTTTTCACTGAAGGGGGGAGGTACGAAAATGATTCCGGTAGCCCGTCCGCGTATTGTCGTGGATAAAGACAAGGCATATTTCATTTTCCGTGACGCGGAAAGGGAAAGCAAGGTTTCGATGGCTTATACCGATAATCTGGAAAAGGGAATCTGGCAGGTGAAAGACCTGACTGTTTTCCCGGTAGGAGCCTGGGAGCCGAGTCTGGATACGGAGCTATGGAAACGGAAAAGACAGCTTCATCTGTTTGTCCAGACTTCCTGGCAGGGGGATGGTGAAAAGGTGGTGGCTGGCAGCCAGCCGACCTTGGTCTATGTGTTACAAGTAGAAATTTAACCTTAAAAATAGAAATGACATGAAACAGATTTTGAAATGGATGGCCGTGTGCCTCGCCGTTTTATTGCCTGTAACGGCTGGTTACGCAAAACCGTCTGAAGCGGAGCGGGTCCGCAGGATGATTGATAAAGTGAACCGGCATTGGCAGGAAAACCATACTCCGGAGGTCAGGGCCTTTTGGGATCATGCCGCTTACCATACAGGGAATATGGAGGCGTATTTCCTGACAGGGAATGAGGATTACCGGGCTTATTCGGAAGCTTGGGCCGAATATAACGGATGGAAAGGCGCTAAGAGCGACAACCGTTCCGAGTGGAAATATTCGTATGGTGAATCGGACGAATATGTATTGTTCGGCGACTATCAGGTCTGTTTCCAGACGTATGCCGACCTGTATCAGCTTGATCCCGACGACAGGAAGATCCGCCGTGCCCGTGAGGTGATGGAATATGAGATGAGTACCCCTAACCGTGATTACTGGTGGTGGAGTGACGGGCTTTATATGGTAATGCCTGTCATGACGAAGCTGTACAAGATTACCCGGAACAGGCTTTATCTGGACAAGCTTTATGAATACATCACTTATTCAGACAGCATCATGTTCGACCGGGATGAAAACCTGTATTACCGTGACGCGAAATATGTATATCCGAAGCATAAAAGCCTGAACGGGAAAAAGGATTTTTGGGCAAGAGGTGACGGTTGGGTCCTGGCCGGTCTGGCTAAGGTCCTGAAAGATCTGCCTTCCGATTACCGGTATCACCGCTTTTTCGCCGATAAGTTCAGGAAGATGGCGAAGGCTGTTGCGGCTATACAGCAGCCCGGAGGTTACTGGACCCGTAGCATGATGGATCCGGAACATGCGCCGGGACCGGAAACAAGCGGTACAGCTTTCTTTACCTATGGATTGTTGTGGGGAGTGAATAACGGTTATCTGGATGAGGCTGTCTATATGCCTGTAATCAGGAAGGCATGGAATTATCTGTCTGAGACGGCCCTGCAGAGGGATGGCTCGGTAGGTTATGTTCAGCCGATAGGTGAAAAAGCTATTCCTGGACAGGTTGTCGATGCCGGATCGACCGCTAATTTCGGAGTAGGAGCTTTCCTGCTGGCTGCCTGTGAGTACGTACGTTATCTGGAAGGCGGTATCAGCAAGGACCGGGCGTATTGGTGTAGGCTGGCTTACCGGATGGCCGAACCGGTATTGAGCAATATGGCCAAAGGGGAACTGCAGAAGAATATGCTGGTGGAAGTGAGTCCTACGTGGGACGGTCGTGACAAGAGGGTTACTTACATGGAAACTTTCGGACGTTTGATGGCCGGTATCGCTCCGTGGCTGGCTCTGCCCGATGATGATACTGAAGAAGGGAAGATGCGCCGGCAGTTGCGTGAATGGGCGTTGAAGAGTTATGTGAATGCAGTTGATCCGGATTCTCCCGATTACCTGTTGTGGCGCAACGAAGGGCAGCCATTGGTCGATGCCGCTTATGTGGCCGAAAGTTTCCTGCGTGCGTTCGACCAGCTCTGGATGCCTTTGGATGAAACGACGAAGAAACGTTATATTGAAGAATTTACCCAGTTGCGGCGGATCGACCCGCCGTATACGAACTGGCTTCTGTTCTCGGCTACCATTGAGAGTTTCCTGGCCAAGGCCGGAGCACCTTTCGATGTATACCGTATCAATTCGGCTATCCGGAAGGTAGAAGAATGGTATGCAGGTGACGGATGGTATGCCGACGGCCCTTCCTTTGCTTTCGACTATTACAGCAGTTATGTGTTCCATCCCATGTATTTGGAAACACTCGACGCCCTGGTGGATGCCGGTGTCCGCACGCGCCTCGATTATCCGAAGTATTATGCCCGTGCCTTGAAGCGTGCACAGAAATACAGCCTGATATTGGAACGTTTCATTTCGCCGGAAGGCACATTCCCAGTGTTCGGGCGTTCCATTCCGTATCGGATGGCTACCATGCAGCCGTTGGCCTTGATGGCATGGTATAAGGAACTGCCGGCTGGAGTTACCCTGGCACAGGTGCGCTGTGCGTTGACTGCTGTCATGAAACGGATGTTTGCCGGTGATGACAACTTCAATGAAGGTGGTTTCCTTACTATCGGGTTCTCCGGACGCCAGCCGAATATTGCCGACTGGTATACCAATAACGGCAGCCTTTACATGACGTCGCTGGCTTTCCTGCCTTTAGGCCTTCCTGCAGCCGATCCTTTCTGGACGGATGCTCCCCAGGATTGGACCAGCAAGAAGGCGTGGAGCGGGAAACCTTTCCCGAAAGATCACCGTTGGGCGGATGATATCCAGACTTGGGACTTGTATTGATGATGTAACCGGTTATGAAGACAGCTTTTGTAATGTCATTACTGGTCTGGCTATGGATGGCCGGACTTGCCGTTGGTCAGGCACAGACCCGGCTGGAAATGACGGTTTCGAATAATTGGGATATGGAACGTGACGGGGAACTGCTGGAGGTCCCTGTGTCACGTCTGGAAGCTTTGCATCTGTCTGCGGAGCGGAAATTGGTGGTTTACGACAGCCGAGGAGTACAGGTGCCATATCAGATTACACATGACGGTTTTCTGCTTGTGCCGGTTACGGCAAATTCCCGTTCCCGGACAAGGTATACGCTGGCTGCCGGAACTCCGGATTCCATGCAGGTCTATGCCTGCGGAAAATATTATCCTGAGCGTATGGATGATATCGCATGGGAGAATGATAAGGCGGCTTACCGTGCCTACGGTCCGGCTTTGCAGAAGTCGGGTGAAAAGGCTTTCGGCTATGACATCTTTACCAAATCGGTCCCTTATCCGGTGGTGGAAAAAAGATATGCCTTGCAGTTGGATTCCCTCTCTTGGGCTGAAGTGAACCGTTTGAGATCCGAAGGCAGGAATGTAGAGGCCGACAGCCTGTATAGTACTTTCTGTTATCATGTAGATCATGGGAACGGGATGGACTGTTACAGTGTAGGTCCTACGTTGGGAGGTGGAACCAATGCCTTGCTGTTTGATTCGGATATCATATACCCCTATTGTTATCAGAGTTTCGAGATCCTGGATAACGGTCCGTTGCGTTTTTCTGTCCGGCTGACTTTCCGGCCGTTTACGTTGAAGGATAGTAAGTCGGTAGTGGAAACACGCGTCATATCGTTGGATAAGGGGTCTTATTTGAACCGTACCGAGGTGACATATGCCGGATTGACGCATCCGGTATCCGTTATAGGAGGCATTGTGATCCATCCGCAGAATCCGGACGGATATTGTTTCGATAAGAAAGCCGGTTATATCGCTTATGCCGATTCTACGGATAATGTGGATAATGATAACGGCATTATCTGGGTAGGAGCTGTATTCGGTGAGCCGTTGACAACGGCCGGGGTAAGATGGTTCCCGGCAGAAGAGCGGAAGCAGAGGAACGGTGCCTTGGGGCATGTTGTGGGAGAGACGGTTTATCACCCCGGAAAGAGTCTGGTCTATTATTGGGGGAGCGGATGGAGCAAGGCCGGTATTCCCGATATGGAGGCCTGGAAAACGTTTCTGTTGCAGTTCCGGAAACGTTTGGAAATGCCGTTGGAATTTGATATTAAGGTCATTAAATGATTGTATTGTTATGTATTTTATCAGAATAAGTGTATTTTTGCCATTATACTGATAAAAAATATGGACTTAAATCTTCTTGTTATATGAAATGGAAACACATGGCTGCCTTGGGGGTGGCATTGGCTGTTTTGCCGGTCTCTGTGCCGGCACAGAATCTTGTGAATCGTACCGATTCCGTATATCTCTTTTCGTATGCGACTGTCCAGGATGTCGGACGTAGCGGACTGCAGTTTGCCTGGAGCCGTGATACCCGGCAATGGTTCCGTATCGGTGGAGGATATGTCAGATGTGATTATGGTACATGGGCTGCCGAGAAGCGCATGATCAAACCACACCTGATGCGTGCTGCTGACGGTATGTGGCATTGTGTATGGCAGCTGAATGACAAGGGGCTTGAGATGGGGCATGCCGCGTCGGCCGACTTGTTGTCATGGAAGCGTCAGACGTATTTTCTGAAGGGACAGACCGAGGGAGAACAGTCTGCTCCGGATTTCACCTCCCTGAATAAGGAAAAGAAAGTTTCGGCCCTGGTAGACGGTGCCTTGTACGAAGGATATATGCAGAAAGTGGCTTGGCCGGAAGTAGACCGGATGTTGGAATATGCCGGTTACCGTGCAGACAAGGGGAGGCTGGATGCGGAGTGTACGGCGCAGGATGCCGAACGTTTTTCCGGGTTGAAAGACGTGAATATGCAGTTGGATGTACGTCCGGGCGACGCTTATCCTATCAGTGATAAGCTGATCGGTGTATTTTTTGAAGACATCAATTACGGAGCCGACGGTGGCTTGTATGCCGAACTGGTGCAAAACCGTGACTTTGAATATTCGGCAGCAGACCAGTCGCGTGAAAGATGGGATGGATCGTATGCGTGGAGTGTACAGGGCAACGGCGGACGCTTTTCGGTCGTGGAAGGAGATGATCCGGTGCACCCGAACAATCCTCATTACGCAGTCTTCGACGTACAGACTCCGGGTGTGATGCTGAAAAACGGAGGTTTTGACGGCATTGTACTCAAAAAAGGGGAGAAATATGACTTTTCCCTGTTCGGCAGGATTCCTTCCGGCTATAAAGGCGGCAAGGTGGATGTGCTGCTGCTCGATAAGGAAGGCAGGAAAGTGGCCGGTACTTCGGTGCGGATCACTTCGGACAGATGGAAAAGGCAGAAGGCTGTGTTGAAGGCTGAGGCGGATGTGAGTGCGGCTTCTTTGGTCCTTGTGCCCCAGACAGCTGGAAAATATGAGTTTGATGTAGTCTCGCTTTTCCCGCAAAAGACATTTAAGGAACGGAAGAACGGTTTGCGGGCCGATTTGGCTCAGGCTATTGCCGACCTGCATCCCCGTTTCATGCGTTTTCCGGGAGGGTGCGTGGCTCATGGTGACGGCATAGACAACATCTATGACTGGAAAGGTTCAATCGGACCGCTGGAGACACGAAAGCCGTTGCGTAACCTGTGGGGTTATCACCAGACTCGCGGATTGGGCTATTTTGAGTATTTCCAGTTTTGTGAAGATATGGGGGCCGAACCGGTACCTGTCCTCGCTGCCGGTGTTCCGTGTCAGAACTCGGCTTATGAGCAGGATAAACTGTTGAGCGGAGGTCAGCAAGGAGGAATCCCTATGGAGCAGATGGATGCCTATGTGCAGGATGTCCTGGATTTGGTCGAGTATGCCAACGGTGAC
Source organism: Bacteroides ilei (assembly GCF_900128495.1). Lineage (GTDB taxonomy): Bacteria > Bacteroidota > Bacteroidia > Bacteroidales > Bacteroidaceae > Phocaeicola > Phocaeicola ilei. Next base: position 3,761,238 of record NZ_LT635801.1, read on the forward strand.
CCGAAAACCAGCAAGTGGGCGAAGATGCGTGCGGATGCGGGGCATCCGGAGCCTTTTAATCTGAAGTATATAGGTATCGGTAATGAAGATCTGATAACAGATGTGTTTGAAGCACGCTTCAGTAAGATATTCAAGGCGGTGAGTGAAAAGTATCCCGATATAACTGTCATCGGGACTGTAGGTCCGTTCTATGAAGGGACCGATTACGAAGAAGGATGGGATCTGGCTACCCGTTTGAAGGTCCCGATGGTCGACGAGCATTATTACAATACGCCGGGGTGGTTTGTCAATAACCAGGACTTCTACGACCGTTATAACCGTTCCGGTTCAAAGGTTTATCTGGGTGAGTATGCCGCCCATCTTCCCGGGCGTCCCAATAATATTGAGACAGCTTTGTCCGAAGCTTTGTATCTTACGTCGGTAGAACGTAACGGCGATGTGGTAGCCATGTCGTCATACGCTCCGTTGCTGGCCAAAGAGGGACATACCCAGTGGAACCCCGATCTGATTTACTTCAACAACGGGGAGGTAAAGCCTACGGTAGGATATTATACCCAATTGCTCTTCGGGCAGAATTCGGGAGATACTTATCTGCCTTCCGACCGTACTACGGACAATAACCGTACCGATGTAAACAGGCGTATCGCTACGTCCGTTATTAGGGACAGCCGCAGCGGAGATGTAATTATCAAGCTGGTAAACCTTTTGCCGGTAGCAGTAAAGACGGAAATAAATTGTCCGGGCTTGCCGGAGGGTGAAGCTGTGCTGAATGTCCTTAAAGGTGATCCTTCCGACAAGACGGCCCGACCCGTGGAACAGACTCTTCGGGTAGGAGAACGGTTCGGTTATGAATTGCCGGCTTATTCGTTGAGCGTTATCCGGGTGGCCGGTTCGGCTCCGTCTGTAAGGTGATATGGAGGTGGCTGAAAAAAGAACTTGAACTTTTGGCAAAAGAACTTGGAATATGTGCCGGAAGAACTTGATGTGTGAGAGAAAACATCAAGTTCTTCCGGCTTGTTTTTTAGGACGTATTAAATGAAGTATCCTATTGGTAAAAACGGTTTGTGTAAATAGATATTTTTCCTTAATATTGCAGGCAATTGAAAAACACGGTGATATGGTAATGAGAAAAATTATTTTGCTGTTATGTTGCCTGTTGGGTATTTCCGGTATGGCTCAGGCAGAGGGAGGAGCTTATCTGTTTTCGTATTTTATAGGGGATAGCCGTGACGGGCTTCATCTGGCGTATAGTGAGGACGGACTCACGTGGACACCGTTGAAGAACGGTGAGTCTTTTCTGAAACCGACTGTAGGGAAAGACAAGCTGATGCGTGATCCCAGTATTTGTCAGGGGCCGGACGGAACGTGGCATATGGTGTGGACTTCAAGTTGGACGGACCGGATTATCGGTTACGCCTCATCCAAGGATCTGGTCAACTGGTCGGAACAGAAGGCTATTCCAGTGATGATGCATGAACCCACCGCTCATAACTGTTGGGCTCCCGAACTGTTCTATGACGAACCAAGCCAAACATTCTATATTATTTGGGCGACAACCATTCCGGGCCGCCATAAGGAGGTGCCTGTCATTGAAAGTGAAAAAGGACTGAATCATCGTATCTATTATGTTACGACCAAAGATTTCAAAACCTTTTCTGAAACCGGCATGTTCTTTAATCCGGATTTCAGTGTGATTGATGCCGCCATTGTCCGTGATCCGAAGGTCAAGGATCTGATTATGGTCGTGAAGAATGAAAATTCATTGCCTGCCGAAAAGAATCTGCGAATCACCCGAACAAAATCAATAACCGATGGTTTCCCGACTGAGGTCTCGGCTCCTATTACCGGAAATTATTGGTGTGAAGGTCCGGCGCCTTTGTTTGTCGATGGAACGTTATATGTGTATTTCGACAAGTACCGTGAACATAAATATGGTGCAGTGCGCTCGGCCGACGGCAAGAGCTGGGAGGACATATCCGATAAGGTTTCATTCCCCAAAGGAACTCGTCATGGAACGGCTTTTCCTGTCGATAAGGAAACCCTGGAACGTTTGAAGAAACTTTGAAAACCTCCGGGTATGTAAGGGGAAAAAGCGGACTATTGTTTCCTTTGGTAGATCCGTGAAAGGCATCTTGTACTTATTTCTAGCTTTTCTGTACTTCTTTACATGACACTACGGATTGTTTCAGTTATTTTTGTGTCGTGCTTATAATGGTATTGAAATCTGTTAATGATATAATATTATGAAGAATAAGTGTCTACTGTTGTTGGTGTTGCTGGCCTGTTTCTTTGTTTCGGAATCATGGGCAGCGACCGATAGAGTGAAGTACAATTTCAATGGCGGATGGCTTCTGAAAGTGGGAGATATGAAGGAAGCCTCACAAACAAAGTTTGCCGATCAGGACTGGAAGAAGGTGACATTGCCTCATGCCTTTAATGAAGATGAAGCCTTTAAGGTGGATATCAAAGATCTTACCGATACCATTGTGTGGTACCGCAAGCATTTTGTATTGCCTGCCGGGACCGGTGACCGTAAAGTGTTCATTGAGTTTGAAGGTGCCCGCCAGGGAACGGATGTCTATGTGAACGGAAAGCATGTAGGAATGCATGAAAATGGAGTAATGGCTTTCGGCTTTGACTTGACGCCGTATGTAAAGCCGGGCAAGGAGAATGTGATAGCAGTGCGTATTGATAATGACTGGGATTATGCCGAACGTGCTACGGGAGTGAAATACCAGTGGAGTAACCGTAATTTCAATGCCAATTATGGGGGGCTGCCGAAGAATGTATGGCTGCATGTGACCGGTAGGATATATCAGACATTGCCGTTATATAGTAACCTGAAGACAACGGGAGTATATGTGTATGCACAGAATATCCGTGTGAAGGCAAGGAAAGCCTTGATTCATGCAGAATCGGAGGTGAAGAATGAAACAAAGAAAAGTCAGACTGTCGGGTATCGGGTGGAAGTGATTGATCGGGACGGGATGTCTATGGCGGTCTTTTCCGGTAAAGAGAAAGTGGTAGAACCGGGACAGACGGCCGTATTGTCGGCTGAACAGGAAATCGGTGGCCTGCATTTCTGGAGTTGGGGATATGGTTATCTGTATACGGTAAAGACGGCTTTGGTAATTGACGGTAAGAAAGTTGATGAGGTCTCTACCCGTACCGGTTTCCGTAAGACCCGTTTTGCCGAGGGGAAAATCTGGTTGAATGACCGTGTATTGCAGATGAAAGGTTTTGCACAGCGTACCAGCAACGAATGGCCGGCGGTAGGAATGTCGGTTCCGGCCTGGTTGAGTGATTACAGCAACGGTTTGATGGTGGAAGGGAATGCCAACCTGGTACGCTGGATGCACGTGACTCCCTGGAAACAGGATGTGGAGTCATGCGACCGGGTAGGTCTGATCCAGGCTATGCCTGCCGGGGACGCTGAAAAAGACTGCCGTGGACAGCAGTGGGAACAGCGTAAGGCATTGATGCGCGATGCGATTATCTATAACCGTAACAATCCGAGTATCTTATTCTATGAATGTGGTAATGAGTCGATTACACGTGAACATATGTTGGAGATGAAGGAGATCCGTGACAAGTACGACTATTATGGAGGCCGTGCCATCGGTTCGCGTGAGATGCTGGATATCCGTGATGCGGAATATGGAGGTGAAATGCTTTATATAAACAAGAGTGCCCATCATCCGATGTGGGCAATGGAATATTGCCGTGACGAGGGCTTACGTAAATATTGGGACGAATATTCCTATCCGTTCCATAAGGAAGGCGAGGGAAATACTTCCTACCATTCGGCTGCGAGCAACAAGACTCAGAAACATGCCGATGCCGGAGCGTATAACCATAATCAGGATATGTTTACCAAAGAGAATGTAATCCGCTGGTACGACTATTATCGTGAACGTCCGGGCACAGGGAGACGTGTCAGCTCGGGAGGGGTGAAGATTATTTTTTCGGATACCAATACCCATTTCCGTGGGGTGGAGAATTACCGCCGTAGCGGTGTGACCGATCCGATGCGTATCTTCAAGGACCCGTATTTCGCCCATCAGGTAATGTGGGACGGCTGGGTTGATATAGAAACCCCGCGTCTGCATATTGTAGGTCATTGGAATTATGACAAGTCGGTTGTCAAGCCGGTGTATGTCGTGGCAAATACAGACAGTGTAGCGTTGTTCTTGAACGGAAAACTTTTGCCTGCCGGGAAGCGTGAATATAATTTCCTGTTTACGTTTGATAAGGTTGCTTTCGAACCGGGTATATTGGAAGCTGTAGGATATAATGACGGCAGGGAAGTGACCCGTGCACGGATTGAGACGGCCGGTGAGCCGGCGGCCTTGAAACTTTCGCTGATACAGAGTCCGAAAGGCTGGAAGGCCGATGGGGCCGATCTGGTCCTGGTGCAGGTTGAGGCAGTAGATGCCCAAGGTCGGCGTTGCCCTCTGGCGAATAATATGGTACATTTTACGTTGGACGGACCGGCCGAATGGAGAGGAGGCATCGCCCAGGGTAAGGATAATTACATACTTTCGAAAGATCTGCCTGTAGAATGTGGAGTTAACCGGGCGTTGATCCGTTCGACTACAGCTTCGGGAAATGTTACGTTGAGGGCAGAATCGGAAGGATTGAAAGGTGCAGAGTTGACATTCGCTTCGGTTCCGGTCGATATGAAGGGCGGATTGAGTACTTATATACCGGGTGATGAGTTGGAAGGACGTCTGGATAGAGGAGAAACACCGGATACTCCGTCGTATAGAGTGACAAAGGTTGATGTAGGCATCTTGTCGGCTGAGGCCGGTTATGATTCGGAGAACGCCTATAAGAGTTTTGACGACAATGAATTGAGCGAGTGGAAGAATGACGGAAAACCGTCGACGGCATGGATTACTTACCATCTGGAACGCAAGGCGGAAGTGGATGAAGTCTGTCTGAAACTTACTGGCTGGCGTATGCGCAGCTATCCTTTGGAAATCTATGCCGGCGACGAACTGGTATGGAGCGGAGATACCGACAAGAGTCTGGGATATATCCATCTGAAAGTAAAGCCGGTTCCTGCAACCGATATTACAATCCGTCTGAAAGGTTCCAGTAAGGAAGGGGATGCATTCGGACAGATTGTGGAGGTAGCCGCTCCGGTTGCCAATGAACTTGACCTGTTCAAGGCGAAAGACGGGGCGAAGACTGGTCATGAGTTACGCATCGTAGAAGTTGAATTCAAGGAAAACCTGGATGAATAGTCAGAGTACATGTTAAAGGAAAAGATATATATTGCCTGTCTGGCATGTTGCTTGGGCACTGCGGCATGGTCTCAGAAAGAGTTCAACCCGATTATTCCGGATAATCTGGCCGATCCGTCGGTCGTGAAGTTCGGTGATACATTTTATCTGTATGGTACGACAGATATAGATCAGGGTTTGTCGAAAGCCGGGACTCCGGTAGTCTGGAAATCGAAGGATTTTGTAAACTGGAGTTTCGACGGGTCCCATATTGAAGGTTTCGACTGGAAACAGGGCTATCCGTATACCGATACAAAGGGAGAACATACCGGATATTTCCGTTATTGGGCTCCGGGTAAGGTGATTACGAAAGACGGACAATATTATCTTTACGTAACATTCGTTAAGCCGGATGAGGATGCAAAGACCTATGTATTGCTGTCTGAAAATCCGGAGGGACCTTTCCGTTTTGCCGGTGCCCGGCCGGGGAATGCAGATCCGCTTTCCGGGTTTGAGAACTCTGTCATCGCCCCGGACATTGACGGAGAACCGTTCATCGATGATGACGGCCGGGCGTATCTGTTCTGGAGACGTCGTCACGCTTCGCGTATGCAGGCCGACTGGCTGCATCTGGAAGGGAGGACGGTAGATATACAGACTGCCCGTCAGGGATATTCCGAAGGGCCGGTTATGTTCAAGCGGAAAGGTATCTATTATTACATCTATACCTTGCGGGGTAACCAGAATTATGCGAACGCATACATGATGAGCCGGAAATCGCCGTTGGAAGGTTTTGAAAAGCCGGAGGGGAATGATATCTTCCTGTTCTCTTCCATTGAAAATAATGTCTGGGGGCCGGGGCATGGAAACGTGTTCTACGATGAAGAGAAGGACAACTATTATTTCGTGTATCTGGAATACGGTGACGGAGGTACTACCCGCCAGGTTTTTGTGAATAGGATGGAATTCAATGATGACGGTACGATCCGTACCTTGATTCCTGACAGGAAAGGTGTCGGATATTTGAGGGAGCCTCAGGAAAAGCGTGAGAACCTAGCCTTGCAGGCTGATTTCCGTGCATCGTCGGTGCGGGAACCCCGTTCGTCGGAAGTGGTGATCGAAACACGGCCGAACAGTCCCTTGCCGGATAAGGCATCGGAAAAGTCCGCCAGGCGTACCCGCCTGTTTGAGGCCGCTTTGGCCGGGGATGATTCGAACGGAACGTGCTGGAGAGCGGCCGGAACAGACGGGACTCCGTGGATTATGGTGGATCTGAAGCGTCCGGTCTATGTAGATGAGTGCCGGATGGCATTCGTTCATCCTGCCGAAGGGCATTGCTGGCATGTGGAAAAATCACTGGACGGGGAAAATTGGGAGGCCTGTGCTTCCCAGAAAGTGCAGAAAGCCTGCTCACCCCATATTGCCGGCATCAAGGATGAAGTCCGCTATTTGCGTCTGACCATTGATAAAGGGGCGGCCGGATTGTGGGAGTGGAAAATTTTCAGATAGTGCGTGTGTCGGCTCCCCACATCATCTTCTCATGTAAGGTATTGAAGAATGAATGGTGGCAACGTTTTACGATGCGGACAAAATAGTCGGCCCTGCGTATGGTCAGCCGGGTTCCTTCCCGGCAGGTCTCACTACGTCCGTCGATCGCTACCAGAAAATTATGGCTCCGGCTTTCTACGTCGAGTGTGATTTCCCAGTCGTCACGGATTACGATAGGACGTACATTGAGGCTGTGCGGTGCCACGGCCGTAATGCTGAATGTACCGCTTTGAGGTACCATGATAGGGCCTCCTACGCTTAAGGAATAGGCGGTAGAGCCCGTAGGGGTCGCTACAACCAGTCCGTCGGCCTGATAGGAACAGAGCAGTTCGTTGTTGATGTAGGCCCGGATGGTTATCATCGAGGAGCTGTCACGTTTCAGAATGGCTATTTCGTTGAGTCCGTAAGGATAGCCCTTCAGTATATGCTGGTTGTCGCAGGTGAGATGAAGCACCCGGCGCGGTTCTGCCAGGTATTTCCCTTCGTAAATTTCATCGAAGGTTTCTTCCATCTGGTTGGGAGAGATATCTGCAAGGAAGCCCAGGCGTCCGGTATTGATGCCCAGAATTGGAATTTCCTTTTTTCCTACCCGGCTGGCTGCCCGCAGGAATGTACCGTCACCTCCGATACTGAGGACCATATCGGCATTGAAGTCATATCCCTGGAATACTTCCAGGTCTGTAAGGTTGGCTTGGGTGTGCTGCTGCAGGAAATAATAGAAATCGTTGCTGATACATATCTGTGCGTTTTTCCGGCGCAATATATCCAGCAGGTGGGTTACATGAGCCGATTTATGTTCCTGATATGTATTTCCAAAAAGGGCAAATCTCATTGTCTGTTGCATCTCTTGTGACATTTTTATCATTCTTTGTTATGTAAAAGTGTAAAGTTTATCATAAAACCTGCTAACTTTGCACATTGTAGATACAAAGATATAAAAATATATGCAATATGACTAAATTAAGTGTGAATATAAACAAGGTGGCCACTTTGCGTAATGCACGTGGGGGGAATAATCCTGACGTTGAAAAGGTAGCGCTGGATTGTGAGAGATTCGGGGCCGAAGGTATTACAGTCCATCCTCGTCCGGATGAACGTCATATCCGTTATGCAGATGTGCTGGCACTGCGTCCGATTCTTCATACCGAGTTTAATATAGAGGGTTATCCGTCAAAGGAGTTCATTGATCTGGTATTGAGGGTAAAGCCCCATCAGGTCACTTTGGTTCCGGATGCTCCGGACCAGATAACGTCCAATGCCGGATGGAACACGAAAGAGCATTTCCCGTTCTTGAGCGATTTGATGGAGACATTCGGAAAGGCAGGGGTACGTACATCCATTTTTGTGGATGCCGATCCGGAGATGGTGGAATATGCGGCCAAAGCGGGTGCCGACCGTGTCGAGCTGTATACAGAACCATATGCTTCCGGTTACGCTTCAAACCGTGAAAAGGCGATAGCACCCTTCGTTGAAGCAGCCAGAGTTACCCGCCGGTTGGGAATGGGACTGAATGCTGGTCATGATCTGAGTCTGGAGAATCTTTCTTATTTCCATGAAAACATTCCTTGGGTAGACGAGGTCTCTATCGGTCATGCCCTGATTTGTGACGCATTATACCTGGGATTACAGAAAACTATTGAAGAATATAAAAAATGCCTTCGTTGATTATGATGACAATGATGTTACAGGCGGCTGTACAATCGGTTGCCGACACGATGACCGGAGCAAATCCGGTGCTGACTCCGGTTACCTCGGGTGAACCGGAAATGAATCTTTGGGATATGGCCTGCAAGGGTGGCTGGATTATGATTGTATTGGCTTTGATGTCGGTCATTGCTTTCTATATCTTTTTTGAACGTGCGGTGGCTATCCGGAAGGCCGGTAAGGAAGATCCGCTGTTCATGGACCGTATACGCGACTACATCAAGACCGGGGAAATCAAGTCGGCCATCAATTATTGCCGCATAGCCAATACGCCTTCCGCCCGTATGATCGAGAAGGGTATCACCCGTATGGGGCGTCCTGTAGCGGATGTCCAGGCAGCCATTGAAAATACCGGTAACATTGAAGTGGCCAAGCTGGAAAACGGGCTTTCCATTATGGCTACCATTTCCAGTGGGGCGCCGATGTTGGGATTCCTGGGTACGGTTACAGGTATGGTTCGTGCCTTCTGGAATATGGCGAATGCAGGTAACAACATTGATATTACCCTTCTTTCAAGCGGAATTTATGAAGCGATGATCACTACGGTAGGCGGTCTGGTGGTGGGTATCGCTACGATGTTTGCCTATAATCACCTGGTGTATCGTGTCGATAAGGTAGTCAGCCAGATGGAGGCACGTACCATCGCCTTTATGGATTTGTTGAATGAACCGAGTGAGAAATAACGGATTAAGCTTATGGCACTGAAAAGAAGACAGAAAATATCACCCAGCTTCAGCATGTCGTCTATGACCGACCTGATCTTTTTGCTGCTGATATTTTTTATGATTACTTCTACCATGGTTTCGCCGAACGCCATCAAGGTCTTGCTTCCGCAAGGCTCTGAACAGACTTCAGCGAAGCCGATGGCTCGTGTAATTATAGATAAGGATTTGAATTACTACGGGGCGTTCGGCAATGAGGATGAGATGCCGTTAAGTATAGATGAAGTGCCCTCCTTCCTTCGGGAGTGTGCTGCCAAGGAGCCGGAAATGTACGTGGCCCTTTATGCCGATGAATCTATTCCCTACCGCGAGATTGTCCGTATATTGAACATTGCCAATGAGAACCATTTCAAGATGGTACTGGCAACCCGTCGCCCCGATAAGAACTAATCATTTGGAATTGTATGAAGAAAAGTAAGATAGCCGGAATTGTAGGAACGGTACTGTTGCATGTCTTGGTGTTGGTACTGCTGCTGGTTTTGACGCTTACCCGTCCTGAGAAACAGGAGGAGGGAGGTGTTCCGGTTATGCTTGGAAATATGGAAATGGCGTCTGGTGATGCAGATCCGTATATGATGACAGAAGTGGATGTAATGCCGGCGACCGCCAGTGAGCCTGAGTCGGAAATAACCGGCACAGACGTAGAGCAGCCGATGATTACCCAAAATGATGAGCCTTCTATCCAGATGAAGAAGGAACAGCCCCGGAAAGAGACTGTGAAGAAAGAAAATTTTCAAAAGGAGGAAAAGAAAAGAGAATCTGTACCGGTCAAAACTGAAACTGAAAAGCCCAAAGAAAAGACGGAGGCTGAGCTCCGTGCCGAGGCGGAACGTGCGGCGGCACAAGCTGCGGCCAGTAAAGTGGCAGGAGCGTTTGGGAAAGGAACCCGGATGGGTAGCAAAGGGAACGCTTCATCGGGTGAGGGTATCCAGGGAAGTCCTACCGGAAACAGCAATACCGGAAAGACTTCGGGAATCGGAGGTTTGGGAACATTTGATCTGAACGGGCGTTCGTTAGGACCGGGTGGTTTGCCCATGCCGGTCTATAATGTCCAGGATGAAGGCCGTGTAGTGGTAACCATTGTGGTCGATCCGTCGGGCCGGGTTATCAGTACCAGTATCAACAAGCGTACCAATACGGTCAATCCTTCTTTACGGAAAGCTGCATTGGATGCTGCGGCCAAGGCCCGTTTCAATTCAATCAGTGGCGTGAATAACCAGAGCGGTACCATTACTTACTATTTTAAATTGAAATAGGAACTGTTGATGTCGACCAAGGAGATGATAATTCCCAAGGAAGACATTTAAATCTAAATAATGATCATTATGAAAGCAATTTGTATCTTTTTAGCTGAAGGTTTTGAGGAAATGGAAGCCATGTTTCCGTTGGACGTGATGCGTCGGGGTGGCTTGAATGTAAAGACTGTATCTGTAACAGGGGAAAGAACGGTTGTCAGTTCACATCAGGTACCGGTAGTGGCCGATATGCTGTTTGAAGACTTGAAGGAAGAGGATGTTGAAATGATTGTACTGCCGGGTGGTCTGCCTGGAGCTACCAATCTGGACGCTCATGCCGGTCTGGATAAGCTGATTATGGATTTTGCCGCAGGAAAGAAACCGTTGGCAGCTATTTGTGCCGCTCCTATGGTATATGGTAAGCGGGGACTGTTGAAAGGTAAGAAGGCTACCTGTTATCCAGGCTTTGACACGTATCTGGAAGGTGCGGAATATACGGGTAACATGGTAGAGATTGTCGATAACTTTATCTTGGGCAAGGGTCCGGGAGCCGCTCCTGAATTCGCTTTTGCATTGTTGGAAAAGTTTGCCGGTGCCGAAAAGGCTTTGGAAGTCAAGAAAGGTATGTTATTAGCCTGATGAAAGAATATGTCATTATCGTTGCCGGCGGTAAAGGGCTCCGTATGGGAGGTGATATCCCCAAGCAGTTTATTCCGATAAAAGGGGAACCTGTCCTGATGCGGACTATAGAGGCCTTTTATGCTTACAGCAATCAGATAGAGATAATTCTGGTCCTTCCGGTAGACCAGCAGGCCTACTGGAGGACTCTTTGTGAACATTGTCGCTTTACGGTACCGCATCGGGTAGCTGACGGTGGAGAGACCCGTTTCCATTCGGTAAGGAACGGACTGGCCTTGGTAGAATCTGACGGGCTGGTAGGTGTTCATGACGGCGTGCGTCCGTTTGTTTCGACGGAAGTTATCAGGGCCTGTTATGCTGCGGCTGCCGGAAAGCTGGCTGTTGTCCCGGTAATTGATGTCGTAGAGACCATCCGGCACCTGACCGTTGGCAACAAGAGTGAAACTGTGCCCCGTGACAGTTATAAATTGGTACAGACTCCGCAAGTCTTTACCGTAGATCTGTTGAAGAAGGCTTACATGCAGGAATATACCTCCCGTTTTACAGACGATGCTTCGGTTGTCGAGGCTTTGGGTTATCCGGTATTTCTGGTACAGGGAAACAGGGAGAATATAAAGCTGACAACGCCATTCGACCTGAAAGTGGCGGAAGCCTTGCTGTAGACTATGAATTTCTTTGGTGTCAATCATACATGTTCGATTTATCTACACGTGATATAAAGTATTTGCAGGGGGTGGGCCCTCAGCGTGCTTCTATTCTGAATAAGGAATTGAATATCCGGTCTTTCCGGGATCTGTTGTATTATTTCCCTTATAAATATGTTGACCGGAGCCGGTTGTATTATATTCATGAGATAGACGGTAACATGCCTTATATCCAGCTTAAGGGAAGAATTCTACATTTCGAGACAATGGGGGAAGGCCGTCAGCGGAGGCTTGTCGGGCATTTTTCGGATGGGACAGGAGTTGTTGATCTGGTCTGGTTCCAAGGACTGAAATATATTATGGGTAGGTATAAGGCAAATGAGGAGTACATTGTATTCGGTAAGCCTACGGTGTTTAACGGCCGGATCAACATAGCTCATCCGGATATTGATCCTGCCGATGACCTGAATCTTTCTTCGATGGGTCTCCAGCCTTATTACAATACTACCGAAAAGATGAAACGGAGCAGCCTGAATTCACACGCATTGGAGAAATTGATGAAGAATCTGTTTGTTTCCCTGCAGAATGAACTCTTTGATGAGACGTTAAGTCCCCGGATCATCTTGGAGAATCATCTGATGTCTTTGACGGATGCCTTATATAATATTCATTTTCCGCAGAATCCAGATTTGTTGCGTAAGGCACAATACCGTCTGAAATTTGAAGAGCTTTTTTATGTACAACTGAATATACTCCGTTATGCCAAAGAGCGTCGGAATAAATTTAAAGGGTTGGTATTCAGTAAAGTCGGTGAAATATTCAATACTTTTTATGAGAAGAATCTTCCGTTCCAGCTGACCGGGGCGCAAAAGCGCGTGATAAAGGAGATGCGTCGTGATATGGGTAGCGGGAGGCAGATGAACCGTCTTTTGCAGGGCGACGTGGGAAGTGGCAAGACACTGGTGGCGCTGATGACTATGTTGATAGCTCTTGATAACGGTTTTCAGACTTGTATGATGGCGCCGACCGAAATTCTGGCAACCCAGCATTATGAGACGATCCGGCGCTTCCTGCAGGGAATGGATGTGCGTGTGGAATTGCTCACCGGTACAATAAAGGGAAAACGTCGTGAAAAGATTCTGCAGGATCTGCTGACCGGAGATGTGCAGATTCTGTTGGGAACACATGCCGTGATAGAGGACTCGGTAAATTTTTCTTCGTTGGGGCTGGTCGTTATAGATGAACAACATCGTTTCGGTGTGGCCCAGCGTGCCAAATTGTGGGCTAAGAATACCCGTCCTCCGCATGTGTTGGTGATGACGGCTACACCTATTCCCCGTACCCTGGCTATGACCTTGTACGGTGATCTGGACGTTTCGGTCATTGATGAACTTCCACCGGGACGTAAGCCGGTCCGGACGGTCCATCAGTTTGACAACCGTCGTGCTTCCATGTATGCCTTTATCCGTAAGCAGATACAGGAAGGCCGTCAGGTCTATATTGTATATCCGCTTATTCAGGAAAGCGAGAAAATGGATATCAAAAACTTGGAAGAGGGATATCTGCATGTATGTGAAGCCTTTCCGGAATATAAGGTCAGCAAGGTTCACGGCAAGATGAAGGCTGCGGAGAAAGATGCTGAAATGCAACGTTTTCTGGCAAATGAAACTCAGATAATGGTAGCTACTACGGTTATAGAAGTGGGTGTGAATGTTCCGAACGCTTCGGTTATGGTGATTGAAAATGCCGAACGTTTCGGCTTGTCGCAACTGCATCAGTTGCGGGGTAGAGTAGGACGAGGGGCAGACCAGTCGTATTGTATTCTGGTAACGGGATATAAACTGACGGAAGATACCCGTAAACGCATCGAAATTATGGTACAGACGAATGACGGGTTCGAGATAGCGGAAGCCGATTTGAAGTTGCGTGGTCCGGGTGATCTGGAAGGAACACAGCAGAGTGGGGTAGCCTTTGACCTGAAAATCGCAGACATTGCACGTGACGGACAGTTATTGCAATATGTCCGTGAGATAGCCGAACATCTACTGGATGAGGACCCGGATGCCATGAATCCGGAGAACGTAATAGTATGGAAGGAATTGAAGGAGCTTTGTCGGAAGAATGTCAACTGGGCTGTAATCTCTTGAGTTTATACTTATTATAAAAACCGGAGCCTTACTATATTACTAATAGTAAGGCTCCGGTTTTTATAATTCTGAATATTCAGATTATTTCTTGATACGGTTATAACGGCTCATGAACTTATCAACACGACCTGCTGTATCTACCAATTTAGATTTACCAGTGTAGAATGGGTGAGAGCTGCTGGAGATTTCCAACTTAACACATGGATAAGTTTCGCCTTCGAATTCTACAGTGTCTTTTGTAGCACAAGTTGAACGAGACAAGAACATATCACCGTTTGACATGTCTTTAAATACTACCGGACGGTAGTTTTCTGGATGAATACCTTTTTTCATTTTTCAGTATATACTTTATTGTTATTATTTGCTATAGTGGTAACACCAAAAAGAGTGTGTAATGGTTTGTATTTCGGGTTGCAAAGATACAGATAATCTTTTAAATAGAAAAAAGAATTCGGCCTTTTTTTGTTTCGGATACCTTTTATTATATAGGTAATGGGATGTAATAATGTCTTTTTTATTGAAAACAGCTTCGGTTTGTCTTCTGTGGCGGTATATTACGGTATCGTCGGATAGTTTGGGATGTGGTCATTTTGTATGATGATTCCGGACGGACTGTTTGATTGTAACATGTACTTTGCATCTTTGTTGTTCTTTTGCGGAGACGTATTAATTTTCTTTGAAATCTTTTTATAAAAGGGTAAAATTTTAAAATGGAAGAAGAGCATTGATTCTTTTATTCTTATTTTTGCAGTGGAATTTAATCACTAACAATTATAAAACTTATAACAATGGTTAATTACAAAGATTTAGGCTTGGTAAACACTAGAGATATGTTTGCCAGAGCAATCAAAGGTGGATACGCTATCCCTGCATTTAACTTCAATAATATGGAACAGTTGCAGGCTATCATTAAAGCAGCTGTTGAAACGAAATCTCCGGTTATTCTTCAGGTATCTAAAGGTGCCCGTAACTATGCAAACCAGACTTTGTTGCGTTACATGGCAGAGGGTGCTGTAGCATATGCAAAGGAATTGGGTTGTGCGCATCCTGAAATCGTATTGCACCTTGACCATGGAGATTCTTTCGAATTGTGCAAATCTTGCATCGACATGGGATTCTCTTCTGTTATGATCGATGGTTCTCATCTGCCTTACGAAGAAAACGTAGCCTTGACCAAGAAGGTTGTTGATTACGCTCATCAGTTTGATGTAACTGTAGAAGGTGAACTGGGTGTATTGGCTGGTGTTGAAGATGAAGTTTGCGCAGAACATCACACTTATACTAACCCGGAAGAAGTTATTGACTTTGCAACTCGTACAGGCTGTGATTCATTGGCTATCTCAATCGGTACTTCTCACGGTGCTTACAAGTTCAAACCGGAACAGTGCCATGTTGATCCGGCTACAGGTCGTCTGGTTCCTCCTCCTTTGGCATTCGACGTATTGGATGCTGTTATGGAAAAACTGCCGGGATTCCCTATTGTTCTTCACGGATCTTCATCAGTTCCTCAGGAAGAAGTTGATACAATCAATAAATATGGTGGCAAGTTGGACGCTGCTATCGGTATTCCTGAAGACCAGTTGCGTAAGGCTGCTAAATCTGCAGTTTGTAAGATCAATATTGACTCAGACTCTCGTCTGGCTATGACTGCTGCAATCCGTAAGGTATTGGCTGAAAAACCGGCTGAATTCGATCCTCGTAAGTACTTGGGTCCGGCTCGTGACAATATGGAAAAGATGTACAAGCATAAAATTATCAATGTATTGGGTTCTGACGGTAAGTTGGCTCAGTGCTGATATCCAGGCTTTATACACCCTTTAAACAATATGAAGGCATCCTGATTTCAGGATGCCTTTTTTATGTGTTCCATTGTCATTCAGGGTCATCGTTTTGCCATTTTTCATAGAGTATGATTTATGTTTTTCCTATGTCCATGCCTTTGGTGGTATAATGTGCTGTAGATGGCTTATGCCACCCTTATATTTTGATAATTTTTGTCTGTCATTTTCTGATTTTTGATTTTAGCACACATTTTCTTTATATTAAAAGCAATGGCAAAGAAGGCAAAGTCCATTGTGACCTTGTCTTTTCCAAAATGCCTGAACCTTTTGTATCCCATGTCGTATTTGATTTGTCCAAAGACGGCTTCAGGCTCTATGCATCTTTGCCCTCTATGTTTGATACCTTTCTCTGAGGTAAGCCTTTCACGCGCTTTTTGTTTGTATTCTTTCAGCCTTTGATTGACTTCTATGGTACGTCTTGGTGACTTTGAGCTGAAACACATACATCTGAGAGGACATCCCTCACATCTGGCAGCCCTATAGGCAATGCTTTCTGTAATATATCCACTTTCAGTTTTAGAATGCCTTACACCTGTCCGCTTCATATGTTGCCCCATGGGACAAACATAATAATCTTTCTCCTTGTTATAATATAGGTTTTCCTGTTTGAAAGGATTTGTCACATATTTGTCTGCTCTTTGCTCCTTATGAAAGAAATTGTACTTGACATATGCTTCTATTCCGTTTTCTTCCATAAAGCTATAGTTCTCCTCCGAGCCATAACCGGAATCGGCAACCTCTTCTAATGGGAAACGGTTATAACGTTCATGAAACGAATTTTCAAAAGGAATCAATGTAAGAGTGTCTGTAGGATTAGGGTAGAGTCCAAAATCGACCATAAACTGGTTTTCGGTTCCGATTTGTAGATTATATCCCGGTTTTAATTGCCCGTTTCCCATAGGGTCTTCCTTCATATGCATAAATGTAGCATCAGAATCTGTTTTGGAGTAGGAATTTCGTTGGCCGAGTATTCTCATGTGCCTGTCATATTCGGCAAGTTTCTCACAGTGCGATTCCAATTGCTTGATTTGCTTTACCTTTTGTTTCTTAGCTTTCTTTTCTTCCTTGTCCGATGCGGCTGGTGCATTTTCAAGGGAGGCTTTTAACTCTGATATCATATCCGCCAGCATGGAAGGGGTAAACTCGGTAGCGGTATTTTCAATACCGGCATTCTCCTGTGCTACGACCTCATCAATCTGCTGTAGAAGAATACGTATCTTCTCAAGAAGCCTGGCACGGTTACGTTCTACGTTCTTACGCCATACGAATGTGTATCTGTTGG
The DNA here is from genome assembly GCF_900128495.1 of Bacteroides ilei. Lineage (GTDB taxonomy): Bacteria > Bacteroidota > Bacteroidia > Bacteroidales > Bacteroidaceae > Phocaeicola > Phocaeicola ilei. The sequence goes on from NZ_LT635801.1 coordinate 3,778,228, forward strand.
CTTTTGATTCAATTTTTGTACCGTCAACATATTCAACGTCAAGGCTTATGAATCCTTTGGATGCCAGAATGAGGACTATTTGTGTGAATATTCCGTTTATCTCATCCTTAACACGGTTACGGAAACGGTTTATAGTCCGGTAATCCGGCTTCTCATAACCGGCAAGCCAGATGAAATGAATATCCCGCAGCAAGGACTTTTCTATCTTACGACAGGAATAGATATTGTTCATATAGGCATACAAAACAGCTTTGAGCATCATTCGTGGGTGATAGGGAGAACGGCCGAACTCCTTATACAATTTATGGAACGAACTAAGGTCAAGATTGTCAACCATAGCATTCAGAATACGTACAGGATCGTCCGATGGAATATTTTCATCTATTCTTTGTGGGAAAAGGACGATTTGATTGGGATTGTAAGAACGAAAATGTATCTTTGCCATATTACTTTGCTTATGCTTAAAGATACAAAATCTTTAGGTAATAACAACGCCTCGGCTTGGGAAAGTCGGGGCGTTGTCATAAAAAAAGAGGGTATGCATTTTGACACACCCTCTTTATGATAACAAATTAATTGGTTATTTTGAAGCAAGGAACAAGGATCCGTTTTGAGCTGCACGGGCTGTTGATAATCCGAACATATCTGGTGTTACAGTCATTGGAGTACCATCCTTTTGCTTGAAAGTGATTGTTCCGTCTTCGTTCATGGTTATCAGTTCATAGGATTGCCCTTCTGCTATAGCGTTCCAAGTCCGGTTTTCCGGGTTGTAAACTAAATCAAGTGGCCTGTTTTCCTCTCCTTCCTTTATAATGGTATAGCCGTTTTCGTTGGTTTGTACAATGTAGTCTCCACTTTCACCATGAATAGTTTTGACTGTACCTACTTCTGCTACAGGGTTTGAACCACTCCAGAATTCAATGGAATTCAGTACCAGTATATCGGCCAGATAAGCGACTTCATATACCGGAACGATGTGAAAGGCAAGAAATACGATTTCGTTGACAAACTTATTCCCGATACTGAGGTTCCAATCTTTCAGTGTATTCCATAAGCCGAAAGAACCGATGCAGGATGAAAATAGCAAACTGCCACTTAGTATGGCGCATAATGCTGTAACTTTTGTTTTTTTCATGGCTTTTATTGCTTTAAAAGTTATAATAGTTATTCTATAGTTATGTCATAGTTCTATAGTTGACGTCTTTGAAGTCAGCTATTAAGTGTAATAAGTACTCTTCTAAGCATTACATTTTGATACAAAGTTAGAATAAATTTGGAATTGTGAAATAAAAAGACGTAAAAAAAGAGTATCTTTGTCGGAATTTTTGGCAAATGTATTTAAACTGTAATAATATCACAAATGAAAGAGCAAATTCAGAAAAAGCTGAGTGATTCAAAAGCGGCCCGTTGGACGGCCCTGCTGATTGTATCATTTACTATGATGTGCGGTTATTTTTTGACCGATGTAATGTCGCCACTGGAGAATCTGTTGACAACGAAAGGTAAGATAGTCTATTTTGCAGACGATACTTCTATGCCCGCCGACAGTCTGATTGCTAAAGTGAAGATGTTTGCTGTGGCCAACTCATTGTCTACGCCTTCTCTGACTGAAGAAAAACTTCAGGTTGGAGCTGAATATCAGTATATGGAATCTGTTGACGGGCAAACAGTGGTTGTTAACAAGAAGGTTAATTCAATTGCATCGGGCGAAGGTTGGAACAGTACGGAATATGGTTTCTTTTCAGGAGCTTATGGGTTTATCAATGTCTTTTTATTGATGTTGTTTTTCGGTGGCCTGATCCTTGATAAGATGGGAATTCGATTTACGGGTCTGATGTCGTCTAGCCTGATGGTATTGGGGGCTTTGATCAAGTGGTATGCGTTGTCTCATGACTTTGGGGAAGCTGTTCTTTGGGGGATGGATATGCAGGTACTTGTCGCTTCTCTGGGTTTTGCTATTTTTGGTGTAGGAGCAGAAATTACAGGTATTACGGTTTCTAAGATTATCGTGAAATGGTTTGCCGGTAAAGAATTGGCTTTGGCTATGGGCTTGCAAGTGGCAATGGCACGTATTGGTACGGCTTTGGCTCTGGCTGTCAGTCTGCCTGTTGCGCGTATGATCGGCAATGTTGCTGCACCGGTGCTGATAGGTGCTATCGCATTGTGTATCGGGCTTGTATCTTATCTGGTATATTGTGTATTAGACCGTAAGGAAGATGCGGCTGTGGCTGCCGAGCATAAAGAAATCGGAGTATCGGAAGAGGAAGGTTTCAAGCTCAGTGACCTGAAACTGATATTCTGTAGTAGAGGATTCTGGCTGATTACTTTACTCTGTCTGATGTTTTATGCGGGAGTATTCCCTTTCCTGAAGTTTGCTACAAAGCTGATGATCTTTAAATATGATGTCCCGGAATCTTTTGCGGGATTGATTCCCGCTTTATTGCCTTTCGGTACTATTTTGCTGACTCCTGTTTTCGGCTCGTTGTATGACCGTATCGGGAAAGGTGCTACATTGATGCTGATAGGTTCTGTTATGCTGACTGTAGTACACGTTTTGTTTGCATTGCCTATAATGAATTATTGGTGGTTTGCCGTATTGATAATGATTGTATTGGGGATTGCATTTTCTTTGGTACCGAGTGCTATGTGGCCATCAGTGCCTAAGATTATTCCCATGAAGCAGTTGGGATCTGCGTATGCCATTATTTTTTATATTCAGAATATCGGATTGTCAATGGTTCCGTTATTGATAGGGTGGGTTATCAATGATTTTGCGACCCAGTATGATAAGGCCGGAAGCGTTATTGGTTATAATTACAGTGTTCCAATGGCTGTTTTTGCTGTATTTGGTTTATGTGCAATCTTTGTAGCACTTTTGTTACGTGTGGAAGATCACAAGAAGTATTATGGACTTGAAGATGCCAATATCAAGAAATAAAGTATACAAGTGATAAAATAGAAATGGTGGAGATAAAATTTGTCTCCACCATTTCTGTCTTTACTGTTTGAGGACTAGTCTTTATCGATCTTTACGATTGCCCCTGTATTAGGATTGAATACGATACGGGTGTTTAACTTTTTGTCGAACAAGTCATCCATCAGTATTTCGGTCGTACCGAATTGGGTAACAGGGACTTCTCCTTTGAAGTATTGTTTCCCTTGATATTCTATTGTTATATTTCCTTTTCCCGGAATGTTGTAAATGACCCCGTCCTGTTTTTTCTTTTTCTTTTCATTTTCCACCGGAACGGGAGCCGAACTGTTTATTGTTATGTAAATAGGTTCTCCGGCCAAATCGTCGTCCTTTAATATACCCAGTTCGCGGGAAAAGCGGGCGGCTATTTTATCTTTTACATTATCTTGTGGCGTTACTTGGATGCTGAATATTTTGTCTTCCCGGTCTGTGGTGCCGGCAAACATCTCAGTAAGGGCTTTTTCCTGTTTGTCGAGATTGTCCATTATCAGTTTCAGAGAGGCACCGTCTTTCGGCATCGTGTCTGCTTGCCCACGGAGAATCAGATTCTTGCTTTCCCGGATATTATAGATTTCTTTTGCTGTAAGTTCCGCCATTTTTGCTGTAGAGCCCGCCATGAGAATTTCTTCAGTCATGTATTTTCTTGCATTCTCATGTGGCTGTACGGTTTCCAGTTCGTAGCTGATGTTATAGGTCCCTGTATTTGTCGTGTTTACAGCTTTGACAATTCCATCATTTGTCAGTTCTACGTTACTGGCTTGTGATTTGTCTTTCAGTTTGACCAGATAGATTTTTGTTGAATCGGGTATACCGACAGACTGCACGTCAATTTGTTTGATTTCCCAGTAATCTTCGGGTTGTGACTTTACATTATTGAGGCGGAGATATCTGTTCGCATATTGGCAGAGTTCTCCGGGTTTGTAGGTAATATGGGTCGCGATGACATTGATTTCCAGCGATGTCTTTGGTAAAAAATATACAATGCCCTTATCATCTGGAATATATGTACTGATATCTTGTGCTGAAATATACGCTGTACAACAGAGTAGTGTACTTAAAGCGAAAATTGTTCTCTTCATAAAGCGTTTCTTTATTTTGTTAACATTTTCCAGGCTTCCGGGAGTGCCGAAATGATGTCACTGGCCGTCAGGCTGATTTCTCCGACATGGCTGGCTGCAATGTCTCCTGCCAGTCCGTGTACATACACTCCTAATTTACATGCATCCTCTTGGGAATATCCTTGAGCCAAAAGTGAAAGTAGGATTCCGGTCAGGACGTCACCGCTTCCGGCTGTTGCCATACCAGGATTACCTGTCGGATTGAAGTGACAATACCCTTCTGGAGTGATAATGGCTGTATATGCACCTTTCAATATGATGTAGCATTGGATATATGAAGCGAGTTCTTTTGTCTTTGTCAGGCGCTCAAAGCTATTGCTACATCTCCCGATGATACGTTCCAGTTCACCTATATGGGGAGTCAGTATACTCCGTTTGGGTATCCGGTTCAGGTAATTGCGGTGTGAGCTGAATATGTTCAGGGCGTCGGCGTCCAGAACCAACGGTATGAAACATTCGCTCAACTGATCGAAAAGGGCGAAAGCCGTTTCTTCTTCCTGTCCGATGCCCGGCCCTATGGCCAGTGCCTGGAAAGCATCCAGATCAACAGGCTCGGCAAAATAGAGGTTGTGTACATCGTTCTGTACTATTGCTTCTGGAACGGCAGTTTGCAGGATGTCATGATTGCATACCGGGACGTGTACGGTCAGCAGACCGATTCCAGAGCGTATACAGGCCCGGGCTCCTAGAACAGAAGCACCTGCCATACCATATGAACCGGCTATGAACAGTCCATGGCCGAAATTTCCTTTATGTGAAAAACGGTTGCGTGGCTTGATCAGGCGTTGTATTTCTTCCTTTTCCATTATTTGGAATGGAGTTTCAGCCTTATTGATGTAGTCTTTACTGATTCCGATATCCAGTAGTTTCCATTCGCCTACAAATTCATCATTTTCTGGAAAAAGGAATGATAGTTTAGGCAGTTGGATGCTAAGGGTAAGGTCTGCCTGGATAATATTCTGGCGTACATTGTATGAATTATCTTCACCCATCAGTCCGGAAGGAAGATCTATGGATACTACTGTCGCTTGGGATGCATTGATGTATTTTACAACAGAAGCGAATCCTCCACTCAGAGGCTTGTTTAGTCCTGAACCGAAAAGTCCGTCTACCACAATATCATATTGGGTAAGTTTCGGTGGATCGAATGTAGTGCTGATTTCATGGTAGTCGGCGAATCCGCAGTCTTTTAGCCGCTTTACGTTAGTCATGCAGTCATCCGACAATGTACCTTTTGTATTGAACAGGAATACTTCCACTTTATAATTCTTGAGAAACAGCATACGGGCTACGGCTACAGCATCTCCTCCATTGTTCCCGGCTCCGGCAAAGATAATTATGCGGCGGGTGTGGTCCCAGCGGCGACTGATCTCTTCAGCAATCAGGGATGCTGCTTTTTCCATCAAATTGATGGATAATATGTTTTCATGGGCGATAGTGAAATTATCGGCCTCCTTCTGTTGTGTACAACTTAAAATCTTCATCTTTCTGTTTCAATAGCTATTTGTCGGTAAAAGTACGAAAAAAGTATAGAAATTTGAGGGATAATTCGTATTTTTGTCCCAATAAAATAAAGTTGTAGTAATATGGATGTAATTCAGATAAAAGATAAGCGTTTCAAGACATTTATTTCAGAAAAAAAGATCTTGAAGGAAGTGGAACGGGTGGCAGCGGATATCAACCGTGATCTGGCCGGATGCAATCCTCTTTTTCTGAGCGTTCTGAACGGCTCGTTTATGTTTACAGCCGATTTGATGAAGTGTCTTTCCATACCTTGCGAATTATCTTTTGTCAAATTAGCTTCCTATGAAGGGACCTCTTCTTCCGGGAAAATGAAGGAACTGGTCGGATTGAATGAAGATATTACTGGCCGTACGGTAGTTATAGTGGAAGACATAGTGGATACAGGCTTCACTATGCAGCACCTGATTGAGATGCTGAAAGCTCGTAACCCTGAACGGATTCTTATTGCAACATTGCTGGTGAAGCCCGATAAACTGAAGGTTGACCTGAACATTGATTATATTGCAATGAATATTCCGAACGATTTCATCGTTGGTTATGGCTTGGATTATGATGGTTTGGGACGTAATTATCGGGATATCTATACTGTGGTAGAATAATTCGTTTAATAAATAAACTTAAGGTAAAAACATGTTGAATATTGTAATTTTCGGTGCTCCGGGATCCGGTAAAGGTACTCAGAGTGCCCGTATTGTGGAAAAATATGGTTTGAACCATATTTCTACAGGTGATGTATTGCGTGCAGAAATTAAGAATGGAACAGAACTAGGAAAGACTGCAAAAGGTTATATTGATAATGGTCAGTTGATTCCCGATGCTTTGATGATTGACATTCTGGCTAGTGTATTCGATAGCTTTAAGGATAGCAAAGGGGTAATATTCGATGGTTTTCCACGTACAATTGCACAGGCTGAGGCTTTGAAGGAAATGCTGAAAGCACGTGGTCAGGAAGTTTCTATCATGTTGGATCTGGAAGTACCGGAAGATGAACTGATGACCCGTCTGATTAAACGCGGACAGGAATCAGGACGTGCCGATGATAATGAGGAAACTATCAAGAAGCGTCTGGTCGTATATCATTCCCAAACTGCTCCATTGATTGACTGGTACAAAAATGATGGTAAATACTGTCATATCAATGGTCTTGGAACAATGGAAGGTATCTTCGGTGATATCTGCACTGCTATTGATAAGCTTTAATTATAATATCGGGAAGAATGAGGAATCTTTGGACAAGTTGAAGATTCTTTATTCTTCTTTTTATGTATAGAAATCTGTTTTGTTTATATTTCGTAGGGATACGGATTAATAAAATAATATATTAAGATGGCTGAATCGAATTTTGTTGATTATGTAAAAATCTACTGCCGCTCCGGTAAGGGAGGACGAGGCTCGGTACATTTGCGCCGTGAAAAATATATGCCTAATGGTGGTCCGGACGGTGGCGACGGTGGTAGAGGAGGTCATGTCATTTTGCGTGGTAACCGTAATTACTGGACTTTGTTGCATTTGAAATATGAGCGGCATGTCTTTGCCGAACACGGAGGGAACGGCTCCAAGAACAAAAGTTTTGGAAAAGATGGTGCCGACAAGGTGATTGAAGTACCGTGTGGAACTGTGGCTTACAATGCGGAGACTGGTGAATATGTTTGTGATATAACGGAACACGGTCAGGAAGTGATTTTGTTGAGAGGTGGCCGTGGAGGATTGGGAAATTGGCATTTTCGTACAGCAACCCGCCAGGCACCGCGTTTTGCCCAACCGGGAGAACCAATGCAGGAAATGACTGTTATTCTAGAGTTGAAGCTGTTGGCAGACGTCGGTCTGGTCGGTTTTCCAAATGCCGGTAAATCTACATTGCTTTCTACTGTATCTGCTGCACGTCCTAAAATAGCAAATTATCCGTTCACGACATTGGAGCCTAATTTAGGGATTGTTTCCTATCGTGACGGAAAGTCTTTTGTAATGGCGGATATACCAGGTATTATTGAAGGAGCAAGTGAAGGAAAGGGCTTAGGGCTTCGTTTTCTCCGTCATATTGAGCGTAATTCGTTACTGCTGTTTATGGTGCCTGGGGATACGGACGATATATGTAAGGAGTATGAAATATTGTTGAATGAGTTGGCAAGATTCAATCCGGAAATGTTGGATAAGCAGCGCGTATTGGCAATAACCAAGTGTGACGTACTTGATGAAGAGCTGATTGAAATGTTAAAGCCGACATTGCCTAAAAATGTTCCCCATGTTTTCATTTCTTCTGTTGCAAATACGGGAATTCAGGAATTGAAGGATTTGTTGTGGACGGAACTGAATAAGGACACAAACCAGCTTGAAGGCTTACGTCAAGAATCTATCGTTCATCGTCCGAAAGATGTAAACAAACTTCAACAGGAGTTGAAGGATATGGGAGAGGATGAAGATTTTGATTATGAGTATGAAGATGATGTTGAGGATGATGATTTCGACTATGAGTATGAGGAAGAGGATTGGGATGATGAAGAACCAGACAAATGATGGATTGATATCAGATAATATTAGAATGTTGGGGTACGATTTGATGAAGTCGTACACCAACATTTTTTGTTTCTCGACTAAACGTCATGGCGGGTATAGTGAAGGACAATACAGTTCGTTCAATTGTAACGAATATTGTGGGGATCTTCCGGTTCACGTGGCTCGGAACAGGGATTTGCTTTGCCGTTTGATGCCGGAGTATCCTGATAAACTGATTATTCCGCATCAGACTCATCAAACGGTAGTACGTAAAATTGATGATTCTTTTTTAGCTTTGGCAGACGGTATGCAGAGAGAAAGATTGGAAGGTGTTGATGCTTTGGTTACGGATATTCCCGGATATTGTCTGTGCATTTCGACTGCCGATTGTGTTCCGGTTCTTTGTTATGATACACGGCATAAGGTTGTGGCGGCTATCCATGCAGGATGGAGAGGGACGGCGGCCCGAATTGTCGAAAGGACATTGGCTTTGATGAAAAAGGAATATGGTACTGAAGGACAAGATGTTGCAGCATGTATCGGCCCGAGTATTTCTTTAGAAGCCTTTGAGGTTGGAGACGAAGTTTATGACTTTTTTGAGAAAGCAGGTTTTGATATGTCTCGTATAGCCCGGAAATTCAGTAAATGGCATATTGATTTATGGGAGGCTAACCGGTTACAGTTGTTGTCGTCCGGCTTGTCTTCCCGTCATATTGAGCTTGCGGGAATTTGTACATGGAAGAATAATGAAGATTTCTTTTCAGCCCGTCGGCAAGGAATAGCTTCCGGACGGATTCTGTCGGGAATTATGTTGTTACATCCGGATCCTGTTTTAAATCAGAATAATAACGTATAAAAGAATTTTATATATGAAAATGTTGAATATTGTAGTTTCTGATGAGCTGAAATCGGCATGGCCTCAGTTCAAGGGAGCTGCCGTTTTTGCAGAAGTAAAGAATACTGCCTATAATGAGGCGTTATGGAAGAAGATAGAGAGTTTTACGGAATTATACCGTTCCAGATATACGGTCGATTCCATTAAGGAGATGCCGGCTATTCAGGCTACCCGCCAGGCTTATAAAAAATGTGGGAAAGATCCTAGCCGTTACCGTCCTTCTTCCGAAGCTCTTTGCCGCCGGATATTGAGAGGGTTGTCTTTATACCAGATTGATACGTTGGTTGATCTGATTAATCTGGCATCAATTAATAGCGGACATTCAATCGGAGGGTTCGATTTGGATAAGATTCAGGGAGATTCTCTGGTGTTGGGTATAGGTAAAGCGGGTGAACCTTATGAAGGTATCGGACGCGGTACATTGAATATTGAGGGGATGCCTGTTTACCGTGACGCTGTAGGGGGAGTCGGAACTCCTACCAGTGACAATGAACGTACGAAGTTGAGTCTTGATACGACTCATTTGCTTGCTATTATGAATGCCTATAGTGGGAATGATGGTCTGGAAGAGTCGGTGAATTTTATGATTGGTCTGTTGAAGGAATTTGCTGAAGCCAAAGACGTCAGGTTGGTTTATTTTGAATAAATTGGAAGAATGATGATAAGGAAATTGTTATTGATAGGATTGGGATTATGCTGTTTGCTGTGTGTCCGGGCAATAGAACCTGTCATGGGAAATTTTACAGCGATGGAGCGTAATCACATACGTGTGTCTACTCCAGGATTGTTTGCTAATGGGAACCGTTTTGAAATTCATCTGGAAAATTTGCCGGATTCAGCCTTTTGTTTTCCTTTAAGCAGAGGTAAAGTGATTTCAGCTTATGGAATCCGGGGAGGCCATAGCGGAGCGGATATAAAGACATTTGCCAATGATACGATTCGTGCTGTGTTCGACGGAGTAGTACGGATGTCAAAGAAATATGGTGGTTATGGTAATGTCATTGTAGTCCGTCATGCGAATGGACTGGAAACGGTTTACAGCCATAATTCGAAAAATCTGGTAAAAGTGAATGATGTGGTTAAAGCGGGTCAATGCATTGCCTTGACTGGACGTACGGGAAGGGCCACTACCGAACATCTGCATTTTGAAATCCGGGTGAACGGACAGCATTTCAATCCTAAACTGCTGTTTGATATGAAGATGGGAAAGCCATTAAAACGTACTCTGATTTGTACCAAAACAGGCCATAGAGTTAAACTGGTTCCGAAAAGTTCAACCAAATAAAATACAGGAAATGGATATAGAAAAAATTTTAACAGAGGGTATTATCTTTAAAGGCAGTAAGCCTGCTGCTAAAAAGGAAGAAAAGGTTAAGACTAAGGCGAAGAAAAAAACGTATATTACTGGGTTGCATGGTTCCGGTTCGGCCAAGATGAAGGCCGAATATCGTCGTCGTCGGGCAAACCGTCATAAGAACGGCTAAACGATGCCGGTTCACAAAATATGTTAGAAAGCATAATAGTCTACGATTTAAGACTGGTCTTTTTACAATTTATAGCAAAATGTATATATTTGTTATTAGTGATTGGATATAAAGAAAACACAATAGACTAAATAGTATTCACTTAAACATTTTGTTATTATGAAAAAGATTCTCTTGCTGGTGGTCGTAGTCATGGCCGCTTTGTCTGCTACAGCTCAGGATATGTATCTGGGAGGTGGTATCAGTTTGTGGAGGAATGATGATCTGGATAAGACTTCTTTCTCGATTTCTCCGGATTTTGGTTATAATTTGAATTCCCGATGGGCTGTTGGAGGGGCTTTAGGATTTGCTCATTCTTATGATGAAGGAGAGAGTCATAATTCCTTTGCGTTGGCTCCTTATGCCCGTTTTTCTTTTTATGAAAATAAGATTGTACGTCTGTTCATTGATATGGGATTCGGCTTTTCCACTACATCGGTAAAAAATAGGGATGATAATTATAACGGTTTTGAAATCGGTGTCAAACCAGGTGTTGCCATCAAGTTGAATGACCAGTTCAGTATTGTTACAAAGGTTGGATTTGCTGGATATCGTGATGACTATTATGTAGGAGAGAATGGCTTAGGAGTGGCTTTGGATGGGAATGATATTTCGTTAGGTTTATATTATACTTTTTAGACTTTTTGAATTTGTCTGGTCCTAAATGTCCGGAAACGGATATTTAGGACCAGTCGTTTGCTTTAGCTTATTTTTATTAGTGTTCTTCAGTTGGAAAATTAAGTATATGAAAAAGATTCTTTTAATCATTGCATTTATTTGTTCTGCTTTTGCCGTAAATGCACAGACTGGGGTAACCTGGAATGCCGAACTGGGTCTTGGAGCCAGCGGATGGGTCGGTGACGGATCCGATCATTCGAACGCATTGTTCAATCCTCGGGTAGGTGTCAAGATTGATGTTCCGTTAAGTGGTTTGTTGTCTTTCCAGACAGGATTGTATTGGGTGTCGAAAGGGGCAAGCCTTAAGGAATATGAAGATCTTAAGACACAGGTCAATCAAAATTATTTCCAGATGCCGTTGTTGGCAGCTTTTCATGTAGGTACAGCCAGTAATTTTGACCTGGTCTTGACGGTAGGTCCTTATATTGGATATGGTATTAACGGTAAGGCTAAGATTGATACAGGAGATTATGAAATTACCTGGAATACTTTTGATGATATCAAGTTTGAAACACCGTCCGAAACTGCATATGTATGGCAGGGCCTGCGACGTTTTGATGCAGGTCTGCAGGCTGGTTTGGGGTTTGATTTTGAGGACTGGACAGCCGGTATAAACGGTGAAGTCAGTTTGTGCCGTATCTATAGTGACGGTCCTCGTAATGTCGGTTTCTATGCCAGTATTGCTTATAAGTTCTGACGTGATGTTGTAACTGTAATAAAAAAGAAAGCTTTTACATAACCTTCAGTTGTGTAAAAGCTTTCTTTTTGAGGTGGATTAATGATGGAACAGGCGGATACCTGTAAACGCCATTGCAATGCCATATTTGTCGCAGGTTTCTATAACATGATCGTCACGTACGGAACCTCCGGCTTGTGCTATGTATTCCACTCCACTTTTATGTGCACGTTCAATGTTATCACCGAAGGGGAAGAATGCATCAGATCCTAAGGCTACACCTTTCAGGTTTTTCAGCCATTCGCGTTTTTCTTCCCGGGTCAGGATTTCCGGTTTTTCTGTAAAGAACTGTTGCCATACGCCATCCGCCAGAACGTCATCATGTTCATCGCTGATGTAGACATCAATTGTATTGTCACGGTCGGCACGGCGGATTTTTTCTACCCATGGAAGATTCAAAACTTTAGGGTGTTGACGCAGGAACCAAATGTCGGCTTTATTTCCGGCCAGGCGTGTACAATGGATACGGCTTTGTTGTCCGGCACCTATACCTATTGCCTGTCCGTCCTTTACATAACATACCGAGTTGGATTGGGTGTATTTTAATGTAATCAGTGCAATCTTCAGATCACGTTTAGCCGATTCCGGGAAATTCTTGTTTTGAGTCGGTATATTGGAAAACAGTTCATCGCCGTTTAGCTTGATTTCGTTACGTCCCTGTTCGAACGTGATTCCGAAAACATCTTTGTGTTCGATGGGGGCAGGATGGTAAGTCGGATCAATTTTGATAATATTATAGGTCCCTTTACGTTTGTTCTTCAGTATCTCAAGAGCTTCAGGCTTGTAGCCGGGGGCTATGATGCCATCTGATACCTCACGGTTGATGAAACGGGCTGTTTCTTCGTCGCAGATATCGCTTAAGGCAATAAAGTCGCCGTATGACGACATACGGTCGGCTCCTCTGGCACGTACATAGGCATTGGCCAACGGTGATAGAGGAAGATCGCCTACAAAATAGATTTTCTTCATGGTTTCGTCAAGTTCCAGGCCGATGGCTGCACCTGCAGGGCTGACGTGTTTGAAAGAGGTAGCGGCAGGCATACCTGTGGCTTCTTTCAGTTCTTTAACTAGCTGCCATCCGTTCAGTGCATCCAGAAAATTGATGTATCCCGGACGTCCGTTTAGCACCTCGATAGGCAATTCTCCCTCCTGCATGAATATGCGGGCCGGCTTCTGGTTAGGGTTACAGCCGTACTTCAAAGCTAATTCTTTTGCCATAATTATGTAAATTGATTTGATTTCTACAAAAATAACGATTATTTTCCTCTTATTGAAAAATCTTGTTACCTTTGTAACGCATCGGTTCGATCTGTGTTTTATGTACAGATTGATTAAAAGGGAATCAGGTGGAAATCCTGGACAGTCCCGCTGCTGTGAGTTTCATTATGTAAGTCTTTCATTATTTGAGTCACTGGATAAAGGATTATCGGGGAAGACATTGGAAGATGGAAACGAGTCAGAAGACCTGCCATGCATAGTTTCTGCACTGCTTTCGAGGAAAAAGCGTGGGAGTATGGGTTTATGATCTGTTTCATATTCATGTCCGGTGGCTTTTCTTTTTTTCATTGCAGTGCCGTTTGTCTTGATATCGGCGATTAATAGGTTTTTATAATGTTGAACTAATAATAGATTTGATTGGCAATGAAAAAATTATCTCTTTTTTTTCTCTCATTGATGTGTATTACATTGTGGAGTTGCAGCGATGATGAAAATCCCGCAATTGAAGTTGTTGTGAACTTTAGTGATAAGTTGACAGACCCTAATTCTTCCTTTCAACCGGAAGGCGGTGAGGTGGACGGATATTATAAGGTTGTAACCTTTACCGATACCCGGAATTTGGTTGAAATGCCCAGCTATTATAGTGATTGGGGATTTGGTGGCGGATTTACTTATACGAATATTTCAGATAAAACTACTCCCGGTTATATGAATCTGGGAAATATTACCGGTGTGGGTAGGAGCGGAAGTGTGTATCTGACTGCCAATTCGAATGCATATACTCCGGCATATGTAAAGAATCTGGATGTCAGTAAATATCAGTTCAAGGGAGCTTGGGTTACGAATTCCACTTATGCATATTTGGCTGTAAAGGATGGTAATGACGGGAATAATCCTGCTTTGGTCCGGAAATTTGGTGATGGAGACTGGTTTAAACTGACTGCTGTAGGGTATGATGTTTCTGATAAGGAGTTGGGTCGTGTCGATTTTTATCTTGCTGATTATCGTGACGGGCAAAGTAAGGTAGTAAATGCATGGGAGTGGTTCGATTGGAGTGCGTTGGCTACAGCCGACCATATCAGCTTTGAATTGTCTTCTACCGATTCGGGTGAATTCGGGATGAATACACCGTCTTATTTCTGTATGGATGGAATCACATTGGTTGAGAAATAGTCTATAGTTTTATTAATAAAAGGCTTGCTCGTCGGAAAGTTTTTCTCGAGAGCAAGCCTTTTCCGTTATTTTAATGGTGGGCTGTTGAACAGCTTTATTTCAGAACTTATATATACATTCCACACCGAAAATATTTTTCCTGGCGTCTGCTTCCCATTGTCGGCAATAAAAAGCCTCCGCTTCCCAACTTTCAGCCAACGGGAAGCTTACTCCTCCTCGGTAGCGCATACGCTTTATATCAAAATGTTCGCTCTTTCCCAAACCGTTGTACATTTCCACGGAAACATATGGTTCCAGCTTGCAGCGGGCTATATCGTAGGCCATTTTCAATCTGGAGCGTAATCTGAATTCTTTTTCTTCCGAATTGAATGTATGTTGAAAACGCTCGCGCAGCGAAAACTTCCAACGTAGCCATTGCCCCGATACAGTGCCGTCCATATGATAGCGGTGTCTGAATTTCCAGCCTTCTTCTCCCCGGTTCCGGTAGTGTATCTCATAGCCGGTTCCTATCTTCAGGCATGGTAACAAGTCATATTTCGCTTCCACATCGAGCCCCCAGCGGTCTGTCATACTCAGATTATTTTTTGTCCGCCATTCCAGTCCGGTCGATACATCCAGGCGTTTCCGTACTTTGTACTCCACCTTCATCTTGGCCCAAGTAGTATAATCTGCTTCCTGCGTCCAGACATCCAAGGGCAGCCAGCCTATCAAACAGGCCAGCAGGCGATAAAAAAATCGGTCCTTTGTTCCCATTGCTATAAAATATATAATTATAAAAATAAACCATAAATCTGAAAACATTCTGAAATTTGAGAATATATTCAGATTTAATGCATTATCTAGATTAGATTGTACAGATACGGTATGGGCACAGTTCTAAAAAGTAGTAAAGATTATTTCTTTTTTCCTGCATTCCAGACCAGTAATGCCAGTAATGTCGACAGTACGGCCGCTCCTATCCAGAACCAGTTGATGTATGTAAAGTCATATACTTCAACACCGTCTATCAGACTCTTGTTACCCTCTATCAGCAGACCACTCATTACGTCCTGCAGGCCCGCCCCTATATAGCTGGCTATGCCTACAATACCTAGTGCGGCTCCCGATGCGTTACGCGGTGCTATATCCACAGCCATCAGTCCGCCTAGAAAACATAGCAGTACACCGATACCCGAGCCGAACAATACCATTGCCATGATATCAAGCCAGAAATGTACCCCCGGTACCAGCAGGAACAGGCATAGGGCTATCACGTTCATTAGTCCGAATATAAGAGCCGGCACATTCCTGCGTCCGCCGAACAGTTTGTCTGATATGACACCTGAAAACATTGTTCCGATGATGCCGCACACCGAGCTGACCGAAATGATGAAACTTGCATCCAGTGTCGTATAACCTTTTTGGGCTTCCAGGTAAAATACCCCCCAGCTGTTTACCGCATAGCGGCTGATGTACATGAAAGCACTGCTCAGTGCCAGAATCCAGATGGCCGGATTTCGCAGTACCGCCTTTTGCGCACGGTTGAAATCTTCTACTTTTGATGCGTTCCGTTCTTTTTTCTCCTTAGGCCGGTTTATTGCTGGAAGCCCTTTGCTTTGCGGAGAGTCATGAAAGAAACGCCATACTATCAGTGCCCCTATCAGGCCAATCATGCCAGCTCCCAGAAAACCGTAACGCCAACCCGATACACTGACGATGGATGCCACTACAATAAAGGTCAACGCTTCACCAATGTTATGACTGGCGCTCCAGAATCCGTAGAAAGAGCCTCGTTTCTTATCGTCGAACCAGCGTGATAATCCTACTACGCACGAGGCGGCACCCATCGACTGGAACCAGCCACTGATGCCCCACAATATGGCAAACAGCACAAACGAGTGTATGAATCCCAGACACAGGTTCACCAGCGCAGTCACCAGCAGGCCCGTACTCATAAAACGATTTATGTTGCTGCGGTCGGCCAGGAAGCCGTTTGTCAGTTTGCCTACTGCATACGTAAAGAATAGTACAGAGCCGATGATACCCAGCTCCGTTTCCGAAAATATTCCCTCCTCCACAATAGGTTTCTTCACTACATTCAGGCTCAGACGGCATACGTAGTACAATCCGTAACCTGCTGTGGCCGAAAGGAATGTAGACCACTGCATCCGCTTCAGCCGACGCTGCTGTTCAGCCAAAGACTCCCCGTTACAGGGCGCCGCTGGCGACACCCTGTAAAAATCAATGATATGTTTCAGCATGTAATCTTTCCTCCCCCTTGTCAGTCGTGCAACTTCTTTTCTTTCAGGTACTCCAGCAACAAGGCCGGACGGTCGGTCTGTATCAGTTTCGCTCCTTGTCCTATTATCCATCCCCAGCTTTCTTCCGGTTCTTTTAGTTCCACAGCACGGTCATCGTCATGCCCGCCGCACAGCTCCGGCCACAGACTGTTGATAAATATCCGGGCACCACTTTCGCGCACCTTCTTTATCAGTCGCTGCACTTCCGGTCCGTCATTATCAAACACAAGTTCAAAAGCCGCCGGTTTCATGTGGGCCAAGTAGCCGTCAATAATGGCCTCAGCCCCTTCCTTATGCAGGTTTACCACCGGCATAAAGACCATCTTCTCCAGCACGTCGCCATGTTCGGCCTTCACTTTCTCGTAGGGATTATCCGATTTCATGATGCATTGCCCCACCGTACCCGTCTTTTCCAATACGGCGTATGCTTCCTGAAAGTAATCATAACCTTTATCTACGTTCACCTTGATTTTGCCCTTACACAGCGTCATCACTTCCTCAAACGTAGGAATCTTATGGCGAGTCTTATGTCCGGCTCCATTTTTCAGGTTAAATCGACGGATTTCTTCCAGGGTGTAGTCTTCTGGTCTCCCTTTTCCTGTCGTCGTACGGTCAATTGTCTTATCATGCATCAATATCAGTTGTCCGTCTTTTGTTTTCTTCAGGTCTATCTCAACCATATCCACTTCCATTTCGATGCAGTTTTGTATGGCTTGTAGGGAATTCTCCGGGGCATTACGCCAGTCGGCACGGTGAGAGACGACTAGAATTCCGTTTCCATAGAAGGCCTCAGGAATCTTCGATCCGGATTGGGCATATAACATTCCTGATTTTCCTCCATAAGTTCCAACTGCAAATAGTGAACAGGCTATAATTATCTTTATAATAAAATTCATAAATATCCTTTTTATAAAATATCCAATAATGGCTGGAGACATGCCAGAAGATTGTTCCTATTGTTACTCCTACCTTTTGGACATGACTCCAGCATCATTCATCTTTTCTTAATTATATCCCGGATTTTGTGGAAACTTATTCTGATCATCCACCAAGTCTACTTCTGTCTTCGGCAGCGGATACAAATAATCGTTTGCGGTTATTGTCAATCCTACTTTGGCCATTTCGCTGATGGCCATATCTGTACGGATCAAATCAAACCAACGGTGTAGTTCAAAAGGCAACTCCAGTCGTCTTTCCAGTAAGACGGCCAGGCGGAATTCGTTTTGTCCGGGTAATTCCAGAGCTGTATATTCCGATGCTTTCGCACGTTTCCTGATTTCGTTGAGGTATTTCATAGCCAAGCTGTTCGGAGAACCGTCATAGCCTAATTCGTTATGTGCTTCAGCAGCCATGAGCAATACATCAGCCCAGCGTAACAGCGGGATATCAAAGCCTACCGTGGATGTTGTAGAATCAAAAGTATCATAGTATTTGGCGACTACATTATTGTTGGAATCTACCCGTTTATATTCAATCAGTGACCTCCGCTCGTCTGTGGATTCGTAAGCCTCTTTCAATCTGTTGTCCATCAATGTCTTATCGTCCCGGAAATAATCATTATATGAATCATGTCCTTCGCCTACGATGGTTTTCGACCAGCGTACGGCAAATAGTATTTCCTTGTTCATTTCATTTTCTACGGCGAATACATCGGCTACATTCTCCAATAATCCGTATTGGGAGCCATATGTATTGATCAGATTATCCAATAGGGAAGCAGCATCTGTCCATTTCTTTTCAGTCAGGTATACTTTGCCCAGCAAAGCCATTGCAGCAACAGAAGTGGCTCTACCCAGTCGCTCATCCGATACGGTTGCCTCCAATTTACTTATAGCTGCTTTCAGGTCATTTTCTATCGCTGTATAGATATCTGCCACCGGAGTACGTCCATACAGTGTTGCTTCTTGTGCCGAAATAGGTTCAAGGATCAATGGCGCATCTCCCCATAAACGTACGATGTTGAAATAAGCCAAAGCCCGCAAGAAAGCAGCTTCCCCTTCGTACTGGTTACGCAAGTTGGCATCAGTTACTGTTCCGGAATAGGCCAATATGTTGTTACAACGGTAAATCTGGTTGTATAATCCTTTCCACACACTTCTTACGACATCATTCCCAGAAGTTACCGTAAACTTGTCAATGAAATAATAGATTCCACCTGAGCCACCGGGATTAATGTCCTCAATGTTATCCGACCGTAATTCTGTCATGGCTATCAGCTTCTGTCCGTATAAGTCATTGTCCTGCAGGGAAGAGTAACAACCCGACAAGGCCGATTCAATATCCGTCGCATCTTTGTAGTAATTTCCTGAAGAAGCTTCCGAGATAGGTGTCAGGTCTAGGAAATCGTTGCAGCTTGTGGCCAACAGCAGGCTCAATATACCTGCTACATAATATTTCAGTTTCATAAATCTGCTATTTTAAAAAGTTACATTTACACCAAACACAAATGATTTAGCCAAAGGATAAGTACCGTAATCGATACCAGGAGTCAAGGAAGTACCTTTCATATTGACTTCCGGATTGTATCCACTATATTTTGTGAAAGTAAACGGATTTTGCGTTGATAAATACATGCGGGCTCTGCTGAGTCCGATATTTTTCAACCATTTTTCCGGTAACGTATACCCTAAGGTTATATTCTTGATACGCAGATACGAACCATCTTCTATATGCCAGGTAGATGTCGTTCCATTCATACCTGTTGCACTTCTGTTGGCACGTACTACTTGTCCGCTGCCTGGATTGCTTTCAGATTGCCAACGGTCAAGCGCATCAATCTGGCAGTTACCTCCACCTTCCATGTTATTGATATAACGGCGGAATATGTTGGCTATTTCATTACCCTGAACTCCCTGCATGGAGATGGACAAATCTACATTTTTGTATATCAGTTCTGTAGAATAGCCATAAGTGAAGTCGGGCATATAGTTGCCGGTAATAGTACGGTCATTTTCATTTATTTCCATATCGCCGTTCATGTCCTTAAAACGGAAGTCTCCAGGCTTGGCTCCGCTTACATGTGCATATTTCCGTTTGCTGATATCCGGATCTTGCGAATTATCTATTTCCGACTGGTTCGCAAAAACCCCGTCAGTCACAAGCGTATAATAATTACCGATAGGCTCACCTACTTTAGTGATAAACGTCACGCTTTCCTGTGTAGTTATCATTTCGTCTACACCACCTAGATCGACTACCTTATTCCGGTTGGCCGAAATGTTGAAGCGGTTGTTCCAAGTGAAATCTCCCCAGGTATTTGTTGTCGATAATGAGAATTCAATACCTTTATTGTTCACTTTTCCAATATTCATCGGTACGGTACTGAAGCCTGAATATTCTGCTACAGGGACGTCCAGCAACATGTCACTTGTGGTACTGGTATATAGATCCAGTTCAAATGTCAGCATATTGAACAGACCGAATTCCAGACCGACATTGAGCATTGCCGTTTTTTCCCATCCTAAGTCAGGATTTCCGGCTGTAGAAGGATATAAACCATTTGATAAGGAACCTTCCCCTTTGCCGAAAATATAATTGGCTTGTCCTAATAATGCATAATATTCATAATTGCCTATATTGAAATTACCGCTGATACCGTAACTTGCCCTTAATTTCAGGGAAGACAGCCAGGATGAGGTCGCTTTCATGAAATCTTCTTCGCTGATATACCAACCTGCTGATACGGAGGGGAACATACCCCAACGGTTATTTTGTCCGAACCGCGAGGACCCGTCGGCTCGCAACGCTCCTGAGAGCATGTATTTTCCTTTGTAGGAATATTGTACGCGTGCCAATGCCGACAGCAATGACCATTCATAAGCCGTAGCATCCCAGTCCGTTACAGATGTGGCTGCATTTACCGTATGTACCAGATCATTCGGATAACCAGTTCCTGCTATTAATGATGTGTTTACTGACTCTTTTTGGGCAGACCATCCTATTACTGCTGAAACCTGATGATCTTCATGGAACGTTTTGTTGTAAGACAACGTGTTTTCCCAAACCCAGTTCAACATATTCTTGTCTCGTTTTGAACCTTCCGGGATTGAAGGAGGTGTAGGGTTCAATGAATTAGGTAAGGTTGAAGGCCGATAATATGAACGGCTGTAGCTGTTGAAGTCGACTCCAAAGCTTGTTCTGAATTTCAACCCTTCATACAGTTCATATTCACCGTATACGTTACCCATAAAACGGTAACGTTTCATCTGGTCCTCTTTTTCGTTGGCTAATGCTACTGGATTGATAATCTGCGGTTGGGCATATTGCCAGCGATATTGGTCAAAGTTATAAGTTCCGTTTGCGTTGTAGACAGGCATGATCGGTGACATTGCCAGAGCGGATGCTACAATGGTTTCTTCTTTAAAACGGTCTTCTGTAGGTACGATATCATATACCGAGTAATTGAATGACAGATTTGTACCGAATGAAAATTTCTTATAGTTAACATCTACTTTGCCACGGGCGCCCATTTGTTCAAAGTCGGAGCCTATTACGATACCTTCTTCACGACCGTAATTTCCCGAGACGAAATATCTGACAGACTGGTTCCCTCCTGACAATGATAAGTTATGGCTATGGGTTAAGGCTGTTCGCATCACTTCGTCTTGCCAGTCCGTATCGGTCAATCCTTTTTGTCCGTTGATATAAGGCATAATTTCCGGTGGCAGCAGATAAGCTTGATTGGTAATGTCAGGCTTGTTCCCTAATTTGAGGTTACGTTCTTCGTTGGTATCAGTGATACTTCCTTCCAATCCTTTATTTGCCAATAAATCGAGATAGGCGTTATTATGTGCGTCATAGGAGAGTCGGGCATAGTCGTAGGCATTCAACATGTCTATTTTTTTTGTACGTTGCTGGAAACCTACATAACCGTCATATTGGACGGTTGGCTTCATGTCTTTTCCTTCTTTCCCCTTTTTGGTTGTGATGATAACAACACCGTTGGCACCACGTGAGCCATAGATGGCTGCTGCTGAAGCATCTTTTAATACTTCTATTGATTCGATATCATTCATATTGATAGTGCTCAGAGGAGATACATTTTGCCCTGTACCACTGCCGGCGTCACTTGACATGGGGAATCCATCTACAACATACAACGGATCGGTACCGGCGGTAATACTTCCGCTGCCACGCACTTTAATTGTAAATCCGCCGCCTGGAATTCCGTTAGGCTGGGTAACCTGCACGCCTGTCATTTTTCCGACAATAGCCTGGTCTACGCTTGATACGGGGACAGCCAGTTCGCTTGCTTTCATGGATGAGATTGCTGTAGTCACATCGCGTTTCCGTTGTACGCCGTAACCCACAACCACTACTTCATCCAGCATTTCCGAATCCTCAGTCAATACCACTTTGGCCAGTGTTTTGCTGTTGGCCTTGAACTCCTGCGGCTGATAGCCGATATAAGAAATAGAGATGACGGCATCGGCGGGTACATCGTTCAGGGTATAGTTGCCGTCTATATCTGTAATTACGCCGTTGGTCGTACCTTTAACCACTACATTTGCTCCGATAACCGGTTCGCCCTTGGCGTTTACAATTACGCCTGTTATATTCTTTACCGGTTTTTGCTGTGTGTTCTGACTGTCTTTGCGCGAGATGACAATCATCTTGTTCTGTAACTTGAATTCCAGATTTTTAGGAAGGACGGCCTTGAGGACTTCCTCAATGGAGGCATCCTTGAACGTATAGGTTACGGTATGGCTGCCGTTGAGGTCGTCGTTGTTGTACATAATGGAAAAACCGGTCTGCTTTTCCACTTCTTTCAGCACACTGTTCAAAGGGGTTGCCTTGAACTCTTTGGTTACCGACTGGGCCTGAATTGTCAACCCTCCCATCGCAAACAGCGAAAGGAGTGCCAGCCTGCGGACTGTCTTTCGATAGTTCATACAATTAGATTTTTAATTACCACAATTAATAAATGCATCAATCGCTAAATTGGGGTAAAAGGTTACAAAGGAATATCGAGGTCCGTGGGCTATGGAATTACATCCGGTTTAGCGGATATAAATGTCCCGGCCGTCAACAGTGATATCTACCCGGATAATCCGGGCCAGCGCTGCCATCACGTCGTCCACGGTTTCATCGTTGCGTACCGATATGCGCAGGCTTTTGCCTGCCAGTGAATCGGTCTGCAGATGGAAGTCTACGTCATAGTGCCTTGCCAGTTTGGGCAGCAGTTCGCCTAGCGTGATACGGTCGTATTCTATACGGCCTTCAGTCCAGGCATTATACTGCTCTGTGTTCACGCGGTTCTTGGTCAGTTGGCCTGATTTCTTTATCATGTGCACCTGTTCTCCGGGATTTACCTCTACTGTCTTTCCGGCATGGCGGAATTCTATTTTTCCTTCGAGCAGGGTAGCTTGCACATAATCGTCGTCTGCATAGGCCGTGACGTCGAACTTAGTGCCTTTCACTACGATGTCACATGTACCCGTGTTTACCGTAAACTCGCTTCCGCCCTGGCGGGTAACCTCAAAGTAGGCTTCACCCGTCATCTGCACGCGGCGTTCCTTTTTGTCAAAGTCGGCAGGACAGCGCAATACAGAACCCGAATTGAGCCATACCAGTGTACCGTCGGCCAGCGTCAGCTTGCTTCTTTCGCCTTTAGGAGCCTCGAAGACAAAATATTTTTCCGTGTCTTGCCTGAAAGTATCTATGACCAGCTTGAGCGGGAACACCGCTATGCAAACCAGTGCTACGGCTGCTGCCAGATACCAGAAGCGTGTATGTGCCGGTTTGCGATGTCCTTGGCGGATTGTCATCCCGGGGTTTTCCGCCATGCGGGCTTGCAGGTTTTTCCAACCTTGGGCTACCACGTTGTCTTCCTGTCTTTCGGTCAGCCATTCTTGTTCCCAACGGCGAAACATGGCCTTATTTTCTTCGTCTCCGTTAATGAATGTATAGAGACGGGCTTCATCGACCTTGCTTATCTTTCCGTCGAAATACAAAAAAGCCAACTCACGAAAATCATCTGTCTTTTCCATTTCCTCTTACTTATTAGATAAAACAATCCAGCAAATTTTTACCTAACCCCTTTCGGCGAAAAAATTTCGAAAAGCGGTATTTTTTTATTTTGTAGTATTAATAATCAATGCATTAAGAAATATATTAAAATGGCGAATCTACAGATATCCAACGGATATTTCTCTTTGAAATGACGGTCGAAAGCCTCCAGTGCACGTCTGATGTGTTTCTCTACGGCTGTGGTCGAAATGTCCAGACGTTCGGCTATCTCCCTGTTCTTAAGTCCTTGACTGCGGCTGAGCAGGAAGATTTCACGCGAGCGTGGTGGAAGTTGTTTCAATACTTGCGGTATCTGTGATTCCAATTCCTTGTAGAGCAGCGACATTTCTACATCGGGACAGAAGTCCAGGTGATAGAGCCGTTCCTCTCCGTCGAGGTTTTCCAGCCAGTCTACCGAATGGATGTCGACCAGTGCCTGCCGTTTGAGATGGTTGAGGCAATTGTTCCGTACCATGGTGAACAGCAGAGCGGAGAGTGAAACTGCTTCTAGTGCCTTACGCTTCTCCCACAGGCGGGCAAAAGAATCCTGTACCAGGTCTTCAGCTACCGTATAGTTGTCTACAAAACGGGACGCATAGCCTAGCAGACGGCGATAATACCGGCTGAACAAGTAATGAAAAGCCTGTCCGTTATCCCGTTTTATTTCTTCAAGAAGTTCTGTTTCGTTTTTAAGGTCCATCTGTTCGCGTTTTTTAGACTTTAGGCAGATGAATAAACATCGCAAACAAAGATAACAAATTTTGTCGCAATCCAGTTTAGGTTTATCCGAAAGTTTTGTAGGGGTATAATATGCCGGAAGAACAGGTGTCGTATTGTTTGTCTCTGCCGGGTCTTTTTGTATTTTTGTATGTCGAATTTTAAAACTGCATAAAAATGATAGACGAATTGTTGGAATATAACCGTGCCTTTGTTGACAAGAAAGGATATGAACGGTATGTGACGAATAAGTATCCGGACAAGAAGATTGCCATTGTGACTTGTATGGATACCCGTCTGGTGGAATTGATTCCTGCAGCATTGGGTATCAGAAACGGTGATGTGAAGATGATAAAGAATGCGGGAGGAACCATCACTCATCCTTTTGGCAGTGCAATGCGTAGCCTGTTGGTGGCCATTTATGAACTGGGAGTAGAAGAGATCATGATTATCGGTCATACGGATTGCGGTGCCCAGCATATGGACAGTAAAGTGATGCTGCAGCACATAAAGGAACATGGTGTGACGGACGAACAGATTGCCATGATGGAATATTGTAATGTGGATCTGAATTCATGGCTGAGCGGGTTTGATAATGTGGAGCAATCGGTGCGCGGGAGTGTACATCTGGTAAAACATCATCCGTTGGTTCCGAAAGATATTATTGTAAGAGGATTTATCATTAATTCGGTTACTGGTGAACTGACCGAGTTTAAAAATATAGAATGATATAGATGATAATACAATCAGCCTGCCTGAATGTAGATTTCTTTTTGGGAAGATGTCTACATTCATGACAGACTGAATTACTAATGGAATGAAAAAGAAGATTCTTTTATTCGCTTCCGCCTCCCAGTGCATTATACAGGTTGATAATGGCCTGGCAATAAGTGAATTGGTCGGATACTACATTCAATTGTGCGTTCAGCAGTGACTGCCGTGCGGTGAGCAGTTCCAGGTATGTGGCGTTTCCTGTCCGGTAGAGGGCTTCGGAAGTCTGTACCGTACGTTCCAGTTCCTTGCATTGTTTCTGGTGGCTTTCCAGACTTCTTTGTGTTGATTCCGTTGCGTACAGTGCGTCGTTGACTTCCTGTCCGGCATCCAGCAGGGTTTGTTTGTAGTTGAGCAGAGCAATCTGTTCTTCGTCCTTGGATACCCGCAGGTTGGAAATCAGTTTTCCACGGTTGAAGATGGGTTGTGTCAGCGAGGCTATGGCCGAAAGTATCCAGTCGCCTGGATTGGTAACGGCTTGTCCCAGTGAGTTGGTCCATCCGGCACTTCCTGTCAGGGTCAGATTCGGGTAGAAGGCCGAACGTGCCTGATTGGTTGAGTAGTAGGCGTTGGCCAATGTCATTTCAGCTTGTACGATGTCCGGACGTTTGGACAGCAGACGGACGGGGAGTCCGGTGCTGACCGTTTCGGGAAACTGTTGTTCAGACAATCTGTTACGTTCCAGAGTCCTGGAAGTCATTCCCAGCAGTGTGCAGAGGGAGTTCTCCGTTTCCCGTTGTTGCCGTAGCAGGTCATTGTGAGTCGCTTCCAGTTCGTACAGGCTGGCACGGGCTTGTGTCACGGCATTCTCAGTTTCTTCTCCCACTTTCATCCGGGCTTCCATAACCCGTACCTGTTCTTTCCATACATCCAGTGTAGAACGGCTGATTTCAATCTGATTGTCCAGCATCAGTAGGGAATAATAGCTGTTGGCAATGCTTGCAATCAGTTCCGACTGGATAGCTTGCCGATAAGCCTGTTGTTGTAACAGGGTGGCCTGACTTCCTTTTTTGGCATTCCGGAGACTTCCGAAGAGGTCTATTTCCCAGCTGGCCTGCATAGGCAGTTCGTATGTCTTGACAGTCTTGTTGCCGGCTGTACTAGTCAGAGTTCCTTGTGGCGATAAGGTCAGTGACGGCAGGAAGGACAGGCGGGCGGCTTTCAATTGGGCCTGTGCCTGGTCTACACGTAGCCATGCAGTCTGTATGTCGGTATTGTGTTCCAGTCCGTAGCTGATATAATGTTGCAGCAAGGGATCCTGAAAGATTTCTTGCCAAGGCAGGTCTCCCAGTGAGAGAGAATCATCTTCTATTTCTATGGAACCTTCAGTCTCACGGAACAGGCTGTCTGTGGGCAGGTTGTCCGGACGCTGGTAATTCCTGTAGATATGGCAGCTGCTCAGCAGTGCCATACCCATTAATATTAAAACTAATTTTCTCATAATTTTCTGTCTTCTTTTCGTTTACCCATTACCCGTTCTTCAATGTACTGGAAAGTGATGAAGAAGGCGGGTGTTACAAACAGCAATGCGACGGTTCCGATCAGCATACCTCCTACGGCTCCTACTCCCAGAGAAGTGTTTCCATTGGCACCTACTCCCGATGCGAACATCAACGGGAGCAATCCGAAGATCATGGTAAGTGCAGTCATCAGAATCGGGCGTAAACGGACTCCTGCTGCCGATATGGCTGCCTGGGTGAGTGACATGCCTTCCTTACGCCGTTCGGTGGCATATTCGGTAAGCAGGATGGCTGTTTTCGATAAAAGTCCGATCAGCATGATCAGTCCGGTCTGCAGGTAAATGTTGTTTTCAATACCCCATAACCGGGCAAAGAGGAAACTTCCCATCAGTCCGAACGGAACAGAGAGGATGACCGCCATCGGAATGAACAGACTTTCGTACAAGGCGCAAAGTATCAGGTAGATGAACAGGATACAAACACCGTAAATGATGACCGTATCGTGCGAATTGGCCATCTGCTCCTCTTCACGTGTCATGCCGGAGAATTCGTAACCGTAGCCGGTAGGCAGGGTTTGTGCGGCCACTTCTTTCACGGCATTGATAACGTCACCCGAACTGTAACCGCTGGCCGGCATTCCCTGTACGTTGATGGACGAGAACATGTTGAAGCGGGTAAGCGACTCTGCACCGTAGGTCTTGGTCAGTTTCACGAACTGGCTTATCGGAGCCATGCCGTCGGTTGTCTTTACGAAGATGTTGTCGAGCGACTGCATACTCTTCCGGCTGTCGGAGGGAGCCTGAATGATGACACGGTACAACTTGGTGAACCGGTTAAAGTTCGAGGCATAGATACTTCCGAAGTAACCGGACAAGACGGACAGCACTTCTTCTGTGGTTATACCGGCACGTTGGCATTGCGCTTCATCTACATCTACGCGATATTGAGGGAAATTGGAGCTGAAGGAAGTATAGGCCATCTGTATTTCCGGACGTTTGTTTAGTTCGGTCAGGAAATCGTTTGTTACTTTACTTAAAGCGTCGATACCTTTTCCGGAGCGGTCCTGCATATATAGTTCAAAACTGTTACCGGTTCCATAACCGGAAATCATCGGAGGAGAAAATACGAACAGGTTACAGTTTTTGATGTGGGCGGTACGTTTATAGATTTCTTGTGAAATAGCGTCTACACTGTTTTCTTCTCCTTTTCGTTCGTCCCAATGTTTCAGTTTGACGATGAACATACCGTGTGAGGCACCGCTTCCGGTTCCCATTCCGAATCCGGCCACTTTGTTGAAATTGTCAATTTGTGGAATTTCTTCCAATTCTTTTTCCACTTTATTCATGATGCTTTCTGTTTCGGCCAGGGTACTTCCGGCGGGGGCGTCAAGACTGATGAAGATGGAGCCGGTATCTTCCGAAGGAATCAGACTGGTTTTGGTTGTTCCCATAAAATAGAAGAGCAGACCGATTGAAGCGGCAAAGGCACTCCAGGCCAGCCACTTCCGCTTGATGAAGAATTTGGCGCCACTTTTGTATTTCAGGACTATCCGTTTGAAGGACGAGTCGAAGGCCATGCGGAAGCGGGTAGAGAATTCGGGCTTTTTCCCGTCCACCAGAATTTCGTTGGGCCGCAGGATCAGGGCGCAGAGAGCGGGGGAGAGGGTTAATGCGTTGATGGCAGAGATACCTACTGCTACCGCCATGGTGATACCGAACTGGGTGTAAAATACGCCCGAAGTACCTCCCATGAATGAAACGGGTACGAATACGGCCATAAATACCAGGGTAGAGGTGACAATGGCCGATGAAATTCCTGTCATGGCATCTACCGAAGCTTTGTAAGGCGACCGATAGCCTTCATCGAAGCGTACCTGTACGGCTTCCACCACAATGATGGCGTCGTCTACAATGGTACCGATGGCCAGTACCAGTGCAAACAAGGTCAGCAGGTTGATACTGAATCCGGCTATATAAAGTGCGGCAAAGGTACCGATGAGCGAGACAAAGATACTGATGGTCGGGATGAGGGTAGAACGCGGGTTCTGCAGGAATACATAGACCACGAGTACTACCAGAATGATGGCTTCCAGCAGGGTCTTGATCACTTCGTTGATGGAGGCGTCGAGGAAGTTCTTGGTACTCATCAGTTCCACGATTTCCATGTCTTCCGGAAGCGTTTTCTGCAGTTCGTCCAGATACTTGTCTATTTCCGTAATGATCTCGTTGGCATTGGTGCCGGCAGTCTGGTTGATCATGCAGGTGGTTCCCGGTGCTCCGTTTACCGATCCGGAGTAGGAATAGCTCTGTGCTCCCAGTTCCACGGTAGCTATATCTTTCAGTTTCAGTACGCGTCCGTCATCGTAGGCCCGGATAACGATGTCCTCGAATTCCTGTTCTTTTTCCAGTCGTCCGCGGTATTTCAGTGTATATTGGTATACGTTCTTGGAATCTTCACCGATAGAACCGGTAGAAGCTTCTATGTTTTGGCTGGAGAGTGCGGCTTCCACATCGCTGGGTTCCAGTTCATATTGGGCCATGACTTCCGGTTTCAGCCAGATACGCATGGCGTAGTCGCCTCCCATTACGTTCACTTCTCCTACACCTGATATACGTTGTATCTGAGGCTTGACATTTATGCTCAGATAGTTGGTCAGGAAATCTTCGTCGTAGGTACCGTTCGGACTGTAAAGACCGAAGATTTTCAACATACTGCTTTGGCGTTTCATGGTGGTGACACCTACCTTGGTTACCTCGGCCGGCAGCAGCGAAGTAGCCGTCGATACTTTGTTCTGTACGTTGACGGCAGCCATGTCCGGGTCACTGCCTTGCTTGAAATATACTGTAATTTCTGCACTACCTGTATTGCTGGCGGTAGAAGTCATATACGTCATGTTTTCTACACCGTTGATGGCTTCTTCCAGCGGGACGATGACACTTTTCTGTACGGCTTCGGCATTGGCGCCGCTGTAAGTGGTAGATACGCGGATGGTCGGCGGTGCAATATCCGGATACTGTTCTACTGAAAGGGCATAAAGCCCGATGAGGCCTGCTACCAGGATTACGACCGAAATGACGATAGACAGAATCGGTCGGTCAATGAAATGTTGCAGTTTCATGGTTATTCCTCCTTCTTATCGGTTTGTGTCCCGTCACTTTGAGCTGTACTGACCACAGTACCTTCCTTCAACAGTCCGGCACCTTCAGAAACAATGACATCACCAGCCTGTAAGCCTTTTTCAACGATATATTCTGTTCCGTCGTTGATTTCGAATACTTCAATAGGGGTGGAGACTGTTTTCCCGTCTACCACTTTATAAGCGAAGATACGGTTCTGGATTTCATAAGTACCTCCTTGAGTAATGACAATACATTGTTTTCTGTCGTATGGAACAACGATATTGGCCGAACCTCCGCTCATCAACCGTTTATCTTTGTTGGGGAATACGGCACGCATGCTTACAGTTCCAGTGGTCTTGTCTATGATACCGCTGATGACATCTATTTTCCCTTTCTGTCCGTATATACTTCCGTCGTTCAGTTCCAGCGATACTTCGGGGAAAGAGGCAAGGGCCTTATCCAGTGAACCGTATTGCGCTGTAAGGGCAAGAACTTGTTTCTCGGTCAGCGAAAAATAGACATACATGTCAGAGTTGTCGGAAACATGAATCAGCGGTTCGGTCATGGAAGAGCTGACCAGGGCTCCGATACGGTAGGAGGTCATGCCGGCATAGCCGTCTACCGGACTTTTCACTTCGGTATAGGAGAGGTTGTTTTGGGCATCAGTCAGTTCAGCCTGAGCCTGCAGCAGATTGGCCTGGGCGCTTTTGTAGTCATTTTGTGCTGTACGCAATTCGAAATCCGAAATTACGTGGTCGGCATACAGTGACTGTTTGCCGTCGAGCGTCTGCTTGGCTGTCGCTTCATTGGCTTCGGCTGTTGCTACAGCGGCCTTAGCCTTTTCAAGGGCTGCTTTATAAGGAACCTGGTCAATGATGAACAATACCTGCCCCTTGTGTACATGGGTTCCTTCTTCTACCAATACTTGTGTAATGGTACCCGACACTTGTGGACGTACTTCCACATCTTGTTTACCTTCTATGACTGCGGAATATTTGACAGAGAGTTGCCGGTCTTCCGGTGTGAGTGTCATAAGCGGATAGTTCCCACTTTCTGCTTGTTGTTGCTGGTTTTGCTGGCATGATAAAAGTGTCATGCAGCAAAGGGTGGTTACGAAAATCTTTTTTACCTTCATAGTTTCGTTCAATTGTAATTTTTGCCGTAAAAATAGATTGGGGAAGTTCGTACTGTTTGGACAAAAGGTACAATGATTTGTCTATATTGCTCAGCATTAGGACTTATTAGTAAACTGTATGTCTATTTAGCGTAAAGATTTGTTTCTAAAAGACATGAATGGTATATATTTGTGACATCTTGGATGAAAAAATAGGATATTGATGACACAAAAAGAGTTATTGCCCTTATTCTCTTCTGCCTGTTATCTGACAAGTGGAATCTTGTTGGTATCGCCTTCCGATTTCGGGAAACTGGAGGGACGTTTACTGACAGGGAATCGTCTGTTTATATTGATAGGAAACGGGAGTCTCGAACTTGACATACAGGGAAGAAAATGTGATATACAGGCGCATGCTTTTCTAGATGTCATGGAAACTGTTACGTTCCGTATGGACAAATTCAGTTCTGATTTGCGGGCATGGGGGTTGTTCGTCACATTTGAGTTTGCCAGTGAGTCATTGAAAAGTTTGCGTCCCGGGCCTCAAGGTTATTTGTTGGAACGGTTGAATATTCCGGTACAGAAACTGTCGGAGACAGAATGTGGTATTCTGGAATTGCAACTTACACTGTTAAAAAACAGTTTGGGTAATATGAAGCATTATTATCGTCAGGAAATGGCCAAGTTATATTTTAAAAGCTTTAGTCTGGAATTGGGGAATGTCATGTTGGAGCATTCCGGTAATGCTGAGGGATTTGATCCTTATATAGACAAATATGATTTCATAATTTTGAATTTTCTTAAATTGGTTTCCAAACATTTTCTTTCGGAACATTCTGTTGATTTTTATGCAACTTCTTTATGTATGTCATCCAAACATCTGACACGGGTGGTTAAGGAGAAAATAGGGAAGACTCCTCATGAAATTATCTGTGATGAAATAATGCATCGGGCAATGTTGATGCTTGAAGATGGTAGGATTCCTGTCGGACAGATTGCCGAAGAACTGCATTTCTTTGACCAGGCTTCTTTTAGTAAGTTCTTCAAGAAGCAGATGAAGATTTCCCCCATGGTTTACCGGAAAAAATGACGAACGGTTGTTTGTATGGTTGTTCATCAGATTTTTCTGGGTAGTCTGGGATTGGATTATTGTATTGTGTCTTGATTTGACTTTTTCCTTTCTGTTTTCCAAACGCCTTGTTGTCTTGTTTGAAACGTGCGTTCATTTTCCGTAGAAGATGAAGTTGTTTTGTGTATGATTCCAAGTCGTTTTTTACAGAAGATGAAGGTGTTTTCAGGAAATTCCAGGTTCTTTTCCGCACGCACGTGCGCATTGCGCATGCGTGCGCCCGAATAAGAGTATGTGTACCCGGTAAAAGCCCCTTCGGTCCTCCCGGAAAAATCTTCCTCCCTATATTCCTGCCTTCCAGCGTGTTACAATCCGGTTACAGGAAAAGCGGAAAAAATTTCGGCGTGAGGCTTGCGGAATTCCGAAAAGTGCGTACCTTTGCAACCGCTTTCGAGAGAGAAACGCGGTAAAGATGCAATCTGAGACTGACACAGTGTAAGCGGAGAGCGGACGTAAGGCGCTGCACCGAGTATCTTACCTTGCATGGAGGCAAGGGAGCGAGAAAGGATAAGCCCGGAATCCGCGGCGTACGGTTCCGTTGTTGATTGGAACTCTGAGACGCCTTGAAAAATTTTTCCGAAAAAATCTTCGAAAAAATTTGGATGTTAGAAAAATCCGCCTTACCTTTGCAACCGCTTTCGAAAAGGAAGCAGGATCTTTGAAAGACTTTAGATAAACAAACAAGATGTAGTACAAGAAGGTCATGACCCCTTTGGGGTTGTGATTGAATGAAAGAACCGTCAATACTTTATAATAATAAGGTAAAGAAATCGGCATCCTGGACAGAGCAAAACAAGGTACATGCCTTCGGGTATGTGTCTGAAAAAGATATTCTACAA
>NZ_LT635802.1 GCF_900128495.1 Bacteroides ilei
TACATTTGCAATAACTTTTACAGGACTGAATATGGTACCGTTTGCAGCGTCATGACGGTACCGATTCGAGCGATACGATGGTACCGATTACAGTGCTACGCATGGTACCGATTCAGCGCTATCGTCAATTAGTGTCGCTTTACGATTCTCTACACCTTTAGTAACATCAGACCTGTTGATATTCTGGTATATTCTCCGATTGCCAGGATCCCTCAAGTCAATATCTATATCATAAGTATATTCTCCATTGCGGGTAAAATACGGATTCTCTGTTATCAATTCGAGCTCAAAATTGTCAGAAAGCACAACCTCCTGACCGTCGATGAATAATCTAGTCATAATTTAATCCTCCTTGATACATTGTTTTTCATACGAGCCACAAGATCCTGAGCTTCGTTTACTCCCATCTTACCTGTAGCTCGAGTATATGTATAGATCGGTTCATCTAATCTCTTATTTAGTGAATCAATAACCTTAACCGCCCTCAACATAATAACAGACATTCCGTTATCAGCAGATACACTTTGCTGATAATAGGTATTATTTGTTGTCGAAGCAACACCCGACAATACAGCAGAAACATCTTTTGCTGTCAGACTACCGATTGTATTGTCCCGTTGTGCCTGATCAATTAAATCCAGTACCGGACGAACCGCCGGATTCTGCACAGCAAAACGGTTCGCGACAAATTCACCAGCATGGACTATACCTTTCGGTTCATCATACCTACCGGATCCTGTATATCCACCTTCCTCAAATCCACTGATTATAGCCTTTGCACTTTGAAATGCAGCAGTAATCAACGCTATTTCAGCAGCAGCCTTAACAAGTCCGACAAGACCCAAGGTGGCTATATTCTTCATTTGTGTTTCTGCTATGTAAGCTATCATCATCTTTTGGAGGCTGTCTAGTATGATGTTTAAAGTCTCCTTCATGAAATCCCCTAGAGACGTCTCTGAATCCGTTAACATATCAGCAAAGGCTTCACCGAATTGCTCTCCGATATTCCTAGCAAATGAAAGCTGTTCTTTTATCTTTCGCTGATTCTCTTCATAATTCTTTCTCGATTTTTCAAGACTTTCTTTTTGTTTTTTATCCAGAATCTCGTTTTTCTTATCTTCGGAAATTTCGGAAGAAGAAAGTACCTGATCATAATATTCATTTTGAATGTCTATCAGTTGCTGACGATATTCCTGCTCGGATGACAAACCATCATAATGCTTTTGCGTAGCTTCCTCTATCTCCAACTGGTATTGCTTCTCCAGCCTGGTGAACGCTTCTTCGGACGTTTTTTTAGCATCTTCTTCATCCAATTTCTCACACTCTTCTTTGTATTTAATTCTTGCTTCGAGGATCTTCTGCTCAAGCTGCTGCCGTTTCTCCGGTTCCAGTCCGGCTATGGCCAGCATGTTCTCGAGGTGACGCATCTCCAGATCTTCCATGAACCGACTATATTCCTGCTGTGTCATCTCATCACTTGCAAGATATGACTTCTTAAGGTCAGTCAGTTCATCGTAGTAGCGCTTGTTTTCTGCCGCTACTTGGGGATCCCCCTTGGTCGTCCGAACTGTTTCTATGTTTGTTTTGACAGTTGTACTGACATTTGATTTTGTATCTTCAGGTATAGAATTGATAATATTTCTCAGATTTTTTTGTTGTTTATCAAGCTCCAACAAAGATTCCGCTTTTTCACTAGCCTGATTATCCAGGGAATGCAGCAAAGCTTTACGTTGAGACTCATCAATGTCTGTTCGAGCCTCAATAATTTTCTTTTGCTCATCATAATATTTTCTGTATGCTATTACTTCTTTGGATAGCTTATCCTCAATAATAGCCAATTCAGATTCGGCATCTGATTTCAACTGTTGCCGCTGTCGATTATTTAGGGCATCAATATTATTATACCGATCCTCTATACTCTTATACTTCTGAAGTGAATCTTGTGTACGTTGCAGTTCTTCGTTGTATTTACGCTGTGCCTCTGTTGCTGCATCGGTATTTGGAATAAGTTTCGTGGAAATATATGTTACCAGGGCAGTGATACCAGCTAATACCAGTCCAGCCGGATTCAGCTTCAGAACTTTGTTAAACCCACTTGTTGATACGGTAGCTACTTTTACAACCAGATTATACGCTTTAGTATAGATAGTTGCTGCATTGACTGCAATATTATACGCAGCCAATGCAGCACCAGATGCAATCAGTACTGACTTATACTTAATAAACCAATCTATCAGTGTCGGAAGAGCCACGATGATCTTCGTAGTCCATCCAGTCAGAAGTGACAACGATGGGTTAAGCCGTTCCATCAGTTCTATGCCTGCCTCCTTAATGCTATTACGGTACTGCGCCATTTTGGCCTCATTAGTATCAGAATTAATAGCTGCCTGCTCCATAGCGATATTGGTATCCGTCACGGCTTCAGTATATTGACGTACTTTGTCTGCATTGTCTATCAGAATGGTGGCAGCCGAGTAGGCTTCCTCACCAAACATGGTTTGGATCTCTGCGGCAGACAGTGACTTTTTGTTCAGGTTCTCGAGCGCAGTCTGCAAGCCAACCACTTTCGGGTTGGTTTCATCCGGTCCAGTCTGCAGTACCAGGAAGAACTTACGAAGTGCGGTTCCAGCCGGTTCTGCCTCCAGTCCTTTCTCGGCCAGCATCTGGATGGTACCTTGCAGCTGCTCGATGCTTACTCCCGCACCGGACGCGGCCACACCCGCATTCTTGATGGATGCGGCCTGGGCGGAAACATCGGCTGCACCTTCTTTAGAACCGGCGGCCAGTACATTCACATAGCGGGCTGCCTGGTCGGCTGATTCTCCGTACATATTGAGAGATACGGTGGTGGCTGTCACAGCATCCTTCAGGTCGATTTTGGCGGCAGCGGCCAGTCGCATGGCTTCGATGGTGACAGCGTTCAGGGCTTCTTTATCTTTCAGCAGCTCCGGCTTCTTGGAACCGATAAGCATGTACGCCTGAAGGATTTCGTCGGATGACTGGCGGATACGTAAGCCAGATTCATCCATAGTAGTAGACAGTTTTTCAGCCTGTTCGGTAAGCCACTGAATAGATGAATCGTCCAATCCAGTCAAAGCTTTCAACTCAGCCTGAGAAGATTCCTTGGAGTCACGGTTATTACGAAGGGTATTCAATGCCATGGAAACTCCAGTGAGTGTAGCAGCACCAGTTGCCAGTAAGCCTCCCCACTTCGTCAACCCGTTATTAAAACGAGAAATCCAGCTTTCGGTTTCCTGCACTTCCGCCTTGATTTTTTGGAGTTCGGCTGTCACCAGTTTAGCCTGCTGCTGATAGTATTTCCACTCTGCAGAACCCCGCTTGATGTGCCCGCTGTTTAACTGGCGATTAATAGCCGTCAGGGTGGCGCGAAGTTCTTTCGGTGTCGCCTTATCGAGGTTGTTCATCACCTCAGTAAGCGCTGTCGTATCTTTCTTCAACGTCTTGATCTGTGCTTCCGTTTTCCGAAGTTCGGAAGTAACTTGCTTAATTTTCGACGTGTCACCGGCTTTGTACGCATCTGCCAGTTCCTTTTTCAATCCAGATGCTATTGTCTCCAGATTCTTAAGTTCCTGCTTGGCTTCCTCACCGTTCACACGGACCTCGACGGTTGCTACCTGGTCTATAGCCATATTACTTCTTGTTTAAGATTTCACGAATTTTGTAAACTGCAAACAGAACAAAGATTATAAGTATTACGACAGTAAATACCATACAGAACTTCTGCCAAGAGGAAAGTTTCCTTTCAACTTCCACTATTTTGACTTTCTCTTTAATAACTATGCTATCTTTGCCTGGGATATAAACCGTATCTGGAGGAACATTAAAGTCCGTCAGCAGATTCCCCATAGAATCCAACTTAAACCGGAGGCGTGCATTTTCCGACTGTGCCATATCCAACCAAGAAAGCACAACCCTACCATTTGAATCACACTCCAACAAAGCCCGGATGGATGCAGAATCCGCAGGTTTGAATACCGGTATCAGCTTGTCATGTACGATGATCTGCGTGTGATTGTCGGAAGTAAGGTGTTTCCCGGTCTTGCAACCGAGAAACATGGAACAAAAAACAATTGTAAAGAATATAAGAACAAATGGTCTCATAATAAATTCCAGCCTGATTCAACATCCAACATTACAGCAGGAACACCGTTCTCTACCTGTGATATAGCTGCAGCAAAAGCGCACATGGTTGCCTTATCCTCTACATCTGGAACGTAGGTAGTCGGTACCTGCATTTCATCACATACACGAGAAATATATCCGGATGTGTTGTTTTCACATCTGGGCGCCCAACGATTGATGAAATCTGCAATCGTCTGACAGCCGTATTTACTACGGTAGTTCTGCAGCAGTTTAATCAATGCCCGATAACCATGTGCAATATCTTCGAATTCTTCGAAGGTGTTGTCATGCTTTTTAGATTCAGGTACTTCGCCTTGCCAGTCGATAGCATCTGAATTACGGATATTGCCTGGGTTGTTGTTTCTCAGACCACGTGGTAACTGTTTCATTTTTTCACTCCCTCCTTAATAGTTTTGATAATCTTATGAGCTTCATCCGGTGTAGCACATTCCATAATGCGAACGGCCATATCTGCAACTTCGGCTGCATGACTCTTTTTCTTTCGAAGATTTTCAATGATAGATAAACCTTCAACAATCATTACGCCAAGGGTTCCGATAATTGCTCCATAGGGTAGATTATACCATGGAAAGCATAACCCCAGTATATCAATCATAATGAAAAACAATAATAATCTGAAGTAATCGACAATTTTAGTACCTGTCTTGCGCAGCGGCCGGCTACATATTTTCTCTTTGTTGGCCCGGGCTGCATCAATCCCTGTCCATAGGTCCAGTAAACAAACACTGCAAATCAGTACTAAGCAGATAAAGATGATCATCACGCCGGAACGGATGTCTTGTGTGATAAATTCTACATATTTTTCCATGTCTATTATGTTTTTCTCAAAAGTATTGTGCCATAGGAAAGCGTAAAAAGACAAAGCCTTGCAAGATATCTTACAAGGCTCAAGTATCAATCAATTAAATTTGTTTTTACTTATTATAAACTGACCGAACTAGGGGGCTATCCAAGTAATTCAAAGGTCGTTTCCCCCCATCTATAATATCCATCATCTTTAGGATGTACATTGTTGCTACTATAATATGTTGACAAATTAAATAGATTTATTCCACAATTTGCTTCAATGTCTAAAACTGGTACATCATATAGCTTACATACTTCTTTTTGACAATCAGTTAGAGCTTTATAACATTGATAATCATTTGTCTGTCTATATTTTATTATATCAAAGGTACCGTCAGATTTTATAAAATTGGCAGAACCATCTAAAGGTACATTATATTTAGGCGGGACATACCAATATAGCTTAGCCGTAGGGAATGTTCCTTTAATAAATTCTATAATACCTTTGTAAACAGAATATAACGATATACTGTCTACCCACTTTTCATCATTAGTCCATTCAGTTGCTGAATAACCAATAAAATATTTATAAACATGACCTATTGTTCCGCATCTTGTAATTTCTGTGGAAATTCCAGTTCCATTGTCGTCAAATGAAATAATAGTATCGTCAGCCTGATAATAATATATAGCAACAGAATCGTCTCCGACAGCAGAATCTACCCATCCTGGACCATAAGAGTAATTTAATACTGCATCAACCAAATCTTTTATTGTCATTTGTGGGGTAACATCTATTCCGTATTTTGCTCCGCCTTTAATAACATAAGCTGTTCCACTTGATTGTGCTATACCAGTAAATTTAATTGTATATCCTGCTTCAATAGATGAATTTTCATAAGGCAAATCTAAAATAACTCCTGCTTTCTTTTTATCTGTATCAACTGAATTAAGGATGGATTCTCTATTTGTGGTAAAATAAGATTTAGCATCTGAGTTTGACGTAAATTTATCTGTACCATTTTTCAAGATGACAATTTTCTCACTTCTCATAAACGGCGTATCTTCGATGCTTCCACTTATTGATGGAGTTGAAGGCGTGTCATTTACATTTTCGTAAAAAATATAGTCAATGGGATATTGGTAAGCATTCGGTAAACCACGTATTTTTATCTCCAACTTCCATCATTAACTTTACGTCCAAAAAGCAAAGTTATGATGACACGAGAAGAAGTAGTAGAGATAATGAACTA
This sequence comes from Bacteroides ilei, assembly GCF_900128495.1. GTDB lineage: Bacteria > Bacteroidota > Bacteroidia > Bacteroidales > Bacteroidaceae > Phocaeicola > Phocaeicola ilei. The sequence continues at coordinate 6,204 of NZ_LT635802.1, forward strand.
CTGCAAAGAGCACAAAG
>NZ_LT635803.1 GCF_900128495.1 Bacteroides ilei
GACTATGGCACGAAGGTTCCACCTCTTCCCATTCCGAACAGAGAAGTTAAGCTTCGTCACGCCGATGGTACTGCGTAAAAGTGGGAGAGTAGGTAGTCGCCGTCTTATCAAGGCCCCGAGGTCAGTCCGACTTCGGGGCTTTTTTTATGCCCGATATTCTGGGAAATCCGATGGGATTGTTAACTTTGCAATAGACATTAATTTATTTTTTATGGTCAAGATCCGCTGTGTGGTTGAACGTGTCACTTACCAGAATCCGGAAAACGGGTATTCTGTTCTGAAAGTCAACGTAAAGGGATATAAAGATTTGGTTACGTTGGTCGGGAATCTTCTGGATATACCGGTAGGAAGTGTGCTGCTTTGCGAAGGTAACTGGAAGGTCGACAAGAAATACGGTAGTCAGTTTGTTGCCGAGGCCTGGGAAGAAGTGCTTCCTGCTACCCTTTACGGAATTGAAAAGTATTTGGGTAGCGGGCTGGTGAAAGGGATCGGACCGGCTTATGCGAAGCTGATAGTCGGCAAGTTCGGCTTGGATACGGTTGATGTCATTGAAACCGATATAGAAAGGCTGTATGAGGTACCCGGGATAGGGAAAAAACGGGTAGAAAAGATACGTGAAAGCTGGGAGAAACAGAAAGAAATAAAGAATGTCATGTTGTTTCTGCAGGGATATGGAATAAGTACTGCCTTTGCTGCAAAGATTTTCCGTCAATATGGTAAGGATAGTATTGATAAAGTCAAGGAGAATCCATTTCGTCTGGCCGATGATATCTGGGGAATCGGATTCAAGACAGCCGATACCATAGCCGGTAAGATGGGATATGAAAAGAATGATATCCGTCGATGCCGGAGCGGGATTCTTTATACGTTGAACCGGCTTGCCGATGAAGGGCATGTCTATGCTGTGAGAGAGCAGTTGGTGCAGACTGCAGGTGAATTGTTGGGGGCCGATGAAGAATACATCTGCCGGGCTTTGGACGATATGATTGGGGGTAAGGATGTCATTCTGGATGAAGATGCCATTTATCTGCCTCCTTTCTATTATTCCGAATGTGGCACGGCAGCCCGTCTGCTTGCTTTATCGGATACGTCTGGAAATACATTGTTCCAGATCCGTACCGATCTTTCTGAAATTTCACGGAAAACAGGGGTAGAATATGATGATATACAGGCCGCTGCCATCAAAAAGGCCGCAACCTCGAAAGTAATGGTGCTTACAGGTGGTCCGGGTACAGGAAAGACTACTACAACGCAAGGGATCATTGCAGCCTTGCAGACAGCGGGCCTGCGTATCTTGCTTGCTGCTCCTACCGGTAGGGCGGCCAAACGGATGAGTGAGGCTACCGGGATGGAAGCGAAGACGATACATCGGTTGCTTGAGTTTAATCCGTCCGACGGTTATAAGCGTAATGAAGAGAATCCTCTGGATGGCGATGTGTTGATAATAGACGAATGTTCCATGATTGATATCATTTTGATGTATAACCTGCTTAAGGCGGTCCCCGACCGTATGCGTCTGGTATTGGTGGGGGATGTAGACCAGCTTCCGAGTGTGGGAGCCGGGAATGTGTTACGTGATATCATTGAATCGGAAAGGATTCCGGTTGTGAAGCTTACGCGGATTTTCCGTCAGGCGCAGTCCAGCCGTATTGTCATGAGTGCACATGCCGTCAATCGGGGACTCTATCCCGATACCAGTAACGGAAAAGGCACAGACTTTTTTTTCATGAAGCAAGAAGATCCTGTGATGGTGGCAGACACTATCGTTGACCTGGTCAGAAACCGGCTGCCGAAAGCTTATCGGATAGATGCGGGGAAAATTCAGGTACTTACACCTATGCAACGGGGAGTTGTAGGGGCTACCGGTCTTAATATCGCTTTGCAGGATGCCGTGAATCCGGGTAAGGCCGGACTGAACAGAGGTGGTTTCTTTTTCCGCGAGGGCGACCGGGTTATGCAGATCCGGAATAATTATGACAAGGATGTGTTTAACGGAGATCTGGGTTATGTTAGCAAGGTAGACCTGGAAGACCGTATGTTACTGGCCGATTTTGACGGGAAGTCAGTGGAATATGATGTGTCTGAACTCGATGAGTTGTCGCTTGCATATGCTACAACTATTCATAAGTCGCAGGGGTCGGAATATCCGGTTGTAATCATACCTGTACTGATGACCCATTATGTGATGCTCCAGCGCAACCTTATTTATACAGGAATTACACGTGCCAAGAAGATCTGTATCCTTATCGGTTCTCCGAAAGCGTTGGCTTATGCCATCCGTAACATGACGGTACTGAAGCGGAATACTCGTCTGAAGGAACGTCTGAATATAAATTGAATACTATGTTAGCATACACTTACATTGAGAAAGGAAATTTCCGTTTGGTAGAAAAACCGGAACCGGGACTGCTGGATTCCCGCGACGCCATTGTGCGGGTTACACTTGGAAGTATCTGTACCAGTGACCTGCATATCAAGCATGGGAGTGTACCTCGTGCTGTTCCAGGCATTACAGTCGGACATGAAATGGTGGGAATCGTGGAGCAGGTAGGTACAGAAGTCAGAAATGTAAAACCGGGCGACCGGGTTACAGTGAATGTAGAGACCTTTTGTGGAGAATGTTTTTTCTGCCGTCACGGTTATGTCAACAATTGTACGGACAAGAATGGCGGATGGGCCTTGGGTTGTCGTATTGACGGTGGTCAGGCCGAGTATGTACGGGTGCCGTATGCTGACTGCGGGCTGAATCCTATCCCAGACAATGTAACCGACGAACAGGCGCTGTTTGTAGGAGATATTCTGGCTACGGGTTTCTGGGCAGCGCGTATTTCGGAAATCACTCCCGATGATACAGTATTGATTATCGGTGCGGGGCCTACCGGTATCTGTACGCTGCTTTGTGTTATGTTGAAGCATCCGAAGCAGATTATCGTATGCGAGAAATCGGTGGAACGACGGAATTTCGTACATGAACATTACCCCGACGTTTACGTGACAGAACCGGAGAACTGTAAAAGGACAGTTCTGGAGTACAGTGAACATGGTGGGGCCGATGTTGTGCTTGAGGTGGCCGGTACGGAAGAGACATTCCGTATGGCATGGGACTGTGCCCGTCCGAATGCAGTAGTTACCATAGTGGCTCTGTACGACCGTCCTCAGATTCTTCCTCTACCCGATATGTACGGTAAGAATCTGACTTTCAAGACAGGGGGAGTGGACGGATGTGACTGCGCGGAAATTCTACGTCTGATATCTGAAGGTAAGATCGATACTACCCCGCTGATTACTCATCGTTTCCCTTTGGATGAGATAGAAGAGGCGTACCGTATTTTCGAGAACCGTATGGATGGAGTGATCAAGATTGCCATCGAAGGGAAAAAATGAAGTTCATCATGTTAAATAAAGACATCACTAAATAAAAACAGAAGAATATGAGAAAAAATTTTGGAGTCAAGACCTGGTTATATCCGATGCCGGTATTTATTGTTGCTGCTTATGATGAAAACGGAAATCCTAATGTCATGAATGCAGCCTGGGGAGGTGTATACACCGACGATATGGTAGGAATTTGTCTGGCTGAGGGACATAAAACTACCCGGAATATCCTTGCAACCGGGGCGTTTACAGTAAGCATGGGTACGGCTGATACTGTTGTAGCCTGTGATTATGTAGGTATAGTATCTGGCAATAAGGAAGCGGACAAATTCTCGAAAGCCGGATTTCATGCTGTCAGATCGGAGTTTGTCAATGCTCCGGTGATTGAAGAACTTCCTATGACCCTTGAATGTGAACTTGTTTCATATGATAAGGAGACTAACCATATGGTAGGACGTATAGTCAATGTTTCTGCGTCTGAAGACATTCTGGATGAAGACGGAAAAATCTGTCCTTCCAAACTCAGACCCATTACGTTTGATCCGGTAAATCACGAATACCTGGTTGTAGGGGAGAAGGTGGGCAATGCGTTTTCGGACGGTAAGGTATTGAAATGATCTTATCTTATCGGCAGGGAAAGACATACCTGAATTTTCAAGACTGAATTTCAGGTATGTCTTTGTTTTTTATCTCCTCAAAATATGTTATTGGATATATTTTGAATAAAATTTCAGTCTGAAAGTTGGATATTATCGGAAACGTTTTTACATTTGCCCCTGTCGAATATGACAAAAATGGTTTTATGAGTTCAAATTGGAGAACAGACGTAATGAAATGTATGATGTGATGTATCCTGGCGTATAGGGTATGTTGCATGCATTTGTACGTGTGTTCTTTGTTTGTTGGACACCCGTCCGGCGGTTCATCATAACGTGTGTGTGGTGAATTGATGGGGCCGGAGTATAATAGCTTGGCAAGTTCTTGTCGGGCTAGTTTTGTTTTTTCAATTTTTATTTTGTCTGATATTAAAACTCATGAAACTATGAAAAATGATTATGAAAATTTACTGGGTGATTGGATAGAATCATCCTTATCTGATAATTCTGGAAATGTTCGGGGAGAAGTTACCGGATCCCTGAAATTCAGAGAATATGCCTCGAACGGTATTGTCTATCATGTACCTGTGGGTGTCCGTAACCCTCAATATTATTTTATTTCATTAAAGCTTTCTTATAACTGGAATGAGATTGAATCTGATTCGGAAGGGAATGTATTGGTTGAACCGGAATCGGCCGACTGCTATACCCTTGAACTGGAATTTGACAGTCTTTATCAGAAAAATCCGCATCGGAAGAACCGGAAGGTAGTGACGGCGCTTTACAGGGAAGGATGCAAAGAACCGGTCTCGGTCGTTACAATGGATTGTGACACGTGCCGGTGCGTTCTGTGGAATGACGGGTATCTGCCCTTGGATCCGGGGAACTATTTTCTTCTGATATCGAATGCCGAAGTGATTGATGAAGGGGATACCCGTTTCGATACCATCGGTAACTGCCACCGTTTCTTTTTCTGTATCCTACCTCATGGGAGCAGGCTGGAACATCCGGAGTTGAAGTCTGTATCCTTTTCATCCGACAGGCTGCTGACCGTACAGATGGACCGGCCGGTAAGTGCCGGGAGAGACTGTTTCGGAGTGTGTGTCTATAACGGGACAGGAAGGGTAATGGTTGCCCAGCGATGCGTTCCGTATGAATCCGACAGTCTGGATGAGATAAAGATGAGGATAGATTCAGGGGAATGGTGGCTGGACGGAAGCTATACTTTTGTGTTGTTACATAATGATGAGCCTTTCGCTTCGTTTGGTTTCGGGTGGAAGCACGGTGAAGTGACGGATGGCATTGCGTGTAAGGTATTGGAACGTAACACTCGTCTTTATATGATGGTCCAAAGGACCTTGTCGGATCCTTATTGGGACAAGCTGGCTGGAACAGGAGGATATTCGGCCATAGCAGCCGGCATATTGGATATGTTCTGTCGGAACAAACAGGAACGTTCACCTCATTGTGCAATCGGTACCGGATTGCCTTATCTGTATGAGCGGATATGGCCGGTTGTGTCTGTACTGACATCCGGAGCTCCTTTCGACAGTTGTCATTGCGGTACTTTGCTGTATGGCGTAGAAGAAGGGGACGGATATCTGGATTGCATTGAAGAGCAGACAGTCTGCCTGCATCATTTGTCGTTCCTTTTTACTCCTGAAGGAGCCGGTCTGCTTTCTGAAGTGGAAAGGAAGTTGCAGGAGGATTCCGGTTTCCGTCTGGTGTTATACGGAACTTCCGAGGAACTGGACCGGCTGTTCATGCAGTCGTCTGTACTGGCGGCCTACATACCGGTGGAAAACCGGTGGAAGATACAGCCTTACACCTGGCAGGAACAGGTGTATGAATTCAAGAGGCAGATAGAGGATGTAGATCTGGTATTTTCGGATCATGCACGGGAGACTTTACTTTCCTTACTTACCGGAAAAAGGGAAGAAATAAAGACCTGGGGAAATCTGGAAATCGCCGCTTGGATAGAAAACATTGTCATACCCGGTTTCCGCAGGCGGGTCTTGTATTCACGGTATTGGGCTGCAAGTCAGTCTTTCTTTACAACTTTAGAGGGAGAAGATATCCGGCTGGATATAACGGATCTTGATGCCGGTGCGTTCACTTCCAGCCTGACAGAGCTGAATGCCATGGTAGGACTCACAGAACTGAAGAAGAGCCTCGTCACTGTTTTTAACCGTACCCGTTTTGAGGAAAGGCGTAGGTTGCTGGGACTTCCGGTTCAGGAGAAGGGGGGATATCATATGATATTTACCGGTAATCCGGGAACAGGAAAGACTACGGTAGCCAAACTGATAGGACGTGTATTTCATTCTATGGGGCTGCTTTCCAAAGGGGAGGTGATAGAGGCCGAACGTTCCAGTATGATAGGGCGTTATATAGGTGATACCGAACTGAAAATGAAAGAATTGCTGGAGAGGGCAGAAGGGAATGTCCTTTTCATTGATGAAGCCTATAGTTTATGCGACAACAACGAAGGCGACCGTAAGGATTACGGATGCCGTGTGCTGGAGTGCCTGCTGACTGTGCTTACGAAGAAGAATCCGGATATGATTGTCATCATGGCAGGATATGAAAAGGAGATGGACCGGATGCTGGAATTGAATCCGGGTATGAAGGGACGTTTCCCGTATAGATTCCGTTTTGATGACTATAATGCGGATGAGTTATACCGTATTGCCTGTAGTCTGTTGGCACGTGCCGATTATGTGTTGTCGCCGGAGGCAGATGACTTACTGCGGTCTACCATACAGGATGCAGTGGTCCATAAGGATGAATTTTTTCATAATGCACGGTGGGTGGAGCAGTATGTACTGGATGGAGTAATCTCTGCCATGTCGGACCGTGTGATGTCTTTACCTTTCAGGGTAGAAAACCGGGAACTGTACCAGACTATTGAAGCGCAGGATGTAAGGGAATCTTACCTGAAAATGCGGCCACAGTCGGTCCCGGTCATGACTTCAAGGAAACGGATCGGGTTTGTAGCCTGAACATACGGATTTCTGTCCAGTACCAAGGAACCTGTTTTTCTGATAAATTAGGTTCCTTTTTCTTTTTTATGTGGCTTTTGATGCTATATTTGCGGAATATGAAGAACGAGAAGAATGAAACATTATTGGTTATTATTGTCGGTATCGGGCTTATGTGCCTGTACCGGAACAGGAAAGAAGAATCTGGCTGGAGATGTGCATAAAACAGACTCTGTACAATTGGAGCAGAAGATGCCGTTGCAGCCGGCCTTTGAGGGATTTGAGTGGACGGAACTTTCAGGATCGGGCCTCCGGCTCATGGCTCAACGGAGTGAGGAGATCCGGTTGTTGGTGGATCCTTCCTTACCGGGTATTGTTATGGTCAGGAAAGGAGATGCGGTACCGCATAGGGTAATACAGGTTTTCTCTTTGAAGAATCAGGATATTAATGATGTAATCGGTTTGCTCGAAGATTCCGGAGGATGGGATAAAAATCAGACCTGCAGGTTCAGGGAAGTAGAATCGGGACGTACCGGTGTGCGTCGGTACATGCTGGTTCCCGACGGCGAGTATGCTAAAAAGATTGATAGTCTGATGCGGAGGGGACCCGTATCGGAGACTTGTAACGGTTGGGGATCCGGTAATGTCGGAAGCAGGTATTTTGAAGTCTATGACAGTCATCCGGATAAGGCTGTCTTTGTAGAGATAGGTAAGGAATCTCCATTGTTTGATGCAGGGAGCATTACACTTACGGATAAATCGGATAACGGTACTCCCTTATCGTCCGACATACTTTACACGTTGCATGGCGTTTTACGTATCGGGCATGAATTCTTTTCTTTTGTGCCGGAAGGAAGTGATGAGGAGTTCTGGATTATAGACAAGACCGGATTGTTGGACAGTCAGTACGACAGACTTACCCGAGGTATGAAGAACGGTAAGCCGGTTGATGCAACTCTCCGAGTGGAATATAACGGTAAATGGGATGAAGGTTTTGCCGCAGAGTATGCCGGTGTCTATTTTGTGAGAGAGGTGCTTGGATTGGAAAGCTGTCATTGAGCCGATGGGTAGGTAGAAAATACAATAATTCTTTGTCGTTTTGCAATAAGAGTTGCTTTTATTTGCTGATTGTATACTTTGAATATAGTTAGGCTAAATAAAAGCAACTCTTTGATTTTCTTAGAAATAAACTTTACCACTACAGCAGGTACAGGTTCCGAAACAGACAATTCGGGTGTCATTACTAACTGTTTCCCGTTCTCTCTATTGTCGATCCGAAACTGATGGCAAGTGTACCATCCACCTTCACGGCGTATCAAGGTTTCGATGCCCTGTTCCATAGTACGGAAGGTTACATTGCTAAAGGTGCAAACCTGATGAGCGACATGTATGCCCTGACAGCTATCGAAAACCTGGCGGAATACCTGCCGCGTGCCGTGAAAGACGGTAAGGATATGGAAGCCCGCACCCATGTGGCCTGGGGAAATACTCTCTCTGGCGTAGTTATGTGTCTTACGCTCATTACCAGCGAACACGCCCTGGAACATGCGCTTTCCGCCTATCACCCGGCATTACCTCACGGGGCAGGTCTGATTATGATCAGTAAGGCATACTACAAATACTTCATTGATCACCATGCTTGTGACGACCGTTTCGTCCGCATGGCACAGGCAATGGGAATGCCCGAAGCTACGAAGCCTGAAGATTTTCTTAACGCCCTCACCCGTCTGCAGGAAGCTTGCGGTGTAGCCGATCTCAAGATGTCTGATTATGGTATTACTCCGAACGAGTTTGAGACACTGATGCGCAACACCCGAGAGGTGATGGGTGTGATGTTTACCAGTGACCGTGTACAGATGACGGATGCAGACATTGTGAACGTCTATAGGGAATCCTATAAATAGCAGGTTCTTTATCAGAAAATTTTAAGGACAGTATTTATCGGTTATGAGGGTACTGTCCTTTTTTGTAGGTTCATTTTCAGTGAATTTGGTATAAAAACAGGGAATATATCTACCCGGCATCGATTTGTATTGTTGTATTTTTACAACATTGAAAGAATCAATAAAAAGTAGAAAAGAATATGAAAAAGTTATTTTTAATTCCATTGATGCTGTTGACGGCACTTATAATGACAACAGCGTGCAGCGAAGAAGAACCATTGCCTGACGGACAGGAACAGACAACTCCTGAAGGAAACGGGAATGATGGAGAAGACGGAAATGAAGGAGAGATAGAAGGAGGTAATGTGGATGGAGCAAACGGCAACTACCTTATTCTCTACTGCTCTCGTACAGGCAATACGGAACGGATGGCACGGACTATTCAATCTATATTGGATTGCGATATGATAGCGGTAGAGCCAGAAACGCCTTACGAAGAAGACTACAATACGATGCTCGACCGTGCGCAGGCGGAATTGGATGCCATCGCACAAGGTAATTATCCGGCCATTACTACATCTGTAGAAAGTTTTGACGATTATGACATCGTATTTATCGGCTATCCGATATGGTTCGGACATATGGCTACCCCGATGCAGACATTCTTGCACAATCATTCCGATTTATTGGCCGGGAAACATATAGCTCTTTTTGCCAGTAGCGGAAGCAGTGGTATAGGTACTTCTGAGAGAGATGCTGCTTCGCTTGTTTCCGATATCATATTTGAAGAATCTTTGTTGCTTACATCCAGTTCTTTAGGGAGTATGGATACCCGCATATCGGCATGGTTGGAAGAGTTGGGATTAAATTAATAAAATAAGATTGATATGAATATGATGAAACTATCAATTGTAGTTGCTTTTATTTCCATGTCAGAGCACTCTGAAAGTACCCATGTGGTTTGGCTGGATAAAGTGAGCGATGAAGAATACAACCGTTGATATAAGAGATTTTTTGATACAAAATAATAATATGGAAGATATTTTCAAGAAAGACTTGTCGGGAGAAATGGTTTCTCCCAGCGAACCGGGATATGACAAATTAATCGATGCAATCTGGGATACCATGAAGTTGGCGAACGAGTTGAACACCGGCTGGCATACGCCCGAAGCAGTACGTGATTACCTCTCTCGAATTACAGGCCGTAAGATTGATCCGTCGGTCACGCTGTTACCTCCGTTTTATGTAGATTACGGAAAGAACATCCGCATAGGGAAAGGTTGCTGGATACAGCAGGGATGCACTTTCTTTGACCGGGGTGGCATCACGTTGGGTAATGATGTGTTCATCGCCCCGAAAGTGAATCTTATCACTATCAATCATGACCCCAATCCTGACAATCGCAGTGCAACTTACGGACGCCCCATTGTTATTGAAGACAAAGTATGGGTAGGCATCAATTCTACCATCCTGCCCGGTGTGACTATTGGTTATGGTGCCATTGTCGGGGCAAATAGTGTAGTGACACACGATGTCCCGCCTATGACGGTAGTAGGTGGCAATCCTGCGAAAGTAATCAAGGAAATAAAACGCTAAGAAGAAAGGATATGGAAGACAACAAACAAAGAAATATCAGTTGCAGGGGATTTCTGAAGGCGGTGACATTGATTGGGGCTGCCTTTTTGAGGTTTCGGTATTAGGCTTGGGGGTAATTCGACCGTAACTGAGAAAAATAGACAGATATGAATAAATTTCTTTTTACAGGAGTATTATGTGTGACATTTGCCACGGCATCTGCACAGACGGTGGATGTCCATACCCACATCATCATTCCTGAATACATGGAAGTACTGAAGGCTCATGGGGCGGAATTGGAAGAGACGTTTCCGCTGCCTGAGTGGAATGTACAGCGTCACATTGCTTTCATGGACAATGCCGGTATCCGTACTGCTGTGCTGACTATGCCTGCCCCACAACCGTATTATGACGATGTAGAGGAAAGTGCTGAATGTATCCGCAGAGTGAACGAGGTTTCTGCTGAAATAAAACAGCGATACCCGAAAAGGTTCAAGTTCTGTGCCGCATTGCCGTTGCCCGATGTGGATGCCGCCATACGGGAAGCAGTGTATGCACTTGACACACTAGGAGCGGATGGCGTGAAACTGGCAACGAATAGTCGTGGACAGTATTTGGGAGATGAAGCATTAGATCCGCTGATGGAGGTCCTGAACGAACGTCACGCTGTCATTATCATCCATCCGCACCGCCCTACACCTTATCCGGAGAAAATCATAACCACTGTACCGCTGGCGATGTACGAATATCCGGCGGAGACTACCCGTGCCGTGGTGAATATGTTGGCGCGAAATGTATTGGTGCGTTATCCAAATCTGAAAGTGGTCGTACCTCATTGCGGGGCGTTCCTTCCGTTGGCTTTACCTCGCATGAAATCCATTCTCCCGGCCATGGTCGGTCAGGGTTATATGCAGCCGATAGATTGGGATGGTAACCTCTCACACCTCTACTTCGATCTGGCGGGTAGTCCGACCATAGAAGTCTTGCGTTCGTTGCTCACTATTACCACGCCTGATCACATTTTTTACGGTTCAGACTATCCTTATCTGCCAGACGCCGTACTCAAAGCCAACCTGCAAAGGCTGAAACAGACACTCGCTTCGGACGATGAACTTGCCGGATATGCCGACCTGATTCTGTGGAAGAATGCAGAAAGCCTGTTTGTCAAGAATGTAGTTTCTGGCAGTATTCCGACGGAGTAATACCCTCCTGTTTCTTGAACATGCGGCTGAAGTGTTGAGGATATTCAAAGCCGAGCCTGTCAGATACCTGTGATACGTTTTCTCCGGTAGCCAGCCCGTTTTTGGCAAGCTGGATGACGAACCGACGGATGTGATTGCTGGCCGTGTCGCCAGTGGTCTTCTTGATGACATCGCCGAAATAATTGGGTGACAGGCACAACTTGTCAGCACAATATTGTACGGTAGGTAGGCCGAGAGTAAGCTGTAGCTTGTCTTCAAAATAATCATGAAGCAGATGGTTGAAGCGGACGAGAATGTCAGAGTTCTCAATCTTACGGGTCAAGAACTGACGATTGTAAAACCGTTGGCAGAAGTTGAGCATCAGTTCGATGTAACCTACAAGAATGGCATTCTGGAGTTCGTCCGTTTTCTTGCATAGTTCGTCTTGTATCTGGCACATGAGAGAGACAAGCATGTCATGCTCTTCATCCGTCATGTGCAGGGCTTCATTGACACGGTAGTCGAAAAAGGAATACTCTCTGATGCGTCTTTCAAGAGGAAAGCCGTGTAGCAGGTCTGGGTGGAAAAGTAAGGCCCAACCTGTAATTGATACACGTTCGCCGTTGTCTTCCTTGCCTCCTACCTGTCCGGGAGCTACGCACAGCAGCGTGCCCTTGTTGTAGTCATACTTACCACATCCATAATCCAAGTCTACATCCGCATCGTCTCTGAGAAATAGTCCGTATACGTTATAATTGTTCAGGCTGTGACGTATGGGGGACACCTTGGCGTAGTCTACTATGCAGACCAACGGATGTCTCACTTCGCATCCAAGATAACTTCCGTAGTCATTTACATTCTTTACTTTTAATATTTTGCTCATATTTTTCTCATTCATATCCGTACAAAAATAAATTGTTTAATTGATAATATTTTACTTAGATTGTAAATTCTGTAAAAATGGTACAGTTTACCAACTTATGGTTACAGAATCCTTGCATTATCCTATGTAATTTTGTATCAGATAAAAATAGAAATTAGGATGAAACAGCAGACAGATTTTTCTGAATTGTTGTGTGGGGATGAGGCCGTGTGTTTCATAGCAGAGCGTCATCATGTCACACCACAACAACTTTTACATAGTTTCCTTTTCGGCGAAGTTTCCGCCGAAGTTGATGTTCCGGCGGAAACGGCCATATCTTTAGAGCCAAATGAAATAGAAATCCTGAAAGGATTGTCCAAAGCAATTACTTGCAGTGGCCGTAGATACGGGAGTGAACAGAAAAGTAAATGGGCTGCTCGTAGCTCACGTAGAAATTATCGTGCACAATCAGATTATGCTGGAACGGGTCGATTATATGGGTCGCACAGGTGAAGCCGGAACACCTGTCATTGACGAAACCATCGGCAAATGTACCAGTTCCGGTAGAGAATACAGAAAGGAGGAGCTACAATGAAAACAAGAACATTAGGAAAAGGCGGACTGCAAGTATCTGCAGTAGGGTTGGGCTGTATGGGCTTTACGCAAAGCTATCCGCCCTATCCCGACCGTAAGGATGCGATAGAAACAATACGCAAGGCAGTGGATTTGGGCGTAACTTTTTTTGATACAGCTGAAGTGTATAGCTATGGTAAGAATGAGGACATTGTAGGGGAGGCATTGCAGCCCGTTCGCAACAAGGTCATCATCGCTACCAAGTTTGGTTATGACCTGTCCGAGACACCGGATTTGAATACATCTGCACGTCCCATTAGTCTGTCCAGTCGCCCCGAAACTATCCGCAAAGCTGTGGAAGGTTCTTTGCGCCGCTTGCGCACGGATCATATTGATCTTTATTACCAGCATCGGGTTGATCCGAATGTGCCTATCGAAACGGTAGCTGAAACTGTAGGTGAACTGATAAAAGAAGGTAAGGTTTTGTATTGGGGATTGTCGGAAGCCGCTTCCTCTACGGTACGCCGTGCCCATGCCGTCTGTCCGCTGACTGCCGTGCAGAGCGAGTATTCCCTATGGTATAGGAAACCTGAAGTGGAATTGTTGCCTACGTTGGAAGAACTTGGTATCGGTTTCGTACCGTTCAGTCCGCTGGGTAAAGCTATGCTGACCGGGCGTTTCAATAAGAATACTACGTTTGACAAGGCTGATTTCCGTTCCTCCATTCCTCGTTTTCAAGATGAGAATCTGAAACATAACATGGAATTGGTGGAATATATGGAAGATTTGGCGAAAATGAAAGAAACGACTCTTGCACGTATCGCCATTGGCTGGTTGTTGGCGCAGAAGCCATGGATAGTTCCTATTCCTGGAACGAAACGTATTGAACGTATACAGGAAAACATCGGTGGGGCAGAAATAGAGTTTACACCTGAAGAATTGGCAGACATCCGTCGGCATTTGGACAGCATAGAGATTGTCGGTGAACGTTATCCTGAAGATCAGGAGAAGATGACCGGACTTTAATCCTTAGTATGTACGGAACGGCGTGAATTTTTGAAGAAATACATCTGTTTCGACTGTGCTTTCAAGCAGGTAGAGCCGTGCCGAGCCTGCAATAGTTGTGGCATGAACGGACCTTGCATCTTTAACGATGACTTTCAGGAACTCCGGCCTCGCCTGATTGAGGCGGATATGGTGTATTTGCTACGCCGACACCTCCAAGAAAGAAGCAGAACCGATGTTGGTGCATTACCATATGCTGATGGATTATTTCGGATGGACAAGCGTGGGTGAAGTGGTGGCATCGGGAGTCTGGACGGCAGGCAGTGTCCAGCATACAGTCTATCCTCAGCAAGCCTATCAGTTAGGCAAGAGTCTATAACCTTTTGATTATTGAAATATGAGAAAAGTAATAAGTATAATTGCCCTCGTGTTGGCAGGTAGCCTGTCCATGATGGCACAGACAGTAAACAACAGTATGAATAGGGTAGAAGTATGCAAGCAGAATTATCACACGTTATTTGGCGGTGAAGCCTTGACCGGGCATGGTACTGATCCGGAAATGATGGACATTCTGCAGAAGTTTATCTTCGGTGAAGTGTTCCAAACGGGTAACCTTACCTTGAAACAACGCGAGATGATTACCTGTATCACCCTTGCTACCATGCAGACGCTCCCTCAGCTGAAGGCTCATGCGGGAGCGGCACTCAATGTGGGAGTAACCTCTGAAGAGCTGCGTGAAGTGATGTATCTCACTGCACCTTTCATAGGTTTTCCTAAAATGTTGAATGCCGTGGCCACGGTGAATGAAGTGTTTAAAGAGCGGGGTATCTCCCTGCCGTTGGAAAAGCAAGGTACGGTGACGGAGGAAACACGTCATGCAACAGGCAAAGCCATTCAGGACAAGCTTTATCCCGGTGGTATCGCTTCGGTGATGGAAGGATTGCCCAATGAAATGGGACGGAATGTGGCACAATTCCTTACGGATTATTTCTTTGGTGAGATATATAGCCGAGGCGCAATCGATTTACAGACACGAGAATTGCTTGGATACTGTGTGTTAGCTACCTTGGAAGCTGAAAGCCAGCTCCGTTCGCACTATCACGGAAATATCAATGTGGGCAATACGCCTGAAACATTGACTGCTGCTGTCATCCAGTGCTTACCTTATATCGGTTTTCCGGCTGCCATCAAAGCATTGCGCATTATTAAGGAAGAATATACCAAGCCGGTTTCTGCCGAAAATAACCTGGTGCGCCTGTCAAAGATTACCGTTGATCCGACCCGGTTGGATGCCTACAATGCTTTCCTGAAAGAGGAGATTGAAGCCTCGATGCGGTCGGAGTCGGGTGTATTGACACTCTATGCCACTGCTGAGAAGGAGATGCCCTATAAAATAACTATCCTTGAAATCTATGCCGACCGTGCTGCCTACGAGAGTCATCTGAAAACACCGCATTTCCAGAAGTATAAACAGGGTACACTTTCAATGGTGAAGGAATTGGAACTTGTGGACGTGAAGCCACTGATACCGGGATTGAAAATCAAATGACATGATTAGAATAATATATTTATGAACAAAATTATTATGACATTAGCGGCAGTAATGACCATGAGTCTTGCTGCCTGCGCACAAAACAAAGGAGAAAATCGTATGCAAAACGAACATAAATCATTGGTTGTATATTTTTCTGCTACCGGTACAACAGCCCGGGTAGCCAGGATGATAGCGGATGTTACTGACGGTGCCTTGTATGAAATTGTGCCACAGCAACCCTATACGTCCGATGACCTGGATTGGAACGACAGACAGTCGCGGAGTTCGGTGGAAATGAACAATCCTCAGGTACGTCCGGAAGTAAAGGAAACAAATATAGATGTCGGTGATTATGATGTGGTTTTCATTGGCTATCCTATCTGGTGGGATCGGGCTCCGCGAATAGTCAATACATTCATTGAGAGCCATGACCTGAAAAATAAAATGCTCATCCCTTTTGCTACATCTGGAGGAAGCGGAATAAATAATAGCGTAAAAGAATTAAAGAATACATATCCGAACTTGAAATGGCAGGACGGTAAATTGTTGAACGGTAGTAGCCGGAATAGTATCCAGAATTGGACTAACGACGTAATGGTAAGCATACTATTTCCCGCCACGACAATTTTATCGGCTGTTTTTCAGCCGATAAAATAAAAATGTCCGCGAGAAAATATTTTTGTTTTAACATTCCGGTTTATAAAAACATGGCAGAAGAGTCTTCTTGTCGCAGACCTTACCATGAAGAATACATTCAAACAAGTGCTTCAGGTAATCTTGAGGGTCTATATCGTTCAACTTACAGCTTTCTATCAGCGAGAAGATGAATGCCGAGTTTTCTGCCGCATCCTCACTGCCGATATTCATACAGTTTTTGAGCAGCAGCTTTACAGGTTTCATCCTTTGCTCACAGAGGTTGTTCGATATTTCCGCTGCACCGTCCTTGAGGATATTTTTCAGGGATTTCCACTGGTTTAACGTATAGTTCACAGCCTTTCTCATCAGTTCGTTTGCCATGAGTTTGGTATCCTGCATCATCATGACCACCTTATGATGGATACGTTCAAGAATCGGTCCTGTAAGTTTAAGTCTTTTTTCCTTAATCTGCTCACCGCTGAGTTTCATTGTGCGGAACAAGTCTTCATTTCTGAACATATCACCGATAGGGTCTATTATATCCATCGCAGTTCTGTCTGAAGGCAAGGCATCAACCCACAACCTCCTGCAGTGCGTCCAGCATCCTATGTGAAGCACCTTTGAGGCTTCTCCGTCAAACATCCTGTAAACCGTATATCCGTCAGTGGATATGGTTCCCATAAAATATTCCAGGAACGACTTTGCCGTATCGGAAGACCTGCTGCCGTTGTTATAGTGATAATAGACCATCTTTATATGCTTTGCAAAGAAAGCCCATAAGTACTTTCTCCTGTAAGCCTTACCTTCCGGTGTTTCAACTCCAACGAGTTCGGTAGTCTCATCAACCATAAGGTATTTTGCCCTCTGTACAAACTCCTTGAATGCATCTCCGATAAATTCCTTTAGTTTGGCGATTCCGTTATGGATATAGCTGTTCAGCGTGGTGTTGCTTATATGGATACCTTCTCTTGCAAGCAGCCTTATCTGTCTATTTTCAGGCATGCTGAAGTCATATTTCAGACAAAGCAGACGGGCAAGCAAATCAGGGGAGAAGATTCCTCCAAGGTTTTTCAAGGGATGCTCCATGGTGCTTGTGAAAGTGCCGTCTGCAAGCTTTACCCTTGCCACCTTGTACACATGCTCCACGTTATGAGCCCTTACATGTTCTACAACCCTGTATTCCCACACATCAGGCATACCGTTGCGGTTCATAAACCTTGCACCTTCAGGAAGCTGATAATAGTCTTCTATTTCATGAACAACTACCTTATCCACCTTCAGCCTGGTCTTTTCTGCACGGGGAGCTGTTTCCTTTTTCCTTGAAGGCCTGCAGTTCTGTGCAGGTACGTTACCGGAAGAGGTATTGCTGCCAGTACCGTTACCATCTGCCTTATTATTATCATCTTTCTTATCAGAGCCGTCATACTCGGACTTCTCCATCGCAGACTTGTCAATGTTACGGTTGTTCAGCAGCCTTCTTTGCTCGGAGGTACGGCCGAAACGATGTTTCCTGCTATCCTCAAGCTGAAGCCTGAGATTGGATATCTCATTTGCCAGCATCATGTTCACCTCGTCTTTTGCCTCAAGCTGCTTTCTCATAAGTTCTATTTCTTTCCTGTAATGTTCAACCGTGGTTGATTGCTTTTCGAGGGAATCTTTGAGATCATTGATTGTATCAATCAGAGCCTTTGAGTTCTCCCTGTTGGATTTTTCAATAGACTCAAGCCTCGCAATCAGTTCTTTATTCTGTTTGCGGAGCCCTGCCTTTTCTTCATTCGCCAGACCCAGCTGGCAGCAAAGTAACTCGTATGCTCTTTCATCAATCATGATATAAAGGTACGAAAAATCAAGCAGTTACGCAAACTTTTTATCAATTATTTTTGCATTATTTTATTGATAATCAATGCATTAATATTACTCTTTAGGACTGACATACATCTTGTCGACTACAATACTCTCCGTAAGATAGGCCATGTCCGACCATTGTATCCGGTAGCATTTGGAGACCTCATCAAACACCGGTTTCTTGAATCTCCCCATGATAGGACGTTTCTCGTAAAGCACATAAAAACCACGTTCGTAATGAAGTATCTTCACGACCTTGCGGTTACGGGACATGAACATATATACATTGGATGCATCACTCGGGTCAAGTGACATATCTTCCCTTATACTCTCACACAGACGGAAGATTCCTTTCCGCAAATCCACATTACCGTTGAACAGGTAATAGTTCAGGTTAGCACTCAGTCCAAGCATATCATCCTATCATTTTATTAAGCAACAGACTCAAATCAAGAACTGTGGTGTTTCTCAGAAACAGTGTCGCTCCGGATGTCAATTGCAGTTTTACCCACTTAATCGGAGATTCACCTTCAGGCTGTTTCACTTCCAACTTTACAGTTGGACTGTTGCAAGGCTTGCCGGTTATCTGGACTTTGGCAACCTTAGGTTGTTCTACATGAACAGTCTTGCCTAACTTCTCGCTCCACAGTTGATGACGCTGCCAGTTCATGAACTTGTCGTAGTTTACTCCATAATCAGCACAGAACTCCCGAAGATCCTTGGTCTCGCTGCATAACTGATAGAGGTCATATACCTCCTGATAGTTTACTTTTTCTTTCGCCATAATCATTGTTGTTATTTGGTTATGGCGCAAAGGTAGGTTTGTGAATAATGTGCGTCAAGGCGGAAAATAGTATGGTTACGACGTAATGAAGCAATTATAAAATATAAGAATGACGTTTGGAATAGGGACTCAAGAGATAATCTTTATTGTATTGATTGTCTTGCTGCTTTTCAGTGGCAGGGTACTGTTCTTGGGGCATTGCTCGGTTCATTATAAACGGGAGCATTGTTCGGCCGTTGAAATGAGACGATTCAGTTCCAATAGTTTTTCTATCAGCGGTGCGTAATATTTCTGAACTTCCTCTGCCGTGGGTGTATGACCTCCGGGAAAATGGAAGGCATGTGTGTAGTGTTCCAGAAAAAGAGGCTCGTAATGGGCCAGATGGTCGTTCTCTCCAAAGATCCCCCATATCAGCTCACGACACTCAGGTCGGCAATATTCCCATTGACGCTTCTGTATTTCGGTGAATTCGTCAATCAGAGCTTGGTCTATGACAAGAGTCTGGTTCCCATCGGCCCTAAGCGACTTATATTCGTGGGTACCGACGCGTTCGTTTAGGAATCGGGTCATTTCGAAATATGGGTTTCCCAACAGGGCCGGCAGCCTGTTTTGGCATGCTATCATCTGTGCCAGAAAAGAGCCGTTACTGTTGCCTACCAGTATATCCGGCTTTTCCTGTTTGCATAGCGTATCGATAAATGCCAGTGCTTCATGCGGATGTAATGGCAGGTCTGGGGTAAGGACATGTGCTTTACCTTCGAAATATTTTTTCAATGCCTGGGCGGGAATACAGGCGCCCGAAGCAAAGAAACCATGGAGGAAGAGAATTTTCGGTGTCATGTTTGAGAACTTAAGGAATCAGCAGCCGCTTCCGTCAATGTTACATGTACTGCCTTCAGAAAGAGGTCGTGAACGTAATCCGGCATCTTCGGGTGTAAGTGTTACTGTACCGTCTTCCAGTACGAAACAGGGGATGCCTATTGCTCCGTATTTTTTTGCTTCATCAAAGACTGGGTTGCGGTCACGAAGTTTCAGGAAGGTCTTGAGATTTCTTACATGCTGTCCGATATCAATGATTTCATAACGGCTGTTTCCTTTTACCTGATCTTCGACGTAAGTACAGTCGGGGCAGGTATTCATTCCATAAATCTTAATCATACTCTTTTTGTGGTTGGTTAATATGCGAAGTTACTAAAAAATATACTAAAAACAGAAATTGTGGTAGATAGAAAAAATGATAGCATTTCCATTAATCACTCAATCTGTCGGTACGTACGTATACGCTATATGATTCGTCTGTGATGGCAAATAAGGGTCTCAGTTGATAGGTCGTACCGTAATCGTCGAGTGAAAAGACAAGATTTTGTACATCGGTTACTTTCAGGCCTGAGGCTATATCGGAAGATGAACTTTTCAGCCAGATTTCGTCGGGCGACTGGAATGCTAGCAGCATGGGGCCGTAGAAAATGGCTATTGTCTGTTCGTCATCGGGCATATGTTCGATACGGAAGCTGAAGTCAAAACAGATTTCAATGCGGTCGCTGTCATTCCATTGACGGTTGAGGGTGAAAAATGAGCCACCTTCACCTGTTCCTACCTGTTTGCCGTTGATAAAAATGCCTGCCTGTTTGCTCCAGGAAGGGATGAACAGATGGACTGGTAGTGTATGGGGTGTCTGCATGGATAGCGTGATACCTATATGGTGGTCACGGACCAGATCTCCGGTTTGTGTCAATGTGATATGCCGGTCTTTCCAGTCAAGCACGGTCGGTATATATTGGTTGATCCAGAGTTCATTTCCTTGGTGAAAGTAAATATTGTTGTTCAGTAATGAGAAGGCTTCGATGCTGGATCCGTTGCAGCATTTGAAATCGGTCTGCCCGTCAAGGTATTTTTTTTGTCGTGGAGAGCCTAAAGGCAAATGGTAGACACAGTCTCCGGTTTCATGGTTCTGGAGAGCCATTACGGCATTATAGAAAGTATTCATGTAGACGTCGGCATATTTGGGAGCACAGGTCCAGGTAAACAGATGTGCTGTCAGTTTCTGGGTGTTGTGTGAGACACAGCTTTCGGCTATTTCACGAGTGAGTGTATTGCCCAAATGCCCCGGAATACTCCAATGTTCGGATGTAAGTGAGGTTGGAGTGGTGGCATTGGGCCGGGGGCCGCTACTTGAGCCGTTTACATAAGTGTGGGCAGACTGAAGCATGTTCCAGAAATTGGATACAGCATCATAGTACAACGGGTTACCAGTTTGGTCATAACCTTCTGCAAAACCGTTTACCAGTACGAGGTGAGTATTGGAGTGCAGACCGGAGAGGATATCTTTATTGGCTGCGAGAGGCTGGAGAAACCAGTTACGGTCAAAAATCCGGGCGAGTTGCAGATGTTTCTTGTCGTGTGAAATGCCATATAGTTCGTAGAGAACTTCGTTCATGGCTCCCGCTTCGTTGGCCGGATTGGCCTGAGGGGTATATAGCATTTTTGAAATGGTGGATTCGTCGAGCCGGCTCATACGCCGGGCTACATAATCGGCCATCCCAAGCAATATGTTGTAGGCTTTCCGGTTTCCTGTATTGCGGTAGACGTCAAGCAATCCCTGCATGATCTTGTGATAAGTGTAATAAGGAGCCCAGACACCGCCAAAGACAGATTCGAGTGTATCGAAGTCAGTTTCGGGGAAAGCGGACAAGTATCCGTTACCTAATACCGACTGGCATTTGCCCAGTTCGTCTATCATATAATTGAGTCGCTTGGCTAAGACCGGGTCTCCATATTTCTTTACAATAGAAGAAGCAGCCGACAGATAGTGCCCGACAAAATGTCCGCGCAGTCCGATACCCGGTGACTCCCAACCGGTAAGTGGCGTAGCCGATGAAGGTAGTCCGGCATTGACCTTGAAATTGTGAAGCAGCCGGTCAGCATCAAGTGACTTCAGCCAATTGATGTTCAATGATTCACGTTGTTTCACCCAAGAAGGTTGTAAGACTACATCTTCAATAGGAAAAGGAACGGCATGGATCTTGCCGTCCTCTTCACTTTTTGCACTGTTGCCTGCTAACAGCCCTATTAGCAACAATGACAGAATTTTCTTATTTGGTCTCATTTCATATTCATACCGGGTTTGACACTAACTCCTTCGGTTGTCAGTCTAATAGGCTTTATGGTACCGTCAGGATTGAAGTAAAGATATTCTACACATACGTGACGGCGGCAATCACCACCAGGTGTACCGTCCAGCGGATAGGAACCGTCATGGTAGAAGAAATACCATTGTCCCTTGAATTCAACTACAGAAGGGTGGATGGTAAATCCATGATTGGCTGCTCCCGTTATGTATCCGCGGAAAGTCCAGGGACCTTCGGCATAGTTCCGGAAAGGAACTTTTTTGACAGGTCCGTCGAGTTCAATCATATTCTTTTTCAGTTTTACCATATAGCAGTCGCCATTACCCCATGCCATCCAGGGAGTTCCGTCATTATCAATGAATACTGTTGGGTCAATATCAGCGTTCGGACGGTGTGAATCGGGTGTCATGGCATCGGTAATTAAAGGAGTCCCGTCTTTTCGGGCTGGCTTGAATGGCCCTGTAGGTGAATCGCTTACAGCTACTGAAATCATGTGCTCACCATTGTCTTTCCGGTCTAGGGTAACGTAATAATAATATTTACCGTCCTTTTCAACCACTTGTGCGGCCCATGCTCCATAAGGACTTGCACCGGGAAAATCGGCTGCACGCAGCACTGTTCCGTGTGCTGTCCAGTTTTTCATGTCGGATGAAGAGTAACAAAGCCATTCGGGCATATTGAACCACCCGCCCACACCGGCTCTGTCGGCTCCTACGTAAGCATAGGCTTTATCGCCGATAACAGTAATTGCCGGATCGCCAGTAAACGAATCGCGGAACAAAGGATTTTGTCCAGGTTTGTAAGGTTTCTCTTCTCCACGGATGGAAACTTCATCGATGGCGCCGTCCAGGACAGCCAGGCTGTTAGGGAAACCACCCGGATAACCACGGCCGATGATCCACATACCGGCATTATGCCTTACAGCCAGTCCTTTGTATGTGAGGGCAGAGATATCGTACTTTTGTTCTCCCGAAGGTCGGACGCCAAATTCCAATATAGTTTCATTCTTTTCTTCATTGTACCGGGCACGTGCATAGGCATCGTACCAACGTCCGCCTTCTATCTTATTGCCTGTAGCGAGGCGTTGGGGAGTACCGTTGACATCGGCTACCTGGACAAAAAAACGTTGTTCCATCGGATCAAAACCGATGGATATGTCGGCGTAAATGGATCCTTTAACTCCTTCTTTGCATAAAAAGACCTGTTCGGTTCCCAAGTGATTGCACTTCATACTGAGACTGATTTCCCATGCCTGCTGTATGTCGTAGAATGGCAATGGGCGGTTGAACGGTACTACATATTCGTGCCTTTTCAGTAGCAGCGAGCGAGTGTTGGGATGTCCGTTTACAGAAGCTGCCGGTACGTCATCAGAAAAAAGATTGGTTGAAGGTGTGTAGTCATTACATTGGATCAAGTTTCCGTTTCCGCTTTCATCGTAGACATATGGCTGAGGTTCGGCCGGCTTCCCTTTATCCGATGTAAGCGGCTGTCCGATGATGGAAGCCGAAATTGAATCACCCGACAGATGTTGTATTTTCTCAAAACTCCAATAGGCCAATAGCTTGGTTGTATCTGTGGTGCCGGCATTTACAGACCCGGCAAAGAGGAATAACAATGAAATGTTACTTGCTAAAAATAATTTTCTGTTCATTACAGAGAGATTTTAAAGGAAAAAGGTGTTATAATGTTAATGAAAAATTCAGGTTGACTATTGCTGGGAGATCAGGAATGTGGTGTATACTATGTAACATAGTATCATTAATATACCTTCTATGCGTGTGATAGTCCGTTTTTTGAAGAACCATCCTACAAGCCAGAACAATACAGAAGATCCTATCAGTACAGCCATATCGATGTTATTTATATTTCCCATAGGAAGGGGTGAAATACTGGCACTGCATCCCAATACAAAGAAGATGTTGAACAGGTTACTGCCAATGACATTTCCGATGGCTATTCCGGGATTCCTTTTTAAGGCGGCGGTTACGGAAGTTGCCAGTTCCGGTAAGGAAGTTCCTCCGGCTACTAAAGTAAGTCCGATGACCGATTCACTTACTCCCAGGGAACGTGCAATGCCACTGGCTCCGTCTACAAAGAGCTGGCCGCCGAAAATAAGACCAGCAAGTCCGCCAATGATGTATAGTGATGATTTCCATATTGGTAATACTTTGACCTTTTCCCCCTCGCCTCCATTTTCATTTCCATTGTGTGCAATAGCAAACGTATAGCGCATGAAGATCAGGAAGAAACATAGTAATACAAGTCCGTCAATACGGCTGATGACATTTATATTCTCCCCGTCCAGAAAGCGGTCGTTGGCAAAAAATGTAAGTGTCAGTGCCGATAGGATAACTAAAGGGATTTCCTTACTCATGGTACCTTGTCCTACTTGTATGGGGCGTACAAGGGCTGTGCATCCTATAATCATCAGTACGTTGAAGATATTACTTCCCACTACATTTCCGATAGCCATTTCTGCACTGCCCTGAATAGCCGAAAGAACACTGATAACCAGTTCTGGAGCAGAGGTTCCGAATGCGACAATGGTCAGTCCGATAACCAGATCGGATATATGGAAACGTTTGGCTACCGAAGCAGCTCCATCTGTCAGTCCGCTGGCTCCCAATAGGATCAGGACCAGCCCACCAATTAAAATGAATATATCAGTCCACATAAAATGAGCGGTTTTAATTATGTTAATGCAATGCTTTTAACCTAATATAGAAACAAAGTTAAAACTTTTGTTCAGGAAAGAAAATAGAATAAGTGAAAAAGTACTACTCTTGTTATATTTAATTTATATTTTTGTTGCCATTAGTGTCCACTAAAAAATCATAGAAGTTCCTTGAAATTATTGAAATTCAATTTGTTATAGGGGATTTTGGAGAGAACGGATTTGAATTTACTTTTGTGGTAATTTTCAGACCGTTATGCATAAAGACCCATATATTTTTGCCCAATTAGTTAAGTTCCTTGACCGAAGTAAATTCAATCGTATCGTTACAAAGTATGAAGGCGATAAATATATCAAAAGCTATACCTGTTGGAATCAACTACTTACGATGATGTTCGGTCAGCTATCTAATCGAGAGAGTCTCAGAGATTTGATTGTGGCTATGGAAGCTCATGCTGGAAAACTTTACCATCTAGGAATCGGGAAGTCTGTAACTCGGAGCAATCTTAGTAAGGCTAATGAGCAACGTAACTACCGCATCTTCGAAGAGTACGCAACATTCATGATTGCCGAGGCTCGCAAGCGTAGAATCAATAAAATATTCGAACTTGACGGTCATGTTTATGCATTTGACTCTACAACGATTGATCTGTGCCTGTCAGTGTTTGAGTGGGCTAAATTTCGCAAACATAAAGGCGGAATAAAGTTGCATACGCTCTACGATATTGAAGCGGAAGTACCTGCATTTGTGCATATTACATCTGCCAATATTCACGATTCAAAGGCTATGTCTGAGATTCCATACGAATCAGGAGCGCATTACATATTCGACCGAGGGTATAACGATTTCAGCAACCTTAATACAATAAATCGTATAGGCGCTTTCTTCGTTGTACGAGCCAAAACAAATGTACGGATCAAGCCTAAAACCTGGAAACGAAGATTGCCGGAAGGTGTAGTTTCGGATGTAATCGGCTGCTTTACGGTTTATAAAAGTTCTAAGGATTACCCCGAAGAACTTAGAAAACTCATCGTTGAGAATCCTGAAGACGGTACACGATACATCTTTCTGACGAATAATCTTAATGCATCTGCGGAGTTAATATCATCGCTTTATCGAAACAGATGGAGTGTTGAACTGTTCTTCAAATGGATAAAACAACACCTCAGAATTAAGAAGTTTTGGGGAACATCGGAAAACGCTGTACGCATACAAATCTATTGTGCGATAATCACTTACTGCCTAGTAGCAATAGTCCAACACGATATGAAATTAGAACGCAGCATCTATGAAGTTCTCCAAATTCTCGGAATTTCTCTAACTGACAAAACACATCTCAGTGACTTGTTTGACAAATCGAATTTCAAAAATGTCAAAGACCGATATGATTCAAGTGAATCGAATTTATTTAATTTTTAACCTTGTCCATTTTTAGTGGACAGTAGTGTTTTGTTGCCACAAATTTATTTATGATGCCATTTTCATTTGAATAGAAGAATCATGACAAGCAAATTGATGAAACTTGTGACAGGCCGTCCATACATTACTGTGGGAACCGTTTATTCCATATTGTTTACCATTGGTACATGCCATTTGTTGAATGATATGATTCAGTCGGTTATTCCGGCTCTTTATCCGTTACTGAAGGAAAAATACAGTTTTACTTTTGCGCAAATCGGTATCATAACGCTGATTTTCCAGATTACTTCGTCTGTACTTCAACCATTTGTAGGGCGATATGCCGACCGTCATCCTCAGCCCTATTCGTTGGCACTGGGTATGGGTTTTACTCTTGTAGGACTTATTTCGCTCGCTTTTTCATCTGGATTTTTATCTATTCTGTTATCCGTGGCTTTGATCGGTTGCGGTACCGCAGTATTTCATCCGGAAGCATCGCGGGTAGCTCAAATGGCATCCGGGGGTAAGAAAAGTCTGGCGCAGTCTATTTTCCAGGTAGGCGGTAATGGAGGAAGTGCTGTTGGTCCGTTATTGACTGCTTTGATAGTAATGCCTTTCGGACAGCATGCGGTAGGATGGTTTGCTTTGGCTGCACTGCTCGCTTCTTTACTGCTGATGCGCGTCGGGAGTTGGTATAGTTTCCTTTTGTCCGAAGTCAGGTCCCGGCATGGAAAAGTAGCGGCAACGGTATGTAACCTGCCAGGAAAGACGGTACGTATAGCTTTATGGATACTGGTATTGATGATATTCTCCAAATATTTTTTTAATGCTTGTATGACAAGCTATTTCACTTTTTACCTGATGGATAAATTCGGTGTAAGTATGCAGCAGTCGCAGTATTGTCTGTTTGCTTATCTGGCTGCTTTTGCTATAGGTACATTACTCGGCGGATTCATGGGAGACCGTTACGGACGCAAGTATGTCATCTTGTTTTCTATACTTGGAGCTGCTCCTTTCACACTTGCTATGCCGTATCTCAATCTAGGTTGGACTATTGTCATGGCCATTATGTCGGGACTGATCATTGCTTCGGCTTTCGCTGCTATAGTAGTTTATGCTACCGATCTGATGCCTGATAGAGTAGGAATGATTGCGGGTATCTTTTTCGGATTGATGTTCGGGTTAGGAGGAATAGGTTCGGCATTTTTCGGTTGGCTGGCCGATGTAACCAGCATAAATTATATATTCAAGGTAAGTACGTGGTTGCCTTTACTCGGTTTTATAGCCATATTTCTTCCGGATTTACGGAAAAAATAATCACTTTCCTTTGAGTAGAGAATCATATACCTGTTCAGAGGTGTCCGGCAGAATCTTACGGAACTTTCTGAGCATCCGTTCATATGATTCCTCCGGGGTACGTTTGGGGTGACAGGTTTCTCTACCGAAGAGTGTTTCTGGTGTGGTGAGCAGGGACCATCCCCATCCATATTCCCGTCCGTGGCGGTCGTGAGGATAAATGAAGTTTTCCGTTATGATATATCCGCCCATTTCCAGGCGGGTCAGATAAGAATCAAACCGACTGCGCATTTTGGGACCCGTAAAACCACATGCCGCACGCAGCTCACGGGTAATCAGGCTGCCTTCGCTTTTTAGGGTAGAGAGAATACTTTCTTCAATACTTCCTTCTTCCGGATATGGATAGATGCTTCGGCGGTAATTGCAGAATTCCGGCCACCATTCACGGCTGATGAATGTAGCCTTACTATTTAAGAACTTGCCGTAGGCACAACCGCTTTCCTGTAGAATGGAACCTTTCCATTCCCAAAGCGGCCATTCCCAACCTCCTTCTGGTAATTGGTTATATTGGCAATCTTCATCTACTGTTTCTTCTGCCGACCACCCCGGAATTCCTATGTGCAGCAAAGGGAGAAAGCCTATTTCATTGATATAGTCGATTAATTCGGGGCAGGAATGTAATACTTCTTTTTTCATGTTTCCAGTCTTTTATTCCTTTTTACAATAGAATATTTCTTAATTACTTTATCCCAAAATTATGAGTTTTATACTGACTCTTTATTATAGGGTAAAAATCAGTCCTCATCGTTTTGTCACGGTAATCATGAATGTTACGGCTATTATTGCAATGGAAATACCTGCTATGATGTTTGTTGTGAGCGGTTCTCCGAACACGAGTGTACCGACAAGGATTGCTGTTATCGGTTCGAATACACCGAGAACCGACGCTTTGGTTGCTCCGATATTCCGGGATGCGATGGCTAGGGTAGCAGTTGAAACGATGGTTGGCAACAAGGCCAGACCTACCAGGTTGATCCAGTTGGCAGGTTTTGAAATACAGGAGGTTATAGCTACGTCGGAAAAAATAGCTGATCCTAAAAATATGACTGATCCGACCACAAGGGTATAGCATGTCAGTAATGAATTGGATATGCTGGCAATTGTTTTACTGCGGTTAATGATGACAATGAAGAGGGCGTAAACCAATGCCGAACCTAATGACAGCATTACGCCTATCGGATCGATAGTCTGTGTTCCGTCATTTTGTGTCATGATCAGCACTCCTCCAAATGTTGCAGCGATGGCGAGCCATACCGGCCATGATGGAACAACCTTCAAGAATACCATTATGATGGCCACAAGGACAGGATATAGGAATACAAGGGTCGTTGCAAGTCCGGAGGCAATATAATTATATGCTTCAAAAAGAAACAGACTGCTTGCTGTATAAAGTAATCCGAGGACAAGCAGCACGCCTGCCTGTTTCCATGAAATCCTGAAACTTTGTTTGCGGAGTATCAGAAACAATCCCAATATCAGAACTGCAAAAAAGTAGCGGAAGAAAAGTATGGATTCAATTGCGGCGCCGTTTTTCATTAACGGTACAGCAAATAAAGGATTCAGACCGTAGGTTATGCCGGTGATAATTCCGGCCGGATAACCGATAATAGCATTCTTACTAAGTTTTTTCATATTTATTGTATAGGTTTACGGGGCACAAAATTAATCATTATCTGTCAATGATGGTCTTTCTTCCGGTAGATTCATCGGTTAAGCCACAGAAGTCTATACAGGAATTAAAAAAATATCCAACTGGTCTCAATTTCTTTGATGCAATTTACCCAAGAATACGTCAATACGTAAACTTGGGTAAAATTTGTGATTCTCAAGAATCTATAACGTTAAAAATATGGGGTCAGGCAAGCTGTTGCAGAATATCGTCTGCTATCTGTGAAGCTGTCAGATGGTTTTGTTTCAGGAATGTCTGTACGTCAAATCGGTCGACAAATTCTTTTCGGGCACCGAAATTGAGCACCTTCATCGGACTGCATCCGAAATAGCGGGCAATCTTTTCTCCGAACCCACCGTCAAGTACACCGTCTTCCAGAGTGACAACCAGTTCATGTCCGGCCTTCAGTTCTTCCATGAGGGTTTCATCAACACCTGTAATGTAGCGTGGGTTAATGAGGGTTACTTCCATGTCGTGTTGTTTCTTGAGTAAGGCTGCCGTTTCTTCGGCCAGTCCAAAGAAAGAACCTACTCCCAGAATGGCAACCCGACTTCCTTTCCTTATTGTCTGGTAGCGGTTTAATACGCTGTAATCCGTGTCGACGGGACGATGTCCGTAAGCCAATGGTATAGCTGGTACACGGATGGCCACCGGATATTCATTCTGCCGGATGCTCCATTCCAGCATAGCTATATACTCTTCCCGGCAGGTAGGAGCCAGGTAAACCAGGTTAGGAATATTACTAAGGAGTGGAATGTCAAAAAAGCAAAGGTGAGTCACGTCGTTCATGGCCGAAAGTGACCCCCAGAATACCAGCAGTACTGCCGGATTGCGGTTGATACACAAATCCTGCGAAAGCTGGTCGTATGCACGTTGGATAAATGTACTGTAGACTCCAAAAACCGGTTTCCCTCCATTTTTAGCTATACCGGAAGCTAAAGCTACGGCATGTTCTTCGGCTATACCTACATCTATAAATTGCTTGCCGGCTGCTTTCCGTCGGTCGGGGGTAAATCCCATTACGGCAGGTGTACCGGCTGAAATGGCCACAATACGACGGTCCTTCTGCATGTGTTGCAGCAGATAGTCTGCAGTCAGGTCGGCATAATCTTGAGGCTCTTCGCTCACTTGTTTGATGACGCCTGTCTCTGGATTGAAAGGCATGGTCCAATGATAAGTTTCCTTATCTTCTTCTGCCGGTTTATATCCTTTCCCTTTCAGCGTGTTGATATGCACCACAATCGGATGGTCTATATCCTTGACTTGTGAAAAGGCTTTGATTAGTGCTTCTATGTCATTTCCCTCATTTACATAGAGGTAGTCCAGTCCCATGGCCTGGAAAAGATTGCAAGGGCATAGGCCGTTACTTTCACGTAATTCCTGCAAATTACGGTACAGTCCTCCGTGGTTTTCGGCTATGGACATCTGATTGTCGTTGACAATAATAATGAAGTTTGTACCTAATTCAGCTGCATAGTCCAATCCTTCCAGGGCTTCGCCTCCACTGAGCGATCCGTCTCCGATAACGGCAATTACGTTACCAGTTTTTCCGGTCAGATCTCTTCCTTTCGCCAGTCCTCCAGCCAGACTGACAGAAGTGGATGTATGGCCGATAACAAAATGGTCATGCTCACTTTCTGTCGGCTCGGAATAGCCCGAAACTTCGTCGTATTGTTCCGGATGAAGAAAAGCATTCTTCCGTCCTGTCAGCATCTTGTGGGTATAACTTTGGTGGGATACGTCGAATACAATCTTGTCTTCCGGAGAATGAAACACGTAGTGCAAGGCAATGGTAGCTTCTACCATTCCGAAGTTAGGACCGAAATGTCCTCCGTGAGCACTTAATTTCTGAAGCAGTATCTGGCGTATTTCGTTACTTAATTCATTCATTTCTGCTACCGATAATTTTTTGATGTCGGCCGGTGAATCAATCTGTTCTAGATACATAAAAATGATATTTTGACGAGTTAGTTAGAAAATTGTTTCTGCAAAAGTAGCATTAATCCTGATGAGCGTATGTAGACAAATTATGTTTTTTTGTACCCGGATTATTTTTTGTACCCGGATTACATGATAGTAGTAATCTTAGTGAGGTCATAACTTTGATTTATTTCTGATGGTATAATTTATGTTATTTTTTCTGGATTCATGTAATTGAGGTTATAATATCTGTAATTTATTTACATTTTATTTTCAGACATATATTTAACTTTGTATCGTTTCAGTTTGGATTTTTAAAGAATTGAATAAGCTTATTGAATTAAGTATGGAAGTTATCATGATAGAAAAATATGTAAATGGATAAACTATGTTGAAAAATATTTTAGTTAGTACCCATTATAGCGTTGAACCCGTCAAAGAAGGGAATGGATGATGGCGCGGGCTGATAAGACAAACGCCCTGCTTGTGTCAATCCGTAACGGTAAACCTATGACATTGGGACAACAGTTGCATTTAGCCGTACAACTTAGTGTGCCCGCTATCATTGCACAACTGTCTTCCATTATCATGCAGTATATCGATGCGGCTATGGTAGGGCATCTTGGAGCTGAAGCATCGGCTTCAATCGGGCTGGTATCAACGACCACATGGCTTTTCTGGGGGTTATGTGTAGCGGCTGCTACAGGATTTTCTGTGCAGGTGGCACATAAAATCGGTGAAGGTGATATGCCAGGTGCGCGTCTTGTGTTGCGACAGTCGATTACGGCTACACTTGTTTTCAGTCTGTTACTGGCTGTGTCGGGTACGGCAATCAGTGGTATGCTTCCTGATTGGTTAGGAGGTGATGTATCTATCCGTCGTGATGCATCGCTTTATTTTTTCATTTTTTCTCTTTTCCTGCCAGCCTTACAGATGAATTTCCTTGCGGGCGGTATGTTGCGGTGTAGCGGTAATATGCATGTACCGAGTCTGTTGGGGGTAACAATGTGCATTTTGGATGTTGTATTCAATTTTTTTCTGATTTTCCCTTCACGTGAATGGAGTGTGGCGGGATTTTCTTTTGTGATGCCTGGTGCCGGATTGGGGGTGAGTGGTGCGGCATTAGGTACGGTGGCTGCTGAAACGGTTGTGGCCGGAATATTGTTATGGTATCTTTGGACCCGTTCCGATGAATTGAAGCTAACAGGAGAACAAGGGAATTTCCGGCCTAAAGCAACAATCTTGAAAAAGGCAATCCGTATTGGTCTTCCGATGGGTATAGAACATATTGTTATCTGTGGGGCGCAAATCATGACAACGGTAATTGTGGCACCGCTGGGGGTTTTTGCTATTGCTGCTAATTCATTTGCTATTACGGCAGAAAGTCTTTGCTATATGCCCGGTTATGGGATTGCTGATGCTGCTACTACACTGGTCGGACAGAGTATCGGCGCCGGACGTTGGAGGTTGACTCGCAGTTTTGCTAATATCACTGTCTTGATGGGGATGGTTATTATGGGGTTGATGGGGGTATTAATGTATTTGTTTGCGCCTCAGATAATTGGTCTGATGACTCCTGTTGAAAATATACGGGAATTAGGTGTGACGGTCTTGCGTATAGAGGCATTTGCCGAGCCGATGTTTGCTGCCTCGATTGTTGCTTACGGAGTGTTTGTAGGAGCGGCCGATACGCTTGTTCCGTGTCTGATGAATTTTTTCAGCATATGGGCGGTACGTCTGTCATTGGCAGCCTTACTTGCCCCGTCGTTGGGACTGAAAGGTGTATGGATTGCCATGTGTATCGAATTATGTTTCCGAGGTGTGATTTTCCTTATCCGTCTGAAGCGGGAACGTTGGCTGAAGAGAAATTGAGGTTGTGTCTGTAATTGTGGTTATATAATCCGTAATTTATCTACTGCATGATTTGTTGTTTAAGTTTAATTTTGCAATAGTTAGATATCCTTTAAGGAAATAATATATGAATAAATGTATTTTTGTCATTGCCCTGCTGTTTATGATAGCCTTATCCGTATTGACTGCATGCGGTACAGACGACGAACTTATGACGGAGACTTCCGTTATGCCTGTTCCGGATTCTGAAGAACCGGAAAACAGTGGCAATATCGGGGATGAAAGTGGAAATAATAATGGAGAGGAAAATAAAGTGAACAGGAATATTATAATTCGTGTGAGTGGTCATCATTTTGCTGCAACACTTGAGGACAATGCTACGGCACGTGCCTTTTCTGCTTTGCTTCCAATGACGGTAACGATGAATGAGATGAACGGTAACGAAAAATATTGTTATTTGTCGGATAACATGCCTACAGACAGTTATCGTCCCGGTACAATTCAGAGTGGAGATTTGATGTTGTATGGCTCTGATTGCGTTGTTCTTTTCTATGAAACCTTCTCATCATTTTACAGCTATACACGTATCGGACGATTAGACAATCCGTCGGGGTTAGCTGCGGCTCTTGGAGGGGGTAATGTGGTTGTAACTTTTGAAATGAATAATGATTGATAACTAAAACAATATTATAATGAAACTTATTAAGAATACTGAATTTGGGGGTGAACGTCCTTTGTTCGAGTCTCATAACCTCCGTCTGGAGAATGTGATTATTCGTGCCGGGGAATCTGCCATCAAAGAGTGTAGCAATATTGAGGCATTTCAGTGTCGTTTCGAAGGTAACTATCCTTTCTGGCACGTCCATGGTTTCAAGATCGATCATTGCTATTTCGATGTTGGAGGTCGGTCTGCTCTGTGGTATTCTGATCATCTGAAAATGACGGATACCATTATCGATGCGCCTAAGATGTTCCGTGAAATGAACGAAATAGACATAGAGAACGTAACAATGAATGATGCAGACGAGGTTTTCTGGCGCTGCAACGGCATCCGTGTCAAGAATCTTGTCCTACACGGAGGCACCTATCCGTTCATGTTCAGTAGTGATATTTATGTGGATGGTCTGGAAAGTGACAGCAAGTATGTGTTCCAATATGTGAAAAACGTAGAGATTCATAATGCCAGAATTACCACTAAAGATGCCTTCTGGGAGGTAGAAAACGTAACTGTTTACGACTCGGAGCTTAACGGAGAATATCTCGGTTGGCATTCGAAAAACCTCCGTCTTGTGAATTGTCATATTACCGGAGAACAGCCTCTCTGCTATGCACATGACCTTGTGCTGGAAAACTGTACGTTCGGGCCGGATTGCGACCGGGCTTTCGAATACAGCACGTTGCAGGCCGATATCCGTGGAGCTATTACAAATATTAAGAATCCGACATCAGGCAGTATAGTAGCTGATGAGTTCGGTTCCATAACCATTGATGAGAACATTAAGGCTCCAGCCGATTGTAAGATAAGACTTAGAGATGGACGCACTTGTTTTACCGATTAAAGATAAGCGGACGATGAAATATGATTTTGATAAGATTATTCCCCGTCGGGGAACCAATTCCTATAAATGGGATAGTATGTCTACGGATAAGGACATCCTTCCTCTTTGGGTAGCCGATATGGATTTCCGTACGGCACCAGCCATTATTGAAGTATTGGACAAGCGGGTCAAACATGGTATTTTCGGCTATGTACATGTTCCAGATGAATACTATGAGGCTGTAATCCGATGGTTTGAACGGCGTCATAACTGGTCTGTCAAGAAAGACTGGTTTATCTATACTTCTGGGGTTGTACCGGCTCTTTCGGCCATTATCAAGGCGTTGACAGAACCGGGTGATGGCGTGGTTATACAGACTCCGGTGTACAATTGTTTCTTTTCATCCATACGGAATAATGGATGCCGGGTTGTGACTAATCCGCTGAAATACGGGAATAGAACCTATCATATTGATTTTGAAGACTTGGAGCGCAAGACGGCCGATCCGGGTGTCAAACTTCTGTTGCTTTGTAATCCCCACAATCCGGCGGGTCGCGTATGGACCCGTGAAGAATTGTGTCGTATAGGGGCAATCTGTGAAAAGAACAATGTGAAGGTTATTGCTGATGAAATCCATTGTGAACTGGTCTTTCCGGGGCATGTCTATACTCCATTCGCTTCCATCAGTGAAAACCATTTATGGAATTCTGTGACATGTGTGTCACCGAGCAAGTCATTCAATCTTGCTGGATTGCAAATAGCCAATATCATAACTTGTGACCAGGCTGTACGGAATCGGATAGACCGTGCCATCAACATCAATGAAGTATGTGACGTCAATCCTTTTGGTGTTGAGGCTACCATTGCCGCCTATAACGAAGGAGAGGACTGGCTAATGCAGTTGCTGGACTATTTGAAGGCAAACTACGATTTTTTGTGCAATTTCTTTCATGAACACCTGCCGCAAATCCCGGTTATCCAACTGGAAGGGACCTATCTGGTATGGACCGATTGTAGGATATTCTCTCTTTCGTCCGACATGCTGCAGGCACGCTTGCTTGAAAAAACAGGTTTGTGGTTAAACAGCGGTACGATGTATGGAGTAGAGGGGGAGGGATTTCTGCGTTGGAATATAGCTTGTCCGCGTACTGTATTGGAAGATGCCTTGGGACGTTTTCTGAAGTTTGCCCGGTCTCTGTCTCGTGGAGAATGATGAGAGTAAATTATACTTTTTTAAATATTAAAATATGATAATTTATTTGATTCATTAGAGCCTATTCGTATTTTTGCGAACATAATTTGAATGAGAGATGGAAACAGTTAAAAAGAAATATTCGGAAGAGCAGGAGAAGATAGCCCGCTTTGCAAAAGCGATGGGGCATCCGGCGCGTATAGCCATACTTCAGTTTCTGGTTTCACAGGAAAGTTGTTTTTTCGGTGATATTCATGAGGAACTGCCCATAGCAAAAGCTACAGTGTCACAACATCTGAAAGAATTGAAAGAGGCCGGACTTATTCAAGGAGAGATTGAGGCCCCGAAAGTAAAATATTGTATAAACAAGGAAAACTGGGAGATAGCAAAGAAAATGTTTGCAGATTTTTTTGGACAACCTATATGTAAAAAAGAGAGCTGCTGTAAGTAGGCTCTTTTTATCGATATTATGTTCGTAATTTTGCGAATTACTAATAATAAAAAGATAAGATAAAAAATTTTATTCTTGATTGCTATATGTTTCGTTTGTATTTCATTCAACATGATTGTCAAGAATGAAACTTCATAATTATTGATGTAAAATAAAATTAATAATAAACAAAAATTTTACTGATATGGAAATTAAAGTATTGGGCCCTGGTTGTGCCAGATGTAAGTCAACTTATAACGTAATTGAAAAAGTACTGAAAGAAAACGGTATTGAAGCCAAACTGACCAAAGTAGACGATATCATAGAGATGATGAATTATAACATCATGACTACACCGGCCGTTGTCATTGATGGAGTGGTGAAAATGAAAGGACAGGTCCCGACGGAAAGTGATGTAAAGAGATTTTTAGGAATCGGATAAATAAGACAGGTTAATATAAGTGGTAGAGATAATCTTTATTGGATCTGCCGCTTTTTTATATGAAAGTTGTTTGTGTTTATACGAATTGAAATGATATGATACAGAATTTTGCAGACTGGCTTGTTTATGGATTGTTCGGATTGAATGCCGATACGCCGATAGGAGTTGCCGTAAACTTTTTCTTTTATGATACGATAAAGATTCTTATTCTTTTATTTATTATCAGCGTACTGATGGGAATCATCAATGCCTATTTTCCTATAGAACGTTTGAGAAACTATCTGGTTACACACAAGATGTACGGATTGCAGTATTTGCTGGCTTCCATATTCGGAGCTGTCACCCCTTTCTGTTCATGTTCTTCTATACCTTTATTTATCGGATTTGTGAAAGGTGGCATCCCTCTGGGAGTAACCTTTGCCTTCCTTATTACATCGCCATTGGTAAATGAGGTGGCTGTAGCTATGTTTCTCGGCTCTTTCGGTCTGAAGGTGACACTGATTTATGTTATCAGCGGTATTTTGTTGGGAGTAATAGGAGGTGTTGTATTGGGACGTATGCACCTAACTTCTTATCTGAGTGACTGGGTAAAACATATTCAGGCCGATTCATCTGCCCAAACGGGAGAATGGGAAAAAGATCATACTACCTTTATCAATCGACTTCCGACAATTATCCGTGATGCCTGGAAAATTGTCAGTGGTGTACTTGTCTATATCCTGATAGGTATTGGTATCGGTGCCTTCATGCATGGTTTTGTGCCGGAGGGATTCTTTGAACAGTATATGTCGAAAAACAATTGGTATGCTGTACCGTTGTCTGTTATACTTGCTGTGCCGATGTACGCCAATGCCGCAGGTGTTGTACCTGTAATCGAGGTATTTGTAGCAAAAGGGATTCCTGTCGGAACTGCTATAGCCTTTATGATGGCTGTTGTTGGGCTGTCTTTGCCGGAAGCGACCTTGTTAAAGAAAGTGATGACGTGGAGACTGATCGGTATATTTTTTGGAACGGTTGCTTTCTTTATTATTTTGTCGGGCTATCTGTTTAATTATATATTGTGATAGCCTTGAAACCCAGTTAAATGAATTTCATATTAAATCAAAAGGACGGAAAATGAAAATATTGATTCTTTGTACAGGAAACAGTTGCCGTAGCCAGATGGCTCATGGTTTTTTGCAGTCATTCGATAAGAACATTGAGGTATATTCAGGTGGTACAGAACCTGCCACACAGGTGAATGTAAAGGCGCTGGAAGTGATGAAGGAGGTCGGAATAGACATCAGTTCGCATGTCCCGACACATGTAAATACTTTTCTCGGGCAGGATTGGGATTACGTGATTACGGTGTGTGGGGGTGCGAATGAAAGTTGTCCGGCATTTATCGGTAAGGTTGGAAAACGTCTACATATCGGTTTTGATGATCCGTCACATGCAACGGGTACATCTGCTTTCATCGATTCTGAGTTTCGTCGTGTACGTGACGAGATCAGAGATGCCTTTGCCCGTTTTTATATCACGGAAATCAGAAAGGAGGATTACCCGGATTGACAAAGATCTCCGGATTTGCCTTGAAAGATTTCCTTGCAAAAATTATTTTCTATAGAATAAATTCCTGTAACTTTAACCTCTATTCTGACAGTAACAGACAATAACGGGAATTTTAAGATAAGAATTTTATGAATAGAATTTGTTTCAACAAGGAAAATCCAATCTGTTTATGGTATATAGTGGCTTTTTCACTATGTATGATAGTTTCTGGATGTAGCAAGGCTGAGTCGGAAGTATATATTCCTCAAGCGCCTGATTATTCTGATCCGACTTTCTGGTACACAGAAGAGAATGATAAGACCGGAAAGAATGCCGACGTGTTTTATATTGTTTCTACGTGGGAAACCGACTGGAAGACAGACAGTGGAGTGACTGTTCATTATGCGGATGTCTACAACAAGAAACACCGTGACGACATGACCAAAGAGATTTCGGGGGTAGCTGCCTATATGGGTAAGGACAATAACTTCTATGCTCCTTTTTACCGGCATATCACGATTGAAGGATGGGCTACCCGCAATGAGGAAATCATCAATAGCCGTTTTGAGACTGCTTTTGCAGATGTCCGTAACGCTTTTGAAACATTCTTGAAGAACCGCCCGAAAAACCGTCCGTTTGTATTGGCCGGGTTCAGCCAGGGGGGTAAGGCTGTCGTGGAACTGTTGAAGATAATGCCCGAAGAGGTATACCGTCGGTTGGTGGCTGCTTATGTGTTGGGTTATAAAGTTACTCCAGCCGATACGTTGGTTTCTGCCAATATCAAGGCTGCCCAAGGACCCGATGACATCGGCGTGACAATATGTTATAATTCGGTGAGCGATGTGAAATACATCCAGCCTGTCGTAGCTGCCCCTTGTGCTTTCTGTATCAACCCTGTCAACTGGCGTACGGATGACGTTCCTGCTATTTTGCACGATACGATTACAGTGAGCGTGGCGCAAAAAGAAAAGGTGTTGGTACTGAAAGGTTACAGTGGCAGTGAATATGCACCGATAATGGGTTTTCTCAATGTCGGCGATTTTCATAGTTGCGAACCATGGTTGTATAAGGAATGTCTTGAAAAGAATATCAAGAACCGTATCAGAATTTTCCGGGAAAAGCGGTTTTGAAATGAGAAACACGGTTAGAAGTAATCTTTAGAAGTTCTTCTTTTTAGTGTTGGATCCATTTCCAGACTATCGTATACATACCCTGGTTTTTCCTCTAAATATCCACAAGACTCCCGAGGAAATAGCCCATGCCATAGCCAGCAAGACAAAAAGAAACTCCATGAAGGAATTCCATCCATAATGTGATAGTACGATTCCGGACAAAGAGCCTATCAGACTGGAACCGGCATAATAGAACAACCAGTAAATGCTGGTGGCACTACTCTTCATTTGTCCGGCATGTACCGACACTATACGGCTTGCCAGTGTATGTGTTCCGAAAAAGGCAAAAGTCATCAGTCCCAGTCCCGGAACGATAGACCAGAGCTGCATCCATAACAGCATACCCATTCCTGTTCCCATCAAGCCTAACATTCCCAGTAAAAGTATTTCTGGGTTGTATTTGTCCGATAGGCTACCGGCTACCACCGAACCGATGATTCCTGCCACGTACATGGTAAAAATCAATGCTACCCAATGATGTGGCAGCGAAAAGGGAGGGTTTTCCAGAAGGAAAGAAAGATAGTTGTAGATGCTGACAAAGATTCCCATGGAAAGGGCAGCTATAAGATACATGGAAATGAAAGTGCTTCGTGACAGTAGAAAACGTATCTGATGCAATTTTTCCTTCAATGGCACAGATATGGCAGAAAAGTTTTTCCCGGCAGGGATTTTCCAACAGAACAATCCGCCCAATAGCAGGCTGACAATGCCGATAAGCCACACTGCCGACTGCCATCCGCCCCATCCGGAAATTAAAGTGGCAGCCACCCGTCCCGACATACCTCCCAGTGTATTGCCACTTAAATACAGACTGATAGCCAGTCCTATCATGGCTTTATCCACTTCTTCCGAGAGGTAAGCCAATGCTACCGATGATATACCGGCCAATACCATTCCTTTCAGCAGATTCAAGGTCAGCAGGATCCAATAAGTATCGGTAAAGGCAGAGATAATAGTCAAAAGAGAAGAAAGTAACAACGAAGTGCCCATTAGGCGTTCACGAGACACGGAATCGGCTTTGAAGGTCATGACAATCAATCCCAATACCATACCGGCAGTAGAAGCTGATACAGACAGACTGCTTTCAGCCGGACTGATACCAAAGCTTCGGCACACTTCTGAAAGCATGGGCTGGAACAGATACAGTTGGGCAAAAACCGACAATCCGGACAAGAACATACAATTACGTATCAAGCGAAACCGTACAGCCGCTTTGCGTGAATGATTTGTCTTTTCATTTTCCATATTTCTTTTGCTATCAGTTGTGGTGCAAAAATAGAATGTCAGCGGATAGGGTTATCTATCGGAAAAATTCTTTTTTCCGATAACATTTATAGATAATATCAATAAGGATGTTTGTTTTGATTTCAATTTTGACCGTTAAGGCATAATGAAAATGGAGACGCAGTACGCTGCGTCTCCATTTTCATTATAATTTTCAACTTTTAATTCTCAATTCTCTTCATAGACCCCTTCCCGTGGCAGAGGCTTGTCGAGGTTGGCTACACCTAAAACGGTGATGGCAGTGACGGTTGCCGTATGCTCCAGATATTCCGGGATGTTCTTGGTAAACAGGTCACGTTCGGTATGCCAGATTTCTCCATAATTGAAATTATATCCTTTGACATCTTTTGTGGTAAATCCGTATGTCGGGACGCCATACGTGGCAAACACTTCCGAATCGGTACCACCCGCTACTTTCGGTAGTTTACGTGGCGGCCGTACGGTCACTTCAAACGGAATGTCTGCCCGGATCTTTTGGATAGGTTGGGTTATCTTGACGAAATCATCATACATCGCCTGTGAGACAGCTATTCCGACGGGAGGTTCCGGTCCGCCGTCACGGTTGAATACGTTGACAATCTTAGGCAATTCCTGTTGATGTTTCTTGCAATAGGCTTTCGACCCTAACAGTCCGAATTCTTCTCCGGCAAAGGCAATGAAGAGAATTGTTCTCTTGGGTTTCGCTCCCGACAACGCCAGCATACGGGCCGCTTCCATCATTGGGGCAATCCCTGTGCCACAGTCGATGCCGCCTGTGCCGGTATCATAAGCATCCAAGTGTCCGCAGACGATGACTTGCTCGTCCGGGTACTTGCTGCCCCGTATCGATGCTACCACATTGTGGTATTTGATCGGTCCAAGCTTGAAATGATTGCGGATATCGAACTCCAGCAGGAAGTCTTCCCGCCGTTCTTTTACCATCTGGGCGATGATGTCGAACTGATGCTTGTCGAGTTTGATGTCAGGAACTTCGGGCAGGTTGTCGAACGTCATGCTGTCAATCATCTTCCGGTCATAGAGCGCGCGGATAGGTACCTCTGATGACTGGATGAATCCCAGGACACCGGCTTCGATCATTTCGTGGTAGTAAAGAGCCGGGAATTCCTTATAAGGAAGCATCTCATTGTTTTCTTTTTTCTCCCTGTTTCTTTTCCTGAGTTCGGCATTCTTCTGGTCGATTTCCTTATTTTCCTGTTTGATAGCCTGACGGATGGAATCCGCATGTGCCGTCCGGTCAATCGGCCATCCGTTGTTTGTGCCGGAAATCAGAACCCAGGCTCCTTTCAACTTAAGTTTGATGCGTTCGAATTCCTGGTCGGTACGGGGTTCCATCAAGACATGACCTCGCTGCACCCCTTTCGTCCCGGAAGTATACGAAGGAGTAGCGAAATGGAGAGTCATTCCATGGTCATGGCTCAACAGCTTTCCAAACCAAGGTCCACGGTTAAAACCGACAGGGAGTTCGCCGGCTTCTTCCAGATGAACATCCAGTCCCCACTTCTTGTATTCGCGTACCATCCATTCGGCAGCATTTTCATACGCATCCGATCCGATGGGGCGTCCGCCAAAACGGTTCGTCAGTATATCCAGCTGGTGTGCGGCCTGATTATCCTGGTGTCCGATTTCAATGATTTTATCAACGGCGGCTTTTTGAGCGAAGAAAGGCTGTACCCATAATGACAAAAATGCAGTACAGCATAAGAATAATTTTTTCATGTGTCAACGAATTGAATGTTTTCGGTTGCAAAAGAAATGATAAAGTGGGTAAAATCAAAATAAAAAGTAAGTTTTTCTTCGGAGGGACTTTCTTTTTTATGGCTTCGGCATTTTCTGTTCTATAAATATAGGCCTGTATTTTTCTTTGAGGTATTCAAAATACAGGCCTGTAGAGAGGGGAAAATATTACTCGTTATATCTTAGTACTTACCGAAGGTTATTCGCAATGAATAATCAGCAGCGGTATCTAAGGAAAGTTTGGATTTGATTTCAACTGTTTCTTTCTGATACGGTTTTATGGCAGCCAATTTTGTTTGTCCGAGTAATTTTTCTTTTCCCTTGATATTTCCATAAATATACAGATCCGTAGGTGTAGAAGCGATCTGACCAAAGTTCTCGACCATCACTTTTATCATAGACTTTCCGTCGGAAGTTACGACGGACGGTTTGCGGGCAGACAGGATCGGCTCGATATATTTTACCCAGGGTAGGCGGGTATAACCGAACAGCATGCTGCCATCCTTTTTCTTTCCGATGAGTTTAGGGGCAAATTCCTCTTCCGTAATACCGTTTCCGTGTCCGTCGAAGATGACAACCAGGTCTTTCCCTGATTTCTCTGTCCGGATCGGTTTACAGCCTCTACCAAAATTGACTTCTGTGGAAGCTCCGAAACGCAGGGAGGAAATATCTATATCTGTTTGTGGGTCAAATTCTGGTTCTGCTTTGATCAGCAGGCGAATTTCTTTTGTCTGAGGAGTAATGGGCTTTTTGTCCAGTAATGTCATCAGGACTCCCGGATTCAACGGGAGGCAGATGTTCTTGGAACTATGCCGGTCATTGGGCTTGTCTTCATTCTTTAAGGTGTCAATAACGGCAAAATTTGCCTGGATTGCCCGTCCCTGTTCATCCTGAAAGATTTTAAGCCGTTCATACTTGAACCAGTCTTCTTTGGTCCCGTCTTTATGAACGGCAATTCCCGGCATATAGGCTTCACCCGGATCGGTTACCCATTTGACACCATCTTTAGAACGGAGGTAAAAGGCGACACGTCCTAACCAGTCGTTGACAATTGCGTTATATTGTACCGAGTCTCTCCATACAACCGGATCTTCAAATTCACCTTCGACCGGAGGGTAAATGCGTTGGTCGCTGATTTGGTTATAGGTAGATAATCCGGTTTGGCTGATCCATACACCACCTCCGCGACAAATCATCAGATAGGACCCGTCTTCACGTTGGGTAAAAGTAAGGTTAGACAAGCCTTCAATGATTTTCCGGTCTCTTGGATCAAAGTCAAAAATCTGTCTGGTCCAGGGGCCGTTAATGTTGTCTGCCAGGTAATAATGGTCAATTACATATATGACATATTTCCCCGACCGTGTTTTAAAAGCTTCCGGGTTATGGCCCGGGCCGATGGTATCTTGGATGAGATATGGTCCGAACCGATTGTCAGAAACCGTATGGTAAACGATGGAGTTAGGCCATTCATGATGTCCTTTGGGAGAGTCTTCCCGCCAGCCACAGACAAAAAGATGGTATTTCCCGTCATCTCCTTTTAATATGTTGCCTCCCCAATAAGAACGGACCTGATCTTCTATGCCATTGTCTATAAAGCGGGGGATAACTTGCTGCGCCCCCCAGGTATCAGAGCTCAATTTGCCGTCTGGCATAGGAAGAAAACGGTCGGCAAAACGTCCGCCTTCCACCAACTGGTCCCAGGAGGCCGGTCTTTCACGTTCAGTAACCTGTGCCGACATTAAGGAGCCTATACAGAGAAAGGTCAGCATACTATACATTCTTTTTTTCATACGCGCACACTTTT
Source organism: Bacteroides ilei (assembly GCF_900128495.1). GTDB lineage: Bacteria > Bacteroidota > Bacteroidia > Bacteroidales > Bacteroidaceae > Phocaeicola > Phocaeicola ilei. Next base: position 43,954 of record NZ_LT635803.1, read on the forward strand.
CAGATGAATATAAAATAAAAAGAAGTCATAACTCAGAACAAAGATAGTTGATTATTCCTTTTTGTGCAATTCAATGGGCATTGATTCAAGCAAAAGTGTGAGTTTGAGAAATTATCCATTTTTTTGATGCAGAAAGCTATTTTGCATTTATCCGTAAGAATCCTTTTTGTTTATCGGATGTCATTGATATCTGTAGATTCTTTCCAGCAGTTTATTACCTAATAAAGGGCGATAGTGTCCTGATTCATAATAGTTATGGTAATCTTCTGTAAATTCGTTAATACCACTGAAATCATATACATTTTCTTTTCCGAAAATGCTTTGCAAGAATTTTCTGTCGTCCGGATGCAGTTCTTTCTGGTTATAATCCGGACTGATTATGACACGTACTGAGGTGTTATGACGACGCAGGACTTTCCTGATTTCCTTCAACAGCACACGCTGCCGCTGAAACAGGACAGGCTCTTCTACCACAGCAATACCCTTCCGTTCGGGAAACTCCTGTTTACGGTTTCTCCAGTACGCCTCACCTTCCTGCTCAATCATCTTCTCACGTGGATTGAATGAATCATTGTTCCGTGAGTCGCGTATCCTTCCATAAGGATTCATCCGCTTCATGTCTGGTTCCACACGTCCTGTGATTCTATATTTCAGATAAGGGAACAGAAAGTCCGGCATTGTGAAAGCCTGCATGAATTCCATCTGTACAGCAAACGGATTACGGCCCGATATAGCAGTCGGGAGTATATGGCTGGGACCTGTCAGGAGTTCGGAACGTGAAAGCGAAGTCCGGTCAAGAACCAGCAGTACATTTTTTATTTCTGCCCCTTCCTTTTCAAGGGCATGAAGCTTGAGACTTATCGCCTTCAAACTCTCTCCATTCCCGAAAAGACGGATGGCACGGTCGCCGGGGGAAAGGTATTTTTCCCACTCCGCACAACGGAAGGCCATGGTAGATGAATTACCCAAGATAAAAGAATTGAAATGCACGCTGTCCTTATGGTTCCGGTATATTTGCCAACCCACATGATGCTCGTTCAGCATGACATCCGAATCATACACGTCGTATTTGCGAAGGACCATGAAAGGATCGTCATACACGTAAAGGGCCATCAAAGCCCAGAATGGGAGGGCAAACCACAGCGACTTTCGGACAAGTCGCAGGAAAGCAGCACGTTTACGGATGGGTGCGTCCGTAATAGTTTCCGGTATTTTTTCCATCAGAATTGCAGATATATGAAGTTTTCCGTGCCGAACTTCCCATAAGCGAACACGGCAAACACAATTAAATAATACACGGTCCAACGGACGAAGGCAGGCTGGTTCTCTAAACGCAGGTGCAAGTCGCCTTTGGACATAAAAAAGTCATAAAGCAGTATCAGCAACCAGGCACTGCCAGCTACGATGCAGATATGGTCGGACATGCCGATATTGATTTCTTTCCAGCTCGCACGAGGCTGAAAAGAGATGTTCCGCAGGAAATAGAACGCGTCTGAAACAGACTGTGCCTTGAAGAACACCAGCGATACGGCAAAAATGAGATAGGTGCGGACAACCGAAAACGTGGCGAACAGCCGTTCTCCAATCTGTTTCCTTATCTTGTTCCGTATTTTCTCCGTCCTCAGTTCCCACACAATCACAAGCCCCTGAATGAATCCATAGACGGCAAATGTCCATCCCGCACCGTGCCATATACCCAACGCAATGAAGGTCACCATGAGGCTTGCCGCCACACCTCCTTGTCCCCAACGGCGAGTGAATGATGACAAAGGAAGAAAAAGGTAATCCCGCACCCAGGAGGAAAGAGAGATATGCCAGCGGCGCCAGAACTCAGCCGTGGTCTGGGCGGCAAAGGGATGCGCGAAGTTGGGTGACAGTTTCAATCCAAACAACATGCCTGTTCCAATCGCCATGTCCGTGTAGCCGGAGAAGTCGGCATACAGTTCGATGGGATAGAGCAGGCAAGCCATAAGCAGTTGTACACCTGAGGCGGTGTGCATCGAATCGAACACACCGTCAATGTAGGGCGCTATATGGTCGGCAAGCACCAGCTTCTTCACCAATCCCACCACAATCAGCTTCAGGCCGTAGGTCATCATGGAATAGGAGGCAGGAGAGAGTCTTCGGACTTGCGGGAGCAAATCGGCGGACCGTTCAATGGGGCCCGACAGGAACTTCATGAACAGGAGCATATAAAGCAGGAAATCCATCAGATTCCGCTCCGCCTTTTCTTCCTCCCAATAGACTTCCGTCAAGTAGCCGATGGCCTGAAAGGTGTAGAACGACATGCCCAACGGGAAAACAATGCCGGAGTTTCCGGTCAACTGGTGGGCATAACGGAAACCAATCCAGCAGAGGACGAGAGAGAAGATACTGCTCCAGTAAATCAAGCGGGAGCCTTTTCCTTTTTCACAGGCCCGCTCAATCCGTATCGCCGCACCGTAGGTGAAAAGACTTACGACCAGTGCCGTGACAAGAAATACGAGATTGAAGTAGCCGATGAAAACACTACTTGCCGTAAGCAGAATCCGCTTCCGCCCTTTCTCTCCGACAAAATGGTATAAGGTGAAACAGAACAGGAGCAGCAGGACAAATTCAAGGGAAATGAATGGCATTGCTTTTCCCTCCTTATTTGGCCTTATTCAGGATAGTCTGGCAAAGATCGCCCACATTTTTCAGTTTCACTATCTCACGAAACGTGAAACGCACCCCGAACTTCTTCTCAATCTCGGTGAGCAGTACCATATTGGTCAGCGAATCCCATCCCTCCACCTCGTGGGCCGTAGTGCTTTCGGTCAATGTGATGTTGTCTCTCTTCAATATTTTTCTGAATATTCCGTTCAGGATTTCCAATAATTCTTTCGTTTCCATATACTTGATTGTTTTTGATTTATTGAGTGATGAATTTTAATAATTGCTTCCGGTCAGTTTTGTTGCTGTTGTTTTGTGGAAAACAAGGGATGAAATGAATGTGCCGGGGGCACATGTAAGACGGCAGATGGCTTTGCATGTACTGTTCCAGGTGTGCCGTATCTTCCGCCTCCCTCTCTACGGCCAGGTGCAGCTCACAACTTCCGTCAGGGGTATAAACCGGCAGCACCACCGCGTTACAACTATGTCGGTAAAACGCCATGACGTGATATTCAATCTCGCCCAATTCTATTCTGAAACCTTGTATCTTTACCTGTGTGTCTTTGCGGCCGCAATAAACGATGTCTCCGTCCGTATCTGCCAGACAGAGATCGCCGGTACGGTAATAGAGTTTTCCGGAGGAATCCGTCACAAAACACTCGGCCGTCTTTTCGGGAGCACCCCAATATCCGCTCATGAGTTGAGGTCCGGAAATCCACAGTTCACCCGTCTCTCCGGCCGGAAGTGGCTTGCCCGAAGGGGATGCAATCAGATAGTCCATTCCCTGAAAAGGTTTCCCGATTGCCGCCATGCCGTTATGGTGTTTGGCCCCTTCAGCCGGGATGACATACGAAGTGCAGTAGATGGTCGCTTCGGTCGGTCCGTACAGATTGACGACCGTGGCATTGGGTATGCAAGGGCGAAATTCGTGGAGCAGATTCACGTCGGTGGCCTCAGCGGTGACGACGAGATAGCGTAAGTCCGGGAAACAGATTTCCCCGAAATAAGGACGTGACAACCGAAGCACGGAAGGAGCTACAGCCGCAAACGTAAGTCGATGACGTTCCATTATATCCAGCACGTTCAAGTATTTCATTCCTTTCTGCGGCACAGCATAAACACACGCGCCGAGGGTGAGGGGATAGAGAAACGACACGACAGAGACATCGAATGTCAGTTCGAACATCTGAAGCATACGGTCGTTTTCATCCAGTTGCCATCCTAAAGCCCGATAAGCCTGATAGAACGCATTCAGGTTCTTCCGGGAGATGGGGACACCCTTGGGTTCGCCTGTACTTCCGGACGTGAAGATGATGTAGGCGGGCACATCGGAATCAACCTCATCAACGCCGGACGGCAAAGCAAGCCGATGGGAGGGGAGAGACACCCGTATGGCCTTGATGTCAGCGGAAAGCATGTGGCTATTTTTCCCACTGTAAAGCAACAGGCCGATGCCGGATTGCCGGGCTATCCGAGCGTTGCGCTCTGCCGGATAATCGGGATGTAACATGACGTATGTTTTCCCGGAAAGTAGCACACCCAAAATGGATGCGTAGGTTTCCATACGGTTTTCAGCCGTGATGCCAACCATGTCTCCGTGGAGATTTCTCAGTGTTTCACAAATACTTCCTGCCAGTCCGAATAATTCCTGATAGGTATAGGTCCGGTCGTCAAGGACCAGTGCCGGACGCATGGCATAACGGTTCGCAGTCAGGACCATGGCTGCCAGCATATTTGCGTCATTTTTCTTTTCCATATCCTCTGCTTATATTTTCTTGTTGTGCTTTCGGTTCATACAGTACTCTGTTTTTCCTTTGGTGGCACCGGAGTTAATCCCAAGCATCCACAAAAAATGAGGGAAGGGCAATACCCATTGCTCGGTATTTCCATTTTTATTGTTTTCATCTTTTTTTTATAGAACTGAAATTGACACAAAAACCACTATTCCATAACTGTGAATATTGGTTAAATATAAGAATGTAAACTTTGTGGACACCATCACGTATTAATCTTGAAGTTTTACTTATATGGTGATCTGCTAGAAACGAGGTTATATTAAGTATTGAAGCTGCTAGAAGTAAGGATATGGAATCATACCATGTTGTTGATTTTGGTACTGGCGTGAGATTATTGAAAGTGGCTGTAATTTATGGAGCAAATGCTTCGGGTAAGAGTAATATTATCAAGGTTTGTGATTTTATCAAGTCATTCATTACTTATACTCCACTTAATAAGGCAGAACAAATTCAATAGTTCCGTTTCTCCTGAATAAAATAAGTGTTCAAGACAGTTGTCTGAATATTCAATTTTTTTACTATTTAAAGAATGAAGAGAAAGCCATTCGTTATGTCTATTCAATAGCTTTAGACAGATGGCTCGTAGTAAAAGAAAGTTTAATTGACGATACAGTATGTGTACATCGTTGATTATCAATAGTATAGCGCTCTAAAAGGTACAACCAGCAGGTTGGCAAGTATCTGATAATGTGTAAGTTAGTGATTTTTAGCACCATTCTCTGCTTGTACCTCCATTTTGGAAAGTAAAAGTAAGTGTAATTTCTTGAATATCAAAATGTGCGGTACAAAAACTTGTGAAAAATGGCGTTTTTTGATGAGAAAAGGTACAAAAATGGCTCTGAAACCGAAGGGGAGCATTATGATTATTTTGCGAAGGACTCAGTCTTCAACAAATAGGCATAAATCGGGGCCTATAATGAGATTTCAGCAGCCATAAGAGCCTTGAGATAGTTCAGTTGCTGTGTGGTCAGTACCTTGGTGATTGTTATAAACAACAGACTTATGTGACAGCGGTCGCTATTTTTTTAAGATAGCCTTAACAGTAATAATTTGAACAGAAAAGGAAGTATTATTTCTTTTTCTGTTCAAATTATTGCTTTCTTTCTATAAATAATATATTGTTTGTTATCTGTAAAATATCAGCCTTATGAATAATATAATAGCATTTAATATCTCCAACGCCCAATAATATGACCAAAGCAGATTTCAACAGGAATAAATTTAAAAATTTATCTCTGTAACACATCATAAAATAAGGTAAAACTGCTATATTTGCATATTATATGATATGTTGAGCTATGACAAAAAGTACAATGGGTACCAAGTTGCCAAGAAAATTGGAGCAGAAGATGCTGATAGTAGGTGAGCAGATCAGGCTGGCCAGATTACGCAGAAATCTCAGTATTGCCCAAGTTGCCGAACGTGCCACCTGTTCACCTCTTACGGTTTCGCGCATAGAAAAAGGTGTACCAACTGTTGCAATTGGCATTTATCTAAGGGTGCTCTATGCGCTTCAACTGGATGATGATATTCTTCTGCTTGCAAAAGAAGATGCAATGGGAAAAGCATTACAAGATTTAAGTTTGAAAAAGCGAGAGAGAGCATCTAAAAAAGAATAAGCTAGTATGAAACGACTACTCTAATTTGCCGAATACCTAGTTATACTAAAATTATTAATGCTGTGCGAATGTAACCAAGATTGACGATTACGGAGAAGAAAAAAGAAACCAGCATTAGCGTAATTACTATTCAAAAGTTATCGGATCAGTTGACCTAGAAATAGTATGTGAAGGAGGAAGAGAAAGAAAAGTCTTTGATAGTGTTTTTAATCTGATGACATATCATTAATAAGTTATATGTAGTCATTGATTTCTAAATAATAAAATGCAATAATGGCAAACTTGATTTCATATTTTACTAAAAACAGCATTTTGAGTGCGAGCGCGGGGCTTGAGATATATGATTTTACAGGTGATTCTATAGCTTTTGTACAGGATTGTGTACGGCGTTTTCGGGAAGCATATATCAGCGAAGAAAAACTTGAAAGAATTGTAGCTGAGTCCAAAACAGCTACAAGAAAAGATGCTATAGAACGACGACTGCCTCAAAAGGCATCAAATAAAGCAGGTGATTTTGGTGAGATTCTATCATATTATCTCTGGACAGAGACGTTTGCTAGTGATGCAAATATACGCCCAATGAAAATCAGGTGGAAAGAACACCCTGACATGCCTAGTCATTTGGTAGATGTTATCCTCCTCAGACGTGTAGATGAAGACAGTGCCTGCCCTGATGATAAGATGTACACGATTGAATCTAAAGTGTGGACCTCGCCAATGAAAGAAGGTCATAGTTCTTTGACGGATGCCTTAAGCGATGCTATTAAAGACAAAACAGAACGTGCCGCAAAAACAATACCTTATCTTGTGTCACAATATGAGCGAGATGATGAATACGCTTTGGCAGATCAAGTTCGACGGTTTGGTGATCCCGTAAACTATCCTTATATTAAAAAGCATTTTGCGATAGCAATAGTTGAGTCAACCCAAGCGAATGACCATATTGCAAACTTTAATAAAGTATTGCAGGCAGCAAACACTAATATCCCTGTGTATTTGCTTCCTATTGCTGATTTGAAGAACATATATAATCAACTTTACCTTGATATTCCGAATAACTGATGGCAGACATATTAGAAGAGTGGATTAATGATGCAAATGCGTACGAATTACTCAATACTTACAGGATTGAGCAACAAGTTTTATACCCATTTGTAAATAAAAGTGAAGATTTCTATATCTCATTGTTGAACAGGATGTTCTTTACCATGAGGAATAGGAAACAGACGTCGGAAGATAAGAAAGAACGTCTTTTGCGGATAGTAACAGGTTTATTGGTTTATTCTGAAGAAACAACAGCAAGCAATTTTAATGGTGTAAACCGAAATAACAATCTTCTTTATATTGCAGCGATTTACTATCTATGTGAGTATAATGCACTGTCGCAATTGTTTATGTGGAGAGCGAAGGGGTATGAATTTGAAAATGAATCTGCTCAATTGCTTTACAGCATAATGGCTGGGTCTGAGAAGTATGCAAATAAAGAGAATAAACTCTGTTTGCTATTGAAAAAATATATGTTGACGGGGAATGAAGATGCACTAAATGCTATAGATGATAGGTTGCGAGAGAAGATAGAACAAAATGCTTATCTGAGTTTGGATGATTTCTTTGATACACATGTGGCTGCGTGGGTGATAGAACGGTTTCGTGAGAGTAACCTATGGAAGGTCTTAATTCCTCATGGTGGTAAAGAAATTTGGGGCGAATATATAGCTTATTCTGCCAAGCATCATATCTATGCATTGCTACCATCACAAGAAGATGCTATCTGCAATGGGCTTTTAGACTATACACGTTCGTTTAGCTTGAAGATGCCAACTAGTGCAGGTAAGACTTTTCTTACTGAGTTATTGGTATTTCAAGAATTAAGGAATAATCCAAATGCAAAAATATTATACTTAGCTCCATTGCGGTCGTTAAGTCGTGAGTTGAAAGAACGCTATGGCAGGCTTTCACACGAATTTGGTTTTGATTTTCGTGCCGCTTATGGTGGTTGTACGGCATCTGCTGAAGAGGAAACTATTGAGAATGCTAAATTACTAATAGCTACGCCTGAGACTTTTACTACTTTGGAAGGAACAATAGATGACCTTACGGAAGGATATACCTTGGTGATATGTGATGAAGGACAGCTGTTAGAAGATAGGAACAGAGGGGTCAACTACGAGTTGTTGTTGACTCGTTTGAAGAGAAATGAGCATACTAGGTTCCTTTTTATCTCTGCAATTATACCTAATATATCGGATGTAAATCAATGGCTTGGCGGGGCAGTTGGCGAAGTGGGGGACAGTACATATAGACCGTGCAAAATACGATTTGCACTGGCGATGAAGGAAAATGGTAATATCGCAGTGCAATATGCAAATGATGCAATAGACGGCTGGTCGGTAGAAGTTAATAACTTTTTAAATGATAGGCAGGCAAAACAGGTTGGTGCTACCCAAAAATCATTAAGTTGTGCATTATCCCTAAAGGCAATGGAGGCAGGACCGGTAATGCTTTATTGCTCTATGAAGGATGGCGCACGTGGTTGTATAAAACATGCGGAGGAAGTTCTTAATATACTAAGTAATAAAGCTTTCAAGAAACCATCTTCTTTCGTTCAGAATGTGGATTGGTTATCAAAAGTTATTGAATACTGTACATTTCAATTTGGTGATAATTACCGTCTTACTCAATGCGTGAAAGAAGGCTTTGCATACCATCATGGACAAATACCTCAGGACATTAGAGAATTAATAGAGATATCTATCGCAAAGAAATCTCTACAACTTATTATATGTACAAAGACACTTTCTGAGGGTATCAATATGCCCATTAAGACTGCTGTGCTTGCAAATATAACGAATCCTGCTGACGGAACCTTCAAGAATATTCTTGAATTGAGAGACTTAAGGAATATTGTAGGAAGGGTCGGCAGAGCTGGTAAGGAGCCATATGGTCTTGTACTTGTACCTATTAACGGCGATAATATAGTACCTGCCAAGAAGGTAATACAAGTGATTCATAATGAAATAAATGTGGAGCGAGCAAATGGGGCACTTTATTATATAGTACAGCAAATACGTAATAAGGGATTAGTAACCGATGAAGAAATCAATGCCTTTTTAGAGTCGGAGGGAGTAGCAGAACAAATAGATAAATTGATCAATCTCAATGAAGATGATACTGAGCTTATTGAGATTAATTTGGATAATATAATAGAAGATTCTCTTGCATATTATTTAGGGGATGAAGGGACAAAGAAAGAGGTTAAAAAGATTTTCACTATTCGTTATGAGCATCTACGAAATACTTTACCTAATGATGAGTATGACAAGTATTTGCATGTCGGGATGCCCCTTGCTGACTATAATGTGTTGAAACGCTTATTTTCCGACAAGACGGCTGAAGATTTTGAAATACACAATCCTATGGATGCAGGATGGATTCACCTGATAATAGAAACAATCTATGCTTTGGAATCAGTGAAACATGATTTAACTTATGTTTCGAAATCGAAGCCATTGTTCGGAATACATAAAGATTTAACATTAGCTGAGAGAATTCTTACGTGCTGGATATGTGGAAAACAATATGTGGAGATTGCTGTTGAGTGCGGATGCTCGATTGAACAAGCAGCACTCTATGTTGACTTTATTCAAAGAATTATAGCTGTGAAGGCGCAAGCTGTCGTGTCGTACATCGAAGAGACCTATCAGATTGAATCTACTTTGATGCAACTTTGGCCAGATATGGTTAAACGAGGTGTTTCTGATAAAAAGGCTCTCTGGCTAATTGATTCTGGCTTGGGTGACCGTGTTGTGGTTAATATGCTGGCATCTTACTTTGATGGTTATAACCTCTATGAGGATGATAAAGCCACGTTTTTACATGTTATTACTCATAATGCAGCTATAGACAAATATGTGATGGAAAGTCCTATTCCAGTACTGCTAAAAGAACGGTGGAAGCAGTATATGAGTGCTAACAGCTAGATGTAAAATTACTATGGCAGCTTTAGCGTAAGCATCCGATAAAATACACATTGTAAGGCCATCCACTCTTCCGTTACTTTGCCAATAAAAAAGCCATGAAACGAATAATGAGTAAAGAAGAGTTCCTGTCTGTTTATGAAAGACAACAGGCCAGTGGCCTGACCATAAAAGATTTCTGTGAGAATGAGGCCTATTCATCCTCCTGTTTCCATTATTGGAAGAAGAAATTCGGCCTGGGCCGTACTTACACCAACCATCCGGACAAGCTTCCCGATGATACGTTCATTCCATTGGATCTGTGTCGCAGGGGCAATCTCCCGTCAGGGTCGGGTGGCGACGTAACAATAGAGCTTCCTTCCGGAATCAGGATCCACCTTGACAGCCATGGAAACCCTGAACTGACATTTGGATTGATACACAAATTATGCGGCCATGTTCTGTCTGAATGATACCATGCGCTATTTCCTGTGTCCCGGAAAGACGGACATGCGCAAGGGAATCAATTCTCTGTGCGGAGTGGTTCACGACCGGATGGGACATGACGTCCGTCTGGGCGATGTCTTCATCTTCATAAACAGAAGCAGGACCACCATGAAGCTCCTCCATGCTGAAGACGGCGGCATGGTATTGTATGTGAAACGTCTGGAAGAGGGCACATTCCGGCTGCCGGCCTATGACAGCCGGAGCAGGTCTTATCCGATGGAGTGGCGCGACCTGGTCATGATGGTGGAAGGAATCAGTGACAATCCGAACGAGAGGCTGAAAAGGTTGAAAGCCAGTAGAAAGGATGGCTTCTATTGAAAGTTTTTTCATGTATCCGGTTGCGTATCTGCCGAAAAATCAGTATCTTTACATTATATAAAGAGATAGAAACGGATGATTCAGCAGGATACAATGGAACAGATAATCAGGAGTCAGCAGGAGCAGATAGCCGGTCTCCTGGAGGCCAACCGTTCCCTTGTCGAATCCAACGGAAAACTGCTGGAACAGACGGATGCGCTGCAACGGAAGATACAGGAACTGCTCTCACAGATAGCATGGCTGAACCGTCAGCTTTTCGGGCGGAGGAGTGAGAAGCTGGCAGCCCTGGATCCCAACCAGCTCTCCCTGTTTGATCCCATTCCTGCAACCGGACAGAGTGAAGACATCCGGGAAGAGGACAGCAGCGCAGCGGCTCCTTCAAAAGCAAAGCCTGATGGAAAGAAGAAGGAATCCCGGCGTAACCGCGAACTCCTGGAGGGACTGCCGGTAGTTGAAGTGGTAATTGAACCCGACCGGGTGGATTTGGACCGTTACAGACGGATCGGCGAGGAACGTACCCGTACGCTGGAATTTGAACCGGGCAGGCTGTATGTAAAGGAGACTGTCCGTCCCAAATATGGACTGAAAGACAACCTGAGTCTTCCCAAGGAAGGTGAAAGCGGCGTAATCATTGCTCCGCTTCCACCTTCTCCTGTTTACAAATGTCTGGCCGGTTCCACCATGCTGGCCGAAATGCTCCTGCAGAAATACGAATATCACGTTCCATTCTACAGGCAGGTCAAGGAGTTCCGCCATCTGGGGGTCCGTCTTTCCGAAAGCACACTGAGCGGCTGGTTCAAGCCCGTGTGTGAACTGCTGAGACCACTTTATGACGAGCTGGTCCGGCTGGTTGTCGGCTGCGGATATGTTCAGGCGGACGAGACCACTGTAAGGGTAATCAGCAAGGGAAAGGGGAAGGCCGACAAGGAGTATCTGTGGATGGTCAGGGCGGTCATGGAAAAGCTGGTCATCTTCCATTACGATGACGGCTCCCGTTCGGGCCAGACGATAAGGAAACTGCTGAAGGACTTCAAGGGATATCTGCAGAGTGACGGTTACAGTGCCTACAATGTATTTGAAGGTACTGAAGGAGTGTGCCTCATAGCCTGCCTGGCCCATATCAGACGTCATTTTGAGATGGCTCTGGAGGAAAACAGAAGTCTGGCGGAGCATGCCTTGAAAATAATACAGGAGATTTATCGGACAGAGCACTTTGCCGACTCCCGGGAATATACGCCGGAAGAACGGCGTGAACTGCGGAACCGTCAGTCCGCCCCCCCTGCTGGATTCCTTTGAAAAGTGGATGGAAAGCACATATATCAAGGTCCCACCCAAAAGCCGGATGGGACAGGCTATCTCCTATGCGTATCCGTTATGGTCCAGAATGAAGGCCTGTCTTAAAGACGGCAATATAAAGATAGACAATAATCTGGCCGAAAATGCGATACGTCCTCTGACGCTCTCAAGAAAGAACTTCCTCTTCTGCGGGAATCATGAAGCCGCGGAAAATACAGCGGTCATCTGTTCACTGCTTGCCACCTGCAAGGCACAGGAAGTCAATCCAAGAGAATGGCTGAATGATGTCATTGCCAGGCTTCCATATTATCAGGAAAAAGACTCCGGCAAAGATATCCGGGAACTGCTTCCGGATGTCTGGAATATATGTACTTGTGTCACCGATTATGGTATTGACGCATTATATTATAAGCTAGAGGAGTATATAAAAGAATATATTGAACATCCAAACCATGATCATAGTATCGCTGCTTCCAAAGCATTAAGTATTATATCGGAAGGCGACTATGGCTGGGATATAGACAAATATAAGGAGTTGTTTAATTCAATTCAAGATGATAGTATTACAAGTATAAAAATGCAGTGTAATGCCATAATGATTAAAAAGTTTCAAGATCCTGATGCAATAAAGTGGAGAATTGAGTATTTAAAAAACAATATAGTAAAAACTTCCCATAATCATACTGGACATGTGCGTGCAGTTTCACATGAAGAATCTGAGATACTTAGCACAAATCCACATATGTTTAGATGTTTCATGGAAATAAAAGATAGAGAAATGTTGGCCACACAAATGCTGGACTTATTCGATTTCGGGCTAACATTATGTACAAATCCAGAAACACAGGAATACGCACGTTATCTTCTTACTCAGATATACTTTTTCTTCGTAAATATGCGGAATAGAGATTATATCTCAATATTAAGAGAAAAGGTAGAGGCCTTTAATGCGACAAATGTAAGTTATCTGGCCACTAATATCATGAATAATGCAGAAATGCTGTTCCTAAAAAACGAAAAGTCAAACATCGGTAAGGCTATTAAACTATATAACAAATGTATTGAAGGTTCACATTTAAGTATTCGGAATGATGGTGATTTAAGACGTTATTTTACCCAAATCTATTGCGAAGTCCAAAAGGAAATACAAGACCAAGGTATATATGCATTGGTTCGCCAAGATGCTTTAAATGAGGATTTTATTCAAAGAGAGTTGAAAAACACAATTATCAACAAATGTTGTCAAATGGGGCTAGAAACTATTCGAGTAGACAGAGAAGTTACTCTTCAAGATAATAAACGTACAGATCTTCTCATTCGATATGGTTTATGCAAACCGATTATGGTAGAACTTAAATTACTTCATAATAAAGAAATTCAAAATAAAAGAGAACGATTGGAATATAAGAAAAAGTTTATCCAATATAAAAAGGCAACAGATGCTTGCCTATCTGTATTTTGGGTATTTGATGTTCATAGAAAAGGTAGTAAGTATTCTAATTTCAAAGTTTTGGAAGCAGAGTATAAAGATTTATCCCATACTATAGTCTTGCTGACAGACTGTAAATGTAGTAGTGGTACTGAAACAGGTATGCAAAAAGTTCATAATAAAAAGAAATAAATTGGCAACAAGCATAGCCCATTCAAGAAAATTAAGGAGAGGAAAATCCTCTCATTAATAAGGAATCGACATTACACTTCCGTTTCTTCAACGGAACCCCATAATTATATTGTCCGAAAAATCCTCTGTGGATAAGATACTGCCAACGCCAGAATTGTATTCTTAGATACGATACTTGAGCAACAAAAAAGGCGCCCGTAAAGAGCGCCATATTAATCGATTATAATCAATTTAGCTATTTGATAATCAGATATTTACTTGCCGATGCAAAAATGCTTGAATATATTCCCCAGCACCTCATCGGTCGTAATTTCCCCGCCCACAATCTCTGCCAAGTGGAAGAGACATTCACGGAGGTCTTGTGAAACCAAGTCACCGGAGAGATGCATGGCCAGTCCGTCCTGTACGCGGTGGATAGCCTCCAACGCATGACTCAAAGCCTCGTAGTGGCGGATGTTGCTCACCACCACATCGTTCTGTGAGAGGTCGGGCAGGGCGGCGAAGTCCACCAACTGCTTCTGAAGCTGGGAAAGTCCCTCTTTCTGTTTGGCCGAAAGGGAGAGTACACACACATCTTCCGGCAAGTCGGGGAGAGCCGCTTTCAGGCGAGCAAGCTGTGCATCCGCCGAAGAAGCAGTATTATCTGTAGAAGGTTCTGCCGATGAAAGCAAATCTGCCTTGTTGAGCACAATCACCAGGTGCTTGCCTTTGCAGCGGGGCAGAATCTTTCCGGCCAGTTCACGGTATTGCGCCTCGGCACAAGTGGCGTCGATGACCCAAAGCACGATGTCGGCCTGGTCCAGTTTCTGGAAACTCCTTTCGATACCCAGGCTTTCAATGGTGTCGGTCGTTTCACGGATTCCTGCGGTATCAATAAAGCGGAAGGTGATGCCGCCCAGGTTCATGGTATCCTCGATGACGTCGCGCGTAGTACCGTGGATGTCGCTTACGATGGCGCGTTCTTCGTTCAGAAGGGCATTCAGCAGGGTAGATTTCCCGGCATTGGTTTCGCCTACGATGGCCACGGGAACTCCGTTCTTGAGGGCATTTCCTACGCTGAACGTATCCACAAGGTGATGGATGACGTGCTCAATCTGCCGGGCGATGTCTTCCAGTTCCGAACGGTCGGCAAACTCCAGTTCCTCGTGGTCGCTGAAATCGAGCTCCAGTTCCATGAGGGAGGTGAGGTGGAGCAGCTTGTCGCGCAGGGTGGCCAGTTCCCGACTGAAACCGCCGCGCATCTGGTTCATGGCCATCCGATGGGTAGCGGCGGAGGTAGAGGCGATGAGGTCGGCCACAGCTTCGGCCTGGCTCAAATCCATCTTGCCGTTCAGGAAGGCACGTTGGGTATATTCACCCGGTCCGGCGGCACGGCATCCTTGCCGGATAAGGAGCTGCATCACTTGCTGGAGAATGTAGCTCGAACCGTGGCAGGAGATTTCCGTAGAGTCTTCTCCCGTATAGGAATGAGGGCCTCGGAAAAGGCTGACCAGCACTTCGTCGATAATCTCTCCATCGGGTGTAAGAATGTGGCCGAAAGTGAGGGTATAGGGTTCTCGCTCGGCCAGCGGTTTGCCGGAAACGGGCTTGAAGATGCGGTCGGTGAGGGTGATGGCTTCCGGACCCGACACGCGGATGGTGCCGATGGCTCCACCTTGGGCGGTAGCGATGGCACAGATGGTATCTTGGGTTTGTAGTATGTTCACGTGCGTATTGCTTTTAGGTGTTGCTTAAAAAATCCTTGCAAAGATACGGTTTTCGGGTTACATCCGGAAGGGGAGTCGACAGATTTATACGTGTAGGTAGAGGGTCTGTACCAGCATATCGACTACTTTTTCGAGGAATTCGCGGTCGGTGTCGTCGAATGTGGCCAACTGGTCGCTGTCGATGTCGAGCACGCCCCGGACCTCACCGTCGGCAATCATCGGCACCACGATTTCGGAGCGGGAGAGAGAACTGCAGGCTATGTGACCGGGGAACTGGTCTACGTCGGGCACGACCTGGGTACGTGCTTCGGCCCAGGCGGTACCGCATACGCCGCGTCCTTTCTTGATGCGGTAGCAGGCCACGCTGCCTTGGAACGGGCCGAGGTGGAGCTCGCCTTCTTGAACGAGGTAGAAGCCTATCCAGAAGAATCCGAATGCTTCTTTCAGGGCGGCACTGGTGTTGGCCAATACACTGATTTCGTTTTTCTCACCTTCTATCAGTGGGGCGAACTGTTCAAGGAATTGTGCGTAACGCTGACGCTTGTCGGTAAGGTTGGATTTGAAACTTGCTTCCATGTGTATGAATTTTCAGACAGAAAAACAGGCTCTCTTCCGGAGAAGGGAACCTGTTGGTTGATAATAAGTTCATTAGATTCGTTCCAGAACGACCTTAATCAGGTCGTCAATCTTGCTCTTGTATCCGGTATTGGCTTCCTTGGCCACGCGGTTGGCTATGACCATGCACACGGTGGTGGCTTTATGGCCTTGCAGACGGGCCAGTCCGGCCAGGGCCGAGCTTTCCATCTCGAAGTTGGTGATACGGTGTCCCTGGTACTCGAAACTTTCGATTTTTTCGTTCTGGTGCGGGTCGGCCAAAGGGATACGGAGCTGACGTCCCTGCGGACCGAAGAAGCCGCCACAGGCTACGGTCACGCCACGTACCATATCGGTTCCGGCGATGCGGTCCACCAGTTCCTTGTCGGCATGGATCACGTAGGGAGCCGGGGCGCAGAGGTTGCCGGTCCAGCCCAGGTGGTTGAGCAGGGCACGCTCCATGGGCAGATCACAAACGGCATTGCGACCTTCGTAGAAGTTCAGGAGGCCGTCGAATCCCACGGATACTTCGGAACAGATGAAGGTGCCTACAGGCGTGTAGGGTTGCAGACCGCCACAGGTGCCGATACGCACGATCTCCAGCGGACGGAAGGTATCGTTTTCTTCACGGGTCTGGAAATTGATGTTGGCCAGCGCATCGATTTCGTTCATCACGATATCGATGTTGTCACATCCGATACCGGTGGAGGTCACCATGATGCGTTTGCCTTTGTAAGTTCCGGTAATGGTATGAAACTCACGGCTTTCCACTTCACATTCGCGTGTGTCGAAGTGGGAAGCCACGAGTGCCACGCGTCCGGGGTCGCCCACCAGGATGATTTTGTCGGCCAGGTGTTCCGGTTTCACGTGTAGATGGAATACAGAACCGTCTTCATTGATGATCAGTTCTGAAGGGGGAAAATACTTTTTCATAAGCGTAATGGTTGTTAGAATCAAAACTGCTTTTCAAATAGAATCATATTTCTCAACTGCTTTTTCGAAGGTCGCCTGTACAGCGCTGAATTGCTTCGGCTTGAAATCTTACTCAGTTGTTTATTTGCTTAACGGCTGATTGTTGTCGTCCGTAACAGGCCGGGCAATGCTGCTCCGCATGTCGGTGTCGGCCTGGATGTTCTTCATCCGGTAGTAGTCCATGATACCGAGGTTGCCGCTCCGGAAGGCGTCGGCCATGGCTTTCGGCACTTCGGCTTCGGCCTGTATCACGTTGGCGCGGGCTTCTTCGGCCTTGGCTTTCATTTCCTGTTCCAGAGCTACGGCCATGGCACGGCGTTCTTCTGCCTTGGCCTGCGCGATGTTCTTGTCGGCGTTGGCCTGGTCAATCTGCAGGGAGGCACCGATGTTACGGCCGATGTCGATGTCGGCTATATCGATGGACAGGATTTCGAAGGCAGTGCCGGCATCCAGTCCCTTGCGCAGCACGAGCTTGGAGATGGAATCGGGATTTTCGAGTACCGACTTGTGGTTTTCGGAAGAACCGATGGAGGAGACGATGCCTTCGCCTACACGGGCCAGTACGGTATCTTCACCGGCACCGCCCACCAGTTGGCGGATATTGGCGCGTACGGTTACACGGGCCTTGGCTATCAACTGGATACCGTCCTTGGCCACAGCGGTGACGGGAGGCGTATCAATCACTTTCGGGTTGACCGACATCTGCACGGCTTCGAACACGTCGCGTCCGGCCAGGTCGATGCTGGTTGCCATCTTGAAAGAGAGTTCGATGTTGGCTTTGGAGGCCGATACCAGGGCATGTACCACTTTCTCTACATGTCCGCCGGCCATATAGTGTGCTTCCAGATCGTCGCGGGTAATGTTGCTCAGTCCGGCCTTGTGAGCCTCGATCATGGCCGGTACAATGGTGTAGGGCGGAACCTTACGGATACGCATCAGGAAGAGCTGTATCAGCGAAATCTTTACACCCGATACCTTGGCCGAGAGCCAGAGGAAGAAGGGTACGTAATGGAAGAAGATGACCAGGATGATGATGACGGCTACGGCCGCCAGCACGATGGGGAAGAGGTTGATTTCGTATTCCATAGTTCGTTATGGTTTAAAGTTAATACATTCTGTTTGTGGATTTACAGGGGAGGGTACAGGTCATGCCTGCGTGCGTTTCACGTAGACTACCCCGTTGTTGATGCGGCTGATTTCAATACGGCTGTGCTCATCGATAAAGCCGTCGGCCGACTGCACTTCGATGATGTGACCGTTGATTTCGGCATTCCCGATGAGGGTGAGGCGGGTGATGGCCGTCCCCTTGTCGCCTACCTGCAGGTTGGAACCTTCCAGCGGATCGGGCCGGTAGTCGAGGGTCTTCTTCAGCGACAGGCGGTCTACCGTTTTGGAGCGCATGAACCAGACGGTTACGCCTACTACTCCCACAGCCGCTACGGCCAGGGTGATGAACCCTGCCTGCATACCCATGTTGGTGAATGCAAAATATACGGCATAGATGAGGCTGGCAGCCGATGCGAGTCCTGCCAGACTGATACCCGGAATGAGGAATACTTCTACGATGAAAAACAGGAGTCCGGCAAGGATCAGTCCTGCGATAATCAGTGTTCCCATGGTGATAGGCTTTATGTGTTTCTATTTGATTTTCTGCAGTTCGGTATTGCGGATGTCTTTGGCCATTCGGGCAAGTCCTTCCTGCATTTCCCTGACACGTTTCTCCTTGTCGAGGATACCCGGTGCCAGCTGTGCCTTTCCGTCGGCATTGCTTTTGCTGTAGTCGGTACGGAGCTTGTCCAGCGATGTTTCCAGTTCGGCCAGGTCTTTTCCGGTCTGCCGGTATTGCTGGAACATTTCACGGGCTTCTCCGGAACGGAAGTCCTCCAGTGTATGGTAGATATGCGTGTCATTGATGACGAAACGGAAATCTCCCTTGCTTCGCTGCTGTTCTTCTCCGGCATACTTCACCTGTGCCAGCTGCTGTTTGCCCAGACGGAGCTTGTCCTTGTCGGTCCAGGTGGAGCTGATGGAGCGCAGACTGGCGTCGGCTATGATGGCCTGCAGATCGGTATTTTCATAATCGTACGTTTCTTTGCTCTCGTTCGGGACGAATACATAGACACAGACTTTGCCTTCGGGCTGGAAACGGTCGGAAGCGAACCACCCCAGGTTATGCACATCGTCTATGGCATACATATAGTCGTTATAGGGCGAGTTGAACGGCATGCCCATGTTGTCGGGGCGGAAGTAGCTGTTGCTTTCCGAATCATACCGGGTGACGAAAATGTCGTATCCTCCGAGGCTTTCCTTACCCTTGGCGGCGTAATAGAGCGTGATGCCGTCGGATGCCACGAACGGATAGTTCAGGTCGGTACCTTCTTCGGTAATTCCTCCCTTGAGCGGTTCGGGAGTACTCCACCGGTCTATCAGTCTGATGCTGGAATAAAGGGCTGTCCCGTCGCCGGATGCCTGGGTGATGATTTTCTTGTCGTCCATCTCATTGGTGTAGCTGGTAGTGACGCCGTCCTCGTTCATGCTCACGGTTCCTGCCTGGCTGCCCAGTTTGAATGCGGTAAGGAACTGGTCCTTGTCGACCACGAAACTGTCTACCACCACCACCTTTTCGGTACCTTTCAGCATGCGGTCGCCCAGACGTGAACGTTCCATTTCCTCTTCTCCCAGTATGGGATCTTCCTTTTTCTTTTCGCGCATCGATATGTACAGCTCGAGGTTTTCCATGGCATCTTCGAAGCGGTACATGTCATTATAGAGCCGGGCTACGTAGAGGTAGGCGTTGATGACACGCCGTTTGGCACTCATCTGGAGGTAGGGAAGGGCCTCTTCCCTGGCTCCGGTCTCGTAACAGCAGGCACCGTACCAGAAATTGTAGTTGGCGTTGCTCGGAGCCTGTTTTACCAGTTTCTGGAATACGGGTTTGGCCTTGGCGAACTCTCCTTCGAGAAACCAGTCCTTGGCCTGTTGCAATGTTTGTGTAAAGGCGGTCCCTGTACAGCACAGGGCCATCAGTGCCAGCGCATATTTCTTGTTCATGATTTTTCGTGTTGTCAATTAAGTGTTTTTCAAAAATACAAGTTTCTTTTGAATTTCGGCCGTTTTCGTCTATTCTATTTTTCAAATTCTTTCCCGAATCGGTTTTTTGATGTAATTTTGCGTCGTTTTTGATGGACCGTTATGGGAAAACTGACTGAAGAGGATAAACTGATGCGCCGTATCGCGAAACGTTTCAACAAGGGCGTCGTACAGTACGGGCTGATTGAAGAGGGCGACAGGATTCTGGTTGGACTGTCGGGCGGAAAGGACTCGCTGGCGTTGCTGGAACTCTTGGCCAACCGTTCACGTATATACAAGCCTCGCTTTTCGGTGGTGGCGGCGCATGTGGTGATGACAAATATCCCCTACAAGTCGGATATGGATTACCTGAAAGAGTATGCCGAGGGACTTGGAGTGCCTTTCGTGCGGTATGAAACGTCGTTCGATCCGTCGACCGACACCCGCAAGTCGCCGTGTTTCCTCTGCTCGTGGAACCGTCGCAAGGCTCTGTTTACTGTAGCCAAGGAACAGGGGTGCAACAAGATTGCGCTGGGCCACCACATGGATGATATTCTGGAGACCTTGCTGATGAACATGACTTTCCAGGGAGCATTCAGCACGATGCCGCCCAAGCTGGTGATGCGTAAGTTCGACATGACGATTATCCGCCCGATGTGTCTGGTGCATGAAGCCGACCTGCTGGAGATGGCTGCCGTGCGCGGATACCGGAAACAGATCAAGAACTGTCCGTATGAGACGGATTCACACCGTTCGGACATGAAGGAGGTGCTGCACAGACTGGAGGAAATGAATCCTGAGGCACGATACAGCCTGTGGGGGAGCATGAACAACATTCAGACCGACCTGCTGCCGGAGGAGGCGGAAGGTACGGGCGACAGGAATTGACGGAATTAATAGAGAACCTGAAACTAAAATAGGAGTAGAAGATATGTTTTCACAAGGAGTTTATTCGATCGTACTGCTGATCTTTTCAAACATCTTCATGACGTTTGCGTGGTACGGTCATTTGAAAATGCGTGAAGAATTCAGCTGGTTCGCGGCATTGCCGCTGATAGGTGTCATCGCTTTCAGCTGGGCCATCGCTTTCTTTGAGTATTGCCTGCAGGTGCCGGCAAACCGTCTGGGATTCAAGGACAGCGGAGGTCCGTTCGACATCATGCAGCTCAAGGTTATCCAGGAAGTCATTACCTTGACCGTGTTTACCGTTTTCTCGATGATTGCCTTCAAGATGGAATTGAAATGGAATCATCTGGCAGCTTTTTTCTGCCTGATTCTGGCGGTCTATTTCGTGTTCAAGAAATGACGGATGAATTTTGACTTGTCCTTTTCCGGAAATGGCTTGACGGTTTTCGGGGAAGAACAAGTGAAACTGATAAAAAGGCCAAGGCGTTTCCGATGAAAGTTCAAGTTCTTTCATGGAAACGCCTTGGCTTTTTTTCTTGGGGCCCGGATAGCGGGTCAGTTCTGTTTTTCCTTGTATTGCCGTATCTGTTTTTCGAGGTCGTACACGCTGTTCTGCAAACCTCTTTCCTGTTCTCTTCTGAGTTGTTGCTGGCGTCGGATGGAATCTTCGGCCATCCGTTGGCGGATGTAGTAGGTAAAGCGTGAAACTCCTTCCTCGGGCTCTTTCTTTTCCTGCTTCTCCTGTGGCTTCTTTCCGGTTTCCGTTTTTGCCGGGGCTTTCTGGCGTGCAGAGGCTGTAGAGTCCTGTTCTCCGGTCCGGTAGACGGGAAGCAGAGGCTGAACGGGGAACTGGTTGTGCAGTACCGGAGCTTCACTCATATCGATGCCGGACGACGTATAGCTGTTGGCGGCAGCAAATGTAGAGTCGGCCGCTATGCTGTCACGCCGGCTCAAGACAATCCCTTCCTTGCGGAAGTAGGTCGGAAATTTGGCGCTGTCGGCAGCCGTAGGAATGTAGTTTTTATAGGTCTTCCAGGCATTGGCATGTTTGCGGTTGTGCGCCAGCATTCTTCCTCTGGGCGTAAGGACATCGTACAGGAAACCGTTGATGTCGGCTGAGATGACAACAGAACCTCCGGAGCCCATCCCGTTGCTGATCCGGTCATACATAGGACCCGGACTGGCCGGAAGCGAATGACCGTAATTCTCGTCCAACGCCGGACGGAACGGGTTGAGTGTCCAGTAGATTTTCCATTCCTTGTGTGGATTGGGAAGCACGTCGTAAACCGGATTTTCACCGAATTTGGTCCAGATGGTATATGGTTCGGGGCGTATCCATGCTTCAGGGCTTTTTACCCGGGTGCTGTCGGTTAGACTACGCGGCATAGAGAGGTCTTTTTTGAATTTCATCCAGCTTTTGTCGATGGGGGCCTCCAGCATGCGGGGGGCCTTGTCGTCGGGCTGTGCCGAGAAGTCGAACTGGATCATGCGTACGGCTTCATCGTTGAGCTTCAGCTCCTTTTCTTCCTTTGTGTTCTGCGCGGCGGCCGGAATTCCGCTGCACAGCAGCAGGAGTGTAACGCCGCTGATTGTAATTTTGTGTCTTTTCATTGTGTCTGTGTGTTAGAGTCCTTTCACCCTTCCTCCCTGCATCCAGTATTTCTTGTAGTAAGGTTCGTTCAGGCTGCTTACGATGACGCCTGCGTTGCTGGCGTGGATGAACTTGCTGTCCTTGAGGTAGATCCCTACATGGTTGGCGGTACGTTTGTTCCGTCCGTTATGGAAGAATACCAGGTCGCCTTCCCTGAGGTTCCGTTTGGCTACCTTGCGGCAGTTCTTTTTCCGCTGCTTCTCGGAACTTCGCTGCAGTTTCTTGCGGTAGACAGTCTTGTAGATGTTGCAGGTCAACCCCGAGCAGTCCACTCCCTTCCGGGTGTTTCCTCCTGTCCGGTACGGCACACCGATCCATTTCGACGACTCGATGTAGAGCTTGTGGTTGTCGTCCTTGTCGATATCCATCTCAAGCCGTATGGCGGCCTGTGCCAGTGCCTGATAGTCGTACCGGGGGGCACGTGTACCGCACGATGACAAGGCCAGCGTAAAGAGTGTGCCGATAAGGAGAAGGATGCCTGATATGTATTTTTGTCTGTGCATATGCGCTGTTTCTATAGCTATATAAAAACAAATATATAGAAAATGCTGGAAGGGGGGACTGGTAACCGGTTGAAATTTCAATAAATTAAACATCCGGACCTGTATGGACGTTTTTTTAATCTTTATTTAATGAAATTCCCTCTAAGGGTATCAGGGAGCAACATTCCTGTATATCCATAGAGGGAATCCGGTTGTCAAACCGGGTTAAATTTCAGTTTGAACCGTGCATACGGCCTGTCTTTTTCATTCCTGTATCTCGAAATAGGTTTCGAGTTCCTTTTCGGCGTTTCCGTCTACGTTTCCGATGTCACGGATAATCTTTCCGTGCTCAAGCAGAATGATGTGCGAGCTGATGTCGACGGTATGGTTCAGGTTGTGGCTCGAAACGAGGATGGTAGCTCCGGTCTGTTCATGGTATTCGCGGAGCAGGTGTTTCAAGGCCGACTGCGAGCTGGGATCGAGGAAGTTGAAGGGCTCGTCCAGGACCAGCAGTTGCGGACGGTTGAGCAGGGCTGCCAGAATTCCCACTTTCTGCTTGTTCCCGGCCGATAGGTTGCGGATCAGTTTCTTCTGCCCCAGAATTTCGCCGTTCATGAACCGGCTGTAGGGTTCCAGGCGTGTGTCCACTTCGTCCTTGTTCAGGCTGCACATCTTTCCTACAAAGTAGAAGTATTCTTCGGGAGTGAGGTAGTCTATCAGGAAACTTTCGTCCATGTAGGCTCCCGTAATGTCTTTCCAGTCCTCACTCTGTGCCACTTCGGTATCACCTATCCGTACATGTCCGCTGTCGGCTTTCAGCAGATCGAGGATGAGGCGGAACAGGGTGGTCTTTCCGGCCCCGTTGTTGCCTACCAGACCGATGATTTCACCTCCTTTGATCACATAGCTGTCGATGTCGAGGGCTACGTGTGAGCCGTAGCATTTCTTGAGTTGTTCTATTGTTATGTCCATAATTCGAAGCTTTCGTTAGCGTGTATTTCTGAAGTTCTCCATGTTGCTGTAACGGCGTTTCATGAAGCGTACATAGATGTTGTATATCCAGTAGCGGTGTGTGAAGAATACCGCCAGTCCTATGACAATCATGACCGTATAGGCCGTATCCGGTTCGAACAGTACCGTCAGCAGCCGGTAGATGAGCAGGGGCACGATCATGGCTGCGATGGAAACGATCGACTGGTATTTGTTGGCATTCTGGCGTTTGCCCATCATACTTACGTTCAGCGGCATGGTTTTGTCGTTGTAGACTGCCATCTGCATGAGGCAGGCGAATACGGGTCCCATGGCGAAGCAGAGGTATCCCAGTGACATCAGCAGAGACATGGAGCCCTTGATGACCGGTATCAGGCAGAGCAGGAACGGAATGACAAGGAAAATACACTGCAGGTAGTATTTGGCCCGCAGCATGTTATATACGGTTTCCCTGCGTACCATCAGTCCGTCTATGTAGTTCCCTTCGATGGCCATAATCTGGCTCAGTGTCATGATGCCGAACACAATGTAGCAGTACAGGCACATGAAATCGTTCATCAGGCTGTTCTCGCCGTAGATGTTGAAGGTGAGGAAGGCCGCGAACATACATACGCATACCATCAGCATCCAGAACTGGCTTTTCGGTGATTTGTTGCGGAATATCATCTTCAGCTCCAGACGCATGTACTCGCCCACGTTCCCGTAACGGTCGAAGAAGCTGTAGCTGCTGATATGCTTGACACCTGTATCGTCCTTGCGCGAAAGTTCGTTGTGGATGAGCCGGAGCTGTACTCGGTAGTTGATGAAACCCATAACGGCTATGGCCGCAAGTTCGCCCAGATAGGCCAGCGGGTTCCACAGGATGAAGGCTTCACCCAGGTTCATGGTAAAGGTGCTGAGCCATCCCTTTTCGGGCAGGAACTCGATGAGCGCCAATATGCCGTAGACCGGTACGATAATCAGGATATTGAGAAACCTCTGGCGTACCAGAACCTTGACCAGCATACTCCAGTAGCTGTTCAGTACCATCAGGAGCCAGATGCCGAGGCAGTAGCCCAGCACCCCTGTAAGTCCGTACAGCCGGGTAACGGTTATCAGTCCGAAAGGAACAAAGAAGAACAGCCAGAAGAAATTGAATCCGCCCAGTCCGGATTCGATTAGAAGAACGCTCATCACTTTCCGTCGGGGTACCGGAAGCAGCAGGAAGGGCTTTATGGCCTGTACCGGGGTGGGGAAGAGAAAGCGTATCAGGAAATCAAGGACCAGAAATACGATCAGTCCTTTGTCGAGCACATGGTATGGCTCCATATTAGGGAAACCATCCATAAACGCAAAGGACAGCATAACCCCGAAGAAAATGAGGTATGCTGCCCAGAATGCGATCATCAGATACACCAGAAACTTGGCAAAGCGGTTCTTTTCGAACATCGGACTCCGCTTTGCGTCGAGTTTCTGGAGTTTTCGGATATCATTATATAGCATAATCGGAATATATCGGATCAATATGCCGCAATCAGTTGTCGCCGGACGTCATGCTGACTTCAATGTCGTTATCCTGTGAGAAGATCGTTTTGGCAAACTTCTGCAGGTCGGCACCGGTTATTGTACTTACGAAATTGGCATAGCCGGTCACACGGTCATCGTCGGCCCAGTAATAGTTGTAGAGTGCTCCCATCCAGTAGGCGTTTTCCTTCTGGTTCTGTTCGTTGCTCTTTAACATGTACTCTTTCACTTTCTTCAGGTTCTCGGCGTCGGGACCTTTCTCGATGAAGTCGCTGATACCCTTGTTGACGAGGTCCACCATCTTGGCACGTCGGGCCGGATCGGTATCGAAGTAGATCTGGATGATGGCTTCCGATGTAGGATATTTGTTCAGGCTTCCGCGTACGCTCACGCCGTATGAGGCTCCTTCCTGTTCACGAACGGTGTCGGTGTAGGTCATGGTGAGCAGCTGCCCGATCATGCTTGTCATCAGCTGGTTCTGGAGGTTATAGTCGCATTTGGCTGTGCGCACAAGGACTACGGTCGCCTTTTCCGTTTCGAGGTCTTTGTGGAAGACGTTCCTGTACTGGCCTTTGCGAAGTTCCATGCGGTCATGGAAAGTCTCCTTGCGGTTGATTGACGGCAAAGATCCCAGATAGGTCTCGATAAGCGGAGTGGCGGTTGCCGGGTCGATGTTCCCTACAAAGATGAAAGTAAAGTCGCTTGCATCCTTGAACCGGTCTTTATAGAGTTCCATTACTTTCTGGTAGTCAATCCGGTCAATCATGTCGGCTTTGAGGCGCATGGCACGCGGATTGTCGCCATAGAGGGCTTTGTTGAGCGAGTCGGTCAGTGCTACCTGCGGATTGGCCTCCAGGTTGGCAAGCTGGGCTTTCATACGGCTCTTGAACGAGTCGAAGGCTGCCTGGTCTGTACGTGGGGCGGTAAAGAGCAGGTAAGTGAGCTGCAGCATGGTTTCCAGGTCTTTCGGAGCGCAGGAACCGTTGACTGCTTCGGTGAGTGTGCGTACGGAAGATTCGGCCGAAAC
This sequence comes from Bacteroides ilei, assembly GCF_900128495.1. Lineage (GTDB taxonomy): Bacteria > Bacteroidota > Bacteroidia > Bacteroidales > Bacteroidaceae > Phocaeicola > Phocaeicola ilei. The sequence continues at coordinate 70,598 of NZ_LT635803.1, forward strand.
CACTTTACCGGCCAGGACTTTCGGCAGCTCGATGGCGCTGAAGTTACCCAGACCGCCCAATGCTACCACCTGGTCTATCATCTTGAACTGGAGGGCATCCTTATCGTCGAAGACAGATGTACCTCCGTTGCTGAATGACTGCATACGGATCTCGTCGGCCTTGAAATCGGTCTGTTTCAGGATGACATGTACGCCGTTGCTCAACGTAAGCACCGTCGATCCGTACATGCCGGGTTCAGTCTTTACCACTTTTCCCGGCTGGGGAGTTTCTTTCAGAAGCGGTTCATCGGATACTTTGTCTACATACGGTTCGATCTTTTCGGCTTTCACGTCGGCCAGTACTTTCTTGATATCGGCCTCGGTAGGATATTTCATGTCCGGTTTGTCGGGGCAGAAAAGGGCTACCACAATGTTACTGTCGTTCACCATTCCCTTGAAAAGCTGGTTCACCTGGTCCAGAGGGATGTTCGGGACTATCTGGCTCATCAGGGTATACTCGTCTTCCACGCTCGGTATCGGTTCCGCATCGATGAAGTTACGTACATACTGTTCTACGAACTGTTCGTTCTTCATGTTGTTGCGCTCATTGTAAGCTTTTTCCAGCATACTCAGGTAGTCGGCCTTTGCACGTACATATTCGCCCGCTGTAAAGCCGAACCGGGTGGCACGCTCGAATTCACGCATCAGGGCAGCCAGTCCGCTCTCTATTGCATTTTCCTTGCATACGGCAGCACCCTGATAAGCCTTCTTGGTCTTTGACAGAATGAAGTCGCCGTCGGCCACACCGGCACCTATGAAGGGCGGGTTGGCACTTTGGGTCAGTTCGTCCAGGCGGGCGTTCATCATGCTTTCGGTCATGCCCAGCATGAAATTATATACCAGGTAGCCCACGTTGTTCTTCATTTCGTTGGGGAATGCGTCGTGCTTGTGGAACACGGCTACCTGTGCAACCTGCTGTTCCTTGTCCTTGGCTATGGCTATGATGGGTTCCTTGTTGTCGGGTACAGGGAAGTACTCGCGTGTAGCAGGGTTTTCAGGCATCTTGATCGGGCCGAACAGGTTTTTGATCTTGGCTTCCACGGCATCTACATCGATGTCGCCTACCACGATGATTCCCTGCTGGTCGGGGCGATACCATTTTTCATAGTAGTCGCGCAGAGCCTGGTATGGGAAATTGTCCACCACTTCCATCGTGCCGATAGGCAGGCGGTACGCATATCGGCTGCCTGCGAACATTACGGGGAAGAGTGTTTCGTACATACGCATCATGGCTCCTGTACGGGTACGCCATTCTTCATGGATGACTCCACGTTCCTTGTCTATTTCTTTGGGAGCCAGTGTCAGGTCGTCTGCCCAGTCGTGCAATATCAGCAGACAGGAGTCGATGATCCCGTCGCGTATCACAGGAACGTCCGAAATGTTGTATACGGTTTCGTCTACCGCAGTATAGGCATTGAGGTTGGTCCCGAATTTTACACCGATGGATTCCAGGTATTCACGGAGCGTGTTGCCCGGAAAATGGGTCGTTCCGTTGAAACACATGTGTTCCAGGAAGTGGGCCAGTCCGCGCTGGTTGTCTTCTTCCAGGATGGAACCTACCTTTTGGGCTATATAGAAATCAGCCTGTTTTTCCGGCCGTGTGTTGTGGCGGATATAATAGGTCATACCGTTGTCCAGTCGGCCTATCCTTACAGCCGGATCGGTCGGTACCGGTGGCAGCTGTTGTGCCGATGCCGTTGTGAATCCGCTTATCATCACAACGGCAACAAGGGCTTTTCTGAATATTTTTCTCATGATTTCAGTTTTAGGTGTCTTGGGGCTTAGAGCAGGTTGTTGGCCGACAGGTAACGTTCGGCTTCTATGGCAGCCTTGCATCCGCTACCGGCAGCTGTGATGGCCTGACGGTAATGAGGGTCGGCTACGTCACCGGCGGCAAACACACCCGGGATACCGGTACATGGAGTAGAACCTTCGGTAAGGATATATCCTGTTTCGTCTGTCTTTACCCATGGCTTGAAAATGTCGGAATTAGGCTTGTGTCCGATAGCCAGGAAGAATCCGTCGATTGCCACATCGTAGCGTTCCTCGTCGGGTTCACCCATGCGTTTCACTACGTGCATGCCTTCCACTCCGTTTTCACCGTAAAGGCCTACGGCGTTGTGCTCGAACAGCACGGTGATGTTCGGATGGTTCATTACACGCTCCTGCATGATCTTGGAGGCACGCAGATAAGGTTTGCGCACTACCAGGTAAACCTTGCTGGCCAGACCGGCCAGGTAGATAGCCTCTTCACAGGCGGTATCGCCTCCACCCACTACGGCTACCACTTTCTTGCGGTAGAAGAATCCGTCGCAGGTAGCGCAGGCACTGACTCCCATTCCGGCGTATTTCTTTTCGTCTTCCAGACCCAGGTATTTGGCTGTGGCACCGGTAGAGATGATGACCGTATCGGCAGTGATTTCCTTTTCGTCATCGACTACAAACTTATAAGGAGCCTGGCTCAGGTCGGCTTTGGTGACGATTCCGTTGCGGATATCCGTACCGAAACGTTCTGCCTGTTTGCGGAGGTCGTCCATGAGCACCGGTCCGGTTACTCCGTCCGGATAACCCGGAAAGTTTTCCACTTCAGTCGTGATGGTCAGCTGTCCACCCGGCTGTATACCTTCGTAAAGTACTGGAGCTATGTTAGCTCGGCTTGCATAAATAGCTGCTGTATATCCAGCAGGGCCCGATCCGATGATCAGGCATTTTACATGTTCTGTTGCCATATTGATTATAAATTTAGATTTCACGTCAGTTTACCGCATGTCGATGACTTCGGCGGTAGGGTATTTTTTCGGATTGAAGCGGAAAGACTCCATGCTCACGTTCTTATAGGTCTTGTAGGAAGTTACGTTGAACACCTGTTTTTGTCCGTTGGACTGCCTGATGGTGATGTGGAGCGGCTGGTAATTATCCGAAACCCCTAAGGTAATGGACTGGATGTCTCCCTTTTCTTTCGGGGTGAGTATGATTTCGTGTCCCTGTTTCCCGTTGAATGTCCTGGTACCGTTGTAACGGTAGTCGAAGGCTGTCTGATACGACGTGATCCAGGAGTAGGGGTTGATGCTTCTTATCTCTTCTCCGGTAGGATTGGTTACGGTCACTTCATCGTTCTTCTCAACGTAGCTCCATTGGGTCTTGCCGTCGAACCAGCTTTTTATTCCGGCGCATTTCAGGTAAAAACATTCGCCGCGCAACCAGAGGGTACCTTCCTGGCTGCCGTTGAACGTAAGGCAGATACCGCCTGTACTTTTATACGCTGCTGCAGTCTTGTCGAGCACTGCCTTTGCCTGGGCATCCTGCCCGGCAAAGCTTTCCGTAAAGGCGATAAGCAGCAGTAATAGGGTAATATAAATCTTTTTCATTTCAGGATCTGTTCAGTTTAGTTTCTCCCTTAGGGGGAGGATGGTTCAGTTCTTCAGGTTGCTCATACGCATTTCAAGGTCGTTCTCATCCATGCAGAGCACGTCGCGTGCCTTGCTTCCGTTGGCCGGCCCTACGATACCCGCACGTTCCAGCTGGTCCATGATACGTCCCGCCCGGTTGTAGCCGATGGAGAATTTCCGCTGGATGAGTGACGTCGATCCCTGCTGGTGATAGATGAGCAGACGGGCCGCTTCTTCGAACAGCGGGTCGAGGCGGTTCATGTCCACATCGGCGGCACTGCCGGTATCGGCGTTCTCGTCTACATATTCCGGCAGCTGGAATGCACATGGATAGCCTTGCTGCTTGCTGATATAGTTGGCTATACGCTCCACTTCCGGCGTATCTACAAAGGCGCACTGCACACGTACCGGATCGTTTCCCTGCAGGTAGAGCATGTCACCCTTACCGATCAGTTGCTGGGCACCCGGACGGTCCAGGATAGTACGTGAGTCCATCATGGAAGCCACGCGGAACGCTACACGTGCCGGGAAGTTGGCTTTGATGGTACCTGTAATGATATTGGTAGTCGGACGCTGGGTCGCTATGATGGCGTGGATACCTACGGCACGTGCCAGCTGTGCGATACGGCAGATAGGCAGTTCCACTTCCTTGCCTGCTGTCATGATCAGGTCCCCGAACTCATCGATGATGATCACAATGTACGGCATGAACCGGTGTCCGTTCTCCGGATTCAGCTGGCGGTTGATGAACTTCGCGTTGTATTCCTTGATGTTACGGCATCCTGCCTTGCGCAGCAGGTCGTAACGGGTATCCATTTCCACACACAGTGAATTCAGTGTCTGCACTACCTTGGTTACATCGGTGATGATGGCGTCGCCGTCGCCCGGAAGTTTGGCCAGGAAGTGCTTTTCTATCGGTGCGTAGATGGCGAATTCCACCTTCTTCGGGTCGATGATGACGAACTTCAGTTCGCTGGGGTGCTTCTTGTACAGCAGGGAAGTCACGATGGCGTTCAGACCTACCGATTTTCCTTGTCCGGTGGCACCGGCCACCAGCATGTGCGGCGCTTTGGCCAGGTCGACCATGAACACTTCATTGGTAATGGTCTTTCCCAGAGCTACGGGCAGGTCGAATGTGGTTTCCTGGAACTTCTTGCTGGCCAGGACCGACGCCATTGGGACGATGCGCGGATTGGCGTTCGGCACTTCGATACCGATGGTCCCTTTGCCCGGTATCGGAGCAATGATACGGATTCCCAGTGCCGAGAGGCTCAGGGCTATATCGTCTTCCAGGTTGCGTATCTTGGAAATACGTACCCCTTCGGCGGGTGTGATTTCATACAGTGTGATGGTAGGACCTACACTGGCTTTGATGGAACTGATTTCAATGCCGAAGCTGCGCAACACCTGGATGATGCGGTTCTTGTTGGCGTTCTGCTCTTCCATGTCGATTGTCGGCTCATGGTCGCCGTACGAGTTCAGCAGGTCGAGGGTAGGGAATTTGTAGTGTTCCAGGTCCAGTCTCGGGTTGTACGGCTGGCTCAGGTCGCCTTTTATCACTTCATCTTCTTCATGATGCTCGTCGCTTATTTCAAATGTAGGTTCCGTGTCTTCCGCTGCGTTGATGTCCTCTTCCTCTTCCGGAATTTCCTGTTCTGCGATATCCGGTGTCATCGGCTGGCGTATGATGGGGGCAGCTGCAACGGTTTCCGCTTTCGGGGCCGGTTTGCGTGTGTCCGGGGTCAGGTCCAGTTCAATGGCGTGGGGAGGCTCTTCCGTATCCTCTTCTTGCTCTTGCTGTTCTTGTTCCTGACGGATATCGGTATGGATATTTTCATCATCGGGCTCCGGTCCGTTTTCCGGCAGTATGCTGTCTTCCTCTTCTTTTTTCTTATCTTCAGTGTCCGGTCCTTGCGGGTCTGTACCGTCCTTTTTCCTGAAGGGGATGGACGGGTGCAGGGCTTTCCTTACCACCCGGATGGTTTCGCTGGTAAAGAAGATGCAGATCAGTATCAGGGTGATCAGCAGGAAGAGGATGATGCCGGGGGCACCTATCTGGGAACAGATCCACCGGCTCACGTTATATCCGTGCAGTCCGCCCGGGTAGAGGAATGAATCGGCAAAGGTCCCTTCAAAGATAAATCCCAAGGCGATGGAAAGCCAGATCATGACGGTGGCACAGCCCACAAACCATTTCCATAGCGTGAACTGGTAGGCTTTCATCAGTTTCATACCTGCAATGATAAGGAATACTACGATGAGATAAGCCGAAATGCCGAAGCAGTCGTTGATAAGGAATTGAGCCAGCTGTGCTCCTCTGGCACCGGCATAGTTCTGTATGTGGTTGTCGGTCTGGAGCAGCTCTTCCGGGTTGGGGTGGGTCAGTATGCTCTGGTCGTTCCCTCCTGTGAAGAAGAATGAACTGAAGGCCAGAATCAGGTATACCCCGAAAATGACGCACAGCAGTCCTACGATGAAACGGACCGTTTCGCCCTTCATGGCTGTCACCACTTTCTCTTTTGTTATGAATTTTTTATCGTCGGTTTTTGTCTCTGTCTTTTTCTTGACCATAGTCTCATGTGTTTGGAATTATGATTTCTTGTCGTATCATCTTTGATTTATTACGCAAATGTACGAATAAAACTAAAACTGAAAAATTTTTTTCATACCTTTGCACACCAATTGACAATTAAATATGGAAAAGAGCACTCCGATTATTTTCGATAGAAACACGGTTGAATTTGTGACTGTTGCCGCCGAATTCTGCGGATTCCTGGAACGGACTTCCGGAATGAAGCGCCGCAATTTTGTCGACAAGGCCCTCAAGCTGCTGCCTCTGCTGTATCTGAAGGCCTCTCTGCTTCCTGCCGGCGAACGGATTGATGAGGCCGATCCTGAGACATTCGTTACGGAAGGCGACTATGAGAGGGTACGTGGAGGTATTGCCGCACTGATGGGGAATATGGACGACTTTCTGGATGTGTTCCTGGAGGATATGGCCTACAGTGACACGCCTATCACGCAGACCATTTCTGAGAACCTGGCCGATGTATACCAGGTACTGAAGGATTTTATCTGTGTATACCAGCTGGGGCTTGACAAGACTATGAATGACGCCCTGATTATCTGCAACGAGCATTTTGCGGGTTTCTGGGGGCAGCGTCTGCTCAATGCGATGCGTGCCTTGCATGACGTGAAGTACGGCCATCATACCGATGACGGTACGGACGATGAGATGAGTGAAGAGGAGCTTTACAGGAACTCTCCGCTGGCTTCCGACGCCGGTATTACGGAAGACGACCTTTACGAAGGCCTTGACGCCGGTGAGGAAGATGACGGTTCGGGCGACCGCTGGGAGGAGTGACCGTCCGGATCGGATAAAAAACAACAAGACTTGATTATGGTTGTAATACAGAACAAGATATCCAAACAGTATGTTTCCGCCTTGCCAAAGGATGCATTCGGCGGACGTATCTTTGTCATTTATACGGAAGAGGAAGCCCGTAAGGCGATTGCGTATCTCAATACCCATTCCATTGTGGGGGTGGATACCGAAACACGTCCTTCTTTCCGCAAGGGGACCGTGCATAAGGTGGCGTTGCTGCAGGTGTCTACGCACGATACCTGTTTCCTGTTCCGTCTGAACCATCTGGGCCTGCCCGATTTTCTGGAGGAGTTCCTGCAGAATGACGTGTTGAAGGTGGGGCTTTCTCTGAAAGATGATTTTGCTATGTTGCGCAAACGTAACCAGAAGGATCCGCAGTCCGGCAACTGGATCGAACTGCAGGATTATGTGACCCGTTTCGGCATTGAGGAGAAGAGTCTGCTGAAGATTTATGCGCTGCTCTTCGGAAAGAAGATATCGAAAAGCCAGCGCCTTTCCAACTGGGAGGCGGAGACGTTGACGGAGGCGCAGCAGCTGTATGCGGCTACCGATGCGTGGGCCTGCGTGGAGATCTATACTTACCTGGAAGAATTGCGCAGCCACGGAAACTATGAGGTGGTGAAGGTGCCTGATGAACAGCCCGAGCAGGCTTGAATGAGGCTGCCGGCAGGGAATTTCCGCCATGGATTTTACTGTATAATTTTATTTAATTCATTATAAGCGTGTCGTATAAAAGAGTTTATCTGAAACCCGGCAAGGAGGATTCGCTGAAGCGCTTCCATCCGTGGGTGTTTTCAGGGGCTATTGCCCGTGTTGAAGGTGAGCCTGAAGAAGGTGAGATTGTCGATGTATATACGTCGAAGAAAGAATTTATAGCTTGTGGCCATTTCCAGATCGGAAGCATCGCTGTGCGTGTTCTTTCGTTCGTGCAGCAGGAAATAGACCATGAGTTCTGGGTACGCAAGCTGCGCGTGGCAAAGGAATTGCGTGTGGCCTTGGGGCTGATCGGGAATCCGCAGAACAATACCTACCGTCTGGTACACGGTGAAGGCGACAACCTTCCGGGGCTGATTGTCGATGTGTATGACCATACCGCCGTGATGCAGGCTCATTCTGCCGGCATGCATGTATACCGGATGGAAATTGCCGATGCCTTGTCGGAAGTGATGGGCGACGTGATTAAGAATATTTATTATAAGTCGGAAACGACCTTGCCGTTCAAGGCCGATCTGCTTGCCACCGAAAACGGGTTTATCAAAGGGGGAAGTCCCGAGAACATAGCCATGGAGAACGGACTGAAGTTCCATGTCGACTGGCTGAAGGGTCAGAAGACCGGGTTTTTCGTCGACCAGCGCGAAAACCGTCACCTGCTGGAACGCTATGCCAGGGGACGTAACGTGCTGAACATGTTCTGCTATACGGGTGGCTTCTCTTTCTATGCCATGAGGGGAGGGGCGAATCTGGTACATTCTGTCGATAGTTCGGCAAAGGCTATCGACCTGACCAATGAGAACGTGGAGCTGAATTTCCCGGGAGATACCCGCCACCAGGCTTTTGCCGAGGATGCTTTCAAGTTCCTTGACCGCATGGGCGACCAGTACGACCTGATTATTCTGGACCCTCCGGCCTTCGCCAAGCACCGTGATGCCTTGCGCAATGCCTTGAGAGGATATACCAAATTGAATGCCAAAGCTTTTGAGAAGATACGTCCGGGAGGCATCCTGTTTACCTTCTCCTGCTCGCAGGTGGTAAGTAAGGAGAATTTCCGCAATGCAGTGTTTACGGCTGCTGCACAAAGCGGACGCAGCGTACGTATCCTGCACCAGCTTACCCAGCCGGGCGACCATCCGGTGAATATCTATCACCCGGAAGGTGAGTACCTGAAAGGGCTGGTGCTTTATGTGGAATGATGTACCGCAGGATGTGACCTGTACGGCTATATGACAGGCTCATACAGAAAAGAACCGGGAGGATGTCCAGTTTCGGATCTCCTCCCGGTTCTTTTCTGTATGGTTGCAACTGTTCGTTATTCTACGGTAACCGATTTCGCCAGGTTGCGCGGTTGGTCCACGTCCTTGCCTTTGCACACCGCAATGTGGTAGGCCAGCAGCTGGAGTGGGATGGTGGTAACCAGCGGCTCCAGGCATTCCAGGGTTTCCGGAATCTCGATGCAGTCGTCTGCCAGTTTGCTGATCACATTGTCGTTCTTGTTGACCAGCGCAATGATGCGCCCTTTGCGGGCTTTGATTTCCTGTATGTTGCTTACTATCTTTTCATACATCGCGTTCTGTGTGGCAATGACTACGACAGGCATTTCCGTATCTACCAGTGCGATAGGGCCGTGCTTCATCTCGGCGGCGGGATATCCCTCGGCATGGATGTAGGAAATTTCCTTCAGCTTCAGGGCTCCTTCCAGCGCTACGGGGTAGCTGTAGCCGCGTCCCAGATACAGGAAGTTGTGGGCATAGGTGAATATGCGTGCCAGCTCGGCTATGTGGTCGTTCTCTGCCAGTACGTCCTTGATCTTGTCGGGGATACGGAGCAGTTCGTCTATGATCTTGCGGTATTCTTCGTCTTCTATGGTGCCCTTGGCCTTGCCTAGCGTCAGTGCGAACATGGTCAGTACGGTTACCTGTCCGGTGAATGCCTTGGTCGAAGCGACTCCGATTTCGGGGCCTACATGGATGTAGGATCCGGAGTTGGTGATACGGGGGATGGATGAACCTACCGCATTGCAGATTCCGTATACAAAGGCTCCTTTGGCCTGTGCCAGTTCGATGGCTGCCAGGGTGTCGGCCGTCTCGCCCGACTGGGAGATGGCTATCACCACGTCGCCGTCGGTTATCACCGGATTGCGGTAACGGAATTCCGAAGCGTATTCCACTTCCACCGGTATGCGGCAGAACGCCTCTATCAGCTGTTTCCCTATCAGTCCGGCGTGCCAGGATGTACCGCAGGCTACAATGACGAAACGGCGTGCGTTGAGCAGGCGTTCCTTGTGGTCGTTCACTGCCGATAGCACTACCTGGTGCACTTCTCCGCGTACACGGCCGCGCATGCAGTCGTTAATGCATTCGGGCTGTTCGAAGATTTCCTTCAGCATGAAATGCGGATATCCGCCTTTTTCCAGCTGGCCGATGTTCATGTCGACGGTTTTGATTTCCGCCGGTTGCGATTCGTTGATCAGATTGACTATCTTCAGAGGTTTCCCTTGTTCCAGAATAGCTATCTCACCATCCTGCAGATAAACCACCTTGTCGGTGTATTCCACTATCGGGGTGGCGTCCGAAGCCAGGAAGAACTCGTCCTGTCCGATGCCTATCACCAGCGGACTGCTTTTGCGGGCGGCAATGATGCGCTCGGGGTGCTGGTGGTCCAGAATGGCGATGGCATAGGCACCGATCACTTTATGCAGGGCGGTCTGGACGGCTTTCAGCAGGTCCAGGTGATAGGTCACCTGGAAATATTCTATCAGCTGTACCAGCACTTCCGTGTCGGTCGAGCTACGGAACGTATAGCCTTTTGCCTGCAGTTGTTCACGCAGGGTGGCGTAGTTTTCGATGATTCCGTTGTGTATGAGGGCCAGATTGCCCGACTGGGAAAGATGGGGATGGGCGTTTTCCTGACTGGGCTCGCCGTGGGTGGCCCACCGTGTGTGGGCTATGCCTACGCAGCCCGACGTATCCTTTTGTGAGGCCAGTTCCTCCAGATTCGATACTTTCCCTTTGGCTTTATATACATTGAGTTGGTTTGTGTCACTGATAAGACCCACACCCGAACTGTCGTATCCACGGTATTCCAGCCGCTTCAGTCCTTTGATCAGGATAGGGTAAGCTTTACGCTTTCCTATGTAACCTACGATTCCGCACATGTCTTCTATTTAGGATTATTCTGTTAAAATGATAATAATAACATGCGAATTTACGAATATAGCCAAAGATAAACAAGCCGAATATGGAATTTTTCCTATAAGTTTGATATATTTGCAATGATAACCCTAAAAACTGGATGATGGATATACCGACTATTTTAGCGAACCTGAAGATTGAGAAGTTGAACGGAATGCAGCAGGCTGCCCTTGAGGCCGCTGCCGGTGGAGGCGACCTGATTCTGCTGTCGCCTACGGGGTCGGGGAAGACCCTGGCTTACCTGCTGCCGCTGGTAGATATGCTGAAGCCCGATGTGGCGGGAGTGCAGGCCGTAGTGCTGGTGCCTTCACGTGAGCTGGCCCTGCAGATCGAGCAGGTGTTCAAGTCGATGGGTACCGGCTATAAGGTGATGAGCTGCTACGGCGGACGGCCTGCCATGGACGAACACCGTACCATGAAGGGAATTTCCCCTTCGGTGATCATCGGTACTCCGGGGCGTATGAACGACCACCTGGAGAAGCAGAATTTCGATCCCGCTGCTGTGCGTTACCTGATTATCGACGAGTTCGACAAATGTCTGGAATTCGGATTCCAGGAGGAGATGGAGGAAGTGATCGGCAAATTGCCGGCCCTGCGCCGCCGTTTCCTGCTTTCGGCTACCGATGCCGAAGAGATACCCCGCTTTACGGGATTGGGCAGGACGGTACGGCTGGATTTCCTGGATCCGGACCGTCCCTTGTCAAGCCGCCTGCAGGTGTATAAGGTTCTTTCGCCCGAAAAGGACAAGCTGGAAACTCTGTATAAGTTGCTGTGCTGCCTGGGCGACAGCTCCACGCTGGTGTTCTGTAACCACCGTGAAAGTGTCGACAGGGTAGGGAAATACCTGCATTCCATGAAGGTTTATTGTGAAACGTTCCATGGGGGAATGGAGCAGGACGACCGTGAACGGGCCCTGTACAAGTTCCGTAACGGGAGCTGCCATATCTTTATCTCTACCGATCTGGCTGCACGCGGTCTGGATATCCCCGATATCCGGAATGTGGTGCATTACCACCTGCCGCTGTCCGAGGACGGTTTTATCCACCGTAACGGACGTACAGCCCGCTGGGATGCCGACGGATGTGCCTATGTGATTCTGGGGCCGGAGGAACGGCTCCCGGCTTATGTACGTGAAGAGCCGGAAGAGTTTGTCTTTCCCCCGCAGATTCCCGGACCGTCCGAACCGGAGTTCGTGACTTTCTACATAGGCAAGGGAAAGAAGGACAAGATCAATAAGATTGATATCGTAGGCTTCCTTTCCAAGAAAGGGAACCTTAACCGGGAAGATGTGGGCCGGGTGGACGTGAAAGACCATTATGCCTTTGCCGCCGTTTCCCGTAAAAAGGCACGCCAGGCATTGAAACTGCTCCGTAACGAGAAAATCAAGGGCGTGAAGACCGTGATTGAGCTGGCCCGGTAATCGGGCCTCCCGCCGGTGCCTTGAACCTTGTATGATACTATGGACCTGCCTTGAAGCCGATTCCCGGATGTGAGGTAGGCAGATATCGATGTGTAATTAAAATACGGGTATTCACAATAATCTGAAAGGATAACTTGGTGTATACGGGAAAAATATTAGAAAAACTTTTGGAAGTCTGAAAATATTGACTAAATTCGCACTTGTTACATTTTGAACTTATTGTTTAACCAAAACAAACTTCCAATGAAAAAACATAATTTTAATGCGGGACCTTCTATCTTGCCTCGCGAGGTAATCGAAAAAACAGCTCAGGCTATTCTTGATTTTAACGGTTCAGGACTGTCTTTGATGGAAATCAGTCACCGCGCTAAAGACTTTCAGCCGGTAGTGGATGAGGCAGTAGCCTTGTTCAAGGAACTGCTGAATATTCCCGAAGGTTATTCGGTATTATTCCTGGGTGGCGGAGCAAGTCTGGAGTTCTGTATGGTTCCATATAATTTCCTCGAAAAGAAAGCTGCTTATCTTAATACAGGTACATGGGCCAAGAAGGCAATGAAGGAGGCCAAGGCATTCGGCGAAACTGTCGAAGTGGCATCTTCCGAAAAGGACGGCTATACCTATATTCCGAAGGGATTTGAGGTTCCTGCCGATGCCGACTATTTCCATATCACTACCAACAATACCATTTACGGTACCGAATTGCATGCCGATCCGGAAGTCAGTGTTCCGATGGTGGCCGATATGTCATCCGATATCTTCTCACGTCCGGTCGATGTTTCCAAATATATCTGTATCTATGGCGGTGCCCAGAAGAATCTGGCTCCTGCCGGCGTTACTTTCGTCATTGTAAAGAACGATGCGTTGGGTAAGGTTTCCCGCCATATTCCTACTATGTTGAACTATCAGACCCATGTCGATAAGGGCTCTATGTTCAATACTCCTCCTGTAGTTCCTATCTATGCTGCCTTGCAGACTCTCCGCTGGCTGAAGGAACAGGGTGGTGTTCTGGAAATGCAGCGCCGTGCCAAACAGCGTGCCGATATGCTGTATTCCGAAATCGACCGTAACAAGCTGTTCCGCGGTACAGTAACCGTTCCGGAAGACCGTTCATACATGAACATCTGTTTTGTCATGGCCGATGAATACAAGGATCTGGAGGCCGACTTCCTGAAATTCGCTACCGATAAAGGTATGGTGGGTATCAAGGGTCACCGTTCAGTAGGCGGATTCCGTGCTTCCTGCTATAATGCGTTGCCGATAGAAAGTGTACAGGCACTGATCGACTGTATGCAGGAGTTCGAAAAGATGCATTGATCCGGAAAAGAGAAAAATTAGGAAATTAAATGATATAGATGAGTTATGGATTGTTCCATACCATACAGGGATGGCGTGATTCATAACTCTTCTTTATTTTAAACTCATAAATCTGATTATTATGAAAGTTTTAGTTGCTACCGAAAAACCTTTTGCCAAAGTAGCTGTCGACGGTATCCGGAAGGAAGTCGAAGCTGCTGGTTATGAATTGGCTTTACTCGAAAAATATACCGACAAGAAACAGCTGCTCGATGCGGTAAAGGATGCGGATGCTCTCATTATCCGTAGCGATATTGTCGACAAGGAAGTGCTCGATGCCGCTTCCGGACTGAAGATTGTGGTACGTGCCGGTGCCGGTTACGATAATGTGGATCTGGATGAGGCTACCGCCCACGGTGTATGTGTCATGAATACTCCGGGACAGAACTCGAATGCTGTGGCCGAACTGGCCTTCGGACTGATGATCATGGCTGTCCGTAACTTCTACGATGGCAAGTCGGGTACCGAACTGAAAGGCAAGAAGCTGGGTATCCACGCTTATGGTAATGTGGGCCGCAACGTGGCACGTATCGCCAAAGGTATCGGTATGGACATTTACGCTTACGATGCTTTCTGTCCGAAGGAAGTCATGGAAGCCGACGGCATCAAGCCGGTATCTTCTGCCGAAGAGCTGTATGAAACCTGTAATGTAGTTTCCCTGCATATTCCGGCAACAGCCGAAACCAAGAATTCCATCAATTATGCACTGGTTAACCGGATGCCGAAAAACGGTCTGCTGGTGAATACGGCCCGTAAGGAGGTTATCAATGAGTCCGAACTTATCAAACTGATGGAGGAACGTCCCGATTTGAAGTATGTGACCGATATCATGCCGGTAGCAAACGAAGAATTTGTGGCCAAGTTCCCGGGACGTTATTTCTCTACACCGAAGAAGATGGGTGCGCAGACTGCCGAAGCGAATATCAATGCCGGTATCGCAGCGGCCCGTCAGATTGTGGGCTTCCTGAAAGATGGTTGTGAGAAGTTCCGTGTAAACAAGAAATAAAAAACTGAAGCATTATGGCAATCGTTAAACCATTCAAGGGAATTCGTCCGCCGAAGGAACTGGTGGAGCAGGTGGCTTCCCGGCCTTACGACGTGCTGAATTCTGCCGAAGCACGTGCCGAAGCGGAAGGCAACGAGAAATCCCTTTATCATATCATTAAGCCGGAAATCGATTTTCCGGAAGGTACCGACGAGCACGATCCCCGCGTATATGGAAAGGCCGCCGAGAATTTCCTGAAATTCCAGGAGAAAGGTTGGCTGGTGCAGGACAAGAAGGACTGTTATTACATCTATGCCCAGACCATGAACGGCAAGACGCAGTACGGACTGGTGGTGGGGGCTTACGTGCCCGACTATATGAACGGGGTGATCAAGAAGCATGAACTTACACGCCGTGACAAGGAGGAGGACCGCATGAAACATGTGCGGGTAAACAATGCGAATATCGAACCGGTGTTCTTTGCTTATCCCGACAATGACGTGCTGGATGCCATCATCGCAAAATATACGGCCCGCAAGCCGGAATACGATTTCATTGCACCGGGCGACGGATTCGGACATACGTTCTGGGTGATCGATGACGATGCCGATATCGCTACCATTACGGAAACATTTGCCAAAATTCCTGCCCTTTATATTGCCGACGGACATCACCGTAGCGCTGCGGCAGCATTGGTCGGTGCCGAAAAGGCGGCACAGAATCCGGATCATAAGGGCGATGAGGAATATAATTACTTTATGGCTGTGTGCTTCCCGGCAAGTCAGCTCACCATCATCGACTATAACCGGGTGGTAAAGGACCTGAACGGATTGACTCCGCAGCAGTTCCTGGATGCGTTGCGGAAGCATTTCGATGTGGAGGATAAGGGTACGGAAATCTATAAGCCTGCAGCCTTGCATAACTTCTCCCTGTATCTTGACGGGCATTGGTACAGCCTCACGGCCAAACCGGGCACGTACGATGACAATGACCCGATCGGTGTGCTTGACGTGACTATCTCTTCCAATCTGATTCTGGACGAGATTCTCGGCATCAAGGACCTGCGTTCGGACAAGCGCATCGATTTCGTGGGCGGTATCCGCGGACTGGGTGAGCTCAAGAAACGGGTGGACAGCGGCGAGATGAAGATGGCGCTGGCCCTCTATCCGGTTTCCATGAAGCAGCTGATGGACATTGCCGATACGGGTAACATCATGCCGCCGAAGACGACGTGGTTTGAACCGAAACTGCGTTCGGGACTGGTTATCCATAAGTTGGAATAATTCCCAGACTAAACCGGGACTTATTATATATCAGAAGCCTCGTTCCTTTTTTTCGGAAAAGGAAGAGGCTTCATTTGTATTTTTGTATTTTTGCACCCATGATACAAGAAGATACATATAAGACTATAACCGGCAGGTCGGAATCTGTCTATACCGAAAAGAGGAGCAAGTTCATTGCTGTGGCGCTTCCTGTACGCACTCTTGCCGAAGTCAAGGCTTACCTTGAAGAATATCAGAAAAAGTATTATGATGCCCGTCATGTGTGTTATGCCTACATGCTGGGGGCCGACAGGAAGGAGTTCCGTGCCAATGACAACGGGGAACCTTCGGGAACTGCCGGAAAGCCTATCCTGGGGCAGATCAATTCCAAGGAGCTGACCGACGTGCTGGTCATCGTGGTGCGGTATTTCGGCGGTATCAAGCTGGGTACCAGCGGACTGATTGTGGCTTACCGTACGGCTGCCGCACAGGCGCTCGGGGAGGCCGAAATTATCGAGAAGACCGTCGACGCTACGGTGGCAGTAGCCTTCGAATATCCGTTCATGAACGATGTGATGCGTATCGTCAAGGAAGAGTCGCCCGAAATCCTCGAGCAGTCGTATGATATGGACTGCTTCATGCGGCTGCGCATCCGCAAGTCGCTCATGCCTCTGTTGCGGGCCCGTCTGGAAAAGGTAGAGACCCTCCGCTTCCCCGAAGAGGAGGAAGGTTCCTCCCTGGAATAGCCCGCTTCCGTCTGTCTGTAACATGTGTTTCTTGTGAAATGTTTTTGTAACAGGTATGACATCATTACGTTAACTTCTTCGCATACTTTTGCCGCGGATTTAAAAAGTAGTGAGAAGTTTATACATGAAAAAGCTAATATCTGCGCTTACCTTTGCGCTTTGTATGGCATCGGCAGCAGCTCAGACTGTCGATTTGAGTGAATGGAAGAAATATTTGCCCGAAATCCACGGTACCGTGCGTGGTAAGTATGAGTATCAGACCACCACAGACGAACAGCGGTTCCAGGTCCGTAACGCGCGTGTCAGCATTACGGGAAAAGTGCTGCCCATCGTGAGCTATAAGGCCGAAATCGACCTCTCCGACGAGGGGCAGATCAAGATGCTCGACGCCTTTGCCCGCGTGTCTCCTTTCAAGGGATGGGATTTTACGGTAGGGCAGATGCGTGTGCCCTTCACCATCGATGCGCACCGTTCTCCCCACCAGCAGTATTTTGCCAACCGTTCGTTCATCGCCAAGCAGATGGGAAGCTTGCGTGATGCCGGTGCTACCGTGAAGTATTCGCAGAAGGAAGGTTTCCCCTTCGCGCTCGAGGCGGGACTTTTCAGCGGTTCGGGACTGACCGAACAGAAGGGATGGCACAAGGTGCTGTGCTACTCTGCCAAGCTGGAAATGATGCCTTTCAAGGGATATAACCTAACGCTGAGCACGCAGCGTGTGCGCCCCGAACATAACAATATCTATATGTATGACGCCGGTACCTACTACGATTGGAACAACTGGCATTTCGAGGTAGAGGCCATGTACAAGCGGTATGCCCATGCGGCCTTCGACGATGTATGGTCGGTCGATGCCTTCGTGAACTACGACTGGTGGATGAAGAAGCCCAAATCACTTGTCAAGAAGATCTCTTTCCTGGCCCGCTTCGACTATATGGGCGACAGCAGTACGGGTGAATCCGATCCCGATACCGGAAAGCTGTATATCACCGATTACCAGCGCAAGCGTATCACCGGCGGACTTACCTTCAGCTTCGGTAAGCCTTTCCAGGCCGATCTCCGTCTCAACTATGAGAAATATTTTTATGACGACCTCTCTTTCGCCAAGGAATCCGAACAAGACAAGCTGGTGGTCGAAATGATGGTCCGCTTCTGATGTCTTTTTAATTTTATTGCATAAATCAAAAACATGTGCTACCTTTGCCGGGAAAACTAATATTTAAACAAATATGTTCAGAAGTCATACTTGCGGCGAATTAAGACTTGCCGATGCAGGCAAAAATGTGACACTGGCCGGATGGGTACAGCGTACACGTAAGATGGGCGGAATGACGTTTGTCGACCTCCGCGACCGTTATGGTATCACTCAGCTGGTTTTCAACACTGAGGTCAATGCCGAACTTTGTGAACGCGCCAACCACCTGGGACGTGAATTCGTAATTCAGGTCAAAGGTACAGTTAGCGAACGTTCCAGCAAAAACAATAATATCCCGACAGGTGATATCGAGATCATCGTTTCAGAACTGAATATCCTGAATACGGCGCTTACTCCTCCTTTCACCATCGAAGACAATACCGACGGTGGCGACGACCTCCGTATGAAGTACCGTTACCTTGATTTGCGCCGTACTGCCGTACGGAAGAATCTGGAACTGCGCCACCGCATGACGATGGAGGTGCGCCGTTACCTCGACAGCAAGGGATTCCTCGAAGTGGAGACTCCGATGCTGATTGGTTCCACTCCCGAAGGTGCACGAGACTTCGTGGTTCCTTCCCGTATGAACCCGGGCCAGTTCTATGCGCTTCCCCAGTCTCCGCAGACTTTGAAGCAGCTTCTTATGGTTTCCGGTTTCGACCGTTACTTCCAGATCGTGAAGTGTTTCCGTGATGAAGACCTCCGTGCCGACCGTCAGCCGGAATTCACCCAGATCGACTGCGAAATGAGTTTCGTTGAGCAGGAAGACATCATCGAAATGTTCGAAGGGATGGCCAAGCATCTGTTCAAGGTACTGCGCGGCGTGGAACTGAACGAACCGTTCCTGCGTATGCCGTGGTCCGATGCCATGAAGTATTACGGCAGTGACAAACCCGACCTGCGTTTCGGCATGAAGTTTGTCGAACTGATGGATATCCTCAAGGGTTATGGCTTCTCCGTATTCGATAATGCAGCCTATATCGGCGGTATCTGTGCCGAAGGTGCTGCACACTATACACGCAAGCAGCTCGACCAGCTGACCGAATTCGTGAAACGTCCGCAGATCGGTGCGAAAGGTATGGTGTACGCCCGTATCGAAGCCGATGGAAACGTCAAGTCGAGTGTCGACAAGTTCTATTCTCAGGAAGTGCTGCAGAAGATGAAGGAAGCCTTCGGTGCCAAACCGGGCGACCTGATCCTGATCCTGAGCGGCGACGATGCGATGAAGACCCGCAAGCAGTTGTGCGAACTGCGTCTGGAAATGGGTAACCAGCTCGGTCTCCGTGACAAGAACAAGTTTGCCTGCCTCTGGGTAGTCGATTTCCCGATGTTCGAATGGAGCGAGGAAGAAGGCCGTCTCATGGCTATGCACCATCCGTTCACTCACCCGAAAGATGAAGATATTCCGTTGCTCGATACAGATCCGGCTGCCGTACGTGCCGATGCCTACGATATGGTAGTAAACGGCGTTGAAGTAGGTGGTGGTTCTATCCGTATCCACGATTCACAGCTGCAGGCCAAGATGTTCGAGATCCTCGGCTTCACTCCCGAAAAGGCTCAGGAGCAGTTCGGCTTCCTGATGAATGCCTTCAAGTTCGGTGCTCCTCCTCACGGAGGTCTGGCATACGGTCTCGACCGTTGGGTATCCCTGTTTGCCGGTCTGGATTCCATCCGTGACTGCATCGCGTTCCCGAAGAACAATTCCGGCCGTGATGTCATGCTCGATGCTCCGGGCTTCCTCGACCAGAAACAGCTTGATGAATTGAATCTGATAGTCGATATCAAGGAGAAATGATCCGTCATTCCGCCTTGTAGCCGACGGCTGTCCGTTATCATAAAGCGGAGGGTGTCTGTTCTGCAGTTTGCAGCGTTACAGTACACCCTTCGCTTCCGTTTGTATTTTATATTCCTTTTGTCTTCTCACTTCACCAGTCATGAAAGAACATGTACGCATCTTCCGGTTTGCCGTCATCGGTACGCTGAACGCCGTTATCACCGCCATTGTGGTAGGGGTGCTCATGCAGCTGTGCCGTCAGGAGTATACGGTGGCAAACATTGCGGCTTATGTGGTGGCGCAGATCCATAATTTCGTGTGGTGCAAGTATTGGATATTTCCTCTTGATCCGGATGCGAAAAAAAACAGCATCTGGCATCAGATGCTGTTTTTTGCCGGGGCGTTTGCCATTGCTTATCTCGCCCAGTTTATGTTTCTGCTCGTGCTCGTCGAGCTTCTGCATGTCAACGAGTATCTGGCCCAGTTCTTCGGACTTTTCATCTATGGGGCCATCAATTTCCTTGCCAATAAGTTTGTCACTTTCCGCTGACGGCCTTCCGGCTTCTCAGCAGGTCGGCTGCAAATGCCAGAATAACCAGGTAGCACACCAGCGGTACAATAAATCCTGTGGCCATGTTGATCCGGTCGGCTATCACTCCCATGATTACAGGAGCCACTGCTCCGCCCGCTATCCCCATAATGAGGTACGATGAAGCCCTTTTCGTGTGTTCTCCCAGCCCTTTGATCGACAGGGCGAAGATGGTAGGGAACATGATCGATTCACACAGGAAACAGAGAAAAAAGGCCAGTACCGCCCCGAATCCTTTCCCGAATATCACGATGACCATGCTCACCACGGCTCCTGTAGCCAGGTAGGCCAGCATCTTTTCCGCCCGTATGTATTCCATGACCCAACTGGCAGCCATACGTCCGGCCATGAACAGTCCCATTCCTCCGAACGACAGCCACAGAGCGGCTTCACGCGGTTCTATTCCGGCATTTTCATTCACGTAGTTGATGAAGAAGCTGTTCACCCCCGTCTGTGCCGCCACGTAGAAGAAGAGGGCTATCAGCCCGAATACGAAGCGTCGGTGGCTCCACAGCCCGCCCCCGTTTCCGTCACGGGTGGCCGATTTGTCTTCTTCCACGGTAATTTCCGGCAGTTTGATTCTGGAGAATACCAGTGCCACAGCCAGTACCACACAGCCTATGATGGCATAGGGAGCTGCCACACTGCCTTCACCGCCGTCGGCCGCGAAGATGAAGAGTCCGCCCACCAGCGGCCCGCATATCCATCCCAGTCCGTTGAACGATTGCGAGAGGTTAATGCGCCGTTCGGCCGATTCCCTGTCGCCCAGCACCGTAACGTACGGGTTGGCCGCCGTCTCCAGGCAGGCCAGTCCGCACCCGATGATCAGCAGCGAGAACAGGAAGAAGTTGAATGACATGATCCGTTCTCCCGGAATGAACAGGAGGGCGCCTGCACCGTACAGCAGCAGTCCGGTCACCACGCCTGCCCGGTATCCGTATTTCCGGATGATGTTTCCGGCAGGCAGGGCCATCAGGCAGTAGCTGCCGTATACCACGGCCTGTATCATGGCCGAGTGAGCTTTCGATATGCTCAGCGCATCCTGGAAATGCTTGTTCAGCACGTCCAGGATACTGTGTGCGAATCCCCATAGAAAAAAGAGGGTCGTAATCAGTATGAAGGGGGTCAGGTAGTTTTTCCCGTCCCGGGTCTTTACCAGTTTTGCGTTCGATTTCATTTCAATGTCATTGTTAGGTTTATCAGCTCCGGCTTACTTCCAGCCCTTTGGTCGACAGGCTCATCTCCACAAACCGTGCCCGGTTGTTGGGCGGATTCTGGTTCAGCCGCTGGCGTATGCGCACGGCCGCTTCCGGATCCTTGGCTACCATGTAGAGGTATCCGCCTCCGCCTGCTCCGGGCAGTTTGTATCCCAGGCACAGGTCATCTATCCGTGCCGTCAGGGCCGCTACCGCCTCCGGGTTGGTCCCTGCATCCAGGCGCTGGTTCTGTTCCCAGGTCTTCCGTATCAGCAGTCCCGTTTCCGTGAAGTTGTTGCGCAGAATGGCGTCATACAGGTCCAGTGCATGCTGCTTCATCTGCCGCAGCAGTTCCAGGTGTTCTGTCGAGTTCAGGAACATGCCCCGTACAATCTCGGCCAGAATGCCCTTGGCGGTACGTGTTATGCCGGTGTAGTACAGCAGGTGGCACTGGCGGTATTCGTCGTCGGTAAACAGGTGTTCAGGCAGCCAGCGCACCATCGGTTCCTGGTTCCATCCCGGCTGTGTCTGCAGCAGCTTCACTCCTTGCAGCACCCCGCCGTACTGGTCCTGCCAGCCGCCTCCCGTAGTGAGCAGCTGTTCCAGTATCAGAGTACGGCTGCCTATGGCATGCTTGTCCCAGTTTAGTCCGCAGAAGTCGTTCACGGCTCCCAGCACGGTCGATGCCAGGATTGAGCTGGTACCCAGTCCCGATCCTGCCGGGATGGCCGACAGCAGCGTGATCTCGATTCCTGCCCCGAATGCCTTCAGCTGTTCCTCCAGCGAGTTGAACTTTTCGGCCGAGAAGGTAGGGTGGAATCCTGCCAGCACCAATGCCGCCTTCGGGATCGAGAAGGGCGATCCCACCTTGTTGAAGCTGTACAGCTCCTCGTAGGTCGATACGGTTTCCATGGCGCCCAGGTCGATCGAGCGCAGTGTCACTTTGTATTGGTCCGATGGTTTGACGTATACCTGCAGCGGCGGTTGTCCGTTCAGTTCGATGGCGATGTTCACCACGTTACCTCCTTCCATCAGACTGTAGGGTGGGGTATCGGTCCATCCTCCTGCCAGGTCAATCCGCACCGGGCTCCGTCCCCACACAATCTGGTCGGCGTAGACCGACATCGTAGGATGCTGGTTATGGTCTACGGTAGCGGTCAGCCCTTTGCGCATCAGGCCGAAAGCCTTCTCCTCCTGCCGTCCGGTTTCCGCCGGATCACCGGCTGCCGACAGCTGCGCCACTCTGGCACGGAACATGGCGTCGTTGATGCGCGTCATCAGCGGAGCCGTTTCAGGCAGTCCGGCCGGCAGTTCCAGACCGTACCGGGCAAATGCCTCGGCAGCCTCCTGCAGGTCCAGCTGGTAGAACACACTGTGCTCATAGTTCCTGGCCAGAGCCGTCCAGCTCTGCTTGCGGAACTCCTCCCGCTGTGCGGTAAGCCGCCGCAGGTTGGCGTATGCCGAAATCTCGTCGGCCGAAACCTTCCGGGCCTCTGTCCATATCCGTTTCCCGGCCTCTTCTTCCGGATTCGTAGTCATCCAGCGCATCACGGCACCCAGTTCGTCCACATCCTTGCATACCGGGAAAATCCGGGCAGCCTGCAGGTCGCCGTTCTGTTCAATCTCCCCGGCGGTCAGTCCCCTCTGTGCCAGCCATTCGCTTACCGGTCTGCCCATATACATCGTAGCCTGGTTGTCCAGCGCCCCCTTGAAGGCGTCATTGAACCCGTACGGGCGCGCTGCCAGTTCCGTTTCGCCCATCGGCACCACGTCTATGCACACCCCTTCGGGCACATCCAGGCACCAGTCGTTTACAGGTACCCCCGTAATGATATGCCGTCTGTGCAGTGTCCATCGGGCACCCACACAGCTGTTTTCAATCCATACCTCCGTATTCTCGCCCGTCAGCCGGAAGCTGTTCACCGCATTCTGTATAAAGATGGAAGGATGCGGCTTTACCTTCTTCAGCATGATGGCCCGCTGGTCGGTCACACAGTTCTGCACAGCCAGTGTCGACGAGATCATCTCCCGGCTTGTACCGTAGTGGTGGAATTCACCTCCCGGCAGCGGCAGTATGGCTACACTCAGCCTGTTCAGCTCTTCGTCGGCTATGCGCGGATGCTCGCCCAGTGCCGGTCCGAACTCCGAATACATGTCGTAGAATACCGGCTTCCCGTCCTTCACCGAACGCTTTGCCATCAGTTCCACGGCCTTGTCGCTCAGCAGCCAGATACCTATGTCCATCAGGAACAGATAGTCCTGCATCAGTCCGCCCAGCTCTTCCACACTCGGTTTCTGCAGCATGAAGTCCAGCTTTTCCGGGTTGTTTCTCGATGAAACAAACACCCCGTGGTTCTTCGCCAGTTCCGGGTCGGCCCACAGACCGTAGCACACCACGTCGGCTTCCGGAATTTCCTGCAGCGCTTCGGTGGCACGTATGTACACGTCGCCGCTGGCCACCAGGGTATGCAGGGTGTCGGGAGCCTTGCGCATAATCCGTTCATAGAGCGGGAGCTGCAGTGACAGCAGGTTCTGCGACAGTTTCTGTCCGCGTCCCCACCTGAATACCGGGATAGGGGTGAGTATCTTCCCCGAAGGCGCATATCCCGGCAGGCGCCGGCTCTGTCCACCCGCGTGCAGCAGGATGCGCTTCTCTTTGGCGAGCCATCCCGCCAGACTTTCCGTATTCCCTTCGTATTCCTTGCAAGCCTGCAGCAGCCATGTCGTACCTCCTCCCGAGCCCAGCTTGCAGCCTATCGGGTCCGAGGTGCAGAACCATTCGTTCCGGTCTGCATGTTCGATATCATGGAAACATTCCACCAGATTCGGTGGAAGCGACAATAATTTCTTCATCTTCATCGTAAATTTATTGGTTGGCCTTTTCAATGTACCCCACCGGAATCTCCACTTTGGCGTATCCCAGCTGGTCTATCTGTACCGTCACCTGCGTTTTTCCGTCCACCACGATCAGTTCACCTTCCAGTCCGGTCAGCGGACCTTTGATTACCCGCACCCGTTCACCCTTCTGAAGCGGTTCACTTACGAACGATACCGCCTCTTCCGAGAAGTCGAGCATGAACCGGAACCGTTCCATCTCCTCGTCGCGTATCACGGCAGGTCTGTGCGTGCAGCGGTCTATCAGTGTCCCCGTAATGGCGGGAACCTCCTGCATGAGCCGGATGCGTCCCTTTTCGCCTGTCCGCACAAAGATCATCATCGGTATCACCACCACCTGCAGCTTCTTTTTCCGGTCGCTCCATTGCCTTACCACTTCCTGTACAGGCAGGTAATGTTCCACGCCCATCATTCCCAGCTTTTCAGCTGTTTTCTTTTCGTGATGCATGCGTACATACATCGCATACCAGTGTAGTTTTTCCATATCGGAAAACAAAGTTAATAGAAATTTTTAGAACTTTCTGAAAGTCAGGGTAGCGTAATTCGATTCCAGCACCAGTTCCTTGCCCGTCAGCTTCTGTATCCGGAAAAGGGTATAGCCGGCATTGTCCATCCCGAAGGGTTTCATCTGCTCGTCGGTAGCGTTCTTCTTGCTGTCGCTGGTTGCCGCCCTCACCTTGAACTCACTCATGGCTACAGCGTTGTCATCCAGGTATTCCAACCGTCCTATAAAGGCACCGTATCCGTTTTCACCCTGTTTCTCGGCCACTTCCACCACCTGGCGTGTAATGCTGTAGTAGATGCGTTCACACCGGTGTCCGGTCCCGTCGTCCAGCGTAGTGAACGATTCCAGTTTCCACATGCCTTCCAGCTTGTCGTTGATGGGTGCCTTGCTGCACCCGTTCAGGCACAGCACAGCCGCCAGTATCCATACCGGCAGCAGTATCTGGTATAGTCTTTCCTTCCGTATCATTTCAGGAGTCCTCCCGTCTTTTTCAGTGTAATCATGCCCCCGGTGCTGTTCCCCAGGTAATTTCCTCTGTCCAGTCCCAGTGCGGCCGAAACGCTCCATCCTGCGGCCCATGCCGGACGGTAAGTCACCTCATACAGTGAGCTGAACTGCTTGTGCTGCTTGTCGAGCGGAGCCGAATAGGTTCCCCAGTGGCGCACCATCGAAGCCAGGATACGGTAGCTCCATTCGCTTGAAGGGTTGCCCGATACGCCCACATGGTTCGAGCGTACCCGGTTGCTCTTGAATGAGTTGGTATGGTTGGCATTATACTGCGGTCCCGGTATCAGCGGGTTCCCCAGTGCGGCACCCCAATGCTGCCAGCCCAGGTACTCGCCGTTGTTGAAGTAGTTGTCGCCTCCGCTCTGCTGCACGTCGTGGAACGATCCGCCCACACCGTCATACAGCAGCGGTCCGGTCTGGTCCTTGGTAGCCATCCCTTCCCACAGCAGGGCCGATACCCACCTGTTCTTCGGGAGCGTCACCTCCAGTCCCAGCTGTCCGTCCTTCCAGCGTCCGTACTGCCAGAACATCTGCGAGTGGTCCTCGTAGTAATGCTCCAGATATCCCCGTACTTTCCAGTCTTCTCCATAATAGGTCAGTGCAAAGTTCCAGCTTCCGCAGTGGTTTCCCTGCACGTTCTGCAGCGTACTCTCATGTTTCGGAATCAGGATTTTGAAGAAGTCCTTCAGTCCGTTCGGCATGTTCGATACCAGCTTCCCCCCGTCGGCGGTCATGGTCATACGTTTCCCTCCGAACTGTGCCGCATGCAGGATGCCCACCTCAAATTCCATCGGGAACTTTTCCCGGTTCCCTATGCGCATAGCCAGCGACTTGCTGTGCATCAGCACATTCTTCGTATACGATGCACCTACGGGCACATAACTTTCCTGCCAGTTGCCGTCGGTAAACAGTCCGTAGGCTATGTGAGCCTTCATGGCTATCCAGTTTCCCGTACCCGGCACCGTCAGGTAGTCGACCGTGAGCCGCACCTGCGGCACCGGCCGTGCGTTCGGTCCTTCCACCATCATCCCGCTGCTCAGTTCGTGGTTCTTCTCCAGCGGAAATCCGTACCGCTCCTTGCTTCCCACGCTCAGCGTCAGCATTTTCCACGCTATGTCGGCATACAGCTGCTGCACCACGAAGTCGGCCGTCTGGTTTGCCGTTCCGGCCAGGTCCACACCCGTTTCCAGTCGCCAGTGGTGTTTCATCTCCTTGCGGTAAGTCAGCCCCGCACGCAGATACCCGCTGTTAGGCTTTTCGCTCGAAAGTCCGAAGCGGTTGGCGGTAAACCACAGCGGGGCGTAGGTGCCGTCCGATGCGTTTGCGCTCGCTTCCACCCGGTACGTCAGCGTAGAGTCCGTCTGTGCCCCTGCGGCGGCAGGAAACAGTCCTCCCGCCAGGCATAATAAAGTTCCTAGTAATCGTTTCATCCGGTTTCTTCGTCTTTTATTCCTGTGAGTATTCCTTGATGTGCTGTTCCTGGTCCAGTCTGCACACCAGCAGGCGTCCGTCGCGTTCCGCCACGATGTATCCGTCCAGTCCTTCCAGCACCACCTTGCTTTCCTGGTTGGCGTGCACCACACAGTTGCGGCAGTCGTACAGCTTCACGTTGCCGCCTATCACCGCATTGTTGTCGGCGTCATGACTGTGCTGTGCGTGCAGCGATCCCCACGTACCCAGGTCGCTCCATCCGAAGTCGGCCGGCAGCACATGGATCCCTTCTGCCTTCTCCATCACCGCATAGTCTATCGAGATCTTCTCGCAGGTAGGGAAGAGGCGTTTCAGTTCCTCCTGTTCCTTCTCCGTATACAGACTGGGCGTCAGTTCGTCCATCACCCCTGCAATCTGCGGCGCATACGTCCGCAGAGCCTTCGTAATCGTCTCCACGTTCCACACAAAGATCCCCGCGTTCCACAGGTAGTTTCCTGCCGCCAGGTATTTCTCTGCCGTTTCCAGGTTCGGTTTCTCACGGAACGAGTCTACCCGGTGTATTTCACTGCCTTCCAGCTTCTCTGCCGCGCAGATGTAGCCGTAGCCTGTTTCCGGCCGTGTCGGTCGGATACCCAGAGTAACGATGCGGCCCCCCGTTTCCGTAAAGGCCAGCGCCGTCTGTATGCACCGTTTGAATTCGGCTGTATCAATCACCAGCGCATCCGAAGGCGTCACCACAATGTTCGCCTGCTCGTCCTGCATCCTTATTTTCCAGCAGGCGTAGGCTATACACGGTGCCGTGTTTCTCGCTTCAGGTTCTGCCAGTATATGCTGTGCGGGAATGTCGGGAAGCTGTTCCTTCACGATGTCCGTATATTTCTCCGAGGTCACCACCCAGAAGTTTTCCGGGGGACAGATGCCCGCAAACCGGTTTACCGTAAGCTGTATCAGTGATTTTCCGCAGCCCATCACGTCAATGAACTGTTTCGGGTATTCGGGTGTACTCATCGGCCAGAAGCGGCTTCCTATGCCGCCCGCCATAATAACGATATGGTTATGTTCCATGTTGTTGTCTTTTGAATTTCGTTTACAAAGGTAATCATATATTCGGTACGAAAGGCTTTCTTTTCCTATGAAAATAGGTTTTGACTGTTTCCGCAAGAATAAGCCGTTTGTCATACTTCCTCAAAATTATAGACCGTAGCCATGTCCTCCGGATATTCCGCATGAGGTTTGATGCTGATGGGATGGATGGTGAGGGTGGCTTTTTCCGGGTCTACCTGCGGATAGGCCAGTGCCAGTGCCTGCCGGCGTTCGAGTGTAACGTATTCACTCTCGGCGGCATTCTTCGACCAGCATAGGATAAACAGGTCCGACGAGTCGATATATTGCCTTATCATGACAGGATAGATATCGCCGGCTTTCAGGTAATGCCGGTCAAAGAAATAATCCACTCCCTGTGCCCTATAGGCTTCGGCTATATATTTTACCTGCGCTTCATCCTTGTGTGAATACGAAATGAAAATTTTATGGAAGGTCCTGCATTCCACATTTGTATACAGGTTTTGCGGGTTACGTACTACATTGGTCTTGAACAGCATTTTTCCGGCAGGTATTCCGTTTACAGACACTACCACGGTTCCGATAAGGACAGATGCCCTGAAACCGTCTTTTACGGATACTCCGAACTGGCAGTCCGCAAGACTCCCTTGCCATGTCAGTTCCCGTACAGGCTCATCCGTTATTTCTACCCCTTCACCGCACATGTTCAGGCATACCCTTACCGTGTCTCCCTGTTTCAGCAGGACGGAAAGAGGGGTGAAATTACGGCGTATAGCCTGTGAATCCACTTCCGTTGCCTTGCGCATCACCGTGTCTTCCCATCCGTCCTGGTAGAGAAAGACCTGTACAAGCATGTAGTCACCGGGGCTGGTCTCTGCCGGAGCGAATACGGAAGCGTTGACTTTCGACGGCTGGGGCTGCTTGCTTTCACCCTTCATGTCACCGTTGCCTGTAAACAGTTGCCTTAGTCGGCCTAAGAGTCCTCCGGTACGTCTGGGTGCACCCTGTCCGGATCTCGAAGGCTCTGCCTCCTGCCGGGTATTCCCGGCCGATGGGGAATAAGATACTGGTATATCCTTCCGAACCCCGATATGCGGGCCGATGCATGTAGAGCAGAATTTTTCTACGGTCTTCTGCGCGGGGCTTGAAGAGAATCTGCCGCCGCTGATGAGAAGAAGGTTCCCTTCCTGCTGATGCCCGCGCATGAAATCCAGTACGTCTGTCTTGAAAGCATCCAGTGATTCATATCTGTCCGAAGGCTCGTAGCTTATGGCCTTGGGCAGAAATGGAAAGTCAAGGTTGCTGTATTCCGGCTTCATCAGCAGGGATGGTCTGGGAATCCGGACCCTGTTCATCCGGAGATTGTGTGCTCTTTCACCGTATTCCAGCCACAAGGGAGGATACAAGTTGTTGAGCAGGTGATAGGCCATCATACCTGTGACATACACGGCCGAACGTTCGTCGAATAAGTTTTCCCGTATTGTCTCTGGAGCCATGTACCATTTGCTGCCCACACCGCCTCTGTCTGTCATCCCGGCGTATTTTCCCGCTTTTCCGGTAAAGGTACAGCTGCCGAAGTCACCTAGCTTATACAGGTTGCGTCCGTTTTCAACGTCATCTGTCAGGTATATGTTGTTGAGATGGATATCCCTGTATACGATGCCATGTGCCAGAAGCTCTTCCAGCCCCGCTATAACGTCAAGTATCAGGAGGCAGAAGTCATTGATGGTCAGTTTGAAATAGTGGCTTGCAAGGATTGCCGCCAGAGGAGTTGCCTGTTCAATATAGAGTATACCCTTATTGAAATCGGCGTTTGTGGCGTGCAGGATATGCCTTATCGTATTTTCACTTGCCACGGTCAGTTCCTTGCGTAACAGTTCATGGTCCGGATCGTTTTTGAACACTTTGGCTACCGACTGCCGGCGGCAATGTTTGTCTTGATTGTGTGCCAGATAAATCTCCGATGTACTTCCCGAATCAGAAAGGAGACATCCCAATCCTCCGGCATTTCCGTTCCTTGACGGGGCGACGTCGATGTCCTGATATCGGGTATAGCCGATGTTGCCGTCGCAGTGCGGTAGCAGCTCCTCTTCCTCTATCGTCCTCGACTGTCTGATGGCAGATGTGTCCGTACAGAAAAAGTTATAGAACAGAGAGTCTGCTCCAACCGTAGGTTCAGTTCCTGATTCACGCAGGATCTTTTCCGTTTCCGGCATCGCAAAGGTGGGGTCAAGGTGATACCACTTCTCATCTACCTTTACGGTCAGCCAGCAGTGGCGGCTGTCAGCCTCACTGTTGTTCATCTTGCCGAATACCAGTCTGCTTTCAATGCCCAGCAGCTGTAGGAGATATTGTGCCGCCTTGGCTATGCCGGTACATACGGAGTTACGGTAAACGAATACGCTATAGATGGTCTGGTTATGGGCCGAATGGATGTTGTATCTGCAATACAGGGCAATCCATTTGTATACATACATCACTTGCCCGGCTGTTGTCAGTTTCCGCACCTCTTCCATGCGGAAATCGTTTTTTATGACGTCCTTTATCTGTTCCATTCCCTTTTCACTCTCTTCCTTTTCCAGGGCATAATGGAATGAAACCCTACCTTCTTTGTATTCCCACTGATGCGAGAACCAGAAGATGTCGGGATTGTCACGCATTACCTGTCGTACGGCACACGATATGTCCTCTCGGGTTGCTTCGGAAAGTACGGTTGCCGATGGTATATGGTTACGCAGGCATTGTTCTATCTGTTGTTCTATCAGTTCTTTGTTTTTCATGGCAGGTATTCCAAGAGTCCTTCAGTTTTGGCCAATCATAATTTTGCCTTTTCTTTTTCCAGTGCATCCTTCAATGTCTGCACGTCCAGCGTTTCCTTGCCGGACATGAGGAGCTGTAGGGCGCAACGGCGCACCACGTTGGTGATGGACCCGCCGGAAAGTTCCGTTCCGGCGGCAAGGGCGATGAGATCGTCGGCCTGCTGTCCCAGCCATTTCTTGGGCAGCATGTTCCGCCAAAGCTCGCGGCGGAGTTCTTCGTCGGGCATCGGGAAATAGACGACCGACTGGAAACGGCGTCAAGTTCTCCTCCCGATTCAGGCAACTGCAGTTCGTAGCTGTCAGCCGGGCGGAATCCGGACCAGTCGGTATAGAGAACAAATGCAGGATCGGTGATACACAGGTCCATATACAGCACATCGGTGTCCGTGTCCGGCTCCTCCGTAAAGAACAGGCTCCAGCTTCCCGCCGTTTCTTCACGGACCATCATTCCCCTGCGGTGCATCAGTGCCTCGCTTCCGGGTGAGATGCGGAGTTTCAGTGAAGGGCACGGGCTTTCTCCGAAATACTCGTGTCTTACGGTCATGCGGTATAGTCTGTTGTAACCTTCCATGCCATCCGTTTTTTACATCTCCACCACAGGTCGTCCTACGTTGGTTCCGCCCGCAGTTATCTGTTTCCCGTCAATGCAGAGCCGGCGTATCTTGCATACCACCGACGGATAATACTGTCCTCCCAGCAGAGTCCACATGTTGTTCTGGTCCTGCAGAGAGAGGTTGACAATCTCTATCGTGTAAATGGTGCCGTCCACTTCGAATTCCGGTTCAGATTGCATAAAGCGCAGGGTGTCAGAAAGCATGGAGAGCGATTCTGCGTATAGCCGTCCGTCGAACACGGCGGCAATCATCACATTCAGGTTCAGCAGCAGGGGAGGCCGCATCCGTACATATCCGTTTTCCGTCTGTCGCATAGGAGCCGAAATGTTTCCTGCCGTTTCTTTTTCCACGTTCAGCAGGCCGATTACCATCTTGTCGGGCTTTTCTTCCAGGTTATTCCCTATCTGTCCCACTGTAGCAAGCCCCTCGGGGCGGTTATGGAAGCGGGAGAGGTATTCTTCCAGCAGTGTGGCGTATGTTGTCAATATCTTGCGTATCATAATGTGATGTTTTCTATTTCTTTTTCAGTCAGGCCGGTAGCCTGTGCGATTTGTGCGGTAGTCAGTCCCAGTGCTTTCAGGTTGCGTGCTATGGCGGTTTTTTCTTCCGCACGTCCTTCCGCACGACCTTCCGCACGACCTTCCGCACGACCTTCCGCACGACCTTCCGCACGACCTTCCGCACGTTCTGTCATGATATTGTCCCGCAGAATCACGATGTTGTCCAGGTGTTTGTAATACGCCTTCAGCTCTTCCCGGCTCATGCGGTCCAGCTTCAGTTGCTCCTTCACCTTGTCCAGTCCCGGTGCCGTGGCATGTTCCGGCACGTTCCCCGTGTTCAGGTAATAGATCCATTCCTCCAGCGGCGTCTTGGCCACCCGGTTGAAGTCGTTCACCTTCAGGATGTAATACTCCGGATAGAGCTGGCTCACCTTGTCCACCTTGAACGTCTGTTTCTGGAAGGGACTCAGTTCCAGGATGTCCCCCTCATGTATGCCCACGAATTCCGTCTTTCCGTGATACACGAAGTCCTTCCCGTGTCCCAGCGAGAAATACACGATGTTCACGCTGTACACCTTCCGCACATTCTCGTATCCTTCGCCGCGGTTGATGTATTCCGTCACGAGCTTTGATGCGCCGAACAGCATGCGCTGGAAGTATGCATACTCGTTGTTGTTCTGCACCTCAATGAGCACCAGTTCACCTTTCGAGTTTTCCGCCAGCATGTCCACACGGTTATACTTGTCAAACTCATCCTCCTGGTTGCTTTCACTTTCCAGCAGCTTGTGGATGGTCACTTTTTCTTCTAACAGCGTGGTGAGCAGTCCTTCCAGCACCGCATAATTGGCCTTGTTGCGCAGCAGACGCTTCATGGCCCAGTCAAACCGAATATAACTTTCCATAGGGCAATCTATTTTGAGGTCATTTCTTTGTCACAAAGAAAATAAATAATTTTCAGAAAAACGAATAGGTTTCGAAGTAATAAATTAAAAAAGAGATGCAAAAAACGTAGCAGCCGTGTTATGGCAAAACATTCATCAGATGTGGCTTTCCTGTTCCGTTCTTGATAGCTCTTTTCACCTATGTTCAGAGTGCTGGGCAGTACATCAATGGCATCCTTGAACGGACTGGTTTTAAGTTGTTCTTCGAGGGAGGAGTCTATCTTCAGCCGGTTTCGCTTTGCTTGGTTTGGCCGTCTCCGGAAAAATGAGTAACTTAAGAAATAAATTTAAACCAACCGATATACATTTATGGCAGACATCAACGTACTTGTACCGCTCATCCTGAAGTGGGAGGGCGGTTTTGTCAACGACCCCGACGATCTGGGCGGGGCCACCAATATGGGAGTAACTCTGGCCACTTACCGCCAGTACCGGAAAAGCAGAAAATTACCTGCTCCCACAGTCGATGACCTGAAGAACCTCTCTCGCGAGGAGTGGACCGATATTCTGAAGACGTATTACTGGGACCGTTGGCAGGCCGACCGGATCCGTGACCAGTCGGTAGCCAATATCCTGGTCGACTGGGTATGGGCATCCGGCGTATACGGCATCAGGATTCCGCAGCAGATCCTGGACGTCACCGCCGACGGCATCGTAGGGAAAAACACCCTTGCCGCCCTCCATTCCTACAGCCCTCAGGCCGAGCTTTTCGGCCGTATCAAGCAGGCCCGTTTCGAGTACATCGACCGCATCTGCACCTCCCGGCCCGCCAACCGGAAGTTCCGGA
The DNA here is from genome assembly GCF_900128495.1 of Bacteroides ilei. Classification (GTDB taxonomy): domain Bacteria; phylum Bacteroidota; class Bacteroidia; order Bacteroidales; family Bacteroidaceae; genus Phocaeicola; species Phocaeicola ilei. The sequence continues at coordinate 103,897 of NZ_LT635803.1, forward strand.
AAGGGTGGGAGAACCGCATCAGGGCTTTCCGTTTCCTCGGATAAAACGCGGCAGGCATCCGTCTATCATATACTACATCTCCGTTGCCCGATAATTATTTTATGAATGAAAAAGGCAGGGCCAGGATGTAGTGACATACATGCAATTCCGTCTGTTTTTGGAATAGTTGCGTTTCTTCTACCTTGAATATACCGAATCTTCGGGCGGTCAGCACATAACATATTTCTTTTTCATCGCTTCCGCACGGAGCCCTGTATTCCTTCTTTCCCGTCTTCGGATTGAAATGATAATCTTCCATCCTGGGCTTGTAGAGTTCGTGGTAGTAATAATTTGCATCGAAGTCCTTTTCATTGTATTTCAGCTTGTAGAAATACCCCACAGAAGCATACTGCTTGCCGTGGAATCTTAATATTTTCCCAATGTGTATCTTTGTCTTTTTCATGGTAAGTTGGTCTTTTAAGGTGATAATAAACAAAAAGAGGAAATGTCAGTTTTTACACACCCTCTCTCTGCTGCCGTTTATTTCGTTTGGTCCATTCTTTTCGTACTGCGTAAAGGCCATATGCTATGTTTGCCCGTAACGTATTTCCTCATTCCTTCGGCATTATCCTTGCTTACGCTCAATTTGTCTTTAAATGTTCCGACAGGATTCCGGTATTATCTGGCTGTCTTCATGTCTTGGTGGTTATAGCATTATGAATGCATATCTCTGTTTCATCGCATTGCCTTTTTTAGGTTGGATTGTTTTTTTCTTTTTCTGTTATATTTTTATTTGAAGGAGGTTATGATGCTTTTATGTTTAATTCCAGAAATTATTCAGTGCTTTGATGGCATGGTCTACTAAGGTACGTTCATCAGGGACTTTACATACCAGGCTATATTTTTCTGCATTATTACTGTTTTCGGTTATAGTAACAGTAATTTCAGTACCAGTCTGGTTTATATAAGCTGATTCTACAGAATAATAATATTTAAATTTCTCTTCATTTTTATAAGGAATGATAAATTCTTTCACTAAGCATCCGGATGGTACATCGAATATGGAAACGGTTCCGCCTTGGCTGATGGTGAACAGATTTTGTCTATTATTGAATAATTGTGCAGCTACTATGTAGATGTCTATATGTGTAAAATCATATGTGGAATTATACATCGTGTTTATATTATATTCTTCGAGATACCTCCTTTCATCCGATGTCACATCCAGTATCAGGTGTCTTTCCTGACCGGCAACACAAAGCACATGTGTATCGTCTGCAATATAAGCCGTAAACAGATATGCTATTCCGTTTCCTAGTGAATAAGGCAGGAAAGGGGTAAAGCTTTTATAAGTGTCCGATTTTACATTATGCCATAAAATCTTTATGTTACTATTTATCTCATCTTGATTTTCGGACATATATAACCGGATATCCTCATTCCTGTCTATTTCTTGCCATGTCTTGTTGTCGTATCGGATTATCTTTTTAAAATCTTTTACTTTCGACACGTTTGGTAACATTTTATATGTTGGCTGATATAGCTTGACATATTTGCGGCTGAGCAGTTGCCCGTTTATGCAGATTTCTTTTCCCGTTGGTAAATATAGTATATATGGTGAATTTTCATCAGGAGCTGAACCGTTTGTCAAGTATGAATATTTAAGTTTATATTCGTTGTCTGTAATGCCATACTGATACATTTCATATGATGTTTGAGATAGTTTTTTCAGGAATGTTATTTCTGGTGTGGTAGGGTTGAAAGCATAATCGATGTTGGGGGTCATATCGGCAAAAGCATCTTGTTCTCCAATTATATTATTGTTTTCATCTCTTATAATAAATGCATATTCTCCGTCGTTTGTCTTATTATATGAAATCGATGCAGCATTATATTTTATAGAATCAGTATTGGATACGTACTGATAGGTACCGGGTATTACTACATTTGCTATATCCTCATAATTGTCTTTTTTGATTACACACATACTGTCTGGGTTCAGACTTTTCTTTGTATTTGTTTCCCATGCCATCCACTTGTAAATTCCTCTTCCATATAAAATTTTCGAATCGGTAGAAAATTTAAAATCATATTCGTCTGTTATGTCATGCCCTTTCAGGTGGTAAGATGTCTGTTTATGGTAGTCATACAGGTAGAATTCTCCCTGAAGAGTATACGCTCCCCATCTGCCATCGGGACTGATGGAAACCTTTTCATCGTAAATTTTATCAATAATCTTATATTCCTTGTTGGATAGCAGATACATGGATTTGTTCAGTACACTCATCATTTCAGGCACAAAAGGCCGATTGTTGTTTGTAGACGGTAACCATTCCACTGCCATTCTTAGAGCGGGCAGAACTTCTCCTTTTTCAACTAGTGCAGAAGCATTGGTAGCCAATAGTCGGATTCGTTCCTTATCTATTGTAACGTTTATTGTTTCCAGTTTTTTATTTGTCCGTTGTAATTCTTTATTGGCTCTATTCCTGTCTATGTATAAAAAACCGATACTGATTGCTGCCAAAAAAGCCAGTATGGCAGCTGCTATAATGTATAGTTGCTGTTTCTTCTTATCCCTTTTATATCTTTGCCAAAGTTCATCAAATCGGATGTTAAACATACTGGAAATAACTTTGATAGAAGCGGCATCCCGTCCCATTTCATGAATGTCGGCTCCTAGTATGTCTGTTCCAGTCGATGTTTTTCGCAGGTAAGGTGGAAAGCATTCTTTTTCGGGTTCCATGGCATTCGGAGTTCCATCAATAATGAAAGGAATAATTTTATCTGTTCTGCCGCTTTCTATGAATATTTCCACTTCTTTGTTTACCCAGGTGGATTTTGCAGCATTGGGCGAACAGATTACAATAAGAAATTTCGATGCATTCAGGGCGTCCTTTATTTTTTCTGTCAAGAATCCCGGTTCAAGATCTGTAGAATCTCTGAAGATGGGACGTATTTTATTTGGTAAAGTTGGATTCTGCTTTTTCAGCGTTACGGGAAGTTTATAATATTCAAGTTTATGCTGCAACCATTTGGCCCATTTTTTATCTTCCCTTTTATAGCTAATAAAGGCGTAATAATTGAATGTCTTTTCCATCTCGTGTATCTTTTCTAATTGTGTAGCTTCGTTACGTCGGTCTGCTTATACAGCAAGAACGGTATACCGTTACTGCTCCTCACGGGATAAAGTTAATGTTTTTTTCATATTTTCCCCCGAGATTGTTTGTAAGCATTCGGTAAACCACGTATTTTTATCTCCAACTTCCATCATTAACTTTACGTCCAAAAAGCAAAGTTATGATGACACGAGAAAAAGTAGTAGAGATAATGAACTACTGCAAAGAGCACAAAGTGACTTATAAGTCAAGATTAGAGGAGCTCAATATCCCTGTATGGCGGTTTTATGACAGCAAATCCCGTTATGCCGCCGAGCAATCATC
>NZ_LT635804.1 GCF_900128495.1 Bacteroides ilei
CGGTTTTGTAGAGGAACCACAGTCTTTCAAAATCTTTTTCGCTAAACATAATCTTTCGAGTTTTAAGTTTAGCACGAAGGTATGCGAAAGAGACATGCTAGTCAATACGCCAATTTTGGAAGCTTACGCTTGTTTTATCCGATATTGTAGAGTTTCAGCTTGTTGTATAATGTTTTCCTGTCGATTCCCAATAGTTGTGCAGCTTTTGTCTTGTTGTGCCCTGCTTGTTGTAAGGCATTGATGATCCGTTGCTTTTCAATTTCTTCGTTATGTAGGATAAAGGATTCGGATTGGGTCATTTCATTTTTTGGTTGTAGCTTTATTTCGTCACTTAATTCTTGTAAGGTAATAAAATCTCCTTTGGCCAATAATGTGGCACGTTTGACCACATTTTTTAGTTGGCGAAGGTTTCCTGGCCAAGAATAACGTTGTAGTGCTTCGCTGGCTGCAGCATCGAAGCCTATCAGATTACGGCCCAGTTCTTTGTTGGCTTGGTCCAGAAAAAAATTGGCAAATAATAAGATATCCTCCTGCCGTTCTTTTAAAGATGGGATATGAAGGGTAAACTCATTGATCCGGTGATACAGGTCCTCACGGAATGTTCCTTTTGCAATGGCCTCTACCAGGTTTTCATTGGTAGCTGAAATAAGTCGGATATCCACTTCGATTTCTTTGGTCGAACCTATTTTCCGGATACGGCGTTCTTGCAATGCACGTAGCAGCTGGACTTGGACTTCATAGCTCAGGTTGCCGATCTCATCGAGGAATATGGTTCCTCCATTGGCTTCTTCAAAGGCACCGGTCTTGTCGTTGAGAGCACCTGTAAATGAGCCTTTGATATGGCCGAAGAATTCGGATGCGGCCAGTTCTTTAGGTATAGAGCCACAATCGATTGCGATGAATGGTTTCCCGTTCCGTTTGCTGAGTTTATGGATACGGTGTGCGATGTATTCTTTACCTGTACCGCTGGCTCCGTTTATCAAGACAGACATTTGGGTTGGAGCGACTAGATTGACATAGCTGTATAACTGATGTGCTGCTTCACTTTCACCTTCCAGAAAATTACTGTCATTTTCTTTGTCGTTTTCTTTTTCAGGGAGAACCGGTTCGTTTTGTCTGGTATTTTGGATGGCTTCATTTATTTTCTTAAGGAGCAGGTCGGGCTGGATAGGTTTGCTTATGTAATCGTTGGCTCCCTGTTTCATGGCTTCTACGGCTGTCTGAATTTCGGCATATCCGGTCATTATGATGAAAGGGGTGTTACATGGGAGGTTACGTAACCATATTAACAATTGGATTCCATCCTGGTCTGGCAGTCGCAGATCGGATAGTATGAGATTATATTTATGGGCAGACAGTTGTTTCTTTGCACGTGCGCTGGTACTTATCGTTTCCACCTCAAACCCTTTTTTTGAAAGCCATGTTTTTAGCATCGTTGAAAAGGTCAAATCATCTTCAACTATTAATATGGATGGAATCATTTCTTTTTTGTTTATTCTGTTGGTTAAATATAAGATGTCTAAGTTATTACAAAGATAGGATATTTTCAAGAACTTGTATCTTAAATATTTTTTTTGCGCAGGTATTTTCAGCGTGAAAGGTCGGCTTTTGCCTGTTGGATTATATCTTCGGCTATTTCTATAAGGATGGCCGCATGCTGTTGTGCCTCTGCAGTCAAGGTTTTCTCCTCACGTCTTTCCTCCAACCATTGTAAGGAGGGAAGCGCTTTATCGGCTTGTATCATAGAGAATATAGGCAGCATCTTATGGGCTATCTTACATAGGCTTGTCATATCCTTATGTTCTACAGCTTTTTGTATATTTCCCAGATTCTGTTGTGTTTCCTGTATAAAAGTTGTCATGATTTCTTCAGCGGCATCTTGGTCGTCTCCTGAAAATTCAGTAAGCGGTTTGAAATTATATTGGCATGATTTCTGTTTCGTCTGGTGAGATTTGTCTGTTGTATCTTTCATGGTTATGTTTATATACCTGGAAATGACTGCGGCCAGGTCTGATAGATTGAATGGCTTGTGAAGGCATCCGGCAAAGCCTTTTGCCTGAAAATCCTTTTCATCCATGTCACTACGTGCTGTAATGGCGATTACCGGAATTGTACCTGCTTGTGATACATTTTGTTTCCGCAGCGTGTCTAAGAGCTCGAATCCGTTCATGGCGGGCATTTGTATATCAGTCAGCACCAGGTCGAAGTTTTCGGTTTTTATCCATTCGAAAAATTCTTCCGGTTGTTCACATTGACGGATAATCAGATTAGTAATGTTGTTGTCTCCGGTAAACAGGTTACGTATCATGGCGTCTGTCAGGTTGAGCTGTATCTTGTCATCATCTACCAGCAGAATACGTATTTGCCGTCGGGCAGGAAGTGACATTTTAATCTGTTCCTGCTCTGGCTGTATCTTTTGTCCGTATGATGGCAGAGGCATTGTTACCTTGAATGTACTGCCGTATTGGGGCCTGCTTTCTACGGTCAGTTTCCCTTTCAGGAGTTCCACCAGTTTTTTTGTTATGGAAAGTCCCAATCCGAATCCTTCTTGTCCTTGGGCACTCCGTAGGCGGGTGAATTCCTGGAAAATCTTTTCCTTTTCCTGTAACGTCATACCACATCCCGTATCTGTGATGGAGAAGATGAATTGGTTCCCCTGATAGTCAATGCCTATTTCAATACTTCCTTTCTCAGTGAATTTCAGGGCATTGGTCAATAGATTCTCTACTATCTGCCGGATGCGGAACGGATCTCCTTCAAGGGTCAGTTCGGGTGAGATATTTTCATTGAAAACGAGCTGGAGCCCTTTTTTGGCAGCTAAGGGTACAAAACTTGTATAGACCGTTTCAAACAGCTGGTGTGGTTTGAAGGCAACGGGGTGGAGATCCATTTTCCCTGCTTCAAGCCGGTGGTAATCAAGTAATGACGTTACAAGGTCCAGCAGATGGTTGGCCGAGCTTTTCATATTCTGCAGATAGAATAGCTGGCGTTTGTCCTGGATGAGCCGGATAAGCAGATCAATGTATCCGATGATGGATCCGGCCGGTGCTTTGATATCGTGTGTGATGGTCAGCATCAATTTTTCGCGTGCAATAAGCAGGTTTTCCGCATAGAGCTTGGCCTTTTCCAGTTCTTTTCGATAGTGGTTGCTTCGTGTAATGTCCCGTAAAATCAGGAAAAGGAAAACGGTTACGAGTATGACTGCTATGATAGAAATGGTAGCCATTGCATTAGCCGCCTTGTTTCTGATGAACTGTTCGTGGTTGAGCCTGTTTTCTATGGCTTTCTGTTCTTCTTCTTCAATCGTTTCAAGTATTTGTGTCACACGCTGGTTCAATTCACTTCCGGCTATACGTAGCAGATTGATCCGGTTATCAATCATTTGCTGACGTTCCTGTTGTGTCTGGAATACTTTATGCTGGATGTCGGTGAGTATCGTAGCTATGGTGTCAACAGGGTTATAGGTTTCTTCTATCGTATCAGTATAGACTTCCTGTATAACATTATTTACTTTAGTCGAATCACTTTTTCCAGGTGAAAAAACTTCCGCCAGCCTTTTAAAGAATTTTTTAGGCTTGTGATGGATGGTATAGGTATTTTGATGTGTAACGACTTTTTTCTGTACACGTGGAGTGCTCAGCAAAGAATCTTGTTGGGCTATCAGTTGATCTATCTGTTGACGGTAAATCTTGTCGGCCGGATTTTCTCTCATGGCTTCAAGCATCAGTCTGATATTGATTTCTTTTTCATCGAGAAGCATCCGTACTGAATCGAGACGTATTTGCTGGATTGTATCATTGAACATCTGCTGCAATGAGTCGATGGATGCTCTTGCTTCTTGCATAGCATGTTTATATGCTGGATATTCATCCAGTTTTCCAGAGCGTAAAGTTTGTCCGATAATTTCAGCCTGATACAGATGGTTTATTATCTGGTGGGTAGTTTTACGTCGGTTACTGATTGATTCTTCCAGTTCTGTTTGGGTAGTGAGCAGTTCCATTTGTTTATAGATGTATACGATAGATCCGAACAGTAGTCCGATCAATGCAATATATCCTAATGCTATTTTGAATGAAGTATTCATAGATTATTTGTTGGGTTCTTTATGCGGTAGTTGAAACGGAGGTAGTACATGATTCCTGCACTTGTCAGTCCGAAGGGGAAAGCCATCCATATACCTGTGATTCCCCATTTCAGGATAAATCCGAATAAATATCCTAAAGGGAGGGAAATGATAAAATAGGCTATGAAGGAAAAGAGCATCATAGGGCGGACGTCGGCTATACCTCTTAAGGCATTGGCATAATTGATTTGCAGTCCGTCGCCGAACTGATAGATTACAAAAGGAATGATAAGTTGAGCGACCATGATACTGACCGTGGTGCTGTCAGTGAACCAGCTCCCTAATGAATTTCTCAATAAAAATATAGGGACAGCTGTTATGAGTATCATGTAAAGTATGATCCTGAATCCGGCCGTCGCCGTTTTTCTGATATTGGCCGTATCATTCTGTCCCTTGAAATTACTGATCCGGACGGATACGGCAGCCCCCATGCCATAATACATCATAAAACATACCTGCGAGATGGTTAGCATAATCTGGTGGGCAGCCAGGGCTATACTGCCTATCCATCCTACCATGATGACACTCAGACTGAAAGATGCGGTTTCCATTCCCATTTGTGCAGCTACAGGCCATCCCAGTCTGTTGAGATGGATAAAATCTTTCCGATTGATTTTTCCATGTACGAATCCTTGTTTGAAAGCTTTGTAGCGTTTGGTGCAGAAAAAGAAATAGAGATATGCCATTACCATAAGGATACGGGAGACAAGGGTTGACGCTCCCGCACCGGCCAGTCCCAGTTCGGGCATCCCCAGTTTTCCGTAGATAAGAATGTAGTTTCCGATGATGTTGAGTACATTTCCGCCCAATAAGATCCACATGGACAGTTTGGTATCTGTGATTCCGTCGGAAAACTGTTTAAATCCGTTGAACCATAGGACAAACGGCATGGAACTTAATAAGATCAGGAAATAGGGACGCATATAGGGCAGTAATTCTTCCGGTTGCCCTAACTTGTCAAGGTTGAGTAGAAGTACTCCCGCTATAATACAGATCAGTACAGCAAGCAGCGTGTTGGCTAATAGGCTGTTTTTCAAAACTTGTCCGATATCATGGCTTTTACCTTGTCCGTAAAGGCTGCCCACAATAGGGGTAAGTCCGTATGAGAATCCGGTACTGAATATAATGGCAAGTGTAAACATATTATTGACGAAGCTGGCAGCTGCGAGTTCTGTCGTGCTATGGTGTCCGATCATCAAAGTATCGGCAAACCCTAATATAATTACACCGATTTGTCCGATAACAATGGGTAAGCCTAATGTTAACAGAGCCTTATAATGCGACCAGTTCATTGGATGGATTTATAGTATAATATGTTGCAATTGTCTTGTATAAATGTCTGGCGGGCTATGTTCTGTATCTGTTTCTGTGTGACAGAACGATATCGGTCTACTTCTGTGTTGATAGCTTCTGCATTTCCTAAAAGTTCGAAATATGCAAGGTTGGTAGCAACGTTCAGGTAATTTATATTATTGAAAATCTGTTCACTTTCATATCTGTTCTTTACTTTCTCCAGTTCATTGTCCGAGACAGGTTGTGTCTTTAACACTTCCAGTTCCTGCCAGATCGCTTCCTCTGCTTTTTCCAGGCTGATTCCAGGAGCCGGTTTCCCAGTTATTTGTAGAAGACCTTCGTCCAGACTTCCAGATATATAGGAATCGATGGAGGTAAAAAGCTTCTTCTTCTGGGTCAGGTTCTGGACCAGTCGGGAAGAACGTCCGTTGGACAAGATATCGGTTATGAGATCGAATGTATAATAGTTCTTGTCATGACGGTTGCACATATGGAATGCCATATACAGTGTATCTACCGGAACTTTACGTTCCACGGTCAATCTACGTATGGCGGTTTGCCGTGGTTCCTGTGGCAGTTCCCTTTTGGGAATATTCCTTTTAGGAATAGGACCGAACCATTTTTCCGCCAGACGGACTGTTTCTTCAAAAGAGATATGTCCGCTGACCGACAGAATGGCATTGTTTGGAGCATAAAAACGGTAAAAGAAGCTTTTCACTTCTTCCATTGTCGCATTGGCAATGTGGCTGATTTCCTTACCGATGGTCGGCCAGCGGTAAGGATGATTCTGGTATGCCATTTCACGCAGAAGATGTGATGCGTCACCATACGGTTGGTTCAGATTACGTTGCTTGAATTCTTCGATGACAACCTGGCGTTGTACTTCCAGACTCTGTGGGCTGAAGCTCAAGCTTAACATACGGTCACTTTCCAGCCAGAATCCGGTTTCTACATTCTGATAGGGTAGTGTGATGTAATAATTGGTAATGTCGTTGTTTGTCCACGCGTTATTTTCTCCACCGGCATTTTGTGCCGGAGTATCATAGTCCGGAATATTGACGGATCCCCCGAACATCAGATGTTCGAACAGATGTGCGAATCCGGTATGTTCAGGATCTTCGTCTCTTGCTCCTACATCATACAGAATATTGAGAGCAACCATTTGTGTGGAGTTGTTTTCATTATGTACAATACGTAATCCGTTAGAAAGTATATGGTGGTTTACATGTATCATTCGTGTATCTTTGTCTGTGAATTATTCTATAATGGTAGCTTTTAAGATACGGATATCTTTTTCAGGACGGTCGGCACGGTTGGTTTTTGCCTGTCCTATTTTATCGACAGTCTCCATTCCTTCCACTACTTCTCCGAATACCGTATATGCTCCGTCCAGATGTGGGGCTCCTCCTATAGTAGAATAGGCTTGGATCTGTTCTTTGGTAAATTTGAGTGCCGGTTCTTCGGCTACGATATTGCGTGCCTGGTTTTCCAATGAATCCTGAAGCGCCAGCAAACTTTCCGTATCGTTCGCTCTTCTCATCTTGAGGATTTCCTTCATATGTTTGCGGGTCAGTTTCTGGAAAACAGTATCCAGACGTGCTTCGTTCATCTGGTTTTCCAGATTGATGAGTTGCGCTTCACTGAATTTCCGTCCTGTAACGATATAGAACTGGCTGCCGGAGGATTCCCGATTTGGGTTGACGTCGTCTCCTTGACGTGCTGCTGCCAATACACCTTTTTTGTGGAAGAATTTAGGATTGATTTCAGCCGGAAGCGTATATCCTACATCGCTGTAGCCTAATGTAGTCGTATCGGTTGCGGTTTTACTTTGAGGGTCTCCCGCCTGTATCATGAAGTTTTTGATGACGCGGTGAAATAAAGTACTGTCGTAAACACCCTCTTTTACCAGCTTGATGAAATTGTCACGATGCTTGGGCGTTTCGTTATACAGTTTTACGGTAATGTTGCCTTCGGTTGTTTCGAAGCGTACTAAAGTTTCGTTACTGTTTGTCATAGAATTTTTCTTTTGCTGATTGCCTGTACAGGCAGTTATGCAACACGCAATCAAGATTAATAAAAGAAGTATTTTTTTCATGTCGTAGTCTTTTAGTCTACAAATGTATAAAAAAGCTACAGCCTTTGCTTTATCAGGTCCTAATTTTTTGCTGATATTCCAAATGTTTGGAAACAAAAGAGGATGTGTCAAAAATGATGCATCCTCTTTTTCGTTATATAATCATCGTTTTGCCATTTTTCATAGAGTATGATTTATGTTTTTCCTATGTCCATGCCTTTGGTGGTATAATGTGCTGTAGATG
>NZ_LT635805.1 GCF_900128495.1 Bacteroides ilei
TGATTTTCTTGGTACCGATTCAAGCGCTACAATGGTACCGATTCCTCCGCTATAGCGGTACCGGTTCCTCCGCTATGATGGTACCGATTCGTGCGCTACGATGGTACCGTTTGACCGATACTATCACTAAGGCTTGAACTGATAGTTTGAATGATAACTTAGCCCTGTTTCAAGCTCACTTATGACCAGGAACAGATAACGATGTTCCTCCCAATTATAAGGGTAGGTAACCTTCAGTGTCTCGGAAGCGCCTTTTTCCTTGTACCCGAAATCCTTCAAGATAATTCTACTGCCTGTGAGCAGATTATAGGCTATGAGCATAATTTTGAAAGTACCAACCTTATTGATGGCATATTCTACCTGGACGGTATTGCCTTCATACGGCACATTGGATTTGTGTCGCAGGGGCAATCTCCCGTCAGGGTCGGGTGGCGACGTAACAATAGAGCTTCCTTCCGGAATCAGGATCCACCTTGACAGCTACGGAAACCCTGAACTGACATTTGGATTGATACACAAATTATGCGGCCATGTTCTGTCTGAATGATACAGCAGCCATCGGACTTACGTACCGCATCTATGACTATAACCTCCGGGAAGCAAAGGGCAACCTGCGCGAACTGCAAACGGAGCTGGACAACTTTGTAGTGTATGTGTGCGTAGGCGGAAGGGCCACGCTGGTACCCGACGGCGGTGTGGCATGCACGCTGGCGCAAGGTAAAAAGGTACTGGTACCTGCCTGTGCACGCATGGTGGAGATAAGGCCGGAAGGCGGAGTTAAGCTGCTGGAGTGTGGAGTGTAACAGAAGACAGACAGAGATAGGCATCTGCCCGGTAAAGGGAAACGGATGCTTGTTCTGTTTATCTGACCGCATCCAAAACAATCGTAAGCATTCGGTAAACCACGTTGCAAATTTTGTGAATTAGTTCCGAATCGGTGTTATTTGTAGTCGATTCGGAACTAATAGTATCTATTCGGAACAAGTTTGATGGGATTTAGCCCAATCACGTG
>NZ_LT635806.1 GCF_900128495.1 Bacteroides ilei
ATGCATAACGGTCTGAAAATTACCACAAAAGTAAATTCAAATCCGTTCTCTCCAAAATCCCCTATAACAAATTGAATTTCAATAATTTCAAGGAACTTCTATGATTTTTTAGTGGACACTAATGATATAACATAACTGATGATGTTCAGCCATATAAAGAGATTGACAATACATACTTTTTAGTTAATGATTATGTAGATAAGTTATCCTCTAATGAAGCATTCACAACAAAAATGTACGATGTATCCGATGTGGAATGTTTGTATGTTAAGATAGAAAATATAGCCGTTGTAACTCCATACGGATGGCTAAATGCAGACATAGAAGAAGAAAATTACTCAAATTTAAAAGATTATATAGTTTATGCCCCAAGTTGGCTAACGTCGGAAAAACAATATGAAGGGTTATTGTTAAAACCTTTAGGAGCTAAATATCTAATTTTGTCAGAAAATAAAGAGAAAACAAAACCGCAGCTAAAAAAAGTTCAATTGTTAAAAAATGAATTACCTGAGCTGTCTAAATTATCAGGCAAAACGTACTGGACTATTTTTGATAGTTTAGGAGAATCCAACAAATGGCAAAGTAAATTCAGTGAGTTATCGGGTGCTATATTCTATCCTGAGATAAATAGTGGCAACACAAATGCTTTATCTTATGGAGGCTCGAATAGTTATCCACAAGGAGACAACGGAGGTCAAGCAAGATTACGAAATTTAGAAAAATTAAAGGAACAATATCCGTAAGCATTCGGTAAACCACGTTGCAAATTTTGTGAATTAGTTCCGAATCGGTGTTATTTGTAGTCGATTCGGAACTAATAGTATCTATTCGGAACAAGTTTGATGGGATTTAGCCCAATCACGTG
>NZ_LT635807.1 GCF_900128495.1 Bacteroides ilei
AGCCTTTCATCCTTACTTTCGGAAGAAAAGTTCAGGCGGTTCCTGAAGGACAACAAGGAACTGCTTGCCGGGATAATCAACAGTTCCGACAACAACGGCAGGGCCATAGGCAGGGCAGAAAAAGCGGTGCGGGATGCAGATTCAACTATCAGGAAGAACCAGGATATTATCTTCAAGCGGATAGAAGCCAGCGAAACGGCACAACTCAAGGCCATGCAACATATCGTTTCCTTCCTCGATGCAAAAGGAAAGACCGGGCTGCTCGATGACATAAACAAGGTCTATAAGAAGGAAAAGGAAAGGAGGGGGCTATGAATATAAAAATTCAGGGTGGTGGTTCCGGAACTTATGCCAATACAGGGAGCTGCACAGGAGTAACGACCTATCTCCAGCATGAGGATCTGGAGCGCATGAAGAACGGCCGGGAAGTGCAGCCGTTTTTCAATAACTCACGTGACTACATAAGCGCACAGGAAGTAACCTTCAAGATAGACAACAACAAGGCAAAATTAAGCCGGAACGATGCGAAGTTCTATGTGATCACGGTAAGCCCTTCCTGCCGGGAGCTGGAGAAAATGGGCAAGACAGAGAAGGAACAGGCTGAAGCCATGAGAAGGTATGTCCGTGATGATGTGATGCAGCACTATGCGGAAGGGTTCGGAAAAGGCCTGAACAAAGAGGATATCGAGTATTACGGAAAGATCCATTTCGAGAGGAAGGGAGCCGACCGGTACGACATGCACGCACATATCATCGTCAGCCGGAAGGACAGGAGCAACACCAGGAAGCTAAGCCCAAAGACCAACCACACCGGGAAGAAGAACTGCGGAAACGTGAAAGGCGGTTTTGACAGGACAGATTTTTTCCGAAAGTGTGAAACCTCATTTGACAAGCGCACAGGGTATGACCGGGCACCGGAACAGACCTTCGACTATCTCAATACCATGAAGAACGGAACTCCGAAAGAAATCTTCCAGAAAAAGGAGTGGGCGGAACGTGTGAACCATGAACGGCTTGAGAAGATGAAAGCCGAATGGAGCCGGGATCTTCAGGAACCGCACCAGGAACAAGGCCGGGAAGAGATCCAACAACAGGGAAACAGTATTTCCCAGATTCCGGAAATCAACCAGGCACCGCAGCGGAAGAAGCAACAGGAGGAAGAAATCGACCAGCCCAGGAAAAGAAGCCGGGGTTTTGGAATGGGTATGTGATTTTATTCTGAGAGTATGGACTTAGTGCTGTTCACAAAGAATTTTTGCCGTTCACAAAACAAATTTGCAGATATCCGGAAAAAGTTACAGGAGCCAGTTGCTCAAAACTGTCCCGGTATTGTGCCGTTATAATTGCAGAAGAAAACGGAATTGCTTATATTTGTAGAACTCAAGCGTAGGCTCTGGCAAGCCCATTGCGGAAACGCATGGGGAAAATGGCGGCTGGTTTCGGTCGCCATTTTTATTGCCCACAAAAAAGGGGCACTCTTGCCCCCATGTATTTCCTCATATCTTCACAGACTGAAATACTAAAACAACAATAAAATAAAAGCTAAAAGGGGGTATCAGTCCTCACCGACTGAGGGAAAGAGGAAAAAGACTTGCCCTAATAGAATTTATTTATTTATTAACATATGTCCTATGGGAATGTACTCCATAGTTAGCCACAAAGTTATAAAAAAACGGCAAAGTTCCAAAGCATACAAGAGACTTGATCCCAGAACTCAATCTTGTACTATTGATACAGGAAATGCACATAGCAATTATTTTCACCCACTGTTTCATAGAATCCCAACTATCAGAGAGTCTGCAAGACTACAATCTTTCCCTGATAGCTTTGAGTTTCAAGGACAAAGCGCAGAGATTCTTCGATAATGGTCGTAGAAATCGGAGTTTCTTCGATTGTTCTTCGACTTCTTACAGCAAACAAGGGGGTTCTTTCTGAAGGATTCGTTATATTTGCACCGATAAATTGCAATTTTATGGTCACTTATTTTGATGCATGTGAGATTCTTGAAATGCTGTCTGAAGCATCTGTAAAGGTGTTTCTGGACGGCGGTTGGGGTGTCGATGCACTTATAGGCAGAGAAACAAGAATACATAACGACATCGATCTGTTCGTAGAGAAGAAAGACTATGGTAAGGCCATATCCGTGATTACCTGGAAGGGATACAGAGAAGTTGTAATGGACTATACGACCGATAGCCATACTGTCTGGAAAGATGACAACGGAAGAATAATCGATCTGCATTGTTTCGAATATGTCGAAGATGGAATTCTATATGACGGATACACTTTCCCAAGCGAAACTTTCTCAGGTAAAGGAAATATCGGGAATATTGAGGTAACATGCATAAACCCGGAGGCACAGGTACAGTTCCATCTTGGATATGAATACGATGAAAATGATGTCCACGACGTCCTGTTATTATGCAGAACTTTCAATCTTGAGATACCGGAGCAATATAAAACTCACATCTGATTCAATATGCTATGATTACTGATAGTTATGATATTGAAACTGAACCAATGATCAATCTGTTTGATTTCTACGGCAGACGTGGAGATTTTGCAGATATATGCCTGATAATATTCTCGAAGGAGATTCATCGGCATTTACTTGATTCCTACGAATCTGAAATTATTGCAACTATGCCGGCTTGCAATGGCGATACGCATATCTATAAAACAACTTATAAAGGAGTTACGATAACTTTCTACCTGTCAGGAATAGGTTCAGCAGTAGCATCCTCTCAATGTCATCTTGCAAGCTGGCTAACTGGAGCATCAAAGTTCATTATGTTCGGTTCCTGTGGCAGTCTTGACCGTACAACCACACAAGGTAGATTTATCATACCGACACAAAGTTACAGAGGGGACGGGTGTTCATATTATTTTGCAGCACCATCCGACTATATTGATATAGCCGCAAGCAAGGAACTTTCCATAATTTTCGACAAATTATCTGTACCATATATTACAGGTAAAATATGGACGACAGATTCGATGATCAGAGAAACAAAAGGACTTGTACGCAAACGTATGGAAGAAGGGTGCATCGCTGTAGAAATGGAATTGGCTGGAGTTCAATCTGTGTGCGACTTCTACAATTTGAAGTTGTATGCTTTTTTTGAAACAGGTGACATTTTGGATACAAATGGATATGAAGCCAAAGGCTTGAACAATGCCAACCATAGTTTAAACAAACTTTATATTGCTTTAGAAACGGCAACCTACATCTGAAGTATATCAGAATTGTAAATTCCCATTTAGCGGACTATATAAAAAGTATTCCATAACCATCTATACGTGGTTTACGGAATGCTTACTTTATAACAATTAGGTTTACACTCGTTTATTTTGACGGTGCAAAGTTACTCATGCTATCTGGCTCCCACAACGGGCAATAGTGCACATTTTCAAGAAAATGACGTTTTCAAGAAAAAAAATATCCCTACAAACTTAGACTATGCCAAGTTTCGTAGGGATTTTGGAGGGTATAAACATTAGATTACTTCGTCCAGTGGTAGTGACTGTCGAGCATCAGGAAGATAGCCAAGCCGAAAATAACGAGTCCAAGGACAAAGAAGAACCAGAAGAAATACTGCACATAGTGTCCGAGGTAGGTTCCGTCGTACTCCTTGTACCTTTCCTGAACCCTTCTACGTTCTTCATAAAACATTTGATTGACCTCACGGATATGCTTCTGCATCTGAGTGGTCATCCATTCATGTTGTTTGTCGAACATGTCCTGAATCTTCTTCCAGTCAACATCATCGACTCTGACTGAAACCTTCAACTTGGTTGGGGCATCCTTCAGAACATTGTCAATGTGGGTATTGATGGTGTCAACCTTACCACTGATAGTGTCAACGGCATTGCCAAGAGCAGTCTGAGCTGAATTGTACTTACGGATGGCAGACTCCAGTTGAAGAGTTGCATTGATCCAAGTGTTGGTCGCTTTGTCAATGTTCTCACTCAACTGCCTGAGTTCAGGCGCACGACTGACAACAGCATCCTCGGCATCATGCTCTTCAATCTCTTCCTGGACTTCGTTCATCATGTCATCGAAGTCAGGCTTCTGCTCGTCATCTTCGATGAGTTCTTCTACATGTTTTGTTCTTCTCATTGATATGTAGGATTTGTCTAACGGTGGAATGAACGTCTTTTCTGCGGTGGCTTGCACATGGCATGAGCCATCTGGAGGCAACGGCGAGCCCGCTCACGCTCGTCTTCGTCATCATCCTTACCCCAACCAGAGGAAGGAGCAGAACCACCACCGCCACAAGATTCGGACACGGTTGTTGCTGCATCAATCATATCAAGGAAGAGAAGCATACCTACATGAGAAATGTCCTCTCTTGATGCAGTCATATCAGAATCAGGAACCTGAACCTCATTGAGGAAGATGTCCTTGACCGTGTTCGGAATATAGATTCTCTTCATTTCACCGCTAACATTGACATTGAAGGCAGTCTTGGTAGCAACTGGCAATGGCTTAGAATTGGACTGGGTAGGTTTCGTTGTCTGAGCAACAGGGCGAGCAGGGCGAGCCGGTGAAACGGAAGGTGAAGCAGGTCGCATCTTGACCTGGGTAGGCTTAGGATGCATCTTCTTCCATGTGGCTTCAAGCTGTGATACCATGAACTTTCGACCGATGGCAGAAGCCTTGAACACTGAGGCATTCTTGCCGATGGTGTAGCCCACAAGTTTGCAGTTAGTAGTGTCATACCTTGGATTGACCTCATAGCCTCTCTTGCGAAGCATATCAAAGTAACGGTCAATGTCGAAACTATCCATCTTCTGAAGGGTATATTCGCAAAACTCCGCTATATCTTGTTGGCGCATTTCACGAACCTCCTGAGGTTGCTCCCAACCATGCCTTGCGTTGATAATTTCCGCAGCCCTTATTGCTCTGATGTGAACATCGTGAACATCGTTGGTCTTGCCGTCATTATCCACACGGCAACAGTCAAGATGCAGGTGAAGGGTTCCAGACTTGGAATCCCGATGCAAGGCAGCAACAAAGACCTGTTATGGGCAAAAAAAGGTGCACTTCAAATTGAAATGCACCCGATTTTTGGGGTTTACATCTTCACAGATGCGTTTGTTCAATTACGGCATCGGCTCGAGCTAAAAGCCTAGCTTCACAAAGTTATGAAAAAGAACCTAAGTTCCAATCGTTATGCCGTTTTTCTACCTATTTTCTACCCGACTGGCTGTTACAGTTCTGTATTTACTTTGATTTTCCCTATTGTTTTTTGTTCGTCACGTACACGGCAAAGTTCCCGGTGTGCTTTTTCTTTATACTCCTGAAGAGCTTTGATTTCGTTACGCAATCGGTTGTTTTCTTCCTGAAGAACCTGTAGTTCTTTGGCCTGTTCTGCGGCCAGACTTTCCGCTTTGGCCTTTGCTTCTGTTGCCTGGGCTATAAGTTCTGGAGCTGGAAGCTGTTTTGCGGTCTGTTCCCGGACTGCCTGTAGTAGTTGGCGAATCGCTTCTGTTCCCTCATTGCTTGTCTGCATGGTCGCTTTTACTTCATTCAATTCTCCGATGATCTTTTCCAAGGGGGAGTAATCAAGTGCGTTACTCTTCAGGTCGAAACCTGTGCGTTCAAAGTATTCCAGGGCGAGAGAAACGAACTCTTTCCGTAATATGCCGTTTGCCCGGCAGTATATCTCCAGCCGTTCAGATGTTTCTCCGCTTATTGAGATTGTAGTCTTTTCCGGCTTGCTTTTGGGTTGTATGGTTGCTTTATCTGTCATACCTTAACCGATTGATATAAATATGCTTATAATATGCTTGATATGCTGATTTTATGCTTCTTTTTAATTGAATATACTACAAATATACCGAATATTCCTGAAATATATTCAGGTTACTTGGTCTTTTCCTTGCTTAAAGTGATATGAGAATCCACAAAGCACCCTCCAAAGCCGGATAAGGCGTCTGGTTGCGTGTAAGTGACCGTTACAAGGGTTTGTCTCATGAATGTCTCAATCTTGTCTATAACGGCTTCCATTGGCTTTCCTAAGCCTGTTGCTTCTGCAGAAACCATTACCAAATCTCCTTCCTTCATATCCTTATTTTTTTGATTGTGTTACAAAATCAAAGTTATTCCTTATCTTTTACCTTTCCCTTCAGTGCGTTTATTATATACCCCTTGGGATTCTTTTTATCCCTTGATTTTCCCTTTAGAAGTGACAGTTCATAAACCAAATCTGGTATGGTTCTTTGGGCTTCTATGAGGATTTCCTTATTTCGGTTGACTTCTTCTTTGGTAAATCCTATTTGTGTGGTTAGATAGTTGTATATCTCTTTATCAAGAAGAGCCTTTCCTGGTATTTGAATAAGTAGTTCTTTCTTTTCGAGTTCTTGATCTCGGAATTTTGGCTGATAAACAGGGTAAAATCTGAATCCTATCACTCGACTTCTTGGATTGCGTTCGTTTTCCTTGAGTTTTGTGTAGTCAAACGTGTATGGACAAGTCTTGTCCAATATTTCTTTTGCTGGCTTTATTACTTTAGCTTCGATGTTGTCTATGCGGAATTTCCCGTTTTTATCCCTATATGCAGCTTTTACAATTTTGGGCATTCCATCCTTATCGAGAATAGCTGTATCTTTAAGTGGTATTGCAAGCCATTCAAAAAGCTTTTCAATACTAAATTCAAATGGTTTTTTCTGTCCGCTCATTAGCAGATAAAACCTAAAACTATATGTGGTTGGTAGTGCTAAAGCTTTGTTTAGTTCAAACTCCCGGTAACCTCCCACAAAGTTTTTCATGGCCCACCACATAAGCTTTGGTACGGTAAATGTTACTCTGCCAGTCCCTTTTTCATAAAAAGGCTCTGCAATATAGGTTGCTTGTGTCCATACTTTATCGTCTTCATAAGTAAAAAAACGTCTGGATAGCCTGTTAAGCATACCTTGAACATATTCATGAGACCACCCTTCGCTACTAAGCATGAAATCTTTTACATTTAATTCCATGTTTACAGCCCCCCATTCGGAACGTCTGAATTTGTGTATTTCGTCTTTCATAAGTTTTCCTTGCAGTTCGAGGCTTGCAAATTCAAGGATCCTGGCTAAAACCCTTTGTTCGTCTACTGATATATCTGGATGATGACCGAAAACAAACTTAAATGTGGTTGTCACATCTTTGTTTTGGGTTGTTATAGGTACTGTTATTCCTTTTTTTCTTGGCATATCTCTGCTTTTTTAGGGTGGATATATGGCAAAGATATGTTTTTTATTTATTATAACCTACATTTTTTTAGAATAAGTAGTGTATAACGCTAAAAAAGTAGGTTAGAAAAGGGGGTAGGCAACGCTAAAAAAGTAGGTAATATAACGCTAAAAAAGTAGGTAAACAAGTGTTTTAAGTATTTGTGCGTGAGTGGGTTTCATATGGGGGGATAGGCATAATAACAGAAGATGCTATAAACAGGCAAAGGATTTTAGAGGAAATATGGCTGTTTTTTACCCCACTTTCCAAACTCTTAAAAGGTAGAACAAAGCAAAAGCAAATAAATCCCGAACGAAGTGAGGTTTAGAAAGCAAACTTTCTGGCGCGTTAAAATATGTGTATTTATGTATATATTTACTTTTTTAACCGCTAAATTCATATTAAATTTAGAGATTGTATCCTCTGTTTTCTTGTTTTCAAAAAATGATTTACTACTTTTGCGGAAAACTTGTAATATGATAGGGCGTTTAATAAAAGATTCTATATTAGCTGACTACAGAAGGAAAAAGGTGATAGTCTTGTTAGGTGCAAGACAAGTTGGTAAAACTACATTGCTTTCTGCATTATGGAATGGTGCAGAAAAAGTGCTTTCTTTGAATTGTGATGATTATGATGATGCTATGCTTTTAGAAGGAAAAACTTCGACGGAATTAAAGTATTTATTGTCACCATATGAGCTTGTGTTTATAGACGAAGTACAAAGAGTCAAGAATATAGGGTTGACATTAAAGATAATTGCAGATTTAAAGTTAAATACACAAGTGGTCGTTACAGGTTCTTCATCTCTTAGCTTGGCAGATGAAATAAATGAGCCGGCAACAGGACGGTTGATAGAGTATAACCTTTTCCCATTTTCTTTACCAGAATTAGCTAACAGTACTTCTGAAAGGGAGGAACAAAGGTTGTTAGAGAACCGTATGATTTATGGTTTATATCCGGAAGTGGTAACAGAGCCTGGAGATGCAAAGCGGACATTGGTGACTTTGACCAACAATTACCTGTATAAAGACTTGTTTGCCTATAAAGGAATAAAGAAGCCTGAAATTATTCAGAAATTAGTAAGAGCATTAGCTTTGCAATTAGGCAGTGAAGTTTCTTATAATGAACTGAGTAATCTTTTGGGGGTAGATAAGAGTACGGTTGAAAATTATATCAATCTACTGGAAAAATGTTTTGTCGTGTTTCGCCTGGATTCCTTTAGCCGGAACTTGCGGAATGAAATTAAGAAAGGCAAGAAAGTCTATTTTTATGATAATGGGGTAAGAAATGCTGTTCTTTCCAATTTTGCTCCATTAGAACTAAGAAATGATGTAGGTGCTTTGTGGAAAAATCTTATGGTAAGCGAAAGGGTTAAACGTAATTCATATTCCGGGAACTTCGCACAACTTTTCTTTTGGCGTACTCATGAGCAACAGGAAATAGACCTAATAGAAGAACAGGACGGTATTCTGCATACTTTTGAGTTCAAATGGAACGGTAAGGCAAGGAACAATCAGCCAAAATCATTTGCCAATTCCTATCCAAACTCTACTTATGAAGTTATCACTCCAGAAAATTATTGGTCGTTCTTGAAATAGGGAAAAACTAAAAATATGACATTCTATGAAGAGAAAACGTAATCGTTCAGAATCAAATTATGTCAGACGTAAAATCAACCGTTGGACTCGATTTCTGGCCAAAGAAAGAGATTGGGATTATACCTTTATGCTTGAAATAGAATATATGAAACTTCGTCAAATGGAAGAATATTTCAAGGAAAGTGATACATTTATAGGCATTGAATGTGTGAGACGAGATTTGAGGATATGCCTCCGACTCCTGGATATAGTCATGGGAAAGGATAATCTTGATATAGAACGTAGCCCGCTTAAATTCGTACCGTTTAAGGAAGACAATGGTCGTAAAATGTACAAGGTCGAGGGAGCTTCCGAGATTATTTCATACAGAAAACTATATGTCAATATAAGGAATGCCAGCCGTTTTGTGAAGTTCGATTTTAATAATCCGAATATGGATGAATCTTCTGAAATAAGCCATAAGGAAAGTCTTCGTTTGCATAAGGCCTGGCATCTGTATAATCTCATTCGGACTTATCGAATGTTCGAATGGTGGGATTAATAGACTGGGAGTGCTACTCCAGGTAAGAGAGCTTTTAATCTGATGCCTGGAGTAGCACCATTTATAGAGAGTCTTTTTCTTTATACAAATCGAACGACATAATGTCTCTCATCTCACATTCAAAACAATTTGCCGCATAGCCTATCTGAAGGTTATTACCATATCTGTCAGGAGCAGACACCAGTCTCCATCCCTTAGTTTCTGTAAGAGTCCTTCCACATGTATTACAGACTCTGGCCTTTCCTTCAAAAGACAATAGAAATTTCGCTTCTTTTTTAAAGAACCAGCCACGTTCATTTGTCTTGTCAACTATTTCATTTCTTTTCTCAATTTCCTCTTTGGTGACAACTTTTTCAAGGTCTTCTCTATATTTCAGCATATTATTTATGGTTTATTAGTTATGTGTTTTCAATATCTATTGTAGTGTCTGAACACGAATATATAAATTCTGATTTTGTGACAGAATCAAAATAAAGACAGCTGCCGTTTGTCCTCTTCTTCCTGTTTGTGTGCTTTCTGACTCTGCTTCTCATAATCGAGTATTTCCTGTATTGACCGGATAGCTCTCATTCTCTGTTCCGGAGTGGTGCGCCTTTTCATACCCTTTTCCATTTTTCCATGCTTCAGCCAATTTGAATACATATCGATCAGGCAAAGCACTTCTTCTTCCATTACTGTAGGCACTCTCATGGTCTTGGTGTACATGCCGGACACAGCCTTTCTTCCGGAACCTTCTCTGGCTCCACCTTTCCCGGTCTTTTTTCCTGGATCCTTTTTCATAGGTCTGTTTTGTTTGATTTTGTTACGGAATCAAAGTTAAGTGTTTTGTCTTGGATATCCAAGTAAAACCGCACACTGATTTGCACTGCAAACGGCTGCACTCGTCGGGAGTGTTGGTACACCCCCTTGCCGTGCGGCGCTCCCCGACCGATGAGTTTTTTGTGGTGTTCCGGACACGTTCTGTTGTGCGGTTTTGTTGGGTATTTCTGTTGTGTACCGGGTGTGCGGTTTTCGTGGGTGTTCACGTGTGTGGGATAGGCTCTATCTCTCCCCGTCCCCTTTGCTAATTTCGCGCTGGGGAGGGTGTTCGATAGAACAGCAAGAGGAAACCGGGCAAGCCCTGTTTTTTCCTCTTGCCCTACGGGGTTATGCTTTGAAAATCAAAGCATTAGAAAAATTAACCGCTATATGTTGGTTATAACGAATAAATATACTATCTTGTAAACCAATTAGTTAGTATATTAATTCGTTATAATAAGCCTTATAATTATATGGAAAAAGACAGTAAAACAACAGTAGCGGTAGAACGTACTACTTTTGCTAAACTTGACCGTCTGGCCAAGGCAAACAGTGTGTCAAAAATGGAGTATATTACTCATGCCATAAACTACTTTGAGAAGTACGGTATAAACCCGGTCGAGCATGAAAGTCCGGCACAGGAAATGCAGAGACTTATCAAGCGCATGGACCAGGTGTTCGCATTCCTGAAGAAACAGGAAACGGATCTTGTGCGTCCGGCTTGTGAAGCTCTGGCCGGAGCCAGCACACAGATAACCATAAGCCTTTCATCCTTACTTTCGGAAGAAAAGTTCAGGCGGTTCCTGAAGGACAACAAGGAACTGCTTGCCGGGATAATCAACAGTTCCGACAACAACGGCAGGGCCATAGGCAGGGCAGAAAAAGCGG
>NZ_LT635808.1 GCF_900128495.1 Bacteroides ilei
CCATTTGGATGAACGACACCCATTTCAAAACTTTCTTCCGGGAGCTTTGGAGCAAGCTGCAAAAAGCATTGGGAATTAATAAAGAATCACACTCATTAAAGCTATAATAAAAAAAAGAAAAGATAACAATTAATCATTACTATCCTTTCTCTCATTTCTACTCATTTTAATATCTGGAAACCTGAAGACGTGCATGTATTTCATTTGCTAAACAATAATACCCATATCCATAATCATCTATACCAACATGCAATCCTACTACATTTTTATTAACTGAATAACAAATTCCTCCACTATCGCCACCTAAGGGAGTATCTTCATACCATACACTTGTACACATTCTAATAGGAACACCTTTAGTATTTACAACAGTTTCTCCTGTTCCTATAACTACCCCATTTGTTTTTGTGTGAAATCCAGCTAAAGAAACACTATTATTTTCACTAATTACATCTACTCCCAATCCCAACGTAACATCTCCAGATGGACCTGATATCGTATTAGAAACACTCACTCCATCAGTATATCTAATAAAAGAAGCATCTACAGTACCTGAATGTCCCACTACAGTACATATTCCAAGAGATTGATTGTTATACTTAACTGGATAACTAACTGCATCCGCAAAATGACCTGAAACTAAAAAACCAGAATACATAGAAGACTTAACTCTATACCCTAAACTTGCAGATGTTCCTCTATGATTATCAACAGATATAGAACCCGGATTATAAGTTGCTTGTTCTTTCAATCTCCCTCGAGACTTCTCAAAACTAATCATAGGAGAATTTATCACTTTACTCTTAAACTCGCTAACATAAAAATCACTACATTCCCTCAACCTAATAAGAATTCTATTCTTATCCTTATTTATACTCCATCCATCAACGCCTAAAGAATTTAAAAATGATTTATTTCCATCTTTTGTAAAAAAATCAAATAACCATTCATCCAAATTCATCAACTCCGCATAAGAATAATCACATTCTCTAAATTCCACATAACCTAAATCAATCCTACTAGATAATTCTTTTTTAGCTTCTTCCTTATCAATTCCATTCTTTAAAAAAACAATTATCTTATTATCCTTCACATAAGCACCTCCAAAATAATCAGGATATGACATCGATATTTTCCCTAACCCACGAGTAGAAGTATTTTCAAATGAATTAATAAACTCCGTGTACATAGAAGTTAAACTTCCAAGCTCAGTTTTAGAACTATCATTCCATCCTTCTCCGCCACTTTCCTCAATAGCAGAATCAGAACAAGATATTACCATACCAATTGATAACACAACAAAAAGACTAAAAACAAATTTTTTCATAAGCTCAATAATTTAAAGGTTACTCCATAAAATTATACAAAATATAGACTTATTGTTCTCAAAATCTAATATTTAACTATTCCGGTGGGCTTTTTTCTTCTTCAAGGTAGATTTCCTGAAGAAGTTCGTCTTTGTTCGTTACCTCATAACGACACAAAGCTTCTCCAGTTTCCATGTTAAACCAATCCGCAACACCATCTTTTACGGACATATACCAGGTATAAACGCCATCCTCTACGTTCAGACCTTCCACGTTCAACTCTAAATCCTCGTCCCGGAACTCGTTCAACGCTTCATCCCCTATCATTTCCCGGAATCTTCCGAAACTACTCATGCGCTGCATACCGTGCATGGCAGTATATATCATATCCAAAGCCTGATAATTGATTTCTACCTTCTCAATCTTTGTTTTCTTTCCCTTCTGTTTCTTCGATTTCGTTACAGAAACAGAAGCCTTTGAGGAATACTTGAAAAGCTCCAGTGCACTACCTTCCAAATCTTGAACCTTAACATACTTCTGAAAACGTGAATCCGACTCCATACCCTGCAATTTCTTCCATTGTGCTACTATATACCTGGCAGCTTCCAACGAATCCACTATCACATGAAAATGATAATGGAAGGAATACACGCCTTTCTTCCTATCCTTCACATGATAGGTACATTCCTTTTTCATCACACCGGAACATTTCAAAGAACGAAATGCATGCCTGGTTCTTATACCTTCAGACCATAGCTTATTATTTTTCTTTATAAACGCACGTAACTCGTCCACATTGTCCGTAACACAATTCCGGCAAGTAAGCGTCACAAAATAGAAATCCCTTCCCTCATTATGTAAAAACTTCATTATAGGAAGAAACTTTTCTATATTCTGTGCAGTCTGAATACGCTGGCAAATAGGACAAAATGGTCTATGACAATAGTGTGAATGGGCTTTTCCACCCTCCACCGTATATGTATTAGAACAAAAATAGGATTCTTCGTAAGCCTTGATTAGCTTGCTTTCCAGGTTTCTTTCCGCAAGTTTCCGGCTGAAATTATGTGCTATGATTTTAGTCTTTACTTTCTTTTTAAGACTTTCTTCACCCTTTTTTATAGGGTTTTCTTTGCAGTTGGTTTTATTTGTAGTATCTTTGTCCATGTTAAAAGTATTTTGGTTTCGCTACCCACCGTCCAAAGTAAGAAGCGAAACCGATTAAACAATACAAAGCCCATTGGTAGCGAGCCGATGGGCTTCGTGCTTTTATCACTCCAAAAGTAGGCAAAACCTTTCAAACCGCCAAATATCCCTTTGAAAAACCTTCAAAACAGCAACTGACACGAAACTTTCTGATTTATCAAGTATGGGGGCTCGCCCCCATTCCCCCACCGTCCGGCTTAACCTCTAAACACTTCATACTTTCGGAAAAAAGACCTATATTTGCAGTACACAAAGACAACCTGCCGAGCGATACGGGAGAGTTGTAAAAAATAAGCTGCCAGGGCGAATTGACGGAATTCCGACATCCCTGGCAGCTTTATTCTTTCCCTACCGTACTAATACGGTCAAGCGGTTTCCTTCTTTGGATGATCTGCCTTGTGTATCTGTACACAAGCCCATATTCCTGCCACAAGGGCAGCAAGACCAAACACGGATAAAAATACTATCAGTTCCATAATACCGTTATTTTGATTTCTTAGACAACGCAATGAACGCTATGCCAGCAAAAGCGCATATCACTGCAAAAATACCTCCTATCGTGAATAAAAGTGCCCTGTTCACGTCCAGTTTCATTATTCCGGCAAGTATAACACCTCCAAATACCAGTTTGGCTACATCTATGAGAAGCTTCCCGGTTTCCGTGAAAATAACCTCCTTACGTTCCTTTTCCATAATGCAAATATATTAATTTTATTGGCTTCTTGTTCTATCCCCCTCCCGTCCCCCAAAGGGGGAGCACACAAAGACAAGCCGTGCCCTCACTCAATGGAGTGTTGCTCTTCAAACAAACTCATCTGCCTTTCGTCATTATCGTTCCTGGCATGTTCCGCAATCCGTTCCCTCTCGTGCTGGACAAGCCGTTCCATGATGTTTATAGCCTGCAACCGTTCTCCTGCAGTAGTACGCTCCTTCATGTATTTCTTCATTTCATCGTTATTCAGCCAGTCTACATATATGTCTATCATGGAAAGAATGTACTTCTTCAGACCGAAAGGAACACGCATGACAACCGTCCCATATCCGCTCAGCGGTTTGCGTCCGGCTCCTTCACGTTTGCCGCCCCTCTTTGATTTCGTTACACTTTCAGTACTCATAAACCCACCTCCTTTCTTACATGAATCCAGTTACCGGAAGAATCCTTCATGCAGATAAAAGGACACGTGCCGGAACAGTAAGCCATACACGATGTATCACACTCCAACGTACACACCCTGCCTATTATCTTACAGCCATGTCCGATTTCTGACACTTCGGAATCACTCTTGACGGACACCTCACCGTCAATATCCACCGCATAATAAATGTTATTGTACTCCATAATCGCTTGATTTATGTTACGAAATCAAAGATACGAAACATTTGATTATGTTACAAAAATCAAGCGTTAAAAATTGAATAATGTAACAGAAATCTAAAGTAGGCTATTTGATTTTTGTTACACAAACCAAATACCGCCAACGAAAAGAAAACACCCATGCGAATGGCTGCACTCGTCGGGAGTGTTGGTACACCCCCTTGCCGTGCCGGCGCTCCCCGACCGATGAGTTTTTGTGCCATGCGGTATCAGAGAAAAGCCTGGGAGGTTCCTGAAAACTTCCTGAGAACTCAAGTAATTTCACACCGCTTGCAAATCCCGTCCGAATGGTTTAACTTTGTCAAAGGTTATAGCACACTATAACCCCTAAAGGGGTTGTGTGCGAGGGGACACCCCTCGACCCCGTACAAGTCAGTACGGGGTGCTGACTTGAAGTGAAGTGCAGAAACCCAAATCTCATACAGTATGGCAAAGACAAGCATCAACGTAAGAGCCTGCAACATCGGCAGTGCGGAACGACACAACCTCCGCAGCAAGGAACTGGACTACATCCGCCCAGAGCTGACCCACCGTAACGAACAATGGGTAGAGCGTTCCATTCCGGAAGTACACCAGGACATCGCAGAAAAGTACAAGGAAACAACCGGACAAGGGCTGCAAAAGAAGGCAACCCCAATCCGGGAGGGGGTTGTCGTGATCCAAGAGGACACAACCATCGGTCAGCTCCGAGAACTGGCAGACAAACTGGAGCAACGCTTCGGGATACACACATTCCAAATCTACACCCACAAGGACGAGGGCGCAGCCGTATGGAACGGACTGGAGAACGAGTGGAAGCCGAACTATCATGCGCACATGATATTCGACTGGACGGATGGACACACCGGAAAGACAATCAAGCTCAACCAGCACGACATGGCAGAAATGCAGACCATAACGGCAGAGTGCCTGGGCATGGAACGTGGCGTTTCATCCGACCGGAAGCACCTTTCCGCAATCCAGTACAAGAACCAGGCAGAAGCCGAAAAGGCAGCCCAACTTCAAAAGGAGTGCCGGGAACTGGAGCAGACCAAACAAGAGGGAATGGAACAAGTAGGCAAAGTCCGTGAGGAACTTGAACAGACAAAAGAAAAGCTGAAGGAAGTAAAAACGGATATCAAGGTTCAGAAGCTGAAGGGAGCCGTAGCCGACACCGGAACAGCATTAATGAAAGCCGGAACTACCGTGTTTGATGCCACCACAAGCCTTTTCAATGCCGGGAAAATAAAACGGCAGGAGCTGGAAATAAAAGGACTGAAATCCGAAAACTACACACTCCAAACAAAGGTTCAGAACCTCGAAGGACATATACGCACCGCAAATACAGAACTGGCAAGGGAAAGGGAAACACACCGCATGGCAATAAGGAACGGAGAAGTCCGGATGAAAGCCATTACCGAAATGTTTCCAAGCATGGAAAACGCAAAAGAGAACATCGAGGAACTCCGTTCTATGGGAGTGGAGAACAACGATATCCAGCAGCTCCTTACCGGAAAGGAAATAAACTACACCGGAAACCTTTACGATAGGGAAAGAAAAAAATCATACCAAGTCAAGAATGTAAAGATAGACATCGCCAAAAGCCGGAACGGAATCACCACCATTTGGATGAACGACACCCATTTCAAAACTTTCTTCCGGGAGCTTTGGAGCAAGCTGCAAAAAGCATTGGGAATTAATAAAGAATCACACTCATTAAAGCTATAATAAAAAAAAGAAAAGATAAC
>NZ_LT635809.1 GCF_900128495.1 Bacteroides ilei
GTAACTGATATAAATTGTAACATATGGGTTCAACAAAACAATAGCGGCTGATACTATTAGGTTCATAGTGACAGTCGCTATTGTTGTATATAAAGGTTTAATACCTGTAGTTGGCCGAATACTTACGATTTTGTCGCTATAGACTTTGAAACCATGACACCGGAGCTGACTAGTGCATGCGCCATAGGGCTTGTAAGAGTCCACAATGGGGTTATCAGCCAGAAATTCTACTCACTTATCAAACCGATACCTGACTCCAGAACCGAACGCAACACTCATGTACACGGACTGACAGATGAGATGGTAGCCGATGCTCCCTTCTTTTCCGAATTGTTCCCGTTACTAAAATCATTCATTGAAGATCTTCCGATTGTATGTCATAACAGTTCCACAGATATCAATGTCTTTAGAAGTTGCATGGAATACTATAATCTGATTGGAATTGACCTAGCACACTATGTTGATACACTAGAACTGTATGGAAAAGGGCTGAAAGCTTGCTGTGAAGAAAACGGTATCCAGCTTGTCAACCATCATGATGCACTGGCCGATGCGGAAGCTTGTGCAAAACTCTACCTTTGCTATCAGGGACATTTGGCGAAAGACCTAGCTCACTACGATCTGAAGGAAGTGATGGCAAATAAGGAAGCTCGCAAGTACGACCATGACACTCTGATGCCTTTGTCCGAGGAAGACGTAGAAAACAAGAATACGATTTTCTTCCAAAAGAAAGTGGTGATTACAGGTGTCTTTTGTGCCTACCCCGACCGTGATGAGCTCGGTTCTATCCTGAAATCATTCGGTGCAGACATAAATACGACAATATCAGGCAAAACCAATATTGTCATTGTAGGAGAAGGAGCTGGGCCGTCTAAACTCAAGAAGATTGAAGAACTCAATGCAAAAGGGAAGAATATCCGGCTCATTTACGAGAAAGAATTATGTGAAATTATGAATGAACTAAATAAAAACTGAATATGGCAGCAAAAAAAGAAAGTGTGAACCTAACCTATGATGCTTTATGGTTCAAAATTTTTATGGATAGTTATGATATCAAATATTATGGACGTGAAATTTTTATATCCTCAGGTTTGTCTGGTAGACAGGATATTTTTATGCAGATGTTAGGAAACATTGGCGGATATGCACGTATGAATGATTTCAATAAGGATATTGATGTCGTTATTGTTTCTAATTATTTGATGGATAAATTCAAGAGTGGGGAGAAGGATGAATTCTTTCAGATACTGGAGGATGCCATCAATGCAAGTAATACTCCATATCGCAAGTTGAAGTTTACAACCGAGAATCTTTTGTTGGATTATTTAAAGGATCGTGCCAATGGACGGATTCGGCAGAATCAAAAAGACTTGAAAGATAAAGAAAATTCAGATGATTTAAACGAACGTATTCAGGATTCGATTGTTAAAGATGAGTTAATGCTTGAGATGATTAAGAAGTATAAAGATTCCACAAAAGAACCCCAACAGCAGAATTTATTTTAACCTATGACTAAAGTAACTAAAGAAGAAAAGCCTCAAAAAACATGCTTTGTCATAATGCCTATTAGTGATGTAGACGGTTATGAGAAGGGACATTTTGGCCGGGTATATGAATACCTAATAAAACCGGCATGTGAAGCGGCCGGATATAAAGTAGACCGAGCTGACGACACCTCTAAAACCAATATGATTATAGTGGATATTTTGCAAAAAGCGGTGAAATACGATATGGCTATATGCGATATCAGCTCTCGTAATGCGAATGTATTCTATGAGTTAGGTTTTAGGCAGGCTTTCAATATGAAAACGGTATTGATAAAGGATAAAAAAACGGTTATGCCTTTTGATATATCGAGTATTAGGACTTTATCATATAGTGAGACCCTCAGAATTGATGAAGTGGAAAAAGGACGTGCTGAAATAAAGAAGGCATTGGAAGAGACTGAAAAGGCTGATTCAGATAATGTTAATTCATTAATTAGCTTATTAGCGATAAATAAGGCTGAAATGCCTAAACAACAAAATTTGTCAGTAGATACTAGTATAATATTAAATGCAATAAATGATTTAAAAAATAAAGAGAATAAAAAAGTTAATGAAATTTACAATGTCAATAATCAACTTATAAGATTAGGAGATGATGTCACGTTTAGCGATGATGATATCTTTTGGGAAACAGCAAAATTAGTAGGTATGGATCAGAGAATGTATATTTTAGAATCAGATGATGAAAATATTATTTTTATAGATAAGGATAGTAGGAAGGGGCGTTCCTTAAGTCTGCTTCCTTTTTGAATTTGGAATTATAGCGGAAACCTCAAAAAGTTTCCGCTTTTTCTTTTGCCATTCCAAAATAAATCCTCATATTTGTGATGTCCTACATTTTGAGAAAGGCGAGATGGCTCGCCAAATAACTTTGCTGCGGGCATTTTTTATGTCCATAGCTCTAGCTATATAACTTATGGTTCCGACCCCCGTGTGGAGCGTTAATGCGCCCACTGCCTTTCTCAAGGTGTAGGACAACGGGAAAGCGGAACCTTTCTTGTTTCCTTTCCCGTAATTTTAATTACATATTGTTTCATTTTAAAATGTCCTACAAAAATGAAAAATCAAATTGCATTGCCCGCAAGCCAGGCAAAAGAAAGCCGTATTTCTTTATGGCTGAACCGTGAGAATTGTATCTTTTCCGCTCTTATGGAAGAGAGAGTATCAAACCGTCAGGCTGTACTTGTTTCTCAAGTACTTGCTTCCTTCAGCATTCTTAGCTGTTCCTTTTTTATTCATTGGCTGGCTGCCGTTGCTTGCCTGTGCTGGTTTATCTGTTCCGTTTTGCTTTGCAAGAAAGGAGGTTTAC
>NZ_LT635810.1 GCF_900128495.1 Bacteroides ilei
TGATTTTCTTGGTACCGATTCAAGCGCTACAATGGTACCGATTCCTCCGCTATAGCGGTACCGGTTCCTCCGCTATGATGGTACCGATTCGTGCGCTACGATGGTACCGTTTGACCGATACTATCACACTAATATCAGGAGCTCGTGAAATAATATCAGGTGTAGAGGTTATTCTTTCGATAGAAAACTATTCGGTCAAGATTCAGATAATTGCTGGTAATTCACAATTGAATTATGAAGGTGGTGAAACTAGCATAAGGGATATGAATCTTGATAGTATTTCTATGACGTCGGAAGAAGCAATCAATACATTGTTCAGCGGTTTCCCATCTAATAAAGTTGTGTACACACCAATTGTGAATTATACAGAATCGAATGGGGATCTGTCTATATTGAACAACGTTCAGGTAGGTGAGGACATTTCTTTTACTGACGTTGAGAATATTGTGCCACAGTACTATCTATTGTATGTGTTGGAAAATTTGATAACCAAATTGGGATTTACGAAAGGGGTAAACGAACTTGAAGAAGATCCTGTCTTTAGCAGATTGTTTGTTGTAAATCCATATAAGGAAGCAATGTTGCAGGAGTTGTTGCCTGACTGGACTATAAATGAATTTATTGAACAGCTTGAACTTTTTCTTGACTGTATCATATCTATTGATAAGGTAAATAAAAGATTCAATATCATTAGTATGAACAGGTATTTTGAGAATCAGGAGCTTGTATATATAGATGATATTGTTGATGATAGTATTCAAAAAACATTCGATGTAGATACTAATTATGCTTTTGCTTATAAATATGTGTCTTATGATTTACCGAGTGATAAATACTATAATTACCTGAAACTTAAAGATGGTGTAAGAGAAAATTGTTCACTTGTTTCGAGTTCAGAATTTAATGATTTTAAGACACAATATGAGCAATATTATTCCGGGCCTTATATTTTGCATTCTACAGATTACGGACTTGATTACGTCGTTACTGAATATTCTGCAACATCAGAAGAAACACGAAAAGGACTGATAATTATTGATCGGTTTAAGGATGCCGGAGATTTGGATTCAAGAGATAAAAGCTCATTTCAGATAATTCCTGCTGAAATAGAAGAAATCGAAATACATAGTAGTACAGGTGATCGATTTTTAATTGGTCCGGCAATAAAGAAATTAAGGACAGAATCCAAGAGTACAGCTATCAATGATCTGATTAATAATTCGACTGACAGTAGTGACATACCAGATAGATTATTTGTCGGCATTTACTACGGTATACAAGAAGCTCTGAACAGAGGTCCGAATGAAACACCAGGTGAATATGGAGATAAGATGCCAATGTCATCAAATGACAGGTATTTTATCCAGAAACCTACGGTTCTTGGGAATAGTCAAAGTATTCTGACGTTACCCGATTATACAATCACATTGGATGGTAGCAATGGGTTGTTTAATCGGATCTATAAGAATAAACGTGAGATAGATACTTCTGTAGAATATACTTTTCAGTTCTTGACGAACGAAGTATATGATCTTAATAGGATTTTTGTTATACGTAATAAAAAATTCTACTGTAAAGAGGTACATTATAAAATTACCCAGAGTGGTATGGATAAGGTAGCAGAAGGTATCTTTTATTTAGCAGAATAGGTTTTCCCGTTTTTGTTCCATATATCTTGGGCTAAAACTATATATGTATAGTTTTGATTACATGAATCAAGAAATAGATCAGCCCATTCTCAATTCTACTCTTGTTCCGCATGCTGTTGCATATCCATGTTTCATTCACTATAATAGTGCTGGTATTCGTGCTAAAATTGATAGATTAACAAATGAAAAATTGTCTTTAGCAATAGACTCTGACCAGGAAGGTCTATATAATAGATACTATTAAGATTCCATTAAAATAGACACTAAAACAGAATACATTTTTCAATTTAAATATAAGAGATTATATGATTGTAAATCAATCTATTTAATAGGCAATAAAAAATATTATTGTAAAGAGTTACATTATACAGTAACTCCAGATGGAATTGATCCGATTGTTGAAGGTACATTTTACCTGATTGAATAATAAATTCTGTTTAAAATATAATAAAAGGGCTGCCCATTGTGAAACGAGGCAGCCCTGTTTTTCAGATATTCTGTAGAATTAAATCAGCATTAATATGCAAATCTGTATAAAGTTTTTTAGCAAGTGATGCTGAAATTTTTCTTTTTCCATTCATAATCTGGCTAAATACAGATTCATTCAATCCTAATGTTGCTGCTGCCTCCTTTCGTTTCATGTTTTTAGAATAGAAATAATCTTCAATAGCTTTGATTAGAGGATTTTTTACTTTTAATGGCAAAATATTCAGATATTCATCCTCATAATCTGCACTCAATTTTGCTAAGCGGGCTATTTCACGAATGTATTCATTGTCCGCATTTGGTTCCAACATACCTTTTTGGGTAGCTTCTTTGATTAGTTCATTAACACGATTACGTACTTCATCATACTGATCTCGTGTTGTGATACAGTCGACGTTTATTTTTATCATAGGTTATAATAATGAGTTAATAATGTCAATTTAATCTGTCCGGAGATTAAATCTCCGAACAGTTTTTAATTTTGTCATACTCTGCATGCGTACCGACAAATCTCAATTCTAATATTCCTCCAATAAACAGAACTACAGCTACTATTCTAAAATTATTCCCGCTGATGTTAAAAACATATCGGCTATCTCCTACGTAGTCCGCTGAAGGAAATGTATCTTTTAAATCTTTATGGGTAGTCCATTGAGCTTTTACAACTTCTTCTACCCATTTGTTCATTGGTTTCACCGCCCTTGAGTGCCTTTGAACAAAATCATTAAGCAATAATTTATTTGATATTCTCATATCAGTTTTAATTAACACTTTGCAAAAGTAGAAATAAATTTTCATTTAAGCAAATTTTCTTTGCAAAAATGTAAAGAAATGGCTGCTGATTAAAAGTTTCCGCTTTTTCTTTTGCCATTTCAAAACAAAAACATACATTTGCAGCGTCTACCATTTGAAACAGGCGCGCGAAGGCTCGCCAATAAACATTGCTGCGGGCATTTTTTATGTCCATAGCTTTGGCTATATACCTATAGGGTTCCGACCCCCGTGTGGAGTGTTAATGCACCCACAGCCTGTTTCAGGTGGTAGACAACGGGAAAGCGGAACCTTTCTTGTTTCCTTTCCCGTAATTTTAATTACATATTGTTTCATTTTAATTGTCTACCAAAATGAAAAATCAAATTGCATTGCCTGCAAGCCAGGCAAGAGAAAGCCGTATATCGTTATGGCTGAACCGTAAGAATTGTATCTTTTCCGCTCTTATGGAAGAGAGAGTATCAAACCGTCAGGCTGTGCTTGTTTCTCAAGTACTTGCTTCCTTCAGCATTCTTAGCTGTTCCTTTTTTATTCATTGGCTGGCTGCCGTTGCTTGCCTGTGCTGGTTTATCTGTTCCGTTTTGCTTTGCAAGAAAGGAGGTTTAC
>NZ_LT635811.1 GCF_900128495.1 Bacteroides ilei
TGATTTTCTTGGTACCGATTCAAGCGCTACAATGGTACCGATTCCTCCGCTATAGCGGTACCGGTTCCTCCGCTATGATGGTACCGATTCGTGCGCTACGATGGTACCGTTTGACCGATACTATCACCCCGGCAGATGAACTACTACTTCAAGTACCGTGTGGTGCTGGGCAAGATGCCCACCCGCTTCACCCGCGCCGATTTCCTCAAGGTATGTGTGGAGAACGGTGTTTCCGTAGCCACCGGTGATAGGATACTGAGGGAGGCGAAACAGGATTTATACCTTGAAAAAGAGGGGAATATGTACATCAAGAAGGGTCATTCATGGTATAAGAATATGTATAGGTGATAGTTTTGATAGTTCTGATAGTACCCTGGAATCCCGCCGTTCCGTACCCTGCCTGGCCGGCAGGTGCAAGGCCGCTTTTCCGGCTGCCTGCGGGGCGTGGAACGGTACCCCCGGAAAAAGATGAAGGCGTTTCCTGGAAATGTCAGCATCTTTTCCCGGAAAGATGAAGTTCTTCCGGGTAATTCGTCAAGGTGTTTGCGGGGGGATGGCAAGGTGTTTTCCGTATAAGACCAGAGGTATGCGGCTGAGGTGGAATGTATTTCGGTTTGAATGTATAAGGTACGGTTAGGACTTTCATTAGTTCATTTATCCCGATGTTTGTCAATTCCATAAGGTACGATTAAAATAAAGGGAATGCCGTAAAAAAAGGCTCAAACTCAGAGTTTCAATTCCATAAGGTACGATTAAAACTATTTCACAAAACCATTTATTCTTTGATTTGCAAAGTTTCAATTCCATAAGGTACGATTAAAACCGTTTGATAACGAAACAGCTTTGATGAACGTCATTGATGTTTCAATTCCATAAGGTACGATTAAAACTCAGTGTTCTTTCGTACTTTATAGTGTCCCGGTAGTTTCAATTCCATAAGGTATGATTAAAACCAAAAGACTGACGGGGTTCTGCTGTTTTTGTCCTGTTTCAATTCCATAAGGTACGATTAAAACGATGGGGTAATGCGCTACACAGTGAACAGCCTCAAGTTTCAATTCCATAAGGTACGATTAAAACTTACGAGCCACGGGTTTGATGACAGCCGTCTCACCGTTTCAATTCCATAAGGTACGATTAAAACATAGCGGAACTTTCAGCTATGTGGAAAAGAGAGAAAGTTTCAATTCCATAAGGTACGATTAAAACTAACCCGTTTAGAATTTCTCTTCCAAACTGGCCATGTTTCAATTCCATAAGGTACGATTAAAACGAAATGAAGAAAGGGATGGACTGGGATAAAATCTTGTTTCAATTCCATAAGGTACGATTAAAACCTTTCTCCGCCGCTTTGGACAAGAAATCCGGGAAATAGTTTCAATTCCATAAGGTACGATTAAAACGTAAGCCGGCAGAAAAGCCAGCACAACGAAAAGATGAGTTTCAATTCCATAAGGTACGATTAAAACGGTCTGGCGTGTGTCCGGCGGCCTGGCGTGTGTCGTTTCAATTCCATAAGGTACGATTAAAACATCATATTGATAGAGCCTCTCGCAGACGATGGTCTGTTTCAATTCCATAAGGTACGATTAAAACAATGCAGTTCCAGCTTGCACAGGCCTGAAAATGGCGTTTCAATTCCATAAGGTACGATTAAAACCGCCAAAATCCCTGCTTGATGAAAGACGGTAAGGTGGTTTCAATTCCATAAGGTACGATTAAAACCTTTTTACACCGAACCTATTATAAATCTTTCTAGGTTTCAATTCCATAAGGTACGATTAAAACCCGTATCCGGGTTGTACTGCACGTAAGTAGTAAGATGTTTCAATTCCATAAGGTACGATTAAAACGACACAACTTGTTTCCAAACAGGAACACCTTTCTGTCGTTTCAATTCCATAAGGTACGATTAAAACGATTCACAGATATTCCAGTTCACCGGCACATGGGAGTTTCAATTCCATAAGGTACGATTAAAACTCTCATCTTCGCTAGAAGGTTGCCCAGGCTGTCGAGTTTCAATTCCATAAGGTACGATTAAAACTCTGTTCGTGATTTGTTTTCTATTACAGATTTCATGTTTCAATTCCATAAGGTACGATTAAAACGACTCAAACTTGCTACAAATACTTCAGATGATAAAGTTTCAATTCCATAAGGTACGATTAAAACCTTCTTTTTATGATTTCATATTGCGTTTATTACCTTGTTTCAATTCCATAAGGTACGATTAAAACCAGCCTGCGGTGTCTTCTGCTTACATTCTAACTTCTGTTTCAATTCCATAAGGTACGATTAAAACGAATACAGCGTGAAGTTCTATGCGCCGATACACGATGGTTTCAATTCCATAAGGTACGATTAAAACCGTGAACGGCTCACTTGAAGTAAGATACATAGATGGTTTCAATTCCATAAGGTACGATTAAAACTGTCTTGACCATAGATACATACCATTCTGCCACTTGTTTCAATTCCATAAGGTACGATTAAAACAACAAAGCCTTTCATCAGTTCTGGAAGATTCTATCGGGTTTCAATTCCATAAGGTACGATTAAAACGACATTTTGTTACACAATCTGTAATAAAAAGTACGACGTTTCAATTCCATAAGGTACGATTAAAACGGGTTATGGTACATTTCAGGAGAATTGTTATTTTACGTTTCAATTCCATAAGGTACGATTAAAACGTGAGTGAATCCACTTTATCCTCGATTTCGCTAATAGTTTCAATTCCATAAGGTACGATTAAAACGCTTGTAAAGCATATCTGAACTTCATTACTCCCGGCGTTTCAATTCCATAAGGTACGATTAAAACTCTACTTTAATTTTATTTCCACTAGATATATCATTCGTTTCAATTCCATAAGGTACGATTAAAGTAAGTATTCGGCCAACTACAGGTATTAAACCTTTATATACAACAATAGCGACTGTCACTATGAACCTAATAGTATCAGCCGCTATTGTTTTGTTGAACCCATATGTTACAATTTATATCAGTT
>NZ_LT635812.1 GCF_900128495.1 Bacteroides ilei
TGGAAGTGATAAATTATGCTGTACACGTCCGGAGATGGAGCAGCTCAGTGAATTGATTCAAACCGCATTGAATGATAGAAAGGAGGCAGACCATGGCAAATAAAAAAGTAGAATTCGACAAATATATATTCTTTATCGTTACTTCCAGGAATATCTTCCTGCCGATAAAGTTACAGATGACGTAATTTACAAAACTTCACAGCAGATACAGGACGAACTTTCTGATATGGCAGAGATCAGCATTAACGATATCGCCAGGGCGATGGTGGATTTGGGCTATGAGCTTGCCATTTCCCCCGATGGCCGGCCGGCGTGGATCATGCTACGCAAGTAGCAGTACAAATAAAAAAGGTGTGGCGTCATAATGATGCTGCACCTTTTGTCTTTTTACCCATTTCCGGGGTCGGGTATCTTTGAGAAAAACAAAGATGTATGCTCACCATTTTCCAAGATATACCCGACTTTACCCTTTCATCACAGCTGGACAACTTTACGATCAGCTCGAACAAGCTGGTGAATTTTGTTCTGAAACAGGGTAATAATGTTATCTTACAGGAGAATTATACTCCGGATGCCAATAGCCTGATTCGTGTCTTTGATTTATTTTCCCTCATGGAGCCTTATCTGATTGCTTCACCTCTGCTCCAGTTCAGTTATACGGTTTCTGCATCTGGAGAGGCTTCTATTTCCAAAACCTTTATTGTGCTGTTATGTCGCCTTGTTGTAGCATGCAGTGCAGAAGATTTTGTGGATAATTACTTCTTGACGACTCTGGCTGGAGGTGACAAGGTGACATCTTTCGGGCGTACAGAAACTTTAAATTTCACTACCGGGAGGTTATCTTCCGGGGGGACAGCTATTCCTGTGACGGCGGAATGTGTCTTTGTCAATGACCGGAACCAGTTGCTCAAGTCTACACGTTCATTGGGCAGTGTGTCCGACTATGGTATCCTATCCGTAGATGTTTCTCCCTCACGTTTTACACAGTCTGGATATATATTGCTTCGGTATACTGTCCAAGCCGGTGCCAGAAAACAGGTTTTCCGTGTAGATCAAGATAAACCGGAGGCCATTGGTCTGAAGTTCCGTAACTCATTTGGATTGGTAGAAACTTTCTACTTTGTAGGTGGCGATACGGTAGAACCGGAGCTTACCCGGAGTGCGGCATATTTTGCCGGTCAGTACAAGACCTATTACGTAGACGAGCAGCGTAAGCACACACTCAATACAGGATATATCCCAGAATCTATGTTCGCTCTGGCAGATGATTTGGCGAGAACTACGGAAGCCTGGCTGATGGACGATTCCGGAGATATCCCGATAACCATTATAGAGAGTGATACCAGTCGGAGCGATGAAGACGATGGCTTGTTTTCATTTACCGTCACATACATCTTGGCTTCTCGCTGTCAGCAGCGGATTCATTTGCTCCCGGAGGTGTTCGATGATTCTTTCGATGATACTTACAATTAAAGCCTATGAAAGTAATACATATCAAAGACGCATTGAGGTTGCTCGAGTCGGGGCAGCCTTGTAACCTGAAGTTATGGAAGCTTAGTACAGGCGACATTCTGGAATACCGTGGTGCAGTGTGTGTCGGCTCACATTGGCGCCGAGGTGTTCATCGTGTCCGCCTTCCGGCATCCGGTTTGATCCGGGCTTTCCGCGATATATCTCTATTCGAAATAAACAACATGACAATTTATCTCTAATATGGACAAAACAATTTCACAATACGACGACAACTTCATTCCTGGTGAGATATTCAACATCGAGGTTTCCAATGTAGCCGCCGAAATGGCATCCGTTGAGGACAGCAGCTTGGTTTTTGACGAAGACGCGAATATCAGAACGACACCTGTTCCGAATCGGAAAGGCATGGCATATGTAAATTTCGGTGAAGACAATCAGCTCCCTTTTAATATTATCAAGATGATTGGTGTTGATGAAGTGATGAGCCAGAACAAGCTGTTCAATGTCATTACTTGTTATGGTGCCGGTCTGAAGTATATGGACGTTGATACCAAACAGCCGACAACCCATCCCGAAATCAAACGCTGGTTGGTTCGCAACAGCTTGCCGTTGTTCCAGCTCGAGCAGGCAACAGACATGAAATACTTTTTCTTTTGTGTGTCGGTCATTATTCTTTCTCAGGATGGCAAGCGAATTAACCGTCTGGTGCATAAAGAAGCCTGCTATTGCCGTTTTGAGAAGGCGAGAAACGGCAAAATCAATCATGTGATTTATGCCAATTTCCGTGATAATGTTTCACTCCGTCCGGAGGATTACGAAGTCATTCGTTTGCTTGATCCGCGCGACCCGATGGGTGATCTGATGGTACTCATGGGGCGTGAACCTGGGCGCGATGGCGAAACAAGGATTCGTACCGGCGAACGGAAATTTGCTATTCTGGTACGCTTCCCGACGCCGGGGTTCCAGTATTATCCAATTCCTTATTACACCAGCATCTTCCGGGGCGACTGGTACGATATCAAGCGACTGATCGGGAAAGGCAAGAAGGCTAAGCTCCGCAACCATGCCAGCGTAAAATATCAGGTCGAGGTTCACAAGGATTACTGGCGAAACATCTGTGAAGAAGATCATATCACCGAACCGCTGAAAAAGATGGAGCGCATCAAGAAAGAAAAGGAAAACATCAAGAACTTCGTTTCCGGCATTGAGAACAGCGGTAAGGTTTGGATCACCGGTTACTACATTGATCCGAACGGCCGTGAAGTCCGTATGGTTCGCATCAACGTGATTGAAACCGGCAAGGAGGGTGGTGACTGGAGCGAAGATATTCAGGAAGCCAGTAACATCACCTGCTATGGCGACAACATTCATCCTAATCTGGTAGGTGCTACTCCGGGTAAAGGGCAGAGCAACAACTCCGGTTCAGACAAGCGCGAGCTGTTCACGCTCAAGCAGGCACTGGAGATACCTTTTCATGACCTGATGAACATTCCGCATAACATCGTCATCGAGTACAATGGCTGGAGCGAGAAGGTCTATCCGGATGTTCCCATGGTGCTACTTACTACACTTGACCAGAACACCGATGCCAAACAGAAGACAGCTTCGGATCTTGAAAGCAAATCTTAAAACGAATCAATATGGCTATTACATTTTCACAAGAGATTTTCGAGAAGATATGTTCCTCTGCTACCAATTCCACGGCAGAGGTATACGATATGATTGCTCCTCACCTGGACGATACCCTTCAGAGCATTAATCATGTGTTGCTGGGTGACATGGCAGATAAATTAGATACGGTTCCTGGACTCGAGCAGGCGGTCACAAAACTGGTTTGTCTGCGTACCTATCAGGAGCAGATTCCGCAGCTCGATTTGGTATTGACTCCGACCGGCTTCGGTGTGGTGTCTAATCAGAATCTGGCTCCGGCTTCGGCCGACAGAGTCAAGAACCTGTTGCAGCAAGTTACCAATGCAGCCGAAGATACCTACGATCGGTGTTTGGAGCTGCTGGTCGGTACCGACTGGGCAGACACAGCACAGGCCCGTATCAATATCCCCAACCTGATATATACTGCCCGACAGCTGAAGATGTATGTTGAATTTCCTTCTTCAGACGTACATCGTTCCAAGCTGAATGAGTTTCGCACGAGAATGTATCAGGCGGAAGAAAAGATCCGGCAGCATGTGTCGTCAGAGTTTTTCGATCATATCCTCGAACAGGCTCGGCATAACGCTTTCACAAAAGAAGAAACCGCCATGGCAGACTACATGTGCAAGTTTATCGGATTTTGTATCATGGGACACTGGCCGGCTGCAAAGAGCATGCTGGAACGCATCGAGAATTATGCGGAATCCAAGGTAGAGGTATTTACCAGTTATAAGGACTCCGAGGCATACAAAGTCAAACATTTCCAGACTTACCAGAATGAAAAGGAAGATTCAGTATACTTTTGGGGGTAGAATCCTTGATTTTCGTTTCCCTATTTCCTGGAAGGAACTTAACCAGGAACAGCTTCGGTTTGTGTTCCTGGTCATCACGCTGTTTCCTCCGGTCAAGGCAAAGACCTACGTCTTTATGCGATTTACTGGAATACGTGTTCGTAAGCGAATTAAAGAAGGCTGGCTGTGCACTTTTCGTTTGAACTGGCACAAGAAATTGAGATTTATTCTTCAGGACTGGCAGATCCGTAGCTTTCTCCGTCAGATTGATTTTATTTCCGAACCCCATGCTTATCCCGTCAGACTGGACAATATCGGCGGTCGGTGTGCCATCGATGCGATGTTGCACGGCCTGAGCTTCGAAGATTACCTTTGTTGTGAGAACTACTACCAGGGCTACCTGTATTCGCAGAACGTTTCTCAGCTTCAATCCCTGTATGGTTATCTCTATAAGAAAAAGCCGGGCATAAAAGGTTCGTTGCAGGCAGCCTTTTCCCGGATCAAAGAATACGAATTGGTTTCCGTGTTCCTTTGGTGGGGTAGCGTTAAACTGTATTTCACTTCTCTGTTTCCGCATTTCTTTCAGCCGTTTCACAGTTCGGCCGACGCTGATCAGCCTGAACTACCCGACCTGATGGGTGCGATGAACGCCCAGATCCGGGCACTGACAGGTGGTGATGTAACGAAAGAAAAGGAAGTCTTGCAGATGGACTGCTGGCGGGCCTTGACAGAACTGGATGCCAAAGCACACGATATTCAAATCCTAAAATCAAGACAAAATGGACACAAGTAAATTCTTCGACGGGCACACCTATTTCAAGGATCTGACCGAGAAAAACAAGCTGGCCAAGGCCAACGCCTTTTTCCCGTGTTCCTGTAGCGGTATCAATTCACTCCAGGATGTACTTGACAATTTCCGCCGTCAGTCCGCTTTCGTCTGCATAGACGATACTAACGACGCAGCTACCGAACAGATCGGGGGAGGCTGGTTCAAAAAGCGTACCTTTACGGTGTTTCTTCTGATACGTTACCGTTACGATGACATGACCGACCGGGCGGCAAAGCTGGATATCTGTCGGCAACTTTTCCGGCAGTTCCATTCCCGTATGATCCGTGACAAATACATATACGAAGATCTGGACTTATCTTTCCTGAATGTATCCAGAATCTATACCCGTGAACTGGGTGAGTATTTCATATCCGGCTGCACAGGGTTGTACTTCATGGTCGAATTGACTGAACCGACTGATTTATGTTATAAGGAGGACGAGTGGGATGGCTAAGACAGATAATCACAGACCGGCAGCAACTGACGAAGATCGTAAGAAATATCAGGAAGCCTGGGCGGAAATGATGGTGACAATCTGGCGTGAGAAAATCGAACGGCTGCACGTCATCAATACTTACTCATTGCATCAGCAAATTCGGGATAACGTGATATCATCCACTGACTCTGTATCTACTATCCAGCACAAGTTTCTCGAGTACGGTATCTACCAGGACATGGGTGTCGGCAACGGGTATACTAAGGGTAATGGCGGTGACTTGCAGATTTTGAACCCTATATATCGAGAGGAACACAGGCTTAACGTTCCTCGGAAAGTTGGTCCTAAGCCTGGTGGATATTATACATCTGGCAATCCCCGTACACCTCGTGAATGGTTCTCACGTCCCTACTTTGCGTCAATCATGGTGCTGAAAGAACAGATGGCG
Organism: Bacteroides ilei; assembly: GCF_900128495.1. Lineage (GTDB taxonomy): Bacteria > Bacteroidota > Bacteroidia > Bacteroidales > Bacteroidaceae > Phocaeicola > Phocaeicola ilei. Next base: position 5,628 of record NZ_LT635812.1, read on the forward strand.
TACATGTACGGGGAAGAGTTTTGCGGTTTGCTGGTTGATAAAATCGAGGAAGCAAACCATAGACGCAGCACTACGATGAGATCGCGCTTGTACGGATCACGCAATAGACACACATAACTTGTGTCTTTTAGTATAATAACATGATGAATTTATTTCGTTAAAAACTAAAATTATGGCAACAAAAACATTCGATGAATTAAAGCAGATGGCGATACAGATTCGTGACGAGAAAACGAATAAGCAGAATACGGCTAATCGAATCGGAACGGAGATGCTTGAACATCTTGACAAGCTAGAACAAGATTATTATGATAAGACAACAACTGATGAAGAACTGAAGAAACGGGATGCGAAACTTGCCGAATTGTCCTCATATTTAAATATTAGCGATTTATATCCTCAGGGAAGTGCTGATGGAGATAATCTTTATACTTTTAGCGATGCGCTGAGTAAAGTTCCTAATTTATATAGAAAAAATGGACTTATAATAACATTCAAAGATAAAGAAGGATTTTGGCAAACTTGGAAAAATATTGGTGCTACATACTCGTATGATACAATAACAAATTGGATATTAATTGACTACTCTTCAAGGGGGTATACAGACCCAACAGAACTATCCAAAAGGAAAAAGAATCTAGAAAAAAGTCTAACATTATTATATAATATTGGAGCACTTGTTAAAGATGGTGGGGTTTTATCTACTATAAAAACGATAGAAAATAAATATTTGTTAGCGTCTACAGGAATTACAGATAATGATTCATACAGAATTGTAATTAAAGATGTAACTGATATAGATTTGGTATTAATAGAGGGAGTTAAAATTGGTGCTGTATCTAATTACGCATTTTCCTTAGATGAAAACCTAACTAGTATAATAGAAACGTCTCAATCCGATAGAACATATCCCAATGGAGTAATTTGTAAACCTTATCCGGGTGTTAAGTATTTGGCAATAAGTGTACAAAAAAAACCAGTATCATATTCTTCAGTTTATAAGCTGAAAGAAAATAACATAATGGCAGATAAATTCCAACAAAAATCCGACAGTGTAAAATTATTGCGAACAGATTTATTTTCCTTAAACTTTGGAGAATACAATGAAAGATTACAATCTATAATTAATAATTTATCATATAACATCACTACTGTCCACTAAAAATGGACAAGGTTAAAAATTAAATAAATTCGATTCACTTGAATCATATCGGTCTTTGACATTTTTGAAATTCGATTTGTCAAACAAGTCACTGAGATGTGTTTTGTCA
>NZ_LT635813.1 GCF_900128495.1 Bacteroides ilei
TAAGGGAAGAGATGTCACTTGACCCGAGCGATGCATCCAATGTATATATGTTCATGTCCCGTAACCGGAAGGTCGTTAAGATACTTCATTATGAACGCGGATTTTATGTGCTTTACGAGAAACGTCCTGTTATGGGAAAATTCAAGAAACCTGTGTTTGATGAAGTCTCCAGGTGCTACCGTATTCAGTGGTCTGACATGGCTTACCTGACGGAAAGCATCGTAGTGGACAGAATGTATGTAACCCCTAAAGAATGAACAATAAGACGTTGACTTTCAATGAAATAATATAAAAACAAACGGTGAAAAGTTTGCGTAACTGCCTGATTTTTCGTACCTTTATATCATGATTGATGAAAGAGCATACGAGTTACTTTGCTGCCAGCTGGGTCTGGCAAATGAGGAAAAGGCAGGGCTTCGCAAACAGGTAAACGAACTGATTGCGAGGCTTAAGGCTATTGAAGAATCAAACAAAGAGAACTCCAAGGCTCTGGTTGATACAATCAATGACCTCAAAGAATCCCTCGAAAAGCAATCAACCACGGTTGAACATTACAGGAAAGAAATGGAACTTATGAGAAAGCAGCTTGAGGCAAAAGACGAGGTGAACATGATGCTGGCAAATGAGGTTTCCAATCTCAGGCTTCAGCTTGAGGACAGCAGGAAACACCGCTTCGGTCGTACCTCCGAGCAAAGAAGGCTGCTGAACAACCGTAACATTGACAAGTCGGCAATGGAGAAGTCCGAGTATGACGGCTCTGATAAGAAAGATGATAATAATAAGGCAGATGGTAACGGTACTGGCAGCAATACCTCTTCCGGTAACGTACCTGCACAGAACTGCAGGCCTTCAAGGAAAA
>NZ_LT635814.1 GCF_900128495.1 Bacteroides ilei
TGGATGGCGTCAGGAAAACCTTTCAAGCCGTCTATACAGGCAATAAGAATATCTTCGACTCCACGGTTCTGAAGGTCTGTCAGCACACTGAGCCAGAAGTTTGCTCCCTCATTCCTTGATATATACATTCCGAGCAGCTCCTTATGTCCTTCCTTGTCAATACCCAGCACATTATAGATTGCACGTGTAACCGCACAACCACGTTCATCCGTTACCTTGTAATGGATGGCATCCATCCAGACTATGGGATATACAGAATCAAGCACGCGTGATTTCCATGCCTTTATTTCCGGAAGTACACGGTCTGTAATAGCGCTGATTGTATCTGCCGAGACACGATTTCCAAGATTCTCTTCCATCCAGTCGCTGATTTCGCGTGTGCTGTTACCAAGAGCATACAGGCCGATTATACGGTCTGCAACACCCTCTGCCAGAATGGTCTTACGCTTTTTAATAAATTGTGGATCAAAACTTGAATTACGGTCACGGGGAGTAGATACGGTTACCTCGCCCAATGGAGTCTGGACCTGTTTCTGCATCTTACCGTTACGACGGTTACCCGTCTGACGTTCTTCTTCTGTCAGGTGAGCATCCATTTCACCTTCCAGAGCTGCATTCAATATACTTTCCAATAGGGGTGCAAAAGCACCGTCTTTACCTAACAAGGGCTTGCCCGCTTTTAACTGTTCAATAGCCTTGTTCTTGATACTTTCAAAATCAAATTCTTCTTTCATAAAAAAACTGTGTTAGCAAAGTTAATATTTTATTTTACTCTTTGCTGACACAGTTTAATTTACATCCTCATAAATTTTCTTCGAATAACTTCCATTCTGGGAGTTGTCGGTGTTATTACCTGCCGCAGAATTCTTTTCATGACCCAAATGAGCATTCATTTTGCCTTCAAGCATCTTCTCCAGCACCCGGGGATGCAAGAAACTTACTTACATTGGCTTCTGTCTTGAACTGGCTAAGGAACTCCTTGTTTTTACTATTTCTTATCAGGCTGTATAATACCTATGAATTCACCTACAATTCGGAATTCATCTGCATTTTCTTCCTCAATAATGATAGGTGAGTAATCGGTATTTTGGGGCTGCAGAACAATCTCTTCATGAGCCCAATTTCCTTCTGCATCAAATGATTTCTTACTGGTATATGTTTTGATAGAATAACTGCCGGTATAGTCAGGATCATAGTAATTATGGTGTTCAGCAAGTACAATTTTCCCTTGTCGGCTACCTGCTGGGTTCGCCCTAAAGACACAATAATCTCCATCGTGAATGAGCGGTTCCATAGAATGTCCTACAGCCTGTACAATAAACATATTCCGGTTAAGTTTTCCCATTCCTTCAACTTTCATCCAACCGTTTTCATCAACTATTTCTCCTTCCCCAAAATATCCACATGCAGCCCGTATGGAATATAAAGGCAGGAAATCAATGTATTTCACTTCGTCATTGACTTCTGGTTCTATTCTCAATTCAGGAACAGACTCATGTTGAGGTTCCAATTGGGCTGCAAGATATTCAGCCAATGCTTTGTCACAACAATACACATAACAGCCTTTCATTCCTCTTGTAAGTAAAGTGCGGTATGTGTTTTTTATAATCTCATCGGCATCTTGCAGAGCTTTACTTTTATTGTGTGTAATGAGCGACTTGAATCCTTTAACAGACTGATCGTTACTAGAACGTTGAGTAACATCAGTAATAATCTGTCCGTTTTCATAACGCATGTCTGGACCAATAATGACTCCTATGTAATCCAGTTCCAATCCTTGGCATGTATGTATGCAACCTATTTCTTCGATAGACTTATTACCTATAATCCATAAATTTTTATCTGTATTCAGATTCCATCGTTTTTTAAAATGAAATTCTGGTAGGATGATGTCATAGTCATCGGGATTTTTTTTACTGTTCCAATCCCAGCAATATCCAGCTACGACACGTGCTTTGTTGTTGATTTTATTTTTTTCTTTGATAGCCTCAAATAATTGGTTCGGGTCTGAGAAAATCTTGAAATCGTAATTTTCAGCAGCCAACCGAATATTGGCTGTTTCCTTAATCTGCAAAGTGTTATCGAGCCAACTTAAGTAACCGTCTGAACCATTGCATCGAAATTGAGAACTTAATTTAGCAGTGTGTACAATGGCTCCGCACGATTCTGCAAATTTTTGTATGGCAGCTTTGGAGCCTATATCTTTGATATGTACTCTTTGACGGTCATCGACAAAAAATATGGAAAAACGAGCTGCTTGTATAATTTCAAGAATCTGGTTTTCGCCTAAATTACTGTAGAGACCACTTTTCATATTTAGTCTGTGGGCTTCATCCACAATTAGAGCTCCAAAAGTGTTCTGTGGGGTATCTATAAAACTGCCGCTACCTACAAACAAGTTGTTAATGTAACTTTTTTTAAAGCTCCCTGATAATTTAGCTGTATACACATCACGTGGTGCTGCATTTTTAGATACATATTGAGCTACAACACCTTCTTTAGTCAATTCAACTAATAGATTTACGGCGACAACGCTTTTCCCTGTGCCAGGTCCCCCCTCTACAATAAAAACATGTTTGGGTCCTTTTGCGGCTTCTCTCGCCAAGTTTAATGCAGTTTCATATACAACCTTTTGATCATCCAATAATACAAACTCTCTATTTCCATGTAACATGGAGTTTAGAGCGTCAGCCAGTTGCTTGGAAGGCCGTAGTTTACCATTATCGATGAGATATATAATATCCTCTTTAGAACCGTACTTGATATATTTCTTAATAAAATCTTGTAGTTTTCCTGCATCTGACTTTAAAAATAAAGGTGCTTTCACTATGTACTCAGCATAGCATTCATTAGAGATGATATGATCTTCCTGGTAGTTATGTAAGAAAGCGCAAGGCATGAGTTGTATACTTTGTTTGCGTACAGTTTCATTATAGTTTTGAAGCATATAAGCATACGACCAGGCCTGATAGGAAGGATGTGCCGTTTCACTTTCACCGTGTTGAAAATGAGTTTGTATGATACCAGATTTTTTGGATAGTTTTGCTTGTTCCCATTGTTTCAGTTCAATAATGACAATATTGGAACGCTGATTATTATCAACTCCAGAAATAATGAAATCAATACGTTTGGACGTAAGGGGTATTTGATACTCGATGGCAATTGTTGAAGTATCTGGAATATCTGGTGTATTGATTACTTTATACATATGCATCATAGAATTTTTCCATGATAGCTTTTCATTGGGGGAGGTGTGTCTTCCTAAATGGAGTAAAAAAGCGTGATCAATATCGTCCGCAATAGTTCCATTGAAGACATCATTGATGAATCCCTTTTTACTGGCGTGATATACAATCATAATTCGGTATATTTCTTAGCGTTGCCTTTGGATTTGTTAACAGGATATTTTTCTGCATTTTTAGCCAATTTCGACAAGATGATTTCTTTGATATCTAATTTGTATTTATCAGCAATAAGAAATGCATAATTCATAATATCGGCTAATTCTTCTTTAACTTTATCTACATTCACCTCATCTGGTTGTTTCCATAAAAATGCTTCGTTTAATTCTGAGGCTTCAATAGACAAAGCCAATGCTAAATCTTTTCCGTTGTGGAACTGATCCCAGTCTCTTTCTTTCGTAAACTGGACAATTTGTTCCATTATTTCTTTTATATCAGAATTTTGTGATGACATTGCTTTCCTTTTTTGTATACTAAAATAAAAAGAGTAGTAGGAATCTGATATCCTAATTCTACTACATTATCATTTCCCAATACAACATGTAGATATATTTGATAATCAAAAATTTATATCTTAAACAGTAGAAAAGTATTTTTTAGTCCATAATGGGTTGTTTTTGAACCTGAATTTGCTGTTCCTACGTTTGTTCTTCAACATAAAATTAGAACCGTGGAAAATCTAGATTTTCCGACTGAAGTTCACCAGTTTTCTATTTGTCTACAAACGTACAAATAATACGTGAGTTTTTCGCCAAGTATGTCAACTAAATAATAGGATGTTTTAACATATATCATTTTATTGAGCAAAGGGAAAATAGAATTAATCCTTTTTCCTCTATTTGACTTTACTTTAATGAACGTATATATTAGTACGTGGGTAAAGTAAAGTTGGCAAAGCGAATAATTTGATATTATTTTGTTATAAGTCGAAAAAATGTAGTAAATTTACGAAAATGGGTAATATAATATTGTATTTCTTGCTTTATTTGGTATATTTGTAATCAAAGAAGAAATGGATTGATTATGATAGCAGAATTTACAGTAGAAAATTTCTACTCAATAAGGTCGACTCAAAAAATAAGCTTTGAACCTTCATCAGACGGTTTCATGTCTGATGAATACACTTATGAAGTTAAGGATGGCGTAAGATTACTGAAAATAGGAATAATATATGGGGCTAATGCGTCAGGTAAAAGCAATGTGCTGAGAGCTATAGATTTTTTCAAAATGCTGGTGTTAAGGGTACCGAAAGGTCGTAATGATACTACTAGAGCTGTTCCTTTTTTATTAGACGAAACATCAAAGACTAAGACGACAAAGATGTCTATGTCTTTTTATGTGAACCAATTGAAGTATATTCTTAGCTTTGAACTTGATAAAAAGCGCATATATTCCGAAACATTAACTGTATATGAATCCATACGCCCTACAAAACTATATAGACGTAGCTATGATCCTGATACAGATTCTTCAGTTATAGAATTTGGAACAAACTTGAAAATGGCAAAGAAAAATCAGGATGCCATAGCAGGAAACACCATAAACAATTGCAGTGTGCTTGCTGCTTTTGGAAACAGTAATGTAGAGAAGACTAAGCTAAATGATGTCTATGACTATTTTGCAAAGCAGGTGAAAGATGTTCTTGCTCCTGGAATGCTTTTGTCGGGATATGTGAAACGTCATTTGGATAAGGACAAAGATGGAAATCTGAAAAAATTTGTTTTGAACTTTTTAAAGGCTTCGGATTTTAATATTGAAGATGTTACTCTTCATGAAGAAGAGGAACTTATCACGCCTGAACTGGAACAACTGATTCAGAAAGCTCCCATTGATGATGATGCAAAATCAGAAATGTTGAAGAACGGTAAAATCACAAATACAGAATTGACTTTTACTCATAAGGCTGGGAATGGTTTGTATGAATTATCTGAAGAGTATGAATCAAACGGTACTATGAGATTTTTAGGAATGGCTGTAATACTGAATTTCCTTCTGAAAAAGAACCAGTTTGTACCAATAGATGAAGTTGAAACAAGCATTCATTATGAATTGCTATCTTATTTCATAAAAGTATTTTTGGCTAATAGCAATCAGACTTCACAAATGTTATTGACTACTCATGACATTAACCTGTTAAATGAGGAATTTATACGCCGTGATACAATATGGTTTACGGATAAAGATGAACAGGGAGAAACAAATGTGGTTCGTCTTTCAGCTTTAGGGCTGCATAAAAATCTCTCGCCTTATAATGCATATAAACAAGGTAAATTAGTGAAACTGCCATTCTTAGGTAGCCAGTATTTTGATTTAAATGATTGATGTGATGGGACAAACAGTAACAAAAAGTATTGCTATTATAGGAGAAGGAGAGACAGAATGGTTTTACTTTGATTCTTTGAGAATAGCTTGTCGTTATCCATTTAAAGTGGCTCCTGATTTTCCACAACATAGCGATATACGCCATATATTGAAATTGGTTGAGTCCTATTTGAATAAGCAATATGATTATATAGTATGCCTGTTTGATATGGATAGACTATTACAATTTCCTTCTGAAATGCAGCTTTATCAAAATGCTAAGAAGAAGTATTCTGCAAAAAAATATGGATATAAAGTAAGATTCATAGAGACTAACCCTTGTACGGAGTTTTGGTTTCTGCTGCATTTTTTGCCTAATGTAGTTTGCCGTAAATATGAAAGCTACGAGCAACTACTCCCTGAACTACAGAAGTATATGCCAGGATATGAAAAAACAAAACGCTATTTCATTAAGACAAACCTCTATAAATACTTGACAGAGAATGGCGACTTGGAAAGAGCTATGAATAATTCGGAAAAGCTGTGTCTCTTATGTCAAGAGACTCCGGAAGATTTAAAAGCTTATTCTGAAATTCATAAGATTATCGACTTGCTTGACAGGATTCGAAATAATAAAGCATATTAGAACATTTTTCAACAAGTGCTTATATTGGTTGTCCGTAAGTTCGATATGTAAAAATACTTGGTGGCATTTCGTGAGAGAAAAATGTCATGGCAATAAACTCTCTCTTGTGAATAAAATATAGCAATCAAATATCCTTAGCTTAAATATAATAAACAGTCTATTTTTTATTTTAGTTTAAAATATTGAAGTCCTTTCAACTGAAATAGTGAGATGCATTTTGGAAAATTAAAGGTTAAAAAATAGAAGAAATATGAATTACGATCAAATAAGACATTTGAGAAGTTTAATTTACATCCTTAACCTAGAAGAGTATAATTTGCAAGAATACACTTTTCTAGGTTCTTAGTTTAAACAATTCTTTATTCCTTATTATCAGTAAGCATTCGGCAAACCACGTTGCAAATTTTGTGAGTTAGTTCCGAATCGGTGTTATTTGTAGTCGATTCGGAACTAATAGTATCTATTCGGAACAAGTTTGATGGGATTTAGCCCAATTACGTGG